>NZ_ARYK01000004.1 GCF_000685275.1 Hyphomonas johnsonii MHS-2
GCCCACGCCGCATGTCGGCCCCATCCCCACGCCGGCCTCACTCAAGCCGGCACGCCCGGCGGATCTTCTCGTCGCGGCCAGTGCGCCGGATACCTACCGCCAGACCCGCCTGGCTGTCCGCCCCCTTGCGCCGGTCCCGGCCAGTCCGCGCACGGTTGATGCCTTCCTGGCCGAACGCGCAGGCCTGACGGCCGCGCAGCCGTTCGAAGATGCGGCGCTTGACGGTTTCCGGTCGGAATTCCTGCGCCGTGTCGCTGTTGTCGATGATGGCGTCGGCCAGTCCCTGACGCTGCCTGACGGGCGCGAAATGACGATCCTGTTCGAGCGCACGTTCCAGCGCGAGACAGCGGCGGCCAGTGTGCGTCCGATTGTCTATACGGGCGCCCCCTCCGACAGGGTGATCAGCTTCGTGTCGGACGTTGTCCCCGAAACCGTCACCGTGAATTGCCGGGATGTCGCCTACGCTTTCCCCGGGCAGGAGCGCGGCCGCTTTGCCGCCTGCGAATCCCCAACCGGCGGCTGGACCCTCGCACGCGCCTCCGATCCCCGGTCAGCCCCGCAGGTCTGACAGCCGGCCTGCGGCCTTCTGGTGGCGGGCGACCTTGCGGGTGAGATGGCGCTGTATCACCTTGAAATTCTTCGTGTTTGACTTGAAGAAGAAGTCGAATATGTCGCCGGCAACGGGTATCGCGCCCACCGCCGTGTCGAACAGGATGTTCCAGGCAATCTGCCCCGCCGCCAGCGGGTGCAGTTTCAGCCGTATCGCCGTGGACAGCGCATAGAGCCCCGCGACGCCCGTCGTCACGTCGCCCGCGACCGGGACAAGGCCCAGCAGTGAATCCAGGCCGAACCGGACTCCCATGACGGAAAATTGCGAATCCAGCATGCGGGCAAACGCATCCAGGCGCTGCAGCTCTTCTTCCACAGTGCGGCCATTCTCCAGCCTGAAACCGAGTAGATCCGGGTCGTATGGGTCAATTGCCAAGGGGCCCTCCCTGTCCGTGCACGCGCAGGATTGCACAGGCCGGGCCGTTGCGCACCCGCCCAAAGCCTGCTGAAACGCGCGCATGACCGACACACATGTCTACAAGCTTCTGACCGTGGCTGACTGGGCGGCTGCCGAAGCGGCGGGCGTGACCGCGACCGCGCTCGATCTCGCCGATGGGTAT
The DNA here is from genome assembly GCF_000685275.1 of Hyphomonas johnsonii MHS-2. Classification (GTDB taxonomy): domain Bacteria; phylum Pseudomonadota; class Alphaproteobacteria; order Caulobacterales; family Hyphomonadaceae; genus Hyphomonas; species Hyphomonas johnsonii. The sequence continues at coordinate 1,170 of NZ_ARYK01000004.1, forward strand.
GTCCACCTGTCGGCGCGCGACTCGGTCGCTGAAACCGCACGGCTCCACTATGCCGGAGCATCCGGCGTGCGCCTGCTGGAATTCGCGATCGCCGACCTGCCGCCCCTGAAATGGGAACCGAGCCGCGGGGGTACTCTCTTCCCCCACCTTTACCACCCCCTCGCCATCGCCCTCGCCACACGCCTCTGGCAGCTGGACCTGGACTCCGGCGGCACCCCTCAAATGCCGGAGGACCTGTAGATGGGCCTCATCGGCATGGGCGTTGCCGCCGTCAGGATGCTGCCGCCCGAAGCGGCCCATTCCGCTACGATTTCTGCGCTCAAGCGCGGCCTTGGCGTGCCCTTGCGCACGCCCGCCATTGATCCCTCCCTCTCGGTCACCCTGCCCCGGTCCGGCCTGACCCTTGCCGGCCCCGTCGGCCTCGCCGCCGGTTTCGACAAGAATTGCGAAGTGCCTGCCGCAATGGCCCGTTTCGGGTTCGGCTTCGTCGAATGTGGCACCGTCACGCCCCTGCCGCAGCCGGGAAACCCGAAGCCACGCCTGTTCCGTCTCAGCGAAGACGGCGCAGTCATCAACCGGATGGGTTTCAACAATTACGGGCTCGCCTATTTCGTGCGCCGCCTGAAAGCCTATCGCGGAACGGCGCCGATCGGCGCAAATGTCGGCGCCAACAAGGAAAGCCAGGACCGGATCGCCGACTATGTGCGCGGCATCGAAGCCGTCTCGCCCCATGCCGACTATGTCACGGTCAACATTTCCTCGCCGAATACACCGGGCCTGCGCGGCCTGCAGGACAAGGGCGCGCTGCAGAGCCTGTTGGCCGCCTGCGGCGCCGCTGACCGGGCAGGCAAGCCGGTTTTCCTGAAAGTCGCGCCCGATCTCGACCGGTCGGCCATTGCCGACATTGTCGGTGTCGTGCGCAAGGAAGGCGCCTGGCTGGCCGGCCTGATCGTCTCCAACACGACACTTGCCCGGCCGGACACGCTGACAAGCCGCGACAAGGGTGAAGCGGGTGGCCTCTCCGGCGCACCCCTGATGGCGCCGTCTACCCGTGTCCTTGCCGCCTTTGCCGCCGAACTGCGCGGTGAATTCGACCTGATCGGGGCGGGCGGCATCGCCTCGGCAGCGGACGCTTACGCCAAGATCAAGGCGGGTGCTCATGCAGTCCAGCTCTATTCCGCGCTTGTCTATTCCGGCCCCGGCCTCGTTGCGCAGATACATGAGGACCTGCCGGCGCTGCTGGCGGCCGATGGCTTCACACGGCTGGCTGAGGCGGTCGGGACAGGCCTCTGAACAGGCCTGGCACGAAGGCGCCGAGGGCGACGGCGCGGTACACGTACATGCTGAGGAACGCCGTCCAGACGCCGGCATTCCCGAAGGCCGGGCGAAGCAGCATGTCGGTGCCGACATAGAGGATGGCAGCCAGGACGCCTGCGGTTCTCAGTGCCCGGCCCTGTGTGGTGCCAATGAACAGTCCATCAAGCTGCCAGGCCGCGACGCCGAGCACCGGAACGATGGCGCACCAGGGCAGGAATTGCAGCGCCGCACTGCGCGCCTCGGGGTCCGCGATGAAGGTCGAAATGACCCAGCCGCCGCCAAGGAAGTAGACCAGCGCGATCAATACCCCTGACCCGAGTGCAAACTCCGTCGTCAGCCGCATCGCGCGGGCGAGCCGTTTCCGGTCCCCGCCGCCATAGGCCTCGCCCGTTTCCTTTTCCGCCACGAAGGCAAAGCCGTCGAGCACGAAGGCGGCCACCGTGATGAATTGCAGGAGCACCTCGTTGCCGGCGGTTGCCGCGGTGCTGATCAGCGTGCCGGACCTGACAAACCAGGCGAAGCAGAACACCAGGGCCAGCGTGCGGACCATGATGTCGCGATTGGCCGAGAACAGGGCCGCAAGCCGGGCGCGGTCGAGCAGGTGTGCGTGGCCCCGGAACCCTGACCGCACCAGGACGAGCCCGAAGGCGACAGCCGTCCATTCCGCAATCGCGGTGCCGGCCCCGATGCCGGCCGGTCCGAGGTCCAGCCCGGCGACGAACCATGCGTCGAGCACGACATTGACACCGTTCATGACAATCTGCACCGCCAGCATCTGCCCGGTCTTGCCCGTGCCGAGCAGCCAGCCGGTAATGCCGAGTGACATGAGATAGGCCGGGGCCCCGAAAATGCGCGCGTTGAAATAGCCCGCGGCGAGAGATTCGACATGCTCGGTGCCCGCGAAGGCGGCGAACGTGGCCCAGCGCAGCAGCGGCGACAACAGGAAGATGGCAAGGCCGATCGCCCCACCCAGCATCACGGCCCGCAGCAGCACGGCGCGCACCTCGGCCACGTCGCCGCGCCCGTTGGATTGGGCCGACAGGCCGGTCGTCGACATCCGCAGGAAGCCGAAACCCCAATAGATGAAACTGTATGCCACTGCCGCGATGGCGACGGCCGCAAGGTCTGCCTTGTCCCCGAAACGGCCCATCACGGCGGTATCGACGAGGCCGGTCGTGGCGGTGGCCGCCTGTGCGAGCACGATCGGGATGGCGAGCGAGAGGACGCTCCGGCGGGTCAGCATCTGAGGCACCTATCCGAGGGCATGGTACAGCACACGTGCGGCCGGCAGGGTGAGAAGGGCGTAGACAGGGCCGGTGAGGCAGAGGACGCAGAGGGATGTGACGGGGGCGGCGCGGGGGACGGCGGGTGTGGCAGGGTGGTGGAGGCAGGCTGCGAGGGCCGTCAGCATCACCCCCCCGACGGCGAGACCGGCCAGCGTGTCGCTCGGCCAGTGCGCCCCGAGATAGACCCGCGAAACGGCGATGGAGACCACGAGCAGGGCAAGCAGGCCGGCAATGACAACCCGCCGCCGGCCGCCAAGCGTCATCCATGTCAGCACGGCAAGACCGCCATAGATCATCATCGCATTGGCGGCATGGCCACTCGGGAAACTGAAAGCCTCGACACCCCCATAGAGGTCAACCGTGGGCCGGGGCCGGACAACCCATCCCTTGATCAGGCGCACCATGATGGGCAGCAGGCTGTAAGCCAGCGCAACGCCTGCCGCCGGCCGCCAGGCCCGCCGCGCGAGCAGTGTCAGCACGACGACCACGCCGAACACCGACAGGTACCTGGCATCCCCCAGCGCCGACACGACCAGCATGGCCGTCGTCAGCCAGTCGGTGCGCAGGCCCGGCACCTGGTCTGTGAGCGTGCGGTCGAACCCGTCAATGTCCCAGGCGCCGGTAATCCCTGCAGCCATGACGCCAAGAACCAGGGCGCACAGTGCCGCCAGCCCGGCGTATTTCCGCCAGCCCGCCATGCCCGCGTCAGACGGTGTCGCGGGCCCGGAAGACCTCTTCATCGAGTTGGCCTTCCCATTTCGCGACGGCGGTGGCCACTGCGAGATCGCCCGTGATGTTGGTCACCGTTCGCATCATGTCGAGGATCCGGTCGAACGGGAAGAGCAGCGCGATGATGAGAACGGTCTGCTCCGGTGACACGCCGACGACGCTGAGCGTGGTGGCGGCAAGGAACAGGCTGACTGACGGGATGCCGGCCGTGCCGATCGACACCAGCGTCGCCATCAGGGCGATGGTGACATACATGCTCACCGTCATCGGCAGGCCAAGGGCCTGGGCGGCGAACAGGGCGATCAGGCCCTGGTAGAGGGCCGTTCCGTCCATGTTGATGGTTGCGCCCAGCGGCAGCACTGATGACGCGATGGACTTGCTGACGCCCAGGTTCTGGGTCGCGCACGACAAGGTCATCGGCAGGGTTGCGTTCGAGGAAGAGGTCGAAAAGGCGACAGCCTGCGCGTCGATCGCACCCCGGAAGAAGTCGAACAATGGCAGGCGCAGCATCACCTTGATGATGAATCCGAAGGTGAACAGCATGTGCAGGGCGCAGGCGATATAGAGCGCAGCGGTCATCTTGCCGAGCACCGCAAGGATCGTCAGCCCGCGATCCCCCAGCACCCAGGCCATCAGCGCGAACACGCCAAGGGGCGCGGTCTCCATGACGATCAGTGTCAGTTTCATCATGGCTTCGGCGGCGCTGTTCATGACATTGGCCAGCGGCTTGCCGGCTTCACCCGAGACCAGGATGCCGATGCCGAACAGGATCGCGAAAAAGATGATCGGCAGCACGTCGCCATTGGCCATCGCGGCGACCGGGTTGGTCGGGATGATCGACAGGATGGTGTGCAGCAGTTGCTCGGCAACGCTGCCGGGCTGGGGATTGGCTTCCAGTTGGGCCCGCGCGCTTTCGAGGTCTGCGGTGCTGACAGTTGACGTATCAAATCCCGCGCCCGGCTGGATCAGGCTGCCCAGCAGCAGGCCAAAGGATACCGCGATCAGCGTGGTACACATGTACATGGCAAGCGCTCGCCCGCCGAGACTGCCAAGTTTCTTGGGATCGCCCATGGCGAGCACGCCGGATACCAGCGTCGTGAAAATCAGCGGCACCACCAGCATCTTGATGAGATTGATGAAGGCGTCGCCAATGGGCTTGGCCCAGACCGTGACATTGGCCCCGGCAGCCTCGGCGCCCAATACCTGCCGCAGGATCAGGCCGATGGCGGCGCCCAGCACCAGGCCGGCCATCACACGCTTCCAAAGGTCTATCCGAAACCACCAGCCCATACACAACTCCCTCAAATCCTGAACGGTGACGGTACGGGCGCTTTGCGGCGAAGGCAAACATTGATGCGCCGATTTCCGAACCGGATGGCCATTGCCCTTTCAGGCCTGGCCGCCCTATGTCTGCCAGCCATGCACGCACCGATTGCTCCCCTGCCGATTGACGAGGTCCTCGACGAGGTCTGCACGGCGCTGCGTGACGGCACGCGGCTGGTTCTGGCCGCGCCGCCGGGCGCGGGGAAAACGACGCGCGTGCCGCTGGCGCTGGCGGGCCTGACCGGCGGCCCTGCGGTCATCGAGGGGCGCATCATCCTGCTCGAACCGCGCCGCGTGGCCGCGCGCATGGCCGCAATGCGCATGGCGCAGACGCTTGGCGAACCGCTCGGCCAGACCGTCGGCCTGACGACGCGGGTTGACCGGAAGGTCTCTGCCGCAACACGGATCGAGGTGATCACGGACGGCCTGTTTACCCGCCGCATCCTGTCGGACCCGGAATTGACAGGCGTCGGGGCAGTGATCTTCGATGAATTCCATGAGCGGCGCCTCAATGCCGACCTCGGCCTTGCGCTCGCGCTGGAAGCGCAGGGCGCGCTCCGGGAAGACCTGCGCCTGCTGGTCATGTCGGCGACACTGGACACGGCGCGCGTGGCCGGGGCGATCGGGGCACCGGTGATCGAAAGCGCCGGACGGCAATATCCGGTCGAAACGCGCTATCTCGGCCGTTCCACCGACCGTATCGAGGACAGGATGGCGGCCGCGATCCGGCGGGCCTTGCGGGAAGAAAAGGGCTCGATCCTCGCCTTCCTGCCGGGTGCACGCGAAATCACCCGCGTGGCCGAGCGGCTGGAGGACATCGAGGCCGGCTGCGTGGTGGCGCCGCTGTTCGGGGCCCTCTCGCCCGGCGAGCAGGATGCGGCAGTGGCGCCTGCCCCGCCCGGCACGCGCAAGATCGTGCTCGCCACCGATATTGCCGAAAGTGCGCTGACCATTGAAGGCGTCACCGTGGTGATCGACAGTGGTCTCGCCCGGGTGGCGGAAGAGGACATGGGCGGTCTCGGCCAGCGGTTGACGACAGTCAGGGCCTCGCGGGCGTCTGTCGACCAGCGGCGGGGCCGGGCCGGGCGCACCGCGCCGGGTGTCTGTTACCGGCTATGGGACGAGGCGGCGACGCGCGGCCTGACCGCGGCGCCGCAGCCGGAAATCCTGGTCAGCGACCTGTCGGGCCTGGTGCTGGCGCTGGCCGAGTGGGGCGAGCGGGATGCCGGGAACCTGACCTGGCTGGACGCGCCACCGCCAGGCAAGCTGAGGGCCGCAACGGACATGCTGGAGCGTCTTGGGGCGCTGGATGCAGGCGGTGGCCTGACAGCGCTGGGGACCGAGATGGCGCGCCTTCCCCTGTCGCCTCGCCTTGCGGCGCTTGTCGCCGGGGCCGGTTCATCCGGTGAGCGGGCCCTGGCGGCCGAGATCGCGGCGCTGGCGGGTGAGCGGGGGATCGGCGGCCCGTCGGCAGACATCCGCGAACGCCTCAGCCGGTTCCGGGCAGACCGGTCGCCGCGTGCGCGCACGCTGCAGCAGCAGGCCCGGGCCTGGGGCAAGGGCGCCGCACCGACCGGCGATGTTGCGAAACTGCTCGCCAAGGCCTGGCCAGACCAGATCGCGCGTGCCCGTCCGGGTAGTGCCGGTGTCTATCTCATGGCCTCCGGGCGGGCCGCCAGCCTGCCGGAGACGGACAGTCTGGCAAAATGCGACTGGCTCGTGGTCGCTGATCTTGGCGGCGCGAGCGGGCAGGCACGCATCACGCTGGCTGTGCCGCTGGCCGAGGCAGATGCGCTGGCGCTCGGCGGCGTGACCACGGAGGAACGGGCGGACTTCGAGCCGAAGACCGGACGGTTCACGGCGCGGCGGGTTCGCTCGCTCGGCGCCATCATCCTGTCCGAAGCCCCCCTGCCGAAGCCGGCGCCGGCCGTGGCCGCACAGGCCATGCTGGCAGCGATTGCGACGGAAGGCTTTGCGGCAATCGGCGCGGACCGTGTGGTCGACGAGACGCTCGGGCGGATCAGGCTGCTGGAGCGGGCCGGGCTGGTGGAAGCACCGGGCCTGACACTGGCGGTGCTGCGCGAGACGGCCGCAGACTGGCTGACGCCGCTGCTGACGCGCCAGGGCGCACGGGTGCCGAGCGACGGTCATGTGCGGGAGGCGCTGGTCGGCTCGCTCGACTGGCAATTGCAGGACGCATTGCGGCTGTATGCGCCGCTGTCGCTGGCGCTGCCTTCCGGGCAGACGGCCTCGGTCGACTATATCGATCCGCGTGCGCCGCTTGTCTCGGCGCGGGCGCAGGCCTTTTACGGCCTTGCCAGCCATCCGGCGATCGCATCGGGCCGGATGCCGGTGACGGTGGAACTCCTCTCGCCCGGCATGAAGCCGGCGGCCACGACGCAGGACCTGCCGCGTTTCTGGGAGAACGGCTACCGGGACATGGCGAAGGACATGCGCGGACGCTATCCCAAGCATGACTGGCCGGATGACCCCGCCACGGCGCGCGCGCACGAGGGCCGGACAAAGAAACGGCTCTGAGACGGAACCTGTCGGGCCTTCAGGGATAGGTAGGGCTTGCTGGAGAGTCTGATGAAAACTGCTATTTACCTGATTGCGCCGCTGATGCTGGCGGCCTGTGTTTCGCGCCCGGCCCCGCTGCCGGCCGCTGTCGCCGAAGATTTCGCCGCCACGCCGGATTGCGGGGCCGAGACATTCTCGATCTATTTCGAGGAAGGCTCCAGCAGCCTGTCTGACCAGTCCGATGCCGTGATTGATACCGTGTCGGATTCCTATTCGCGCTGCGACTTGCGCAAGATGGAGATCGAGGGCTTTGCCGATGCCAACGGGGATTCGGCGACGAACGAGGCGATTTCGGCCGCCCGCGCCGCAGCGGTCAAGGCGGCGCTGGAAACACGCGGCGTGGATGCCGAACGGGTGCGCCTGATCGCCTATGGTGAAATGGGGTCGGTGACCGAGGACGGCGAGGATGAACCGCTCAACCGCAAGGCCGAGGTGCGTCTGGTCCCTGAAAGATAGGCTAGTGGGGCCGGTGCGTGTCGGCGCCCCACTCGATGCCCATCGTCTTCTTCATCCATTCGGCAAAGGTGGCCGGCTTTTCGAGCGATTTCGGGTCCAGCGTGCCGAACGAGACCAGCGGACCGTCCTTGCCCTCAAGGCGGACTCCGCGAACATGCAGGTTGTTGTTCTGCCAGTCATTGTGCGTCCGCGTATCCAGGATCAGCATGACCTGCGTGCCGCCCTTGCCCTCAAGATCGCGTCCGAAAACCAGCCCATAGACGCTCTCGCGGCCCCACAGGCCGTGGCTGGACGCCTGCCGCTTGCCGTCGAGCAGGACTTCGTCCCAGAGCAGGGTACGGCGCCATTGCAGCACGTGCATGCGGTCTTCGTTGACGATCTTGAAATCAACATGGTGCAGCGACAAGCGAACGATTTCGGCGTGCATCGATGAGTCTCCCTATTATCGAATAACGATAATACACGCTTCCGTGCGAGTCAATTCCGCCTGCATCAGAACGGGCACGGCGCCTCGAATTCCACAGCCTGGCCGGTCGCCGGGTGGCGCAGGCGCAGCGTGGTGGCATGCAGGTGCAGGCGTGGCGCAGCCGCCAGCGCCTCGGCATGTGCGTAGATGTCGTCGCCCAGAATGGGGTGGCCGATGGCGGCGAGATGGAGGCGCAGCTGATGGGTGCGACCGGTGAGGGGCGTGAGGCGGAGGCGGGCGCCGCGGCTGTGCAGGCGCATGGTGGCATATTCCGTCCGGCTCGGCTTGCCGGTCTCGTGATTGACCTTCTGGCGCGGTCGGTTCGGCCAGTCATGGCTGAGCGGCAGGTCGATCAGGCCCCCGGCAGGATCCGGCGTGCCCCACACGTCGGCCACATAGGCCTTGGCGACCTCGCCGCGTTCGAACTGGGTGGAGAGGTTGCGCTGCACCGGCTTGGACCGCGCGAACAGGAGCAGGCCGCTCGTGGACATGTCGAGGCGGTGAACCGTCAGGGCGTCGGCATGGTCAGCGGCGACACGCGACAAGGCGCAGTCGGCCTTTGCCGGCCCGCGGCCGGGGACGGAAAGCAGTTCGGCCGGCTTGTCGATGACAATCAGGTCGGCGTCGACATGCAGGTAACGCACGGCGCCGGCCGGCGGGCAGTACTGCGTCACGCGCCATAGCCGGGCAGTTGCAGGCAGAACGTGGTTCCTGACGGGGAGGTGCTGGCGAGCAGGAGATCGCCGCCCATGCCCTGGGCCAGTTCGCGGGCGATCACGAGGCCAAGACCGGTGCCATTGCGCCGCGAGCTGCCGGCAAACGGCTTGAACAGGGTCTCGCAGGCGCTGTCCGGCAGGCCGGGGCCGGTGTCGATGATGTCGAGGCCGGCGGGGGTCAGGGTCGCCGTGATGCGGCGTTCGCCGGACTCAATACTGTCCATTGCCTCGGCCGCATTGCGCAAAAGGTTGGCGACGATGCGGTGCAGGTGATCGGGGTCGGCCATGATGTCGACATCGGGCGGGACAAGGTTTTTCCATTGCACCCGCGGGTGGGCCGCGAGCGCCTCGGCGGCAGCCTCCTCGACAGCGGCGTGCAGGCGAAACTGCTCGGGCCGGGCGGGCTGGGGCGTTGCCTTGCCATAGTCGAGTGTCTCGGTCGCCAGGCTGATCGCGCGTTCCAGCGCGCGCTCGAGGCGGGGCGCGGCGTTCTGCACCCGCGGATCTTCCGACCGGGCGAGCACGTCGGAGACAAGCTGCGCCGAGGCCAGCGAGTTGCGCAGGTCATGGTTGATCTTGGCCACCGCCGTGCCGAGTTCGGCGAGGTGTGCGCGGTTGCGGAAACTGGTCGCCACGGTGTCTTCCATGTCAGCGAGCGCATTCTGCGCCCGGCCGATCTCGTCGCGCCGCGGCGTCGGCTGCAGGCGGCGCGTCCAGGCGCCCGGATCATTGCGGAACTGTTCCGCACTCAGCGTCACCCGCCGCATCGGGCGCACGACCAGGAAGTGCAGCATGACGTAAATGATCCCGGCAGCAACGAACGCGATCAGCAGGGACAGGGCGGCAATCCGGCGGGCATAGGCCCACAGCGCCGCCTTCATCGGTGCCTGGGGCACGACGATTTCCAGAACGCGGCCAAGCGCCGAGCCGTCTGCGAAGATGACCAGCACCCGGTCGTCCGGCGCGAAAAAGGCGCCGAGTGTCGCCGCCGAGCGGCTCACGGAGTTCGAATTGCGAAGGTCCACGTTGTGCATCTGGCCCGCGATCGGTGTCTGGGCCGCCAGCAACTGGATGCGCATGTCGTCTTCCAGTTCGGTCACGGCAAGGACTTCCGCGTTCGTCAGCAACTGGTCGGAAAGCTCCTCGGATACATTGCGCGCCGGCGACGCTTCGAGGGCGAGCGCCGCGATACGGGCCGCCTGCACGCGTTCCTGCAGCCAGGCGTTCCGGAAACCCGACGCGCTGGGCACGAAGATCAGTGCCTCGACGATCAGGATGGACACCAGCGTCAGCGCGAACAGGCGAATCGACAGGCTTTCGAACCAGCGCGACGGCGCCGGCGCTGACAGGTCTGGCAGGGCCCCGGAATGGTTCTTGTCGCTCACACAGGCTGAATTAGCTTACGGGATGCGTTGGAGCAAGCCGACGAGGCGTTTGGCAGACTTGCTGAACAGCGCCTCGGTGAAATGGGCCGAGGCCGCGCGCTTCACCACTTCAGCCCGCGTCGGATAGGGCGAGATGAAATTGGTCAGGTCCTGGACCTTCAGGCCGTTGGACATTGCCAGCGATATGATCTGCAGGATGTCGCCTGCCCCTTCGCCGACAATCGAGGCGCCGAGCAGCTTTCCCTTGCGGATCACCAGCTTGGCCTCGCCCAGCGTCTTGCCTTCGGCAATCGCCCGGTCGTTCTCGTGGAACGGGAAGGACGAGGTTTCGACGCTGTCGCCGAATTTCTCGCGGGCCTCTGCCTCGGTCAGGGCAACCTGGGCGACTTCCGGGCTCGTGTAGGTGACAGCCGGGATTGGCAGGCTGTCGGCTTTCGTCCGCTGCTTGAAGAAGGCGCGGCGGGCAAACACGGATGCATGCCAGCCGGCAACATGGGTGAACTGTTCGCGGCCGGCGGAATCGCCCAGCGCCCAGACACGACGATTGCTGCGCGAGCGGAGGGTGTCACCGACCACGATGCCCTTGCGGTCGAACTCGACCTTGCCGGCCTCAAGGTCGAGGCCGTCCAGCATGGTGCGCCGCCCAACCGCGACGAGCAGGTGGCTGCCGTCGACCGGAACCTCGGCACCGTCATGTTCGGTGTGGACCCTGATGCCGCCATTTTCGGAAGAGACGCGCACTGCCTTGTGCCCTTCGAGAACGGTGACGCCCTCGTCGCGCAGGGCGCCAATCGCAATCGCCGCATGCGCGGGATCGGACTTGCCCAGCGCGAGCCCCATTTCGATCACGGTGGTCCTTGCGCCGAGGCGGGTGAATGCCTGGGCCATTTCAAGGCCGATCGGGCCGCCGCCCAGGATGACCAGGTGTTCCGGAAAGTCCGGCATCGAAAACAGGGTTTCGTTGGTGACGTAAGGCACCGTCTTCAGGCCTTCGATCGGTGGGATGAAGGCCGTCGACCCGGTGGCCACGACGATGCGGCGGGCGCGGGTGCGGGTGTTGGCGGAAACGACCGTATCGGGATCGGCAAAGCGGGCATGTTCGCGGATGACGGTGACGCCAAGCCCTTCGAACCGTTCCTGGCTGTCGACCGGCGCGATCGTGTCGATCGCGTGGCGCACATGCGCCTTGACGGCCGCCCAGTCTGTTACCGGAGCAGACACGCCGATACCGTACTTCGCGGCCTCGCGTGCAGATTGCGCGGCCTTGGCGGCACTGAGCAGGGCCTTGGACGGCACGCAGCCATAATTGAGGCAGTCGCCACCCATCTCGGCCTGCTCGTACAACACGACGTTCAGCCCGAACATGGCTGCGCCGGCGGCGGCTGACAGGCCGCCCGATCCGCCGCCAATGACGACGAGATCGGCCTTGTAGTCTTTTACCTGAACCTTGGTATCGTGCATCAGCTGGTGCCTTCCAGTTTGGCAGCCTTCTTTGCGAAGAGCTTCTTGTACGCCACCGGGATCAGCGACACCACACCGAGTGCAATGAAGGCAGGCACGAGATTTCGGCCGATGCTGGCAATATTGGGGTCTTCGCCGGCGGCGAAGGTCGCACCGAGGCCAGCACCAATCCAGGTATAGGCGATGACGCCCGGAATGATGCCGAGGGCGGTGGTGATGGCATAGTCACGGTATTTCGCACCGAGCAGCGCGGGCGCGATGTTGGCGACCGGGAACGGAACGACTGGCAGGAAGCGCAGGGCGAACATGTACGAGAAGGCGTCCTCCTGGAACCCGCGCTCCATCTTCTTGACAAACGGACCAGCCCGTTCGCGCAGGGCCGCCCCGACGGAGGTCCTGGCAGCGAAGAAGAGCAGGCTGGCACCGAGCGTGGCGCCGACAACGGTTGCCGGTGTGCCGCCCATCAGCCCGAACAGGAAGCCGCCGGCGATCGTGATCCACAGCGCGCCGGGCACCATGAACAGCGTTGCTGCGGCATAGACCAGGACGTAGGCCCCAACGGCCAGGAAGAGGTGTTCACTGACGAAACCGCGAAGGGTTTCCTGCTGGGCGCGGAGCGTATCCAGCGACAGGTAGTCGAACAGGCCGAAAGCCCACGCGGCCAGGATGCCGGCCGCGATCAGGTAGACCGGCCATAACCGGATGTGCAGGGGTGTCGGACGCCGGGTGCCGGCGGAGGGCTCATTCTGTGTCATTGAGGGACCAGTCATAGGCAAAGGAATTGATTTTCGGATTGGCGCGGATGCGCGCGGCGAGATCGGTGTCGGCATATGCAAGCAAATGGGCGATGACGGCGTCTTTCGAGCCGCCGAAATCGTCCTGGAACCAGTCATAGATGGACGACAGGACGAGGCCCTTGTCGGTAACTGTCACACCGCGCGGATTGTTGACATAGGCGCGGGCCGCCCCGTCGAGGTCTGCGTCGAGCGTTGCCGGCTCCCAGGCCTTTGCCATCAGGTTGGGACAGCTGATCGAGGCGCAATTGATGGAGTAATGGACACGCGGGTCGTGGAAGGTTGGCCGCAGGATCTTGTGCTCGATGTCATCGAGCGAGACTTCGCGTCCGCCGGCGACGACTTTGACCTTCTTCCAGGGCCCGCCGAAGAAATAGCCGTCCTTGATCGAACCAAGAGGATACTTGGACACGATGTAGCGCACGGTGACGGCATTGTAGAGATTGGCCCAGGCTGCGAAGGCGGCATTGTTGGTACCCGAAAGGTCCATGTCGGCAAAGCGGGCGATATAGGTGTCGAGGGCCTCGCGGTCGGCGGCACTGGCCTTGAGGCCGGCATAGTCGAACAGGTTGACGCCGTCCGGGGAGGCATGGACGTATCTACCGAGAAGGCGCGTCCAATCGGCGTGCTGGGCTTTGGCCATCTGCGTCCCTTCGACTGTTTGCGCGCCAGCATCCTCTGCGCCGGCAACAGGGGCAAGCGTGATTGCGGCAAGCGCAAGTGCGAGGGCGAAGGCGGTGCGTTTCATGGAATGTCTCTCTCGATTTCCACCGAGACATAGACTGTTCCCGCATCAGATGCGCCTCACGCTTGTAAGAGGTGCGATCAAAGGCCCGTGATCACTCGGAGAGCTAGAGGTTCTCGATCCGGCAACCCCGGGCATCGAGAACGGCGCGCATCTCGTGGAAAGCCTTCGGTGTCCGGATCAGTGGGATACGCGGATGCAGGTGGTGCACGATATGGTACTGCATGCCCATCGAGCCGATATTGCCGAGGACCGCCCGGAAGCCCCGCGTGTTGCGGTAGCGGCCGGTCAGGTTGCCCGGATGGTGCGGCGCCCAGCTGAGATAGTAGACGATATAGGTCTGGCCGATATGGCGCGGCAGCCACCAGAGCAACGCGGCTTCGATCGCGAAGCCGCTCCAGGCCAGCGCGAACAGGATCACGTAAAAGGCCAGCGTGGCGAACACGGCGTCCAGCATGACGTCCGGGCGGCCGATGCGTTGCAGGGCGGCGGCATAGGCATTCGGCCCGGATTCCGTGCCGGGCTGGCGTGACTGGATGCTGTTCCAGATCGCCGCCAGCGGGCCGGAGGCATGGGTGCCATAGTCGGGATCGAGGTCCGGGTCATTGGTGTGCTTGTGGTGTTCCAGATGGGTCAGGCGAGCGACGCGGTAGGGCAGCACGAGGGGGATGGTGGAAACATGCCCGACAAGCTCGTTGAGCCAGCGCAGCCTGTCGCCCGGCCGGGCGATGATATCGTGCTGGGCCTCGTGCGAGGGCAAGTAGCAGAGCATCACGTTGAGACAGGCGATCGGGAAGGCGATCCAGACCGACAGGGTGCCGGTCAATACCAGCGGCCAGAGGGACAGCCAGACAGCGAGGTTAGCGAACGCCCAGGTGACCGACACGATCGGGAACTTGCCGATATGCCGGCGCGCGATCTCGCGCTCCTGACGCATCAGCTCGGCGTCCGACAGCTGTTTCACGTCCGCGGTACTCATATCCAGCGCCCCCTGTACTGGGCGATGCCGCCCCAGACAGCGCCGAGCAGCAGGCCCGCAACCAGCGGGGTCAGCCCGAATGGCAGCGCCAGTCCGGCGCGCTCGATGATCTGGGCCGTCAGGGGCGCGATAAAGCCGAACGCGAACACGAGCGGCCCGAAGTGAAAGAGGGTCTTGATGACTGTTTCCATGCTGCGTCTCCCTGAAATCAAAAGTGACACATGCGTCAACTTTTGTCGAGAGGCGCCGAGAGCCCGTTGCCTTCGGTCGACAAAAGGTGACGCATGTGTCATTTTTTGGGTCAGGAGGATCAACATGACACGAGAATTGCCGGGCATCAGCACCGCCGAGATCGACCGGGCTGCGCGGCCCCTGGCGCAGGCCATGACCCTGCCGCCGGCAGCATACATTCGGGAAGATGTCTTCGGCCTCGAAGTCGAACGGATCTTCCGCAGGCGCTGGCTTCCGCTGGCGCGCGTCGATCAGGTGGCAAAGCCGGGTGACTTCCTGTCGATGGACGTGTTCGGCCAGCCGGTCATGATCGTGCACGGGCAGGACGGTGAAATCCGGGTCATGTCGCGCACCTGCCTGCACCGCGCGGCGCAGGTGGTGGAGGGCAATGGCAACCGGAAGCTGTTCACCTGCCCGTATCACGCCTGGAGCTATGACACGGCCGGCCAGCTTGTCCGGGCGCCCCTGATGGAGGGCGCCGAGGGCTTTTCGGAATCAGGTTGCCGCCTGCCACAGGTCCGCACCGAGATATGGCAGGGATTCATCTTGGCCAATTTCGATCCAGACGCTGCGCCTTTCGCGCCGCAGGCCAGGACCTTCGAGACCTATTTCGAGAAGTTCCGGCTGGAGGACATGGTCGTCGTGCGGACGCTTGAATATGACAGCGACTGGAACTGGAAGGTTCTCGTGGAGAATTTCATGGAGGCCTACCACCATATCGGGGTTCACCCGGAAACGTTTGAGCCTGCCTATCATGCGCGCGATTCCCGCGTGCCGGACAATGATGGCCCCTGGTCCATCCTTCATATGCCCGCTGCGCATGAAGAGGTGCCGCTGGGCCTGCCGCCCGTCGAAGGCCTTGAGGACTGGCAGGTGCGGGACCTGTTTGCCAGTGTCCTGTACCCGCATTTCCTGCTCGGCGTTCAGGGCAGCGTGGTGACCTGGTACCAGGTGTTCCCGGAAGCGGCCGGAAAGATGAAGCTGAAGATCCATATCTGCGTGCCGGGCGCCTATACCGGTTTTGAAGGCTTCGATCAGATCGCAGACGAAATCAGCCGGATGGTGGCGGCGATCCATGACGAGGACATCGGTGCGAACCATACTGTCTGGAAGGGGCTGAATGCGCCGCTGACGCGGCAGGGCCGGCTTTCCCCACTGGAAAAGGCGATCTGGCAGTTCAACACGTGGTGGCTGGAGACGATGGTGCCCGAGGGCGATACAGGCTGACGGCGCTGCGGCGCTATTTTCCGCCGCCGGCCCTGTCGGTGTCGAGTTCCATCCAGTCCTGCGGCGGCAGGTTGTAGGCCATGTCCATGACTTCAAATTCCACGCCGACCGGCAGGCGCGAACTGGAATTCCAGAGCGCCACGACGCCGGTATCCTTTTCCGGGTCGAACAGGATCAGCGACCGGTAGCCTTCGACGGCGCCGCGATGGCCGACCACGCGGGTGCCGGTCTCGCCATATTTGTACACGCGCCAGCCAAGGGCATAGCGGGCGTCTTTCATGTGCCCCTTGTAGCGCCGGGTGATGCCGGATTGCTCGCGGCGTGTGTAGACGCGCGGCGTCTGCATCTGGGCGAGGGCGAATTCGCTCAAGACATCCGGCTCGAGCCCCATCTGGGCCCGGGCATAGAGGGCAAGGTCGCGGATCGAGCCATTGACGCCACCGGCGGCCGGAACACGGTAATAGTCGTCATTGACGACCTTCCTTTCCGGCAGGCCGGCCGTCCGGCCCCGTTTGACGTGGGGCTCGGCCCAGGATTCCGACGCCTGGAGGCCAACCCGCCCGATACTGGCGGAGACCATGCCGAGTGGCTCGAACAGCGCCTTGCGCACGGCGTCCGCATAGGACGTGTGGGTGACCGATTCGATCACTTCGGACAGCGTATCGAAAGCGACGTTCTGATAGGTATGGCATTCACCGACCGGGCAGATCGCCTTGAGATTGCCCAGGCTGCGCCGGATCTCGGCCGGGTCCCTGCCGTCTTCAAGGCGTGTGTCGAAGGCATTCGAGACAATGCTCAGCTGGTGGGACAGCACGTCTTCCAGGGTTGCCATGCGCTCGGCCCCGCCGGGCAGGCGCAGGGATGTGCCGAACTTGGCGACCGGATCGGCCAGTGACAGCTTTCCCTGCTCGGCGAGTTTCGTCACCTCGCTGGCCGCGACCCCCTTGGACAGGGACGCCCAGCGGAACACGGTCGTGTCGCTGACCGGGGTGCCGCCATGGGTTGTGACGCCGTAACCCCGGGCAAAGCGGATTTCGCCATTCTCGATCACCGCGACAGCCAGGCCGACAATCTCGTCTTCCGC
Source organism: Hyphomonas johnsonii MHS-2 (assembly GCF_000685275.1). Lineage (GTDB taxonomy): Bacteria > Pseudomonadota > Alphaproteobacteria > Caulobacterales > Hyphomonadaceae > Hyphomonas > Hyphomonas johnsonii. Next base: position 17,949 of record NZ_ARYK01000004.1, read on the forward strand.
CGCGAGCCGTGTCAGGCGCTGGTCCAGCCGGTCATAGTCGATCACCTGCGCGCTGGCCGGGTTCAGGGCAGCGGGGCTGAATGCGACGAGGCAAAACGACAAGACAGCAGAGCGTAGAGAAAGCATGAGCATCCTTCAGATTTTGCCGCCACCAGAGCCCCCAGACTGGGCCAGACTCGGATACCCTGTAAAGTGGCGTGATGCCGGGCGGCGTGCGTTCCGGCAGGAACAGGCAGGCCAGACACGCGGATCGCCGCAAAAATATGCCCCGAAGGCGGGTCAGACTGTGTCTCTCCGCCTTGACCTTCGCGCCTGTCGCCTGTATTGGCCGCTCTTTCCGAGACATACCAGCCCCAGAGCAAGCCCATGAAACGTACATTCCAGCCGAGCAACCTGCGCCGCAAGCGCACCCATGGCTTCCGCCTGCGCATGGCAACCAAGAATGGCCGCAAGGTTCTGGCACGCCGCCGGGCAAAAGGCCGCAAGGAACTGTCCGCCTAGGCGAGACACCAGGTTCCCCCTGCCGGAAAGGCCGGGAGCAGCAGATGCCGCAGCAAAATACAGACAGTCCGATTGAGGTCGTTCGCCTGGCGAAGCGGCCTCAATTCCTTTTTGTCCGCAACGGCCCCGCCGAACGCCGGAAATCCGTTGTCGTGCAGGCGCGCCGACGCACCGGCGATGCGCCGGGCAGCCATGTCGGCGCGGGTTTCACGGCGACCAAGCGGGTCGGCAATTCCGTTGTCCGCAACCGCGCCAAGCGCCGCCTGAGGGAAGCCTCTCGCCTGCTCCTTCCCCGGCTCGGCCAGCCGGGAACGGATTATGTTTTCATCGCCCGGGACGCAACCGCTGACATTGCGTGGTCGCGTTTGCTTGACGATATGGAAAGCGCGCTGATAAGCCTCGCCGCTCATTGACCTTGCCCCTCGCTCCGAGGGCTGGCCAGAAACCTCCGGGACCCGTTTTCGATGGAAAAACAAGACCAGCGAAATTTCCTCATCGCGATGGCGTTGATGATCGCTTTCGTATTCGGCTACCAGAAATTCTTCATGGAGCCCGCCCAGAAGCGCTTTGAGGCCCAGCAGGCCGTGATCAAGGCCGATGCCCAGCCCGGCATGACGGCGACCGAACTGGCCGCCGTGCCGGCGGTTGCGGCCACGAAAACGGTCGAGGAGGCCGTTGCCAGCTCCGCCCGCGTCAAGTTTGACGGTGGCTCGGTCGACGGGTCGATCCGACTGGCCGGTGCGCGCATTGACGATCTCAGCCTGCGCAAGCACTTCCTGACCGTCGAGAAGAAGCAGGAAGTCCGCCTGTTCCGTCCCGAAGCGTCCGAATTCGGCTATTTTGCCACCTATTACTGGGCCGACGGCCAGTCGCTGGTCGCCGGGCGCAATTCGCCCTGGGTCCAGGTCGGCGGCGGTGAACTGACGCCCTCCTCGCCGATCACGTTGCGACTGGAGACACCGGGCCTGACCATCGATCGCACCGTGACGGTCGACGAGGACTACATGTTCACGTTCGAGGACAGGCTGACCAATACGGGCGACACGGCCCGCAATGTCAGGGCGATCGGCTCGGTCGAACGCCACGGCGCCTACAAGGATTTCCTCGAAGCGACCGATCCGGGCTCGGCGACCGCCAGCGGGCTTGCCCATATGGGCCTGATGGGCGTTGTCGAGAACAAGCTGCGCCTGAAGAAATACAAGCCGCTGCTCGAACTGAAGAAGATCGACGGCGAGACCGACGAGGGCACGTTCCCGTCCGATCAGGGCGGCTGGTGGGGCCTGACCGACAAATACTGGATGGGCGCGCTGGTGCCCCAGCAGGACCGCCCTTTCATTGCGGTGGTGAACAAGAAGAGCATCGCCACCGGCGGGCCGCTGGAAGTGCGCACGGAAGGCGAGAGCTACATGCTGGAGCGGGGCCAGTCGCTGACGGTCGAGAACCGCATCTTTGCCGGGGCCAAGCGCTTTGACGTGCTGCAGACCTACCAGAACGATCTCGGCATCCCGCGCATGGTCGACGCCATCGACTGGGGCTGGGCCTTCTTCCTGACCAAGCCGTTCTTCTACGTCCTGGAATGGCTGGCCGGCGTGCTCAGCTCGTTCGGCTGGGCGATCCTGGCCTTCACGGTCCTGGTCAAGCTGCCGCTCGTGCCGCTGTTCAACACGAGCTACAAGTCGATGGCCAAGATGAAGAAGCTGCAGGAGCCGATGAAGGAGATCAACGAGCGGTTCGCCGCCGATCCCCAGCGCAAGCAGCAGGAAATCATGAAGCTGTACAAGCAGGAAGGCGCCAACCCGCTGGGCGGCTGCCTGCCGCTGGTGGTGACCATCCCGATCTTCTACGCGCTCTACAAGACACTCTATGTGACGCTGGAAATGCGCCACACGCCCTTCCTGTTCCTGAAGGACCTTTCGGCGCCCGACCCGACGGCGATCGGCAACCTGTTCGGCCTGCTGCCCTGGGCGGCGTCGGATGTGAAATCCGTGCCGGTCATCGGCGTCGTGATCGGTATCGGCATCCTGCCCCTGCTGTACGGCATCACCATGGCCGCGCTGCAGACGCTGAACCCGCCGCCGCCGGACCCGATGCAGCGCCGGGTGATCCAGTTGCTGCCGCTGGTGTTCATGTTCGTGTTCGGCGGGTTTGCTGCCGGCCTCGTCCTGTACTGGGTGTGGAGCAACACGCTGTCCTTCGCGCAGCAATATTTCATCATGCGCCGCAATGGTGTGGACACCGAGATCGGCAAGACGATTTCGCGCCTGCTGGGGCGCGCCAAGAAACCGGCGGACTGACCTGTCATGGATGTGCGCCCGGTACCGAGTGAAGACCAGATCGAAACCGGCCGGGTGCTGTTTGCCGGGCCCGTCGACTTCGTCATGGGCGTTGTTGACCTGAAAGGCCTGCCGCCTGCCGATCGCACGGAAGTCTGCTTTGCCGGCCGGTCGAATGTCGGCAAGTCCAGCCTGATCAATGCGCTGACCGGGCGCAACAAGCTGGCGCGGAGCTCTTCCGAGCCCGGCCGGACGCGCGAGCTGAACTATTTCGATGTCGGCCCCGGCCAGCTGTATCTCGTCGACCTGCCGGGCTTTGGCTATGCCAAGGTCAGCCGCACGCAGGCCGACGCCTGGATGAAGCTGACACGGGCCTACCTGCGCGGGCGGCCGAGCCTGCGCCGCGTGTTCCTGCTGGTCGATGCCCGCCGCGGCCTGATGGACACGGACGAAGAGGTCATGGACATGCTGGACAGCTCGGCAGTGACCTACCAGATCCTGCTGACCAAGGTCGACAAGCTGGCCAAGGGCGAAGTCGATGCCCTGCGTGACGGGATCGAGACCAAGCTGAAGAAGCGCGGTGCGGCCCACCCGATGGTGCAGGTGACCTCATCGGAAAAGGGCTGGGGCATTCCCGAACTGCGCGCGGAGATCGTCGCGCTGCTTTAGGCCTGCACGAGCGGCGCCTGCGAGGGCGCTTGGGGGTAGGGCTGCATTTTCTGGTTCGAACGGCTCGGTCAGGTGTCGGGGATGGCGAATCCGTCACCCCTGCGCAGGCCGGCATTGCGTGCGGCACGCCCGGACACATCCGAGAGACGCCCCGGCGTGAACCGGGGGCGCGGAGAGGCGGCACCCGCAAGCGCAAGCCTCAGCCGATCCGACACGGGTGCACGGAAACAGCCCGAACGTTGCACGGACATGTCGTCAGACAGCCGGATGAGCACGACGCGCCCGTTCCACATCACGCCCCAGAGCATTTGCGCCCCGGGATGGCCCGCTGTGCGAAACCATCTCTTCAGGCGCTGGATGCGCCAGAAGATCAGCGGCCAGAGCGGCAGCAGGTACCAGGGCAGGCCGGGCATCGGCGTGAGGAGAGAGAAGGCTGGCATCGCGGGGCAGTATATACCGGGGGCGAATGGGGGTGGATAAGGTGGAGCGTGTGCCCCTCACGCCGGACGCAGCCGGTGGGTCGGGAAGCAGGACGTTTTGCCTTGTTAGACTGCCATTCTCCATTCAGTGTATGTCGGCATTTTGATGGGGGACAAGGATATGCTGTTAAGCCGCGTGACGAAGCATGTGAAAGACCAGAACTGGTTCGCCGCGGCGCTGGATTTTTGTATCGTGGTCGCTGGTATTCTGATTGCGGTTCAGATCGATGCCTGGGCGAACCGACAGGCTGTCCAGAAATCCACCGAGGCGTCACTCAGGATGTTGTTGTCTGATCTTACGCTGGATATCGAACGTCTGGATTTGGTGACTGAGGCGCAAACCATGCGGATTGACGCTTTGCAACGTGTCAGCGACACGCTCAAGGAGCCTGATCCCAACTACGAGGAAGTCGCCGAAAACCTCAACCTCGCCGTCGATAATTCCAGAACGCTTCTCGTGCGGGATACCGTCTACGACACCATGGAGAAAGAGGGACAACTGGTCGTCCTTCCCCCAGAGCTTCGGCGCAAAATCAGCATGACCTATGGCTACGATTTTCCTGCCTTGGCGACAGCGGGCCTGCAGATGGATGAAAACGCGGATGAAGTCGAATCGCGGTGTGTCGATGCATATTGGGATAGGGAGTTGCGCGTGCCGATCAGCGAAACAAGAGAAGACCTGGCGCGATTGCGTAATTGCATAATCAATCTGAGGGGCTATTCAGCGTGGTATCTAAGTTCAAGCGAAGGTCAGTATCGTCAGAACGCCGAGGCTTTGAAGACTGCGCTTGAAATTGAACTGGGGATAGAACGCGAACTTTAGCGGACGTCGAATTGTGCTCCTGTGCTCCCTGGAAAGCCAACTGAAGCCCTAGAACTGGAGCAGCAGTTGCGCAGGTCCGCTCAGCGGCCGGAAGCGTCTCTGCGCAGGGGCACGGGAGGGACAGCGTGCAGGTTTTCTCAAATCGCGAGGGCCAGTTGCATCTTTTCTGGCGCCTTCTTCTGTTTCCTGTTTGCCTGGCGGCATTGATCTTTCCGTTACTATTCTTGCGCAGCAGTCTGCTTCAATTTTTCTTTGGTTCCTTTCTTCTTGTTGGCCTTTTGGCGGGCTGGGCGACATGGATCGATCGGTCGTCAATCAAGCGCTACGGACTTTCATTTGATTGGGTTATCGCCCGCGATCTGTTTGCGGGCGGGCTTGTGGGGGTGATGGCCGTTGGGCTTATCTGGGTGGTGTCAGACCGGCTCGGTTTTTTCGGTACGATATCGGTGAACAGGGCGGCCTTTGATACACTGTTCTGGCTGTTTCTCTTAAAGACCCTACTGGTTGCTTTCTGGGAGGAGACCGTATTTCGAGGGTTTCTGCTCGTGAACTTGCTGGAGAGTCTCTCAGACGTGTTGGGTCGCCAAGGGGCTATGGCGGGCGCCGCACTGCTGTCATCGTTGGCCTTTGGGGCCGTACACGCGGGAACGAGTCACTTTTCCATCTTCGCCTTCATGCTTTTGACGCTCAACGGAATTGTCTGGTGTATCCCCATACTAATGACGAGGAGGCTTGGCCTGTCGATTGGGATGCATGCGCTTTGGAACTTCGCGCAAACCAAGATGTTTGGTTTCCCCATGAGCGGCAACCCGCCTGAAGGTTCCTTGATCGTCGCCGATCTGAAGGGGCCTGAAGCATGGTCAGGTGGAGCATACGGACCCGAAGCCGGGCTCGCAGGCATTGTCGGCTTGATCACGATGCTTGTGCTGGCGATGGCATTTTGCCGGGCGACCAGCGGGCGGCAAAGGTCGTGAACTTTTCGCGGCGTCTGCGCACCACCCACTCAAAGAACGCAAACTTGACCCCTGAACCGCAAAAGGACTTCGGGATGAAGTTAGCGGGTCTTGAGCAGGGCGGGGTTAAGAAGCGCCTGCAAGGCAGCTAGAAAGTCGTATTTCGTTCGTTTTCCCGAGAAGACCAGAACCCAGCCATTATCCAGGAATCGGGCAGCTATCAATTTTTCAGGGTCTGCAATACGCGTCGCGTCAATATCGGCGTGCGATATGAAACTTTCCACAATCTTCAGACGGACATCTTCTTTCTGCAATCCAAATACGAAGATCGTTTTTGAAAGCACAGGTTGCGACAGGCACTTTTGAAACTCCCATGCCACTCCGTCGGACAGATTGAGTTGCAGAACGACCAAATTGGCCTTGTCCAGAAGTTGTTCGATCCTGTCCTGCCACCCGTTCTGAGACATCTTCTCCATCACTGGGCCTCTTGTGTTGAGGGAGGGGTCTGCAGGGTTCTGGACTGCCATGACGGGTCCGACATACCAGGCATACTCGCACAACAACTCGTCCAAACGACGAACTCGGTATGACTGTGTGATAAATTTCGAAAGCGAAAAGAAGCGCTCGTTCATACGAAGTTTGTCATCACCAAACATCCGCAAATACACTGTGGGTGCGCGGTTATCCGACTTCAGAATATTGTCGATGTCCAAGCGAAATATGGCGTACGCCACGTATCTGAGTGGAAATGTCGCTAGCACCATTAGGGGGAGGAGCAGAATTGCGACAACCGAATAAGTGACGCCAGAATAGATACCACCCGAGTTGAGGGCGTCGTCGTTTGGGCCGAAGGAGGCATAATAAAGATCTTCATAGGAAAGCGGCGTGATATACAGTACAAAGATTCCGAATCCGATCGCAAACACCGCTACAGCCCCACAGAGACCCCCGATGATACGGTAGACCAGATGCGACTTGCGGGCATATCGGGGCACGAAATTGGCAACAGGTGGAGCTGCCTCCGGATTGCTTTCGTAAGTGTCACTCAGACGGGCAAATGCGTCCGACCAGACCGCCCGTGATGCTGCCAGAATTCGCCATGTATAGTAAATGACAATGGGTGCGGAGACGAGAGTCAGCACGATCATGCTTGGCGGCGTGCCTTCTACAGGCATCCCCCAGAGGGCAGCTTCAGCCACGGTAAGAATGATATATGAGATCGAAATGAGCACCAATATGATTGAAGACGTTCGAACGACGATCCGTTTTGCTGACAACCATGAATGCCCCAGCAGGATAAGTGCGCCGGCACAAAAGAATAAGATGCTGCTGGGATAAAACGAATAGATAGCGTCCTGAAAATACACCTCAATTGCCCAGATCAAAGCCAACATCAGTGCGAAGATTGCGCCCGCAGCAATGCGCCAGACAATGGTGTTCCGCTTCCATGCGATAAAGGTAAAAGTGTACCCGATTGCAGCCACCGAGCAGATCAGCAGATTGAGCTGCACACCTTCTGTGCTGGCCCGCATGTCCCACGCGTTGACCATCATTACAAAGAGCAGCGCGAAGCCCAGATTTGCGCAGAGATAACCAACAAAGCTGAGGCTTTTTAGAGTCTTCGCGATCGTCTCGACGTTGTGAATTCTCAATTCTTGACGCAAGGGTCGTTTCTCCTCAAGCTGTGTGGTGGCTGTATTTCTTCACTCCCAGCGCGATGGAATTGATATCAATCCTTGCCCGGATGATATGTTCGCGTTGCATTGGCCAGCACGTCTTCGGGCGTCAGGTGGGCCGTGCGCCATTCCTCGGCGACGAAGAGCGGGGCCTGGTCGGCATAGTGGGGTGAGGTCTTGTCCAGCGTGGCGCTGCCATAGGGGCTGATGACACGGGCGGTCTGGTTGCCCTGCCTGTCCCATTCGACCAGGGCGATCCAGGTGTCGCCGGCGGTCATGTGCAATTCGCCCTCGTCGCCGATGCCTTCCGGATAGACAGCGCGCAGCGTGTCGGCGCCGCCGGCAATCGGCAGGTTCACGTCGCCGCGCACGAGGCGGTTCACCTCGCCCCATTCCGGGTCGATGCGGCGATGGTGGACCATCAGCCACTCGACCGCCTCGCGGAAGGCGGTTTCCGGGCTCGGTGCGGGCTGGTGGGTGTACTTCTCGGTGATCTCGCGCAGCACGGTGAGGCCGCCGAGCGCCGCATGGCGGCTGTGCACGTCCATGTTCATGTCCCAGGCGGCGAGATGCTTCGCGGCCTCTTCCATTTCCGGCTCGCGGCTCCAGTCAATGGCGAGAACCCTGGCGACCAGGGCCGCCGCCTCGGAATCCGCGGCGTAGGACGTGTCGAACTTCAGGGCGAGAAGGTCCGGCTCGTTGATCGGTGTCTTGCCGTCGGTCAGTTCGATCATGCGCAGCGACCGGTTGGATTGGTTCGTCTGCAGGCCCATCGATTGCGGGAAGGCGCCGGGTTTCAGGTTGTCCGGCCCGTCAGTGGCGCTGAAGGGGGAATTGTTGGAGTTGAAGACGAGGCCGGAGACGGGATTGACCAGTTTCGGCACGGCGCTCCACGGCCGGTAGCCCTGCCAGATCAGGTCCGACCGGTCGCCCGGCATGTCGCCCGACCAGTCCCACGCATTGTCGCGGGCGGGGTATTGGGCATTGTGGATGAAGGCGACATTGGCGGCCTTGTCGGCATAGATGTAGTTGATGCTGGGCAGGGCGTTGAGAGACATTGCCGCCATGAAGCTGTCGAGGTCGGTGGATTTGTTGAGGCGGTAATACTGTTCCAGCTGGCGGATCTCGCCCATGCCGGCATAGCGGATGGCATAGGTGCCGTGCCTGGCCTCGATCACCGGGCCGTGGGCGGAGCGCAGCACCTTGCGCTTCACTTTCAGTGCGAAGGGCCCGAGCAGCCTGACATGCAGCAGCGCGGTGGATTCCTCGAAATCGACCCATTCGCCGTCCAGCTTGTACTGGTGCGGATTGTCCGGGTTGACCGTCAGGACATAGGTGTCGACCAGGTCCTGCGCGCTGACCGTATTGGCCCAGCCGAGGTCATGGTTGAAGCCGTGCAGGATGACCGGCGTGCCCGGGAAGATGCCGCCGGTGATGTCGAGGCCCTCGTCGGAGGCGATCTGCGCTTCGTACCAGGCGACCGGGCCGGTCAGCGGCTGGTGCGAGTTGATGACCAGGCGGGTGACATTGTCGCCGGACCGGCGGGCTGACACGGCGATGGCGTTCGAGCCGCGTTCGGCCATTGTCGGCGGGCCGATCAGGAAGGCCTTGCGGCCCTCGGTCGGGTCGAGCGTGACGGATTGCTGGTAATCGTCGCTGAACAGTTTCATCAGCGTGCCGTCGAGGCCGTAGAAGAAGGGTGTCTTGAACACGAAGCCGGCCACCACGTCTTCGGCCGTGAACGGGGCCAGGCCGCGCCAGGTCGCCTTGGGGTGTTCGGCGGCATAGAGGTTGAGGCCGGCGGCATAGGCCTCGGCAATCGCCTTCACGTCGTCCGGCACGTCGCTGTCATAGCGGGTTGCCATCGTGTCCCAGATGCCCAGCAGCGCGACCATGTAGTCGACAGGGGCCGCCGCCTTGCCGCGATAATGCGCGATGACGCCCCGGCCGGCCGCGACGGTTTCCTGGATTGTCTCGAAATCATCCTCGGCATGGGCATAGGCGAGGCCGAAGCTGGCATCGGCATCGCGGGCGCCGTGGATGTGGGGCACGCCGAACTCGTCGCGGATGATTTCAGCATCATAGCTTGCGGCGGCCGCTGCGAGCGCGGCGGCGGGCGGATTGGCGGGCAGGGGGTCCCAGAGGAATATTCCTGCGCCGACAAGGACAAGTGCCAGGAGCGCTGCCGCTCCAGCCAGTATGCGTTTCATGAAACCTCCCCGGTCTGCCGCCTGTCGCGATATTCTAGTGCGCCGGGGGCCGCCTGTCGCCCCATTCATTCGGACGCGGGAACGGGCCTTGCGGGCGGCAACCCTTTCCCCCCGCCACAAAGCGCCTTAAGAGGCTCGCCCATCACACCTTGTTGCGATGGATGAACCGCCCCGATGACCGACCCTGTTACCCAAGCCCGGTTTACCGCGCGGACCCTGTCCGAGGCGCTGCCCTATATCCAGCGTTATGCCGGCCAGACCATCGTGGTGAAATATGGCGGCCATGCCATGGTCGACCCGGCGCTCGCGGCAGGGTTCGCACGCGATGTCGTGTTGCTGAAGGCGCTCGGCATCCATCCGGTGATCGTGCATGGCGGTGGGCCGCAGATTGGCAGCCTGCTCGACCGGCTGGGGATTCACTCGGAATTCAAGGACGGGCTGCGCGTGACCGATGAGGCGACGATGGAAGTCGTCGAGATGGTGCTGTCGGGCCCGATCAACAAAACCATCGTGCGGGCGATCAACCAGGCCGGCGGCAAGGCGGTTGGCCTGTCAGGCTCGGACGGCAACCTGATCCGCGCCGAAAAGGCGACCCGGACCGCAAAAGACCCTGACAGCCATATCGAGCAGGTGCTCGATCTCGGCTTTGTCGGCGAGCCGAGCGCGATCGACACGACCGTGCTCGACGCCATGCTGCGCGCCGATGCGCAGCTGATTCCGGTTGTCGCGCCGGTCGGTGTCGGCCGCGACGGCGCGCGCTACAATATCAATGCGGACACGGCAGCCGGGGCGCTGGCGGCGGCGCTCGGCGCCAGCCGGCTGCTGCTGCTGACCGACGTCGCAGGCGTGCTCGACAAGGCCAGGAACCTGATCCGCGAGATCCCCGTTGCCGCCATACCCGGCATGATCGCCGACGGCACAGCTGCAGGTGGTATGATTCCCAAGCTTGAAACTGCGGCGCATTCCGTAAATCATGGCGTTGGGGCGGCTGTGATACTGGATGGGCGTGCGCCGCATGCCCTCCTCATGGAGTTATTCACAGAACATGGCGCAGGTACGCTCGTTTCTTAAGTTTCTCGGCGTGATCGGCGCCTTCATGGCGTTTGGCAGCGCTGCCCACGCGCAGGACAATGCGGACGGCTGGTCGCTGTGCAACCGCACCAGTTATGTCATCGAGGCCGCCATCGGGCGGCCGCAGGGCGCAGGGATCACCGTCGAAGGCTGGACCAAGCTGCAGCCGGGAACCTGCAAGCTGGCCCTGCCGGGGCCGCTCGAGCCGAAATTCCATTTCGTCTATGCCCGCACATCGACGGCCCACAGGGGCGGCGTGCGCGAATGGGGCGGCGAAACCGAGCTGTGTGTTGACCCGACCGGCAGCTTCTCGCTCGAAAACCCGCCCGAATGTGCCGCCATGGGGCTTGAGGCGCGCGGCTTCCGCGCCGTCGAGATCACGCGGCGCACCCGCTGGACGACACCGTTCACCGAAATCGAGAACTTTGATGCCGGCAAGGCCCGCGCGGCCGGCATCCAGCGCCTGCTGGAAGAGGCGGGCGTCGTATCCGGCGTGATCGATGGCAATATCGGCCACAAGACGCGCGCGGCGATCGCGGAATTTCTCAAGCAGAACGGCCTGCCGTCGACGACCTCGGAATCCGACCTGATCGATTTTCTCGAGCAGGTCGCCAAGGAACGTGGCCGGTCGATGGGCTTTACCGTGTGCAATCGTACCAAGAACCGGGTCTGGAGCGCGATTGCGCGGCGCGGGACGGAGGGCTGGGAAAGCCGCGGCTGGTGGATGCTGGAGGCCGGCGGATGCTCGCGCGTGATCGACCGGGCGCTGAGCGGGACCGACTATTTCGTCTATGGCGAGATGGAGGATGGCGACAAGGTGCGCACCCTGGCCAAGGCGTCGGACGGGTTCTGTGTCGGTCACTCGAAATTCGCGATTGTCGGACGCGATGATTGCGAGGCCTCGGCCTATCGCACGGCCCTGTTCGCCGCGACGCCGCCACCGGTCGACCGCAAGCTGGTCTTCGAATTCTTCGAGCGTGATTTTGCCAAGGCCGGCGCAAATGAACGATAGGCATGCGGGCGTCCACCTGGCGCCGTTCGGTAGCTTCGGCCACGTCCGCGACTGGGTGTTCGACCTGGATAACACCCTCTATCCGGCCGAGTGCGACCTGTTTGCCGAGATCGACACGCGGATGACCGATTTCGTCTCGCGCCTGCTCGACCTGCCGCCGGACGAGGCACGCAAGGTCCAGAAACAATACTATGCGGCCTATGGAACAACGCTGTCGGGCCTGATGGAGGTCCATAAACTGGACCCTCAAAAGTTCCTGAGCTACGTCCACGATATAGACCTGTCTCCCCTGCCCGACCTCCCTGCCCTGCGGTCCGCGCTGGAAAAGCTGCCGGGCCGGAAATTCGTCTATACCAACGGTTCCCGCGGGCATGCCGAGCGTGTCACCGAGAAAATGGGCCTCGCGCATGTCTTCAATGGCAGTTTCGGCATCGAGGACGCGGCCTATACGCCAAAGCCCAGGCCGGCCTCCTATGCCGCGTTCAATACGATGCACGGGGTCGACCCGCATGGTGCGATCTTTTTCGAGGATCTCGCCCGCAATCTTGCCCCGGCCAAGGATATCGGCTTCACGACCGTTCTGGTGCATTCGGAAAAGGACTGGAGCCATGAGCCGGTCGAGGCGCGCCCGGCAAACCTGCAGGACCTGCTGGGGGATGACGGGCCCGATCACATCGACTATGTGACGGGCGACCTCGCTGCCTTTCTCGAAGCGGCGCTCAAGACCCTCTAGCCTTATTCCGACCGGAGACTTCCCGAATGACCCATGCCCTCGCCGACGTGATCGACCACGCCTGGGAGCGCCGCGACACGCTCTCGACCGACTCGGTCGGTGAAGTGCGCGAAGTTGTCGATGCCGCACTCGACCTGCTTGACCGGGGCGAAGCGCGCGTCGCCAGCAAGGAAGCCGATGGCAGCTGGACCGTGCACCAGTGGCTGAAGAAGGCCGTGCTCCTGTCGTTCCGCCTGAACGCCAATGGCATGATTGCCGGCGTGCCGGGGGGCGGTGCCTGGTGGGACAAGGTGCCCTCGAAATTCGAAGGCTGGGGCGAGGCAGAATTCCGCGAAGCCGGTTTCCGCGCCGTGCCGCCCTGCGCGGTGCGCCGGGGCGCCTTCATCGCGAAGAATGCCGTGCTGATGCCGTCCTATGTGAATATCGGTGCCTATGTCGGCGAAGGCACGATGATCGACACGTGGGCCTCTGTCGGCTCGTGCGCGCAGGTTGGCGCGAATTGCCACATCTCGGCCGGTACCGGCATTGGCGGCGTTCTGGAGCCGTTGCAGGCCAACCCGACGATCATCGAGGACAATTGCTTTATCGGTGCGCGCTCGGAAGTGGTCGAGGGCGTGATCGTCGGCGAGGGCTCGGTGATTGCCATGGGCGTGTTCATTACCGCGTCCTCCAAGATCGTGAACCGCCAGACCGGCGAGATCACGTATGGCAGGGTGCCGCCCTATTCCGTTGTCGTGCCGGGCACGCTGCCGGACAAGAATGGCGGGCCGAGCCTGGCCTGCGCCGTGATCGTGAAGACGGTGGACGCCCAGACGCGCGCGAAGACCGCGGTCAACGACCTGTTGCGCGATTAGGCTGGCGCGACGCCGGACTGCGGGCTTCGGGCCGCGAGCAATTGCTTCAGGGCCAGTTTCAGCTGGTGGGGCAGGGTCGGCTTGCGGCAGATCGGGGCGGATTCATACCTGGCGCGCAGCAGGTCCTCGGCGGCATGGCCGGTGTTGAACAGGAACGGTATGCCCCGCGCCGCCAGCATGTCGGCCACCGGGAAAACGAGCTGGCCGCCAACATCCACGTCCAGGATCGCCGCATCGGCGTCGATCGATTCGGCAAGTTTCAGCGCCGCCTGAACGGTGTGTGCGGACGCGATGGCCTCGCCGCCCATTTCGGCAACCATGTCCTCAAGATCCATCGCGATCAGGATTTCGTCTTCGACGATCAGGATTTGAGGTACATCGCTCATGGTTTGCTAATGGTCCGCTGGCCGGTTCGTTCCCGGATTCTGGCAGCTCACCGTTAACATGCCGTCACGCTGCGCCACCGTTCCGGCGACGCGCTCGAAAACCGGCGTGAATGAATTGCTGCGGGATTAGGCGTCAAGCCCGTAGGGCGGGTTGAGGCGGCGCTGGAATCGTCGGAAAGTTCTGACCGATCTCCCACAAAAACTCTGGTTGTCTTACCTGAGCGCCTGAAGTCTCCGGATGCGGGTTCTCAGCGCCCGCAATATTTAGTGACGCCAAGGGAGCACGCCTTTGCGTAATAGGTTTCTCCCAAGGGTGTGTTCTGAGGAACGCCCCTGCCTTTTTCATACATAACACCGGCATTGTAACAGCCCGGTGCGTAGCCTGCGCGACAGCCCTTATCGTACAGCGAAATTGCGCGGTCTCTGTCAACGGCAACGCCAAGGCCGTAATTGTAATTGTTGGCTAGGCTTGTGCAGGCTTCACCATTGTTCGCGTTGCATGCCTTCAAGATATACGGTTGTGCTTTAGCTTTGTCGTCATAATGCTGGCCATAGATTTTCCCGAGCTTCGCGCAGCTATCCATTTGTCCGTTGGAACATCGTTTCTCATGTTCCTTCGTGACGAGACCGCCTTCAAGGTCAGCACAAGCCTCCTTGTCACCGCCAGCGCAGCCAATTTCGCTCAGCGCATATGCTTTTTTGAAACTCTTTGTAACATGTTCTCCCACCTTGTACTCGGCAGCGACATAGCTGCATGTCGTGTGATCGCCTAGATTGCATGCCTTTTCGTACAACATGATACTGCGATAAATGCTTTTCCCCACTCCGTTGCCTTTACTTGTAGCGTAACCCATCTCAGTGCAGGAGCGTGCATCATCAAGGTCGCACCCTTTTTGGTAGTAGCTCACCGTTTCAGCAATACTTTGGGACGGAATATCTCCCAGCTCCATCCCTGTCCCTGCGAGGAAGCAGGATTCACCGTCTTGCAATTCGCACCCCTTTTTTAAGGCGACCAGCGCACTGATCGGGCTCTTGTTGATTACGTAACTCTGTTCGCCGATCGTTATCTTGCCCAATAGGGATGCACGGCCGAGTTCGCGGCACCCCCAGACGTCTCCGTCAAGGCACTTGCTTTTCAATATGCTGCTGATGGCTTTTCCATCGAGGGGCTCTTGTGCGTGTGCAGGGGTCGCAGCGATAACAAAAAGAGCCAATGCCCAACCGAAAAATCTGGTTAGCAAAATACGTCCTCCGATTGGATGCACTCAAGCGATAACATCAGGGGGCACCACAGGACAACCATTACCAAAAGAAGGCCAGTCAGTATCACCCAGTCAGGTTTGGCAGGATGCTTGTTGAGTCGGGTAGGTAGCCCTAATCGAACACCACCACCTGCCGGGCCACGGTGCCCTTGTTGTCCTTCAGGTTTTGCAGCGCGCCGGTGATGCCGTCGAGGCCGATCCTGTCGGAAATCAGGTCGTCGAGGTGCAGCTTGCCCTGCCTGTAGAGCGTGATGAGGCGCGGGAAATCGACGCGGAACCGGTTCGATCCCATCACCGCGCCCTGCAGGCGCTTTTCGGTGACCAGCAATTCGATGCCCGGAATCTCGATGTTCACGCCCGGCGAGATCATGCCGACCACGGTGGCCACGCCGCGCGGGCGCAGCATGTGATAGGCCTGCTCGGCTGTCTGCTTGAGGCCGACGCATTCGAAGGAATAGTGCACGCCGCCCTGGGTCATTTCCTTGACGGCCTCGACCGCGTTGACCTTGCCGGGATTGACCACGTCAGTCGCGCCGAAACGGACGGCAAGCTGCAGCTTCTCGTCGGACAGGTCGACCGCGATGATACGGCTCGCCCCGGCGATCGCCGCGCCATTGATCGCTGCCAGGCCGACGCCGCCGCAGCCGACCACGGCGACGGTCGAACCGGGCTCGACCTGGGCCGCATGGAACACCGAACCGACGCCGGTGATGACACCGCAACCGATCAGGCAGGCGCGGTCCATCGGCATGTCCTTGTCGATCACGCAGAGGGCGTTCTCGTGCACGAGGATCTGTTCGGCGAAGGAGGAGAGGTTGAGGAACTGGCCGACCTTCTCCTTGCCGATCGACAGGCGCGGCGCCTCGTCGGGCTTGCGCTTGAACTGCTCGCCATTGACCGTGTGGCAAACCGACATGTGCCCGGTCACGCAATACTCGCAGGTGCCGCAGAATGGCGACAGGATGGAGATGACATGGTCGCCGGGTTTCACCGCCGACACCATGGAGCCGACCTGTTCGACGATGCCGGCGCTCTCGTGGCCGAGAATGACCGGCAGCTCGGACGGGAAGTTGCCGTCCCAGAAGTGCACGTCGGAATGACAGACGCCGACGGCCTTGAGGCGGACCAGCACTTCGCGCGGGCCGGGCTTGGATATCGTAACGTCTTCGATGGAAAGCGGCGCATTGGGCGCACGCATGACTGCGGCTTTCATGGGTGTTTCCTCCAGCTGGCCGGACGCTCGTTCATCGGCGGACCGGTCTCAGCCCCCACCATTGCGCAGAGGCCGGCCCTTGAACAGCCCGGCCGCAACGTAAGCTCCCTCACTCCGCAGCGACGAGGCCACTGGCGCGGCCCATGACATGGAAGATCTCGTTCTGCTCCATGACGCCGGAGACAAGGTCCGATCCGGGGCCGGTGGCAAAGATGGCAACATCATCTCCGCCATGGGTTTCCGAATGCGTCGGCACGAGCGAGGGCTGGAGGAAATCCTTGTCGGTGGTGTCGACATCCGACAGGTCCTTGCGTGTGCAGTTCGGTTCGCCGTCTTCGAGATGGCATCCGGTCTGACCATTGGCATAGGACAGTGTCGTGTAAGGCTTGCCGTCGGTGCCCTTCATTTCGCCGTCTTCGATGCCGGTATTCACCTTGCCGAGGATCGGGTTGCCGCGCATCGGATAACCGGAAATCGTCATCGTGTGGGCATGATCGGCTGTAACGATGATCAGCGTGTCGTCATTGCTGGTCATGTCCAGCGCCGCCTTGATGGCCTGGTCGAATGTGTCAGTCTCGTCGAGGGCGCGGGCGGCGTTGACGTCGTGGTGGGCATGGTCGATCCGGCCGCCTTCGACCATCAGGACGAAGCCGTCAGGGTCCTGCGACAGTCGCGTGATGGCGGCCCGGGTCAGGGCGACGAGCGATGGTTCGCCTGCGACGTCTCTGGCGCGATCCAATTCAAACTGCATGTGCGAGGGCTCGAACAGGCCAAGCACTTTCACATCCGATGCGAAATCGGTGGCGTCAAAGCCAGCCTGATCCGTAATGTAGGTGTGGTCCGGGCCCTTGGCGACCCATTCAGCGGTCAGGTCGCGGCCATCCGTGCGGTTGCCGGTGCGGCTTTCATCTTCCGGGTCGGCCTCGTCGGCCGTCAGGAATTTCTCGCGCCCCCCGGCCATCGCCACTTCAAATCCATCACCTTCAGACCATTCGACCAGCTGGCGGGCGATATCCTGGCAGTCACCGGTATCACCGCCCTTGAGATCGGAATCCGCTTCCCAGTAACGGCTTGGCGAATGCGAATAGGTTGCCGCAGGCGTCGCGTGGGTCAGCCGGGCCGTCGAGACGAGGCCCGTGGCGAGGCCTTCCCGCTCGGCCAGCACGAAAATCGACTCCGCCTCATTGCCCTGGACGCTGGCGCAGTTGCCGAAATGCGCCCCCTTGAGCACGCCCAGCGTCCGTGAGTTGACCTTGGCACCTGTCACCATGGCAACGGCCGTCGATGCAGAATCGGAGACCTGGAAATCATTGCTGTAGGTTTTCGACAGTGCCACGTGCGGCAGTGTATCCATGGTCAGGCTGTAGGATTCGCCGTCGAGGCCGCGCTTCTGGCCGGCATAGATGCGCGCCGCCGTGACGGTTGGTATGCTCATGCCGTCACCGACAAACAGGATCACGTTCTTCGCAGGTTTTACGCCGCGCTCGTCGATACGCGCCTGTACGGCGGCGGCAGCCGAGTCATAGGAGGCATCGCCCGCCTGGCTGGGCACCTGTCCGAGGCGAAGCGGTGCCGGCACGGCTGCGCTGGTACCTGCAACCTCCGGTGTGGCGGGCGCCGCAGGGGCGGGTGCTATCGTGCAGGCGGTGGTGGCAAGGGCGAGGCCCGTCATGAGGGCGGCGATGGCAGTACGCATGGAGGAGGTTCCCGGTCGATTCGATGAAAGGCCTTGATAGCCCCGTTTTGTGGCAGTTTCGATTCAGGCGGTCACATTTCGCGCGATCCGCGCCAGAAGGAGCGAGCGCGGGCCTTATTCAAACCCCGTCATGGCGCGAATGTCGGCTGGAGTCTTGCCGTCCGCACGCCAGGCGAGAAGCCCCTTGTCGCCGGCCCGTTTGGACAGTTTCTTGCCGTCCGGCCCGACCAGCAGCGGGTGGAAGCGGTAGACCGGCACGGGCCAGTCCATCAGGGCCTGCAGCAGGACATGCACGCTGGTCATGGTGCGAATGTCTTCGCCGCGGGTGACATGGGTCACACCCTGCAGCGCATCGTCGTGGCAGCAGGCCAGGTGGTAGCTCGCCGGCGTGTCCTTGCGGGCCAGCACGACATCGCCGAACGGTTTCGGGTCGGCCCGGACCTGTCGCGGCCCGGCAGGCGTCAGCTCGGTATAAGCGAGGGTTCCGTACCGGGCGCCGAGTTCGGCGCGGGCGGCGCTGAGCGACAGGCGCCAGGCAAAGGCATGGCCCCGCGCCAGCCGGGACGCCTCCACGGCCGGTGCCAGCGGCTTGCCGGTCAATCCCGCCTCGTCCGGATCGGCGCCAGCCGGCAGTGCGGCGGCGATCTCGCGCCGTGTCTTGAAGCAGCGATAGATCAGGCCCCGTTGCCTCAGGGCCTCCAGATCGGCGGCATATTCATCGAAATGCTGCGACTGGCGCCGGACCGGCCCGGACCAGTCGAGGCCGAGCCATTTGAGGTCTGCGAGGATCGACGCCTCGTATTGCGGCCGGCAGCGGGTCTGGTCGATATCCTCGAGGCGCAGCAGGACCGCGCCACCGGCGCGCGCAGCATCGCGCCAGACATGGAAGGCCGACAGTGCGTGCCCAAGGTGCAGATGACCGGTCGGAGACGGCGCAAACCGGGTGATAAATTGCTCCATACCTGCCTGTCCTCCCCCTGTTGCCGGCATGCCATCCTCGGGCGGGATGCCCCGTGCAAACAGTTATTGCCTGTTGCAAGCGCGCTGCAAGGCTCGTATCGGCATGACGGGAACAAGGTCGAATACCATGCTGGAAACAGGCTGGTTCAGGTCAGCTGAGAATTGGGTCGAAGCCAACGTGCTTGGCGCCGATGAATTTGCAAACTTCGGGTTTGCGATGGCGCTGGTCCTGTGCGCCATACTGGCCTTCCTCCTGGTGACGGCTGCGGGGAAACTGCTGACAAGCCTCAACAATGCGGCCGGCGTGCGCGCTTTCCGCAAGAGCCGGGACCCGGGATACCGGGTGCTCGTGGCGCAGCCGACCGGGCGTGGCGCCGCACGCCTGGGCAGGTGGCTGAATGATGCGCTGAAGTCACACCTCACGGAATTCAATTTCGGCGCCCCCCTTCGCCTCGGCAAGACGGGCGCAATTGATGGCGGGCTCGATCCGAAGGCGCTGGCGCGCGCCCGCAAGCGGCTGGCCGCGGCCGACGCCGACATGCTGGTCTGGGCGACACGTACCGGTCCGGGCAGCGACGGTTTCGTCATTCACGGCCTGTCGCGCGGCGGCGGCCTGCGCCCCGACGAGGCGCGGGCTTTCACGATTGCCCTTCCGGGCCGCAGGAATGCGCTCCAGGGGCAGATGCCGCGAGTGGCCGCCTACCTGCTGGCCAAGCAATTGCAGCCTGCTCTGGCCAATCCGCAGGCCTTCCGTCCGGAAAAGATGAAACTGCTCGCCAGCGCCCTCGACAAGATGCTGCTGGAAAGCGACACCGCCTCGCAGGCGATCCAGAACGAACTCGAAGCGGATTTCTGCGCGTCGGCCGTTCATGTGGCCGAAACGAACGGTGATCTCGACCTGCTCGACCGCGTGATCGCGCTGCGCCGCGTCCATCTTTTCGAGGTCAACAACACGACAGACCCGGCCCTCGTGTCACAGGCCCGCATGGACCTTGGCCGGGCGCTGCTGGCGCGGGCGACGAAGCAATACGATCAGCAGGCGGTCCAGGAAGCGATTTCCCACCTTTCGCAGGTCGTTGACGCATTGCGCGGCGACCCCGCGATCCAGAAGGCGCAGACCGCGTCCGACGCCATGTACAAGGCGCAATCCCTGATCGAGACCCGCAAGCGATTCTCGCTGAACTTCGGGTCCTGACCGCCCTCAGCCCTGGCTGACAGACAGGCCGATCGGGCAGGACACGCCGGTGCCGCCAATACCGCAATAGCCGGCCGGGTTCTTGGCCAGGTACTGCTGGTGGTAGTCCTCGGCGTAATAGAATGTCTTGAGCGGCGCGATCTCGGTCGAAATGGCGGCGCGGTGGCCCGCCTTGGCGAGTTCGGCCTGGTAGGCATCAACCATCTGGCGGGCAGTGTCTGCCTGGGCGTCGCTGGTCGTGTAGATCGCCGAGCGGTATTGCGTGCCGATATCATTGCCCTGACGCATGCCCTGTGTCGGGTCATGGCTCTCCAGGGCGAGTTTCACGAGTTCGGCATAGGTTACGCGGGCCGGGTCGAACACGACGCGTACGGCTTCGCTGTGGCCTGTCCGGCCGCTGCAGACTTCTTCATAGGTCGGGTTGGGGGTGATGCCGCCGGCATAGCCGGACGCCGTCATCCAGACGCCGTCCTGTTCCCAGAACTTGCGCTCGGCGCCCCAGAAGCAGCCGATTGCGAACACGGCGGTCTCGTAGCCCGCCGGCGCAGCGGCCTTCAGGGCGCGGTGGAAGATGAAGTGTTCGCCCGCCGTCGGAATCTCGGTCGCGCGGCCCGGCAGGGCGGTGGCGGCATCGGGAAGCGTGGCGGGTTTTTTCGAGAACAACATGTGGCGGTCTCCTTTGCGTCCGGGGAATATGGGGAGGCCGACGGGAAACGGCAATCGATACCTTGCGGTCAGTCGGACGTTCCGCTATCTGGCTGGGCTTCGCGTGAGCGTTGGTGAGGTGGCCGAGTGGTCGAAGGCGCACGCCTGGAAAGTGTGTAGGCTAGCAATAGTCTCCAGGGTTCGAATCCCTGTCTCACCGCCATCGCCCGGATCCGCCGGTCGAACCTGAAGCCCGCGCCCCAACGGGCCTTGCCTGACGCTGCAATTGGACATTCGCGCGGGCCGGCGAAAATGCCCCCCGCGTGTCATTGTGTTTCCGAGGACCGAGTCTCAGCTTTCCACCAATGCCTTGAATTCCAGGCGGCTGGCAAATCCCTCGCGCGACATCTCTTCGAGATATTCGAAATAGGGCAGGGGGCCGCCGCCAAAGGGCGAATTCAGCGCGAACTCCTCGCTCTGCTGGCCTTCATAGTTCAGGTAGCTCGGTGTGCAGTTTGCAAGAAACTTGAGTCTCGCCTCCGACCGCTCCAGGCACAGGTTCACCCACTCGTCTTCAGCCTCGGCCGTCGGTTCAACGCTGCCGAAATTGTTCTCGAGACAGTGGGATATGAGGTCTGCCAGGTAGATGGACTGGGCATCGGCGGTGTGCAGGTAGTTGAACGAGACGCCGGCTTGTACAAGCGTCAGGACAAAGAAGTTCGGAAAGCCCCGGGTCTGCATGCCGAACAGGGTTCTGGCACCGTGTTTCCAGTGGGCCTCAAGCGACGTGTCTTCCCGCCCGATCACCGTGAGGCCCGACTCGCGGGCGTAGCTCGTCATGAAATCGAACCCGGTCGCGTAGATGATGCAATCGAGTTCATGCTCCTGGCCATCGACGACCAGCCCGCGCGGCGTCACCCGTTCGACACCTTTGCCGGCTGTGTCGACAAGCGTGACATTGGGGCGGTTGAAAACCTGCAGGTAGTTGTCGCTGAACCCCGGCCGTTTGCAGAAATAGTGGAAATAGGGTTTCAGCGCTTCGGCCGTTTTCCGGTCCTTGACGATTGAATCGACTCTCTGCCGAACCGTTTCCATCCGGAGGATTTCCGCCTTGTTGCGCTCCTCGGAATTGATGTCCTGGAACCGGCCGCCCGGGGTGGCGTCGGGCTGCCGGAACAGGTTGGTCATGCTGTCGTTCACCATGTCCTCGTCCTGCGCCACGCCGGAGGTCAGGGCGGTGAAATTCATCATCCGTTCCCGCTGCCAGCCAGGCGGAAGAGACTTGAACCACTCGACATCCGACGGCCTGTTGCCGCGAACGTCGATCGAGGCGGGCGTGCGTTGAAACAGGTACAGCTGTTCGGCGTATTCGGCGACGGGAGGGACGCATTGTATCCCGGTGGAGCCGGTGCCGATGATCCCGACTTTCTTGCCGGCAAGGCCTGTCAGGTTGCCTTCGGCATTGCCGCCCGTGAAGTCATAGTTCCAGCGGCTGGTGTGAAAGCTCGGCCCTTCAAACTGTTCGATGCCGGGAATGCCGGGCAGCTTCGGACTGCTGTAGAGCCCGGTGGCGGACACGACGAACCGCGCCTCGATCGTGTCGCCGCGATTGGTGGCGACGTCCCAGCACTGCCTGTCCTCGTGCCAGGCCAGTGTTTCGGCCAGGGTCTGGAACAGCGTGTCGCGGTACAGATCGAACTTTTCAGCGATCAGCCGGCATTGTTCGTAGATTTCCGCTCCCCGAGCGTATTTCTCGCTGGGGATGTAACCGGTCTCTTCGAGCAACGGCATGTAGATATAGGATTCGACGTCGCAGCGGATGCCGGGATAGCGGTTCCAGTACCAGGTGCCGCCGAAATCAGCCCCTTTCTCGAGGATGACGATATTGTTCACGCCGCGCTTGCGCAGCTGGACCGCCGTCAACAGGCCGCCATATCCGCCGCCAATGACCACGACGTCGGCCTGGCGCCTGACCGGATCGCGATCGAAATCCGGTGGGGCATTGGGATCGGTATCGAAGGACGCGAACTTGCCGCTGAGGGACTGGTATTGCCCGACACCATCGGCCCGCAGGCGCTTTTCCCGTTCCTCGACGTACTTTCTGGCGAGGGCGTCCAGGTCGATGTCGGGGCCATCATGGTCGTGCGAAGTCAATTTTCCATCCTTCGAGGTCTAGCGGTCATTCTGGGATGCGCACATGCCGGCATTGAATACGAAAAAAGGGGATGGGCGCCAACGCGAGCGCCCATCCAGTGCACAAGGAGGAAATCTATCCTTGAAGGCATTCCATCAGAAGCGGCGGGTCCCGACGAGTGAGACTGACCGATATTCGTCCATCCAGTTCAGGGTGCGGGTTGTGTCCGTGATCGAGCCAGGGAACCGGAGTGAAGCCCCCCGCGTGTGCTCGTCGGTGAGGTTGCGTCCCACAAGGGCGACGCTCCAGCGGTCATCCTGCGTGGCCAGTTCGACACGGGCGTCAATCTTCGTCCATCCGTCCTGTACGCCCCAGACCGGGCTGTAGCCATCGGCAACGAAGTACTTGGACCGGAACTGGGCGTTGGCGCTGGTGGTCAGCCTGAACTGCTGGACGTCCATCTGGTGGTGGAAACCGATATTGCCGCTCCATTTGGGAGCAAACAGGAGCGGCGTGCCGGCGATATTGTGCGCGGCCAGGCTGTTTGCGTCAGAGGAGTCACATTCAGCCAGTGTCTCGGCCGTCAGGCAGGGTGCACCCGGATAGTCCCTGAATTTCGCATCGAGATAGGCCACATTGGCATTCAGCGTGAGATTGTCTGTCGGCAGCAGCTCGACTTCGAGTTCCACGCCCTCGGAGCGTGCCTCTGCCGCGTTGCGCGTGAAGAATGTGCGGCGGTCAGGATCGTACGCAGATTGCTGCAGGTCTTCGAAATCCATCCGGAATATCGCGAGATTGACGCTCGCCAGCCCGTCACCGAAGGTCGATTTGAGACCAAGCTCGTAGTTGGTCGAGCGTTCAGGTGCGAACTTGAAGCCGTCTGGCGCAACATTATAGGTGTTGGATACGAAACCACCGGACTTTGAGCCGCGCGCGGCGGTAGCATAGAC
The DNA here is from genome assembly GCF_000685275.1 of Hyphomonas johnsonii MHS-2. Classification (GTDB taxonomy): domain Bacteria; phylum Pseudomonadota; class Alphaproteobacteria; order Caulobacterales; family Hyphomonadaceae; genus Hyphomonas; species Hyphomonas johnsonii. The sequence goes on from NZ_ARYK01000004.1 coordinate 41,644, forward strand.
CATGGTATCGGGTGTGATGTCGTATTGCACAGTCGCCGATGGATCCAGGTAATTCTCCGACAGGCTGCCGGACGTGCCGGGCCCGATCGGATTGAGCGGCGATCCTGAGACCGTGTATTGCGAGAACTCTGCATCCTTGTCGGTCTGGGAGTAGCGAAGCCCCGTGATCAGTTTCAGCTCGGGCGAAAAATTGAACGTTCCCTGTCCATAGGCAGACCATGAACTGCTATCCTGGAAGAAGTCAGTCGACTGATGGCCGGTCAGGGTGAATACATCGCGATAGTACGAATCCTGATGCAGGTGGTAATCGGATGTATCGTAGTAGACGCCGACGATATACTCGAGGAACTGCCCGAGCGGTGAAGCGACGCGCGCTTCAACGGACCACTGGTCGAAATCCTCGGGGAAACCGTTGCCGAACCGGGCATTGCCACCGTTTGCCGGAACGGTGCCGTCAGGTGCAACTTCATCATAGGCGGTAAACCGCGTCGTTTCGAAATGCGAGTAGCCGGAGATCAGCGTCAGCGTATGCTCTCCGATGCCGATGTCGGCATTGATTGCGCTGTTCCAGGTCTCGATGCCGCTTTCCTCGTCCAGGCCGGCACCGGCGTAGTTGTCCGAGATATAGCGCTCGTCACCGAAGTCTCCGTCATAGACGTCTTCGTCCAGCGACCCGGAGACTGTCACGCCCCCCTCGATGAGGTGGTCTCCATACTCGTTCTTGAACACGACATCGACGTCGCTCGACGGCTGCCAACGCAGGGTCAGTCGCGCCATCGTGTCGCGCAGTTGCGGATCATCTTCGCCATTGTAGAGGTTCTTGATGTAGCCGTCCTGGCGTGTGATCTTGCCGGCGAGGCGCATGCTCAACGTGTCTGTCACGGGGCCGCTGACAACGCCGGTGGCATTGTAGCCATTCCGCTCAAAGTCGTATCCCGCGCTGACATGGCCCTCGAACGTGTCGGTCGGGCGTTTCGAGATCAGGCTGATGGCGCCGGCCGCGGTGTTGCGACCAAACAGGGCGCCTTGCGGGCCGCGAAGAACTTCCATCCGCTCCAGGTCGAAGAAGGGCGCGCTGAACTGCGCGCCGCGTCCGCCGTAAATGCCGTCGAGGTAGACCGAAACTTCCTGGTCAAACGCGACATTGTTCGGGCCTGACCCGAAGCCCCGGATGAAGACCACCGGGTTAACGCCCGAATTCAGGACGGCCATGTTGGGCACGTAACTCTGGATGCTGCGCAAATCGGAAATTTGCAGGGCCTCTAGCGTCGCCCCCCGGACGGCGGTGATCGAGACGGGAACATCCTGCAGTTTCTGCTCGCGCTTTTGCGCCGTCACCACGATGACGCCCATCGACCTTTGCCGGTCGGTGGACGGATCCGCGCCGTTACCGTCGGCGCTGTCCTGCGCCATTGCTGTTGGACTGACCATGATCGCAGACGCGAGCGCCAAGCTGGATACCATGGTGCTGAAATTTGCTGGAATGCGCACTTTTTTCTCCCCGGATGCGGTCGCCCTCGACGTGGCGATCCTTACGATTGCATACACATACCAGAATAATTTGTTCTTGGAACCCGTATTCGCTCGCAATATTCAAATTATTGATGAGAATATAATGAATATTGCATGCAAATTAAGCAGATTGGATTACCGGGGGCAGGGCGGCTTGGGAGTTCCTGTCCAAAGCCGAAATCAATGTGCCATCGGATTGCCCGTTCACGTCAGGCCTGAGGCGAGGGGGCTGTGTTGCCCTCCAGGGAAAGCGCCAGGCGGCGTCCGGGGGCGAGTCCGATCAGGAACAGGATGACCGCGCCAAGGCCTGCGACAACTGTCATGGTCGCGAGCGCTTTTCCGATGCCCATCTCTCCCCCGTACAGGTTCTCAGCCAGCATCGCCGTAATCGTCGGCGCAATCCCAAACCCGGCGAGATTCACACAGGCTCCGAAGACCGCTGCCATGATCCCGCGCAGGCGGTTGGGTGCGAGCGACTGGACCATTGAGATCTGGAGTCCTCCCGTCATGCTGGCCACCGCCATGCCGAGGCAGAACAGCACGGAAGCCACAGTCAGGTTCGTGCTCAGATAGGCGCCAATGAACAGGGGCGTATCCACAATCACGGCGGCAAGCGAAACGAGGACGGGCGCTTCGATGCGACCGCGCCTGACAAGGGCATCCGCGATGGCGCCACCAGCCAGCAGGCCGATCGTCCCGCCCACGCCAAACCCGATTCCGAGCAGCAGGCCGACATCACCCGCGTCGAGCTGGTGCATGCGCATGAAGTGCACCGGTCCCCACACCATGAAGGAGTAGCCGATAATGGCATTGCAGGAGAAGGCCGCAAACAGCGGTCCGAGGCTCCGGGCATTTTTCGCCAGATAGATCCGGGCGTCGCGGAGTCCCGGGATATCGGTCGTTTCGCCGACGACCAGCTGGCGGGCGGGCTCGCGCACAGTGAGCGCGATCAGCAGGGCAACGAGCAGGCCGGGCAGGCCGATGATGATGAACACGAATTGCCAGGCCGAGAGGTCAGGCAGGAAGGGGAGTGACGGATCGGCCGTATTGGCCCAAGAGATCAACTGGCCGCCCATCATGATTGCCAATCCCCCGCCGACGGTCGCGCCGCACGCGAAGATGGCTGTTGCGACACTCCTGCGCGTGGTCTTGAAGTAGTCTGCAATCATTGAGTACGCAGAAGGGTTCAGGCTTGCCTCCCCGACTCCGATCAGGGAGCGGGCCACGAACAGGTGCAGGAAACTGCTGGCCAGGCCGCACGCGGCGGTTGCCAGGCTCCAGACCGAGATCCCGAACACGATCGCATTGCGCCGTCCGTGCGTATCCACCCAGCGGCCAAAGACCAGGGCAAAGCCAACGTAGAAGACTGCAAAGGCCGCACCGGCCAGGATGCTCACCTGCGTATCGGAGAGCGAGAGCTCGGCCTTTATCGGCTCGATCATCATGCTGAGCGCAAGCCGGTCAAGAAAGGAGAACGCGCTGGCCACCATCAGGCAGAAGACAACGTAATAGGGATAGGCGGCGCGAATGTTCGTCATGGCGCTTTGGGTCTCCGTGGCAGGGGTTCCGGCTCCGCATCGACGAATCGGTATTCCGGCGGGGATGGCATTTCGCGTACCCGCTCGTCGTAATCGTCATGCTCCAGACGAAGCGCCCGGATCATGCCGGCATTCATCATGAACATTGACGTGATGTAGGTGAGTTCGACGATCTGTTCCTCGTCGAAGTGCGCCTGGAGCTGGTCGAACAGCGGATCCGGCGTGCGGCCGTGGTCGAACGCGATGCAGTCTGCATAGGCGAGCACGACGCGTTCAGCGGCGTCGAATGCGTCGCTGGTCTGCCAGCAGCTGATGGCCGCGAGTGCGTCTTCCGAATAGCCCAGCCCGCGCAGGATCTTGCTGTGCTCGGAATACATCCACCGGCACGAACAGTCCCATCCGACGCGGCTGATTGCGAGTTCCAGGTATTTCAGCGGCACTTTGCGCTTCTTGGTCTGCTTGAGGTAAAACCCTTGCAGCGCATGCTCCAGGACATCCGGGGAATGCGCGAAGACCGCCTCGTAATTGCCGGGCGCGCCTGACGCCGTTTGCCCGGGCTCCGTTGCAGGATCCCGGCCCCGGAATTTCTTGTCGTAAATGAACTGGGCAACGGGGTCGTCGATGTCGGCGCGACTGACCAAACTGAGCCTTGGCATTGTTTACGATCCCCAGCAGTTGATATTCACTTGGCCAATCCCCTGTCCCTCATGCCTGCCACCAGGGTGAGGGGCAGGGTGGGCGTTGCCGCCCTGGACAGGCCCCGGCGAGAGTCCGGCCCGCTCCGCTCCGGGAGGGCCGGACTCCATTGTTCCGTCAGGCCTTGATGTTCGCGTAATAAGGTATCGGAACGTCACCTTCGCTGGCGCCATCGCCGACCATCATCTTGGTCCGCGGGTGCATCACTGCGGGATCGATGATCACGTTGAGGCAATAGGGCTTGCCTGATGCGAACGCCTCTTCGACGGCGGCGGCAAGATCCTCGTACCGGTCAATCCTCTTGGCCTCCAGGCCGAAGCCCTGCGCCACGACTTCAAACCGGGTGTCTTCAAGAGCGACGATGACCTCGCGCTGCTTGCCATAGAGGAGATTTTGCGCGTTGCGCGACATGCCCCATTCGGCATTGTTCAGGACGACCGTCACGATCGGCAATCCGTGACGCACCATCGTGTCAAATTCCTGGATATGAAACCCTGCCCCGCCGTCACCGGCAAAGCAGACGACCGGCCGCTCGGGTCTTGCTCGCGCCGCGCCGATCGCAAAGCCGGGGGAAATCCCGAGCGATCCAAGGTATCCGCACCGGAGATGTTGCCCCGCGCCGGGCGACCGGACGAGATCGCCAACCCAGTTGCCGGCTTCCCCGCCATCCGCGACGACGGCGGTGCCTGGTGGCAAGGCGTCCATGATGGCCGCGACCGCGTGCCCGGGGTGAATCCGGCCGGGGCCGGAGTTCTTGGGGGCATCGGCAAAGGCGTCTCTTGCGGACGAGCGATAGCTGCGCAGTTTCTCGGCCCAGCCATCATAATTCGGCAGGTCCGTTTTCTTCGCGGCGATCAGCAGCGCGTCGAGCGTTTCGCCGACATCGGCGACGATCGGCAGGTCGGCCATGCGAACCCTGCCAATCTCCTCGGGGTTGATCTCGATCTGGGCGACATAGGCCTCCGGCGGGATGACTGCCCCCATGGCGCCCCCCAGGAACATGCCCATGCGCGCACCGACCAGCAATACGGCATCGGCGGGCGAGCCGGACCCGGCCGCTTTGGCGAGTGCTGCTGCTGCCCCGGCGTAATAGGGGTGATCGTCAGGAAGGACACCCAGCGCCTTCTGGCTCGCAATGACCGGAACGCCGGTCTTCTCGGCAAGCTGGCGCAGGCGATCGCCGGCATCTGTGAGCATCGCGCCGCCGCCTGCAATGATCACGGGGCGTTTCGCGTTGCGGAACATCTCCATGATTTTCGCAATTGCGTCGGGGGTTGGCGCAGGCCGAATCGGGCGCGCCCACTTGGTCGTGTCTGGCGGGGTTTCGTCCGTGGGCCAGAACATCACGTCGATCGGAATTTCCAGGAAAACGGGCCCGGGTGCGCCCATCAGTGCGATCTCGCCAGCGCGCCGGATGAATTCGACAATGCGGCCGGGATCAGTGACCCTTTGCGCCCACTTGGTGACGGGCTTGGCCATTGCGACTGCGTCGAACCCGCCTTGCAGCGTGTTGATTTCAGCTTCGCGGGCCGGTGCGGCGCCAGCGATGAACAGTGTCGGGATTCGGTCCAGATAGGCATTGGCCATTGCCGTCAGGGCGTTCGTGAAGCCGGGCCCCGCAGTCACGGCGCATACGCCCAGCTTGCCGTTGGAGGCGCGAGCATACCCGTCTGCTGCGTGGCCGGCTGCCGCTTCGTGGCGTGTATCGGTCAGGCGAATTCCGAATTCATCGCAAGCCATGAACAAGGGATCGAGATGACTACCGTGCAAGGCAAAGACTTCGGTCACGCCGAGTCCGGCCAATGCGGCGGCGGCGAGTTCACCTGCTGCGCGTTTCTTTGTCACTGATTCCTCCAAAGCTCTGATATCTATACCTGTTGCCTATGCGACCATTAACACCAGCGCAAGCAATTTGTATGCAATCCAGAAAAATCTTCAAGGCCGATTCGGGCAACTTCCGGCGTAATCTCCGGCCAGTGCGTGGCCCGCTTGAAAGCGTGTGGGTATCTCCTCTGCGCGGCTGGCGCAGGCAGGGGCTGCAATGCGGGTGACTGCCCGTGTATCTAAGAGAGGTGGAGCCAATTGGTCGCCCTGTCGCGCGCCGGCCCTAGCCTGACCCAGGGGCAGTTTCCGGCGGCATCGGTCGTGGATTTCCGCAGCCTTGCGCCTGGCCGTCCGGAGATTCCTGCCAACTTGAACAAATGGGTTGAACCAACCAATATTGGATGCAATATGGTTGCGAGCGCAACCGCATACTAGGTATCGCATCGTCAACGACAAGAGTCTTGGGGGAGATGATGACCCAAGTTGCGGAAATCGGACCAGGATTGGAAGGTCAAGACATGGGCAGGTCGATACGCGTTGCGGTGATCGGTGCGGGAATGGCCGGGATACTGGCCGCCATCAAGTTGCGCGAGCGCGATATCGAATGCGTGGTGTTCGAAAAAGGCGACAGTGTCGGCGGTACGTGGCGCGAGAACCAGTATCCGGGCCTGGCATGCGATGTCGCTGCGCACTGGTATACCTACTCTTTCGCGCGCAATCCCGAATGGGATTCCCTGATGGCCGAGGGCAAGGATATCCGCGCCTATTTCGAGCGCGTCGCGCGTGACTTCGGCATCATGCCCCTGATCCGATTCAATGACGAGGTCGTGCAGCTTCGCTTTGATGAAGCCGGATGGGACCTTCTTACTGCCAGCGGCCACACAGACCGTTTCGATGTCGTGATCGCGGCGACTGGCGTCCTGCACCATCCCAACATCCCGCATTTCGACGGAATCGAAACCTTCAGCGGCGCCGCCTTTCACTCCGTGCATTGGGACCATGACGTAGAACTCGACGGCAAGCGAATCGGTGTCATCGGGACCGGCTCGACCGCCGCGCAGCTGACATCGGCACTCGTTCCCCGGGCGGATCAGTTCCAGCTGTTTCAGCGGACCGCACAGTGGGTGATGCCGCGGGAAAACATTTCCTACACCGAAGAAGACAAGGCGCGATTCCGGGAGAACCCGGCGGTCCTGGAAGAATTGGTGCGCGAGCTGCGAAGCAAGACACTGGAAGGTTTTGCGAATGCCGTCATCGACTATGATTCGCCCGAACTCGCCGCGATAGAACAGCTGTGCCAGGAAAATCTCGAAACCATCCGTGACCCGGACTTGCGACAGCGCCTGACGCCCAGCTATCGCGCAGCCTGCAAGCGCCTGGTCATTTCCAATACATTCTACGATGCGATCCAGCAGCCAAACGCCGAACTGGTAACGTCGCCGATCGAACGGGTGGAGCCGGAAGGCCTGAGAACCGCTGATGGACAGCTGCACGAACTGGATGTCCTGGTTCTCGCGACCGGCTTCAAGGTCGACCGGTTCATTCGCCCGACCCGGGTGATCGGCCGGAACGGTGTCGATCTGGACGCTGTGTGGGCAGACGGCCCCAAGGCTTATCTCTCGATGAGCGTCCCGGATTTTCCCAACTTCTTCCTTCTCAACGGGCCAAACAGCCCGGTTGGAAACTTTTCGCTGGTCGAAGTGGCCCAACACCAGATCGAGTATATCCTGCAATTGGTCGACGGCATTCGCCGCGGCGAATACACGGAAGTCAGCGCCACCGAAGAAGCCATGCAGCAGTTTGAGACGGAGCGCTGCGAAGCGGCACAGAAAACCGTGTGGGTCACCGGGTGCGACAGCTGGTATCTGGACAAGCAGGGCGTTCCCGCATCGTGGACCTTCTCGTATGATCGGTTCGAGCAGGAAACCAAGGCGCCGCGCATGCAGGACTATCAGGTGCACGCGGCCCATTCATCGACAGCAAGCCAAGGTGGAGTCCGCGAACAGGACCAGGCCGGGAGGAGAGTGAAATGATTGACCGAGACCAGATCGAAGCCGCACTGCGTCGTTTGAACGAGGCTGAGAATGCGCGTCCAAGCACCGGTGTCGAAGCAGTCAGCGCCAAGATCGATATGATCATGGCGCCCGATGTCGAGGGATGGCGAAATGGTGTGCACGTTCCGGACCGCGCAACGGAACGAGAAGTCGAGCGCAAGGCTTTTGGGGCTTTGACCGACTACAATCGCACGATCGAGCGGACGATCATCGATCCACCGCTCGCGTCCACCGGCTGGACGATCCACGGCACATTCGAAGGGCGCGAAGTCCGCGCAGCGGGAAGTTCGATCTTCGAATTCAACGATGCCGGCCGGGTCCAGAAATACTGGATGTATTTCAATCCCGAAGACTTCTTTTATCGGTCCCGATAGCAGCGCTCCGCGCTGAAAGCTCAATACACGGAGAAAATGATCAATGGCTATCAGGGTGAAACTTCCAGACATCAGCATGGGTGTGACGGAAGCCACGATCGTCGGCTGGCTGAAAAATGTCGGAGACAGGGTTGAGGCAGGCGAGCCGCTTGTCGAGGTCGAGACGGCCAAGTCCACATTGGAGGTGGAGTCGCCCGCAACGGGCGTGCTCACCCACATTACCGCCGAAGTGGGCGCCGAAATCGAAATCGGGGCCGAGATCGCCGTCATCGAGATGGAGCGCCAGGTTGCTTGATCGTGCCCAACAACTCCAGCTCTTCACCAGGATGCTGTTGATCCGCAGGTTCGAAGAAGCGCTGATCGCGCATAATCCGGTGGGGCACCTGAGCATCGGCCAGGAGGGGGCGATCGTCGGCGCCTGCATGGCGCTCCGGGACGATGACTATGTGACGGGAACACACCGTTCGCATGGCCACCCCATCGGCAAGGGCGCCGACATCAACCCGCTCATGGCGGAAGTGTTCGGGAAGAAGACCGGCATCTGCAAGGGGCTCGGCGGATCGATGCACCTGACGGATACAAGCCGCGGCCTGATCGGGGAGTCGGCGATTGTCGGAGGCGGGTTCCCGATTGCCACGGGCGCCGGCCTCAGCATTCAGGTGCGTGAAACAGACCAGGTCAGCCTCTGCTTCTTCGGCGACGGCGCGGCCAATCAGGGCACGTTCAGTGAAAGCATCAACATGGCGGCGATCTGGAAGCTGCCGGTCATCTATTTTTGCGAAAACAATGGCTATGCTGTCACCACGTCGGTTGAGAAATCTCATGGCCAACCGGATATCGCCCGCCGCGCTGACGGCTATGGCATTCCGGGCATCATCGTGGATGGGCAGGATGCCGAAGCCGTCCATGCTGTCACCCAGGAAGCCGTGGACCGCGCAAGGGCGGGAGAAGGGCCAACGCTGATCGAGGCGAAAACCTACCGCTTCGACGAACATTCAAACCGGCTGGCCATTCCGATCGAATACCGAAGCAAGGAAGAAATTGAGTATCATCGCAACGAGCGCGATCCGATTTCCCTTTATCGCGCCACGCTGCTTTCGCGCGACCTTCTCGCTGATGTCGAGCGGATCGAGCAGGAAGTGGCCAAGACGATCGACGCGGCCGTCGAATTTGCGCGTGAGAGCCCGGAACCGGACATGGAAGATGTCTGGGATTGCATGTTCAGCAATCCGATAAACTTCCCGGCCTACGAAGGTGAGCTCTAAGCATGCGAAATTCAGTCCAGAAACTATCCTACCTTCAGGCGATCATTGAAGCAGAGCGCGAAGAGATGCAGCGCGATGAGAACGTCATTCTCATGGGCGAGGACATCGCCGTGTATGGTGCCCAGTCATTGGTCGAGGAATTCGGCGAAAAACGGATGCGCAACACGCCGATTTCCGAAAACAGCTTTGTTGGCGTCGGTGTCGGCGCCGCACTCACCGGCCTGCGGCCGATTGTCGACCTGACCATTGCCAGCTTCTGTTATCTGGCATCCGATCAGATCATCAACCAGGCCGCCAAGTTGCGCTTCATGACCGGCGCACAGCTGAAGGTGCCGCTCGTGGTCCGCACAAGCACTTTCTACAATAATCGCACGGCGGCCCAGCATGCTGACCGGCCCTACCCTCTTTTCATGAACACGCCGGGCCTGAAGGTGCTTGCGCCGGCAACGGCCAGTGACGCCAAAGGCCTGCTGAAGGCCGCAATTCGTGATGACGACCCGGTTATCTTCTTCGAGGACATCAATCTCTGGGGCAAGAAGGAAGACGTCTCCACCGATGTCGACCTGCTCGTTCCCATCGGCAAGGCCGCCGTGAAGCGGTCGGGGTCCGATCTGACGATCGTATCCGTCGCGGGGTGCCTGCCTCATGCGCTCGCTGCTGCCGAAGTGTTGGCGGGCGAAGGCATCAACGCCGAGGTGATCGATCTGCGGACGATTGTTCCCATGGACAAGGAAACGATCCTGACGTCAGTCGCAAAGACCGGCCGCCTGGTCATCGTAGACAATTCGCACAAGGTTGGCAGCGTCGCATCGGAGATCGCCGCTGTCGTCTCCGAAGAGGCCTTCGAGAGCCTGCGCAAGCCGATCCAGAGAGTCGCCACGCCGCAGGTCCACATTCCCTACAATGGCGCACTGGAGAAGCGGCTCTTCGCGAGCAAGGATCGAATCCTGGAAGCTGTGCGCGTCATCATCTGAAGATCTGGGCAAGCCGCGGGGCGCACAAGGCGCCCGCAATTGATGACTGCCCCAATGTTAGCAACGTCGACAAGACCACCTGTGCAAGACCTCAAAGGAGAACGCCGAAATGTCAAATACCGTAACCCGTCTTTCCATTACTCAATCTGCCTGTGACCGCCTGATCGAGGCCGCAACGGCGAAGGCGCTCGAGATCGGTGTGCCGATGGTCATTTCGATCGTCGACGAATCGGGCACCCTCAAAGCATTCCGCCGGATGGACGGGGCGGCACTCCTGTCGGTCGATATCGCAACCAACAAGGCATACACGGCCGTCAGCTTCGGCATTCCGACTCATGGATGGTTCGATTTCATCAAGAACGACCCACCGCTGCTCCAGGGCATCGTTCACACTCCGCGCTTGGTGGTTTACGGCGGTGGGTATCCGATCAGTGAGCAGGACCAGGTCATCGGTGGGATCGGCCTCAGCGGCGGCCACTATGAGCAGGACATGGTGGTCGCGGAAGCGGCACTCGCGGCCCTTTAGGGCCCGCCCTTTCCATCGCGCAGGTTCAGCGGATGCGGCACGGACGTGTCGCATCCGCCCTCGCGGCCAGTAAACAGATTGCGGGACAAGGGCGGGACGCTCAGTGCAGGACGTATCCACACTACTTCTAGATTCAACGCAGCGCCTGCTCAGCGATCTCTCGGAGCGCAACGCGTCCCGAACAGCCGATGCCGCTGACCTCTCGGCAGATTGGCACCAGATCGAAGAAATGGGCTTGCCGCTGGCGTTCGTGGACGAGGCGCACGGTGGCCTTGGGCTTGACCAGAAGACGGCGTTCGAACTTGTCAGGATGTGCGGTCGGCATGTTCTCGCTCACCCGATTGTCGAGACAATGCTGGCAAACCATTTTTCCGTGACGGCGGGAGGCGCGCTGTGCGACGGGCCGGTACATTCATTGGGCAAGCTGACGCGAATGCAGCAGGAACTGGCGGCGTTGGCCAGGGCGATGCAGATGGCAGGTGCGCTCGAAACGATCCTTGCCATGACGATCTCCCATGTCGAGGAACGCAGCCAGTTCGGGCGACCGATTGCAAAGTTCCAGGCCGTCCAGCATTCGCTCGCCTTGCTGGCCAGTGAAGTCGCTGCGGCAACGGCCGCAGCCGATCATGCCGTTGGCCGCTTCGAAGAAGACGCGGATACCGCAACGCTGGCAATCGGTATCGCCCGGGCGCGTATCGGTGAGGCGTGTTCAAAGGTTTCAGCGCTGGCTCACCAGCTGCACGGCGCCATTGGGTACACCCGTGAGCACCGTCTGCACCACTTCACCACGGCTGTCTGGAAATGGCGGGATGAATTTGGAACGCAATCCTGGTGGACCCGGCGCGTCGGTCAGATGGTGCTGGCGAATGGGCGCGGAGAGTTCTGGCCAATGGTGACAAGCGCATGACGAAAATCATTTTTCCAGCGCCCGTGGAGAGCGAAGCTGCAGAACAATTGCGCGCTGACGTGCGTGCATTCCTCAACGACGCCCTGGCGGACCGGACCCCGCTCCAGCGCGCCGAAAGCTGGAGCGGGTTCGACCGCGATTTCAGCCGGGCCATCGGGCAGCGCGGCTGGTTGGGCATGACCTGGCCCAAGGAATATGGTGGCGGAGAGCGCAGCACGTTCGAGCGCTATGTCGTCGTTGAGGAAACATTGGCCGCAGGCGCGCCTGTTGCCGCGCACTGGTTCGCCGACCGGCAAAGCGGCCCGACGCTCCTGCGCTACGGCACCGAAGCGCAGAAGCACGCGATCCTGCCGCGTATCGTCGCTGGTGAATGTGTTTTCTGTGTCGGCATGAGCGAGCCCGATGTCGGGTCTGACCTCGCGGCGACGCGCACCCGTGCAGAGCGCCAGGGTGATGGATCGTGGAAGGTGAACGGCACCAAGCTGTGGACGACCTATGCGCACGAATCCGACTACATGATCCTGTTCTGTCGCACGTCGGGTGGGCCGGCGGACAGGCACAAGGGCACCAGCCAGCTGCTGGTCGACATGAAGCAAACTGAAGGCGTCAGTGTACGGCCGATTATCGACCTCATGGGGCGGCATCATTTCAACGAAGTGCATTTCGAAGATGCCGTGCTTCCGGCCGATGCCTTGCTCGGCGAGGAAGGGCAAGGCTGGGCGCAGGTCATGGGCGAGCTGGCCTTCGAGCGTTCGGGGCCGGAGAGGTTCCTGTCCTCGATCCAGTTGCTGACCGAGCTGATCGGCGCATTGCAGGACAGCAAGGGCGCCGCGGCGGAAGCCGCGATCGGCAGGCTGTTCGCGCACCTGGTGACCCTTCGCCATATGTCGCGCGGGGTGGCAGCCCTTCTGGAGGCCGGCGAGAATCCGGGAATCCATTCTGCCATCGTCAAGGACCTGGGCGCTGCTTTCGAGCAAGACCTGCCCGACATTGCCCGCAGCCTTGTCGATGAAGAACCGGACTTGCAGAGCACCAGCAATTTCGCCGCCGTTCTCGCGTACACCATGATGGCAGCGCCGGTCTTTTCCCTGCGGGGCGGAACACGGGAAATCCTGCGTGGCATCATCGCGCGACAGCTTGGTCTGCGCTGACCAGAGGAGATTCATGATGGTTGAATATGTCGAAGTGGCGCCGCGTGACGGTCTGCAGAATGAACCGGTCAGCTTGTCCGTGGACCAGAAGGTCGCACTGATCGAAAAGGCAATCGCGGCAGGCGCGCGGCGGCTGGAAGTGGCCAGCTTTGTGCGCCCCGATGCGGTTCCGCAAATGGCCGGCGCCGAAGACGTTGTTGCCAGACTGGTACCCGGCGCGGCGCGCTATATCGGTCTCGTGCTCAACAAGCGCGGTGCCTTCCGGGCGCTTGCAACCAATGTTCACGAGGTCGGTTTCGTCTGTGTGGCAAGCGATACATTTGGCATGCGGAATCAGCGACAGACCAGTGAGCAGTCGCTGTCGGAGGCGGGCGATGTCATGGCAATCGCGCAAGGTGTGGGCCGCGCCGCCCACGCCATGATCGCCGTTGCATGGGGATGCCCCTTCGAAGGCGCAACGTCCCCTGACCGGGTGCTGGCCATGGCTGAAATGCTCGCGGAGCAGGGCAGCATGGAGGTAGGCCTCGCCGATACGATCGGCATCGCAAGGCCGGACGAAGTTGAATCGCTGACCCGGCGCGTGAAGGCAGTGGTCGCGCCGATTCCGGTTCGGGTGCACCTTCACGACACGCGCGGCATGGGGGTGGCCAATGCAATGGCCGCAATCGCCGGCGGCGCGAGCATCATCGACGCCGCCATCGGCGGGACGGGCGGGTGCCCGTTTGCGCCGGGCGCAGCGGGCAATCTGGCGACCGAAGACCTCGCCTACGCGCTGGGCAAAGGGCTCGACGTCGATCTCGATGCGGTGGTCCAAACTGCCGTGTGGCTGAACGAACAATTATCGCGCACGTGTTCCAGCGCCCTTGTCCGCGCGAGTCTGGCGAGCGCGGGCTGAGGCCTCTGGGGGCAGGGTGCCGACAGTCTGATCGCCGCGCCGCCGACGCGGCGGTCGATCACTCGCTGAGCCAGCGCTTCCTTATTTCATCAGTATCCTGCCCGATATGGCGCGGCGCGCTGCGGCGGACGGTAGACGGCGTGCGCGACAGTTTCGGGAAAGGGGCCTGCATCGGAACCGGACCCAGTTCCGGATCGTCGACTGTGATGATGGCCTCGCGCGCGGCGAAATGGGGATCGGACAGCATGTCCTCCGCATCGAGGATGCGCCCGGCAGGGACACTGTGCTCGATCATCAGCGCTTCGAGTTCGTCGACCGTCAGAGTCGCGGTCCAGACGTTGATCATGCCGTCGAGTTCTTCCTGGTTGCTGCCGCGGGACGTGTGAGTGGAGAAACGTGCATCCTGGGCGAGTTCAGGGCGGCCCATCGCCTGGCACAGGCGGGCAAACACGCTGTCCTGGTTTGCCCCGATCAGGAATTCCCCGTCACGGCACTGATAGACATTTGATGGCGCAATGCCCGGCAATTTGGAACCCGTGCGTCCTCGCTTGTGGCCCGCGACCGCCCACTCCGGAATGAGGCCTTCCATGACTTGCAACACCGATTCATAGAGTGCGACATCGACAATCTGGCCCTTGCCACTTGTCTTCCGCTCGTGAAGCGCGGCGAGCGCGCCCATGCAGCCATAGCTGGCGGCCAGCGTGTCGCCGATCGAGATACCCATCCGGGCCGGCACCCGATCGGGTTCTCCCACGATCTTCCGCCATCCGCCCATCGCTTCGGCAATGCCGCCGAAACCAGCGCGGGATGCGTAGGGCCCGGTCTGTCCATAGCCGGACACCCGAACGACAATCAGGCGTTCGTTCATCTTGACCAGGTCCTGGGGATCAAGCGCCCACCGTTCCAGCGTGCCCGGACGGAAATTCTCGATCAATATGTCGGCTTTTGCGATCAACTGGCGGGCCAGATCTTGCCCGTCCGGGGTCTTGAGGTCTGCGACAACGGAAAACTTGTTGCGTGCAATCACCTGCCACCAGACAGGCTTGTCGCCCTGGCCCCAGGCGCGCATCGGATCACCGCCTTTCGGTGGTTCGATCTTGACGACCTCGGCCCCCATGTCGCCGAGCAGCTGCCCGCAAAACGGGCCGGCGATGAGCTGGCCCAGTTCGACAACGCGCAAGCCGGCTAGCGGCCCTTCTCTTTCACTCGATCCTGTCAATTTAAATATACCGTCTGTTTCGAAAATTGGGTGTCAATATCCTCTGGGACGAAGCCAGGGTGCTTGGTCTTTCTGAGCGGTGCGTCTGGCCACGGTGTCCGGAAATTGCATCCTCAGGCGGCGTGGGCATGTCCGCAAAGTGCGCCGCAAGAACCGGGGGGCGCTTCTGCCTGTTACCGAACACCAGCAATCGCCTGCACAATCCCGTGAATTCCCGGCTGAAATCAAAATCGGATGCAGTTGGAGGCGTGCGGCGCTCCATTGGTTTTCCCGGACCGACGTGAATCATTGCATGGGCCGTGCGGGGACCGACGAGCCGAAATAGGCTGTAAATGCAGGTAGATGAACCAATTTTTGCGTCAATTGCCACAATATCCCCTCTTGGTGCAGGCCGGGTTCCAAAAGATTTCATGCTTTTGCCCTGCTTTGTTTTCTGATTTGAATTTGACCGGATTGCATGCAAAATGCAAGGGTAATGTACCAACACCAATCGGCGCGACCCGACTGGACGCTTATGACCGGAGGGGAAAACATGTCTTCACAATCGACTGCCGACGCGGGCGTGCTGCCGCGCGCCGGCGATATTGACGCCAAGGCTGCGCAGCGGCTGGAACAGTGGTTGAAACGCGAGGTTCCGGCGCATGATGGTCCGGTCTCAATCGCCCGGTTCGCAGGGGGCCAGTCCAACCCGACTTTCCGGCTCTCCACTGCGCACGGCGACTATGTTCTTCGGCGCAAGCCGCCGGGTGCCTTGTTGCGGTCGGCGCACGCCATCGAGCGGGAATATGAAGTCATGGCGGCGCTTGGCCCCAGGGGTTTCCCTGTTCCCCGCACCTTCGGTATCTGCCTGGATGAATCGGTTATCGGGTCGGCCTTCTATGTGATGGAGCTGGTCGAAGGCCGTATCCTGTGGGACCCCAAATTGCCCGGCATGGCGCCATCCGAACAGCGCGCCATCTATGATGCGCAGATTGATGCCCTTGCCGCACTTCACCGGATCGACCCGGAAACGGCCGGATTGTCGGACTTCGGCAAGCCGGGCAATTATTTCGCCCGGCAGGTTTTCCGCTGGACCAGTCAGTATCAGGCCTCCGAACCGGCAGATGACGAACACATGCAGCGTTTGATGGCCTGGCTGCCTGAAACGATGCCGCCCGAGGTGCCTGCCCGGATTGTCCATGGCGACTACCGTATAGACAACATGATCCTGAAGCCTGACCGGCCCGAGATTGCGGCCGTGCTGGACTGGGAATTGTCCACACTGGGCGATCCCATCGCTGATCTGACAAATTTCCTGATGATGTGGCGCATGCCTGCCGGCGAACGCACTGCGCTGCACGCGGTCGATTTCGATACGTCGGGCATTCCGACAATGGAGGAAGCACTCGACCGATACCTGGCGGCATCGGGCAGCGTGCTTGATCGACCGGTGGACTGGTACATTGCCTTCAACCTCTTCCGGCTCGCTGCCATCCTGCAGGGTGTGGCCGGTCGTGCGGCCAGGGGGCAGGCGAACAATGAGCGAGCCCTGGCGGCGCAGAGCCGGGTTGGGCCACTGGCGCGTGCCGCCTGGGAGAGCGCTCGCCGGGCTGGAGCACCGGCATGAACTGGCCAGTTTGCAGTATTGCCGAAGCCCGCGCCGCCCTGACGAAGACGGGCGCCCCTTTCGAGACGCGCGACGAAAAAATCGGCGACGATGTGTTGCGGACATACGTTCATGCCCCGTCGCATATAAGGCAGGTTCTCGATGACAGTCGTCGTTTCGCGGATCGCGATTTCCTTGTCTATGAAGGTGACCGCGTCACTTTCGAGGCTCATTGGCGTGCCGCCAATGCATTTGGCAGGGCGCTGGCCGAGCGTTACGGAATCGAGAAGGGTGACCGTGTGGCAGTGGCCATGCGGAATTTCCCGGAATGGCCGGCCTGTGCTTTTGGCGCATTGGCGATTGGTGCCATCCTCGTGCCGCTGAATGCGTGGGAAACAGGTGCGGGGCTGGCGCGCATGATCCGTGACAGCGGCGCGAAAGTGACGGTTGTTGACAGTGAACGCCTCGAGCGCCTGCAGGGCGAGGAGCATGGCTCGACCCTGATCACGGTCCGCGACGGCGGCGGGGATGACCGCTTCGAGCGGCTGGTCGGCCCGGTTGCCGAATGGTCAATGCTTCCGGACCGGCCCGCGCCCGACCGCACACTTGCCCCGGACGACCTCGCGACAATCGGGTTCACATCCGGCACGACGGGCGCGGCAAAGGGCGCGCTCGGCACGCATCGCGGCGCCATGACAAATCTCGTCAGCACGCAGTACCGCGCTGCGCGGGCGGCGTTGCGCAGAGGCGATTCCTGGCCGCCTGCTGCCGCGAAAGAGCAGCTGGTCGTGCTGCTGCCGCTGCCCTTCTTCCATGCGACGGGCATGCATTCCGGACTGGTTCCCGCTCTGGCGCGCGGCACGCGGCTTGTGGGGATGCACCGCTGGGACCTGGAAAAGGCGCTGGCACTGATTGAAGCGGAACGCGCCAACATTCTCGTGCTTGTGCCGACATTGGTCGAACAGCTGCTGCAACATGTGCCTGACGGGGGCATGGAGGGACTGGAGAGCGTGCACACCGTGACATATGGCGGGGCACCGGCCTCGGCCGATCTTGCCGCCGGCGTGCAGTCGCGCTTCCCGGGCGCGTCTCCGGCACAGGGGTACGGGGCGACAGAGGTGACGTCGCTGATTGCGTCGAACAGCCATGAAGACCTGATCGCACGCCCGGATAGCGTCGGCACGGTGGTGCCATGTTGCGATATCAGGATTGTTGACGACCACGGCAACGACGTCGCCACGGGCGCGCCTGGCGAACTCTGGGTCAGGGGGCCAAACGTGTTCCGAGGATACTGGGAACTTGAAGATGCAACGTCGGCAGTCAAGCAAGGCGCCTGGTATCGAACCGGCGATATCGTGACGATGGATGAGGAGGGGTTCATCTTCGTCAAGGATCGGAAGAAAGACATGGTGATCCGTGGCGGCGAGAACATCTACTGCGCCGAGGTGGAGCAGGCGATCGGTCGCATTTCGGGTGTCGTCGAATGCGCGGTATTCGGGTTGCCCGACAAGATCATGGGCGAGATTGTCGCTGCGACCGTGGTTGCACACACGCAAGCGGGCCTGACGGCGCAGGGCGTCCGGGACCGCCTCGCGGCCGACCTGGCCGCGTTCAAGGTGCCAACGGTCGTCTCCGTGGTCGACGCGCCTCTTCCACGCAACGCCGCAGGCAAGGTCCTGAAGCACAAACTTCGTGACGAAATGCAGGTTGAACAAGCATGACGGGAAGCAAGATGACCAATGTTGATGAAACGCCAGAGATGGCGGCGGGAAGGTTGCTGTTTGACACAGTCGAGAATGGAGACCTTGAGCAACTTCACGATATCTTCGCACCGGGTGCTGTGGTGTGGCACAATACGGACAATGCGTTGACGGACATTCCGACAACGATCCGCAACCTGGAAACCATTCGCGCCAGCGCGACCGAATTCCGGTATGAAGATATCCGGCGCAAGGCCACCGTCGATGGGTTCGTGCAGCAGCATACATTGGTTGTGAAAATGCCGGGCGGGCGCACCATTCACGACATGGGGTGCTGCATATGCACCGTCGTGGATGGCCGCATTACGCATATGGACGCCTATCACGACTCCGCGGCAACAGGCGCGATGGCCCACAAGGCTACTGACGAGGTGTGAGTTAGCCGGGGCAGGCACAAAGTGCAGGCGCCCGGCTAGTCGCTGGAGTCCTCGTCGTGGGTGTCCTCTTCCGGCTCGCTTCCGGACATCGTGGTTTTGCCTGCATTTTTCATCAAGGTATTCCGCGCCGAAAGAATGTGCGCTGTCATGATCGCACCCGACCAGTCCCGATCCTTTGCCTCGAGGGCGTTGGTCAATTCGATATGCTGTGCGGCCGACCGCCGAATCTGTTCAACCGAATAGGACCGGAACGTGTTGAGGACCAGAGGGACCTCGACGATGCTGCCGAGCAGGGTGCGTAGGCGTTCGTTCCCGCTCGCATCCAGTACCAGTTTGTGGAACTCGTCATTCAGCGCGGTAACCTGTTCCGGATCAGGTTTCTCCGTCAGCGTGATGGCCTGCATCTCGTCAGCGATCCGCCGCAATTCCTGGAGTTGCAGATCCGAGATCTGCGATGCCGCTTCGCGCGCGGCGAAGCTCTCGAGCAGGATACGGAGATCGTATATCTGTTCGATCTCGCGCTTGCTCCACGTCGCGACAAACGCGCCGCGATTGGGAATGAACTGGATCAGCGCTTCGGCGTGCAGGCGGCGCATCGCCTCTCGGACGGGCGTCCGACTCAAACCGGATTCTTCGGCCAGGGCCTGGGCGGTCAGGTGGGAACCCGGGGGATATTTCCCCTCGCGAATGCCGTCCCGAATTGTTTCGTAGGCGATGTCTACTGCTTTGACCAAGAGTCTCTGCCTTTGCGATTGCGTTCGTGCCTTGTCGGCGTCGATCCGGTTAATCTATTGAATCCACCACTCATGCTGTCCTCGCGGCACCCGGTAGGCACCGTCCAGCCGGATAACGCTCCCATTCAGCATCCGATTGCATCCGATATGCTCCACCATTTCAGCAAATTCAACTGCTTGGCCGGGCCGGTCGGGATAGACGACCTGTTCGCGCAGCCAATCTACCATGGGGCCGCGCGCTTTAGAGAACATCGGCGTTTCGAAAATTCCCGGCGCGACTGTCATCACCCGGATGCCGTATCGGGCAAATTCACGGGCGAGGGGAAGGGTCATGGCATTTATCCCTCCCTTGGCCGCAGCATAGGCCGCCGTGCCGATCTGGCCCTCCATGGCGACGATCGAGGACGTGTTGATGATCACGCCCCGTTCGCCCTGATCGTCAGCCTCGTTCTCCATCATCCGTCCGGCGGCCGCTCTGGCAAGATTGAAGCTGCCCAGGGTGTTGACTTCCAGGACGCGGCGAAAGGTTGCGCCGTCGACCCGTGAGTCCGGTCCGGCGCTCAACCCGGAGCCTCCGGTGCCCGTAGTGTTCAACACCAGGCGCAGTGGGCCCAATTGGTCTGCCAGGGCGTTCACCGCTTCTGTCACCTGCGGCTCGTCTGAGATATCCGCAGCGACGAAAGGGGCGTCGTCGCAAGGGTTCAGGTCCATGACCCCGACCTTCATCCCCTTCCGAACGAGATGGCGGACTGTTTCCGCTCCAAGACCCGACGACCCGCCCGCGACGATCGCGGCTGCTCCATTCAAGTTCATTCCGTTTCACCCTTTTCAGCAAGAGAGATCTGCCGCCGCAAACCAATGCTTGCAGCAAAGTAGCAGGCGGCCGACAGCAAGCCGGCCAACGGGGCGCACAGCAGGGCGGTCCGCAGGCCATCCGCTTCCCCCTGGATCGCGGCAAAATGATCGCTCAGGATCCCGATCAGGAATGGTCCCAGGCCAAGGCCGATGGCGCTGCTGACGAACAGGTTGATCGCCAGTGCGGTGGCGCGTGTCGGCGCTTCGGCAAGGCGTTGCAGGGCGAGGGTGCCCGGGCCGGCCCACAGGTTCGAGAAGAAGCCTGCAATGAAAAAGATGCAGAGCGATGCGCGCACGTCCGGAACCGAGAACATCGCAAAATAGCCGGCCGCACACAGCGCTGACCCGATGGCTGAAATGAAGACCAACCAACGTGCGTCGATGCTGCCGAGCCGATTACCGAGCTGTCCGCCGACGATTGCGCCGATTGCGCCTCCGGCGCCGCCCAGCAGGCCGAGGCCGAGACCGATTATGGCGATCGGCTCGAGACCGAGCGAGGTGCTCAGGGTCTCAAGCTGTGCCTTGTGGACACGCAGGTAGAATGATGCCGCAAAGGCCATGGATGCGTAGTTTGTGAAACTCAGCAGCCCGCAGCCCAGCATGACCAGCACGAACGGACGCCGGCTGAGCAAGCGGCCAAGGACGGTCTTCAGGGGAGGCGGGGCAGGGGGCGCCTCACGCCGGGACAGGCGTGGGTCGCGCAAGGTTCGAAGCACCAGTGCGCCAACCAGCAGACCGGGCACGCCAGCGGCCACAACTGTCCAGCGCCAACCGATTTGTGAGACAAGAAGCCCGCCGGCAACAAGGCCGAGGGCTGCCCCGACGGGTGCGCCGAGCCAGAAAATGGCGAGTGCACTGGAGCGCTTCTCGGGCGGAAACTCGTCGGCGATCAGGGATTGCGAAGGCGGGCCGCAACCCGCTTCGCCGACACCGACGCCAACGCGCATGGCCAGCAACTGCACGAAGTTGGTCGCCGCACCGCTCGCCGCAGTGAACGCGCTCCAGACAAGCACCGCAATCCCGATGACACGGACGCGATTGCCGCGATCTGCCACGCGCGCAATGGGAACGGCAACGACGGAATAGAGAAGCGCGAACGACAGGCCGGTCACCGCGCCGAGTTGCGCGTCGGAAAGGCCGAGATCCCGCTTGAGAGGCTCGGCGACGATGTTGATGATTTGCCGGTCCAGCAGGTTGAGCGCGTAGGCAGCAGCCAGCAGGCCCAGCATCCAGGTGCGATACGTGCCCTTGCCGGACATGTGAGGCGCCGCCGGGCTGGTTGGCCCGGCGGCGACAGGGTGGCTTTTAGCTTCCGAAGAAGACATTCAGCTTCACTCCCAGGGTCCGATTGGAGTCAAGCGCGGGTATGTTCGAATACCCCAGTGTAGACAGTGGATCCGTCCCGTAATTGCCCGAGTCAAAGGGTGTACGGAAAATACCGGCGACGAACTTCTCATCCAGAAGGTTCCGCCCGAACACGGCAATCCGCCAGGACTGGTCGTTGGGCATATAGCTAATCTGTCCGTTCAGAAGGCCATATCCCTCGTTGATCGCATTTGTGTCTGCGACAACGCCGTAGGTTTCCGAGCGATAGTTCCAGTCAGCATGGAAATCGAGCGTGCCCTGGGTTCCAACTGGAACGGAGTAGTCACCGCTAAGCGTGTAGGTCCATTCCGGGGAATAGATCTGAGGATAACCGCTTGCGTTGAACTGGGGTGGCGCATCGGCCGGCAGGCCCGGTTGGATGTAGTTACATTCTCCGATCGGGTTTGCCGGGTTCGTGTACTGATCGTAGCACTGCACGGCAAACTCGGTGAACTCGGTCGGAATGTAAGAGACGCTGGCTCCGAATTGCAGGTTCGGTGTGGCCTGCCATTGAGCATCTGCTTCGATGCCCTTGGTTTCCAGGCCACCAGCGTTGGTCGTCGTATAATAGTAGACCGGCGGTGTGCCGACCCGTTGCTGCCCCTGGAAATCATCGTAAGTCGTTTTGAAGACGTCGACATTCAGGTTGAGTGTGCCGTCGAGCAGCGTCGACTTGATGCCAGCCTCCCAGGACTTGGACGTTTCCGGGCGAACCAGTTCCTGCGGCCTGTTTGCCGGATAGGCGATCAGCGGGCCTTTGTATCCTCGGGCATAGCTCGAGTAGATGTTGATATTAGGCGTGACATAGTATTGCGCAGTGAGTTTGTAGGTAAATTCATCCGCACTGGTCGCCGCCGTTGTGGGGGTCGGCGGTGTGTCGGATGGATGGCAGTCACCGCCAAATGCGAAAGCCGTTGCGCACATGAACGGCAGGTCGAAATACCTGATCGTCTGCTCCACGTCGTCGCTCGTGTAACGGCCACCAGCGATCAGTGTAAGGCCCGGAGAAACTTCCGCTTCAAGCTGGCCGAAAATGGCCGTGCTCTCGGTTTCTGCCTGAACGTCGACAGCATAGCCGCTGGCCGCGCCTGGCCCGATCGCCACCGCTGAAAGAATAAAGGGGCTTTCGTCCGGCAGGAACGTCAGTTTGCCGCCGTTCGTGCCGCGCTGGAATGGCGTGGCGTGGTAATAATAAGCACCTAACGTGTAGTTGAATATGTTCCGTTCACCGTTGAGGCGCAGTTCCTGTGTAAACTGGTCGCCGCCCGAAGTGTTGTGGTTGTAGCTGTATACTTCAGTCGGTGTAGCGTCCGTGTCGACAGCGATCCGCTGTTCCAGGTCGCGATAGGCGGAGATGGAGGTTATCGTTCCGATCGGGGTGTCCCAATTGGCTTCCATTGAAAGGGATGTGTTGGTCTGGCGCGTGTAGTTCTTGCCGTCCCAGGCTCCTGCCATATTCTCCGGACCGGCTACGATGTCGAACGCGGCCAGTTCATCGCACGGCACAAAGCCGAGGAACCCGCTACCGCATTCACGCAACGTCCATGCGCCGTTCGCATCATCGATCAGGCGGCGGTATTCGCCGGTGAACAGCAGTGACAGCGAGTCGGTTGGCTCGACGAGCAACTTGCCCCGGAAGCCAAGGCGCTCATGGCTCCAGATGTCCTGATTGGTGAGGCGGTTCTCAACGAAACCGTCGCGCTGTTGGTAGACGCCGTTCACGCGCAGCGCGGCTTTCTGGCCCAAGGGGACATTGAGCGTGGCGGACGAGTTGGTCTCGTTGTCCGTACCGTAGGAAATTGCGGCTTCCAGAGTCGTTTCGTTCAGCTGCGGATTTTTCGTGATGATCTGAATAATACCGGCAGAGCTGTTTTTCCCGAAAAGCGTGCCCTGGGGCCCCTTGAGAACCTCGATCCGCTCAATGTCAGTCATCGTCTGGTAGCTTGGGCCGGCGAACGAGACTTCCGGAAGGCCCTGCACCACGCCGTCAATGACCAGTCCGACGGACTGTTCCGCGGTCATGAGAAGGGATTGCGTGCCAATGCCGCGGATATTGAAGCCGCCGCCGAAATTGGAGTTGAAATTGACGCCCGGAGACAGGTACTGGATGTCGGCGATCGCGGTGTAGTTCGAGTCAGCGAGCGCAGCTGCATCAATCACCGAAATCGCGATTGGCACGTCCTGCAGGCTTTCTTCGCGGCGCTGGGCCGTAACGGTGACTTTCTTGAGGTGGGTCGTCGCATCTTCAACGACTTCGTTTGTCTCGGCCTCGTTTGCGGCCTGGGCTTTCGCCTCTGTCGACAATACCAGCAGACTTACGCCTGCCAGCAGTAACGCTCTTTGATACCTGGTCTTCACTTTCTTCCTCCCATTGATTTTCTGATAGTCCGGCACGGGGTGCTGGCGTGTTTCAGGCGCTAGACCCGCATGCCTCCGTCCACGATTAGAGTCTGTCCGGTCATGAAGCTGGCATCGGAGCTGCCAAGAAACGCAGCAACGGAGGCCATCTCATCCGGTCTCGCCGCCCGTCCGAGCGGAATCCTCGCCGATATGAATTTCGCCATGATGTCTTCCGGCGAGGAATTCGGGTCCTGCTGCGCGAGCGTTTCGTAGCGCTGGCGAACGTAGGGTGTCAGGGTAATGCCGGGCGCGAAGGCGTTGACACGAATGCCGTCTCCCGCGACTTCGAGCGCCAGGCTGCGGGTCAGCGCGGTAATGCCGAACTTCGCTGTCGAATAGGCTGAAAGGCCCGCAACACCGTGGTAGGCGCTTGCCGAGGAGGTGCTTACAATTGCGCCCCCCGGTCTCTTTCGCATGATCGGGATCGCGTGTTTCGCGCACAGGTATACTGACGACAGGCTGATATTGAGTGTGTAGTCCCAGTCCGTCCGCGTCAGGTCCGTTACGGGCGTTTGCTCGACCGGGCCGGCGCCGGCACCGCCACCGGCATTTGCGAACAGGACATCAATACCGCCCAGTTCCCTGGATATTTGCACCATCGCCGCAGCGATTTCGGCTTCGTCGGTGACGTCGGCGCGGACAGCCAGTCCTGCCTCACCGACGTCGCTCAGGGATGCGGCGACCTCTTGCAGCGACTCAAAGCTTCCAAACCTGGCGTTCGGCACCGCGGGATCGTCACGGCAGATGTCGATGACAGCGACCCGTCCACCTTCGGAGGCAACGCGGCGGGCAATCGCCTCACCGATCCCTCCGATCCTGCCTGCTCCGGTAATGACGGCAACTTTCCCCTCGAAGCGTCGCATCAGATCCGCTCGATAGTCAGTGCGCTGCCTGTACGGGAGGCAGTCGATCGAACGGGTGCCTGCTTCGCCGTGATGGCGAGCGTTCCGAGGCGTTCGCGAGGAGGAAGGCAATTAACCTGCAGGGGCACGTTCAGTATCTCCCCGATGTCCGATTTGTTGAAAACAGAAGGCTTGTGGTTTCTCGTTGGAGCGACCCTACCCAATAGCCAAATTGCATGCAACATCAATTATCAATTTGGATACAATTTTCGATTTTGTGTGATAAAAATATAAAAAATCAAATAAAAACAAAGATTAAAAGAGCGGGTCCGAATTCAGGAACCTCACGGAAACTGAGATGAGGCGCCTGTATCGAATGCAATCGAGCAAAATTTCGAGGGTGGAACCTGCTTGGAATCCAGATCGCCATTCGCGCCGCCCGGCGCGATTGGCACGCATGGGTTGCGCCCCAAGGCGTGTGCTCTTTCGTGAAGTGTGGAGGTCGGATCGAATCCCCCGACCCAGCGGGCGGGCCTGGCGTCCAGTACCTGTCGGGCGGATCGCGTCCGTCTAGCGGATTCGCGCCAGGTCGTGACGGTGCAGGAAATTGTCGATCAACATCGTCACGCGGTACTGCTTGATCCCATCAAGCGTCGAAACAACCTCGTCGCAGAAATCGGCGATGGCCGCGCTGTCTTGCATTTGCACGAGCGCCCACAGGTCGTGGGCGCCCGTCATGGTTCCGACAAACGTAACCGCGTCGTGTGCTGTGAGGCGCTCAATCGCGTCTGCGCGACGGGTGGGCCGGCTGGCGATGCGCACAATGGCGATCGCCGCCTGGTTCAAGGATACCGGATCGCAGACGACACGAAGCTGCATCTGCTTGGTATCGTACATCTTCTTGATTCTCTGCCGCACGCTCCCCTCGGAAATGTCCAGCCTGCGCGCGATTTCCCGATTGCTGGTTCGTCCGTCTTCCAGGAGAATCCGCGTGATCTCGCCATACTTGGACTCCATCTGCTCCAGAGGGCGTGTTCGGAGTGACGTCGACAGCTCTCCGTACCCGCTTTCCATCTTTATGATGGTCATGCAGACGTTGCTCCGGATTCGTTCGATGCCGGGGATGCTGCCGATTTTCTCGAAGAGGATCGTGTTTAGGTGTGCCCGGTCCCTGGCGCGCACGTTCACCAGGATCTGCGGCGCCTCGATGCATCGCGATACGCTGATCGCTTCATCCAGCAGCGCGATCCTGGCGGCAATTCCGGCCGCATCGCCCACTGTATCGACGTCCGAAAGGCACATGAGCGTATAGCCGTCGGAGTAGACATCCCGCTGCGCCACAACGCGCATGATGTTATTGTCGGACATGTCCCGGATGCGCTGCGCGACAGTGGATTCCGAAACGCCGACCAGGGATGCGATCGCCTTGTTCGTCACCTGGGGGTCATTTTGCAGGGCCTTGATGATCCCGTGATCGATATCGTCCGGCTGTTTTACCAAAGCGCTCCCCTTATGGTTCCAAATCGCCGACCGGACGCCTGATGCGTGCCCGGAGGCTAGTTCTTGCGAGTTTCCAGTCGTTTTCATGACTGGATCGCTGGCGGCCGAATGTCCAGCACTATGGAGAATGCGTCACGATTCAAAGGGTATTTGAACGCAAAACGCCATTTCCCTTCCGCTTGGGGGGAAAATTGCGTCCAACTAGGCATTGCGTGAGTCGTATAATGCGTATATTGATGGCAAATAATAAACGCAAAATGCCAATCATTGCGGAGAAATTGCCATGCATACCAAGAAATTCGATACGATCATAAAAGGCGGAACCATCGTCGATGGAACGCGGTTCCCGCGATTTCGCGGCGACATAGGGATCGTTGGCGACGAGATCGTCGAGATTGGAAATCTTGCCGGCAGGGAGGCCGACACAACGATCGATGCGGCGGGCATGATCGTTGCGCCCGGGCATGTCGATTTGCACACGCACTATGATGCACAGATCTTCTGGGATCCGTATTGTTCGAATTCCGGAGAGAATGGCGTGACAACCGTGGTGACGGGAAACTGCGGATTTGGCTTTGCACCCTGCAAGCCGGAAGACCGGGAGCGATCGATGCTGATGATGGAGAACACCGAACAGGTTCCGATCAAGCAGCTGAAACTGGCCCTGCCCTGGACATGGGAGACCTATCCTGAATGGCTGGATGCGCTTCGGGCAGTTCCGAAGGGGATCAACCTTCTCATGTTCCTCCCCGTCAATCCGCTGTTGATCTACGTGATGGGGCTGGAGGCGGCAAAATCGCGACGCCCTACCGGCGAGGAACTCGCCGAGATGAAGCGTTTGATCCATGAGGCCATGGATGCAGGGGCGTGTGGCATCGGGATGTCCTATGTCGGGCATGCCAACAGCCACACCGACTATGACGGCACGCCCATGCCGTCCGATACGATGCACAAGGAGGATGCCACCGCGCTGGCGTCGGTCCTGGGCGAGCGTGACGAAGGGTTTATCCAGCTCCTGCCACAGCTCGGCATGACAAAGGACTTCGAACTGGCCGAACTGATGGCCGCAGCGTCCGGGCGGCCCATCGTCGTCAATGTGATCGCGCCGTCAACCATGATGCCTGACTTTCATTTGCCCCAGCTCGAATGGCTCGACGAGATGCGTGCGAAGGGCCATCAGATATTTGGCCAGGGGTTTCTTCATCGTGCCTGGTCCGAGTTCAATCTGCTTGAGGTCAACATCAATGACCACATTCCGACATGGCGGCGCCTCTCGGCTGTCCCCACGGTTGCGGAGAAGCTCGCGCTGATTGCCGATCCCGCGTTCCGCAAGGAAATGATCGAAACCTACGACCCCATGCAGACCGCGACAGGAAGCGGACCGCTGGAGCTGATCAAGGTTTCCGTCGTCAAAGGCTTCCCGGACCTTGAGCACTATGTTGGCCAAACCCTGGGAGAGATCGCCACGGCAGAAGGAAAGCATGTCGTCGAAGCGATGTTCGACATATCGATCGCAACGGAGGGCACGGCCGATTTCCGCACCATCGCGCCATCCGGCGATGATGCAACCCTCATGGCCACGGCGCTCAACCATCCCCTCGTGCTGGCCGGCACGTCGGATGGTGGCGCCCACAGCAAGTTCTACATTGGCGGACACTGGCCGACGGAACATATCAGCTGGCTGCACCGCGAGAGCGGGGTGATCAGCCTGGAAGACCTGCATGCGAAGATGTCGATGGATCCGGCGCGCGTGGCCGGAATTCCCGACCGGGGGGGCCTGCGCCCCGGCATGAAGGCCGACATCATAATCTACGACTATGACGAGCTTCGCGTGGCAGACGGCCCGTACGAACTGAAGTATGATCTTCCAGGGGGTGACTGGCGGCGATATCGCCAGTCTTTCGGTTACAAGTTCATACTGGTGAATGGCGTGGTGACGCACAAGGACGGACAGTCGACAGGCGCACATCCGGGTGGCTTTGTTCAGGTGACGCAGAACCGTCCCGAACTGCGCGTGCCCGTCGCTGCCGAATAGCATTGGATGATTCGCCGCGCGTCAGGCTGGCAATGGTCGGCCGATGCCCGCGTGCAGGGGAGGAATGAGTGTCGATCTATTCTGAAGTCGATTTTCCGCACAAGCCCGGTGCCCATCCGGACTGGCAGGAATCATGGGTGCTTATCTTTCGGGACCCACTCACCGGCGCCGTAGGCTTTCTCAGAACGGGCGCCTACGTCAATCAGGCTCTGACCCAGACCCATTGGGGCATGGCGCTTCCCGACGGAACGCGGTTCCGTCGGCATGTCCTGGACCGAAAGCTCGAGCCCGGTGATCTGACCGATACCACGATGAATTCCGGCAATATGCAGTTTTCCATTCCGAACATGGAATATTGCCGGTTCGAAGCCCAGGACGAGGATGCCGACGTCGATCTGAGAATCTATGACTGGTTTCCGTCACAGGACTGGGCGTTTGTTGGCGGCCCGCTTCATGGCAAGCTCCTGGCAGATGCCGGCCCGGCGGGGCAGGGGGATGTCGGTGCGACCGGCCACCCGGAAAGCGCCGGTCGCGTCGAGGGTCGCATCCGCATCGGTGACCGTGTCATCGAAATCGAGAACGGCATCGGGTATCGCGACCACGGGTATGGTCCGCGCGCCCACACGATATTTCGCGCCGCACGCTGGCACGCCGGGACGGTCGGCCCGAACCTGTCCTACTCCCTGATCAGCATGCTCGATAATGGCGGTGCATTCCACAAGTTCGGCTGGGTCATGCTGAATGGTAAAAGGGAAGTGGTCAAAGATCTCCACACCGTAAGCTGCACGCTTGCTGATGGCTGTTCCGTCATCGGCGGCTGGACGGTTGTCCAGCTCGAGAATGGCCAGACGCTTCGCATCAATGCCGAGACGGTCGATGGAGTCGTCACGTCGACCCACCTGAACAATGGCGGACCAGGGTCTTCCCCGGCCGGCATCGAGGCCTTGTCCATTCCGCGCTGGAACGGCCAGGCCGGCGTTTGCGATTTCAACATGATCGACAATGCGCATCGCGGTGAGCAGGAAGTGTCCCATACTTTCCTCGCCAACTGCCAGGACGGACTCAGTCAGCGGACATTCGATGCGTCCTGGATACGATAAGACACGCGCCAACAGCGCACCACAGAGAGGATTTACGATGGATGCGGAACAGCTTGGCAGTGACATTGTCCAGTCGCAGCGTGCAGCACGCTTTGCCGACACGACCGCCGATCAATGGGCCGAACGCCTGACGGCGTTGATAAAGGCGCAGCCCGGCACCAGTGGACCGGTTGCCGTGACAAATGTGCGGCCCGTCGGAACAGCCGCAGGTGGCTCCAACGGAACGATGTTGTTTGATGCCAGCTATAGCGAGAGTGGCGCCCGGCAGGACCGCGCGCTGGTCCTGCGGTTCCTCCCCGCTGAGGGCCTGTTTCACAAATATGACGTCGAGGGTCAGTACGCGCTTCAGCGCGAACTCGGGAAAGCGGGGTTCCCCGTCCCCGAGCAGCTGTGGCTGGATAGCGCGGGCGACCATCTCAAGGTGCCGGGCTATGTCATGGAGCAGGTGGCTGGTAACGGACCGCCCATGGTATGGAAGGCATCCGGCCTGATTGCCGAGGCGTCGCCGCCCAGCCGGCGAAAAATGACGACCTCGTACGTCGCGCACCTGGCAAAGTTGCACGCGATCGACTGGCAGGCTGCCGGGCTTGACTGGCTCGCCAATCGCGCGGCTGGAGCCAATCCTGTCGAGCGCGAAGCCAATTGGTATTGGGATGCGCTGAAATGGGCGGACTTTGAAGATACGGTCGCCATGTTCGCGCCGGTCCGCGACTGGCTGATCGCCAAGGAACCTGCGAATATCGACGTGGTGCTTTGCCATGGTGACATCAATCTCGGGAACTATCTTTTCAAGAATGATGCTGTCAGCGCGGTCCTCGATTGGGAAATGGCGTTCCTCGGGACGCCGGAATGCGACTTGGCGATGATAAATGTCGGAGACGCAGCCCTGCAGGGCCATGTGCCCACACCGGAAGGCGCGCTGACCAATGCCGAAATCTGCGCGGAGTATGAGCGCATAACCAACCGCAAGCTGCGACATATGGATTATTTCGAGCTATTCGGCAGCTACCGCGCGACGATTATCACCACGCTTGCCATGAAGCACTATCCGGCGGCCATGACGGATGCGATGCGTCCGCTCTACGAATCGACCCTGAAAATGTGTTTCGACCGGGCACGCGCTCTGGGCGCCGTAGCGGGAGAAGTCTAGAGATCGTAGTCGACGCTTCGGGAGAGTCCCTGGTCGACCGCGAGGAATGTAACATCGTCCTGGGTCGGAATGTAGGTGCCGCGGCCCGGATTGTTGCAGAATTCCAGGTCGGCAAAGCCGCGAAGGCCTGAGTGGGTGATCGTCGATATGTGATCCTGGGTCGCGCAGCCGATATCCCGCAGGGGTGTCAGGAAGCCCTGAACAGGCGTCGCATTCACCTCGATTTCGTCACCACGTTCCAATGTGAGGATGGCTCGTGCGGCGAGCGGCGTCAGGCCGTCATGGTCGGTTGTGGTGATGACGCGCAGTTTGCGCACGTCTTCCTGGACGCCATTGCGAACAACGAAACCGGCACACATGGCCGGGCCGTCCTTCACATCCAGCAGGAAACTCGCAAAGCTCAGTTCCGGGCCGACAGTTCCGGAGAACATGCGATAGCGATGCAGGCTGACGCGCGCATGATCGCGGATGCCCCAGGACCGGTCCCTGTGTGCCAGGGCCGACACGTCATGTGTTTCCTGTCCGATCCGAACGGTGCCGCGTATCCGGCCGGAGCACTCCAGGTGGCCCTGCGAGTTGATGCTCTGCATGAACTCGTCGGAATGGCCGGACATCGACCAGTCTCGCGGTTCGTAGAACGATTCGTGGAATTCGAGATCGAGTGAACAGTCCGGTGTCTCGGCGCCATAGCGCATCCGTCCTCCGCCTAACGATTCGACGACATGCCCGCCGACGGATTGCCCGTGTTCGCGCCGGTCGCCGGATCGAATGTCGAACTCGGTGGCGTCGCCATCACTCAGGACAAAACGTTCCGCGCCGCGCTTGAAGACAAAGAGAGTGGCCTGTCCCGTGCCCTGAGCCGGCTTTTGCCCGATGCGGTGAAACCCGCCTATTCCGGCTGCTTCATCATAGAACCAGTAGCAATCGCTTTCCTGCCAAAGCGCAGTGTCGACGGGTGTGTGAGGCCGGTCCCAGCTGTCGTCATAGGTCATGATGGCGCGCCTGTCCCTGCCACACCTGTTTCGGCGATGGTCCAGTAGAATTCGGCCATCGCTTCGTACTGGGCGACGACATCGTCCGGAAGGTACGTGCACATGGACCCCAGGCAGATGATGATCTGGTAGGCAGCCTGAACCCGGAAATACTCAAAGTGCCTGAGCGGGCGTCCGCCGACCTGCGCGTACAGGGCCAGCCATTCAGCCTGAGTGGGCGGTATAACCGGCAAGTGCTCGGCGAAGGGCAAGTGAGCCTCCATCGACAGGACCTGTATCGCCAGATCGAGCTCGGGACTGCCAATCGAACTCAACTCCCAGTCAAGAATGGCCGAGACCTCGCCATCGCGCAGCAGGTAGTTTCCGAGATTGGGGTCACCGTGCATCAGAACCGGCGACTCTTCGATGGGGGCGTTGGCGAGCAACCATTGGCGTATCGGAACCAGGCGGTCGGCGTCTTTCGGCTCGGCCCAGTCCCACGTTTTCCACCACCAGTTAATCAGCCGCTCCTGCGCCGTATCGCCCGCGGCATCCTTGACAAAGTCGCCGAGCCCGAGGGCCACGTGGTCCAGAGCGTGGATGGATTGCAGGGCCTTCAATATGTTCAGGTAGAGGGTGTTGCGTTCGTCATCACTGGCGTCCACCAACAGGCCGGACCCGAACAGTGATGTCGGGATCGTGTCCCCGTCTATGCACGCCATGACGAAACCCGCCACGCCGAGATCCTTCCCCGTTGCATCAAGTCCGTATACGGCTGGGATGGGCAGGCCAGTGCCGGACAGGCGCTCCAGGACGTCATACTGGCTCTTCAGATCATACTCGAAAAAGATCCGGTTCTCCGTTTGCGGGTCATACCTCAGGACGAGGCGTTTTGTTTCCCGCAGGCCGGCCCTGTCGATGTTTGCGGTAAACACAAGAATGCCCGATGAGGAGCCGGACTGTTCGGAGCCGGCCCCTGTGCCGGTAATCGTCACGTCCGCGCGGAACACCTTGCCCAGGAAAAGCGCCAGCCTGTCCAGGTCGATCCGGGCAAAGGAGGACTTTGCCACTGCAACGGCGCTTTCGACGGCATTGGCCGTGTCGCTCATGAAGGTCTCCATGGGGCCCCTTAGCAGGGGCCGCTCAATCCAGATTGCGGTTTGATGTCAGCGCATCGCTACCATTTCGCCGACAACTCAAGTCCCCAGCTTGCCGGGCGCGCATAATGCCCGTCCAGGCCATCAATCAACGAGATGATATTGGTGATGTAGCCTTCATCCGTGACATTCTTTGCATAGAAGCTGACCGTCAGCCGATCGTCGGCCAGTGGCAGCGACGCGTACAGGTTCACAACGCTGTAGCTGTCCTGCATATCGTCTGCCGCGTTCCTGGGACGATAGAAGACATCGTCTGACACAAACACTTCTGCGCGCAGCCTGGGATCACCGAACAGGGAACTGTTGACAGGCACAGTGTATTCCAGCGCGCCCGACAATGTGTATTCGGGGGCACGGTTGAGGGTATTTCCGGAAAAGTCGCTTCCCGCGCCGTCGATAAATGCATCATAGGTGGCATCCAGGAACGAAATGGCTGCCTCCGCCTGCAGGTTGTCGGTCACGGCAATTATTGCTTCCAGCTCAGCGCCCGTGATCGTGGAATCGGCTGCGTTCTCGACGAAACCTGTATTGTTCCTGATCTGCAGAACTTGGAGATTGGTATAGTCGTAGGTGAACGCGGATGCGGCCAGATAGAGGCGGCCATCGAAATACTGGCCCTTCATGCCGGCCTCGATGGACGTGACTTCCTCCGGTTCGAACGAGCCGCAGCCAGCCTGGTTGAACCCGCCGGATTTGAAGCCTTCCT
Source organism: Hyphomonas johnsonii MHS-2 (assembly GCF_000685275.1). Classification (GTDB taxonomy): domain Bacteria; phylum Pseudomonadota; class Alphaproteobacteria; order Caulobacterales; family Hyphomonadaceae; genus Hyphomonas; species Hyphomonas johnsonii. The sequence goes on from NZ_ARYK01000004.1 coordinate 75,116, forward strand.
GGTATTGCGCGTACAGCATCGTCGACTCAGCGACGTCCCATTCGATACCGGCCTTGGGTGTGGTGTCGTGAAAGGAGATGTCCGAAACCTGGTCGCCGCAAACGACAACGGTGTTGTCAAAGAACGTGACAGTCTGGCTCCCTTTTTTCTTTTCTTCGCTGTAGCGAAGCCCGCCCTTGAGGCGCACTGTGTCTGAAACGTTGAAGGTCACGTCGCCGAACAGGCCAAACGCCTCGAGGTCTTCGACCAGCTGGTTCACGGTGAACGAGATTTCGGGCGGCAGCATCAGGATCGCACTGTCACTGCCCGTGTCCACATCCGTGCGGGAAGAACTGTCTTCCTGCATCCAGAATGCGCCTACAATCCAGTCCAGACGCCCGCCTTCATTGCCGATCAGGTTGAATTCCTGCGACCAGGCTTCCGCATCTTCGGTCCGGCCACTGGTCAGGACATCCAGCGCCGTGACATCGCCGTCGAAAAAGTCGACACGGTCAAACGTGGTATAGCCTGTAATCGACCGCAGCGTGGCAAAGTCGGTTTTCCAGTCCAGCGTCAGGCCAGCGACATCCATCCCGATATCCGACCATGGCGTCCGGTTGTTGAGAATGTTGTTCGGGCGGTCATCGAAACCCGCCAGTCCCGCCAGGAAGCCCGGTCTGATCTTCTCAAAGCTCGGGCCGACACGGTCCTGGTCAATGGTCAGGAAAAAGATGTCCGATGTCAGGTTTTCCGTAATGTCCCAGCTGAGGTCGCCCTTGAGGGTCGTGGCCTCGAGCCCACCTTCGGTTTTGCCCGTCGTTCTGTTGTCGATATAGCCGTCATCTTCCTCATAGGCGATGGACAGGCGGCCCCGCACGGTGTCCGAGAATGGCCCGGACACGTATCCTCGCGCCAAGCGGCGTTCGAATGAACCCGCCCCGATTGTCGCCCCGGCTTCAAAAGCGTCCGTCGGCTTGTTTGTCGTGAAGTTGACGACGCCCCCCGTCGCGTTGCGCCCGTAGAGTGTGCCCTGCGGTCCGCGCAGCACTTCCACGCTGGCCAGGTCGGCCAGGCCGAGTGCAGCTGCGTTTGAACGGCCGAGGAATACGCCATTGAGGTGGACTGCAACAGCTGGTTCCGCGAACCCGGTCTCTACGTTCAGGCCAATACCGCGAATGGTAATCTGCGAGGCGCCGGCGACTTCGCCATATTCGACGTTGGGAACGCTGTTCGAGATGTCGGACATGTTCGCCAGATCACGGAATTCGAGTGCGTCACCGCCGATGACCGACACTGCCGCGCCAACATCGAGAAGGGATTGCTCCCGCTTCTGCGTCGACACCACGATCGTGCCGAGTTTCCGGACGCCGTCTTCCGGCGGGGCGTCCGTTTCAGATGACTGCGCATAGGCGGGCAATGCGCCAATGAGAAAGCTCACAAGGCATATGCCTTGTAGAAGGCGTTGTTTCATAATTTCCTCCCGATGGGTCTTTGCGACCTTCGATCTGTTATTCATGGCGCGCAGACCGTGGATCGTTCTGCAAACGCCGGGCATTCACCACAAAATTCCCGTTTTGGCCTGATCTCCATCCCCGCGTGGATTAGAAATCCACCAATAAAGGCGCAATATGTCAGTAGAAACCGGATACGGCAATATATCACGGGTAAAATACATTCATGTTGTGCGCATTATGCGGTTTTGGGGTGTCATCCGACACAACGCGAGCCTTGCTCATGCGGGCAGGTGCGCCCGACCGGAATGCGTTGCCGCCAGGTTTGCTGACACGAAAACGCCGGCCCCCTTGCGGGGACCGGCGGCTTCATTGTGGCGATCAGGGGCGGTCTAGAACTTGTAGCCAACCGCGATCGTGGCGGCGCCCGTGTCGGTGTCTTCGAAGTTGTAATAGGTATAGTCGCCGCGAAGCGTCCAGTTTTCGGTCATGTCAAAGCTGAGACCTGCCCCAAAGGCGGGGCCATCGGCCGAATCTTCGACCACGCCGAGCGGCGTGCCGCCGGGCGTGACGACCGTGGCGTCCACGTCAATATAGGCGTAACCGGCGCGGGCCGAGATATCGAGACGCTCGGTAATCGGCACGGTGGCGCGGCCATACAGGCCGACCAGGTAGTTCAGGCCGAGGTCGCCCGACCCGGCAATGACGTCATTGAGGTCGGTATCGTCATTGTCGTCGAGATTGAAGTCGTCCTCGTCGACATTGTAGTCGAACTCGCCGTCATCGATGCCGGTGGTCAGGTCGGCCTCGAGCGAAAACATCGGCGTGAACTGGTAGCCGGTACGCGCGGTGATCGCGTTTGTATCAACGCCGGAATCGGCGTCGTCAGGTTCGATGTTGAGATAGGTATAGCCGCCCTCGGCATAGAAGCCGGTGTCTTCAGCACCATAGGTCTGTGCGGCGGCCGGAGCGGCAAGGCCGAATGCAATGGCCAGCGCCGAGGAAGAAACGATCAATAGCTTGTTCATGGGAGGATCCTTGGTTTTGCTGTCCCGACCCGTTCGGGACGTGTGAGGCCAACGGCTGGCCTGACGGCCCCGTTCCCCTCCGGCGCACGCGCCGGGCCCGCCTGTTGCAATCAGGGCACAGGCGCCAGGTGCGCCATGCATCAATTTCCCGGTCTCACGGGCGATCACGCACCGGCGCCGCGCCCGGCCCCGCGCGGTTCCTGCAAATCTGCAGCAACTACTGCGAATTTGATCCTTCTGTTTAAACCACCTCTAAGAGGACGCGTGCGATTGAAAGTGGAAGCACTTGCCCCGGAGTCCGTCATCACCGCCCTTGTTGCCCCTTTCCTTGCAGCGGTTGACCGCTGGCTGAGCCGCCTTGCGCCGTCATGGGTGCGGATCGAGGTCCTGTTCCTGGCACTCGGGTGCCTGGTGACGCTCGTGGTCGGCTACCAGGTCGATCTCTTTGCCGCTTTCCTCGCCTTTTCCGGCCGTCACCCGGCCTGGAACCTCGACAAGTTCGCCGCCGTCGTGGTGACCCTGGCCCTGCAGGCGCTGGTGCTCGCCGCCTTCCGCTATCGCCAGATGCGGCGCGAATACGCCAAGCGCGTCGACGCCGAGCAGACCATGGCTGACCTGGCCCTCAAGGATTCCCTTACCGGCCTTGCCAACCGGCGCGCCTTCCACCAGCGGCTGGACGCACTCGTCAGTGCCGGCACCGGCTGCGCGCTGATGATGATCGACCTCGACCGGTTCAAGCCGGTCAACGATCTCTACGGCCATGATGCCGGCGATGAACTGCTGCGCCAGCTGTCCTCGCGCATCGGCGAGGCGGCCGGTGGGTTCGACTGCCTGGCCCGGCTTGGCGGCGATGAATTCGGTATCCTGCTGAGCGAGACCGACGAGATCGACGTGCTCAACCACAAGGCAGCCGCGATCCTCGAAATGATCGACAGGCCGGTCAATATCGGTGCGGCGAACTGCACTGTCGGCGCCAGTATCGGGATTGCCGTCGCGCAGGCGGGCATGGAGGTCAGCAGCGACCAGCTGGTCAAACGCGCAGACCTTGCGCTCTACGAAGCCAAGGATTCCGGCCGCGGCAAGTACCGCTACTTCCGCTCGCAGATGGCCGAGCCGCTGGCCAAGCGCTCGCGCCTTGAAGTCGACTTCCGCAATGCCCTCCTGCGCGGCGAGATCGAGCCTTATTACCAGCCGCTCATCAATCTCTCGACCGGCAATATCGAGGGTTACGAAATCCTCGCACGCTGGCAGCATCCCGAGCTTGGCATGATCCTGCCGGACGTCTTCGTCCAGATCGCCGAGGATACCGGCACGATCGGCGAAATGACCCTGCGCCTGCTGCGCCAGGCCTGCCTCGATTCCGACGAATGGCCGCACAGCCATTACCTCGCGCTCAACATCTCGCCGGTGCAGCTGCGCAATCGCGACCTCCGCGCAGACCTTTGCGACGTGTTGAAGGAAACCGGCTTCGAGGCCCACCGCCTGGAAATCGAAGTGACGGAAAACGCCCTGATCTACGATCTCGAAACCGCGCGCCTGATCCTCTGGGATCTCAAGATCGCCGGCATGACCATCGCGCTCGACGATTTCGGCACCGGCTATTCCAGCCTGCATCACCTGCGCAAGCTGCCCATCGACAAGCTCAAGATCGACCAGTCCTTCATCCGCACCATGTCGCACAGCGCCAAGAGCCGGAAGATCGTCAACGCCGTGATCGCGCTCGGCTCCAGCATGGGCCTTGCGACCACTGCCGAGGGCGTCGAGACCGAGGAATCGGCCCTGTGGCTGTCGCAGGCCGGCTGCACCAGCGCCCAGGGCTATTATTTCGGCCGGCCGCTGCCCTCGTCTGAGGCGTGGCTGCTCGACACGACCGAGCGCCAGCTGATGGCCCTGCGCCAATGGCTGAGTCCGACACGCGACTGGCGCGAGCAAGAAGAGGTCGTCCCCAGCCTGTTGCGGGTCATCAATGACTAGGCGGGCTCACGCTCCGGCTTGACGCCGGGCGCGCCATCGCTCACCTGCCCGCCATGACCAGCGTCAAGATCTGCGGCCTGACCGATCCGGACCTCGTGGGCTTTGTCGCGCGCGAAGGCGCCGACTGGATCGGCTTCAACTTTGCACCGGGCAGCCCGCGCCGCGTGACGCCGCAGGCGGCCGCCACACTGTTGATGCAGGTCGGCCGGGCGCGGCCCGTGGCGCTGCTGGTCGATCCGGACGATGCCGAGATCGACACGATCGCCGCGCTGGGCTTTCCCGTGCTCCAGCTGCACGGCGCCGAAACCCCCGGGCGCGTTGCGGCCATCAAGGCGCGCACGGGGCTCGAAATCTGGAAAGTGCTTGGCGTGGCGCAGCGCGCCGATCTGGATGGCGCCGCGGCCTACACGGCCGCCGACCGTCTCCTCATCGACGCCAAGCCGCCGGAAGGGGCCACCCGCGCCGGCGGTCACGGCCAGGTCTTCGACTGGACCATCCTCGACCACTGGACGGCGCCCGGGCCCTGGATGCTCGCTGGCGGGCTGACGCCGGGCAATGTCGCCGCGGCAATTGCTGCAACAGGTGCACCAGCCGTCGATGTCGCCTCTGGCGTCGAGCGGATACGGGGGTTAAAGGACAGGGATCTGGTGCGGGCCTTCATCCGTGCCGCAAAGCAGCCCTGAACGCGATCCGTCGCGCCCGGGGGATCCTGGATAGAGGCTTGAGACATGGACCTGCGCAATACCTGGGACAAATGGCCTGACGCGAACGGCCGGTTCGGCGAGTTCGGCGGACGCTATGTTGCCGAAACGCTGATGCCGCTGATCCTCGACCTCGAAAAGGAATACCGCGCGGCCAAGCTCGACCCGGCCTTCAAGGCGCAGATGGACGACATGTGGGCCCATTATGTCGGGCGCCCCTCGCCGCTCTATTTCGCCGAGCGCCTGACCGCGCATTTCGGCGGGGCCAAAATCTATTTCAAGCGCGACGAGCTGAACCATACCGGCGCGCACAAGATCAATAACTGCCTCGGCCAGGTCTTGCTCGCCATGCGCATGGGCAAGACGCGCATCATCGCCGAAACCGGCGCCGGCCAGCACGGCGTGGCCACGGCCACCATGTGTGCGCGCTTCGGCCTGAAATGCGTCGTCTTCATGGGCGAAATGGATGTCGAGCGCCAGAAGCCCAACGTGTTCCGCATGCGCCTGCTTGGCGCCGAGATCGTTCCGGTCTCCTCCGGCACCGGCACGCTGAAGGACGCGATGAACGAGGCCCTGCGCGACTGGGTGACGAATGTCGACGACACGTTCTACTGCATCGGCACGGCGGCGGGCCCGCACCCCTATCCGGAAATGGTCCGAGACTTCCAGAGCGTCATCGGCACCGAAGCGCGCGCGCAGATGCTGGAGCGCGAAGGCCGCCTGCCGGACGCCGTGATGGCCTGCATCGGTGGCGGCTCCAACGCGATCGGCCTGTTCCATCCCTTCATCAATGACGAAGGCGTGCGCCTGATCGGCGTCGAGGCCGCCGGCCACGGCATCGAGACCGGCGAGCATGCCGCGGCCCTGAACGGCGGCCGGCCCGGCATCCTGCATGGCAACCGCACCTACTTGCTGCAAACCGATGACGGCCAGATCCTCGACGCGCACTCGATTTCCGCCGGGCTCGACTATCCGGGCATCGGGCCGGAACATGCCTTCCTGCGCGATACCGGCCGGGCTGAGTATCTTTCTTGTACTGATGACGAGGCGCTGGCTGCATTCCAATTGTGTACCCGGCTCGAAGGCATCATCCCGGCGTTGGAGCCCGCTCACGCCATCGCGCGCCTCGGCGACGTGGTCGCGGGCATGGACAAGGATGGCCTGCTGATCATGAATCTCTGCGGCCGTGGCGACAAGGACGTGTTCAGCGTGGCGAAAGCGTTGGGAGTGGACATGTGAGGCTGCGACTAGGTGTAATCTTGTTAGCCGTCTGCTTCCTGCCGGAATTTGCAGGAGCAGAAAACGCGGCTGAAAATGCCGTCCGGTTCTCTCCGAGCGAGGGTTTCGCATTTCGTTCCCCGTGCCGGGCAGGGCGCTTCGACCCAAAATCGGGGCCTTCGGCGAGCCTATTCGACGGTTGCCTCCTGCGGACCGACGGAACGGCTGACGGCCTGGATGTGGAGTTCGAGCGTCTTATGGCTTTGGCCGACCCGGATCAGAACATGTGCGGCAGCAATATTGAGGCGAGCAGCCAACGCGGAGTGCTGTTTGACACGTCCGGTGTCTGTGGCACTCCGGAATCCGACGAAATAGATATGATCACCTTCAATCTCGATCGATCAACCAGTTGCGGATTCACACAATGACCAACCTCCTCCTCATCCGCATCACCTGCCCGTCGCGCCGCGTCGCCGAGGAAATCGCCGACGCCGCGCTCGAGCAGCGCCTCGCCGCCTGCGCCAATCTCGAAGGGCCGGTCACGTCGACCTATCGCTGGAAAGGTGTGGTCGAACACGCTTTCGAGTTCGTTCTCTGGATAAAGGCGCCGGACGCGCACTGGTCCGATATCGAAGCGCTGGTGAACACCCTCCACCCCTATGACGTGCCGGCGATTGTCGCCCTGCCATGCGCGCATGCCTCCAAGCCTTACGAGGCCTGGGTCAACGAAAATACGGACGCATAATGCCTACTTCCCGAATAACGGCGCGCTTTGACAAGGTTAAGGCGGAAAATCGCGCGGCGCTCGTCGCCTACCTGATGGCGGGCGATCCGGACCTTGAAACCAGCTATGCCTGCATGTGCGCCCTGCGCGACAAGGGTGCCGACATTATCGAGATCGGTGCCCCGTTCAGCGACCCGATGGCGGACGGCCCGGCCATCCAGCGCGCGGGCCTGCGCGCCCTTGCCCGCCACACCACGCTGATCGACGTGCTGGGCCTGGCTGCCCGCTTCCGCGAGACCGACCAGGAAACGCCCCTGATCCTGATGGGCTATGCCAATCCGGTCCATTCGCTGGGCTATGCCGCCTTCGCTGAAGCGGCCCACGCTGCCGGCATCGACGGCACCATCCTCGTCGACCTGCCACCCGAGGAAGACGCCGAGCTGCGCGCCGAATATGCCAAGCACGATATTTCCGTTATCCGCCTTGCCACCCCGACCACGCACGAGGCCCGCATGGCCAAGGTCGCCGATGGCGCCTCGGGCTTCATCTATTTCGTTGCTGTAACAGGCGTTACAGGGGCCGGCTCTGCCGACCCGAAAGCCATTGCCGGGAACGTCGATATGGTCCGCCGCGTATCGGGTTTGCCGGTCTGCGTCGGGTTTGGTGTGAAAAACGGCACCCAGGCTGCAGAAATGGCTAAAATTGCCGAGGGGGTTGTCGTAGGGTCTGCTTTCGTGGAGCATGCACAGTCAGCCCACGAATCGGGTGATTTTGCGGCCGCGCCGCGGGGAATGGGCGCGTTGGCAGGGGAACTGAGCGTGGCGATTGCAAGCGTCGCGAAACTGTAGGGACTGTTACAGTCTTAAGGAGTTGAGGCATGAACTGGATCACGAAGGTCACCCCGCCGGGCCTTAAGACCATGCTCGCCAAGAAGGAAACGCCTGACGACCTCTGGGTCAAATGCCCGGTGTCAGGCGAACTCGTCTACAAGACAGACCTTGAAGAGAACTGGTGGGTGACGCCCGCTGGCGCGCACATGCGCATCAGCCCGCGAACCCGCATGCGCCTCTTGTTCGACGAGGAGCGCTGGGAGCCGCTGGCCCTGCCGCCGGTCCAGATCGATCCTTTGAAATTCAAGGACGACAAGCCCTATCCGGCCCGCCTGAAGGCGGCCAAGGCCAAGATCGCCGCGCGCGAGAAGCGCGAGACCGAAGGCGGCGGCGCACCGCTGCTGCAGGATGACTGCATGGTCGCGGCCTATGGCAAGATCGGCGGCGTGCCGACCGTGCTGCTGGTGCAGGATTTCGATTTCATGGGCGGGTCGCTCGGCATGGCGGCGGGCGAAGGCTTCGTCACGGCTGCGCAGATGGCGCTCGCCCGCAAGGCGGCCTTTGTCGTCTGCACGGCGTCCGGTGGCGCGCGCATGCAGGAAGGCACGCTCAGCCTGATGCAGATGCCGCGCACGACCCTGGCAGTGAACGACCTGGCCGAGGCCAAGCTGCCTTATGTCGTCGTTCTCACCGATCCGACTTCGGGCGGCGTGTCGGCCTCCTATGCGATGCTCGGCGACGTGCACCTGGCCGAGCCCGGCGCGATGATCGCCTTCTCCGGCCCGCGCGTGATCGAACAGACCATCCGCGAAAGCCTGCCCAAGGGCTTCCAGCGGTCCGAGTTCCTGCGCGAGAAGGGACAGGTCGACATCGTCGTTGACCGGCGCAAGCTGAAGGACACGCTGTCGCGGGTCCTGTCCCATCTGTTGCCGAACTCCCGCCGCCGGGAAGACCTGCGCTCTGCGCCCCTCACCCAGCCGAAGACCCATGCGCCCAAGGCCGCGTCCAAAGGCAAGACTGCTTGATCGGAGACAGCGTGGCCGTTGCCGAAGCGCTCGCGCGGTTCGAGGGGCTCTATCCGGAAAAGATCGAACTGTCGCTCGGGCGGGTCGAGGCGGCGCTTGACGCGCTTGGCCGGCCGCAGGACCGTCTGCCGCCGGTGATCCATGTCGCCGGCACCAATGGCAAGGGATCCACCACCGCCTTCATGCGCGCCATGGCCGAGGCTGCCGGCCTGCGGGTCCATGTCTTCACCTCGCCCCACCTCGTCCGCTTCAACGAGCGGATCCGCCTGGCCGGCGAGATCGTCGATGACGCGCGCCTGGTCGCCTGGCTCGACCGCACGTACGCGGCCCTGACCGGCCTGCAGATCACCCATTTCGAGGCCACCACGGCGACCGCCCTCCTTGCCTTCAGCGAAGTGCCGGCCGACCTCCTCATTCTTGAAGTCGGGCTCGGCGGGCGCTTTGACGCCACCAATGTGATCGAGAACCCGGCGCTCTGCGTCATCACGCCGATCGACTTCGACCACAAGGCCTTCCTCGGCTCCGACATCCGCAAGATCGCGGGCGAGAAGGCCGGCATCATCCGGCCCGGCCGCCCCGTCCTGACGGCCATCCAGCGGCGGGTCTGCGACGAGGTCATCGCGAAGGAGGCCGAGCGGCAGGGCGCGCCGCTTTACCGGCTGAAAGCCCATTTCATCGACGCCATGCCGGCCGACATTTCCCTCATCGGCGAACACCAGCGCGGCAATGCGGCGCTCGCCGCCATCGCCATGCAGCTCTTCGGCGGATCCACGCTCGTCGACCAGGCCGCGATCTTCGAAGGCGCCCGCACCGCTGTCTGGCCCGCCCGGATGCAGCGGCTGCAGGCCGGCCCTGTCACCGCGCTGGCCCCGCAGGCCGAGGTCTGGCTCGATGGCGGGCACAATCCGCACGCCGCCCGCGCCATCGCCCGGCACCTGACCAGCCTGCCTGGCAAGACAGTCCTCGTCACGGCGATGCTGGCCTCCAAGGACGCGACCGGCTTCTTCCTGCCGTTCCGCCATCTCGACCCCGCCGTGTTCACGCTGCCCAACGCCCCCGGCCATCGCGGCGCCGAACCGCATGACCTTGCCGAGGCCGCGCGCACTGCAGGGCTGACGGTTACCACCTGCGCCAGTCTCGAAGCGGCTGTCACGGCCGCCGCCGCCACCGGTGCGGACCGCATCCTGATCTGCGGATCGCTCTACCTTTCCGGCGAAGTGCTGGCCAAGAACGAGGAAGCGCCCGCCTAGGCCCGCCCGTCATGCGCAGGAATCGGGTGGATTGCGTTCGCCGCTTCGTGCCAGCAAACTGGTGCGCAAACGGAGGGACGCAGCATGACGACGCAGAAAGACAAGGCTTTCGCCTTCAAGGCCCTGCACGACGGGCCGGACATGTTCGTGATTCCCAATCCCTGGGATGTCGGTTCGGCCCGCATCCTGTCCGGGCTGGGCTTCAAGGCGCTGGCCTCGACCAGTGCCGGCTTTGCCGCCAGTACCGGCGTTGCCGACTACCACATCACCCGCGACCTGAAGCTCGCCCATGTCCGCGCCCTCGCTGCGGCGACGCCGCTGCCGCTCAGTGCTGATCTCGAGAACGGTTTCGGCCACAGCCCGGCAACCTGCGCCGAGACGATCCGCCTCGGGGCCGAGGCCGGCCTTGTCGGCGGCTCGATCGAGGATTTCACCGGCGATGCCGCCAAGCCGCAATACGATATCGCCGCGGCAGCAGACCGTGTGCGCGCCGCTGTCGAGGCCGCCAATGCGCTGGATTTCCCGTTCCTTGTCACCGCCCGCGCCGAGAACTTCTTCACCGGCGTGCCAGACCTGGCCGACACGATTGCCCGCCTGCAGGCCTACCAGGAAGCCGGTGCGCACGTGCTCTATGCGCCGGGCTTGCGATCGATGGACGATATCAGGACCGTGGTCACCGCCGTCGACCGGCCGGTCAACGTGCTGATGGGGCCGCGCGCCGGCGGCTTCGTGCCGATGGCAGATCTGGCGGCCGCCGGCGTCAAGCGTGTCAGCATGGGCTTCGTGCTCGCCAGTGCGGCCTATGGCGCGCTGATCCGGGCGGGCGAGGAACTCATGGCCACGGGCACACTCGGCTTCCTCAAGGGCGCCGTGCCGGGCAAGACCCTCGCCGACCTGATGACAAAGGGCGCCGACAGCTAGCCGTCATCTGCCCCGACATCCTTCAGCAGGTGCGGCGGGAGCGTCGTCTGCAGGCGGGCGCGCACGCGCTGCCGGTCATGGTGGGCGTCTGGTGGACCCTTTGGCTTACGGGCAAAGGGCCAAAACCGGCTGGCGACCCGCGCCAGCACGATGTGAATGTTCATGTGAACCTGAAAGCTGGATGTGGAAACGGGGGCTGGACATGGCTCGGGTCTCCTTTCCTGGCTTCAAGGCCGCGGCGCACGCTGCGCCGGGTGAACGAAGATGTGGCATATAATGGATCGCGTCAGAGGGGAAGTGCGGTGGGAAAAACCGCGACCAACCGCGCCAAACTGACCTGAACGTCAACGTAAACCTTGCGTCTTTCGCGGCGGACGTTTAGTCACGCCGCAATATCTCAAACCCCTAGAACCCAAAGGGAGCACCGCATGAAGGTCCTCGTGCCCGTCAAACGCGTGATCGACTATAACGTGAAAGTTCGCGTCAAGCCGGACAAGTCCGGCGTCGACCTCGCCAATGTCAAAATGTCCATGAACCCGTTCGACGAGATTTCCGTCGAGGAAGCGGTCCGGATGAAGGAAGCCGGCACGGCGACCGAAGTGGTCGTTGTCTCGATCGGGCCCCAGCAGGCCCAGGAAACGCTGCGCACGGCGCTCGCCATGGGCGCAGACCGCGGCATCCTGATCAAGACAGATGTGGCCGTCGAGCCGCTGGCCGTGGCCAAGCTGCTCGCCAAGGTCGTTGCCGAAGAGAGCCCCGAACTGGTCCTGCTCGGCAAACAGGCGATTGATGACGATTCGAACCAGACCGGCCAGATGCTCGCCGCCCTGCTCGACTGGCCGCAAGGCACGTTCGCCTACAAGCTCGAAAAAGACGGCGACAAGCTGACGGTCACCCGCGAAGTCGACGGCGGCCTGCAGACGGTCTCCCTCGCCCTTCCGGCCATCGTGACGGTCGACCTGCGCCTCAACGAGCCGCGCTATGCATCGCTGCCGAACATCATGAAGGCGAAGAAGAAAGAGATCGTCGAGAAGTCGCCGGAAGACTATGGCGTCGACGTTTCGCCGCGCCTGACGATTGTCCAGGTCACCGAACCGCCGGTCCGTCAGGGCGGTGAGAAGGTCGAAGATGTCGCCACGCTGGTTGCCAAACTCAAAACTGCAGGAGCTGTGTAATGGCTGTCCTCGTAATTGCTGAACATCACCATGGCGGCCTGTCGGACGCGACCCACAAGGTCGTCACGGCGGCGTCGAAATTCGGCGGCGACGTCGATATCCTCGTGGCAGGTGAAAACGCCGGCGCAGTGGCCCCGGAAGCGGCCAAGGTGTCCGGTGTGCGCAAGGTGCTGAAGGCCGAAGGCGAGACCCTGCGCAAGCAGACCGCCGAAGCCATGGAAGCCCTCGTCGTGCCGCTGATGGCCAATTATGACGCCGTCTTCATCGCGGCCTCGACCACCGGCAAGAACTTCGCACCGCGCATCGCCGCCAAGCTCGACGTCATGCAGCTGTCCGAAATCGTCGAAGTCGTCGACCAGTCCACGTTCGTGCGCCCGATCTATGCCGGCAACGCGATCATGACGGTCAAATCCGCCGACGCCAAGAAGGTCATCACCGTGCGCGGCACGGCCTTCCCGGCCGCCGGCAATGACGGTTCGGCCTCGATCGAGGATGTTGCGGCGCCGTCCGGCCCGTTCAAGTCGGAATTCGTCTCGGAAGAAATGGTCAAGTCGGACCGTCCGGAACTCACCGGCGCCAAGCGCGTCGTGTCCGGCGGCCGGGCCCTCGGCTCGTCCGAGAAGTTCCAGGAATTCATCATCCCGCTGGCTGACAAGCTCGGCGCTGCCGTCGGTGCCTCGCGCGCTGCCGTCGATGCCGGCTATGCCCCGAACGACTACCAGGTCGGCCAGACCGGCAAGATCGTGGCACCGGAACTGTACATCGCCATCGGCATTTCCGGCGCGATCCAGCACCTTGCCGGCATGAAGGATTCCAAGATCATTGTTGCCATCAACAAGGACGAGGAAGCCCCGATCTTCCAGGTCGCCGATTACGGCCTCGTGGCGGACCTGTTCGTCGCCGTGCCGGAATTGACTGCTGCGCTCTAGGGCGCACCCGGCACCCGCAAAAGACAAACCCCCGGCCCCGTGGCCGGGGGTTTTTTCTTGCGCCCGGCCACCTGTGCCCCGCACGCCACACCCGGCGGAACTCGCAAACCGGAACCGATGGCAGCGCTTGATATTTGACGCACTGCACAATCAGGATATGAGCTAGATACAGAAGAACAAACTCAGGCCCGGGACACTTCCAGAATGGCAGAATTGAAAACAATCGGCGTGATTGGTGCGGGCCAGATGGGCAACGGCATTGCGCATGTTGCCGCGCTCGCCGGCTATGATGTCATCATGAGCGATATTTCCGATGACGCCCTCAGTCACGGCATCACCACGATCGAAGGCAACATGCGCCGCCAGGTGATGCGCGACATGATCACCGCCGACGACATGTCCGCCGCCCTGAAGCGGATTCGCACCACGTCCTCGATCAAGGCCCATGAAGCGGCCGACCTGGTCATCGAGGCAGCCACCGAAAAGCGCGAGATCAAGGAACAGATCTTCCGCTCGATCTGCGAGATTGTCCCGGCGCACACCTATCTTGCCACCAATACGTCCTCGATTTCCGTCACGCGCCTCGCTTCGGTCACCGACCGGCCGGACAAGTTCATCGGCATGCACTTCATGAACCCGGTGCCGCTGATGAAGCTGATGGAGGTCATCCGCGGCCTCGCCACCAGCCAGGACACGTACGAAACCGCCATCACCTTCGCCAAGCGCCTCGACAAGACCACGACCAATGCCGAAGACTACCCGGCCTTCATCGTCAACCGTATCCTGGTGCCGATGATCAACGAGGCGGTCTACACGCTGTATGAAGGCGTCGGCACCGTGGAATCCATCGACACCGCCATGCGCCTCGGCGCCAACCACCCGATGGGCCCGCTGACACTGGCAGACTTCATCGGCCTCGATACCTGCCTCTCGATCATGCAGGTCCTGCATGACGGCCTCGCCGACACCAAGTACCGGCCATGCCCGCTGCTGGTGAAATATGTCGAGGCCGGCTGGGTCGGCAAGAAGGTCGGCAAGGGCTTCTACGACTATTCCGGCGAACACCCCGTCCCGACACGCTAGGTCGCCCGCACCGGCGCTTTATCTCAACGCACTGGAAAGCCGACGACCCTTCGTCTGGCACCGCCAAACGATCTGCATTCCCTGTATCTGTTAGGGGGTAATACATATTGTTGGCGCCGTCTGGAGGGCGCTACGATCCTGCCAATCGAAAAAGGTACCCACGTGATCAATCCGAAAGTCAGAAGAACACTCGTCCAGGTCCATATGTATTTTGCCGCATTCATGGCGCCTGCCTTCCTGTTGGTCGCCCTGTCGGGCGGGCTTTACCTTCTGGGAAACAAGGGCGCTGTCCAAAGTGACCCCCTCACGCTGCCGGCGGGTTCGGCCCTGGATTTTCAGAGTGAAACGCTGGAAGCGGATATCCGGGCCTTGCTGGAATCGGCGGGTGTCGATCACACGTTCGAGTACGTGAAAGCGAAGGGGCAACAGGCCGAAACACGCCCGACATCCAGAACACATATTGAATTTTCGCAGTCTGGTCAGGGCCTTCAAGCCAAGGTCAACAAGCCGAACCTCCAATACGCGATGATGGAGCTTCACAAGGGGCACGGCCCGAAACTGTTCAAGCTGTACCAGATGCTTGTTGCCCTGGCATTGTTGGGTGTCGTGCTCGGCGGGCTGGCTGTCGGTCTTCTGGCGCAAGCCTATCGCCGAAAGGTCCTGGTCACATCTGCTGTTGGGCTTGCGGCGTTCCTGGCCCTGTCGTTGCTCGCTTGAAACCCGGCCCGCGGGCCAAACCTTAACCGCCGCTTAACCTCCCCGGCCCACCCTTGCCTCCTTGTTCGAGGAGGCCGTCATGGCGTTAAGACTTTCCGCGCCAGCCTGGCTGGTGTCCGCCCTTGTTCTAGCTGGAACCGGCGGAATCATCGCCCTTGCAGCGCACGCCGCGACCGAAGATTCCGGCGCCGTCTACTGGTCGGATGGCGACAGTGGCCGCCTGCCGGATGGCACCAAGTTCCGCCTGCACGATGTCGATTCCCCTGAAACCGGCAGCATGAAGCAGCGCGGCGGCGCGAAGTGTGAATCCGAACGCATCCAGGGCTATGAAGCCAAGGAAGCCGCTGTCGACCTGACCCGCGACCAGACCGTCAGGGTCTCGCAATCCTACGGGCCAGACCGCTATGGCCGGCTCGTCGTCGATCTCGAGATCGGTGGCCAGGATGTCGCCCGCACGCTGATCGAGGCCGGCACGCACAAGGCCTGGGACTATGACGGTGGCGAGAAAAAGCCTGACTGGTGCGGCCGCCAGGCCCGCGCGCCCGTGCCGATCCTGCCCTGACCTCAGCCTGCCGACCAGCGCCGCACGAGGTTCGAGATTACCTTGTCGAGTGCCAGGTGGTCCGGCGCATCCGGCGGCAGCTTTGCGCCCAGTGATGCCCTGATGTTTTCCAGTTCAAACAGGGTCGTGCGCGCCTGCGCGTCACGCACGCGGCTTTCGATCCAGCCGACACAGGCGAGCCGCTCGCCGCGCGTGACCGGCTTCACTTCGTGGATGTCGCCGGACGGGTATAGCACCAGGTCGCCGGCTGCAGGCTTGGCGGAATGGTTGCCGGAAACGCCCTCCACCACCAGATCGCCGCCGTCATAAGTTGCCGGGTCGCTCAGGAACAGCGTGAAGGACAGGTCCGTGCGCAGCCGGTCCGGCCCTTCGCCCATCAATGGATTGTCGACATGCCGGCCATACCGGCCGTCCGGGCCGGTCTTGCTCAGCATCAGGCGCGAGAATCGCGCCGGCTGGGCGGCGGCGACCAGCACAGGATGCGCCGAAAGCGTCGTCATCAGGAAGTCGTGCAGCGCCGCGCCTGGCCCCGACCGCAGGTTTGCCTGCAGGTTGCGCTTCACCGCCCGGGCCCGGCCACCAGCCGTGCGGGCGCCGTCCTGCCAGTCGAGGTCGCCGGTCTTCTTCAGGACCCGCGCAAGGTCACGCGCGTTGAGGACACTGGAAAGGGTCAGGAACATGGGGGTGTAAAAACTCGGATGCTGAATTTGAGAATGACTTGCAATCTCCAGCGTATCGGGCGTAGGAACGATGTGCAATCGAAACTCCGGAGGTGCGACAATGACCTACACTCCCAGACGCTGGATCGGCCTTGGCCTCGGCGCCGCCCTGCTCGGCACGACCAGCCTCGCCGCATGCGGCGGACCGACGGAACCGGTCCATGCCAACGCGCCGAAACCGGCCCCGGCAGCCACGCCGGCGGCCGTCTCGGGTGAAGGCGGTGAGGGCGGCGGCGAGAGCGGCATGGCCGCAATGGCGCATCCCGACATGCAGACCCTGCCGGTCGACAAGCGCATCGCCTTCATGTCCGGCCACGTCGCCGCGGGCCTCGCCCTTTACCGGGCCGGCGCGCCTGACCAGGCCGCCCGCCACCTCCTGCACCCGGTGTCCGAGACGCATGCCGCCGAACGCGCCGGCATCGACGCGCTCGGGTTCGACGGCCCGCTGTTCGTCAAGCTGTCTGAAGACCTCGCCGCCGGAAAATCCGCTGAAGAGGTCGAACCGGAACTCGCTGCCGCCGACGCCAATATCAAGCTGCTGCAGCAGAACGCCGCCTCCGACCCTGTCGGCCAGATCGATTTCCTGATGACCACCTGCATCAATGAATACAAGGTCGGCGTCGTCGACGGCGCGATTGTCGAGGCCGGTGAATACCAGGACGCTTACGGCTTTGCCGTCGTTGCCCGTGACATTGCCAAGCGGATGGACAATCCGGGCGCCGAACAGGCCCTGATGGAACTGGAACTGCTTGTGCGCATGTGGCCCAATAACGGCCCGCTCGCCGACTCGATCCCCGCCCCGGTCAGCGAGATCGCCGCCCAGGTGTCCCGTGTGAAGCTCGAACTATCCAGCCTTGGCTAGGGCGGCCTTCGCCAGGATCGCATCAATGAACCCGATCGCTTCCAGCGATGCCCAGTCGGCATCGCCCTCGAGGCGGGCAATCTCCTTGCCGTCCGGGCCGTAGAGGATGCTGGTCGGGAAGCCCTTCACGCCGGCATCATAGACGATCTCGTAGTTTTCCGGCGGTGCGATATGGAAGGAAATGTCCGACGCGCCCAGTTCGTTCAGGCGCTGGACCGCATAATCCTTGTCTTCGCTGGCATCGACACTGATCGCCACCACTTCGAACGCGTCACTGCCGCGGGCCTTCTGCAAGGCGCCCAGCGAGGGCATTTCCCGCTCGCATGGCGAACACCATGTGGCCCAGAAATTCACCAGCACGGTCTTGCCTTTCCACGCGTCCAGTGTGACGGGAGTGCCGTCGGCGGCAAACACGGGGGCGGTCGGCTCGGCGTCACCTGCCGTGGCAAAATTCAGCTTCGCCAATTCGCCCCTGGCATGGGCCTCGAGCGGATTGGACGCCGGCTTTCCGCCGGCTGCACTGAACGCCACATAGACAATTGCGACGAGGGCGACCAAGAAGAGGCCGATAAAAGCTAGGCGGGTCATCGGATAAGGGTCTCCTCGCGTCGGATAAAGGATATGGCAATGAACCAGGGCAAAGGCCAGACAATGTGGGGGGGACGCTTTGCCGCGACCCCGTCCGAGATCATGGACGAAATCAATTGCTCCCTCGATGTGGACCGCCGGATGGCCGAGGAAGACATTGCCGGATCGCGTGCCCACGCTGACATGCTGGCCGAACTGGGCATCATTTCCGCCGACGACAATGAGGCCATCCAGTCCGGTCTCGACGGCGTCCTCGGCGAGTTGCGCGATGGCAGTTTTCCGTTCCGGCGCGAGCTGGAAGACATTCACATGAACATCGAGGCGCGCCTGAAGGAGCTGATCGGCGAACCGGCCGGCCGCCTGCACACCGCCCGCTCGCGCAATGACCAGGTCGTCACCGACTTCCGCCTCTGGACGCGCAGCGCGCTGGATGGCGCCGGGGCGCTGCTCGCCGGCCTCCAGACCGCGCTGGTCACCCGCGCCGACGAAAACGACGCCACCATCATGCCGGGCTTCACCCACCTCCAGACCGCCCAGCCGGTCACCCTCGGCCACCATCTCCTCGCCTATGTCGAGATGGCCGGGCGCGACCGCTCGCGCCTCGCCGATTGCGCCGTGCGCCTCAATGAAAGCCCGCTCGGCGCTGCTGCGCTTGCCGGTACCGGCTTTCCCATCGACCGCGACATGACCGCCGAAGCCCTCGGCTTTTCCCGCCCGATGGCCAATTCCCTCGACGCCGTCGCCTCGCGCGATTTCGCCCTTGAAGCGCTTGCCGACCTGTCGATCGCCGCGACACACCTGTCCCGGCTCGCCGAGGAAATCGTGCTCTGGACCAGCCCGCAATTCGGCTTCGCCACGCTGACCGACGCCTGGTCGACCGGCAGTTCGATCATGCCGCAGAAGCGCAACCCGGATGCGGCCGAACTGGTGCGTGCCAAGGCCGCCCTGATTACGGCCAATTTCAGCGCGCTGCAGGGCGCGGTAAAGGCCCTTCCGCTCGCCTATGCCAAGGACCTTCAGGACGACAAGCGCCTCACGTTCGAAGCCTTCGACACGTTCAACCTGTGTGTCCGTGCCATGACCGGCATGATCGAGACGATCCGGTTCAGGCCCGACGCCATGCGCGCAGCCGCCGCAAAGGGTTTTTCCACGGCGACAGACCTTGCCGACTGGCTGGTGCGCGAACTCGGCCTGCCGTTCCGCGAGGCCCACCACGTGACCGGCACGCTGGTCGCCAAGGCCGAGGAACAGGCCTGCGACCTTGCCGACCTGTCGCTGGCCGACATGCAGGCGGAACATGCCGGCATCACCGCCGCCGTTTTCGATGTGCTGACAGTTGAGGCATCTGCCTCATCTCGGACATCATATGGCGGTACAAGCCCTGTTCGTGTTGCCGAACAGGTGGCACAGTGGAAACAGAGACTGCGACTGGAGTAGAGACATGAAACGCCCTCTTTTGCTTGTTGCGGCCCTGGTGGGTCTCAGCACTGTGTCGGCCTGCGGCCTGACCGGCGACCTCAAGCGCCCCGCACCCCTGTTCGGGCATCCCGGACAGGACGTCGAGCCGGCCGACCTGCCCCAGACCAAGGGGTCGGACCTGCCGCCGCTGCCGGAGCGCGAGCCTGCGGCAGATCCTGAATCTGCCGACGACGAGTTGCTCGGCGGCCCTTCGGGAGGCTGAACATGCTGCAATCCAACCTGACACGGCGTCGTCTGGCGCCACTTGGCGCGCTTGCCGCGGGCGTGCTCCTTGCCGCCTGCGCACCATCGCGCGCGCCTGGCGTCTACCTCGACCAGCAGGCCGCCACGCCGCCGCCCCCGGTTGTTGCGCCGGTCGATCCGGAAGCCCTCGCCCTCGCCGAGCTGGAGACCAATGAGCTCGGCGGCATCATTCCCGATGCGAAGCCCGTCATTCCCATCGAGAATGGCGCGCTTGGCGAAGTGGAACCGCAATAGCCCGGATGCACCATTTCAATTATCTCGACGGCCAGCTTCATTGCGAGAACGTCCCGCTCGACACCATCGCTGACGCTGTGGGCACGCCCTGCTATGTCTATTCCTCGGCGACGCTCGTGCGCCATGCCCGCGTGCTGGCCGAGGCCTTCCAGGGCCAGGACTGCCTGATCGCCTATTCGGTCAAGGCCAATGGCAACCTCGCCGTCCTGTCGACCCTTGCCCGCGAGGGCTGCGGTGCGGACGTGGTCAGCGGCGGGGAATTGCAGCGCGCCCTGAGGGCAGGCATCCCGGCAGGCCGGATCGTGTTTTCCGGGGTCGGCAAGACGGCGCCGGAAATGCAGCTGGCCCTCGAAACCGGCATCCACCAGTTCAACGTCGAAAGTGCCGGCGAATTGCGCCTCCTGTCCGGCGTGGCCGAACGCCTCGGCAAGACC
Organism: Hyphomonas johnsonii MHS-2; assembly: GCF_000685275.1. GTDB lineage: Bacteria > Pseudomonadota > Alphaproteobacteria > Caulobacterales > Hyphomonadaceae > Hyphomonas > Hyphomonas johnsonii. Next base: position 95,242 of record NZ_ARYK01000004.1, read on the forward strand.
GCGCCGATTGCCCTGCGGGTCAATCCGGACGTTGCCGCCGGCGGGCATCCGAACATTTCCACCGGCAAGAAGGGTGACAAGTTCGGTATCCCGTGGAGCGAGGCGGAAGACCTTTACGCCGAAGCCGCGCGCCTGCCCGGCATCGCGGTCGTCGGTGTCGACGTCCATATCGGCAGCCAGATCGGTGATCTCGTGCCGATGCGGGCGGCATTTGAGAAAATTGTCGGCCTCGCCCAGCGCCTGCGCACGGCCGGCCACAAGATCACCCGTATCGACGTCGGCGGCGGTCTCGGCATTCCCTACAAGGCCGGTGACGCCCCGGCCCCGCCTTCGGCCTATGCCGGCATGATCGCGGAGGTCATGGACGGTCTCGGCGTCCAGGTCATCCTCGAGCCTGGCCGCGTGATCGCGGGCAATGCCGGCGTGCTGCTTGCCACCGCGCTGTTCGAAAAGCCCGCGCCGGACCGGACATTCCTGATCCTCGATGCCGGCATGAACGACCTGATGCGCCCGGCGCTGTACGATGCCCACCACGACATCCTGCCGCTCCGGGAACCGTCGGAATCGACCCCCAACAAGCGCTATGACGTGGTCGGGCCGATCTGTGAATCCACCGACAAGTTCGCCGTCGGGCGCGACCTGCCGGAGATCGCGTCCGGCGACCGCGTCGCGTTCATGTCAGCCGGGGCCTATGGCGCCGTGCTGTCTTCGGCTTACAATGCAAGGCCGCTGGTGCCGGAAGTCCTGGTCAGCGGCGAAACGTTCGCTGTCGTGCGCAGACGGCCGACATTCGACGAGATGGTAGAGTTGGAAAAGGTTCCCGATTGGCTGACGCAGACGGAATGAAGGCGGTCAACGCCCGGGTTTCCGCGACATGGCGGAATCTGACCCTGCTCGCCCTGGGGCAGGCTTTCTGGCCCCTGTTCGTCTTTGTCTGCCTGTTCCTGTCCGCCGCGCTGGTCGGCCTTTTCGACCGGGTCGAGCCGGCCATCGGCGCCGTGATGACGCTGGTTGTCTTCGTCGGCTCTGCAATCCTTCTCTTCCGCGGCCTGCGCCGCTACCGCCCGCCGACCCGCGCGGAAGCGTCGGAGCGCCTCGACCGCCAGTCGGACCTGCGTCCACTGACTTCGCTTGCCGACCGTCCGGCCGATCCGACACGCGGCGCCCAGCGCCTGTGGGCCTCCCACCGCGCCCGCCTGATGGCGGAATTGAAAAATCTGCGCCCGCCATCGCTTTCCGCAGCCTGGAAGGCGCTCGACCCCTTCCTGCTCCGCGCCATTCTTCCCCTTGCCGTCGTTGCTTTCGCGGTGCTCGCGTCCAGCCAGGCGCCGGGCCGTGTCCTGCGCGCCCTGTCGCCTGATTATGGCGCCCTTGTCGGCGCCGATGACATGGTCGTCGAGGCCTGGATCACGCCACCCGAACATACCGGCCGGGCACCGATCTTCCTCAAGCCGGGCCTCGAAGGCGTGCGCGTACCGAAAGGGTCGGAAGTGACGCTGCGCACCGAAGCGCCGTCCGCGCCGCGTCTCGTCCTCAAGGGGAAAAAGCGCCACAGCCAGGCCTTTGTCGCGACACCCGACGGTGCCTACGAGGCCAAGGCGAAGGTCATGGAAGATACCCGTCTCTCGGTCGACTGGTGGGGTGAGCGGGCGGCCTGGAAACTGCTCGCCTCGCCGGATGACCCGCCAACCGCGCGATTCGTCGCGATACCCTCGATCGGCACGCAGGACCGGATCGAGTTCACCTGGGGCGCCACGGACGATTACGGCGTCAAGACGCTGGAACTGGCGATTTCCCTGCGCGAACCGAACCCCGCCGCGCCGGCCGCTGAAGATCGTGTCTCCGTGCCGCTGCCCGGTGTCACGCCGACGGAAGGGGCTGACACGGTCCAGCTTGACCTGACGCGCCACCGCTGGGCCGGCCTGCCGGTCAATGTCCGCCTGATCGCCACCGATGGCGCAGGCCAGGAGGGCACCAGCGAGACCGTGCCCTTCATCCTGCCGGAAAAGCTGTTCCTCGAGCCGGTTGCCCGGGTCGCCCAGGAAGTGCGCGTCACGGTCCTGCGCGAACCCCGCGAATATGCCGAGCAGCCGACCAACGAACAGGCCCTGCAGCAGGACGCGCTCAACACCAACGCCGCCAACCGGCTCGCAACGGCCCCGCCTGATGTCCAGAAGGCCGCCCTGATGCTCGATGCGGTCACCCTCCACGGCGAGCGCTACATGCCGGACATCGCCGCCTTCCTCACCTTCCGCACGGCTGAGGGCATCCTCAGGGCGGCGGGATCGAAAGCCGAGGCGGACGCCATTGATCCGCTGCTCTGGGCGCTCGCGCTCAAGTCGGAATATGGCAGCTCCGCTGATGCGCTGCGCCGCCTGGAAGCGGCCCGCCGCGCGCTGGAACAGGCGCTGCGCGACGGCGCCTCGGAAGAAGAAATCAAGCGGCGCATGGAAGCGTTCCGGGATGCGGCCAACAATTACCTCGCCGCCAAGATGGCCGAAGCAATGGCCAACGGGCTCGACGCGCCGCCCTCGAACGAGGATGGCCAGGCCGCTGCCGGCGGGCCGAACCTTGGCGGGCAGGATTTCGAGGACATGCTGCAGGCCCTGCAGGACCTGACCGAGACCGGCGCCACCGACCAGGCGCGCCAGTTGCTCTCTGACATCACCAACATGCTGCAGAACCTCGAATTCCAGAAAGGCAGCGGCTCCGGCAAGGGCATGCCCGGCATGCCGGGCCAGAATGCCGACAATGAAGACGAACCCCTGCCGCCGGAGGAACAGGAACTCACCGATGCAATGAAGCGCCTGTCCGACATCCTGCGCGAACAGCGCGAGCTGAACGATGACACGCTGGCCCAGGAGCGCGGCGAACGCCCCTCACAGGGCAGCGAACAGCCGGGTGAAGGCGCCGAACCGGGCGAGCAGGCCGGCACCCAGCCCGGTCAACAGCCGGGCGGGGCGGAACCAGGCGGCGACCAGCAGGCCGGCAATGGTTCGCAGCCCGGAGACACGCCCGGCGCCGGCGCAGGCGAGGGCGATCAGGCCGACACGGACCAGGCCGGCACCGGCCCGGGCTCGCGGCCATCGAACGAGACACTGGCCGAGCGCCAGGCCCGCCTTGGCGAACTGGTCGAGAAGTTCGCGCGCGAACAGGGCCTCGGCGAGACCGGCGTGCCCGGCGAGAATGCGCTTGAAGGCCATGTCGATTCCGATGCGCTGGCAGATATCCGCGACGCCCAGCGCCGCGCCCAGGGTGCACTCGAACAGGGCAACGAGCGCGCCGCCGCACGCGAGCAGGAACGCGCGACGCAGCTTCTCTCCGACCAGTCGAGCAGCCTCGCCAGCACACTTGATGCCATGCGCGAGGCGCGCACCGGAGACCGCAGCGCCGGCGACTCGACCGATCCGCTCGGCCGCAACGCCAATGGCGGCGGAAACAATGGCGACAATGTCAACATTCCGGACGCCGGCGAACGCCAGCGCGCCAAGGACATTCTCGACGAACTGCGCCGGCGCTACAATGATGCCGACGACGAGGAAGAGCGCGAATACCTGCGCCGCCTGCTCGAACGGTTCTAACTTGAACTATCACCCGTTCCCTGCCTTGATGGGGAAAACGGGAGACGCCAATGCGCAGGATCACCCCCGCCTCCGAGGAGGCCTTGGCATCGGTTGCGCCGATATTGTCGATGGCGGAAGCCGCCATGGGTTTTGTTCCGAACTCGATGAAAGTGATGGCCCGCCAGCCTGCCATGCTGCAGGGCTTTGCGGCGCTTGCCGGTGCCATCATGGGGCCGGGCAGTGCCATTCCGCGCGACCTGGTCCAGATGATCGCCAATGTGACGAGCCAGGCGTCCGGGTGCCGCTATTGCCAGGCCCATACGGCACATGGCGCCGAGCGCCAGATGGTGCCTGCAGACAAGATCGCGGCGCTCTGGGACTATGAAACCAGCGCCCTGTTCACGCCTGCCGAACGGGCGGCGCTATCCCTCGCACAGGCCGCCGGAAGTGTGCCGAACGAAACCACGGATGCGCATTTCGAGGCTTTGAAGCAGCATTTCAATGAAGACGAAATTGTCGGCATCGTCGGTGTGATCGCGCTGTTCGGTTTCCTCAACCGCTGGAACGACACCTTGGCCACCACGCTCGAAGACGGCCCGCTGGACTTTGCGCTGTCGCATCTCACTGCGAAGGGATGGGAGATTGGCAATCATGGCTGAGCGCTGGGAATTCACGCATGGCCTGAAGGATATCGGCAACCGCCTCTATGCCTGGCTGCAGCCGGACGGCGGCTGGGGCTGGTCGAATGCCGGCCTGATCACCGACGGCGACGAGTCGCTGCTTGTCGACACCCTGTTCGACATGAACCTGACTGCCGACATGCTGGCTGCCATGCAGGACGCCACCGGCCTGAAACCCCGCGACATCGCCACCATCGTCAACACGCATGCCAATGGCGACCATTGTCACGGCAATGGCTGCTGCCCGCAGGCCGAGATCATCGCGTCCGAGACGAGCTATCGGGAAATGGCCGAAGTGCCGCCCGCCATGCTGGCCCAGCTGAAGAAGGCCGGCGCCCAGCTCGGACCTGCCGGGGCCTATTTCGCCGACATTTTCGCGCCCTTCGATTTCGACGCCGTCGACGAACGCCTGCCGACGCGCACCTTTTCCGGCCAGCTCGACATTCGGGTCGGCGACAAGGCGGTGGAGCTGATCGAAGTCGGCCCGGCCCATACCGGCGGCGACGTCATCGTGCATGTGCCGGGCGACCGCGCCGTGTTCACAGGCGACATTCTCTTCATCGACGGCACGCCGCTGATGTGGGCCGGCCCCGTCGCCAACTGGATCCACGCCTGTGACCGGATTTGCGAGATGGATGTCGACGTCATCGTGCCGGGACATGGTCCGATCACGGACAAGGCAGGCGTGCAGCGCGTCGCCGCCTATCTCAAATTCGTTGATGCCGAAGCCCGCAAGCGCTTCGATGCCGGTCTCAGCGTCCGCGATGCCGTGCACGATATTGCCCTCGGCGACTATGCTGCCTGGGGCGACGCCGAACGCATCGCCGTCAATGTCGACAGTCTCTACCGGGAGTATCGCGCCGACGGCATGGTCACTCCCGTCATGGAGTTGTTCGCCCTGATGGCCGACACACGCGAGGCGATGCGGAAGTAGGGTGATGACGGCCCTGGCACGGAACTGCCCGGCATCTCGATCGGCGTGGACGATCTGGACGCCACCGTGGCGGCCGTTCGGGCGACGGGTGCAAAAGTGGTGTACAGGCCTGTCAGGGAAGCCTGGGAACTTCGCCGCTTCGACTTCCGCGACCCCGCCGGCAACCGTGTGAATGGCGTCGACAACTGAGAGCCCATGCCGCGCAGGATATCGCGCTGGGCGACTGAAAGCACAGCGTCTCTAGCCGCGGCAATCGTCTCCCAGCTGAATGGATGGGCATGCCACGTCGCCAAATGAACAGTAGACGCAACAGTCCCCGGGTTTTGGCTTGAGTAGGGCGCCGCACCCTTTGCAGTCATAGAAATACTGGCAGGCGTTCGTTGGCATGGCCTCCTTCGAACGATGCCCGCACTCAGGGCAGGTGAGTGTGGAGGCGGCAACAAACGAACCGTCTATCTCGGATTCAGCCAACGTAACATCTCCCCTTCATAGAGCGGCAGCATATGTGCTGCAGTGACCAAGACGATGCCGATGCCGAGCCAAACCAGTGTGCGTGGCTGCGGACGACCGCGTCGAAACGTGATGATTGTGGCGGCGACCAACAGTGCGACGGCGCCCCACTGAAACCAGCTCTGGTAGCGCGCCAGTACCGCCAGCCTGGATACGAGGGCCGTGCTCACGCCAATGTTCACGAGAACAATGGGCAGGACACAGCAGGATGCGCCGATCAATGACAGCAGGCTCGCGAAGACGCCGCCGCGTGCCAGCCATCTGGTCTTCGGATTCGGTGGTCCGGCTGGTTTGGTTTCGCTGGTCATGAAAACATGCTAAAACCTGTAGTCACTATAGGTGCAAGCATGACAGACATCACAATCGGGCGATTGAGTTCGGCGACCGGCGTCAAGGTCGAAACGATACGGTACTACGAGAAAATCGGGCTGATGCCGGACCCGCCTCGCACGGAGGGCGGACAGCGTGTCTACAGCCCGGACCATCAGGATAGGTTGGCGTTTATCAAACGCAGTCGTGATCTCGGATTTCCGATTACGGCCGTGCGTTCCTTGCTTGGCCTGAACGATGAACCGCCCTCGTGTGGAGAGGTTCAGGCGATCACCATGTCGCACCTGGAAACGATCAAGACGAAAATCGCGGACCTGAAGCGCCTGCAAAAGACGTTGAATGCGATCGTTTTGGACTGCGAAGACGGTGAATCGCCGGATTGTCCAATCATTCACGCGCTGTCGGCGACCGCATCAAGCAAATGACCCCCGCACGCCACGTCGGCTTGCATGCGATCATGCGCTTCGACTGTCTCCTGCGGTGCCGTCACTGCCGTGAGGCGGCACTCGCATCCCGCAATCCCTTGAATTCGGACGTCGCCTTCAATTCCGGCCATGCTGTCGAATTGCCGAGCTGCCGGGTCATGTCCAGGAACAGTTCGACATCCTGCGCGGCGCCGCGCAGGTCCCAATCGGCATCCCAGACGTCGTTCTGGTTGTGATAGCGGTTGTCGATATAGTCCTTGACCCAGGCGTCTCCTGCCTCGCGGCCGCCGTCCACCAGGTCAGAGCCACCGGCAATCCCCATGATCAGGAGAACCGGAACCCCGCGCCGGGCGAGCGAGAAATGGTCGGCGCGAAAGAACAGGCCGTTTTCCGGCAGGCCTTCCGGCGAGATGACCCGGCCCTGCGCGCCAGCGGTTTCCGCCAGCATCTCTTCCAGTTCGCTTTGCCCCTCTCCGACCTGGATCACGTCACGGGCGAGGCCGGCTGTCTGCAGGATGTCCAGCGTCAGGTTGGCGACGGTTGTTTCCAGCGGATAGATCGGGTCCTGCGCATAGGCCTCAGAGCCCAGCAAGCCGCTCTCCTCTGCCGTCCAGGCGGCAAAGACGACCGTGCGGTCCAGGCCAGGCCCGGCTTTCAGGTTGCGGGCGATTTCCATGATCCCGGCCAGCCCCAGTGCGTCATCATTGGCGCCCGGCCGGATGGTCCGGCCCGTGGCATCGGGCTCGCCGACGCCATAGGCATCCCAGTGGCCTGACAGCATGATGGTCTCATCGGGGCGTGCCTTGCCGGTGATCTTGCCGAGGACATTCTGGCTTTCGACGGTCTCGACCGACAGCGCCAGGTCCGCGTTGAAGCGGAGGTCGCCCAAGGTGAAGGCCGTGAAATCGCGTTGCCGCGCCGCCGTCCGCAGGGCGTCGAGATCATAGCCGGCCTGTTCGACCCATTGCCTGGCCATGTCTTCGTGCAACCAGCCCTGCAGGTCGACCGATGCTTTCGCGGAGCCCTTTCCGGCGACGGCATAGTTTTCACCCGGCGCCGAGGCGGCGACATTCCAGCCATAGCCGGCCGCCTTCGTTTCATGGATGACAAGCGCGGCAACGGCGCCGCGGCGGGCCGCTTCCTCGAACTTGTACGCCCAGCGACCGTAATACGTCATCCGCCGGCCACCGAACACGCCGCTGACAGGGTGATCCTCCGCGACACCGAAGTCCGGGTCGTTGACCAGGAACAGGGCGACCTTGCCCGTCAGGTCCACATCGCCGAAATCATCCCATTGCCGTTCCGGTGCGCTGACGCCGAAGCCAACGAACACGACCGGGGCGTCGTCCACCGTGATGACAGCGCGCGGGTTTGCGGAACTGATGTCGATATCGCGGCCCTGTTCCATCTCGATCGTGGTGCCGGCCTGGCTGACGTTCAGTGTGCGCGCTTCGGTGATGACCGAATGGTTGAGCGTCACCGGATCCGTCCACGCGCCATCGCGCCCGCCGGGTTCGAGGCCGAGGTCCGTGAAACGCTTGATCAGGTAATCGACTGTTTTGGTTTCCCCCTCGGTTCCGGGCGCGCGGCCCAGGAAGGCATCGGAGGCCAGCGTCCTGGCGGTTTCGGACATGTTCGCGGTGTCGATGGGCGACACATCGCCTGCGATGTCCGGGGTGTGCGCGCAGGCCAGCAGGACCATGCCCGCACTCACCGATGCCAGTATTGCCTTGATCATGTATATGTCCCTTGTTCTGCATGCCGTCGTCATCACCGAAAGCGGACGTGTTGGCCGACGGGCCGCGGGGGCCGTCCTACCTATTCGCGCCGGGCACCCATTTGATGTCATCAATTCCGTTATTGTTGGCCACCCGCCCGGCGACGAACAGCCAGTCCGACAGGCGGTTGGCATAGGCCAGCGCCTCGGGGCTCAGCGTCTCGTCGGGCGCGGCGAACAGTTCGGCGATCTGCCGTTCAGCCCGCCGGCACAGGGTGCGGGCGACATGCAGCTGCGCCGCCAGCGGGCTGCCGCCCGGCAGGATGAAACTGTCCAGCGGTGCGATATTCGCGTTCATCGTGTCGATCTCGGTCTCGAGGCGTTTCACCTGTGACTCGACAATGCGGAGCGGTGTCCATTCCAGCTTCTTGCCCCGGTCGGGCGTCGCCAGGTCTGCGCCAAGGTCGAACAGGTCGTTCTGCACCCGGCGCAGCGCCGCCAGCATGTCGCCCCCGGCATGCAGTGCCGCGACGCCGAGCGCCGCATTCACTTCGTCCACCGTGCCATAGGCGGCGACACGCGGATGCCACTTGTCCACCGGCTCGCCGGTTGACAGGCGGGTCTTGCCGGTGTCGCCGGCCTTTGTGTAAATCTTGTCGATCTTGACCATGAAGGCCCCCTAGAAGCCGATCTTGATGGCGCCGGCCAGGATGCCGATCACGACCAGGATCAGGATGGCGATGGCCTGCACGAAAATGCGCAGGCGCATAAGCTGGTTCGACCGGCTGGCCTGCTTGGCATCCGTCCGCGCAAGATTGGCGACGCCAAGTCCCAGCACCACGAGAAGCGCGGCCAGGGCGAGATAGAATGCGATGGAGAGGAAGCCTTGCATGGAATGTCTGCCTTTCCGGCTGGTTTGGCCCCCTTATGGGCCTAGCACGCTGGCGACGCCATGCGCAAAGGGTCGCGCCACCCGCTAGTGTCCGGCCTCGACACGCGCGGCGAGCGCCTCGATCCGGTCGGCTGCCTCGGAAATCACTGACGCGACCTTGCGTTCCAGTTCAGCCGTCCCCGGCACGGCGCGCCGCGACGCATCCAGCTCGTCGAGCAGGGCCAGTGCCGCGATCAGCAACAGGCGTTCCTCGCCAATATCGCCAACCGCCCCGGCAATCTGGTTGACCCGTGAATTCAGCTGTTCTGCCAGCAACTGGATACGGGTTTCCTGCCCTGGCGCGCAGGCGATGGAATAGGCGCGGCCGCGCAGGGTGATATCCGCTTTTGCCATCTATTCCGGCTCGTCCTGCAAATCCGCTTCCACCACAGGGGCGGGTGCCGCCGCCGTTTCGTCCTGCCCCAGCGCCGCGCGCACCTCGTCAATCGCCGCGCCAAGGGCCGCGCTGGCTTCGTCTGCCAGGGCCTGCAATTCCTCCTCGCGGGCGAGTGAAGCATCGAGTTCTTCGGCCATCCGGGCACGGTCCTCGACCAGGGCGGCCATCTCGGCGCGCGTCACCGCCGGGTCGCCTGTCCGCGACATCAGCGAGTCCAGCGCCCCTTCAAGGCGCTTCAGGGCGGCATCAAGCCGGGCAGCAGATGGATCAAGTTCAGTCATTTCCCCAATGAACTAACGGCATTGGTTCGATCCGCCAAGCGGCTTGACGTCGCTTCGGGAGTCTGGCCTACGACGATTGAAGATTTTTGGAGATAGCAGAATGGCTGTGACGAACCGGGATATGGCGAATGCCGTGCGTGCCCTGTCGATGGATGCGGTTGAGGCGGCCAAGTCCGGCCATGTCGGCCTGCCGCTTGGAATGGCGGATGCCGCGACAGTTCTCTTCCGTAAATTCCTGAAATACGACCCGGCAAATCCGGCCTGGCCAGACCGTGACCGTTTCGTCCTGTCGGCCGGCCACGGTTCGATGCTGATCTATTCGCTGCTCCACCTGACCGGTTACAAGTCCGTCAGCCGCGACGATATCCGCAATTTCCGCCAGCTGGGTGCCAACACGCCCGGCCACCCGGAGAATTTCGTCACCGCCGGTGTCGAGACCACGACCGGCCCGCTCGGCCAGGGCATTGCCACCGCTGTCGGCATGGCAATCGCCGAACGCCACCTGAATGCCCGCTTCGGTGACGACCTCGTCAACCACAAGACCTATGTCATCGCCGGCGACGGCTGTCTCATGGAGGGCATCAGCCAGGAGGCCATCACGCTTGCCGGCCACCTCAAGCTCAACCGCCTGATCGTCCTCTTCGATGACAACCAGGTCACCATCGACGGCAATATCGGCCTGTCCGACAATACTGCCCAATGCGCCCGTTTCGAAGCCTCCGGCTGGGCCACCCGCAAGGTCGACGGCCATGACGAGAAAGACATCGCGTCTGCGCTCAAATGGGCCCAGAACCAGAAGAAGCCCACCTTCCTCGCCGTGAAGACGATCATCGGTTATGGCGCGCCAAAGCTCGCCGGCACCGGCAAGGCGCATGGCGGCCCCTATGGCCCCGAGGAAATCGCCGGCATCCGCGAGAATATCGGCTGGCCGCACGAGCCCTTCGAAGTGCCCGCCGCCATCGAGGACGCCTGGGCCAAGGCCGGCACGCGCGGCAAGCCCGACCATGATGCCTGGAAGAAGCGCCTGGCCGCCTCCCCGCAAAAGGGCGAGTTCAATGCGGCGATCGCCGGCAGCCTGCCGAAAAACCTCGGCAAGGCGATCATCAAGCACAAGCAGGCCGTCGCCGCTGGCGGCGAGACCAAGGCAACCCGTCAGTGGAGCGGCGCCGCGCTGGAAGTGATCACCGGCCTCGTCCCGGAAATGGTCGGCGGCTCGGCAGACCTCACGGGTTCGAACAATACCCAGACCTCGCACACAACGGCCCTCACCCCCACCAGCTGGGGCGGACGCTACATCCATTACGGCGTGCGCGAACATGCGATGGCGGCCGCCATGAACGGCATGGCCCTGCACGGCGGGATCATTCCCTATTCGGGCACCTTCCTTGTGTTCGCAGACTACAGCCGCGCCGCGATCCGCATCGGCGCCCTGATGGGCACGCGCGTCATCCATGTGATGACCCATGATTCCATCGGCCTCGGCGAAGATGGCCCCACCCACCAGCCGGTCGAACAGGTCGCCAGCCTGCGGGCCATGCCGAACATGCATGTCTTCCGCCCGGCCGACGGTGTCGAAACGGCCGAATGCTGGGAACTCGCGCTCGAGAATGAAGACGGCCCCGCCGTCATGGCGCTCACCCGCCAGGGCGTGAAACCGGCCCGCACCACGCATACGGACGAAAACCTCTGCGCCAAGGGTGGCTATGTCCTGTCAGACTGCAAGGGCAAGGCCCAGGCGGTCATCATCGCCACCGGGTCTGAAGTCGAGGTCGCCCTCGCCGCGCAGGACCAGCTGGCAAAGGACGGCGTGAAAACCCGCGTCGTCTCGATGCCCTGCATGGAACTGTTCGAGGCGCAGGACGCGAAATACCAGCAGGCCACCCTCGGCGGCGACGTGCCGCGCGTGGCGGTCGAGGCTGGCGTCCGCTTCGGCTGGGACCGCTGGATCGGCCATGATGGCGGCTTTGTCGGCATGACCGGCTTCGGTGCCAGCGCCCCGGCCAAGGAGCTTTTCAAGCATTTCGGCATCACGGCAGACGCTGTCGCCGCCGCCGTCAAGGCACGGGTCTAGGCCCGCCCTTCACACCGGCCGCCGTAACCGGTCCACGGCAATCGCTGTGCCGGGCCGTCTGTGTCCGGCCAGCAGGCGCTCGGTCAGCCGCTGGTAATGCAGGATGAAATCGGCGACCCAGTCGCGCCTCGCCGCGTCCAGCGTGCCGGGCGCGAGGCCCCGTGTGGTTTCTTCCTGTTCCATCCGCCAGTCATGCACCGTCGCAAAGCCGGGTGCGTCGAGATAGATGAACGCATCCGCCATGTCCCAGAGGCGCGCATAGGGCCCGGCCAGCTCAGCCTCCTGATAAGCCCGCCATGTGCCGTCCGGATCTTCCGCCTCCACCGCGTTGAGCGGCGGCGCTCCAGCCGCTGCCGGGTCTGCCGCCACGCCCAATAGCCAGCCCTCCACGAAGATCACGCGCGGCGCGCCCCGCACCACGGTCCAGTCCGCCGGCGCCCGCCTGTCATCGGCGCGCTTGTCAAAGGCGGGTATGCGCGTGCTGTCACCCGGCCCGGCCGCCATCAGGCGCGCCAGCGTGTCCGTCAGCAGGGTCATGTCATGCGTGCCCGGCGGCCCGCGCGTGGCGAACAGGGGATGCACGTCGCGGGCAAGCGCCTCCCGCTCAGTGCGTGTGAGGTAAAAGTCATCCAGCGCCAGGGCGACGGATCCCGGGATGGCGGCCGTCAGCGTGGTCATCGCGGTCGATTTGCCGACACCCTGCGGCCCGGCAATGAAGATGAGCCGCGCGCCTGCGTCGACCGCCTCGGTGGCAACCGCCAGCAACCGGTCCGCCAGCGCCGTCACGCCACCCGCCCACCATCCTTCACCCGCAGGCTGACCAGGCACAGCGTCCACAGGCATATCCCCATCCCCAGTGCCAGCACGGCATTGCCGTGCCATCCGGCCAGGTCATAGGCCGTCGTCCCTGCCCAGCTCGCCGCCCCGGCGCCGAGGAACATGATCACGATGTAGACCGTCATCAGGCGCGTGCGGATGTCCGACGCCTTGCTCAGGAAGGTCATGCGCGTGGTGATGTCGATCAGCGGCCCGCCGATATTCATGATCACGATCGGGATCATCAACAGCCACAGGCTGTTGCCGAAGAAGAACAGCAGCGTCACGCCCAGCAGCTGTGTCGACGCCACTGTCAGGCGCGCCCGTTTCGGGCCCACCTTGTCGGCCCACGCGCCAAGGCGCGGCGTCGTCACCAGGTTGATGATCGAAAAGATCGCGAGATAGCCGACCACGTCGACGCCATAGCCCATTTCGGGACTGGTCAGGTGCAGGCCGAGGCCCAGCCAGATCGACAGGAATATCCCGAAGCTCAGCGCCTGGATCGCGCCCGACAGCAGGATTTCCGGATAATTGCGCACGATCGGAACGATTGACGCGATCAGCCCGACATAGGAGCGTCCGGCCGGTGCGTCCGCGCCCTCCCGCCGCTTCTCCAGGATCAGGGGCAGGGCAAAGCTCACCGCCAGCATCAGGCCCGTGGCGGCGAAATAGACCGCGCGCCAGCCGAAATGCTCCGCGATCACGCCGGCCCCGGCGCGCGCCACCAGGATGCCGGCAATGATGCCGGTCGCGATGATGGCCGTCGCCCGGCCCAGGTCGCCCGGCGCCACGCGCTTCGACACATAGGCCGGCAACAGGTAGGGCGCGATGGTGAAGAAGCCGAGCAGCGTCGAGCCGGTCACGAACAGCCAATAGTCCTGCGCAAAGGTCATCAGGGCGATCGACAGGAACTGCGCCGCCACGAAGATCGAGACCAGCTTGCGGTTGCTCACCCAGTCGCCCAGCGGCAGCAGCAGCAGGATGCCCAGCGCCAGCGCGATCTGGTTGAGCGCCGGCACCAGGCCGATCATCGATTCGCTGACACCGAAATGTTTCGCCACCAGCGAGATGATCGGGTGGATGTAATAGGCATTCGCCGTCACCACGGCCGTCGCGGCTGCCAGGATGTAAAGGTCACGGTCGGACATGTAGGCCGGCGCGGGGGCGTCAGGCGGGGGCATGTCCTTGCGCGGCGGGCCAATATCCATGCCCTGACCCAGCCCCAATGCGCCAGCGAAGGCAAGCCTTGACCATGAGGCAGGTGCGGCAAAGGGCAGAACCTGTTTGGAACCCGGCCGGAAGGCGGCTAGGAAACCCGCAAAACAGCGAAAAAGGAGAAGCAATCGTGGAATTCGAAGACGTGGTCATGGGCCGGCGCAGCATTCGCGGCTACCAGAAGAAACCCGTTCCCAAGGCACTGATCCGGGACGTCCTCGAACTGGCCATGCGCGCGCCCACGTCGCTGAACACCCAGCCGTGGAATTTCTACGTTGTCGCCGGCGACGTGCTCGACCGTATCCGCAAGGGCAATGTCGAACGCAACCTTGCCGGTGTGCCGCACTCGCGCGAGTTCCGCATGGGGCCCGACTATGCCGGCGTCCACCGCGAACGCCAGATCGGCATCGCCATCCAGCTGTTCCAGGCCATGGGCATCGAGCGCCACGACAAGGAGGCGCGCCAGGACTGGGTGCTGCGCGGCTTCCGCCAGTTCGACGCGCCGGTCTCCATCGTCATCACCTATGACAAGGCGATCCAGGGCAGCGACATCGCCCCGTTCGATTGCGGCGGCGTCGTCAACTGCCTCGTCAATGCGGCCTGGTCGAAGGGCCTCGGCTGCGTGATCAACTCGCAGGGCATCATGCAGTCGCCGGTCGTGCGCGAACATGCCGGCATTCCCGACGACCAGGTCATCCAGACCTGCGTTGCCATGGGCTGGCCCGATGACAGCTTTCCCGCCAACGCCGTCGTCTCGACCCGCAAATCGGTCGATGAAGCCGCGACCTTTGTCGGTTTCGACGATTGACCTGCCAAAGCCGATAGTCCGCCCTGCGTGACCTGCGGGTCACGCGCTGTTACGTTGCCACAAACACCGGAGCCCCCTCATGTCGAACAAACTGGAACTCAACCGCCGTCACCTGATGATGGGCGCCGGCCTGGCAGCGACGGCCTTTGCCGCCGGTGCAACGCAGGCCCATGCCGAAACCGGCACCACCGCGCCGGACCTGACCGGCAAGTCCATCCTGATCACCGGCTGCTCGTCCGGCTTTGGCCGCCTTGGTGCAGAACATTATGCCCGCCTCGGCGCGAAAGTGTTCGCGACCATGCGCAACCTGCCGCGGCCGGAGGCCGACGAACTGACGGCCCTCGCCGCCAGCGATAATCTCGATATCACCGTGATCGAAATCGACGTCACCTCGGACGAGCAGGTCGAGGCTGGCGTTGCCGAGGCGCTCAGTGCCGCCGGTGGCGCGATTGATGTCCTCATCAACAATGCGGGCATTGCCTTTGCCGGGCCGATCGAAGTGCAGGACATGGCTGCCACGCAGCTGATCTTCGACACCAATGTCTTCGGGCCCCAGCGCATGATCCGCGCGGTGCTTCCCGCCATGCGCGCCGCCGGCAGCGGGCAGGTCTTCAATATCGCCTCCCAGCTCGGCCGCGTCATCGTTCCGGGCTACGCGCACTACTCACCGACCAAGTTCGCCCTCGAGGCGCTCAGCGAACAGCTCGCCTATGAGACAGTCACGCAGGGCATCGACGTGACGATCATCGAGCCCGGCGGCTATCCGACCGAAATCTGGGAAAACCAGGTCGCCCTGTCCGCCGCGCTCAAGGCCCGGCTGCCGGAAGAATTGCTGACCGCCTATCCGAACATGACGGCCCAGATGGGCGTCGAGAACGGCGGCGGCGGCGGGGATACCGACCCGATGGACATTCCGCGCAACATTGCCGGGATCATCGCCATGCCCGCCGGCACACGCCCCCTGCGCCGCGCCGTGCATCCGGTGTCCCGCCCGCAGGAAGCCATCAATGCGGTGTCGGCCCAGCAACAGCTGGCCATGCTCGGCAATTCGCCCTACGGCCCGCTGGTCAAGGCCGTGCTCGACTAGGCCTGCGCGCGGATCATCCAGCACGCTGCATTGAAGCGCACCTCGTCGCCGTGCACATAAGGCGCGAAGGCGGCCCGCGCGGTTTCGATCACGCGGGCCCTTGTCGCGTCATCCACGTCCTGCAGCGCCGCGCCGACCGGCCCGCGCTGGATCAGGAACCCGTCAATCGCCGCCGCCGGCATGGTGCAGGCAAAGTCCACAGGCACGAATGCGATTCCGGTCCATCCGCTGTCAGCCAGGATGCGGCGGGTGCGGTCTGCATCCGCCAGCCCGAATTGCCCGGGCACGTCCTCCTCGCGGGCAGGCATGTCCGGCAGCAGGGGGGCCGCCGCCCGCTCGGCCGTCGTCATGAAGGGATTGTCCGCCATGCTGCGCCAGGCGATGCAGCGCAGGCGCCCGCCGGCTGCGCAGGCCCGTCTCAGGTTGCTGAAGGCGGCGACCGGATCGTCAAAGAACATGATCCCGAACCGCGACACGATCGTGTCGTATTGCCCTGGCGCGAAGGCATGGGTCTGGGCATCGGCGCGAATGAACTGCGCTGTCGCGCCTGCATCCTTCGCGCGGGCCCGGGCGAGCGCCAGCATGGGCTCTGATATGTCGAGGCCCGTGCAGGCGGCGCTGTCGCCCAGCGCGCGCGAGATCGCCAGCGTTGTGGCGCCGGTGCCGCACCCGACATCCAGCACATTGCGGGCCGGGGCTTCCGTCACCGTCTCGACGATCCGCTCCGCAACGGGGGCAAACATGCCGTCCAGCATGGCCTGCCCCTTCACCCAGCCTTCGGCCGCCGGACCGTTCCAGAATCTCGCCTGTGCTTCATTGATCGTCATGGCCGTCTCCCCGGGCGTGAATGCCCGTTTCCGAACCGCACTCTGCCACGCCAGGCCAGCCCGAGGTCAAGCCCGTGCCGGATTTTGACGGGGCTCGCGGCCAGGGTGGGCGAACCGGGCAAGGCCATCTCCCGGCTGGCAAGCGGACGGATTTGCCCCTATGAGGCTGGGCATGGCGCAGCTCCTCATCGTCTGGCATTCCCGCACCGGCGGCACCCTGCAAATGGCAGAAGCCGCTGCCGATGCGGCGCGTGCCGAGACCGAAACCGTCCTGAAGCGCGCTGACGAAGCGACAACCTTCGACGTCTTCTCCGCCGACGGCTATCTTTTCGCGGCCCCGGAAAACCTCGCGGCCGTGTCCGGCGAGATGAAGGAATTCTTCGACCGGTGCTATTACCCGCTGCTCGGGCGCATCGAGGGGCGACCCTATGCCCAGATGGTCTGTGCCGGTTCCGACGGCGAGAATGCCGCCCGCCAGATGCGCCGCATCGCGACCGGCTGGCGCCTGAAGGAAGTCCAGCCGCCCCTCATCATCTGCACGCATGCGCAGACCCCGGAAGCCATCCTCGCGGTGAAGACCATCACTCCCCGCGACATTGCCCGCTGCCGCGATGTCGGCACGGCCCTCGGCGCCGGCCTCGCGATGGGCGTTTTCTGAAGGCCCTGCGCCCCGTCTCCCCCGGACAATCGCCCGCAACCCGCCGCCGCCACAGGCCGCGTCGCAATCGTATCCCACACTTGCGCCAGCCGATTATACTTGCGGGCATGAACCCGCTCTACGCTCCGTTATATGCCCATGTCATGGTCCTGTTCTGGCCGTGGCTGTGGTGGCAGTTGCACGTGATCGAGCGCTGGCGCCGGCAAACCGGGCGCGGCCTGCTGATCGCTGTCGATCAATGGGGCAATGTCCATGTCCGCTTTGTGGAAGACGCTCCGTGTGCGGCGTCCGGGGCCGCTCGTGCGCCGGTCTCCCGCCGGCTCGCGCTTGCGCTGGGCGACGCGGTCGCCCCGCTCTGGGCCATGCTCGCGCCGCGTGCGGATCGGGCTGCCCATCCGGCCAGCGGTCCCGCGTGTCGCCGGGAATGCGGCTATCTCTGCCCCGCCCCCGAAACCTGACCGTCGGCCAGTCCCTGCCAATCCAGTCCGTCTCCCAAGCGCCCTCGCAGGCGCCGCACGCGCAGGCGCAAAGGCTTGCGCTGCGGTCGCCGCCACGTCACGGTAACAAAAAAGGGGGAGGCACATGATGACTTACGAGACTCTGTTTTCGCTGATCAATCTCAGCGTGCTGCCGGCCTGGCTCCTGCTGGCCATCCTGCCGCGCGCCGGCCTCACCAGGACGATTGTCCATTCCGGTCTCTATCCGCTCGCGCTCGGCCTGTTCTATGTCGTCACCATGTCGATGACGCTGTTCTTCGGCATGGGGGCAGAGGGTGGCGGGTTCGGCAGCGCCGCCGGCGTCTCGCAGATCTTCTCCCACCCGCTCGGCATCCTGGTCGGCTGGTCGCACTACCTCGTGTTCGATCTCTTCGTCGGCAGCTGGCAGGCGCGTGACGCCCAGCGCCGCGGCTTGCCCCACTTGGCGCTGGTGCCCTGCCTGTTCTTCACGCTGATGTTGGGCCCGGTCGGGCTCCTGCTCTACCTGATCGTCCGCAAGCTGGCCGGCAAGGGGGGCTGGAGCCTCGTCGAGGCCTAGGCCTCGGGCGGGGTCTCGAACAGGTCCATCTGGCGCGGGTCGACAAACCGCTTGCGCGACGGTTTCGTCCGCCCCGAGCGGAAATACAGGTCGTCCGTATGGTCGTCGCCCTCTGGCGCCGGTTTCGCGGCCTTTGCCGGTGCCGGCTTCTTCGCCTTCGCCGCCTTCACCAGCCGCCAGAAGGTCACCGCCAGCACCGGCGCGCCCTTGTCGTCCTCGTAGCGCTGCAGGAAGCCGTGCGCGACACCGCCGGAATTGGCCGCCATCTGCTCGGTCGCATCGGCATCGCTCAGGCTCAGCCATTCGGTGTGCAGCGACTCGACCACCAGGGCTCCGGCCAGCTCCTCGGCCTCGGCGCGCGTACGGGCGGCTTTCACGCCGGGTTTCAGCGCGTCCTTGACCGTTGCGGCGAGGGGATAGGCTTGGCTCATCAGCGCGCTCAGGTAGGCGACAGCGGCCCCGGCGTCCAGCCCGTATCCTGGCTTGCCTGCAATCGTCCCGCTGCCAGCCGCGCCAGCCGCAGGGTCACCGCCTTGCGCCGCGCCCCGGCCAGCTTGTCCAGCGGTGCCTCGCGGATCACCGCCGCGCCGAAGGCATCGGCAATGATCAGGCCCGCCTCTTCGGGGATCAGGGCCTGCGGGAAATCCTCGCCCACGGCGAAGTAGAACCGGTCGCAGAAGGGCATGTATTCGGGCCATTTGGAATCCGACCGGAAATCGGCGACCGACGACTTGATCTCCACCATCGCCACTTCGCCAGCCGGCCCCAGCGCGGCAATGTCGGCCCGCCGGTTATTGGCCAGCGTCATTTCCGTCACGCCGAAATAGCCGAGCCCCGCCAGCAGGCGCAGCGTGCCGCGCGCAATCTCGCCCGCGCGGGTCTGTGGCAGGTCGGCAGGGAGGGCGCGTATATCACCGTCCGGCATGGGATCAGGGCTTTCCGTTCTGGAATTGTTCCTGTGCAACCCTAAGCCCGCCGCCCGCAGCCGGTCAAGCCGCCGGGCCGGCCGCAATGCCCTTCACCGAAATGTTAACGCCGCGAGTGGTCCAATTCGGGGCCTGAGTACGTAGAAACATCACACAGGCGGGCGCCCGCCTGCCTCGCTCAGGAGACCGGCAACATGGCAAGTGCCTATGATTTCAATGGTCCGGCCGACCGCAGGTTCGTCAAGGCCGCGATGAAAACGCCAATGCTGGAGCCGGACCGCGAGTTCGACCTCGCCCGCCGCTGGCGCGAGGACAAAGACGAATCCGCCCTGCATGAACTCACAACCGCCTATATGCGCCTCGTCGTCGCGATGGCGGCGCGCTTCCGCCATTATGGCCTGCCGATGTCCGATCTCATTTCCGAGGGCTGTGTCGGCCTGATGCAGGCGGCTGGCCGGTTCGAGCCGGCTCGCGAAGTGCGCTTCTCGACCTATGCCAGCTGGTGGATCCGCGCGGCCATCCAGGACTATGTCCTGCGCAACTGGTCGATCGTGCGCACCGGCACCACGGCGGCCCAGAAATCCCTGTTCTTCAACCTGCGCCGCCTGCGCGCCCAGATCGACGATACCGGCGACGGCGTCATGACGCGGGACAACAAGGCCTGGATCGCCGACCATCTCGGCGTGCCCCTGCGCGATGTCGAAAACATGGCGTCGCGCCTGTCAGCGGCCGACCGTTCTCTGAATGCGCCGCTGTCGGTCGACGGGGATGGCGAATGGCAGGACCTGATCGTCGACACGTCCGCTATCCCGGAAGACCAGGTCATGGCCCGCCGCGACGATACACGCCGCAAGCAATGGATTGCCGACGCGCTGAAGGCGCTGAACGAGCGTGAGACGCACATCATCCGCCAGCGCCGCCTCTGCGAGGAAACCGTCACGCTGGAACGGCTGGGCGACGAACTCGGGATTTCCAAGGAGCGCGTCCGCCAGATCGAGCACCAGGCCCTCGGCAAGCTGCGCCGCGCGCTGGAACAGATCGTCGGGGATCCGGCTGCGTCGGGCCTGATCCCGAACGCCTGATTGCTACCAGCCGCCGCCGCCGCCGCCTCCGCCGCCACCACCGGAAAAGCCGCCGCCGCCCGATCCGGACGAACTGGAACTCTGCGGCAGGGCCGTCGTGACACCCGAACTCATGCTGTCCACCATGCCGCTGGTCATCCGCCCGACATCGCGGAATCCGTCGGACGCCATATTGGTCCAGACCGGGTTGTAGGCCGCTGCCTCATCCGGGATCAGCCGTTCGAAATGCTTGGTCCACGGCTTCTCGACACCCAGCGCCACGGCATAGGGCAGGAAGGTCTCGTAGCGCTCTGTCGTCATCGGCGGCGGCGCCTCGCTGCCCACCTTGACGGCGTTCAGCTGCAGCTTCTCGGCCGTCTCCATGTACAGTCGGAACCCTTCGATCTCGGTGCGCACATCCTGGCCGAGCCTGGTCGGCGCCGGCATCAAATACATGAACCAGCCATTGAGCACGGCCAGCGCCAGCAGCACGCCGGTATGCCACCAGGACCAGTTGGTCGCCTGCGTGATGGCCAGGGCAATCGCCCCGCCCGTCAGGGCCACAGCGGCCACCGTATAGAGCGCATTCCACCTGAAATACTTGCGGCCATACTTGCGGCCCAGCGCCGTGCGGAAACTGGCATAGGCGGCCGTGAAGGCTGCGTTGTACTTGTCGCCCAGCGTGAACGTGTCCCGGCCGCCGAACACGCCCTGCTCCAGCGCCAGGTCTTCGGCCGTGAACTGGCCCGGCGTGCTGGCCGCGTCGGCGCGAACCAGCCGTGTTTCCTTTTTCTTCTTGCCGGCATCAATCCGTATCTGCCCCTTGACGGCCAGGTTCATCAGCGTCGCGATCAGCGCCTTGTGGCCGGAAACGCTGCGATAATAGATGTGATGTACTGCGGCCGGGGAATAGCCTTCCGGCGGTGCGTAGCGCGGGAAGACAGGCCCCTTCGCGGGGTCCCGGCCGACGCGATCGAAGCTGCGCCAGTAGAAGGTGAACACGCCCAGCAGCGAGACGAGCAGGATCGCCAGCGAACCGTTGCGCTGCCACCAGCGCCGGGTCCTGTCGGCGCTCGACGGCGGATCGATCAGGCCCTTGGCCAGGCTGACCACGATGGACAGCCCTTCTTCGCGCTCCAGCGTGCGGGTCGTCCGGAAGACCAGCTGGTCCCCTTCACGCCGGTAGGAATAGTCGCTGCCGGTTTCACCCTGGCCGCCGGTAAAGGCGATCGAATCGGTCACCCGCCCGCCCGGCGGCAGGATCACGGTGGCCGTCGCTTCCTCGATCGGGAAGGCCCAGTAATTGCCGGTGGCGTTCCAGTAGACCTCGTCATGATCCTCGAAATAGCGGACCTGGTTGCGCACCCGGTAGGTAATGTCATAGCGGTGAGCGCCGTTCTCCAGGTACACGCTGGCAGACCCGATGCGCACGCGCACGGCATTGTCCACGACGCTTTCCTCATAGGGTTCCGGGGCGCCGTCGCGCTGGACGCTCAGGATCTTGTAGTCGAAGGGCAGGCGGTTGGCGCCGTCCATGTAATAGCGAGGCAGGTCCCGGAAGATGCCGCGCTGGATCTGGTTGTCCTCGGACGTGACGGCGATCGACTCGGTGACGACGATATCGCCGTTGGTCTCGACATGGAGCGTGACATCGAACCGGTCGATCCGTTCCGCCGCGCTGGCGGCCATGACCAGGGTGAGCGCTGCAAGCGCGAGGACAAGGCGGCGGATCATGATCAGGTTCCCTTGAAGTCCACGGAAGGCAGGGCCCGGTCAGCGGTCTCGATCTCGAAGAAATCCCGTTGGCGAAATCCGAACAGGCTGGCCACCAGATTGGCCGGGAAGCTTTCCACAGTGGTGTTCAGTTCGCGCACGGCGCCATTGAAGAACCGCCGCGCCATCTCGATCTTGGTTTCGGTGTCCGACAGTTCGGTCTGCAGCTCGAGGAAGTTCCGGCTCGCCTTGAGGTCCGGATAGGCTTCGGCAACCGCCATCAGGCGTGCCACCGGCTGCGACAGCGCCGTTTCCGTCTTGCCGCGCTCGGTCGTATTGTCACCGGCGGCCAGCGCCGCCGAGCGCTTGGCCACGACATCCTCGAACAGGGACTTCTCGTGCGCCGCGTAACCGCGCACCGATTCCACAAGGCGCGGGATCAGGTCTGACCGGCGCTTCAGCTGGACATCGATATCGGCCCAGCCATTTTTCACCATCTGGCGCTTGTGGACCAGCCGGTTGAAGATCAGCACCAGGCCAACCAGCATGAATGCGGCCAGTGCGATCAGGAATAGTATTATGCCGATCATCGTGTTCCTCCCGGTGAACCTGCCTTGCCTGTATCGGGCAAAGCGGCGGAATTGTCACTCGCCCGCCAGGCGCGAGACATTCAGCGGATGCGAAATCTCCATGCGCCCGTCGCGGACATAGCCGCGCGCCAGCAGGCCCGTCCCGGCCGGTGTCTGGCAGAGCGCGGCAGCCGCGCGCTCGATCTCGAGGACCAGCGCCGACCCGGCCAGCGTCAGGTCACACGCGGTCCCCGGCGCATCGCTGCGCTCCCGGCGCGCGACATGGCCCTCGACCAGCTGGAACCGCTCGAATGGCTCCGGCAGGTCATCCGCAGCGGGAATGCGATAGGCCCGCTCGCCCCAGAGGCCGGTCCTGGCGGCCCGTGCCTTCGCCTCCAGCGGCACCAGCGGCGCATTGGCCCCGGCAGTATCGGGATACACCCGCACCCGCGCCCCGCCTCGCGCCACCATCTCCCGGTTCAGCCACAGGTCCGGCCCCAGCGCGTCCGTCGTCACCACTTGCGCCAGCGCCCGGTCATAGCGGTCGCGCGTCAGGCCGGCATAGTGCAGCTGCACCTCCCGCCCCAGCGCCATGTCTTCCAGCAAGCGCCGGGATTCCTTGAAGTAGGGCGCACCCTCCCGCTCCTTGTAAGGCCCGGCAGGTGCCTCGATGCCGACCAGGCGCACGCTCTGCCCGGTGTCCAGCACCAGTGCGTCGCCATCGATCACCCGGACGACGCGGCCGCGCTCGCCCGGTGCCGTGCCCTCCAGCGGATCGGGCGCGCTGCAGGCGGTCGCCAGGCAGAACGCGGCCAAGGCAAGATACATCCCCCGTCCCACGTCCCTGCCACTCCCCTGCAACCCCTGCTACTCCGCCCGGGCCGGCCCCGGTCCAGGCACGCTGCCACACCGGCGCACGCCGCGCAAAGGGCTTCAAACCCGCGCCGCTTTGCCCTATAGGCAGACCCGATGATCCCGTAGCTCAGCAGGATAGAGCAACAGATTCCTAATCTGTAGGTCGCGCGTTCGAATCGCGCCGGGATCACCAATAATTTCAAGATACTGTGGAGGTTTCATCTGCGTGGACGCCGGCGCGTACGGTTCGTCGCCAGAGCGGACAACTCACATGAGCGCCCTGTTCGGCACGGGTTCGGAGCCCCGGGCAGCGAGTGCCCGCGCCCAGTATGAAACGGGCGAAACATGCCGGGCAAGTGTGCTGACCTGATCAAATTGCGCCGGGGTGGTCATAAGGCGGTGCTGACCTGTTGTGCGTCGCGGCGTTTTCCCGTTGACGTTTTCCGGCCCGGGTTATAAGTCCCCCCTTCCAAACCCGTGCCCAGATGGCGGAATTGGTAGACGCGCTACGTTCAGGTCGTAGTGATCGCAAGGTCGTGGAGGTTCGAGTCCTCTTCTGGGCACCATTAGCTTCTCCGAGACAGTCCGAGAAACTCCAAAAACCACTGAAAAACATAGAGTTTTTGGCCAGAAAGGCCGAATTGTTGTCCGATATGGGTTGGGGGTATGTGCCTGCATCCGGCTTTATTGGGGGTAGATTCGGGGGTATGGTGGCATTTTCGCCCCTCAAATTGACAAGCCGATACCCCCAAAAGCCCACGATGCCTCTTACCGACACGCGATTGCGCCAACTCAAATCAGACGCCAAGCCGTACAAGGTTTCGGACGGTGGCGGGCTGTATGTCCTGGTGAACGCCAACGGATCAAAGCTGTGGCGGCTCAAGTATCGGTTCAATGGCAAGGAAAAGGTGCTGTCGTTTGGCTCCTACCCCGAAACCACACTTGCGCGGGCGAGAGAACGGCGAAGTGACGCCAAGACGTTGTTGGCCGACGGCATAGATCCCGCCGCGCATGCCAAAGCCGAAAAGGAAGAAGACGAGGCTTTGAACGAACACACGTTCGCGCTTATCGCCGCCGAACTTATGGAAAAGCTGCGCAAGGAAGGCAAAGCCGAAACCACGCTTCACAAGAAGCAATGGCTTCTGGACAAGGCGAACGATGATTTTGGAAGCCTGCCGATCCGCCTGCTGACACCAGCCACTGTTCTGGAAACCGTTCGGAAGGTGGAGGCGCTTGGCAATTATGAAAGCGCCAAAAGGCTGCGCTCTACCATTGGTCAGGTTTGCCGCTATGCCGTCGCCACAGCGCGCGCTGACAATGACCCGACCTATGCGCTGCGTGGTGCGCTGATCGCGCCGAAGGTGACGCACATGGCGGCAGCAACCACCCGTGATGAGTTTGCGGAAGTTGTGCAGGCGGTTTGGGAATACGATGGCGGTGCGCCGTCCACCCGCGCGGCCCTGAAACTGATGGCCTTGCTCTATACCCGCCCCGGCGAATTACGGCTGGCGCTTTGGGAAGAGTTTGACCTGGAGGCTGCGACCTGGACTATTCCGGCCAGCCGCACGAAGATGCGCCGCGAGCATGTCAAACACGTCGCCCCGCTGGCCGTCCAAATCTTGCGAGATCTTCGCCGCGAAACGGGAAGCAATTATCGCGTATTTCCGTCTTCTATCGCGCGAGACAAACCGATCAGCGAGAACACGTTGAATCAGGCTTTACGGCGCATGGGGTTTGAGAAGGATCAACACACGTCGCACGGGTTTCGCGCCAGCGCGTCCACCCTGCTGAATGAAAGCGGACTATGGGACAAAGACGCAATCGAAGCCGAACTTGCCCACGTCGGCGCTGACCAAGTGCGGCGCGCGTATCATCGCGCGCTATACTGGGACGAACGTGTGAAGATGGCGGAGTGGTGGGCCAGCGAGATCCAGCAAATGCTAAATGGTAACCGGGGTCTAGGTTGAACCTGAAGGCATTGCCCATCATCGACGATCCACCAAGAATTGCCACCTAAAGGAGAATCGCTATTTCTAACGCTTTCCGATGCAGAAAACGTTCAAGATAGATGCGCGACTCTAATTATGATTATGACGTGTCGCCTTGGTGGCGGCTGACGGACAAGTTGAGCGTTGTAGAAGCAAGTTTGCTTGTACTGGGCATTGAGCCACAAGGCCTCGCCGAATACATCGAAAACCATGAAGCCCACCAACGCCCCAAAGGATATGCAGCGGTCAAAGCAGGAATAGTCGCCGGCCTTCAGAACGAAACGCTGAAGGGACATCTGAGCTTTGTTCAATACCAAGAGCACGGTGGCGGGTGGGAGACTGATTATACTCGCCACGATCTAAGTGCATCGGCGGTCGAGGTCGACAGTCTGATCAATTGGCTGACATCCCGGGGAGTATCAGAAGGCTACTTTTTCTCAACTGACAATTCGAAGGGTGGGCTACGTGATGCGTCGCATCCACGCTACGCACCAAAACTGGCCGCTGCGGTTCGGGCATGGGAATCCTTTGACGAATCATCTTCGGCACCGGGAACCGCAAAGCAAAGGCTGGCAAAGTGGTTGAGGTTGCACGCAGCCGAGTACGGTTTGACGGATGACGATGGAAAATCGAGGGAGTCTGTCATTGAGCAACTGGCTACGATTGCGAATTGGGCCACCAAGGGGGGCGCTCCGAAAGCGGAATCCCCAGAACCCTTTGATAATGACCTTGATGATAAAATCCCATTTTAACTGGGTGCTATGAACATCTTGCGGGGAACCTCCACGAGGTCTTGCGTTTTCGATGGTTAGGTTAGCCGCAAAATTCAGCCGACCTTTTTGAAACCTCCCCTCCTATTATCCGCCACCTACAAGCCGGATGTTTTCGTCTCCAAACCGATGGAGATGAACCATGTCGAACCAATCCGCGCTACCCGTTACCGGCTTCCTGCGTATCAGGCAGATACTCGCCCCGACTGGGCCTATCCCCGTCAGCAAATCGACCTGGTGGGCTGGCGTAAAGGATGGGCGGTTTCCCAAGCCGCTCAAACTCGGCAAGCGCGTCACCGTCTGGCGCGCTGAAGACATTCGCGCGCTGATCGAAAATGGCGCGTAGGCCGAACTGGCGCGCGATCCGAATCCATCGCAGCTATTCAGTTGATGAGGCGGCCCGCGCACTTGGGGTTGCCAAGGTGACTGTAAGGCGATGGATCGCGTCGGGTGGCCTTCCCGTCATTGACGATTGCAAGCCAACGCTGATCCTGGGCGCTGAGCTGTCTGCCTTTGTCAAAGGAAAGCGCGCCCCGAGGCACAAGCTCCGCCTTGATCAGTGTTACTGCATGCGATGCCACGCACCGAAAGGCGCCGCGCTTTGCGAAGCGGAATTGATCCCGGCCAAGGGCGCGAGCGCGATGGTTCGAATGCTTTGTGAGACATGCGCGGCGGTGATGCACAAGCGTGTCAGCTGGAAGCAGGTTTCGCAGCTATCCGCCCTTGTCAGACTTTCAGGGGCGCAGCGCGTCAAACACCTAGGTGAGACCACTCAGCCCTGCGTGAATGATCACTGCCAGAAGGAGGTTTGAAGAATGAAAAAAGCGCACCCCAAAAATGAGCGGATCAAGCGGAAATATCTGCAATGGCTGGAGACCGCCAAGGGCATGACGCCCGCCACGGCCGATCAAGTTGCCGGCGCTATTTCCGCCTTCGAGAAATCGACGAATGGCAAGGACTTCGCCGCCTTCCATATTGAACAGCCACAGAAGTTTCAGCGCGACCTGAAGGCGGCAATCAATGCGAAGACTGGCAAGCCATTAGCCAAATCCACGATCCGCTCGCGGCTGATGGCCGTGAAGGCGTTCTTCAAGTGGCTGGCAGATCAGCAGGGTTACAAGAGCCGGATCAGCCATTCTGATTGCGAGTATTTCAACGTGACCGCCAATGATCGCCGGATTGCCACCGCGCGGCGCGAGCGGCCTGTGCCGAGCGTCGAACAGCTGCACCACGTCATTGCCGCCGCTCCGCATGAAACCGCTATCCAGAAGCGTGATCGCGCCTTAATCGCCTTTACCCTGCTGACAGGCATGCGTGACGCGGCGATTGCATCCTTGCCTTTGGGCAAGGTGAACTTGGAGCGCCGCGAAGTGTTCCAAGATGCGCGCCTGGTGAAGACGAAGAACGCCAAGACCATGACGACCTATTTCTTCCCTGTGGGCGGCGAAGCGGAGGCGATTTTCATTGACTGGGTAAGGTTCCTGCGTGACGAACTGCTGTTTGCGGACGCTGACCCGTTGTTTCCCAAAACTGAGACGGGCGTAAACGAAGCTGGGTTTCTTGGGCCTATCGGCCTGTCGCGGCTGTACTGGAGAAGCGCTGACGCAATCAGACGAATCTTTCGCGAGCGGTTTGAAGCGGCTGGGTTGCCGTATTTCCACCCGCACAGCCTGCGCCATACGCTTATGCAAGTAGCATTCCGCAAGAATCTCGACCCGGAAGCCCTAAAGGCCTGGAGTCAGAACTTGGCGCATGAAAATCTCGCCACTAGCCTCAACTCATACGGTAAGATTCAGGATCAGCGCACGGCGGAGATCATGGCGGGTCTTGCTTTGGCTGACGTTGAAGGAGCCAGTTCCAGACTACCGCCAGAAGTGCTTGAATGGATGGCGAAAGAACTGAGCCAGCGGAAAATCTAAGTTTGGAACGCGCCAACCTTGCCGTTTTCAAGATTAGGCAACTTTTCGCCAATTGAGTGAATGTTGGAAGTGAGAGGGTGGCAGGCAAACCGAAGTTAAACGGTATAGCAACAGAGATTTTTAATCTTTGCGTCTTCACGGTTGCGCTCGCAGAGCCCTGAAAAGGTTCTCGCTATTTGAAGGACAGCAAAAAATGATGCGTAATGTAACTATTTCGATCGTATTAATTGGCCTTACTGGCTGCGCGTCAACAGAGCAGGCAAAGTCGCAAGTGGAGCCAGAAGTCCAAATTGCAAGCCAAGAGGAAATCGACGGCGCTACTCAAGGCGTTCTCAACTGCGCGAGGGCGGCAATTCATCTATATGACGACAAAGTCTCCCCCGCGGACACTGTAGGGCGAGCGATTTCTGGTCACTGCCGACAGGAGATTACCACATTGATAGCCGCCTCGACGAAGGGAATGGATAGATACACTCGATCTGGGTTCTTGGAGGCATTTGACGCAGAGGAAATCTTTACCAGTCTAGTATTGCAGGCGCGGGCCCGGCGCTGACCGCACACCACTCGGATCCACCCAACCCTGAACGCTAATATGCGGCGTCCCGAGCGGCGACCGCGGAGAGAACCCTAGAGCCCGGCCCGCATAATGAACCGCAGAAAGATAAGCACTTGACCATGGCGATTAGAGAACTGCCCGGGACGTGACCACCGACTTGCTTGATACGAGACTACTGGAGCGACGCAGCCGGGATTCGGCGTATTTTCCGCGAACGCTTTGAAGCGGCGGGCCTGCCCTATTTCAACCCGCATACCGTTCGCAAGACGCTGATGCAGGTTGCCTTTCGCAAGCAGTTGGACCCCGAAGCGCTGAAAGCGTGGAGCCAAAATCTGGGCCATGAAGACCTGGCAACCAGTTTGAATGGCTATGGCACGGTTCAGGATCAACGGACTTCTGAGATTATGGCGGGCCTTGCGGCAACGGAATCAGAGGAAAACGGCGCTGATGCAAACGGAGATCTGCCGCCAGAAATGCTCGCATGGATGGAAGAGCAGGTGCGCCGGCGAAAGGGCTAGGCTGTGAATACGCTACTTGGGGCGTTGCGGCGCATTCGCCTTTCCTGCACTACGGTAACGGCAAATGGAATCAGATAGGGGCAGGTATGCCGACACTGGACTGGATCGGGAAGCAGGCGGTTGTGAACCATCACCGCGAGGTGCCTTACCGGCTGGTGCATTGCGATTCGGATCTGTCAGCGGGTGACCCGGACGCGGGCAATCTTCTGGTGCAGGGAGACAATCTGGAGGCCCTGCGCGCGCTGCTGCCTTACTATGCGGGCAAGGTGAAGTGCATCTACATTGATCCGCCTTACAACACCGGCAATGAGGGCTGGGTTTACAACGACAATGTGAACTCCCCGGAGATCAAGGCTTGGCTGGGCAATGTTGTGGGCAAGGAAGCGGAAGACCTATCACGCCATGATAAATGGCTGTGCATGATGTATCCGCGCTTGCGGCTACTGCGAGAGTTTTTGAGAGACGATGGAGTTATGTTCGCTTCGATAGATGCGAACGAAGTTGCTCACTTCGAAGTGCTGCTTAGAGAAACGTTTTCAAATTTTGAGATCATCTCGATTCCTATCGTGAACAATATGAAAGGGCGCAATGATCGTGATTATATTGCAACCTGCCACGAGTATTTGGTTTTGGTTGCGCGCCACAATTTTGTTTCCCACGGCATTCCATTGAGCCAGAAGCAGCTGAAGGAATTTAAGTACACGGACGAACAAGGCTATTTGTTTGCATCTCGTGACCTTAGAAAGCGTGGTGGTGCAGATACGCGTGATGAGAGACCCCAACTATGGTTTCCAATCTATAAGTCACCCGAAAGTGATGAGTTGTCGCTTGAAGCCCAAGAGGGGTGGATAGAAATCTATCCGATGAAGAAGGACGGGACAGAGGGCGCATGGCGATGGGGAAAGTCACGCGTTGCTAAGTATCTGAGCACACTCATTCCATCGTACGCAAAGGCGAACGAAAAATGGAATGTTTCCTATCGCGTTTATTTAGACTCTGAACGAGAAGACGAGTTATTTGACGATGACCCGGAAGACTTCACCGAGGACTATGACGATGAATCGGGAGAAGCAATTGAAAGGACGACCAAGCCAAAGTCATTTTGGTGGGGACCTGAACTCTCAACTGATAACGCTGGAAAGGAACTGAAATCCATTTTTGATGGAAAGAAGCCGTTCGAATACCCAAAGTCTGTTTCATTAATTCAAAAAATCTTGAGTATGACGGGTGGTAAAGATGATCTGATCATGGACTCGTTTGCAGGATCAGGCACCACGGGCCATGCCGTCCTGGACTTAAACAATCAAGATGGCGGCAGTCGCCGCTTCATCCTTGTCGAAATGGATCAAGCCATATCGGAGGAGGTAACCGCCGAACGAATGCGCCGGGTGATCAACGGCTTCGACAAGAATGGAAACGCAGCGACGCCTGTTGAGGGCCTTGGCAGCGGCTTCCGTTTCTGCCGTCTCGGCGTCCCGCTCTTCGATGAGTTTGGCGATGTGGCGCGCGAGGTGACGTTCCCGGACCTTGCCGCACACATCTTCTTTTCTGAAACCGGCGTTCCCATTCCGCACCGTGCGCAGAGCGACTTTCTCGGCGTGTTTCAGGATCGCGCCGTCTATCTTCTGTTTGACGCAGCCCACGCCGAAACACCGCGCGAGGCAGCCGGGAATGTTCTCACGCCGGACCGACTGGACGCCCTGCCGCCCGTACCGGAAGCCTTTGACGGAACGCGCGTCATCTATGCCGAAGGCTGCACGGTTTCGGCGGCGCGCCTGAAGCGCGCTGGCGCCGTGTTCAAGCAAATCCCCTATCAGATCGATGGGGTATAGCGCATGGCGGCGGTGAACTTTGAACTGCGCAGCTACCAGAGCGATGCGCTGAATGCCTTTGGCGACTACCTGCGAAAGGTGCCGAATCTCGGCGCACGCACGGCGTTTATGGCGCAGGCCAACCTGCTCTACACGCCTGCGCCCTTCCTCAACGAGGAGGCACCGTATGTGTGCATCCGCATCCCCACGGGCGGCGGCAAGACCATCGTGGCTGCGCATGCTGTGGGTGTGGCGGCAGCGGCCTACCTGCAAGCCGAGAATCCCATGGTGCTCTGGCTGGCGCCGTCCAAGGCCATCCTGGACCAGACGCTAAAGGCGCTGCGCAACCTGGAGCATCCCTATCGCGCCGCTCTGGCAGCCGACTTTGGCCGCAACCTAACTGTGCTGACGGTCGATGAGGCCTTGTCGCTCTCGCGGCCTGATGCGTCCGGCGGCGCGTGCATCATCGTGGCCACGATTCAGTCCTTCAAGATCGAAGACAAGGACACCGACGCGCGCCGGGTTTACCGTGACGCCGGATCGCTGATGGATCATTTCAGCGGGCTGACGGATACTCAGATTGCACGGCTGGACAAGGTGGAAGGCACGCACCGCCCGGTAGCGTCCCTCGCCAACGTGCTGAAGCTGCATCGCCCGATGGTTATTGTGGATGAGGCGCACAACAATCAGACGCCCTTGTCATTCGATACGCTTAGCCGGTTTGATCCGTCGCTGATCCTTGAATTGACCGCGACACCGCAGACAAAGAGTGACCCGACGAAAGAGCTCTATCCATCGAATGTGCTCTACCATGTCTCGGCGGCGGAGCTGAAAGTTGCCGAAATGATCAAATTGCCGATCCGTCTGCAGACGGATGCGGATTGGAAAAAGGTCATCGGGCAGGCGCTGGACTGCCGTGAAGCTTTGGAGCTGGAGGCCAAGGCGGAAGAGGCGGAGACGGGAGAGTATATTCGCCCGATCATCCTGTTTCAGGCGCAATCAAAATCGAAGACAGACCCGGACCGGCTGACGATAGAAGCCGTCGCGCAATACCTGACCGATGAAATGCGGATCCCGCGCACGCAGATCGCTTTGCATGGTGGTGGGCACAGGGAGCTGGATGGCCTGGACGACATTGCGTCCAAGACGTGTGAGGTGCGCCATGTCATCACCATTCAGGCCTTGCGCGAGGGATGGGATTGTCCGTTTGCTTATGTCCTGTGTTCCGTCGGCGAGCTGAAGTCTCCTACGGCCGTTGAGCAGATCCTTGGCCGCGTGCTGCGCATGCCAAGCGCACGCCGCAAGAGCCGCGATACTCTGAATCGCGCATATGCATTTGTGGCGTCTAAAAACTTCAATGATACGGCGGGGAATCTGAAAGACGGTCTTGTAGTTGGTGCGGGCTTTGACCGCCTGGAAGCCGAAGAACTGGTGAAGGCCCATAGCGGTTTTCAATTCTCAGAAGATCGTAGCGACTATCAGCATGAGTCTGATGCAATCGAAGATACGCCCGACTCCAAGCTCGCAGACGTGATTAACGCCATACAGAAGCTACCGCCATCGATTAGGGCCAAGGTGAAATTTGACACTGAAAGCCGAAAATTGAAGGTCACAGGCGTTGTCTCCAGAGATCAGCGAAACACAATGCTGATGGCCTTCCACAAGGTGCCCGGCGCAGAAAAGGCCGTTGAGAGCCTGTTTATTCGCAGTAACCGCATACAGGCGAGCGAACTTCCCCAAGGCGATAAGGTGCCCTTTATTGTGCCGCAGCTTTGCATTTACAGCCAAGGCGAGCTGGAGCTACTGACCCGGGACCATTTCCTGGACCTGCCCTGGAATCTCGCCAATTGCGACCCGGCAAACTTCGTGGACCGCTACAGGATCAAGGACGCCTCTACCGTTGGGCTGATCGACACAAGCAATGAGGGACGGATGACCGTTGCGTTTGTCGGTGACGTTCAAGAACAGCTTTCCATGCTGGTGCATGAGCCCGCGTGGACGTTGCCGCGTCTGGTAAACTGGATTGATCGCGGGATACCCCACCCTGACGTAACCAAGCCTGCCGCCAAGGTGTTCATTAGCAAAGCTCTTGAAGGGCTTATGCAGCGCAAGAACTATGCGCTTGATGAACTGGCGCGCTATCGCGCGGAGATCCGGCGCGCCCTGAAGGAGGAGATAGATAAGCTGCGCAAGGAGCGCGAAGCCGGAAGTTATGACGCGCTGTTTGCCGCTGATGCGCAGACGTTCGAGACCGCCGCCGATAATGCCATCGTGTTTGACGATCAGAGCTACGCCTACAACCAGCCGTATCGCGGCGGACACAGGTTCCAGAAGCACTACTTCAAGGAAATCGGCGACCTGAATGAAAGGGGCGAAGAGTTCCAGTGTGCTCAATACCTGGATAATCACAAAGACGTTCGCTATTGGGTGCGCAACGTGGATCGCAAGCCGAACGCATTCTGGCTGCAGTTGCCGAGCGGCAAGTTCTACCCCGACTTCGTAGCACTTCTAACAGATGGCCGGATTATGGCTGTCGAATACAAGGGCGCGCACCTCATGGAAGAATCCCGCGACAAGCTTAGAATTGGCGAGCTATGGGCCGATGCAAGTGCTGGAAATTGCCTCTTTGTCATGCCTACGGATAGAAATTTCACGGTCATCGACGACGCGATCAAAGGCGTGTGACCTAGCCTAAGAAAATCCATTTGGGGGTATAATTGGGGGTATCAAACAAGAATATATTTTTATTATGCAATAAATACAGGCTATTATGACGAGCCTTCGATGCCTCTTCTGGCGCCAACGGTTTGATTTCATTCGGTTGAATTCAAGTCCGATTCCTCGGCGCAGTCAGTTCGGCGGGGCCGTGGGGGTTGCGGAATTGCGCACGTCCTCGTTCAGTTCCGCCAGCTTGACGCTGACCGCATAGGCCTTGCGTGTTTCCATGTTCGCCAGAATCAGGCCGGCCTGTTCACTCCGCATCAGGCGCAGGAAGCTGCCGGCGAAATCGGGATCCATCTGGTTGAAGATCGCCGCGGCCTGGTCAGGCTTCATGGTGCCATACATCCGCGCGAGGTGGACGAGGTCGTCGTCAGATACCGTCTGCATTTCCTGCCAGCGGGCGTCGAGGGACGCCTGCAGCGCTTCGAGTTCTGCCGACCGGTTCTCGAGGTCCTGCTGGCGCGCCTGCAGCGTCAGTTCCAGCTCGCGCAGGTCTTCTTCCTGCGTCGTGATTTTTTCCTGGTCTTTTGCGAGCAGGGCGGCTGTCTCAGCGGTGAAGCAGACCTGGTCGATCGCCTGCACGGCCGGGGCCGGCGAGGCCGCGGCCTCGGGGTCTGCAGCGGTGGTCGCGGTAGCAGACGCGGCAGAGGCCGTTGCCTCTGTCGATTCGGCCGTGGCGAGGTTGTTCGGCAGGAACCGCACCGCCGCGCCGACCGTGAACAGGAAGCCAAGCGTGATCAGGACGTAGGAGCTTCTTTTG
Organism: Hyphomonas johnsonii MHS-2; assembly: GCF_000685275.1. Taxonomy (GTDB): domain Bacteria; phylum Pseudomonadota; class Alphaproteobacteria; order Caulobacterales; family Hyphomonadaceae; genus Hyphomonas; species Hyphomonas johnsonii. The sequence goes on from NZ_ARYK01000004.1 coordinate 129,694, forward strand.
TCGAGGGCTTTCATGGCGCTAACCTGAACGCTGGGAGACGGCTTTTCGCTGCTCCGGTACAGGTGGCTGGCCTTGCGCGCCAGCACCGCCTGCCTCCGCAAGGTCGCGCAGCTGCTGCATCATGTTGGTCATGTCCATGACGCGGGTCTTCGACTGGTCGAGGATGATGCGCATCATGATGCCGAGTTCGGTCTGGGTCGCCGTGACCTGGTCGACCGCGTTCTGCTGGGTTGTCTCCAACTCTGCCTTGAGAGTCTCGAGCCGCTTGCACATCTGGTTGGCCTCATCCAGCTGTCGCTGCAGGCGTGTCGCCATTTCACCGACATGCGAGCGGGTTTCCTGGGTCGAACTGGACATCGCGGAGATTGATTTGGACATGGCCATGATCGTCGCCCCGAGGCCGTCCTTGGTGTTCTGCAGGGCTTTCAGGCGCCGATTCAGCACGAAGCAGTAGGCGCAGGCCGCAAGCGACACCAGGACAATGACGATATCTGTCGGTTCAAAATTCATCGTGTCATCTCAACAGAAATTCGGTGATCAGGACGCCGTCCGAGACGTCGCCGCCCAGCACGAGTTGCGAGCGTCGTCCCAATTGTTCGCGCATCAGGGAGTAGAAGCCGGGATTCTCGAAGTCGCTCACTTCGACGGAGCGAAGGTAGTTGGTATAGGCGTCGATCAACACGGGCTCCGCTTTTTCGACAGTGGCGACATTGCTCTTGTCGCTGATGACGGCAACCTTCAATTTAAGGTAGCGTGTCGCGGGTGCGCTCCCGATCGTTATCAGGATGTCTCGCAACTCCACATAAGCTTGATTCGGTTCGATGCGTGAACCGGTGTCGACAAGCAATTGCGGCGTCACGCACGCTGCGCTGTCCGGCACTGATGCCGGCGACAGGAAATACACGGTTGCAAATGAGCTCACCAATGCGCCTGCAGCGAGGATTGCGATTGCAGCCATGCCGCCACTGGCCTTGGAAGGCTCTGGCGCGCCATCCTTGGCGGGCGCCTTGCCGCCTTTCCCAGCATTCTTCTCAGACATCCGAATCCAACCCGACACTAAAGCCCACGCACCAGTTAAACAAATCTTCAGGTAAAGGAACCGTTAACAATTACCCGGATAAAATTAACCATTGCTGTAATGTTGGGCTAAAATTGGAATCGGCGGGTCATGAGTTTCATTGGTACACTGAAAGCGCTGCCTTTGCCGCGGCAATTGATGCTTGCCGGGGCCGTACTGGGCGTCGTGCTGGTCATGACATTCATGGTGCGCGGGGTCGTGCAACAGCCGATGGCCCTGCTCTATTCGGGGCTTGAGCCGGCGAGCACGGGCGAAGTCATCGAAGAACTCGACAAGCGCGGCACGCGCTATGAGATTCGCGGCGATGCCATCTTCATTCCCGCCAACGAGCGCGACGGCGTGCGGTTCGCGCTCGCCAGTTCCGGCCTGCCGCAGCAATCGGTTCAGGGCTATGAACTGCTCGACGAGGTCAACGGTTTCTCGGTGACATCGGAAATGTACAACGCGGCCTATTGGCGCGCGAAGGAGGGCGAGCTTACCCGCACAATCCTGGCCATTCCGGGCATCAAGTCGGTTCGGGTGCATATCGGGGCAAGCCTGCGGTCAGGGTTCGCACGATCGGACCCGAAGCAGACTGCGTCGGTGTCGCTGTCGACAACCCGGGACCTGACCGGCAACCAGGCTGAAGCGATCCAGTATCTCGTCGCCCTGGCGGTTTCCGGTCTGAGCCCCGATGAAGTCGCGGTGATTGATTCGACCAAGGGCATCCTGGCCGGTCCGGGTGTCGAATCGGCAAACCAGGCAGGTTCCACCGCCGAAACCCAGGAAGGCGCGCTGGAACAGAAGATCCGCCGTTTGCTGGAAGCCCGGGTTGGTCCCGGCAATTCACGCGTTTCGGTGACAATGGATGTCAGCCACGAGCGGCTGCGCACAACCGCAGTGTCCTACGATCCGGACTCGCGGGTGGTTCGCAACCGGTCCAGCGGCGATGTCAGCGAATCCAGCGGTGGAAGTACTGCCGGCATCACGGCGGCCAGCAACCTGCCCCAGACAGCCGGCGAGGCGAATGGCCAGTCCACCACCAGCACGACCCGGAATTCCTCGGAAACCGTTTCCTATGAAATCAACGAAGTGCGCACGGAGAGCGAGCGCATGCCAGGGGCAGTCGAGCGCATCTCGGTGGCTGTGCTCCTGAACGACCAGGTGCTGGGTATCGACCCGGCTGCGGCCGATGCCGGCGCCCTCACCGAACAGATGGCCGAAGACTTCAAGCAGTTGATCGCATCGGCTGCCGGTCTCGACACCAGTCGCGGGGACGACCTGACGGTCGAATTCATGCCGTTCCAGATTGCCGTTGCCGGTGACATGGTTGAAGCACCCGGCGTGATCGCCCAGTTGCTGGAACGCTATCTCTGGTCGGGTGTGAAGGTGATTGTCCTTGGCATCGTGGTCATCGTCCTGGCATTTGGCGTAATCCGTCCACTGTTGAACCAGAAGCCGGAAGTCCAGAGCGCCACGGGCGCCGACGGCCAGCAATATGCTGTCGGCGCTGATCCGTTCCTGTCCCTGAAAGACTTCACGATGGATCGACAGGATGATGCGGCAGCCATCCTGCAGGAATGGCTGAATGAAGACAGGAAGGCGGCCGTGAATGAGTGATTCATTCCTGTCGAGCCTGCCCCGGTTTGATCGCGTTGGCGCGCCGATGGCCGTCGACAAGCGCAGGCTGCTGCTCGGCAAGGGGCCTGCGCCCGTCGAGACGGCAACCGACGAAGAGCCGGAAGAAGAAGCGCCCGCGCCGGACGATCATGCCGCGCCGACCGGCATCGGTGAATACACGGCCGAGCAGGCCTTTTCCGGGTCTGTTGCGCGCGTTCCCGAGTTTGAAGAAATCGAGATATTGCTGAAGGTCCTGTCAGACACGATCGACAAGGTGGAACAGCAATCACGCGATCACACCGTCCAGGTCATCCAGGCCATGGCGTCGCGCCTGTTTCCGGAACTCGCGCGCCAGTTTCTGGCCGAGGAAATCGGCCGCCACCTGCCAATCATGATTCCGGCGTCGGTCCAGGGCGTGGAAATCCATGCGCAGCCGGAGATGGCTGACAAACTCCAGAAGGTGATCGATCATTCCGTGTCGCTCGCCGAACGGTGTTCCTTTGTGCCGGTTACCGACCCGGACGATGCGCAGGTCCGCATTTCATGGGGGTCAGGCGGGCTGACATTCGATTTCGACAGACTGATGCAGGCCTGCCTTGCTCAACTGAATTCAACTCAAGCCACGATTGACGAGTAACCCAATGGCAAATCCTGAAGAATCCCTCCCACCGACCGTCGAGGTCGACCGCCGCGAACCGTCCGGTTCAAACAAGTATCGCCGGTCGATCTTTTCCGTGCCGGTCACGGTGACCGTATCGATCGGACAGGCCCGGCTCAGCGTTTCGGAAATCCTCGAACTGCGGACGGAATCGGTTGTTCCGCTGACTTCGCGCATCGACGACCCGGTCGACCTGACGATCGACAACAAGGTGATTGCACGGGGCGAGTTGGTGGAAACCGACGACGGATGCCTCGGTGTCAAGATCACGGAGATTCCGGAGCAAGCACAAGATGCGATTGGGTAAGATAGCCGGCGCCAGCCGCTCCTTTGCTATCCTGACCCTCGTCGCAGTATGCATGGCATCTGCGGCGCACGCCCAGGGCGTGCCTGCTGAACAACTCCCCGGCGGCCTCGACAGCGTGCTGAACGGATCCGGCGGCGGCCTCAGCCGCTCGACCATCCAGCTGTTCCTGCTCGTATCTGTCCTCAGCCTGGTGCCGGCCATCGCCATGATGGTGACGTGCCTGCCATTCATGGTCATCGTCTTTTCCTTCATGCGCCAGGCGATCGGCGTGCCGCAGGCGCCGCCAAACATGATGATCATGGCGCTGGCAATGTTCCTGACCTTCTTCGTCATGGAGCCGGTCTTCATGGACGCCTGGAACTCGGGCATTTCACCTTACATGGACGGTGTCCTGAGCGAAGAGCAGGCCTGGTCGCTGACCACAGAGCCGTTCAGGACATTCATGACCGCGCGAACCGAACCGGAAGCTATTGCCGTGCTCGGAGACGCCGTCAACCGCCCGGTCGCTGAAGGCGATACGCCGGGCTTCTCGCTGCTGGCGACGGCTTTCATGCTGTCGGAAATCAAACACGCTTTCCAGATCGGATTCGTGATCTTCCTGCCCTTCATGGTAATCGACCTGGTCGTGTCGTCCGTCCTCATGGCAGTTGGCATGATGATGGTGCCGCCGACCGTTGTGTCACTCCCCTTCAAGCTCGGCTTTTTCGTGCTGGCTGACGGGTGGCTGAAAATTACCGAGGCAGTGCTCAGAGGATATGCAACATGAACGCGATACCGAAACCCGAGCTTGGCCCGAAACTGGTGCCACAGCGAACCGACACACCGCCGGAACGGGCTCCAAGGGTGTCGTCAATCACGCCGTCGCAACGCGCCGCGGTGATTATCGCCATTCTCGGCGAAGCGGCAGCCAAACCGATCGTCGACAAGCTCGATGACAGCGCCCTGGCCAAGGTGGCCATCGCCCTGGAGGACCTGTCATTCGTCGCACGCGACGAGATGGTCGATATCGCGATCGATTTCCTCTCGCGCCTGCGTGACACCAATGGTGCCCTGCGCGGCGGCAAGGGCAAGGCGCGCGAAGTGCTCGCGAACGTCCTCGACCCGGCGCGCCTGATCGCGATCCTTGGCGAGCAATCGACAAATGCGGCCGCGCCGAAAACGGCGGACGGCCCCTGGACGCGGCTCGAGCAGCGTGACCCGGCACAGATCGCCCAGTATCTCAACGGCCTGTCACCGAACATCATCGCACTGATCCTGCGCAAGCTGAACGTCACGGTCGCGTCGAGCATCCTCGGCCAGATGGACAGTTCCAAGCTTGAGCCGGCAATGGGCTTCCTCGTCGAAGGTCGCAAGCCGGATCCGGGTATCGACCTCGTGCTGGCGCGAATGATCGAGATGGAATTCCTCAACGTCGTCCAGGTCGACAGCGGGGTTGATGCCGAGACTCTCGAAGCGGTCGGAGAATTGTTGAGCCTCATCCCGTCAGACCGGCGCGACAGCCTGGTCAAGTTCCTCGCGACTCAGCACGAAGACAAGCTCGCCGGCATCCAGAAATCGCTGTTCACGATCGAGGGCCTGCCGGAGCTTCTGTCTAAGCGCGCCGTGCCGATCGTTTTCCGCGAAATGCCCGAGGAGATGACGCTGAAGCTGCTGGACAGCCTGAAGAGCGCCTTTCCGGAAGTCTTCGAGTACCTGCTGGCAAACGTCTCGTCGCGCCTGGCCGACAAGCTTCGCGATGACCTGTCGGATTTCGAAAGCCTGCCGCCAGAGCAGGGCGAAACGATCCAGCGGGAATTCCTGACATTCCTGATGACGATGAAGCGCAACGGGCTCATCGAGATCGACAAGCCCGGATCAACGCCGGCCAGCGCCTGAACGCCGTAACCTAACGAACGACGAGTTCGGCGTGTATCGCCCCGGCGGCTTTCATCGCGCGGATGATGTCGGCCATTTCCTGCGGTGACACCCCAAGGGCATTGAGGCCGCCGATGAGTTCCGACAGGGAGACATTCTGCTCGAGCATGGCGATGTGGCCGCTGCCGGTCTGACCGATCGATATCTGTGAGCGGGGCAGGACGACGGTGTCGCCTGAAGAGAACGGATTGGGCTGTGACACGACCGGTGATTCTGAAATCTTGATCGAGATATTGCCCTGGGCGATCGCAACTTTCGAGATCGTGACATCTTCGCCCAGAACGATCGTGCCGGACTTCTCGTCGATCACGATCCGTGCCGGCGTCGCAACGGTCACCGGAAGGTTCTCGATGCTGGCCAGCACGCGCGAAGGGGATTCTGAAATTGTTGTCAGGTCGAGTTCGATGGTGCCGGGATCGCGCATGAAGGCGATGCGTTGTCCCAGGGCCCCATTGATCGTGTCTTCGATGCGGGCGGCCGTCGTGAAGTCAGGGTTGCGCAGTGCCAGCGTGACGGACTCGCGCTGATTGAACTCGTATTTGATCTCGCGTTCGATATGGGCGCCATTGGGCACGCCCCCTGTCGTCGGTGAGCCGCGCATCTCGCGCGCACCGTCGGCCTTCACGTCCAGGCCGCTGACCACGATGCTGCCTTGTGCGACGGCGTAGATCTCGTTGTCGGCACCTTTCATGGGCGTCAGGATCAGTGTCCCGCCCTCGAGACTGTCAGCGTCGCCTATCGAGGCCACGGTCACGTCGATTGTCGAGCCATTGCGCGCGAATGAGGGCAGCGTTGCCGTCACCAGGACTGCCGCAACGTTCTTCGGCTTGATGTCTTCGCCCTGAACGTTCACGCCGAGGCGTTCGAGCATGTAGGACAATGAATCCTCGGTGAAGGGCGAGTTCTTGACCGAATCGCCGGTGCCATTGAGGCCCACCACGATCCCGTAGCCGACAAGGTCGTTGTCCCGGACGCCCTCGACATTCACGATATCGCGGATGCGTGGTTGCGCGGAGACTGGCGCGGGCAGGGCGAATACCGCAACCGAAACGAGGGCGAGAACGAGAGCGGAAAATTTCATGTCACTACCTTAGGAAATTCAGCAAGCTGAGATTCGCCAGACGCGAGGTCAGCAAGTAGGACGCCTCCAGGTTGCTCTGGAGTTCGCGCAGTTCGGATGCGGCCTCGTACTGGTCGCGTGCCGTCAATTCATTGAAGTTCGCTGTCAGCACGGTCTCTTCGAGATCGAGCGACTCTTTCGTACGGGCAATGCCGGCTTGCGAGATGCCGACTTCGGCGCGCAGGTTTGTCAGGCCGGTCTGGCCGGCCGACAGGGTTTCCGCGGCCGTATGGACGGTCGGGCTGTCGCCGGCGAGCAGTGTCAGGTTTTCACTGGGCGCCGACAGCGCCATGACGGTCAGGCCGCGCACGATGTTGATGATGCTGGCATGCGAGCCGGGGGTCGCATCGGCATCTGATACCGTGTCCGTGCCGGAATAGATGTTCTGGCGCCAGCCGCCACCGGGCGTGTTGAAATAGGTGTCGAGGTCGGCCTCGAACGTGGCGGCATCCGGCGCAGCGGCAGCCAGGCTTCGGACGTCGTCGATCAGGTCGGAGACATTTCCGAAGGGCGGCGTTGCTGTTGCGTCACCGGCGAACAGGTAGCGATCGCCATAACGTGCGTTGAGGGCCGCGAAGGATTCCTCGAGGGCGCCCAGGGCGTCCCGGGCCGTCGCGGTCTTCGATGCCTGGTCGCTTGAGCCCAAGGCAGCCTGCATGCGTGCGGAGAGGCCGTTGGCCCGTTCCTGGACCAGAGTCAGGCTGCGTTCGGCGACATCCAGCCGGCCTTCACGAATTGTCAGGTGGACACGGTCCTGGGCGATGTCATCGAGGGCCTTCTTGCCCAGCATGGCTTGGCTGATACGGCCGGACAGATGCGCTGTCAGATCTGCGTACCGTCCGGTCACCGCTTCCTTGGATGTATTGCCGACCTGCTCGCGCAGCGCCTTGATCTCATGGCTTAGGCCCGACGTCAGCAGGCTCGAGGGGAGCGGAATGCGCATGAACTCAGATCTCCATCAGCCGGTCGATCATCTGACTGGCAACTTCAATGACTCGGGCGTTCGCCGCGTAGGATTGCTCGATCAGCAGGAGGTCCTGCATCTGGGCATCGATGTCGACGCCGCTGGCCTCCTGCTCGGCGTCCAGCAGCATGGTGTGCTGAGTCGACGTCGAGGACAGGACGCTTTCATTGTTGACCCGTTGCTGACCCGCGAGAGAGGCAAACTGGGCGACCATACCGGTGGAGGAAAAGGCTCCCTGGATTCCACTGGCATTGACCGGGCGCACCGAGGTGATCGCATTGTACATGCCGTCGAGGATTGTCGAATCACTGGCCAGGCCCTGCGTCGCCGCACCCAGACCGTCCCGCAGCCGCCAGGTGGCGCCGCCCTGTGCGGGGTCGATGGCTGCGTTGATGGCGATACGCCCTGCCAGGCCGGGCGGGTTGGTCACGTCGGGGTCGACGAAGATGCCCGGGTCACCGGGGGTCTTGGTCGGGTCGATCGAGTCATTCGACAGGCGGGAGACGAGATCGCCCGCCAATGTGTCGAGCTGTGCGCTGAAATTGGGGATGTCCTGGTCGCGCAAGGTGAACAGCGCGCCAAACAGGCCGCTCGAAACCGCGCCATAGGAGGACGATCCCGGTGTCAGGTCGATGCCGTCAACCGACAAGCCCGACAATGTCCCGCTCGCGATGCTTTCATTGGGGCCGAAGGCATAGGATGGGTTGAATTCGACCTGCCGGGCCTTGCCGGCAAGCAGGAACACGCCTTCCGGCGTCATCACGTCGATCGTGCCGCTCTCGCGGGGGACAGCCTGGACGGGAAGGTATTCCGAGATGGTGTCGAGCAGGCGCTGACGCTCATCGATCAGCCCGGCCGCTTCGCTGGAGGTCCGGTTGATGGATGCGATACGGCCGTTGATCGCCTCAATGCCCTTCAGGGCGCTGTTGACGACATCGCGTCCCCGCACGATCTCCTGGTCTGCGGCATAGCGCAGGTCCGAGGCGAGTTGCGACAGGCCGTGGAATTCATTGACGATGGACTTGGCGGCATTCAGGACGGCCGACGCGTCCGTACTCGATTCCGGCGACAGGGCGAGGCTTGATAGCGACGATTCAAAGTCTGCAAACGTCTTGAACAGGCCGTTGCCTTCCGCCGAATTGCCAACGCGGGCCGATATGGTCCGCCACGTCGATGTCAGCATGTCTGCCTGGGCGAGATCACTGGTCAGGCTGCGGCGTTCATTGGTTATGGCGTCGTTTTGCGAGCGACCGATGCCCACGGAGCGGACACCGGCCGAGTTTCCGGCGAGGACATTCTCCGCCAGCAGGACGGAGCGGCTGACATAGCCGGGCGTCGATGCGTTGGCGACGTTGGCCGCAACGATGTCGGCCCTCAGATCTGCGATCTGAAGGCCGGACCGGGCTGTATGTATGGCACTGGACAGGGTCACTTGGCCGACCGCCTTTCAGCGCTGGAGATTAACGCTTGAGGTTCGTTGTTTCCTGAAGCATCTCGTCCACTGTCTGGACGATCTTGGCGTTCGAGGAATAGGCGCGCTGGGTCTCGATGAGATCAGTGAGCTCAGCCGCGATGTCCGTTGTCGACTCCATCAGGGAGTATCCGGAGATACCGCCGACAGGACCCGTGCCAGCATCCCAGAGGTACAGGCTGCCGCTTGCGGCGGAGACCGAGAATGCCTGCGCATCACGCGCCGTCAGGCCGTTCATGTTTGGCACGTCACCGACGGGAATCTGGTACATCGTGCGCCGTTGACCGGTATCGTATACCGCCTGCATGAAACCGTTATCGTCGATTTCAACGCCGGCCAGTTTGCCAATCGGCGCACCGTCCTTGGTCACGGCTGTTGGCGAGAACGAGCTTGCCAGCTGGGTGATACCGGTCGTGTCATTGGGCCGGCCGACAAAGACTTCGACAGGGCCGTGCGGAAGGGTAAGGGACATGATCCCGGTCGCGGCGTCATAGGTTGCACCGCCGCCAGCTGAGGCGGTGTTGATGCGACCGGCAGAAGCGCCCGTGCCGTTGAACGTCAGGTCCATGTTGCCGATCGACACGGCCGGATCGCCGGCGCTGTCGAAGACTTCCACATGCCATGCGTTGCTCGCACCCGAACCCGGAACGGTCGGCGTGAATTGCAGGGTCAGGGAGTTGGCGCGGCCGAGGCTGTCGAAATACTCGATCGGCAGGTTGTAGTCATTGGCAGCGGCGCCGGCCACGGTTGCGTCGGCCGGCAGGTTGATACCAAGGCCAACCGTTGTCGTTGGCGTGGCTGTGGACTGAACCTGCGAGACATTAACCGGCTGGAGGTTGATGCCGCTATTGCGGCTGACATTGCCGATCTGGCCGGATGCGTCTGCGGGCCAGCCGAGAAGGAACAGGCCGCTCTGCGTGCGCAGGTTGCCATTTTCATCGGCGAAAAAGCCGCCTGTCGGCAGCAACATCATGTTGCGGTCCGATGGAGTCGCATTAAGGCCGCTCTGGTCGGTGACTGGAAAGAGACCGCGTCCTGAGACGGCGATATCGGTCGAGTTGCCTGTAGAGATGAGCGAGCCCGTCGAAGCAATGTCCTTGAACGTGTTCACGCGGACGCCGCCGGCGGCATATGAACCTGAGCTCTGGTTTATCACCATGCTGGAAAAGTCGACCTGGCTGCGTTTGTAGCCGCTGGTCGAGGAATTCGCGATATTGTCAGAAATCGTGGAAAGGCGTGTGGCGTTGACATTCAACCCCATGACGCCTGCGTTCAGCGATGATGAGATGCTCATTTCGGTTGCTCCTGCAAGGTATTACAGGAGAGCGTAGAACGCGTTGGTTAATGAGCTGATAACTCATTGGTCCACGGAAATTAACGAGTTAGTATCGTTATTGATATCCGGCGGTTCTGCGCCGCAGACCGGTCGCCTTCGATCAGCGGGTCGGTGTCGGCCTTGCCGGACACTTCAAGAATGCGCGCTGGTTCCATGCCGCTGTTCAGGAGCAGCTTGCGGGCCGCGTTGGCCCGGTCGGACGAGAGATTCCAGTTATCGTATGCGGCGCCATTGCGATAGCTGAGGCTGTCGGTGTGGCCAACGATCTTGATGTCGTTCTCGAAATTCCTGAACGAGCCGGCAACGAGGCCAAGCATGTCGGTCAGCAGCGTGGATGGCACGCTTTGTCCGACAGGAAACAGCGGTGCCTCGTCTGAATCGGTAATCTCCAGCACGATGCCTTCCGGCGACATCTTGATCATCATGTGTTCGGACAGTTGCCGGCCATCATCCTTCATGGACTGCTTGAGCGTTTCGAGTTCTGCGGCGATCGCCTGCTTTTCATGGGCGTCAGCGTCACTATCACTGTCTTTCGGGTAGGCGACCGTCTTTTCGTGCGACGCGCCGGTGCCCATCTTCGCATAAGTCTGCTCGCTCATGATCGACGGCCCGTTAAGGGCGTCTGACCCACCGCCTGATATCCGCGAAATCGGAATGGTCGGGCTGAAATAGTCCGCGATGCCCTTGCGTTGTTCCTCTGTCGTTGCGTTGAGCAACCACATGAGCAGGAAGAAGGCCATCATGGCGGTCACAAAGTCTGCGTACGCCACTTTCCAGGCGCCACCATGATGGCCATCAGACTTGTACACGCGTTTGCGCTTGATGATGATCGGCTGAACCGATCCCACCTGTTGAATTCTCATTTGTCCGGACGCGTTTTCCATAAGGCATTGGTACCAGATAGCCATGAAGGATCATTGTTCCACGGGCGCTACAGTTTGGGGTTGTCTGTTAATCCTTTCTCAATGGATGCCGCGCCAAGTGTGAGAGTTAACAAGGCTTCAATCAGGGGTGAGTCGTGTCCACGGTTCTGCGTAGGAAAATCGATGCTGCGGCTGGAGTTCCGCCAACGATTGTGCAGATGCACGCGTTCTGGGAGCAGCTTGTCACCAGCACGCGGACATGGGCAGCAGAGACACTCGGCACCAAGTGCGAGCCCGTCGTTGCCAGCCGCAGGGTCGTCAGCGGCAGCCAGTCCGAAGGAATTCGGGACAATCAGTTTACCGTGTTTTTTGGCGCCGAAGTGTCACCAGGGCTCAGCGCTGTCATGATTGACGAGCGCATTGCGGTTCGATGCGGAACGGTCCGCCTGCACCAGAGTGCGGACAGCCTCGCCGACGCATCGCCGCTTTTCCTGAAACTGCTTTGCGAGCAGCCGGTCATCGCGCTCTGGAACCGCATCGGCAAGGGCCTCACCGAACACAAGGTGGATGTCCTGAAAACCGCGCAGTCCGACGCGTCCGCAACGGCCGGAAAGTTCGATGCCAACAGCCGTTACCTCCAGGTCATCGTGAACATCACGTTGGGCGAAGAGGCCTCGCCCATTACCTTCATGTTCCATCTCGACTACATGCAGCGCTACGCGCGCCGCCACGTCCAGAACATTGTCGATCGCAAGAAGCACGCCTGCCAGAACAGCCCCAAATCGCTGAGTGACAGTGTCCGTGCATCAGCTGTGGCGCTCGATGCCGTGCTTGAACGCGTGTCCCTGACGATCGGCGAATGTTCGCGCCTTCAGGTCGGAACCGTTATTCCGCTGGCAAATGCAGATGCCGGGAAGCTGTCGCTGAGCGCCGAAACGATCAATGGCAGCGTGGATATCGGGGTCGGGGAGCTGGGCGTCTGGAAGCGGCAGCGTGCTTTGAAACTGCACCAGCCAATCCCGGAAAGCTTTGCACGGGACTTGGTGGATTTATGACATCGCTCTGCATGTCGCGTACGGAATAAGGGAGTTCTTGGGTGAATACGATACTTGGATTGTTCATCACCGTGGCCATGGTCTTCGGGGGATACCTCCTGGCCGGTGGCAAGATGGAGATCATCACCCATGCATTGCCGTTTGAAGGCATGATGATCGGTGGGGCGGCGCTCGGCGCGTTCCTTGCCGGCAATGACATGAACACTATCAAGCATACCGGCGGCGACATGAAGGCCGTGTTCACTGGCGCGAAATGGAAGAAGACCGACTATCAGGACCTGCTGTGTCTGATGCATGAACTGCTCAACCTGATGAAGCAGAACCCGGTCGATGTCGAAGTCCATATCGAAGCGCCCCACGAGTCGAGCATATTCGCCAAGTATCCGCGGATCCTGAAGGATCACTCGGCGATTGAGCTGATTTGCGACACCATCCGCTCAATGATCATGAACTTCGACAATGTGCATCAGGTCGAAGAACTGATGCAGAAGCAGCTGGACCAGCTGGCCGAAGACAAGCTGCACGGGTCGCATGCGCTGCAGAACATGGCAGATGCGCTGCCGGCGCTCGGCATCGTGGCGGCCGTTCTCGGCGTTATCAAGACGATGGCTTCGATCGACAAGCCGCCGGAAATCCTTGGCGGCATGATTGGCGGCGCGCTGGTCGGCACCTTCCTCGGCGTCTTCCTGGCGTACGGGGTCGTCGGCCCGTTTGCCAAGAAAGTGAAAGATATCAGGATCGAAGAGCATTCCTTCTACTCGATGATCGGCGAAATTCTCGTATCCAACCTTCATCTCAACCCCGTCAATATCTGTGTCGAGGTCGCGCGGCGTCATGCGCCGTCCCGCGTGCGGCCAACCTATGACGAAGTCGAGCAGGCCATTCGGGAGATGAGACGAGCGGCATGACACGCCTTCCCTGCATCCTGCTCTTGAGTCTCTGCCTGGTCCCCCAGGGCCTGGCGCTTGAGCCGGACCCGGCGGCCCCCGGCCAGGCCGGCCGGCATTCGGACCTTTCGAAAGAGCTTGATGCATTTGTGCAGGGTGCGATCGAGGAGGGCATCCTGACGCCCGTCGGCCCCGCCGGTGACGCGTCGGCGACAGACATGCCGGCGGTCGGGTCTCTCGCACCCGCCAGCAAGGCGCATGACGCGCCCCGCGCCGGACCGGCGAAAGTCACGGCAGATCGCGCCTGCGAACGGCCCTACGACCTCGATTTTGCGGCGTACCGTGCATTCAGCCGGTATCAGGATCTCTACGCGGTCAATGTGGCGCTGAGCAGTGCTGCGGGCGCCTCCGCCATCCGCGACGCAGTCATTGAACTCGTCAAGGCCGATATCGCCCTCGGCCTCTATTCCGAAGCGCTGATGGCCTCCCGCCAGATTCCGGGGCCGGACGTTGTCGTCTATCAGAAACTCGCTGTCCTGATGCAGAATCGGCAACCGCCAGACGTGCCGTATTTCATGCAACTGGCATCCTGCCATGAGGAAGCCGGCCTGTGGCTGTCAGTCGCGCAGCTTGCGGCCGGACAGGACGCAGGCGTTGCCCGGTTGCAGAATCATTTGACGGGCTTCCGCCAGTTGCCGCTGGGGCTTCGCACCGACTTTGCCGCGATCAGTGTGGCAGAGCTGCACCGTCACGGTGAAAAAGCGCTCGCGCAAAAGCTCGTTGCCTCCTTCACCGAAGACGAATTGCGCCAGTCCCGGCCGCTGCAGTTTGCCAACACCCTGATCGAACTCGAACGAGGTAATCCCGAAGCCGAAAAAGCCATGCTGGGCTTCCTGTCCCAGCCGCGGTTCCAGGAAGAGGCGCTCGCCGTCATCCTGCGCCGGGACCAGCCCCTGGCCGACGGGTACAATGAGATCCTGCTTGGCGACCTGATGCAGAAGTTCGGCACCACGGATGACCGGGAGCTTGCTTCCAGCCTCAAATTTGCGCTCAGGGAACTGAGCGCGCATTCGCGTTACACGCCGCTGATGGACCTCGCCCGCAAGCCGGCGCTGCAGAACTCGATCGCCCAGGAAGAGATCAAGCGCTACCTGGTCGCGAGCCTCGAGCGCGATCTCGCGAGTGAAGAGCCGTTGCGGAACCTTGCCGCGATTGGCGCCCTGGCAGCCGGCACAAGCCTCCTTGATGGCCACCCCAAACGTGCCGGACTTTACAATTCGGCTTCAGGGCTTGCGATCCGTTTCGGGTTCGGCTCCCTCGCCGCAGAGCTTGCTCGCAAGATCGAGGCTGACGAGATGGTCGCCCGCGAGATCGCGGCCCTGGCATTCCAGCAGGACGACCACGCGACGGTCTACGCGATTTCCAAGTCGCATCCACGGGACGAACAGGTGAACCTGATTGCGGCCCGGTGCGCGATCCAGGACAATAATGTCCGCCTGCTGGATGTGCTGGTCGATCGCTTGACGTTGAACCCGCAAACGATCCTTGCGCTCATCGAGCAGGATGCCCTGTCCGGCAAATGGATTGTCCCGACGCGGGTCTACCAGGCTGCGGATCGCCTGTCCGGCATCGATCACGCCAAACGGGTCAAACGGGTCTCAACACTGAGGACGGCTGCGCAAAAGCAGCAGTCCAGCCAGATGGGCCCTCCAGTGTCTGATGCGGGAGCATTCCAGGAGCCCGAACAGATTGCCTCAACAACTTCGCCTCAGGAGCTCCACTGATGTCGAACGCTGTCTATGCTTCACTCGCCCGCCAACACGGCCTGGTTCAGGAAATGCAGGTCGTTTCCAACAATCTCGCGAATGCCAGCACCACGGGATACAAGTCTGACCGCGCCATATTCGCGGAATTCCTGACCGGTGCCAGCGCCAGCGGCACGCCGCTGTCGATGGGCGGTCTGGCGGGCCATGCCTTCGAAATGGAGCAGGGCGCCTTCAAGCTGACAGGCAGCCAGTTCGATGTGGCGGTGCAGGGTGAGGGGTATTTCATCGTCGAGACCGGGCAGGGCGTCCGTCTGACGCGGGCCGGGCATTTCCAGATGGCGGGCGACGGCACGCTGGTCGACATGAACGGCAGCAAGGTGCTCGGAAACGGCGGTGCACCGATCTCGATCCCGCCCGAAGCATCGCAGGTCTCGATCGGATCTGACGGAACGATTTCGGTCGACGGTCAGGAAATCGACCGCCTCGGCGTGGTGCTTCCCGAAGGCGACATGCTGCGTGATTCAAACACCTATTTTTCCGCGCCCGGCGGCTACGGCGCCGCGACCGAATCGTCGGTCGTCCAGGGAGCGCTGGAACAATCCAACGTATCGCCCGTGCTCGAGGTCGCCCGAATGATCGAAGTGCAGCGTGCCTATGAAGCCGGCCAGACTTTGCTGGAACGAGAAGACCAACGCATTGGTCAGCTCATATCGACCGTCCGCGAAAGATAGCGGCGGTAATTGAAGGAAGGAGTCCTACATGAAGTCCTTGCAGATCGCCGCGACGGGGATGGCAGCGCAACAGATGCGCGTCGATGTCATCTCCAACAACATCGCCAACATGAGCACCGCAGCCTACCGGCCGCGGGTCGCCGAGTTTTCAGACCTGATGTACCAGCAGTACCTGACACCCGGTACGATTGCGTCCCAGGTGGGCACCGTTGTGCCTGCGGGGATCCAGCTGGGTACGGGCGTGCGTCCGTCAACCGTGTCCATGGAAATCACGCAGGGTTCGCTCCGCGAAACAGGTTCCGAACTGGACGTCGCCATCGACGGGTCGGGCTTTCTTGAAGTCACCCTGCCGTCCGGCGACCCTGCCTATACGCGTGACGGCAAGCTGAACCGCAGCCCCGAGGGCGAGATTGTCACAATGGATGGCAATCCCCTGGCCGACGGCATCATCATCCCGGAGGATGCGTCACATATTTCCATCAGCCGCGATGGCGAAGTCGTTGCCTATTTCGACAATGCCACCGAAGGCCAGGCCATCGGCACGATCTCCCTGACCCGCTTCGTCAACGAAAAGGGCCTGGAAGCAATCGGGGACAACATGTTCCGCGAGACCGAAGCGTCCGGCGCGCCAACACAGCTGGTGGCAGGCACTGAAGGGGCGGGCTTCCTCCGTCAGGGTTTCCTCGAAGAATCCGGTGTCGATGTGGTGAAGGAAATCTCCGATCTCATCGAAGCCCAGCGCGGTTACGAGCTGAACTCGAAAGTCATCACGGCGTCAGACGAAATGCTCGCCGCAACCACCCGGTTGAGATAGTGCCATGATATCTCTCATCGCTCTTGGGATAGGTGCGTGCGCAGTGTTTGCCGACGCATCGTCGCTCGTCGCCGCAGAGGTCATTCGCGCAGGTGACCGCATCTCTCCGGCCAATGCCGTGACTGACGCCGGTACGGCAATCGATCAGGATGATCCCCTGATCGGCCGCGAGGTGCGTCGCACGATCTATGAAGGCCAGCCGGTCACGGCTGACAATACGCGCCCGGCAATGCTGGTGAAGCGTAATCAGATTGTTTCGATCAAGTACATCAAGGGCGGCCTGGAAATAACCACGACCGGCCGTGCAATGGGCGAGGCCGGGCTGAACGAGTCCGTCAGTGTGCTCAACCAGCAATCGCGCCAGATGGTGCAAGGGATCGTTCAGCCAGACGGATGGGTGCTCGCACAATGAAGATGCTATTCTCGACTGCTATTCTCGCGACGGCCATCACGGCCTGTGCCAGCACGCCTCACGAAACGGCGGCCGTTGAAGATGATTTCTATGCGAACTGGGCCGAGTCCGTTGCCCTGGAGAACGTCAGCGACGAGCCCAACCCCTCCCTCTGGGCGACCTCACCCAACGCGCTGCTCAGCATGCGGCGCGCGAAGGAGGTGGGAGACCTGCTGACAGTGGTTGTCGAAATGGACGACCAGGCCAGTCTCAAGTCGTCCCTCTCGCGTAGCCGCGGGTCCAGCGAAGACCTCAGCGTCGACGCCCTGTTCGGCCTGCCGAATATCGTCAATCGCGCCTTGCCGGGCAGCGCCAGTGTTTCACCGGCCGTCGACTATCAGCGAAATTCGAACCTGAACGGTACCGGTGCGGTCAACCGCGCCGAGAAGATTGCCTTCACGCTCGCCGCCCGTGTCGTGGGCCTTGAGCCGAACGGCAACCTGATCATTCACGGGTACCAGCAGACGCGCGTTGGCGCTGAAGTGCGATACCTCAGCGTTGCTGGCGTCATCCGTGCGCAGGACATTACGCGGACCAATACAGTAACCTACGAAAAGATCGCGGACGCGCAATTGTCCTACGTAAATGAAGGCGACACGACTGGTGCGAATGGCCGCAAGGCGATTCCGAAGTTCCTGGACAAGGTCATGCCGTTCTAGGTGCTCAACATGAAGAACATCATTTCCGCCGTTGTCGTCGTCCTCTGCATTGTTGCGGGAGGGATCGGTGGCCACTTCCTCAAGAGCGGCGGTGGCGGCGCATCCGGCCCTGCCGCGCATGCTGAAGATGCCGCCGATGATGGGCATGGCAAGTCTGAAGAATCCGGACACGCCAAGCCTGAAAAGGCGAAATCGGGCCATGGCGACGATTCGAGCGACGAGATATCGCTGTCGGGTGTGGACTATTTCAAGTTCAGCCGTGAATTCGTCGTGCCGATCATGCGCGACAACAAGGTCGTCAGCCTGGTGATCCTGAACATCAATCTCGAAGTCGATTCGAGCCTGTCCCGCAAGCTCTTCTCGATGGAACCGAAGATCCGGGACAATATCATGACCACGCTGGTCGAGTTGAGCAATGACGGGCGAACGCTCGAATCCGTCGCGAACCTGGAGAACTATGAATCGATCCGCTCAACGGTCCTGATGAATCTCCAGAAGGTCGCACCGGCCGGAATCCGCAACGTCCTTATCGTGGACATGGCCAAGCAGGACCTTTAGCGGGGCACGCCCTCGCCGCGTCCATCCGCCAGCCTAGTCCTCAACCTTGCGGGCATTGTTCAGGCCTGTGGTCAACTTGGACGCCGTTCCCAGAACCAGCGCGCCGTTTTCATTGCCGATGTCGGTAACCGTCGTGATGACCCGCGGTGCGGCGGTGCCGATATATTGATCGCCGCGGAACAGGTCGATGCCGAACTCGTACAGGCCTTCGGGCACGATCTGGTTGCCGGATGAGTCCAGTCCGTCCCATGTGTAGGACTCGTCAGCCGGATCAAGCTCCTCCGACCAGACGGCATTTCCGGTATTGTCCTTCACCGTGAGGGTGGCGCGGTCGACGCCTTCCGGCATGTCGACAGAGAACTGGACCGGCGAGGCAGAGTACGGAACCCACGATGATTCGACCGATACGGTCTGGCCCAGCCATTCGCTCGCAATGAACGCGTGAAGGTCGCCCATCAATGTCGCGATCGTCTCAAGGCTGGTGTTCGATTTGACCTGCTGCTCAAGCGACGAGAAGGTCGCCAGCTGTTCGACAAACTGTGTCGAATCGAGGGGCGACAACGGATCCTGGTTGCGCAGCTGCGCCGTGAGCAGCTTGAGGAACGTGTTGAATTCCTCACCGACATCGGGTTTCGAAGAGGCTGCTGCGGCGGCTGCCGCCGAGGCGGCTGCTGCACTGGACTGGGTGTCTGTGGCGCTCGAGATCGTGGTCATGGAATTCGCCTTCAAAGCTTGATGTTGAGTCCGCCGCCCGTTGACGAAAGGCGAGAGGTGTTGCTCGCCGCCACGATCGCCGGTTTGACGACGATGGTGTCGGGAGAGGGGTGATGGAGCGCCGGAGCGCCGCTGCCAGGCTGGTTGTTCTGGTCCTGCTGGTGCGGCAGGTTTTGCTGGAAGCTCATGTTCTGGCCGCTGAGGCCCTGGCGTTCCAGCGCCTGCACCAGTTCAAAATGCATCATGCGCAGGTGCCGCATCGCTTCGGGATTGTCGCCGGTGACGGTGACGTGCTGCAGCCCGTGGGCGTCAAACTTGAAATCAATCGACACGCGCCCGAGTTCAGGCGGATCGAGCTGTACCGTGATCCGGTCCTTGCGATCTTCAGGCGCCGCGAGTGAGTCAGAGATGATGTCGACGACTTGCGCGGGCGTTGCCGATACCAGGCTTTGCGTCGGCGTCATCGCGACAGGTGCGGCGTTCGCGCCGACAGGTGTCGATACGGGGCCCGGCAATGCGGACGTGGCGGTCTGGACAGGCGCATCGGTGCCCTGCGTGCCATGATGTTTCGGTGCCGCTTCGACAAGCTCGTCAAAGGCCGACGGGGCTGCTGCCAGTGCGGCGGTCGATTCGCCGTCATCAATCCTGACACCATGCGGCGCGCCCTTCATGGGTGCCCTGCCGCTGTCGTGCCCTGCAGACGGGCCGGTGCCAGGCGCTGGCCTTGCAGCGGGACGTCCGGAGACAGCGTTGCTGGCGGTCACGCCAGCCGTTGCGGTCGCGGCGGTGCGGTCTGCCTGAGCGTGCGGGTTGCCCACAACGGCAATGCCCGATGTCGCGGTTGTTGTTGAATCGGAGTCGGACAAGGCCGCCGGGTCGGTCGCCGGTGGTGAATCAGGTGTCCTGACTGACGCTGCGTCAGGCGCGGACCGGGCGAGTGTCGTGTCGGGCTGCGCTGGCACCGGTGTGGAGGCATCCACTTGCGGCGCGTCTTTTGCGGGGCTTTCGGCCGGCAAGTCGGTGGATTCCGCCGGCACCACGGTCGCAGCGGGCGTAATGGCCTGCGCCGGGTCCGACCGCGCCACGATGCCGGTCGTGCCCGCATCCACGCGTGTGCCGGACGCGGCATCCGGGCCTGTTCCGGCGGCTGGTTCCGTCGGTAGGGCAGGGACAGGCAGATTTGGCTCGGCTGAGATCAGCGAGGCGTCGGGCAGGGCCACCGCGATCGGTTCGGATGCAATGGCGGTGGCGTCTGCCTCATCGCCGGCGGGTGTCACTTCGGCGGGCTCCGGCGCCTGTGGCATCAACGCGGCGGTCGCTGCGAGTGTACCCGTATCGCTCAGGTCTGCCTTATCCGGGTCTTCTGTCGGGGGCTGGCCCTGACCGGCCTTCAGCAGGCTGGCGGCGAAGTCGGCTTTCCTGCCGATGCCCGCGGGCGCGCGCACTGTCGCGTCGGTCGCCTTCAACGTCGGGCGACTGGCGAAATCGGCTTCAAAGGTAAATGTCATTCGGTGTCCACAACGGGTTCTGTTAACCAAATTAAAACCAAGCCGCGTAAAAAGTGCGTTAATATTTTCAGTGATCCGGGTAACTATTTTCCCGCGTCCAGTTGCGGAGTGTCGAATGCCAGACCCGGTATCCCTTGCCTCCATCGGTGCGCCAGCCCGCGCGCTGCCCGATCGTTCGAGTGCTGACATACAGCGCCAGGAAGCCACCGATATCGGCAAGCGATTCGAACAGATGCTGTGGGCCGATATGCTGTCGCATGCCGGGCTCGAGAAAGCGCTCTCGCAAGGCGGCGGCGAGGCCGCATCGGCCTTCTCGAGATATGTGGTCGAAGCGGTCGCCAAGGATCTCGCCGAGACCCACCCGCTTGGCCTGACGGATTCCATGAACCTGGGCCCGTCTGCAGGACCTGCAGCAGAGGACGCATCATGACCGGGAATGTCTTCAATATACAGGCAGAGCGCCTGGTACGCATCCTTGCAAGTGAGAAGGAACTGCTGCTGACCGGCCGCGCCCGCGAGGCTGTGGCCCTGATGGAAGAGAAGCTGGGGGCGCTCCAGGAACTCGAAACGGCACTCGATGATCCTGAACTGAATGCGATGGCGACAGACCACCGCCAGCAGATCCAGACGATCGTGGCACTGGCAAAAGAAAACGCGATTCACTTCGAGGCGATCCGCAACGGACTGCGCCACGCGATAGACCGGCTCGAGTCACTTCACGGCAATGCCTATGTCGGTTCCTACGGTCAGGACGGCGGTAAAATTCCTTTTACGGACGTTACCGGACAGTTTCAAAGAAAAGCCTGATTAGTTAACCCTATGTACATAATGGATGCCTAAGGATCACTACAGCAACCAAGATTGGTTGGCGGTTTTTCCCGCTGTCAGGACGACGCATGTTTGATTTGGTCCACGGCTAAGGTCGTGGAAGAAAATTCAGAGGTACCAAACAGTGTCTAGCATTCTCACAAATAACAGCGCCATGGTCGCACTCGACACCCTGCGCAACATCAACAAGAATCTTGCGACCGTTCAGAGCGAGATTTCGACCGGCAAGAAAATTTCTTCTGCCAAAGACAACGCCGCCATCTGGGCCATCTCCACGGTCATGTCGACGGATGTTGAAAGCTTCAAGACGATTTCCGAATCGCTGAACCTCGGCTCTTCCACTGTTGGCGTGGCACGCGCCGGCGCTGAAGACGTTGTGGCCCGCCTTCAGGACATGAAAAGCCTGATCGTGTCAGCTCAGCAGAGCAACGTTGACCGCACGAAGATCCAGACCGAGATTGAAAACCTGACGAGCAACATCACGACGACTGTCGGTGGTGCGCAGTTCAACGGTCTCAACCTGCTCGACGGCAGCTCGACGGCAGACGTCGACGTCCTGGCATCGCTCGATCGCTCGTCTTCGGGCACTGTTGCCGCTTCCTATATCAGCGTTGCACGCGCAGACCTGTCGCTGAACAGCGCGGCATCGGCTGCAACGTTCGGCTCCACGGGTGTGACCGATACGTCGATCATCAACAACGGCGGCGTCAACGCCGGTACGGCAGCTACGGTTGCTACCGCAGGTTCGCAGGCAATCACCATCGCGACTGTCGCCGATGGCTACAGCTACCGCCTCGTTCTTGACGACTCCGCTGATGCGAACAGCATTGGCCAGCGCACGTTCGAATATGTTGCCGGAACCGATGACAGCGCCAACTCGGTCGCTGCCAACCTTGCCAACCAGCTGTCGGTCTTCCTTTCTGCAACCGGTGACACGAACTACTCGGTTTCACGTACGGATGATGTCATCACCATCACCAACAATTCCGGTGCTGATCTCGACATCACGGCTGAATCGGCAAACGACGGTACAGCTGGCGTCAGCGCTGGTGGCCTCGGTAATCTGGCCGCTATCGACGTGACGACGGATGCTGGTGCTGCTGCTGCCCTGACATCGATCGAAGGCCTGCTGCAGACTGCAATCGACGCAGCTGCTTCGTTCGGTTCGTCGCAAAAGCGTATCGAAAACCAGAGCGAATTCGTTTCGAAGCTGGTCGACTCGATGACAACCGGTATCGGTGGTCTGACGGACGCCGACATGGAAGCGGCATCTGCCCGCCTCCAGGCCCTGCAAGTCCAGCAGCAGCTTGGTGTTCAGGCTCTGTCGATTGCCAACCAGTCGCCGCAGTCGCTGCTGTCGCTGTTCCGCTAGTAGACAAATGGCCCGGGCGCTTTCTGCGCCCGGGCTTCTTACCTTAAAGTCCTTGGGAGGACGCTTTGCAAAACTTGGCTTTCAAGGCCTACGGCGAGGTTCAACAACGCACCGCCGGTGAAAAAGAGATCGAATACGCTCTCTTTCAGCAAATTACCGAAGCTCTTGAAGACGTATCCGAACCGGACACCGTATCGCCCGGCACCTGGGGCGACGCCATTTATCGCAATCAGCAATTGTGGACCCTTCTCGCAACCGACCTTATGAGCGACGCAAATGCGCTGCCGGCTGAAACCAGGCAGCAGCTGCTGGGCATTGCCCAATTCGTGCGGCAATACAGCATGCGTGTGCTCGCTGGCGAAGGCGACATCTCCGAACTTATCGAAGTTAACCGGACCATCATGGCCGGACTCTCGGGCGCGGGCGCGCCCACCCCCAACGGAGAAAGTTCCTGATGTCAGGATTGGTACTGAAAATCGGACCCGGCGAGCGGTTCATCGTCAATGGCGCAGTTCTCGAAAACGGAGACAAGCCCGCCCGGATACGCATTACCGAAGGTGACGTTCGCGTGCTGCGATGCCGCGATGCCCTCAGGCCCGAAGAAGTCAACACGCCCGTCAAGCAGATCTATTACGCTGTCCAGCTTCTCATCACCGGCGATCTCGAAGAAGACGGCACACTGCCGGCAATCGATGCCGAATGCGCCAAGCTGCTCGACGTGTTCGAGTCGATCGATGCAGACCTGATCCCGACACTGCGCTCGATGGTGAGCCGCGGAAACTATTACTCGGCGCTCTGCCACCTGCGCCAGATCCTCGCGATCGAAGACGAATTGCTGACGCGGTTCGCCAAGCCGGTCACGCGGGAACCTGCGACGAAGGTTGCCTGACCGATGTTCCAGCCCGTCATTCCCCTGACTGGCAACAGCGGCTGGAAGTTTCTGGAGGCGACCTATGACCGCCAGCTGGAAAGCCACTCCAAGTCTCCGCAGGTGCGCCTTGATCGCGATTACCTGACCGAGAAGTTCTCCGAACCGGTCGCGGTCGAAGACCTGCTGAAGGACAAACGCCTCCTGCGCGTCGCCTTGACGGCATTCGACCTTGGCGGCGAGGAATGGAAGGGTGGGTTCATCCGGAAGGTTCTCGAAGAGGTGGTCGACCCCGAGAGCAGTTTCCTCGCACGGCTCAACAATCCCAAGTATACGCAGTTTGCGGAGGCGCTTGCGCCCAAGGACGGCGTGATTTCACTCACGCCGGCGAACCTCGCAAAGATGGCAACCGATTTCGAAACGGCATCTTTCGAATCTGCGGTCGGCGAGGTCGATGACGACATGCGCCTCAGCCTGAACTACAAATCCGAGATCGGCACCATTCTCGGCAACGGGTCCAGCGACAATGCAATCCTCTATCGCATGCTCGGCGACGTCCCGATGCGGACTGTCCTTGAAGGTGCGATGAACCTGCCATCCGACATCCGCAACCTGCCGATCGAGCGGCAGGCGGAAATATTGAAGGGGCGGCTGCAGAGCACGTTGGGGATCCAGAAGCTGACCGACCTGAAATCGCCTGAAATGGTTGAGAAGGTCATCCAGCGCTACCACGCCATGCAGGCCATTTCGCAATCCATCAATGCAACGTCGCCCGGCGCGGCCGCGCTTACCCTGCTCAACAATGCTGTCGGCTTTGGCGCCCAAGCCAGCCAGAACCTGTTCCTCAGCATCCTTTGATCAGCTGACGGACGGAGCGTCGGCCACAGGCTGCGTACCGGAATCCACGTCTTGTTGCAGGATTTCACGAAGCGCGTCGAAGGCCGCATCCATGCCGCCGGAATTCCGCGTCCCGGCAAACCGGTCGAGGTGGGCAAACAGGGCAATCGCCCGGTCGGCGTCCACATCCTTGCCGAATTCGTAGAGGTTCGCGCGCAGCATCGGCGCGATCTCTTCGTACAGCGCGAACATGCGGCGCCCTTCGCGTATCAGCGCGTTCTCCTCTTCCGTCGCGGCGTGCGGCAAGGCGCGTGACACGCTGCGCAAGATGTCGATGGCCGGATAGCGGCCCCGCTCGGCAATGTCGCGCGACAGGATGACGTGGCCGTCCAGAATTCCGCGGATCATGTCGGCCACAGGTTCCTCCATGTCCGACCCAGCCACCAGAACCGAATAGATCGCCGTCACATCGCCCTTGCTGCCGACACCGGGTCCGGCTCTTTCGGCCAGTTCGGCAATGACCCGGACGGTCGATGGCGGAAAGGCATTCAGCGCGGGCGTTTCACCAGCGAGCAGGGCGGTCTCGCGGTGGGCCTCGGCGAACCGTGTGATCGAATCGAACAGGAGGAGGACGTTCTTGCCTTCATCGCGAAAGTGCTCGACCGCCGCCATGGCGCAATAGGCGGCCCGCTTCTTGGCGCCGGGCGGTTCGCTCGCTGTCGCCGCGACGACGACTGTCTTCGAGAGGATCGACTGGGGCAGGACGTTTCGCACGAAGTCGTTCACTTCCCGGCTGCGTTCGCCGATCAGGGCAATCACCACCCTGTCGGCATCCATGCCCGCTGCAAGCGACCCGAGGAATGTCGATTTGCCAACGCCGGATCCGGCAAACAGGCCCAGCCGCTGGCCGCGGCAGATCGGCAGCATCGTGTCGGTCACCATCCAGCCGGATGCCAGGCGCGGCCCGATGCCCCTGCGGGCATGGGCCGGCAGGGGTGCGGCGTGCAGCCGGCGCTTGGTTGCGTGAGTCGCTTCGACCGCGTTTTCGCCGCTGGTGATGTCGCCGCGATAGTTAACGATCTGTCCCAGCCAATGATCGCCAGGTTCGATCCTGGCCTCCTGTTCGATCTGGACAGGGTCGCCGATCCGTATCGCGTCGCAAGGCGAAAACAGCAGGGCGGTCACGCTGTCCCCCGACACGCTCAGGATCTCTCCGAGAACCGTAAAACCCGGTTTTTCTATGATTATTTCATTCCCGACGCCTGCAAGCTCGCTGATGCCGGCAATCTTGATCACGCCCGGCGCGACATCGGTCACCGTGCCCCAGAGCCTGAACAGCCTGAGTGAGGAGGAGGAGACCGCCATCGGCATGGAGCAAACCTTCATACGAAATTAACGCTTTCTTTAACATAAGTTACCAAATGTTGTGATGCGGTTAACCAAAGTGAATCGGCCATGATTTCCGAACTCCCAATGTTTCAGATTCTCGGCGCCATGGCGCGCCATGCTGCCGAGAGCCAGAAGGTGAGCGCGACCAATATCGCGCATGCCAACCAGCCCGGCTACAAGGCGGCCGAGGTGGAATCATTCGAACAGTTCATGGCGCGCGCCGCGTCGGGCACCGCGCCCGAAGGCCTGATGGCGGCGTTCAAGAGCGAAGAGGCCAACGCGCCCGCCGCGCCGAACGGAAACACGGTCAACCTCGAGCACGAATTGCTCAGTTCGGCCGACGCCATGAGCCAGCACCAGCTGGCACTGACAGTTTACACGAAATCTCTGGACCTGTTGCGCACCGCAATGGGCAAGAGAAGCTAAGGGGCAGCCAGGATGAACCCTCTCAAGGCGATCATGCAGCAGGCATCTTCGGGGATGCAGCTTGAGTCCCGGCGGATCACCGTCGCGGCCGAAAACATCTCCAACGTCGACACCCCCGGCTATCACAAGAAAATGATTGCCGTTGAATCGGCGCTGACGCCCGGCCAGCAATTCTCGGTGACCAAGGAAATGCTTGACCAGAGCCCTGGCGAGCGCAGCTACAACCCATCGCACCCGATGGCCGACCAGGACGGCTATGTCACGATGTCGAACGTATCGCTCGTCATGGAGATGGCAGACCTGCGCGAAGCCAACCGGTCCTATGAAGCCAACCTCAACGCGTTCCAGCAGGCGCGGTCCATGTACAGTTCGCTGCTCGATATCTTGCGTCGCTAGGGAGGCGAAGTGAATTCATGTCCACTGTAAGTTTCAACGCCTATACCGCGCTCAACACGACGCGGCCCACGGATAACACGCAGGCCACCGGCAAGGCGGCAGCCGACACGAATCCCATTGCCGAGGGCGTCTCCGATTTCCGTGCCGCGATGCAACAGGCTGAAAAGACGACGATGGAAACGGTCGTTTCCGGCGCTGACCCGCACGCCATGGTGGCCGCGCTGGCCAATGCCGAACTCATGCTGGATGCCGCCGTGACCATCCGCGACAAGGTCGTCGAAGCCTATCAGGAATTGCTGCGAATGCCCGTCTAGGGTCCGGGAGAGCGTGATGTCTGAGGCCGAAATCTTCGAAATCCTGCGCGCCCACATATGGGGCGCAACCATGATGGCGATGCCTATCCTCGCCTGCACGCTGATCGTTGGCTTCGCCATCGGCCTGCTGCAGGCCCTCACGTCGATCCAGGAAATCACGCTCACCTTCATCCCCAAAGTGCTGGTGGTCGTGATCGTGTTCTTTCTCTCGCTCGGATACATGACCAGGATCTGCATCGACCTGTTCAACGATTCGGTATTGCCGCTCATTGCCCGATAGGTCTCCCGTGCAGTCATCAAATTCCTTTGGTCTGGCCCGGCCGACTTCCTTGCTGGCCATTGGCCTCATGGTTGTCATCCTGGTGATGATCCTGCCGGTGCCGTCATGGGTGATGGATATCGGCCTGACACTGTCATTCGCCTTTGCGATCCTGATCTTCGCGACGGCCGTGTTTATCGAACGTCCGCTGGATTTCTCCTCCTTTCCCAGTGTCCTGCTGGCATCCCTGATCCTGCGGCTGGCGCTCAACGTCTCTTCGACGAAGCTGATCATCGGTGAAGGCCATACCGGCACGCACGCGGCCGGCAAGGTCATCGAGGGCTTCGCCATGTTCATCATGGGCGGAAACCTGTTTGTCGGGCTCGTCGTCTTCAGCGTGCTGGTGATCGTGAACTTCATGGTCATCACCAAGGGTGCCGGCCGCATGGCGGAAGTCGGTGCACGGTTTGCGCTCGACGCCATGCCCGGCAAGCAGCTCGCAATCGACTCCGACCTGGCGGTCGGCGCAATCACGCACGAGGAAGCCAAGAAGCGCCGTCAGCGCGAACAGGAAGAGGCGTCCTTTCTCGGCTCCCTCGATGGTGCCTCCAAATTCGTCAAGGGCGACGCCATTGCCGGCCTGCTGATCACCGCTCTGAACCTGCTTGCCGGGATCGGCATCGGCCTGACGGTGCATCACCTCAGCTTCGCCGAGGCGCTCAGCAATTATTCCATCCTGACTGTCGGTGATGGCCTGGTCTCCCAGGTTCCCGCCGTGATCGTCTCGGTCGCTTCCGCCCTGCTGCTGTCCAAGGGCCGCGAAGAAGGCGCGATCGACCTTGCCCTTGTCGCGCAACTCGGCAGCAACGTTGCCGCGCTGATGATCGTTGCCGGCATCCTGTTTGTCTTCGCGCTCTTCCCGGGCCTTCCCTTCGTGCCCTTCATCATGGCGTCAGGCGGCTTTGCGACGGCCGCCGTTATTGTCAGGCGCCGCAGCCGCGCGAAAGAAACGGAGCAGGAAGAGGTCGACGAACTGGACGTGCCGGCACCTCTGAAATTCGGTGATTCGATTTCCGCCGACGAAATCCACCTCGAAGTCTCGCCTGACCTCGTGAACCTCGTCCTCGTCGGCGAGAATGGCTTTGAGAGCCGGATCCACAAGATCCGCCGGTACATCGCCGAGGAATACGGATTTGTCCTGCCGCCAATCCGGATGACCGACAATCCGACGCTGAAGCGGAACGAATACCGTATCCGCATCCAGGGCGTGCGTATCGATACCGGCCTGTTGCGCCCGGGTTCCATCCTTGCGCTCATGGAAGACGACCAGCTGCCTCACCTGCAGGGCGAAAAGGTCAAGGAACCGGTCTACAAGGCGGCCGCACGCTGGCTGCCGAACAGCAAGAAGCAGGAACTCGCTGCCAGTGGCGTGCCGGTCGTCGAACCGATCGAAGTCCTGGCCACGCACATGCTTGAAGTGATCCAGTCCAACTTCTCGCTGATCTTCACGCGCATGGTGATGCTCGACACGCTGGACGCGCTGACAACCGTCACGGACAGCGACCGTGCTGCCGCCAACCGGCGCTTCCTCGATGAATACATTCCCGGCAAGGTCAGCCCGGAACTGTTGCTGTCCGTCATCAGGCTGCTGCTCGAAGAGCGCGTCTCAATTCGCAACCTGTTCCTGATCATCGAGACGATGGCCGAAGTGAAGGCAACCTCGTCCGGCCTGCAACGCACGGTCGAGCTCGTCCGCCAGCGTCTCGCCTTCCAGATTGTCGACCGCCTGCAGGACGACCAGGGCCGCCTGCCGCTGGTCCAGCTGTCCACTGCATGGGAACAGCGGTTCTCCCAATACGAGGTCAATGGCGAGAACGGTTCCAGCGACATCGCCCTGCCGCCCGAAATGTTCGGCGAACTGACCAGCGAAGTGCAGTCGAAGCTGAACGAAGCGGCGAAAAAGGGCGTGATCGCGTCCATCGCAACATCGTCGCGGCGACGCCGCTTCCTGCAAACCGTGCTTGTCAGCAAAGGCATCCGCAATTCCGTCCTGGCCTATGAGGAAATCAGCGCGAAGACCAAGCCGTATATTATCGGCGTTGTCTGATGGACCAGTTGGCAACCCTGTCCGGGCCGCTGGCGTCCTGGCTCGCGTTGTTCATCGTGGTTGTCGCACGGCTGTCCTTTGTCGTCGTCTTCATGCCGGGCATCGGAGAACAGGTCATTCCGATCCAGATGCGCCTGCTTGTGCTGCTTGCGCTTTCGGTGACGCTCGCCTCGACAGGCGTTGTCGCCGTTCCGTCACTGTATCCGCTTTCCGGCTATGCAGCGGTCCTGGCCAGCGAGGTCACGATCGGGTTCTTCCTCGGGGCGCTCTTGCGCGTATCTGTCTGGATGTTGAGCATCGCCGGGACAATCATCTCCCAGTCGATCGGCCTGTCGCAACTGCTGGGCGTGGCGCTCGAACACGAAGCGCAGGCAATGACGGCGAACCTGCTGTCGATGGCCGGCGCGGCGATTCTCCTGTCGGCGGACTTCCATCTCAACGCGGTCGCATCCCTGATGCGCCTTTACGAAGATATTCCGGTCGGCGCCCTGGCATCGCTCGATATCGAGATGATCATACAGCGCAGCTTCTCGGCTGTCGGCTTTGCCGTCCTGCTGGCCTGGCCCTTTGTTGCCGTGAACCTTCTCTACAATATCTGTCTCGGCTTCATCAACAAGGCGCTGCCCCAGCTGATGGTGGCCTTCGTCGGTGCGCCGCTGCTCATCGGCGGGGGCATGATCCTGCTCGGGCTGTCGGTCACCGGCGTGCT
The DNA here is from genome assembly GCF_000685275.1 of Hyphomonas johnsonii MHS-2. Lineage (GTDB taxonomy): Bacteria > Pseudomonadota > Alphaproteobacteria > Caulobacterales > Hyphomonadaceae > Hyphomonas > Hyphomonas johnsonii. The sequence continues at coordinate 159,652 of NZ_ARYK01000004.1, forward strand.
GATGGTCTGGAAGGACCGCGTCCTCCAGGTTGTCGGATGGATGTGAGGTAGGGCATGGCCGATCAGGAACCAGACAGTGGCGAAAAGGAATTTGATGCCACCGACGCCAAGCAAACCCAGGCGCGCGAGGACGGCAACGTCCCCCAGTCGAAGGAGGCGAATGCGCTGGCGCTGATCGTCGGCATCCTGTGTGCCGGCGGCGCCCTCCAGATGACGGTCGGGCGGACCCTGTTCAATGACTTCTCGTCGCTGCTCTATCATGCCGATTCATTTGCGGGCGACGTTTTCGGCGGTGGCGGCGGCCAGACGCAGCAACTGCTTTTCGGCCTGCTCGTCCAGATCGGCCTGCTGTTCCTGATACTGGCTGCCGTGGTTGTGGTTTCGCTCGTCATCCAGCGCGCCATTTCATTCTCGTTCAAGAAGATCGCCCTCGACATGAAGAAGCTTTCACCGGTCGAGAATCTCAAGAAGCGCTACGGCCCGAGGGGGATTACCGACTTCCTGAAAGACATGGTGAAGCTGGGCTTTGCCGTCGGCATCGCGATCATTTTCCTCGCGGCGCTGGCCAGGGAATATTATGCCAGCAGCGCCATCGAGATGGGGCATTTCGCCGGCTTCACGTTCAGCCAGGCAATGAAGCTGATCCTCTGGTTCCTGGCCTTCCAGGTCGTGCTCGCCGCGATCGATCTTCCCCTCCAGAGACGTCTTCACGACAACCGGCTCAAGATGTCCCGGGAGGAAATGAAGAAGGAGATGAAGCAGAGCGAAGGCGACCCGCAGCTCAAACAGTCACGGCGCCAGGCGGCCTCCCGCATAACGCGCGGCCAGATGATGCAGAACGTGCCGACAGCGACTGTCGTCATGGTGAACCCGCAACACTATGCCGTCGCCCTGAAATGGGATCCGGACGACGACAAGGCGCCGGTCTGTGTCGCCAAGGGCATGGATCATATCGCCGCCAAGATCCGCGAGATCGCAATTGCCAGCAATGTTCCGATCTATCGCGACCCGCCATCCACCCGGTCGATCTATCGCCTGGTCGAAGTCGACGAGGAGATTCACCCGGAGCATTTCGCTGCCGTGGCGGCGGCGATCAACTTCGTCGATCGCATCCGCAAGCATATGTGAGGTTCCCATGGCTGCCGGCAAGCACACACTCCAGAAGATTGTCTCCCTGAAACGCCAGAAGGCCGAGCAGGATTTCCAGGCCGTGCAGCAGGAGCTGGATCGCGTGCGCGAAGCCGCCGAGGAGATCACATCCACGCTGCGGGCGCTCGACGGCCAGACAGACGGTGCCGACACGCTGATCCTGGCCCATCGCCACGGTCATGTCCGCAAGCTGATCAGTGACCTGGATGCGCAGCGCGCAGCGATCGCCGGCAAGGAAGCCGAACTGCTCGCCGCGCGGGAAGTCCTGAAGCGGGCGTTTGATTCCGAAGAACGGCTGAAGGACTAGCCTGTCTGGCGATGCAGCGGAGCAGGCCCCTAAACGGCCGCCGCGCCACGCAGGACCCAGTTCTCCGATGGGTCGAGCGCTGGCCGGATCACCTTGTACGGCGCCACGTTGACCCGGTCCCTGCCATCACGCTTGGCCTGGTAGACGGCCTTGTCGGCCCGTTCGAGCGCGGGGCCGATGTCGATATCGTCATACCCCGGATTGCTGATGCCGATACTGATCGAAATATTGAATGCGCCGTGCGGGCTGGGAAAGGACTGGCGCTTGACCGCCTTGCGCAACCGGTCTGCCAGCACCGCTGCCTTGGACGTGCAGGTCTCGGGCAGGACGATGGCGAACTCCTCACCGCCAAGGCGGCCGAGCAGGTCCTCGTCCCGGATATTCTCGGAAATGGTCCTGATCATGCCTTTCAGGACGGCATCGCCGACCGCGTGCCCATGGATGTCGTTGACCTGCTTGAAGTGGTCGATGTCGAGCATCAGGGCTGACAGCTCCAGCCCGTGCCGCCGGGACCGCATGACCTCGCGTTCGGCAAACTGGTAGAACGCCCGGCGGTTCAGCGTCTTGGTCAGGGGGTCGGTCATCGCCATGTCGAACAGGGTGCACTTGTCCTGTTCGGAATCGATCAGGTCGCGCACGGCATACCGGCCTGCGCTGCGCAGGCAGATGTCCTGGCTGACCAGTTCGGCAAAGCTTTCGAGCAGGGTCTGGTCACCCGCTGTAAAGTCACGCGCCACCCGGTCGGCAAGGCAGAGCGTGCCGAACCGCTTGCCCTCCGGATCGCGCAGCGGGGCGCCGGCAAAGAAGGCGACATGGGGCGAGCGGATGACGGCCTGCTCACCGGAAAAGAAGCTGTCGTCACGAACGTCGCGCACAATGAACGGCGTGTCGGAAAGGTGGGCGTGGGCGCAAAACGTCTGCAGCCGGTCAAAATCGGCGGGCGCCACGCCCTGCACACAATGGTACCAGCTGCGGTAACGCTCGTTCAGCGCAGCGATGACAATCGGCATGTCGAACACGAGCGCAGCTGTCTGTGCGAACTGGTCGGCATCATACATCTCCGAACCGTTCAGGATTTGGTACCGGTACAATACATCGGTCTTCTGCTTTTCAAAGCGCGGTCTCGGATATGAATTGAATGGCAATTATTGTCCCCCGACAGATCTCTTGCCTGTCTGGGTAATAGAAAAAACTTTCGTGAAGGTTAGTTTATCGAATTTCCGAAAAACCTGTAATATCAAATACTTGTGATAGTGCTATCAGCGTCCGATCTGTTTCCCTCTACCGTGGAATCTTGTGCGCACCCTGATTGATTTCTGCGGTGCGTGGTCCCGGCGCACCGGATGATTGCGCCCGCGTCACGCGATCCGGGGCAGGGGCCGCCAGGCCCCAAACAGTTAACCGGTGATGCGAATCCGTTTACTTGGTTTATATAAGTAAAGCTGAATTTAACACATTCCTTGGTTTATCAATAGTTGCGTCTTAGCGATGAATTCATGTTGTGATGGCAAGTCTATATTTCGAATAACCGAATATAGAAAATCCACCTCATGGAACACGCAGCAACATCATCGGAAAGCAAGGGCCCGGCGTCCCGGTTCGCCCCCCTGCGCACGGTGAGCGCGGTGCTTGTCCTGTCCTGTGTCGCGGTCCTGGCCGGCGCGCCGACGCCCGACCAGGTGCAGATCCTCCTGGCGGTCCTTACGGTCTCCACCTTCTTCCTGATGGGCTGGCTGCGCCCCTCGGGCGGGCCGTTCCGCAGCTTCGTGTCGCTCCTGATCGTGTTTACCAGCACGCGCTACATGATCTGGCGGGTCACCGAGACGATGCCCTCCGACTCGCCCCTGTCGATCGTCGGCGGCGTGTTCCTGCTGGGCGCGGAAAGCTACGGCTATGTGCTGCTCCTGCTGTCCACCTTCCTTTCGGTTGATGTCTACAAGCGCGCCCCGCGCCCGGCACCGCTTGCGCCTGCCGCTTGTCCCACCGTCGACATCCTGATCCCGAGCTATAACGAGCCTGACGAACTGCTCGAAGTCACGCTGACCGCTGCCCTCAACGTCAACTATCCTGACGGGCGCAGCAACGTGTACCTGCTCGACGACGGCGGCACGGTCGCCAAGCGCAACAATGCAGATCCCGTCAAGGCCGCCGAAGCGCAGGACCGCTTCGAGCGCCTGCAGGAAATGTGTGCCCGCCTCGGCGCGCACTACCTCACCCGCGAGAAGAACGATCACGCCAAGGCAGGCAACATCAACGCGGCCCTGACATCGACATCCGGCGAACTCATCCTGATCCTCGACGCCGACCATGTCCCGTCAAACGACATCCTGACCCGCACGGTCGGGTATTTCGTCGAAGACCCGAAGCTCTTCCTCGTCCAGACTCCGCACTTCTTCCTCAATCCCGATCCGCTCGAACGCAATCTCGGCACGTTCAAGAACATGCCGAGCGAGAACGAGATGTTCTATTCGGTGATCCAGCGTGGCCTCGACGGGCTCAATGCGTCCTTCTTCTGCGGTTCGGCGGCAGTGCTGCGGCGCGAACTGATCATGGAGATAGGAGGCATCCAGGGAGACACGATTACAGAGGATGCCGAGACGGCGCTCGAACTCCATTCAAGGGGGTATCGAAGTGCCTATGTCGATCGCCCCATGGTAGCCGGATTGTCGCCCGAGACCTTCTCGGGCTTCATCGTACAAAGAATGCGGTGGACCCAGGGCATGGTCCAGATCTTCCTGCTGAAGAATCCGCTGCTCAAGAAGGGTCTGACCTTTGCCCAGCGGGTCGGCTATTTCAATTCCTGCTTCTACTGGTTCTTCCCGCTGGCGCGCATGGCCTTCATCCTCGGCCCGCTGCTCTATCTCCTGTTCGGCATCCAGGTCTATGTCGGCACCCTGTCAGACTTCCTGATGTACGGCCTGCCGCACATTGTCGGCGCCCTGATGCTGTCATCCATGCTGTATGGCCATACCCGCTGGGCCTTCGCGTCCGAGCTCTACGAGGTCATCCAGTCGATCCATTGTTCCGGCGCGATTCTCACGGTCCTGCGCAACCCGCGCTCGCCGAGTTTCGCGGTTACGCCGAAGGGCGAAAACCTCGACGAGAACTTCGTCTCGCCGCTCGCGCGGCCTTTCTACATCCTGATACTGATTGTCTGCATTGGTGAAGTCGCGGGCATTGCGCGCTGGTTCCTCGATCCGGTTGGCGCCGGCGTGATCTCCGTCCTCCTGTTCTGGAACACGTTCCACCTTCTCCTGCTCGTTTCTGCCCTTGGCGTGCTCTATGAGCGCTCGCAGCAGCGCGTGTTCCCGCGCTTCCAGACCAGCCGCGACATCACGCTCAACCATCTCGGCACGCCGATGCCCGGTCACATGACAGACGTGTCGATCACCGGCATGGGTGCAACCGTGCCCACATCCTCCGGCAGGCGGTTCGAGGTCGGCGACGTGGTCCAGGCCGATGCCCGCGACCTTGGCGCGGCAGCGGCCTCCTCGCTCGACCTCAAGGTCCTCTCCGCGCAGGACACGCCCGAGGGGCAGAAGCTGGGCCTCAGCTTCCTCATCGAGACGCAGGACCAATGGACCGCCGTTGTCGCGCTCATGTACGCGCGCAGCGAGAACTGGAAGACGTTCCGCGACGACCGCGCCACATCCGAAAACATGATGTCCAAGATCGGCGGGCTGGTTCGTTCCAGCCTCAGCCACGCCATGACCCACATTCAAGCTGTATCCCGGGAAGCCCGCACATGAACAAGCTCGCCAGATCAACCGCCCTTGCACTCGTCTTTGCGATTGCCTCCTTCACCCGGCCTGCCACCGCGCAGGTGCAGCCGGAAGACGCCGCCTATGACGTCTATGCCCGCTACCGCGATGACCCGGCAATCACCACGCAACAGGTTGAACCGGGCCTGTGGCGCGCGCACCTGCCGCTGGCCATGCTGCGGTCGGAGCAGGGGCCGATCCGGCTCGACGGTGCGGAAGACACGGCCCGCATGGGCTTTGCCCTGGCGCCCCAGGCAGATGTCCAGTCAGCCCGCCTGGTGCTGCGCCATGTCAGCGGCCGCGGCCAGGCAAAGGCCGACCCGCAGCTGCGCCTGACAGTCAATGACCGCTTCGTCGGCCAGCTCGCCGGCGTCACGACGAACGCTGCCGGGGTGAATGAAGTGGTGCTCGACCCATCCGTTCTGATGACCGGCTTCAACACGCTCGGCATCGATGCCGTGCAGCGCTACACCTATGATTGCCAGGACCCCGACGCGCCCGAACTCTGGACCGACATCGACACAACCCGGTCCTATGTCGAAGTCACCTATACGCGCCACCCGTTCGCCGGGTCGCTCGCCGACCTGGGTGCGCTCGTGACGGCCGGTGTCGGCGGTGTCGATCATCTCGGCATTGTCACCGGTGATGGCGCCATGACGCCGGACAGGCTCCGCTGGGGTGCCCTGTCGGCACAGGCCGTCAGCAACCGGCTCGGCTATCGCCTGCCGGATATTGCGCCGCTGGCTCCAGGTGCGCTCACGACAGACGCCGCAGGCATGGACATTGTCGCTGTCGGCACCGTCGCAGAGCTCGGGGGCCTCGTGCCGCCTGAAGCATCGGCGCTTTCGGGCGACGAGGCCTGGCTGTCGATTGCGCCGTCTCCGGCAGATCCGACCCATTTCATGATCATTGCGTCCGGCCTGACGCCGGCCGGTGTCGAAGGCGCCGTGCGCGCGCTCGCACAGGACAATTTCCCGCTGTCCGATTCGGACGCGCTCCTCCTGTCGGGCGCGGACCTTCCGTCCGGCGCGGTCGTCGCCCGGAAGCGCCCGATCGAGGCTGGCGCAAAGTACACGTTCAGCAATCTCGGCCTCGCCGACACTTCCCTGTTCGGCAAGGACCACGGTTCTGTCGAGCTTGACTTCGACCTGCCTGCCGACCTGCGTTTCCGGACAGCCGGCGAGGCGGTCTTTTCGCTCGACTTTGCCTATGGCGCAGGGCTGCGGGATGATTCCGTCGTCAATATCGTGGTCAATGGAGAGTTCCAGCGAGCCATCCGCCTGACCAATCCCGATGGCGAAGTGATGCCCGGCTACCAGATCGGCATTCCAACCAGCGCCCTGCGCCCTGGCCACAACACTGTCGCGTTCGAAGTCGAACTGTCGACCGAAAGCGAGGGCCTGTGCTCGACGCGGAGCATGCGCCATCTCGCCTTTGTCCTGAAGGACACCTCCACGCTGACCCTTCCGGAGGCTGACGCCTACGTCGAATTGCCGAACCTCGCGCTGCTGGCCGAAACCGGCTTTCCCTATACCGGCCTCGGCGCTGACGGGTTCGCCATCCGGGCCGGCGATACGCAGCCTGAAACAGCGGCGGCTGTGTGGACGCTCGCCGCACGCCTCGGCCAGATGCACGGCACGGTGTTCACCGGCGTGGATTTCGGATTCGGGCTGGACCTCGGCGACCAGGACACGCTGGTTGTCGGCACCCGCACGGCGCTCGCCGGCTTCATGCCAGCCAGTATCAGCTTTTCCGGCGACGCTGGCACGGTTGACGGCGGCACCTTTTCCCGTGACTTCAAATCGGTTGATCTCGGCGACAATGGCCTGCTGATCGAAGGCCAGTCACCGAGCTTTGCCGGGCGCCTCGTTACGGTCATGACGGCTGAAACCGAACAGCGTCTCCTGTCATCGGCGAAGTCCCTGGTCCAGCCGAGCCACTGGAGCCAGCTCGAGGGCGGCGCAGCCGTCTGGCGCGACAATGCCGCGACGGTCGTGACCCAGGCGCCCGCCACCCGCTTTGCTGTCGGCACGATGGACCCCGACGAGCGGGCCCGGATGAAGAGCGCCCAGTCGCCGTGGCGCTGGATTCTCACCATTGCCGGCATCCTGTTCGCGCTCGCTTCGGTGCTTGCCCTGATCGCGCGCTACATGCGGGACCGGATGAACGAGAGTTGATCCGCACACCGCTCCTCCTTCGCGCCCTTGCCCTCAGCGCAGTGATCGGCCCGGTATCCGGGGCGGCGCTGTCGGCTGCCGGCGATGTGCCGGAAGGGGCAAGGCGGGAAGGCGTCTACACGATCGGCATTCCGCGCGCAGAGGCAGTCCGCACGATGGACCGGGTGGCCGAGGTGCAGGCTGCGACGAGCCCCTCGGGGGCAGACGTGCGGAACATCTGGAAACTCGGCGCCGACGGACACTGGTCTGAAGCGGCGAGCGGCCTGAAAGCGCGGCGCCAGGCCTATCCCGGCTGGAAGGCCCCCGCAGACCTGGCCGTCTTCATCGCCGAAGGGCAACGGGACGCAGCGCTCCGCCACGCGCTCGAACAGGAAGACTGGGCCGCCACGCTCGCTGCGCTCGGGCCACCGGTGCCGGGCCGCTGCGAGGCGCCGTTCCGCGTCTGGGCGCGCATCACAGCGCTGGCGGGCCTGCAGGATCGCCAGCAACTGGATGCCGCCTATGCCGGCGCTGTCGCCACTTGCCGGGACACCGCCCTTGTCGCCGGCCTGCTGGCCCGTGCGCCAGCGGACCTCGACACCGACGGCCTTGAGCGCCTGGCCTCCCTCCCTATCCTCACCGGCCACGCGGATCCTACCATCCGGGCCGCCCGCCGCACTCTCGCCGCCGAAGCCCGCTATCGCCGGTTCGCGGCAGACCTCGCCGCCGGCAATGTCGACGCCGCGCTGGCCCTGGCACGCGGGTCTGACGATCCGCGCCTGCTGGGACAGGCGGGCTGGCAAGTTCTCGCCACCGATGCGCCGGGCGCCGCGGACTTCTTTGAACGCGCGCTCGGTCAGGCTGAGACCAGCGACCTTCGCCGTGGCCTGGTCCTCGCGATCCTCCGCACCGGCGATCTCGACCGGGCGGAAACGGCGATCCACCAGGCCAACGCGCCGGCCGACCTTGCAGACCTTGCCGGCCAGGTCGCCCTCGGCCGTGCCGCCGCCGCCCGCGCCGCAGGCCAATGGGACGTGGCTCTCCAGGCCGCCGTCCGTGCTGCCGCGCTGAACCCGGCTCTCGCACCGGATGCCGATGCCCTTGTCGGCGGCGCACTGCTTGACCAGGCGGCGGGGGCCTATCAGACGGGCGACTATGTCCTTGCCCGCCGGCTCGCCCTGGCGGCCGCTTCGCACGATGCCACCCGCCGCGCCGGTCGCATGCGTGCAGCCTGGGCCGATCTTCAGCTCGGCGCCCATTCTGCCGCCGCATCGGAATTCAGCGCGCTCTACCTCGCTGCACCGGACGAGGAATCCGCCGAAGGCTTCGCGCTCGCCGCCGAAAAGACCGGTGACCTTGATTCGGCCGCCGCCATCGCCCGGGCGATTGGCGGGCCGCTCGGCCACAAGGTCCAGGCGCTCTACGCAGACGCCGCTTTCCGTGAAGGTGACTACCTCACCGCCCGGTCGCGCGCGCCGGACCGCTATGAAACACTCGACGGCATTGACCGGGCCTGGGTCAGGCAGGCGGTCACCGGGCGCAGGCAGGGCGGCACGCGCGGTGAAAACCGCCTGACAGGGCTGGTCTCGGTCACCTCGGTCGGGACGTCTGCCGGCCGGATGCGGTTCGAAGGAGGCGTCGCCGTATATGCTATCGATCCCGGCCAGTCGAACCGCGCCGACATCCGCCCTTCGCGCGAAACCGTCGCGGCCCCGTATCTGGCCGTCAGCCGGGAAGGCGACACATCGCTCAGCGCCCGCATCGGGTTCAGTCCGCTCGGCGGGCCGGCCAGCGCGCGCATTGTCGGGGAAGTTGCCGTCGCCCATGCGCTTGGAAAGGGTGAAGGCGAGGCCCGTGTCTTTGCCCGGCCGAAGACGGACAGCACGCTCTCCCTCGTCGGCCAGCATGACGCTGCTACCGGCCAGGCCTTCGGCCGCGTCGTCGAAACCGGCGCCGCCCTGCGCGCCCGGATGCCCGTCAGCCTCAACGATGCCGTCCAGGCGGACCTCGAAGTCACGACCCTTGATGGTGAACAGGTGGAAGGCAATTCCAGGATCGGCGCAGGCGTATCGGCCTCCCGGACGCTCGCGCGTGACGGCTTTGCCTATATCGCGACTGGCCCGTTCTACCAGTTCCAGTCCTATGACCGGAACACCAACTTCCATACTTTCGGGCATGGCGGCTATTTCAGCCCGCAGGCGTTCCACCGGGTCGGCTGGTCCGTGAACGCACAGACAGACCCGCTGAAAAAGTGGATCGTCAAGGCTGACCTTGCGGTCGCCTACGAGTCTGTCAGGGAAGACGCCGCGCCGCTCCTGCCGCGTGACCCCGCACCGCAGCCGCTGGTCGGCGGCGGCAATGGCTCCGGTGTCGCCGGCGCGCTCGAAATCAGCGCAGCCCGCCGCCTTGGCCGGGAATTCATCCTGTCCGGCGCGGCATCGGCGATCGCGTCGGAAGCCTATGACGATGTCCGGCTGGGCATTGCCCTCACGTGGATTCCGGGGGGCCGCGCAGGCCTCGTCCGGGCCGACCTGCCAACCGACCCCTTCAACCCAGCGTCCTGGATTCAGCCATGACTGACACTACGACCACCCAAGCTGCCGGCCGCCTGCGCCAGCCAGACCGCCTGATCAGGCGGCTGGAACGCAGTGATGCCTTCCTGATGCGCGCGATCCAGGCCGCTGCCCTGATCGGCTGCATCCTCGGTGTGATGATCTATGCCTGGCAAGCCATCGCCTCGGACATTGACGACCGCCAGCACGCGCTCAACCAGGCAGCCTCCGCCGGGCAGGTCGCAGCCGAGGCTGAACTGGCACGGATCAATTCCGTGCTGGTCGAAATTACCCCGCTGCTCACCACGGCGCTTGCCCCGGACGCCACTGCCGCGACCCGGCGGGACGTCCACGCCGCTCTTGGCGAGCGCCTGACATCCGGGCCGGTCATGGCGATCGCCACGTTCGGGACGGGGGCTTCCGTCACGGCTGTATTCGGAGACCTGCCTGCCGATGCCTCTGGCGCACTCTCGGCGGCCCGGTCCAGCAAACGCGCAGGCCGCGAACTGATGCCACTGGAACTGGTGCCCCTCGCGCACGGACGCATTGCCAATTATCGCGCGCTCACGCTCGGCGATGGCCGCGTGGTGCAGGTGGCGCTCGTGCTGCGCACCAGCAGTTTTTCCCCGGCGCTGGACATTGGCGCGGCCGCTGGTGATCGCTGGCGCGCAGCCCTGCTCAACCGCGACGGCGACGTCATCAAGACGGCGCCGGACGCCACCGGCATCCTGCTGCCCCAGGATACCGATCTCGCCGCCGTGGCTCTCGGCTGGGCGCCGCTGCATGCTGACGAAGCCTCCGCCCGCGACCGCACATCAGGCCGCCAGGGTGGCACATTCCTCGAAGCGCGCTCCGTCGCCGGCGACCAATTGCAGGTCGTGTATATCGGCCAGGCACGGTCGGCCTTCGCGGTCCTCGCCTCGCACCGGTACGAATTCATGGCGCTGTTCGGCGCATCCATGCTGGGCATCCTTCTCGCCGTCTCGATCATCCAGAACGAGTGGCAGCGCCAGGACAAGGACACCCGCAATGCGGACCTCGCCGCCGCGCGCGCCGACATCACCTGCGACCTGCTGTCAGCGGGCGTGATCGACTGGTCGGTGCAGGATGCAACCGTCAGCTATTCCGACGGCTGGGCAGACATGTTCGCGCAGGGCGACGAGCCGCGCTCGGAGCAGATTTTCGACTGGGTGTCACGCATCCATCCCGAAGACCGCCTGGCGGCCCGCGAAGCCTACCAGCGCGTGCTTGACGGGGCCGACGTTGAACTCGTTCACAGGATCCGGATCCGTCTGGCGACCGGCCTGTGGGTGCGGGTCATCGAGCGCGGCCGGGCGCTGATCGATGCCAACGGGCAGATTGTCCGGATTGTGCTGGTCCAGACGGCTGAACCGTCTGACGGGCGCGAGTTGCGTGATTTCGTCGGTGCGGCTGTCAAAAAGACAAGCCGCACGGCGTGATGCACCGCCGGCGCGCGGCGCCGGCGTGCCCTACGCGACGCGCCCTGGCGAGTCTGCCAGCCGCTCGATATAGGCGATCATCCCGTCGAGGTCTCCCGTCCAGCCAGCGCCTTCGCTGGGCTGCGGCTGTCCGCGCCCCATGCCGGCTTGCGTCATCTGGTGAACCACCGCGTCGCGGGCGCGGCTCACCCGGCTCTTGATCGTGCCATCGGAACAATCGCAGATCTCGCCGGCTTCCTGGTAGGTGAAACCTGCGGCAACCACCAGGAGCAGCGCGTCGCGCTGTTGCGGGGGCAGGGCGTCGATTGCGCGCTGCATGATCCGGAAATCGGACTTGGATTCCAGGCATTCGGGCGCGACCAGCACCTGTTCGGCATGGTCCGGCTCAAGCGGGGTCGAGCGCCAGGCGCGGCGTGAATACTGGTAGAACTCGTTGCGAAGGATCCGGAACAGCCAAGGGCGCATGGCGGCGCCGGTGCGGAAGGAATCGATCGCAGACCAGGCTTTCAGGCAGGTGTCCTGCACGAGGTCGTCTGCGAGGTCGGTATGCCGGCACAGGCCGCGGGCAAAGGCCCTCAGCTCCGGAATCAGCCGTTCTAGTTCGTCTGCGAAGGCCAGCCCCGACAGCGAAGGACCGTGATCGGTCATCATGTCCACCTCCTCTGCCGGGTGCAAGCTGTGGTCTATCGTGCCGTCTTTGCCGACTTACACATGAAAACCTCGCCTTTGGTTCTCGTCGGCCTATGTCTTCATTTCCCACGCAGATTGCGCCCGGATCGGAAACGGCACTGTGGACGATGATTGTTAACTATCTCTCTCCGCCGTAAGGGAGATTGTCCTGATTTAAGGCATTGGACCCAAGCATGGGCAAGAATGGAGGTATCAATCATGTTGTCAGACCTGCTTGAAACCCAACTGCCCTACTTGCGCAGGTATGCGCGGGCTGTAACGGGCGCAAGGGACCTGGGCGACCAGCTTGTATCCGCGATGATCGAAGCCCGGCTGCTGGGCGCTGGTGACATCAGCACCCAGGAATTCTCGCGAATCACCCTGTTTCAGGCGCTCGACGACACGGTCGTTGAACGCATGCCGGCTGCTACGACAGGTTACGAAACAGCCGACCCCCTCGGGCGGATGGCGATACTGCCGCGCCGGGCCCTGATGCTCAGGTCGGTCGAAGGGTTCACGCGGGCCGAGACGGCTGCAATTCTCGGGCTCGACGAGGCCGAGGTCGATGCCGCACTGGCCGATGCCGAGGCCGCCATAACGCAGGCCCTCGTCACGAATATCCTCATCATCGAGGACGAACCGATGATCGCGGCACACCTTGCGGAGATCGTCCGCGATCTCGGCCACAGTGCGGTCGGCATCGCGAACACGTACGACCAGGCGGTGGACCTCGCCGCGAACCAGTCATTTGGCCTGGTGCTGGCAGACATCCATCTCGCCGACGGCTCGTCAGGCATCGACGCGGTCAACAAGATCCGGCTGAACGCCGATGTGCCTGTCATCTACATCACGGCCTACCCGGAAAAACTCTGCACCGGCACGGGCGACGAGCCCGTCTTCCTGATCCCCAAGCCCTTCGAGGCGGACCTGATCAAGGCGGTCATCAGCCAGGCACTGCTCGGGCGTCATTAGCCAAAAAAGTGCCGGCGCCCCAAAGGGGAACCGGCACCAAGTCGCTGATGGTGAAGCACGTTACCTGCATCGGAAGTCCTATGCGCGGCAGGACGTAACCGTTCCATAATATCTGGTGCGCGGCAAAGCAGCCGGTACGGAACGAAATCGGCGCGTCCTGCATAGGGTTAAAGTCACCTGCTACTGACTCCGGAGATGCTGTTGCAACGCCACATGCCCGCCCTGAAGGACACCGTGCCGGCCCCTCGCCCGGCCGGCGATTGCCGTGCCTACCAGCGCATGCGCTCAACCCGCCGCGGAACGCTGTACAGCATGGCGGGCGCGCCCGTGTCCCCGGCCCGCCTGCACGACATGTCTGCCGCCGGGGCGTGTATCGAAGTCGATCCCGGCATCGCGCTGCCGGCGCGGTTCACCCTGCGCGTCGCCGACCGGGCCGGGCAGGGCGACACCGATGTTGCCTGTCACCTCGTCTGGCAGCACGAGGCTCTGGCCGGCATCCGCTTCTTCTAGGCGCTCACAGCGTCGCCATCACCTCGTCCACCCAGGCCGGAACCACTTCGCTGGCCGGCCCATAGCGGGTGTCTTGGAACAGGCTTGCCCCCTCCGACGGTTCGAGGTTGAGTTCCACCGTCCGGGCGCCGGCCATCCGTGCCATGCGCACATAGCCCGCCGCCGGGTAGACATTGCCACTGGTCCCGATCGACACGAACAGGCTGGCCTTGTCGATGGCGCGTTCGATTTCGTCCATATGCAGCGGCATTTCCCCGAACCACACGACATGCGGCCGCATCAGCCCCGTCGCCTCGCAGCACGGGCAGGGTGTCGCCGTACTGATATCGCCGGGCCAGCGCACCACGGCATTGCAGCCACCGCACCGCACTTTCAGCAATTCGCCATGCATGTGCAGCACATTCTGGCTGCCGGCGGCTTGGTGCAGGTTGTCGACATTCTGGGTGATCAGCGTGAAGCTGTGCCCAGCCGCCTGCAGCGCCGCTTCCAGCCGCGCCAGCGCCAGGTGTGCGGCATTCGGTTCGGACTCTTTCAGCTGTGCACGGCGGGCATTGTAGAAGCCCTGCACGAAATCGGGATTGCGCGCGAAGCCTTCCGGCGTGGCAAGGTCTTCCAGCGGATGCTTGGTCCAGATGCCGTCGACATCCCGAAACGTGCCCAGCCCGCTTTCCGCTGAAATCCCTGCGCCGGTCAGGACGACGACGGCGCGGGCCGCGTTAGCGTTGGACATGCAGGTCACCTCGTCATAATCTAAACACAGGGTTAATCTAGGGGGGCTGGGCGCACCTTGGCAATTGTAAGGGGATAATCTGACATGCTGCGGAACCTGACTTCAACTACGAAACGGGTCGCCCTTGGCGCCGCCATGGCCAGCCTGCTGGTATTGGCGGCCTGCGACCAGCAATCCACCCGGATCGAGCACGCCCGGGACCTCGCCGACGCCACACTCGACCAGATCAGCGGCCGGGCAGTGGTCGAACCGGAAGGCGACGCCACCCTGTTGGCCGCCTCCGTTGTCGACCGGGCGATCGCCGGCACCCTGCGCAATGACATGCCTGTCGAAGTGGCATCTGAAAAGTCCCGGTTTGCAGTGGGGTCGATCATCGCCAAGCCGAAAGACATCCAGCCGATGATGTTTGACGAAGAAGACGCGCTGATGATGGATGAAGACGAGCTGTTCGAAGAGGTCGAACCGGATATCGCGGTCGAAGAAAGCTTCGCGGCTGCCCCGGGTGCAGCGCCGCCGCCGCCGCCCGTAGCCGCGCCGTCGTCGCCAATGGCCATGGAGATTGAGCCGGCCCGCATCATGCCCCGGGTGAAACTGGACCCGAGCGCCCCCCAGGAATCCCGCGACGAGATCGACAAGGCCTATCGTGACCTTGAGCGCACGGCCAGGTCAGAGCCGTCGGCCAAGGCGCGCACGCGCAGCCTGGAGCCGCGCTCGATGGAAGCTGTCCCGCAGGAAAGACGGCTCGCGGCCAAGAAGCTGGCGCGCCGGTCGGTCATCTCGACCGACGCGATCGTCCGCCAGCGTGATGCCAACACGGTGATGCTGGATACATTGTCGAAATACGGCATGGACGGCCAGGTTGCGCTGTCGCGCGAAGGCCAGATGGTCATACAGATCGGGTCCGATGGCGCCGATCCGACCCAGTTCAGCCCCGAAGACGCAAGCGCGCGGCCGCAGAATTTCCTCGCGGTCGATTCAGGTGCCGGGTGCCCGGACTCGACCGACCTCGTCACCGTCCAGTCGAACGCGGCCCTGGCAACCGAGTGCATCGTGAAAGACCTGCGGGCCTCCGGCCAGTTTGAATATGTCGAGAAGGACTACATCTTCGAGAACCAGTTCGTGCGTCGCCCCCGGCCGACGGATCCGGGCACCACGCCCGGCACAACGCCGACCCCCGGCACCGACCCGGCCACGCCGCCCGTGACCCTGACCGAGATCACGCCCAATGACCCGCTCTGGAGCCTGCAATGGAATTTCCAGAACAATGGCGACGGCGAAGGCAAGTCCGGTGGCGGTGCCAGCTTCCAGGAATTCTGGACGCGTCAGGCCAATGAAGGTTCGCCGGACGTCGTCGTGGCGGTCGTCGATACCGGCCTCCAGATGCAGCATCCCGATATCAAGGACTCGCCGAACGTGGCCAGCGGCTGGGACATGGTCTCCGATCCCCGCATGGGCAATGACGGCGATGGTCGTGATGGCGATGCCAATGATCCGGGTGATCTCTGCGATCCATCCGACCCGTTTGCCGCCGACTCGTTCCACGGAACCCACGTCGCTGGCACGATCGGTGCCGGCGCATCGAACAATGGCACCGGCGTCGCCGGTGGCGCATGGAACGTCAAGATCGTGCCGGTCCGCGCCCTCGGCAAATGCGGGGGCCGCCTGTCAGACATCAATGACGCCATTCGCTGGGCCGGCGGCCTGATTCCGGGCGAAGACGCCATGGGCAACGAAATCTGGAACGACAACCCGGCCGACATCATCAACCTGTCGATCGGCCTGTTCGAATTCTGCCCGGCCTCCCTCCAGGATGCGATCAACGCCGTAACGGAACGCGGCGTACTGGTTGTGGCCGCGGCAGGAAATGCAAGGGTTTCAACGCAGTACTATGCCCCTGGCGGGTGCCAGAACGTCATCTCCGTGGCCGCTGGTGATGCCCGCGGGCAGATCGCGCCCTACTCCAATTTCGGTCCCGAAGTGGATGTCCTGGCGCCGGGGGGAGACCTGACCCGCGATGACAATGGCGATGGCCGTCCCGATGGCATCCTGTCCACCAAGGCCTCGACCAATTGCTATGATCCGGTGACGGGTGAAGGCGTCGAGAACTGCTTTTATGCATACGAGCAGGGCACCAGCATGGCGGCACCGCATGTCTCAGCCGCCCTCGCATTGCTCAAGGCGCGCTCACCCGAAGCCACCGGCGCGGAGCTGACCGCGACATTGCTGGCGGCCCTGGATGCGCGCGAGCCGATGCAATGCGCCGGCTCCTGCGCCCTGTATCCGGGCACCGAACCGATCCCCGGCAGTGCCGACATGTGCGCCCGCCCCTGTGGCGGCGGCCTGCTCAACCTGGCGAACGTACCGCCCCTGAGTACGGGCGGAGGTGGCCGCTAGGCATGGCAGGCTTTCGCCCCCCCTTCCATTTCGGCGGCCCGATGGGCCTGGCAGGATTGACCATGCTGGCCGGCGCCACCGGCCTGTTTGTCCTGGCCGGTTCGCCGCCGGAGGAAGCCGGGTCTGCGGTGGCCCTGTCAGGCGTCGCCATGGAACGGACCGAGCCACGCCCGGATGAACGGGTTGATCGCGGTCCTGCGGTGGTGACGCCCGCGCCGCCCGCAGCGGTGACATTGCCCGACATGCCGGTTGAGCCGATCGTCCGGCCGGAACAGGCGCTGCCGAACGTGATCACCGCGCAGGCAAACGGCGCGGAAGTGACATTCGTGGTGCGCATCAAGGGCTCGGCGGAAATCGACGAGGCCAGCCGGTCATTCCGCAAGGATCCGGCCGCCGCCGAGGAAGCCTATGCCGCCTTTGTCCGGCGCAATCCCGAACTGTCGGATTTCAGCCTCGTCGGGGCCAGCTATTCCGGCGAGATAAAACTGTCCTACACGATGCCACCCGGACAGGAACCGACCCGCACGGCCATTCGTGACATCCAGGACAGGCTGATGTCCGTCGAGGGCGTCGCCTATGCCGATCCTGACTATATTGCCCATCCTGGAAAGGAGGACCTCAAATGATCTCTCCCCGTATTGTGGCCATCATGGCCGTGGCGGCGTTTGCCCTGTCAGGCTGTGACCGCCTGAAGGCCCCCGACACCGCGCCCGAAACCGTGACACCGCAGGCTGAAACGCCGCCGGCAGCGCCCCCCGCCGCCGAACCGGATGCGGCTGAACTGACACTCCGTCCTGAAGCCGTCTCGAAGACCGCGACAATCGACTGGGAGGCCGCCCGGCGCGATCTTGCCGCCATACCGAGCGACGAGCGCACCGAAGGCAGCTTCCAGGTCCAGTCCGGCGAATCCGGTGCCCCGGTGCCCGTCCTGCTGCCCACCGGCATCGTCGTGCCGCAGGGCGCTGAATCCGGCGTCCGCTTCCAGCCAATGAGCGACGGCTATTTCGCCACCTATCCGGGCATCGACTATGACATCGTCGTCAATGGCACGAACGAAGTCATCGGCGCCCGCGAATCCGGCGACGGTCCGGGCGACACGGAGTTGAACTATATCGCCACCATGTCTGGTGCCCAGGTTGCCTTTTCGCGCTATGGCGCCGACTACCTCGTCGAATTCGAGTGCAAGCATGTCGAGGGCGACACGGCCGATTGTATCGACGAGCCGACGGCCGTCGAGATTACCCGAAAGCTGGTTATCGCGGGGACACGATGATGCAGAGAACGGCCTGGATTGCGCTGTCGGCGCTGGCGCTTGTCGGACTGACGGCGTGTGATTTCATCCGGTTCCCGGGCGATGGCGGCCCGCCGCCAGCGACCCCCGAGCCCGGCCCCGCCGTGCCGCCCGGCGCGCCCGGACCGCCCCCACCCGGTACACCTGTCGACAATCCCTATGGGGACGCTGGCGATACCACGCCCGACGACACGACGCCCGGCGATACGGTCCCCGGCGATACCGCAGACACACCGACACCCGATCCCGTGACGGACACGCCTGACGAGACCACGCCGGACACGAGCGTCGACGTGCCGCCTGAAACCGATGACACCGGCGTTCCCCCCGCAGACGACACCGCGTCCGAGCCTGAGACGCCCCCCACGGACACGGGCGATACGCCCACCGATCCGGTCACGCCGCCCGCACCCGAACCGGAACCCGTGTTCAGCTATTTTGCCCCCGGCATGCTGCTGCCAGGAACCGGGCAGGGCGACATCGACCAGATCATCCATGCGCCCGACATGGTCTTCCCCATCGCTTCAGCCCCGGCCTACCTGCAGTCGCAGGTGTTCACGTTCGGCGGCGGTGTCGGGGGCGGCGACCAGTGCGACGCGCGCAATTACGCCTATCCCTGGCGCGACAATTTCTGCGAAACCCGCAGCGCCAACCGGGGGTCGCCATTCTGTCCGGCCCAGAAGATTCACCAGGGCCAGGACATCCGCGTCGGCACGCCCGCCCAGTGCAACACGATGCGCTCCACTGCCCGGGCCGATCGTGCGCTCCAGGAAGTGGTCGCGGTTGAAGACGGCATCATCTCGAATGTCGGATCGTATTCGATCAGCCTTCGCGCCGGTGGCCGGATCTACAAGTACCTGCACCTCAACATGGCGAAACTGAAAGTGGCGACCGGCGACGCCGTCACGGCTGGCCAGTCGCTCGGCTATGTCTCGAATGATTTCGGCGGCTCTGCGACGACCTTCCACCTGCACTTCGAAATCGTCCAGAACACGGCCGAAAACGGCTGGGTTCACGTCCCGCCCTACCTGTCACTCGTGAAGGCCTATGAACGGCGCGAGAACGGCCCCGGCGAGGAAGTCGAGCAGAATGTCGCCGTGGCATCAGCGCCGATCGTCATTCCGGAAGGCATGCTGATCGTCGAATAGGTCAGGCCGGCTTGAACGTCAGGGCCAGGCCATTGTTGCACCAGCGCTGGCCGGTGGGCGCAGGGCCATCATTGAACCGGTGCCCCTGGTGGCCGAGACAGCGGGCGCAATGATACTCCAGACGCGTGTAGAACAGCCTGTTGTCGGGCTTCATGCCCATCGCGCCGGGAATGGCATCCCAGAAGCTGGGCCAGCCGGTGCCGCTGTCGAATTTGCGGTCCGAATCGAACAGGGCCAGGTCGCAGCCGGCGCAATGAAAGGTGCCCGCGCGCTTTTCATCATTGAGCGGCGAGCTGAAGGCGCGCTCCGTATGCTCGTGGCGCAGCACGCGATAAGCCTCCGTCGGGAGGCGCTCTTGCCATTCAGCATCGGTCAGCTTGCGCCATGTCGTGTCGGCATAGGGGTCTGTGGACGCGTCGCCGTCCACCTTGTCGGCGCTGGCAGGCGAGCAGGCGGCGATGGCCAGCGTTGCGGCGCCGCCAAGCAGCAGCGATCTGCGTGAGAATGTGTGCATCATGTGTCTCATACGCAGCAATCTAGCGTACGGTTTGATGAAGCGACATGCACAAGGACGTGAGCGGCTCAGACGTCCTCGTCGACCCAGACTTCACCATCAAGGTCATCCAGCTTGCCCTGGAGGTGTGCCCGCACGTCCTGGACGGCCTGGTTGTAGACGGCCGGGCCCATCGTCTTCAGCATCAGGTCGATGATTTCCTCGGCGCGAAACCCGCTCAGTTCCTCGTCGAATTCCGTCCGGAACTTCTGTTGCACCAGCCGGGCGAGGCCGGAGCGGCGTTCGGGGCTGAGGGTGACGTCCTTCATTCCGTGTCGGGCTCCACATTCGGGTTACGGCCGAAGTTGATGGCGCCGGAATCCTGCCCCGCATCGATGATCGCCTTGCGGATCGTCCGGGCGCGCGTGAATTCCCGCATCAGCATGTCGCCGTCGCCCCAGCGGATCGCCCGTTGCAGGGCTGCCAGGTCTTCCGAAAACCGCCCGAGGCATTCCAGCACGGCGTCCTTGTTGGTCAGGAACACGTCGCGCCACATCACGGGGTCTGACGCGGCAATCCGCGTGAAGTCTCGAAAGCCGCCGGCCGAATACTTGACGACTTCGCCCTGCTCGACCGTCTCCATGTCGAAGGCTGTGGCGACAATGTTGAACGCGATCAGGTGGGGCAGGTGGCTGGTGATCGCCAGCACCCTGTCATGGCGCGCAACGTCCATCGTTTCGACCTTGGCCCCCAGCCTTTGCCAGAACAGGGTCAGGCGCTCGACCGCCGCGAGGTAATCTGCGGACGTATCATCGCTCGGTGTCAGGATGTGCCAGGCATCGCGGAACAATGTCGCAAAGCCGGCGTCCGGCCCGGATTGTTCCGTGCCGGCGATCGGGTGGCCGGGGATCAGGTGGATGCGTCCGTCACCGGCCGCTGTCAGCGCTGCGGCAGCCTCCCCCTTCACCGATCCGACATCGGTGAGGATCGTGCCGGATGTCATGGCCGGCACCACGTTGGCGGCGACCGTGGCCAGGGCGCCGACGGGCACGCAGAGGAAAACGCAATCGGCTTCCGCAACCGCCGCCTCCAGCGTATCGGTCACCTCACCCAGCCCGATCGTGCGCGCACGGGTTCGCACATCCGCATCCATGTCATAGAGCACCACGCTGCCGGCAGCGCCGTATTCTGCCGCTGCCCGGGCGATCGAGGCACCGATCAGGCCTGCGCCAATGATGGCGATCTTGGAAAAGACGGGATCTGGCATTGAGGACACTCTTCTGCGGGCAATTGGCGCTGCCTCTGGTGTGCAAAGCGCGCCCGAAGGTCAAGCCCGCCGCGCGTTTAATCCCGCGCGTGCGGTCCGGTTCAATTGACGCAGCGACGGTTTGGCACCTCCCGTTCGGGACGCCGGCGACCTATCTGGACCCCTCAAACGCGGAGACTCCAATGTCCTCACCGACCCCGATCCTGTCCGGACTTCGCCAGCGCTGCGGGCAGTGCGGAAGCGGCAAGCTGTTTTCGGGCTACCTGAAGCTCAATCCGGCCTGCCCGGCCTGTGACCGCGACATGCGCGCCGCCGATACGGCCGACGGGCCGGCCTTCTTTGTCGGCTTCGGCGTGCTGGTTCTGCTGGCGCCGTTCCTGTTCCTGCTGCCGATGAGTTCGCTGCCGATCGCCATGAAGGCGCTGGCCTTTGTCGCGCTCTGCGCTGCCATTATCGGCCTGTGCGTCCTGTTGCTGCCGGTTGCAAAGGCCGTGCTGCTGAACCTGCAGCTGCACCATGATGCCGAACAGGCCAGTTTCGGCGCGCGGGACGACCTGGCCGACTAGTTGGCGGCGCGGCCCCAGCCGGCGGTGCGCAATGTGCTGCCAAGCAGTTCCGACGGGCGTGTCACGGAGTGCAGCTTGTCGGCGGCGTCCGGGCGGCCCAGCGCATAGCCCTGCAGGAAATCGCAGGACAACAGCTGCAGGATCGCGGCCTGGTCCTCGGTCTCCACGCCTTCGGCGACAACCTTCATGTTCAGGCTGTGGCCGAGCGCGATGATGGATTTCAGGAGCTGGCGGCCGGTCGGGCCGAATTCGAGCTGCTGGATGAAGGCGCGGTCGATCTTCAGGCCATCGAACTCGAACTGCTGCAGGTAGCTGAGCGAGGAATAGCCGGTGCCGAAATCGTCCAGCATGACCAGCACGCCCATGTCGCGCAGGCGCTTCATTGTCCGCTGGGCTTCGTCCGTATGCGAGATCAGCACGCCTTCGGTGATCTCGATGTGCAGCAGCGACGGGTCGACGCCGTGGCGTTCGAGCGCGGCTTCGACGCTGTCGGCGAACCCGTCGACACGGAACTGGATCGGCGAAACGTTGACGGCAATCGGGATGGTGCGCTGGCGCTTGATTTCGAGCATGGCCTGGTCGAGTGCCCATTCGCCCAGCCGCGAGATGAGGCCGGTTTCTTCCGCGATCGGGATGAAAATGCCGGGTGATCCGGCCTGGCCTTCCTTGCCCGGCCAGCGCATCAGCGCTTCGGCGCTCATCACCTTGCCGGTGCGGGCGCAGACGAGCGGCTGGTAGACCAGCTTCAGCTGGTTCTCGCTGAGGGCGCGATCGAGCTCCAGGCTGATCGTGTGCCGCAAGCGCAGCGTTTCATCCATTGTCGGCGAATAGACATGGAAGCGGTTCTGCTTGTCGCTCTTGGCAACATACATCGCCACGTCGGCGCGCCGCAGCAGTTCGGAGGCGTCCGTGCCCTTGCCCGGCGATGGCGCGATGCCGATGCTGGCCCCGACGGAGATCAGGTCCTCGTGCACCCGGAACGGCGTTTTCATCATGTCGTCGATGTGGCGCGCCGTATCCTTGGCCAGCGTGTCCGCCGATGGCCGCGTGATCAACGCGGCGAACTCGTCGCCACCGAGGCGGGCGAGCAGGTCTTCCGGGTGCAGGCAGGTGCCAATGCGCGAGGCGACGGATTTCAGCAATTCGTCGCCTGTCTCGTGGCCCAGCGTGTCGTTGACGACCTTGAACCCGTCGAGGTCGATCAGCAGCAGGGCCGGCTCAGGCCCGTCCGCCTTCAGGGCGTCGGCCAGGTGCTCCTGCAGCTTTGTCCGGTTCGGCAGGTCGGTCAGCGTGTCGGTTGTCGCCAGTCTCGCAAACCGGCCGAGCAGCGTGCGCAGGTCGGCGGACTGCATCGACACCTGCCAGACCAGGACGGCCCCCAGCAATGCGAGCGAAACGTTCGAAATGACGATCCCCGTGAGCAGGCTCATGAGATCACCGTTGTCGGCTGGACGTTGGACTGTCGCTGCATCGGAACCCGCCCCGAGAATTGCTGTTGTTGCAGCAGGCGTACACAATCGGGGTTCAGGAAGGGTTCGGGCGATCAGTCAAACCTTCCCGGCGCCATTAACGCCGGGTTTGTCATTCCGTGAGGGAAGGGTGGCTCAGCCGGTGACGGCCTGCTCGTCCCGTTCGCCGGTGCGAATGCGAATGATCGAATCGACCGTGTGGATGAAAATCTTGCCGTCGCCGATCGTGCCGGTATTGGCGGCGGCGATGATGGCGTCGGCAAACCGGTCGGCCGCATCGTCGGAACAGGCCACTTCCACGCGCACTTTGGGCAGCAGGCGCACCTCGTATTCGGCGCCGCGGTAAACTTCCGTCTTGCCCTGCTGGCGGCCATAGCCGCGCACTTCCGTCACGGTCAGGCCCGTGGCTCCGGCCTCGGACAGTGCGTCGATCACGGCGTCGAGGCGGCTCGGTTTGAAAATGGCGGTGACGAGTTTCATGGCGGGTCGATCCGGAAATTGTTGCAATTGCGAACGTACCGATGGTGCCGCCCGCGTCAATGCTTTTCGCGGCGATTGCTGGTTGCCGGCCTGGCAATCCGCACCCGGTCAGTCACGGGGGCAACTGCGCCGCCGCCGGACGAGGCGTAAAGACGTTTGACGGCTTCAGCCAGCACCACACCGCCGAGGCCCGGCGCGATCCGTCGACCGATGGCGTCCCAGCCTTCTGCGGCGGACGTGACGATCCCCGCCGGGATGGGCGGCATGTACAGCGCGCTCGAGCTGGCCGTGACCTGGAACAGCCCGATCGACAGCAGGTTCATCAGCTGCGCGCGGCTCCAGGGCCGGCCCTGCCCGAACGGCGTGCGCGTTGCGCGCGACCACAGGCCTGCCCGGTTCGATGCGGCCAGCACGATGCGGCCTTCAGGCGCCGTCACGCGCCAGATTTCGCGCAGGTAGGCGCGCGGGTCGCCGGTCTCTTCCAGGCCGTGCAGCACGATCACCCGGTCGAACATGCCGTCCGGGAAGGGCAGGCGCAGGTCTCCCACCGAGACGGCGGCATTGCCGCGCCCGGCCGGGTTCCAGTTGACCGGGCCATGGTCAAACGGCACGGCGGCGACATTGCGGCTCGGATGGCTGCCGAATGCTTCCAGCACCGGCACGGCATAGCCCAGCCCCAGCAGTGACAGGCCGTTGGCGTCGCCCCACAGGTCCGTCAGCTTGGCCGACAGCACGCGCGCGGCGGCGATCCCCAGTGGGGAAGCATAGAATCGCTGCAGGGTGACGGCATCCTGACGCATCGTTTTCCTTGTGCTAGGTCCTTGGAGACAAAGTCATTTCACGCCTGCCGGAGGTCCGCCAGATGTTCCAGATACACCAGTTTCCCTGCCTGAACGATAATTACGGCTTTCTCGCGCATGATTCTACTTCGGGTGAAACGGCTGCCATCGATACGCCCGATGCGCAGAAATACCTCGCCGAGGCCGCTGCCAGGGGCTGGACCATTACCCAGATCTGGAACACGCACTGGCATCCCGATCATGCTGGCGGCAACCTCGCCATCAAGGAAGCGACAGGCTGCACGATCACCGGCCCGGCCGGCGAGGCGGCGAAGATTCCCGGACTCGACCGCGCGGTCAGCACCGGCGACACGGCCAGCCTTGGTGCCATCACCGCCCATGTCATCGACGTGCCGGGCCATACGCTCGGCCATATCGCCTATCATGTGCCGTCCGAATCCATCGCCTTTGTCGGCGATGCCGTCTTCGCACTCGGCTGCGGGCGCGTGTTCGAAGGCGACCCGGAAATGATGTGGGACAGCCTCTCGCGCCTCAAGGCGCTGCCCCCGGAAACCGCGCTTTATTGCGCGCATGAATATACCGCCTCGAATGCGAAATTCGCCGTTACGGTCGATCCCGGCAACGCGGCGCTTGCCGCCTATGTCAACGAGATCAAAGACAAGCGCGCCCGCAATGAGTGGACGGTTCCGACCGGCCTCGCGCGCGAACTGGCCACCAACCCCTTCCTGCGGGCCGATGATCCTGCGCTGCAGGCCGCGATGGGCCACCCCGGAGACCCGGTCGCCACGTTCGCAGAAATCCGCGGGCGCAAGGACCGGTTCTGATGAGCGCGATCTCCGGTGACCTTGGCGCCAACGAGATCATCCGCCTGCTCGGCCTGAAGCCGCATCCCGAAGGCGGCCATTATGCCGAGACGTTCCGCGCCCCGGCAATGCACGGCTATCGCCCCACATCCACCGCCATCTATTTCCTGCTGCAGGCCGATGAAGTGTCCGCCTGGCACCGTGTCGACGCCGACGAATGCTGGTTCTGGCATGCCGGCGGTCCGCTCGTCCTGACCGTGTCGCCGCCGGACGGGAAGGGCGCCGAAGCATTCCAGCTGGGGCCGGACCTGCGTGCCGACCAGCGGCCGCAGGTGGTCGTGCCGGCGCATCACTGGCAGGCGGCCGAGACGCTGGGCGCCTGGACACTGGTCAGCTGCACGGTCGCGCCGGGCTTCGAATTCAAGGGGTTCGAGCTTGCCGCGCCGGACTGGCGGCCCAAGCCCTGAAGGCTTGTCCCCCGCAAATCGCCTCGCAAGCGCCCGCGCGCCGGGAAGCGCGCACAATCGTATCCGACAGCGCCGGACCTGGCGTATCCTGTGCCGGTCCCGCCCAGTTCCCGCTGGCGGGACAGCGCGGGAGACGGAGCAAGGGTTCGCGACCTTGCTGCAATCCTGGACTACCAGACTGAAAACGCGTACCCGGCCCTTCGCCTCCCGCGTCTTTCCAAAGAAAAACCGGACGGCGCTGGGCCGGTCCGGTTCTTCGGTTTGCCTGCAATGTGTGAAGGTCAGCCCGCGATGTATTGCGCGCCGTTCACCGTCATGGTCGCGCCGGTGATGAATGCGGCCTCGTCGCTCGAGAGGTAGGCGCACATCGAGGCGATCTCCTCGGCCTTGCCAAGCCGGCCGACCGGGATCGAGGCGATGATGCTTTCCAGGACCTTCTCCGGCACGGCCTGGACCATCTCGGTGTCGATGTAGCCGGGGCAGACCACGTTCACGGTGATGCCCTTCTTGGCGCCTTCCTGGGCCAGCGCCTTGGTGAAGCCGATCAGGCCGGCCTTGGCGGCGGAATAGTTCGCCTGCCCGAACTGGCCCTTCTGGCCATTGATCGACGAGATGTTGATGACGCGGCCGAAACCGCGCTCGCGCATGCCTTCCCAGACCTGGCGCGTCACGTTGAACGCCGATGTCAGGTCGATGTCGATGACCTGCTGCCATTGGTCGAGGCTCATCTTGTGGAAGGGGGCATCGCGCGTCACGCCGGCATTGTTGACGACAATGTCGATCGGCCCGAGATCGGCTTCGATGGCGGCGAGGCCCTTTCCGACGGCGTCATAGTCCGACACGTCGAACTTGTAGCATTTGATGCCGGTCTCTTTCTCGCACTGCTTCGCGGCTTCGTCATTGCCCCCGTAATTGGCGGCAACCTTGTAGCCCTTCGCTTTCATCATCTCGCTGATGGCACGCCCGATTCCTCGCGTCCCTCCTGTGACCAGAACTGTTTTTGTCATGCCTGTTTTCCTCTCGGCGTGTTGGTTGCCCCGTTGGTAGCCTTCCTCAGCCCCGAACATCAATAGCGCATTGGTTGCACGCAAAATCTGTGCAAACATTGCTGCATAGCACAATAATTGCTTCTCCCTTTCGGAGAACAGAGGGCAGGACATGGCTAAGACAAACGGATCGTCCCAGACGATCATCATCAAGAAATACGCGAACAGGCGTCTCTACGACACGTCGACCTCATCCTATGTCACGCTCGACCATCTGTCGGAACTTGTCCGCGAGGGCCGTGATTTTGAAGTCAGGGACGCCAAGACAGGCGACGACCTGACCCGCCAGGTCCTCACACAAATCATTTTCGAGCAGGAAACAAAGGGCGAAGGCGCCCTTCCGCTGAATTTCCTGCGCCAGCTGATCGGCTTCTATGGCGGCGGCGCGCAGACCTTCCTGCCCGCCTTTCTCGACATGTCGATGAACAGTTTTGCCGACACGCAAAAGGAATGGCGCAAGGCGGCCAATCCGATGTCAGCCTTCGAGAAACAGGCCAAGCGCAACATGGCGATGTTCGAACAGGGCATGAAAATGTTCATGCCGACGCTCTACAAGGCGTCCCAAACCGAGAAATCGACGCCCAGCAATCCGATCCTCGACTTCCAGGCCGAAGCCCTCGCGGCCATGCAGGCCCAGATGCAGGCCATCCAGGACCAGCTCGCCGACCTCACGAAAAAGGACTAGGCCGGGGGCGCCCTGCCGGCCGCCTCTGACGCCCCTTTCAGGGGGGCGTCACTCCTCATCGCGATCCTCGGGATCCGTCTTCGCCGCTGCCGGCGCGTCTGTATAGGTGGCCGGTTCCGGTGCAGGGCCGAGAATGACCGGTGCATCCTCCCCCTTGCAGTGATCGACCTGCGGGTCCTTTTCGGGGGCGTGCGGGCCTTCACCCGGAAGCATGTGTTGCTGCCGGTGGCGCGCAGCCGTTTCGATCTGCTCGGCTTCCTCGCGTGATGTATTGGGCCGGGCTTCCTGCGGAAGTGTTGTCCTTGTCATGGCATGTCTCCTGAACGCCTGACCAACGAATCGCCGCCGCGATCGTTCCGAAGCCTGCCGGGCAGGGATGGCGGGGTGCGGCGCCGCCCCGAACGAAAACGGCCCGCCCCGAAGGGCAGGCCGTCTGGTCTTCAGGACAAGGGGAGTGGGGTTCAGATGTCGCCCGCGACACCAAAGTCACGCCGGGCCGACACAATGGTCACCACCACACCCGCCAGCACGTCCAGCAATGTCATCGACATCAGGATGAAGAAGGTCGAGGTCGCGAAGTTCGGCAACAGCAGGAACTGGATCAGGCAGACGATGAACAGGATCATCGAGATCGCGTGATTGACGATGGTCGATGTGCCGGTGCTCGTCGATTTAAGGATTTCGAGGAACAGGAACACGATCGCCAGCAGCAGGATGGCGTCCCCCTTGGTCAGCACCCAGTCGACCCCGGAAATCATCGGCAGGCCCATGAACTCGCCATTCAGCAGGCCCAGGATCGGGGCTGATGTCGCCCGGACGATCTGGCCCGATGCATCAATGGTTTCAACCGCACCGCCGAAGCCGAGCGCGAGAAGGTTGTACAGCGCCACCGGTATCACCAGCAGCGGAAAGATTCCGAAAATTGCGCGCATCAGGTTCCCCTTTTTGTTCGACTCGTCAGAAGCGTGGTTCTCCCGCTCCTTGCGCTCTCTCTTGGCGATCGCCGCCCCCGCTAGCGCGATCTTGGTATTCTTGCTCATTTCCTATACCCGTCGCTCGCCAGAGTTAACACAAGGTTTACCGTATTGCTCGGGCCGATGCGAGCGGATTTCCCGCATGCGTGCGGGGACAGGGGGAAGACCCGCAGGAATCGCTGTGAACACTGGAGATTTGGGCGCGCTGCCCGGGGCTAGATTTCGTCCGCGCCGCCGGGGTCGCGCCGGCGCCGGATCAGCCACATCACACCGCGCAGGTCCGAGAAGGCGTCGTTGAGGCGGCCGAAATTGGTATAGCTGGACGTACCGGCCCCGCGTGGACGGTGGTTCACATCGCGAAATTCCACCTTGTACCCTTCGGCCTTCATCATGGCCGGCATGTACCGGTGCATGTGATCGAAATAGGGCAGTGCCAGATAGGCGTCGCGGTTCATCACCTTGGTGCCACAGCCGGTATCGTCGCAGTCATCCTTCAGCATCCACTGGCGGATATTGTTGGCAAAGCGCGAACCGAAGCGCTTCCAGGCCGTGTCCTTGCGGCTGGCGCGCCGGCCCATGACCATTTTCAGTTCGGCCGGTGCATCGGCGCGGACCAGCTGGCGGTAAAGGTCCGGCAGGTCGGCCGGGTCATTCTGGCCGTCGCCGTCGATCGTGCCGACAACCGGCGCGCGCGCCGCGATGATGCCAGACCGGATCGCGCGGCTCTGGCCGGCATTCTTGCGGTGGCCCAGTACGCGCAGCATCGGGAACCTGGTCTTCAGGTCGGCCAGCACCGCCCGCGTGTCATCGGTCGAGGCATCGTCCACGAACACCATTTCATAGGCGCGTCCGTCATGGGCCCGCGCAATCTCTTCGACCAGTGCCTGCACGTTGCCGGCCTCGTTGTGCACGGGCACGACAATCGAGAATTCTAGGGAATGGGCCAATTCGGTCAGCCTTCGAGCTTGCAGGTTCAATACGCCAAGCCTCATAACGAGGCAGGCCTGTAAAAGCGAGACCCTACGCGCACCCGCGCCTTGCGCGCGGCGGTGTGCCCAAAACCTGAAGACGCCGCGCGCGCAAGCCGCTAGAAGGCACAGCCATGACACTTCTCGACCGCCTCTCGACTGGCTGGAAAGCCTGGGTCCTCCTGTTCGTGATCACGTTCGGGGCCGCCGCGCCCGGCGTGTTCAACCTGCCTGCGCTCGACCGCGACGAAAGCCGCTTCGCGCAGGCCTCCAAGCAGATGCTGGAATCAGGCGACTATATCCGCCTGCGCTACCAGGACGAGCTGCGCAACAAGAAGCCGGCCGGCATCCACTGGCTGCAGGCCGGATCGACCGCCCTGTTCACCGGCGCAGAGGCCAAGCAGATCTGGACCTATCGCGTGCCCAGCTGGCTCGGCGCGGCCCTCGCCACGCTCGCCTGTTTCTGGTGCGGCATCCCCCTGATCGGGCGACGGGCGAGTTTCGTCGGTGCCGCGCTGTTCGGGGCAACACTGCTGCTGACCAGCGAGGCGCACATTTCCAAGACTGACGGCGTGCTCGTCTTCCTCACGACGCTCAGTATCGGCGCACTGGCGCGGCTCTACATGCGTCAGGACCAGTCGAAACGCATGGCGCTGCTGTTCTGGACGGCGATGGGCCTTGTCTTTCTCATCAAGGGCCCCGTCGGCCCGATGGTCGCGGCCTATGCCGGGATCGGTGCCTGGGTGTGGACCAAGGCGGCCGGCGGCAAGGGCGGTGACTGGTGGAAGGTCCTCATCTGGTGGCCCGGCCCGCTGATCTTCGTCGCGCTGGTCTTGCCCTGGTTCCTCTGGATCCAGGCCGCGACCGGCGGCGAATACATCAAGGGTGCTGTCGGCAAGGACCTGAAGGACAAGTTCACCGGTGCCTCCGAAGGGCATGGCGGCTGGCCGTTCTACCACCTCACCCACCTGCCGGCCTGGTTCTTCCCGGCGACGCTGATGCTGGTGCCCGGCTGCATGGCGGCATGGAAGCGCCTCAAACCGCGCGGCGCCCTCGGCTGGAAATGGCTGCGCGTCTCGGCCGCCATCGCTGCCATCGTGTTTGCCGGCCTTGCCGTGCTGCTGTTCGCACTGCCCCTGTTGCCGCAGCCACAGGGCACCGGCCTCATGGCGAAGTCGCTCGGCACGCTCTCCACCCTCAAGACCCTGCCAGCCTTCCCGGCGGTCCTGCTGGCCGTTTTCTGGTACATGTCCGGGCGCGCCGACTGGAAGGCGCGCTGGCCCATCGGCATTGACGGCCTGACCGACGAGACCCGCGCCATCCGCTTCATCGTGGCGTGGGCGGCGCTTACCTTCGTCTTCTTCGAACTGATGCCGACCCTGCTCAGCCACTATATCCTGCCGGCCTATCCGGCGATGGGCCTGCTCTGCGGTTATGCTGCCGTCCAGATGATCGACGGCGTACGCATGCCGGTCAGCCGCTGGATCTCCATCGTCCTGTTTGCGATCGGCGCCATCCTCCTGCTCGCCGTCTCGTTTCCGGGTGTCGCGATCTGGTTCATGGAAGAAACGGCGGGCGACTTCACGACAGTCGCCTCAAGCCAGGTGCTTGACGCCTGGACCGCCTATCGCAGTTTCCCGCTCTGGCTCTGGTGGACCGGTTTCGCGCTGGCCGGCTTTGCGATCATCGAATTTGCCCGCCGCAATGACGGGCTCGCCATCCTGCTCGCCATCACGGCCAGCCTCGCCATCGGCTGGCATATCCGCATCTTCATGCTGCCCAGCCAGGTCTGGCTGCAGCCGACCGAGACGGCCCGCGCGGCGCTCGAGGACGTGTGCGGTGTCCCGGGCGATGACGCCGCCTGCAATGCGCCCACCCCGCAGCGCATCCTCGCGCTCGGCTATGCCGAGCCGAGCTATGTCCTTACCCTCGGCACGCAGAACCTGCACCCGCCGGAAACCCCGCTCGACCTGCCCGAAGACAGGGCGATGTACCCGGTTGTCTATCTCGTGAATTTCGAGGACCGCAAGGCCGACCCGGCTATCGTTGACGAAGTGGCCAGGCTGCGCGCCCAGGCCGGCCGGATGGACCTTTGCGTCACGGAATCGTCGCCGCACTATGCGCTGAACTATTCGAACGGTGACCCGGTGAATTTCCGCGCCATCCGTTTCGATACCGGCGCGTGTCCCGGCGAAGGGGCCGATCAGTGATTTACAGGACCCATCCCACCGCCTAGCCTTGTCCCCATGCAGGGGAGAGACATCATGAACATGAAATCGATCGCTGCGGCCGTATCGATCATCGCGCTTGGAATTGTGCCGGGCGCCGGCGCAGACGAAATGCTGCGGTCCGACATCGCGTCCGACTATGACTCGCACCTCGGGGCGCTGTTCACCTGGTTCCACACCCATCCGGAACTCTCCTTCCGCGAGACCAATACGTCGAAGATGCTGGCGAAAGAGATCGGGGCCTTTGGCTTTGATGTCACCGAAGGCGTCGGCGGAACGGGCGTCGTCGCCGTGATGAAGAACGGGGACGGGCCCACTGTCCTGATGCGCGCCGACATGGATGGCCTGCCGCTGAAGGAAGACAGCGGGCTGCCCTATGCCTCGACCGTCACGCAGGTCGACATCGACGGCGTTGAAAAGCCGGTGATGCATGCCTGCGGGCACGATGTGCACATTACCTCCCTTGTCGGCGCGGCGAAACAGCTGGCTGCCCGCAAGGACGAATGGTCCGGCACACTTGTTCTCGTGGGCCAACCGGCTGAAGAACGTATCGGCGGCGCCCGCGCCATGATCGAAGACGGATTGTATACCCGCTTTCCCAAGCCGGATTACGCCATCGCCTTCCATGTTGCGGCCAACGTGCCGACAGGGCGCATCGAGCTGCCGCTCGACATCGTGGCGTCCAGCTCCGACAGCGTGGACATTCTTGTCCACGGCGTTGGCACGCATGGCGCCTATCCGCACATGGGCATAGACCCGGTGCTCGTGGCGTCGCAGATCGTCGTGTCATTGCAGTCGGTCGTGTCGCGCTCGATCGCGCCGCTGGATCCCGGCGTCATCACGGTCGGCGCATTCCATGGCGGGGCCAAGCACAACATCATTGGCGACAAGGTCGAGATGCAGCTGACCGTCCGCTCCGACGACCCCGAGGTGCGCACACAATTGCTTGACGGCATCGACCGGGTCGCCCGGGGCGTTGCCATCTCGATGAACGTGCCGGAAGACCTGATGCCGGAAGTCGTGCGCTCCCAAACGGAATCGACGCCGCCCACGATCAACGACACGGACACGGCCCAGCGCCTGCGCGATGCGTTCACGGCCTCACTGCCGGAAGGCACGCTGTTCGAACAGCCACGCGGCGGCATGGGCGCCGAAGACTTCGCCTATTTCGTCACGCCCGAAACCGGCGTCAAAGGCGTCTATTTCAATGTCGGTGGCACACCGGAAGCCGATGTGAACACCGCGCCGTCGCACCATTCGCCCTTCTTCAAGATCGACCCTGAGCCTTCCGTCAAGCTCGGCACGGAAGCGATGGTCGTCGGCGCAATGGCCCTGATGAAGCCGACAAGCTAGAAGCTGTAATCCAGCCGCACGCCAAAGGTGCGCGGGTCTGACCGGAACGTGTTGTAGCCGATGAAGCCATAGCCCGAGAGGGCATAGTCTTCATCGGTCAGGTTGCGCCCCCATATCGTGACGCCGAGACCCGTGTCTGCGAACTGGAATGCCGCCTCGGCCTGCAGCGTGGTGAATCCGGCCTGCATCCGTGCATCAAGGCCCTCCGGGTCGAGATAATAGTCGCCGCGATATTTCGCATGCACGGCGAGGCTCGCGTCCACGCCCGGCGTCAGCGCGACCTCATACCGCCCGCCCAGCGTGGCTGACACATCCGGCGCAAAGGGCAGGGGATTGCCGTCAAACGCTGCAGCATTGCCACCAATATTGGTTGTCTGATCGATCGCGGTATCCAGCACGGTCAGCCCGGCATCGAGGGTCAGGCCATCAGCCGGCTGCCAGGTCATCTCGGCTTCGGCACCGTACACGGTGGCCGCATCAAGATTCGACAGCGAGTTCGACGTGATGCTGGAACCGTCCGGCAAGGGAAAGTTCACGAAGATGCGCGCCTGCGGGGCGTCATAATCCTGCCAGAACGCTGCCAGGCTCCAGCTCAGCGTGTCCGTGGGCCGGGCCTTGTAGCCAAGCTCATACGCCGTCACGGATTCAGCATCGAACAGGCCCTCGTCGGTGAAA
This sequence comes from Hyphomonas johnsonii MHS-2, assembly GCF_000685275.1. Classification (GTDB taxonomy): domain Bacteria; phylum Pseudomonadota; class Alphaproteobacteria; order Caulobacterales; family Hyphomonadaceae; genus Hyphomonas; species Hyphomonas johnsonii. Next base: position 193,025 of record NZ_ARYK01000004.1, read on the forward strand.
TGCGTGACGTTGTTCTGGACCTCGCCATTGAACCCGCCCGACTTGTAGCTGTTCGAGACGGACGCATAGGCCCGCCCCGGCCCGACATCATAGGACAGGGCCGCATTGCCACTGAGGCGTGTCTCGTCGATCTCGTTCGATCCGACAGCGAGGCCCAGCCCGCCGACATTGTTGTAGCCGACCGTGCCGTCATCAAACACGTGCCGTCCGCTGCCATGGCCTTCGATCCGCTCGTCGGTCACGCGCAGGCCCAGGGTCGCCGTCATGCGGTCTGTCAGGTCGAATTCATTATACGTGAAGGCGGCAAGCGCCGTGCGCGACTGGTTGATGTCGGTGACCAGCGACATTGCGGTTCCGGGCGATACGGGCGTCGGGCCGGCCCGGCTTCCCGCACCGACATAGGGACAGGTGCCCAGCAGGGTTTGCGGGTCCAGAACGCCGCACCAGATCGTATAGGTCTGGCTGAAATCATCGACCGATCCGCTGAGGCCGAACAGTGTGTGCCCGCCGGCCCAGTCCGTCTGCAGGCGGATTTCCTGCGAATATTGCCGGAATGACCGGTCATAGGCGAGATTGGCATTGAAATCCGGGTTGCCGAACAGGGCCACGGCGCCGTCAAAGTCAAAGCCGTATTGCTGTGCATAGCCTTCAAAGGCGGTCAGGGAGGTCAGGTCCCAGCGCCCGACAGGGCGGCTGTACTCGGCGGATACGCCATAGAAGGCATTATCCGTGTCCTGCAGGCCGTCACCGGCAACTGCAATCTCGTGGTCGCCCAGGTCCAGGCTGTCATTGCGCGGCGCGGCATTGATGCCGTTGTCTTCTTCATAGTGCGTGCGCACCAGAAGTTCGCCGCCACCGGCATTCTCCCAGCGCAGGCCCAGGCGCAGGCCGAACTCGTCACGCACGCCGCCCGCGTCCTCAGGGCCAGCTGTATTGTCCAGCGCCGCATCACGCGCCAGGTACCGCCCGGCCAGGCGATAGCTGAACCCGTTGTCCAATGCGGTGCCGTAGGCGCCGCCAAGGTCGACGCGGTTGAAATTGCCATAACCGGCGCGAACGTACCGTGTCTGGTCGTTGCCGGGTTTTGCGGTAATGAAATTGATCGCCCCGCCTGAGGCATTGCGGCCATACAGCGTGCCCTGCGGGCCTTTCAGCACCTCGATCCGTTCAAGGTCATACAGCATCAGGCCGGTCTGGACATTTGTCGCCAGGTAGACGCCATCGGCATAGACGGCCGCGGCTGTGGGAGTCAGTGCCTGATGGTCCACTGCGCCGATGCCACGGATCTGGAAGGCCACCTGCGTGCCATTGGCCACGGCGGCATCAACGCCGGTCAGCAGGTCGGTAATGTCTTCCGCCCCGAGAAAGGCATCCGCCAGCTTGAGCGCATCGGTGCCGATCACGCTGACGGACATCGGGATGTCGGCGAGCGGCGCAGCGCCCGGCGTTGCAGTTGTGACGACTGGGTCGAGGCGCCGGGGCGCGTCGCCTGTTTCAGCGAACGCCGGGGCGACAAATGAGGCAATCAGCAGCGAGGCGGGGAGGACGCGTATGGATTTCATCCGCCGCGCTTAGGCGAGGTGAAATCCCATTGCAACTGTTGCATTTGTTACAGATAAAGTGACGCCCCAGTCACGTTTTTGCGCGCGGGCCGTGGGGCGGCACGTTAGCGTGGTGCCCGCTTGGCCAGGATGCGCTGCAGTGTCCGCCGGTGCATGTTGAGTCGCCGTGCGGTTTCCGAAACATTGTGGTTGCACAGCTCGTACACGCGCTGGATGTGTTCCCAGCGGACCCGGTCTGCCGACATCGGATTTTCCGGTGGTGCGGGCTTTTCGTCTTTCGAGGCGGTCAGGGCGCGGATGATGTCATCGACATCCGCCGGCTTGGAAAGATAGTCGACTGCGCCGGCCTTCACGGCGGCGACGGCCGTTGCGATCGCGCCATATCCGGTCAGGATAACCGCGCGGGCCTCCGGCCGGTGCTTCTGCAACACGTCCACGACGTCCAGTCCGCTGCCGTCTTCCAGGCGCAGGTCCAGCACGGCATAGGCCGGCGGGTTCAGGCGGGCAATGTCCTTGCCCTCGCTGACGGTGGATACCGCCGAAACGATGAATCCGCGCTGGGCCAGGGCGCGCGACAGGCGCTGCACGAAGGGTCCATCATCATCCATCACGAGGCAGGACCGGTCGTCCACCTCCTTGAGGCTGTCATGCATGTTTACGGTTATCGGGCGGTCCATTGCCGCGTTCCTTCTGGCTACTCGGTTTCAATATAGGGCTTTTGCACGCCTTGCGACAGTATTGAAGCCTCCAGCGCTGCCCGCGGCCACAGCGCCTGCACGATGGCGCCGGTTTTCGGCAAGGGGCGGTTGCGTGTGGCGATTCGTCCGCCAGTGCGTTCAATCAGGGTTTTTGCGATGAAAAAGCCAAGCCCCATGTCGCCGCCGCCCAGCTGGGCCTCGCTGCGTTGCGAAACATAGGGCTCGCCGAGCTTGGGCATGACTTCCGCCGCAAAGCCGGGCCCGTCATCGGAGATCGTGATCAGGATCTGGTCGTCGGTCCAGCTCGCCACGGCGTCGACACGGCTTGCGGCAAAACTGACCGCGTTCTCGATGAAGGCGCCCAGCGCGTGAAGGATTTCCGGGCTGCGATTGAGAACCGGGGCCTTGGCTTCGCCGCGCTCGCCGGCAATGGCCCGGACGGTCAGGTCCACGCCGAGCCCCTTGAAAGGCGCCGCTGCCTCTTCGACCAGCGCGTCGAGCGGCATCAGCGCGTGGACCATGTCGGTCGCCTCGCGGGCTTCGCGGATCGTGGCCAGGATGGTGCGGCACCTGTCGGCCTGTTCGGCGATGAGGCGCACGTCCTCCATGTGCGGATCGTCAGGGGAGAGTTCCCCGAGCAATTCCTTCGAAACGAGATGGATCGTGGCCAGCGGCGTGCCCAGTTCGTGAGTTGTCATGGCCGACATGGCGCCGAGGGCCGACAGCTTCTGCTCGCGGGCCATGACGACGCTTGCCGCATCCAGCGCCCGGACCAGCCGTGCCTCGTCCTGGCTGACCCTGACTGCCGACAGGGAGAAGAACACGACGCCGACCGCCAGCGCCGTGAGCTGGCCCCACTGGAACAGCGGCGGCAGGCTGATCGGGTTGGTGTCGATCCAGGGCAGGGGCAGCGACGCGACCGACATCAGCGCCGCGAGGACCAGGGCGAGCACCGCGATCAGCGTGGCCCGTGCTGGCTGCAGGCTGAGCGCGGCAATCGTGACCGGCGCCAGCAGCAGGAGCAGGAAGGGGTTCGACAATCCGCCCGTCGCGGCGATCAGTGCCGCCAGCTGCACGGTGTCGAAGGCCAGCTGCAATGTCGCCTCCCAGCCCCGGGTCAGGCGCTGGCTCTGGAAGGCAAAGGCCAGGAGGACATTCAGCCAGGCCGAGGATGCGATGATTGCAAGGCAGAGCGCCAGTTGCATCTGGAAGCCGAACACCATGGTGACGAACACGACCGCTGCCGTCTGGCCTGCAACGGCCAGCCAGCGCAGCGTGATGAAGGTGCGCAGCCGCGTGCGACCGAGGGCCGACTGCGCCGAGCCGAGCCCCTCCGGTGCCAATATGAACAGGGCTTCGTCCAGCCCGGAACGGGAATCGGCGGTAAGATCATCCATGATCCGCTTATGCGTCAGCGTGACGCTTGCGCCAAGCGCGGCGTTGGCGTCATAACCGCGCCATGACCCTCCCTTATCGCACCCTCATCGCTGCGTTCGGCGCCCTTGCCGCCACCGCCTGCTCACCCGCCCCTTCGGACACCGCCTCCACCGCGCCGAAAGCCACGTCCGGCGGCATGCAGTCGGGCTGCCTCAGCCGCGCCTATCCGGAAATCGGCGGGCCGATCTCGCTGGTCAATGAAAAGGGCGAAGCGGTCACGCAAGACACGTTCAAGGGACATCCGGCCCTGATCTATTTCGGGTTTACCTATTGCCCGGATGTCTGCCCGATGACGCTGGTCTCCGTCGCGCGCGCCTACAAGATGCTGCCCGAGGGCATGACACCGCCGCAAACGCTGCTGATTTCCATCGATCCGGAGCGCGACACGCCCGAAAAACTCGCCGAATACATAACGACGTCTGCGTTCCCGGAGAATCTCACCGGCCTGACCGGCACGCCGGACCAGGTCCGTGCGGCAACGGAGGCTTTCGTGGCCGACTTTTCCAGGGTCGACGATCCGAACAGTTCGGCCGGCTACACGATGGACCATACCAGCCTGCTCTATCTCATGGACAGCGACTGGAACCTCAAGACCTTCTTCACCCATGAAGACACCAGCGAAACGATCGCCGCGTGCCTCGCTGACGTGCTGGAAGAGTAGCGCCGGCGGCCTATTCGGCGGTCCAGCCGCCATCGATCGACAGTTCCGCGCCATTGATCTGGTCGGCGTCCGGCGAGCACAGGAATGCGGCAAAACCCGCAATCTGTTCGACGGTCACGAATTCCTTGGTCGGCTGCGCCTCGAGGATCACGTCCTCGATGACCTGTTCCCGCGTCAGGCCACGCGCCTTGGCAGTATCGGCAATCTGGCCATCGACCAGTGGTGTATGGACATAGCCCGGGCAGATCAGGTTGCACCGCACGCCGTGCTTGGCGCCTTCCAGCGCGGTCACCTTCGTCAGGCCGGCGAGGCCGTGCTTGGCGGTGACATAGGCAGACTTGAACGGCGAGGCGACCTTGGCATGGGCGCTGCCGGTGTTCAGGATGCGGCCCCAGCGCTTTTCCTTCATGCCGGGCAGGGCCAGGCGCGTGGTATGGAAGGCGGCCGTCAGGTTCAGGGCGATGATCAGGTCCCATTTGGCAACGGGGAAGTCCTCGATCGGGGCAACGAACTGGACGCCGGCATTGTTGACCAGGATGTCGGCGCCGCCAAAGTCGCTGGCGACATAGTCCATCATCTCCGCGATCGCCTCGGGCTTGGTCAGGTCGGCGCCCGAATAGCCGACTTTCACGCCATGATCCTTGGCCAGGCCGGCGCGCTGGGCTTCGATTTCGCCGGCATCGCCAAAGCCGTTGAGGACGACGTTGCACCCTTCGCGCGCAAACCGGGTTGCAATCGCCTGGCCAATGCCACTGGTGGATCCGGTGACGAGTGCAGTTTTTCCGCTCAGCATGATTAAGTCTCCTTGAGGCGCGCGCGCGCTGTGTTTAGGGATAGATGCGGCCTCGGGAGGGCCTTGGGTGTGACCTGCAGCAAATAGGGTTGATCAATGGACGGTGAAATTGGCGCTTTCGTGGAAGCATTTCCGCGCTTCCTGTTGTGGACAACCTCTGCAGGCGTGATGTTGCTCGTTGCAAGCACTATCTATGTACTGCTGACGCCATGGAAAGAGCTCGCTCTCGTCAAAGGTGGGAATGCTTCGGCAGGCCTCGCCCTGGCGGGCGCGATCACGGGACTTGCGATTCCCATTGCATCGACGTTGGCATCGAGTGTTTCACTGATTGATCTGTTGATCTGGGGCGTCATTGCGCTTCTACTTCAATTGATTGTTTACAGGCTGGTAGACGTGGTGCTGCGTGATATTCCACAACGGATCGAAGACGATCAGGCCGGAGCGGCCATTGTGCTTATCGCAGCGAAGCTTTCTTCGGCAATCATTCTTGCAGCCGGGTTATGGGACCCCGCGCTGCAGAGGTTCTAGGTAACAGGAGCTGCGCCTCATATGAGATCGTTCGACTGGGTCGTCTATGTACTCGTCTTCGCTGTTCTCGTCGGCACACTCTTTGCGAATGACAAGGACGCCGACGCGCCGGAACCGCCGCCGACACTGCTGGAATCCGACGGCCCCACCCTGCCGCCGCCGTCCATTCTCGACGAACAGGTCCTGGTCCAGGTCGACGCGCCGAAAGACGGCATCGGCACCGCTTTTGCCATCAATGACAAGGGCGACTGGATCACCGCACGCCACGTTGTCGATGGCTGCCGCAATGTCGGCCTCCTCGTGGCACCGGGCCAGTATGTGCCGGTCGACCGGGTGCGCGTCGATCCGGATCACGATCTCGCCCTGATCTCGACCGGGCGCAGCCCCAGCCCGGTGAAGCTGGACCTGGTTTCGCCGCTGAAGATCGGCGCTGAAGGCTACCATGTCGGGTACCCGCAGGGCCGGCCGGGCGAAGTGGCAACACGCCTGATGTCACGTTCCAAGCTGATCACGCGCGGACGCCGCGACGGCACCGAACCGATCCTGGCCTGGGCCGAGATCGGCCGCACGCGCGGGCTGGACGGCTCGCTGGGCGGCATTTCCGGCGGGCCGGTGTTTGACAAGGATGGCGGCGTGCGTGGCGTGATCGTCGCGGAGAGCCCGCGGCGCGGTCGCATCTACACGGCCGCCCCGTCTTCGGTGGAAGCCTTCCTGACCAGCCTCGATATCCTGCCGGTCGACGGACCGCATGATGCGTTTACCGTCAGCACCTATGGCCCGCAATCGGACAATGCCCGCCGTCGCTTGCAGGTCGTCAAGGTGGCCTGCCAGGTGCAGCCATGAGTGATTTTGCCAGCCGGATGACCGGGTCCGCCCGGCGGCTGGGGCCCTTGTGTGTCGGCATCGACCCTCATCCGGGGCGGATCCCGGACCTGTTCGGCGGCGATACGCCGGATGGGATCAGCCGGTGGGGCAGGGGGGTGGTCGCCGCAGCGGCGGGGCGGGCCGGAATCGTCAAGCCGCAGGTCGGCCTGTTCGAGCGCCACGGGCCCGAAGGCATGCGCGCCCTGCAGGACGTGTGCGCCGCAGCGCGCGAAGCCGGCCTGCTGGTGATCGCCGATGCCAAGCGTGGCGATATCGGATCGACAGCCGAAGGCTATGCCCGCGCCTATCTCGGCGTGGACGCGCCGTTCGCCTGCGATGCCGTGACGGTGAACCCCTATATGGGGATCGACACGCTGGAGCCGTTCCTGCGCGAGGCCGAAGCGAACGGCAAGGGCGTCATCGTGCTCGCCCGGACGTCGAATCCGGGCTCAGCGGATTTCCAGGCGAAGGATATGGGCGGTGCCCCGCTTTATGCGCGCGTGGTGCAGGCACTGGCGCCTGCCATTGCACGCCTCATGGGCCCGTCGGGATGGTCGTCGCTGATGCTGGTCGCAGGCGCCACCGGCCCTGACGAGGCCCGCGAGTTGAGGGCGCTGGCGCCAGGTGCGCCTTTCCTGGTGCCGGGATACGGCGCGCAAGGCAGCGGTGCCAGGGATGCGCTGGCCGGCTTTGTCCGACGCGGCAACCGCCTTGAGGGCGGCGTGGTGAATGCGTCCCGGTCGGTCACCTTCCCGGCATCGGCCGATGCGGCGGGTGACATGGCCGCATGGACCAGCGCCATCCGTGCAGCAATCGATGCAGCCCAGGCCGATCTTGTCGCCCTCAGCGGGGCGACAGAAAACGCCGGCAGCGTGATTGGCGGCTGACCTTGGGAAACGCCTCGACAAACGGGTTTGAGGTATTAGCATGTTTCGCAATCACAGAAGCGGCCTCTGACCGCTCGCCACCATCCAAGGGGAGACAGCGGCCATGGCTTATTGGCGTTCATTACTCATCGCAGGCAGCGCCGTGGCGCTCATCTCGGGTTGCGCGCCCAAGCCGACCGAAAAAGCTGATGAACCGCCGGCGCCGCGCGCCTTCGCGGATGTCGATACGGCCCGCATTGCAACGGCCAGCGGCGGCGCCGAATGGCTGACCTATGGCGGGACATATGACGAGCAGCGCTATTCCAGCCTGACCGGCGTCAACACCGAAAACGTGTCGCGCCTCGGCGTGGCCTGGACCTACGACCTGGCGACAAATCGCGGCGTTGAGGCCACCCCGATCGTTGTCGACGGCGTGATGTATGTCACCTCTGCCTGGTCGGTCGTTTACGCGCTCGACGCAAAGACCGGCGAAGAAATCTGGACCTATGACCCCGACGCAAACCGGGCCGTGGGCGTGAACGCCTGCTGCGATGTCGTGAACCGCGGTGTCGCGGTCTATGGCGGCAAGGTCTTTGTCGGCGTGATCGACGGGCGGCTCGAAGCGCTGGACGCCAAGACCGGCGCGCGGATCTGGAGCACGGTCACGGTTGACCAGGCCAAGCCCTATACGATCACCGGCGCACCGCGCGTGGTGAATGGCAAGGTCCTGATCGGCAATGGCGGGGCCGAGTTCGGCGTGCGCGGCTACCTGACCGCCTATGATGCCGATACCGGCAAGAAGCTCTGGCGCTTCTACACCGTGCCCAACCCGAAGAAGCAGCCCGACCATGAAATCTCCGACTCGGCTTTCGAGTCGGTCGGGAACGTGACGTGGGGCGACGAGGGTGCCTGGGTGACGGATGGCGGCGGCGGCACGGTCTGGGATTCCATCGTCTATGACGACGTCAACGACCAGATCATTTTCGGTGTCGGCAATGGCTCGCCCTGGAACCGCACGTTCCGCGACCCGTCCGGCGGCGACAACCTGTTCCTGTCATCGATCGTGGCGGTCGATGCGAATACCGGTGCCTACAAGTGGCACTTCCAGACGACGCCCGGCGACAACTGGGATTATACCGCGACACAATCAATCATCCTGGCTGACCTGCCGGTGGGTGAAGATGGCGCCCCCCGCCGCGTCGCCATGCAGGCGCCGAAGAACGGCTTCTTCTATGTGCTGGATGCGGCCACAGGCGAGTTCCTGTCCGGCGATGCCTTTGGCCCGATGAACTGGGCGACCGGGCTCGACGAGGCCGGCCGGCCGATCGAGGTTGCGGCGGCCCGTTATGGCAAGGTGCCTCACCAGCAGCTGCCCGGCCCGCTCGGTGCACACAATTGGCAACCGATGGCCTTCAGCCCCGATACGGGCCTTGCCTACATCCCGGCCCAGGAAATCCCGCAAGCCTATGTCGAGGACCCACGCTTTGCCTCGAAGGCCACTGGCTGGAATACCGGCGCCGATTTCTCGTCGGGTATCCCGCCGATCGCGCCGCCCGATGTTGCCAAGTTCCTGCGCTCGACCCTGAAGGGACGCCTGATTGCCTGGGACCCGGTGGCGCGCGAGCCGCGCTGGACGGTCGAGCATGAGAATGCCTGGAATGGCGGCGTGCTGGCAACGGCCGGCAACCTGGTCTTCCAGGGCAAGCTGAGCGGTGACTTTGTCGCCTATAACGCCCTCACCGGCGAGAAGCTGTGGAGCCAGAACGTCAAGTCGGGCGCGGCGGCCGGTCCTGGCACATACATGATTGACGGCGAGCAATACGTCACCATCACGACCGGCTGGGGCAGTGCCTTCGCGCTGGTCGCCGGTTACGCCTATGACGAGACCGTGCCGTCGACGGTCGGAAAAGTGGTGACGTTCAAGGTCGGCGGAAACGGCCTGATCGCGGATGCCGATTTCCCGGCCATCGAGCGCACCCCCAAGGCCGATGCCTTTGGCGACGAGACCCTGCTCGCCTCGGGAGCGGTCCTCTTTTCGCGCAATTGCATGGTCTGCCACGGCGCGCTGGCGAAAAGCTCCGGCGTGCTGCCTGACCTCCGCTGGTCGGCGATCACCGGCAATGCCGAAGCCTGGCGCGGGGTCGTGATCGACGGCAACCTTTCGGCAAACGGCATGGTGTCCTTTTCAGACTATGTGACACCGGACGACGCCGAGGCCATCCGTGCCTATGTGCTGGCACAGGCCCACGCCAACGCCGACACACCGGATGACGAGCAGTAAGTCTCCCAGCCGGCGCGATTGATGTGGCGCGTCCCTTTGGGGCGCGCTACACTTTTTCCATGCAGTACCTGCTTGGCATCCTGATCATCGTCGCGGCGACCGGCCTCTGGTCGTGGCGGCTGCGCATGGCGCGCGACCGGGCGCGCGCGGCCGCCGACATGGCGCGCGCGGCGGCGAACCTGCCGCACAAGCTGGCTTTCCGCTACAAGGCCGGGCGCAACGGCCTGACCCGGATCGAGGACCCGCGCGAAGCGGCGGCCATCATGATGATGGAAGTCGCGCGGGCGCGCGGTGGCCCGCTGACGCAAAAGCAGAGCGATGCGATCGATGAGGAGATCATGCGGCATTTCGGCTTCTCGCCCAGCGACGCGAATGAGCTGACCGCGCACGCGGCCTGGGTTACCAATCACGCGCCGCTGCCGGAGCAGACGATGCGCAGCCTCAGCCAGCTGATCCTGTCAGACCGCAATCTCGGTTCGAAGGAGATCATCGACCTGGACAGCATGCTTGTCGCTGTGTCCGAAGCCGAGGGCGTGCCGACGCGCGACCAGCTCTCGCTGCTGCAGGTGTATCGTGATCGGGCGGGGCTGAAGACGTGAGGCCAGCTGCCTGCCAGATCCGGTGCCTTGCGCTTCGCCCGAACCGGCATTAGGGCCACGCGGATGGCCCAGCTTCCCCCCGCTGCATACCGGTCGCGCGTGCGCGCCGACAACTGGCACAATTACTCCGTGCTGCGGCACCGTGCGTTTGATGGCATGCTGGTGACCTCGAAGAATTCCGGTACGCACTGGCTGAAATACATGCTGGCGGTCGCGCTGGCAGAATCCTACGGGATCGAACGGCCGAAATATTTTTCGGAGAACGCGGTGCGGCCCTATATCGGCTGGCCGAAGGACAAGGCGACTTTCCCGCAACTGCCGCGCCTGGCATTCAGCCATACCATTCCGCACCGCCTGGCCGACTGGTCATGGGCGCGCGAGCTGGCGGGCCTGCCGCCCTATGTGCTGGCGGTGCGCCACCCGATGGCCATTCTCGCGAGCCACCATGCCAAATGGGAATATGACATCCAGGTCGACTGGCTGACCTATCTGAAGGGCGATCCGGCCGGCAAGGCCTATCGCTGTGACATTTACTGGCTGGCCCGGTTCTGGAACCGCTGGGGCGAGATCAAGGCCGACGCGAAGGACATGGTCCTGACGGTGCATTACGAAGACACCCTGCGCGATGCCCGCGCTATCCTGGAGGCGGTGGCCAGGCAATGGTCACTGGCCCTCACGCCGGCGGCGATCGACGCGGCACTGGCGGCGGGCACGAAGGCCGAAATGGCCAAGCATGTCGATCCGGACGCCGAACCGAACGTGCTGCAGAACCGCAAGACCGCGCTGTCAGACCTGTTCTCCGGCGAGGCGCTGGACCTTTACCGCCAGCAGGCCAGAGCCCTGTTCCGGCACGATCTGGGCTATGACCTGTTCAGCCTTCCGGCTTGAGATAGCCGCTTGAACGCCCGTCGGGGCCGTAGCGGATCCACCACGGTTCGGCGGCGGCCTCTGCCTCCAGTTTCAGGAAGACGGGGTCTGCGAGGACGGCGTCGGCATAGGCCTGTGCGGGGGCGCTGAGGGGGAGGGAATAGGTGCGGAAGCGGGTAACGACCGGGGCGTAGAAGGCATCGGCCGCGCTCCATTTTCCGAACAGGAAAGGCCCGCTCTTGCCGAACCGGTCGCGCAGGCCGGTCCACAGTGAGTCGATGCGGGCGATGTCGGCGGCGAGCGCCGGCGTCATGTCAGGGGCTGCGTGGCGCGCGCGGATGTCCATCGGGCAGGCAGCGCGCAGCGCGGCAAAGCCCGCATGCATTTCGCAGGCAGCAGCGCGGGCGACGGAGCGGGCCGTGGGGTCTTCCGGCCAGACCGCGCCGGGCCCGGCCCATTCGGCGATCCATTCGGTGATGGCGAGGCTTTCCCAGATCGTCTCGCCATTCCAGATCAGCAGCGGCACACGCGCTGTCGGGCTGATCTCCTGCAGTTTCGCGGAGGTTTCCGGGAAATCGAGCGGGATTATCACCTCTTCCACCGGCAGGCCGACATGACGGGCGACGAGCAGCGGGCGGATCGACCAGCTGGAATAGTTCAGGTTACCGAGGACGAACTGGTTCATGCCGGCTTCCCATCGCCGATCGACCAGCGGGTCTCATGGATGTCGACGCGGCCGAAGACACCGGCCTGGTTGTACGGGTCCCTGGCGGAAAGGGCGCGGACGTCTTCAAGGCTGTCTGCTTCGACAATGAAGAGCGAGCCGACCATGGCACCGTCGGCGCTGATCAGGGGGCCGGCCATGCGCACCGTGCTGCCGAGGCCGGCGGCCCATGCGAGGTGGGCCGGGCGGGTCTGGGCGCGCAACGCGGCGCCGCCGTCTTCCTTGTCGAGGCAATGCAGGCTGTAGAGTGGCATGGGTGGTCCTTCCGGGGCAGGTTCGTGCTAAACAGGCTATGGCACAAGCCTCGCGCACTGCCTACTCGCTCGCCGGAACGTGAAAATGCACAATGAATAAATCATTGATCCTTCAGGAATTAGTAGTAAGGTTTGCGCATGAATGACACCACAGATACCCGCCGCCAGATCCTGGATGCCGCGATGGAACGCATCCATCACTATGGCTACGGCAAGACCACGATGTCCGAGATTGCCCGCGACTGTAATATGTCGGCCGGCAACATCTATCGGTTCTTCGCCTCCAAGATCGACATCGCCGAAGCCATGGCGCGCAAGTTCAACGCCAAGGTCTTTGAAGACTACGCGGCGATTGCGCGAAAGAAAACAACGGCCTCGGCGCGCCTGAGGGAGTTCTTCGAAATGAGCCTCGAGCGGACATTCACCGCGATAGAGGAAGATGCCAAGATCCTTGAAGTCGCCAATGTCCTAAAGACGGAACGCCCGCTCTACTTCAACGAACAGATGGCGCAGGAACGCGTGTACCTGGTGCAAATACTGAACGATGGCGTACAGACAGGCGAGTTCCGCCCGCTCGACCGGCCCGAGGAAACTGCTGAATTCATGCAGGCTGCCCTGATGAAATTCCGGTTCCCGCAGCTGTTCTCGGCCCTGTCCCTGCCCAAGCTGCAGCGGGAATTGAGCGGCGTGCTGGATATCCTGCTGGCTGCCCTTTCATGCGGGGCCTGCATACCGGATCGATGACAAAATCTAAACTCTGAATAATATTGAAATCGTTCATTGATTATTATTCAGGACCTGCTATATGAGGGTCATGGAAGACTATGGTGCCTTCCAGAAGATGTGACCAAGAGCCCTCAAATGACCCTCTCGAAAACTGAAACACGCCAATCGTTTTTTGCCCTGATCGCTGCCATCCCGTTTTCCGTAGCGCTCATCGCAGCCACGTTCGCCCTCGCCGAATTTGCGGTGTAGTGACGACCGATCAGGCCTTGGCGCCCCGGCGCCCCGTGGCATAAGCCGGATCACGCGTCGCTGACGCTTCATCCAGCGGCCACCGGGGTCTCGCCCCGGCGCCAAGGTCCCCGATCCCCTCGATCCCGCCAGCGGCCAGTCGCTCGGCTCCGACGAGGGCGATCATCGCGGCATTGTCCGTACAGTGCCGCAAGGGCGGCGCGACAAGCCGCCCGCCGAATGCCGCCGCTTCCGCTTCGAGCGCCGTGCGAACAGCCTGGTTGGAGGCAACACCCCCGGCCACGACGAAGCGGATCTCTTCCCCCTCACCCGGATCAAACCCCTCGAGTGCCCGGCGCGCCCTGCCGGCCAGCACGTCGCAGACGGCTGCCTGGAAACTGGCGCAGAGGTTTGCGAGGCGCGTGTCGGTCAATGGCGCTTCGGCGGCGGCGCGCGACACGGCGGTCTTGAGGCCGGCAAAACTCATGTCCAGGCCGGGCCGGTTCATCAGCGGGCGGGGAAAACTGAACGCCTTCGGATCGCCCTCCCTGGCCAGCCGCTCAACGGCCGGGCCACCGGGGAAGCCGAGGCCGAGCACCTTGGCCGTCTTGTCGAAGGCCTCGCCCACGGCATCGTCGATGGTGGTGCCGAGCCGGCGATAGTCGCCCAGCCCGCGCACCTCGAGGAACTGGCAATGCCCGCCGGACACCAGCAGCAGGAGGTAAGGGAAGGGGCAGTCATTGCCGAGCCGGGGGCTGAGCGCGTGGCCTTCCAGATGGTTGACCGCGATGAAGGGCTTGCCGGCCGCCTGCGCGATGGCCTTGCCGGTCATCATGCCGACCAGCACGCCGCCGATCAGGCCGGGGCCGGACGTGGCGGCGACGCCGTCGAGGCCAGCATAGGAAAGCCCGGCCTGCTTCATGGCGGCGGCGACCGTCCTGTCGGCAATCTCGGCATGCGCCCGTGCAGCAATCTCCGGCACGACGCCCTGATAGGGGGCGTGTTCCTCCAGTTGCGTGTGGATCACGTCCGCCAGCAGCGTCGCGCGCCCGTCCTCGAGGCGCAGCACGGCCGCAGCCGTCTCGTCGCAGGAGGATTCAATGCCGAGGATTGTGAGCGCACGGGTCATCGGGGGCATATAGACCCGCCAGGCAAAAGGGAGAAGGCCGCTATTCAGCATTAAGCGACCCCGACACGAATCTTCAAAATTCGATCATTTCAAAAAACCACATCTGAAGTCTCTTCTGAGACTCTTCCGGCCAGATTTCCGGAGGCCGGTGCGGATGGGCCGCAAAGACAATGTCATCGAATTCAGCCGGGCTGCCGCCACGCGGCGCCACCGGCGGACCATAACGCGCTACCGCCTTGGCTGGCGGCCCCGGTTCCGCATCCTGAGTCGGCAGAAACTGGCGGCCCTGTTTTGCCTCGCCATTCTGGCGGGTACGGTCTCGGTCATGCACACCGATCGTCCGTTGTGGGACCAACCGGCGCCTGAAAGGCCCATGACGAGCGCGCGTTCCGGTTCTGATCGTGTGTACGTAAGCTGGGTTGACGGTGACAGCGGTGAAATCAATGGCGCGCGGTTCCGGTTGCATGGCGTGGATGCACCGGAAGGGAGTCTCTCGCGGGCCCGCTGCAATCGCGAGCGTCAGCTGGCGGATGAGGCGCGCAGGGCAGTGCGCGCGCTGACTCAAGGGGGCGGTGTCACCATCCGGCGCTCTCACGGCTTTGACCGTTACGGTCGCGAACTGGTGGACCTTTCGGTTAATGGACGTGATGTCGCCCAAAGCCTGATGGCCCGGGGGTACCTGAAGCGCTGGCGCTATGGCATCGAAAGCAAGCCAAACTGGTGCGGTTGACGCCCTGCGCCGACTGTTGATCAGTCCCCGTCCATCCTGAGCGCCGCGACGAAGGCTTCCTGCGGGATTTCGACCTTGCCGAACTGGCGCATGCGCTTCTTGCCGGCAACCTGCTTGTCGAGCAGCTTGCGCTTGCGGCTGGCGTCGCCGCCATAGCATTTGGCGGTCACGTCCTTGCGCAGGGCACTGAGGGTTTCGCGGGCGATGACCTTGCCGCCGATCGCGGCCTGGATCGGGATCTTGAACATCTGCCGGGGGATCAGGTCCTTCAGGCGTTCGCACATCTGGCGGCCACGGCTCTCGGCCCGGTCGCGGTGGACCAGCATGGCCAGCGCGTCGACCGGCTCGTCATTGACCAGCACCTGCAGCTTCACGAGGTTTTCGGCGCGGTGGCCGATGATCGTGTAGTCGAAGCTGGCATAGCCGCGGCTGATGGATTTCAGGCGGTCGTAGAAATCGAAGACGACTTCGTTGAGCGGCAGTTCGTATTTCACCATCGCGCGCCCGCCGACATAGGAGAGCTCTTTCTGGACGCCGCGCCGGTCCTGGCAGAGTTTCAGGATGCCACCGAGATATTCGTCCGGCGTGTAGATGGTCGCGTCGATCCACGGCTCGCGGATTTCCTTGATGCGCACGACATCCGGCATGTCGGCCGGGTTGTGCAGCTCGGTCTCGGTGCCGTCGGTCATGGTGAGTTCGTAGACCACTGACGGCGCAGTCGCGATCAGGTCGAGGTCAAATTCGCGGCTGAGGCGTTCCTGGATGATCTCGAGGTGCAGCAGGCCGAGGAAGCCACACCGGAAGCCCATGCCGAGGGCGGCAGAGGTTTCCATTTCCCAGGTGAAGCTGGCATCGTTGAGGCGCAGCTTGCCCATCGCGGCGCGCAGGTCGTCGAAGTCTCCGGCGTCCATCGGGAAGAGGCCGCAGAAGACGACCGGCTGGACTTCCTTGTAGCCCGGCAGGGCCTTGTCGCAGGGGCGCTTGTCCTCGGTGATCGTGTCGCCGACAGCTGTCTCGCCGACTTCCTTGATCGAGGCGACGAAATACCCGACCTCGCCCGGGCCGAGCGCGTCGGTCTCGGTGAGCTTCGGATTGAACGTGCCGACCTTGTCGATCTCGTAGACGCCGCCGGTGCGCATCATGCGGATCGACTGTTTCCGGCGCAGGACGCCGTCATGGATGCGGACGATGACGACGACGCCGAGATAGGGGTCGTAATAGGCATCGACGAGCGCGGCCTTGAGGGGCGCGCTGGCGTCGCCGCCGCGTGGGGGCGGCAGGCGCGTGACAATGGCTTCGAGGACGTCGGGGATGCCGAGGCCGGTCTTGGCCGAAGTCAGCACCGCGTCGGAGGCATCAAGGCCGATAATGTCCTCGATCTGTTCCTTGACCCGGTCGATGTCGGCGGCGGGCAGGTCGACCTTGTTGAGGACCGGCACGATCTCGTGGTTCTGGTCGATGGCCTGGTAGACATTGGCGAGGGTCTGCGCCTCGACCCCCTGGCTGGCGTCGACGATCAGCAGCGAGCCTTCGCAGGCAGCCAGGCACCGGCTGACTTCATAGGCAAAGTCGACATGGCCGGGCGTGTCCATCAGGTTCAGCGTGTAGGTTTCGCCATCCGCCGCCGTATAGGCGAGGCGAACGGTCTGGGCCTTGATCGTGATGCCGCGCTCTTTCTCGATATCCATCGAATCGAGCACCTGTTCACTCATTTCGCGGTCGGTCAGGCCGCCGCACGCCTGGATGAGGCGGTCGGCCAGCGTCGACTTGCCGTGATCGATATGGGCAATGATCGAGAAATTGCGGATTTTTTCACGTGGTGTCATGGCCCGCATATAGCGAGGGATGGCGGGCGCGCCTAGCAGCTTTCGCTGCTTTCAGGTGCGGGCCGGGCGGGGGACGCTTGCCACGCGCCTGCATGGCGTGTTTACGGATGTCCCGGCCAATGGTGCTAAACGACGCGGTGTGCATTCCCGTTTTGAACTGTAAGCGTCTATACATGCACACTCCACGGCTCGAATCGCCTGAAGGGACCACATCATGGCGCGCACCCGGAACCTGTTCGCAAGCTGTGGCCTGGCGGCCGCGTGCCTTGGCCTTGCTGCCTGTGAGCCGTCGCCACGGCTGCCCGCAGAGGCGCCAGTGATGCAGGCCGACGGTGTGACCCATGCCGGCGCGGACCAGAATGGCGGGGCCGTGACGCTGCAGGCCGACGGGGTGTTGCGCGTCGAACTCGAAACCATTCCGACTGCAGGCTATATCTGGGAAGTGGTCAGCCAGCCGGCATTCCTGGAACTGGTCGACGAAGCGACGCGGCCGACCGACCCGGAATTCCAGAACCAGGAGGGTGTCACTGGCGGCAATCATTTCATGGCGTTCGACTTCCAGGCCGTGGCCGCCGGCACCGGCCGGATCGAGATGGTCGAGCATCGGCCCTGGGAAGAGAACGTGCAGCCAAGCGGCACCTGGCATATCGACGTGACGGCCCAGGCTGCGCCATAAGACAAGTTCATGGCTGACACGCAAACCCCCTCTCCTCCAAAGGCCGGCATCACCGAAGACGGCTACCTGACCGACAGCTGGTATCTCGCCGCTGCGTCGAGCGAGCTGAAGGCAGGCCGCCAGCACCGGATCATGGTCCTGGGCGAGCCGGTCGTGATCGGGCGCACGCCTGCGGGCGAGGCGTTCGCGCTGCGCGACATCTGTCCGCACCGCCTGGTGCCGCTGTCAGCCGGGCGCCAGCTGGAGACGGACGGCGAGTGGACGCTGCAATGCCCCTATCATGGCTGGCGCTTCGGCACGGATGGCGGTTGCCGCCTGATGCCGAGCCTGACGGCCGACAGCACCTATGAATCGGGCCGCGTGAAGGTGCGCCAGTATCCGCTGCACGAGGCCAACGGCGCGGTCTATCTCTATGTCGCGCACAATCCCCGCCTTGATGCGCCGCCCGCCGTGCCGCCGCCGGAATTCGGCCCGCTGCCGGACAAGCCGGGCTTCGTGATCCATGACGTGTTCAACGCGCACATGGATGATGCCGTTGTCGGCCTGATGGACCCCGCGCACGTGCCTTTCGTGCATAATCAGTGGTGGTGGCGCCCGCCATCGGTGGGCCTGAAGCTGAAAGAGAAGCAGTTCATCCCGACCGAGCGCGGCTGGGCCATCGACCGGCACGCACCAAGCTCCAATTCGAAGCTGTACCGCTGGGTGTTCGGCGACAATGTCGAAACCGAGATCCGGTTCCAGCTGCCGGGCTTTCGCTGGGAGATCATCTCGAACGAGAAGATGCGTGTCCTGACGCTGACCTGCCTGACGCCGGAAGGGCCCAAGCGCACGCGCATCACGCAGTTCACGTGGTGGACCGGTGCGCCGCTGCTGAACCTGGCCGTGCCGATTGCCATTCCGATGGCACGGAAATTCCTGCGCCAGGACGGTGACATGGTCGACCTGCAGAACATGGGGCTCGCCCACCAGAAGGCGATGCTGTGGATCGATGATATCGACGTGCAGGCCAAATGGTACCAGCGCCTGAAGCGCGAATGGACCGAGGCCCGCAGCGAAGGCCGCGACTTCGCCAACCCGATCGAGCCGCGCGTCCTGAAATGGATGAGCTGAGGCCGTCTGGCCCTGCTTGACCATGGCAGGCGTTTCGATCCGGCCGCGCGGGAACGATTTTCCATGGCCGGGCGTTAGCCATTGGATTGCCCGTCATCCGGCGGGTCCTGCACATTCGCTTGCCCGCCATGACCCCTCCAACCATGAGGCCTGACTGATGAAACCGCTTTTCCTGACCGCCCTGGCCGCCAGTGCCCTGATGCTGGCTGCCTGTTCCCCGAAACCCGACGCACCGTCCGACAGGATGGCCAACCCGGCCGCAGAGACCGGCATGCCCGGCGCTGAAACGGTGCCGCCAGCCATGACGGAAACAGTCGAGCTGCCGACAGTGACCGACATTCTCGGCTCAAGCCCGGATTTCACGATTCTGGTGTCAGCAATCGATGCAGCGGGCATGACGAACACCCTGTCCGGCGACGGCCCGTTCACCGTGTTTGCGCCCACCAATGAAGCCTTTGACGGTTTGCCTGACGGCCTGCTGGACGAGCTGATGAAGCCGGAAAACAAGGACAAGCTGAGCCTGTTCGTCGGCTATCACGTGCTGAACGGCAAGATCATGTCGAAGGACCTGATCGGCAAGGCCGAGGCCGTGCCCTCGATCAACAATCGCGACATGCTGATCGATGCGACCGGCGACGAGATCATGGTCAACACGGCCAGCGTCTCCATGGCCGACATCGCGGCGGGGAATGGCGTTGTACACGTGATCGACCAGGTCCTGGTGCCGCGATTCGAGGAATAGGCCGCCACTGCCCGGCCAAACCGGAACAAATGGGGAAAATGCAAGCTGTCATTAACTTCGCTGCCTGATAGGGTAGGCGACATGACAGCAACGATTCGCATTCTCGGTGTCGACCCGGGCCTCCGCCATACCGGCTGGGGCGTGGTGGAGCAGACCGGCGCGCGCCTGGCGCATGTGGCGCATGGCGTGATCTCGGTCGATCCGGGCCTGGAAATGGCCGCGCGCCTCGCGGGGATTTTCACCGCCATTACCGAGATTGCACGCCTGCACGCGCCGCATGCGGCCGGAATCGAGGAAACGCTGGTCAATGCCAATCCGCGCTCGGCGCTGAAGCTGGGCCAGGCACGTGGTGCCGCGATGGCGGCCCTGTCGCTGGCCAGCCTGCCGGTCGCCGAATTTGCCCCGCGCAAGATAAAGCTGTCCGTGGTCGGCACCGGCACGGCGGACAAGACCCAGGTGATGTTCATGGTGAAACGCCTGTTGCCGCGCGCCGGCGAGATGAAGGAAGACGCCGCCGATGCGCTGGCCTGCGCCATTTGTGCGGCCCATCACCTGCCTCTGGAGATGAAGCGGGGCGCGGCATGATACGAGCCTGTGTTTCGCCCGGCTCGTCCTTCGACTTCGCTCAGGATGAGCCTCGGATCAGCGCTCATCCTGAGCGACGTCGAAGGATAAGCGCGGGGAGGTCAGAGCCATGATTATCGGCCGCCTGACCGGGACGATCGCGGCCATGGGCCTCGATCACGTGCTGATTGACGTGAATGGCGTCGGCTATGTCTGCCAGGCGGGGACGCGGCTGCTGAGCCGGGTCCATGCCGGAGAAACAGCCGTCCTGCATGTCGAGACCAAGGTGAGCGAAGCGGCGATCGTGCTCTACGCCTTCGGGACAGACGAGGAGCGGGCCTGGTTCGTGCGCCTGCAGGATGTGCACGGCGTGGCGGGCAAGGCGGCGATGGCCATTCTCGATGCGCTGACACCGGCGGAAATCATGGACGCGATTGCCCTGGGCGATGCCCGCGTGCTGGAGCGCGCCAAGGGCGTCGGCAAGAAACTCGCCGAGCGGATCGTGCTGGACCTCGGTGGCAAGGCGCCGCCAATGGGCCGGTTCGGCAAGTTCGATGCGGCCAATGCGGCAGGCATGGCGAGTGCGCCGGCTGTGGCCACGACAGGGCCGCGCTCGGAAGCGATTTCGGCCCTGGTGAACCTTGGATATGGCCAGAGCGACGCGGCCCGCGCGGTGGCGGCGGCCGTTTCGACGGCTGGCGACACGGATGTCGGCCCGCTGGTCAAGGCGGCGCTGAAGGAACTTAGCCGGTGAGCCGCGAAGGCGAGCTCTCCGATCCGAATTCGCAAGGCGGCGATGCGCTGGACCGCGCGCTGCGGCCGCAGACGTTCGAAGACTATGTCGGCCAGCGCAAGGCCAAGTCGAACCTGAAAGTCTATGTCGACGCGGCGCGGGGGCGCAGCGAGGCGCTGGACCATGTTCTGCTGTTCGGCCCGCCGGGGCTTGGCAAGACAACGCTGGCGCAGATCCTGGCGCGGGAAATGGGTGTCGGCTTCCGGGCAACGTCCGGCCCGGTGATCGCCAAGGCAGGCGACCTGGCGGCGATCCTGACCAATCTCGAGCCGAACGACGTGTTGTTCATTGACGAAATCCACCGCCTGCCGGCGATCGTGGAAGAGATCCTCTATCCGGCGATGGAGGACTATGCCCTCGATATCGTGATCGGGGAGGGGCCGTCGGCACGCTCGGTGCGGCTGGACCTGTCGCCGTTCACGCTGGTCGGTGCGACAACGCGGGCGGGCCTGCTGGCAACGCCGCTGCGCGACCGGTTCGGGATACCGCTGCGGCTGGAATTCTACGAGCCGGAGGAACTGGCGCGGATCGTCATGGCGGCGGCGCGGAAACTCGGTGCGGCGATTACCGAGGATGGCGCAGTCGAGATTGCCGGGCGGGCGCGGGGCACGCCGCGGATCGCGCTGCGCCTGTTGCGCCGCGTGCGGGATTTTGCCGAGGCCGAGGGCGCGAAGATCGACAAGGCGGCTGCGGCGCGGGCGCTGAAGCGGCTGGAGATCGACGAGGACGGCCTTGATGCGCTCGACCGGCGCTACCTGCATGCGCTGGTGAAGACCTATGCCGGCGGGCCGGTGGGGGTGGAGACGCTGGCGGCGGCGCTGTCAGAGGCGCGCGATGCCGTGGAAGACGTGATCGAACCTTACCTGATGCAGAAGGGCTATGTCGCCCGCACGCCGCGCGGCCGCACGGCGGCGCCGCTGGCCTATGAGCGGCTTGGGCTTCCGGCGCCGGGCGGGCAGCAGAGCGGGTTGTTCGGGGAGAAGTGAGATGGCGGACGCGGTAACGGGAAGCTGCTTTTGCGGGGCAGTCGCCTACGCGGCCGATGGCCTGGGGCCGATTGGCCATTGCCATTGCAGGACGTGCCAGAAGACCCATTCGGCGGCCTTTGCCACAACGGCGCGGACTGCGCGGTCCGGCTTTCGCTGGACCCGGGGCGCGGACATTGTCGCCGGTATTGAATCCACGCCCGGGAAAACACGGCATTTCTGCCCGAAATGCGGGACACACCTGATGGCGCACTGGCATGACCAGGACCAGCTGATCCTGCGCGTCGCCAGCATCGATTCCCCGCTGCCCTCAAGGCCCGTGGTCCATATATGGACCAGCCACAAGGCTGCTTTCTTTGACTTCGACGATGGCCTGCCGCAATGGCCCGAAGGGGTTCCGCCGCCAGCGAACGCCTAGGTCTGGTTGTTCTTCTGCAGGCGCCAGAGGATGCCGATGAAGACGCCCTTGACGCGGGGCAGCATCAGGAGGACGGCGCCGATCGCGCCGATGCCGAGGATCGGCAAGGCCAGCCACAGGGGCACGGACGGCGTCATCGACACCAGGAAGGTGATCGCGGCGAGGAACGGCCCGAGGATCAGAACGGTAAACCAGGGCGGGCCGTCATCGGCGGGTATCTCGCCGGTCGGCTCGCCGCAATGGGTGCAGACGGGGGCCTGTTTGATGAGGCCCTCAAACAGGCGGCCTTCGCCACAGGCCGGGCACCGACCGCGCAGGCCGCGCAGGATAGCCGTCAACATCGGGCGGGAAGATGGCATCATGAGCCTCGTGGGGGTTGGTTGTTCCCCTGCTTCGCATGGGAAGTGGCGCATGGCCAGAACCGGTTGAAACCGAAAGGCCGGTCCGTGCGTATAGAGCCGCAGGAGGATGTCTTCATGAAACCACTCGGCTTTGCCGCTCTCGTCGCGACCATCGCATTGTCAGCCTGCACCAGCCAGCCGGATTACCGCGCCGCTGAAACGGCCCCGCCCACCGTTCCGCAGGTCGACCTGACGCGATATGCCGGTCTCTGGTACGAGATTGCCCGCTATCCCAATGGCTTTGAGAAAGACTGCGCCGGCGTGACTGCGGAATATGTCCAGCGCGACGATGGCCGGATCGATGTGATCAATACCTGCCACAAGGGCAGCGTCGATGGCCCGGTCAAGGTTGCCAACGGCGTGGCGCGGGTGATGGAGCAGTCGGGCAATGCGCGCCTGAAGGTAAAATTCGCACCGTCATGGGTGCCGTTCGCCTGGGGTGACTACTGGATCCTGCACCTGGAACCGGACTATTCGGCCGCCCTGGTGGGTGATCCGAGCGGGAAGTACCTGTGGATACTCGCGCGGGACAAGGTTCTCGAGGATGAAACGCTGACGCGGATCAAGACCCGGGCCGAGGCGCTTGGCTATGAGACCGCGCCGTTGGAGATGACGGATCAGGGGTGATCTGCTAGGCGGATTTCATGACCCAGCCGCCGCTTGATGACCGCCACTTCGATTCCGATCGCCAGCACTGGATCACGGTGCGTGTCTATTACGAGGACACCGATTTTACCGGCATGGTCTACCATGCCAACTACCTGCGCTTCTTCGAGCGGGGCCGGTCGGACCATTTGCGCGATGCGGGGATTTCCCACCAGTCGCTGCTGGACCGCGAGGACCCCGCGGCCTTCACGCTGACCAATGTGAATGTGACCTACAAACGCCCCGCCAAGGTAGACGACCTGCTGCACATCCGCACGCGCTACCTGGGCATGGACGGGCCGCGCATCCGGTTCTCGCAGGCCTGCCTGCGGGACGGGCAAATCGTTGCGGAGGCCGAGATCACGGCCGTGATGATCCATGCTGACGGGCGCCTGCGCCGCCCGATCCGTGAAGTGGCCGAGCATCTGGAAGCCTTTGTCTACAAGGCGAAATAGCCCTGTAATTGCTAGAATATTTCTGAAAATCGCCTGCCGGCAGGGATGCTGGCGGGCTTTTTTCATGCCTGCGCCTTGCATTTAGATATATCTAAAACTATCTTTCAATCAGATATATCTAAAAGGAGTATCGATGAAACACCAGGAACCCGATGACAGGCCTGTCCTGTCTGGCGAACTTTTGGACAATGACGACACATTCGGCCGCCACAGGCGCCGTGGGAAAGGACACAACATGCACAGAAGCAACAAAGAGGCGCGCCATGCGCGCTGGCACATGAAAATGGCAATGGGCGGCGGACACCGTCACGGGCGGGGAGGGCATGGCGGCGGCGGACGTCGCGGTGGCCGGCCGCTGGGACACGGCGACCTTCGCGTCCTGATCCTCAGCCTGATCAGCGAGACGCCGCGCCACGGCTATGACCTGATCCAGGAAATCGAGACCCGCACCGGCGGCACCTACAAGCCGAGCCCGGGCGTCATGTACCCGGCACTGGAAATCATCCAGGACCTTGGCTGGGCCGAAGTGCGCACCGAGGACGGCAAGAAAATCTTCCACATCACGGAAGACGGCAAGGCCGAGCTTGAGCGCGAAGCGGAAACCGTAGACGCCATTCATGCGCGTCTGGCCGACCTGTTGCGCGCCGAGGAAGACGTCGACCCGACGGATGTGCGCACGGCCATGCACCGGCTGCGCCATACGATCATCAAGACGGTACGCCACAAGCTGACGGACGAGGCGCGCCAGCGCCGGATTGTCGAAATCCTGACCGCGGCGAAGGACGAGATCGCCTCGCTCGACTGATCTTGAGGGCCGGAAAACGAATGTGCGGGGCGCCTGAGGGTGCCCCGCATGTGATTCCGGGGGTCAGAACCTGATTTCGGCCGAGACGGGCAGGTGATCGGACAGTTGCAGTGCAAGGCTGCGGCGATGATCGAGGGTCACGCTGTCAGAATAGACGATATGGTCGAGGTCGCGCTGCGGACGCCATGACGGAAAGGTCGGGATCTGCGGATGGTTGGCGATCTGGGCGCTGTTCGCCTCGGCAAACGCCTCCAGATGAGTGGAACTGTTCGTACAGTTGAAGTCTCCGACGACCAGGAACGGGTTTTTCCGGGGCAGGTGCTGGCCGATCGCCTGGAGCTGCTGGGACTGGTCATCCCGGCCCAGGCTGAGGTGCAGGTTGGCGACCGAAATCCCCTGTCCCACCTGCACATTGGCGATGAGACAGCCGCGGCCCTTCACGCGCCCGGGAAGCTTGAAATCATGGATGTCGGACAGGGCGTACCGACTGAGAATGGCGTTGCCATGCAGGGAGATGCCCGGAATGGCCCGGTTCTGCTGGACCGCGACATGGCTGTGACCGGACAGGGTGGCGATCTGTTCGGCCTGGCTGGTAAAACCGGACCGTCGGCCCCCCAGGTCCACCTCCTGCAGGCACACGACATCATAGGTCCTGACGATTTCCGCGATTTTTTCCAGCGTGGAGCGCTTGGCGCTGGTATTGAATACCTGATGATGCGCGCGCGTCAGGTATTGCGAATACTTCGTCGTGCCGATCGCGGCCTGGATATTCCAGGTCAGGATCTGGAGAGACTGGCTCTTCCTGCTCATCGAACGGCCGGAACATGCGGTTCCACCCGGCGTTGGGCGGGACTAACTGAAAGGGACTGCGTTGCTTCCAAGTTCACTTCTCTTTGCGCTCCATATCGCGATCGCCGTCGCCCTGACTTTCCGGTTGCTGTACCGCAAGCTGGCCGTCAGCACGACGCTGGCCTGGATCATCATCCTGTACTCCCTGCCTTATATAGGGATCTTTTTGTACTTCCTGTTCGGCGACCACCGGATGGGTCGCAAGCGCCTCGGCCAGGGTGACTGGATCCGGCAGTTCTACCTGCGCCGTTATGGCGTCGAGGAAGAGCCGTTGCTGGACGTGACGCTCGAGGCCAACGAAACCCTGCGCGCGCTCAGCCTGGGCGTGGCGACACATACCGGCTTTCCCGTCACCCACGACAACCGGCTGGAACTGCTGGAAGATGCCGGCGACATTCTTGACCGGATCGTTGCCGATATCGACCAGGCAACCAAGACCTGTTTCCTCGAATTCTACATTGTCGAACCGAAAGGCCGGGTCACCGCGGTGATGGAGGCCCTGGTGCGGGCGGCCCAGCGCGGCGTCGACTGCAACCTCCTGGCCGACAGTTTCGGCAGCAAGGCGCTGTTCCGGTCCAGCTGGCTGCAGCGCCTCAGGACCGCCGGTGTCGATGTCGAAGCCTCGCTGCCGGTCGGCCTGATCAAGTCGCTGTCGCAGCGCACCGACCTGCGCAACCACCGCAAGCTGATAACGATCGACCAGACGATCGGCTATATCGGCAGCGCCAACCTGGTGGACCCTAAAGTCTTCAAGAAAGACAAGGCAGTCGGCCAATGGGTCGATACCATGTTCCGGCTGGAGGGGCGCATCGTCGATTCGCTCGGCTGCGTGTTCAATGCCGACTATATCTTTGATTGTGTCGGACTGGACGTCGACCGGGCGGCCCTGCGTGACCTGCCGACCGACCGTCCGGTCGTGGCGCCTGCCGGCAACGTGGCCCTGCAGCTGTTGCCGTCCGGGCCGGAGACCCGCGACAGCCCGATCCATGAATGG
This sequence comes from Hyphomonas johnsonii MHS-2, assembly GCF_000685275.1. Taxonomy (GTDB): domain Bacteria; phylum Pseudomonadota; class Alphaproteobacteria; order Caulobacterales; family Hyphomonadaceae; genus Hyphomonas; species Hyphomonas johnsonii. The sequence continues at coordinate 219,236 of NZ_ARYK01000004.1, forward strand.
GTCGTCTCGGCGATCTTTGCCGCGCATCGGCGCGTGTCGATCATCACGCCGTATTTCATTCCGGACGAGACGCTGACGCTGGCCCTGAAGGCGGCCCGCAAGCGCGGTGTCGCGGTCGACGTGATCGTACCGGAAAAGATCGATTCAAAACTCGCCCAATATGCCAGCGAGTCGGTGTTCGAGGAGTTGCTGCAGGCCGACATTCGCATTGCCCGCTATACGGATGGCCTTCTGCACACCAAATGCGTGCTGATCGACGACACGATCGCGATGGTCGGCACGGTCAACATGGATACGCGCAGTTTCTACCTGAACCTGGAGCTCACCCTGATCGTCTATGACGGGGGCGTCTCGCGCCAGCTCGAACAGATGCGGGAAAGGTATCTGGCGAAATGTACCTATATCGACCCGGAAGAATGGGCCGCGCGATCGAACTGGCAGCAGATGAAGGAGAACATTCTCCGCCTCGCCGCTCCGGTTCTCTAGGGGCGCCCCGAAGGGTTGCCAAGATGCAATGAAACGGCAAACGCCCACCAATCCTTAACCAAAACACCTTAGCGGTTAACCCAGCTGCGGAAACTCTCGGGTGTGCCGTGTTTCCGCCAGATTTGGTGGTGAAACAGGGGCGGAGCCGGGGCCTTGTGCCGCTGGCAATGACTCATGTGCGGTGTGCAACGCGCCCGCAGACTTCAAGGAGCGGCATATCTCATGGAATCCGAAGCGATAGGCACGGCGGCCAGCAATAGCGATTTTTCCCTGGTTTCTCTGGTATTCGACGCCGATCCCGTCGTGAAACTGGTGCTCCTGTTCCTGCTCGGCGCATCGGTCTGGTCGTGGATGGTCATCGGCGAAAAGCTGTTTTCGCTCGGCAGTGCGCGCAAGAAGGCGCGCCAGTTCGAGCAGGCTTTCTGGAGCGGACGGACAGAGGAATTCGACATGCGGCCGGGCCAGGTGCCGGGCGATGCAGCCGGACGCGTGTTCGCCTCGGCAGCGCGCGAATGGTCTGACGCCCGTCGCGGCGCCCACCAGACCGGCGAAGCAGCCGCGCTCGTCAACCGGGCCGAGCGCTCCATGCGTGCGGCGGTCGACCGTGAACTCGGCAAGGCCGGCAGCGGTCTCGGCGTTCTGGCGACCATCGGGTCCGCCTCTCCGTTCATCGGCCTGTTCGGCACCGTCTGGGGCATCATGAACGCCTTCCTGAACATCGCCGCGCAGCAGGACACGAGCCTGGGCACAGTTGCCGGCCCGATCGCGGAGGCGCTGTTTGCCACCGGCATGGGCCTGGTTGCGGCCATCCCGGCCGTCATCTTCTACAACAAGTTCACCGGCGACCTGACCAAGCTGGGCGACCAGCTCGACACGTTCTCGCAGGATGTCCTGGTGCGCCTGTCGCGCCGCGCCTCAGACGCGTCGAGGGACTAGGCCATGGGACTCATTCTCGGATCCGGTGGCAAGGGCGGGCGGCGCGGACGGCGCGCCCTCAATGCCGAAATCAACGTCACACCCTTTGTCGACGTCATGCTCGTGCTGCTGATCGTGTTCATGATCACGGCGCCCCTCCTGGTGCGGGGCGAGGATGTCGCGCTGCCGAAGACGCGCTCCGGCCCGATCAAGACCGAACCGAACGATGCGCCGCTGGCCATCACGGTGCAGGCCGATGGCACGATCTTTGTTCAGAATACGGAAGTCTCGATCGACGAACTCGGCGCGAAACTGGCGGCGATCATCGGTGAGGGCTATGAACAGCAGATGTACCTGCGCGCCGACGCCAGCGTGCCGTATGGCCGTATCATGGACGTGACCGCAGAAGTGCGCGCCGCCGGGTACACCCGCCTCGCATTCGTCACCGAACAGAAGAAATAGCAGGGCACCCCCCAGACTCATGATTCGCGGTTTCACCATTTCAACGATCGTCCATGCCAGTGTCCTGGCCATGGCGGTCCTGTCATGGCCGCACCAGAAGTCGGAGTGCGACAAGGCGATCGAAAAGCTGGAGCGCGAGCAGCCGGGCCTCGACGCGGTCGACATCCTGATGCGCCTGCCGCAATGCGCGAGCGCCATCGACGTGCCGATCGACTTTGTCGATATCGGCCTCGTGACCGACATTGCGCCGATCACGAAGGCCGAGCCGGAACCCGAGGCCGAACCCGTCCCGGAAGAGGCGCCTGACGAAGAGGCAGACCCGGCGGACGAGGAAAACTTGACCCCGGAAGAAGTTGACGCAAACGATACGCGCGCTGAGGAACCGAGCGAAGACGACATCGTTGTAGAAGACGACAAGGCCGAGCCGGAACCGAAGCCCGAGCCGGAGAAGGAACCGGAAAAGAAGAAGCCGGAGCCGAGGAAAGAGGAAAAGCTGGTCGAGAAAACCAAACCCAAGGCCGAGTCCGATGATCTCGATTTCCTCAATGACTTCGAGGATGTCCTGAAGACCAAGGCCCAGAACCAGCGCAAGGCCCCGCCGCCGGCAGAGCCGCCGCGGATCCAGAAGCCGGTTCTGACCGATGCGCAGGAGCCGCGCCGGGGCGCAGGCAACCGCACAGGCAACACCGCGTCGTTGCAGGCTGCGGTGCGCCGGCAGATCGGCTATTGCTGGAACGGGGTCGACGACCTGCCCAAGGAAGACCAGATCAATGTTGTCGTGCGCCTGAAGCTGGCCCGCGATGGCACCCTGTCCAATTCGGCCGAACTGATCACGCCGAAGTCGCGCCCGATCGGGCGTTCGGGCATCCCGGTGGACCTGGCCCTGAGGGCGGTGCGCAAGTGTGCCCCATACAAATTGCCTGCAGACGACTATGACCAGTGGCAAGAAATCGATGTGACCATCGGGCCGGAAAATTGACCGTCCCCGCCAACTTCAAGGAGATCCGCCCAATGAAACGTATCCTGACAGCGCTGGCGACAGCGTTCCTGCTAGCGACAGGCCTTGCCCTTCCGTCCGCCGCGCAGTTGCAGGTGCGGGTCACGGAAGGCAATTTCACGCCCGTGCCGCTCGCCATTCCCGACTTCCAGATCAGTGGCACCGATGCGGCCATGGCCAAGCAGATCAGCGATGTCGTGCGGGCCGACCTCTCGTCGACCGGCCTGTTCGAGATGCAGAACCCGTCTTCCTTCATCCAGAAGGACCTGGCGATCGACGTTCAGCCGCGCTTTGCGGACTGGAAGATCATCAATACCGATGGCCTGGTTGTCGGCGCCTATGAGGAACTGCCCGACGGCAAGATCGCCGTCTCGTTCCGCCTCTGGGACGTCTATGCAGGCGAAGTGATGCGCATCAACGGCCAGCCCGGCCGGCGCCTGACCACGACGCCGGACAACTGGCGCCGCATCGCCCACAAGATTGCCGATTCGATCTATACGCGCCTGACCGGCGAGGATCCGTATTTCGATACGCGGATCGTCTATATCGCCGAGACAGGCCCCAAGCTGGCACGCGTCAAGCGGCTCGCGATCATGGATTCCGACGGCGCCAACCAGCAATACCTGACGCCGGGCCGCAACACGGTTCTGACACCGCGCTTCTCGCCCTCGGCGCAGGAAATCACCTACATGTCCTATGAAGGTGGCAAGCCGCGGATCTACCTCTTCAATATCGAGACCGGCCGCCAGGAACTGCTCGGCAATTTCCCGGGCATGACCTTTGCGCCGCGCTTCTCGCGCGACGGGGAAAGCGTGCTGCTGACGCAGGCCCAGCGCGGCAATTCCGACATCTACATCATGAACCTGCGAACCCGTGAATCGCGCCGGCTGACCGACCATCCGGCGATCGACACGTCGCCCTCGATGTCGCCTGACGGCAAATCCATCGCGTTCACGTCTGACCGCGGTGGCAGCCCCCAGATCTATGTCATGAATGTCGATGGCAGCCCGCGCACCTGCCCGTCGGGCGGGCGCGATTCGGCCTGCCGGATCACGTTTGGCCGGGGCAATTACTCGACGCCCGTCTGGAGCCCGCGCGGCGATCTCGTGGCCTTCACCAAGCAGGCCGGCGGCAAGTTCTATATCGGCGTCATCGGCACGGACGGAAAAGGCGAACGCCTGCTCACGGAAGCCTATCTCGACGAGGGCCCGGATTGGTCGCCCAACGGCCGTGTGATCGTCTATTTCCGCGAATCACGCCCGGGCGATGGCCCGCAACTGATGTCGGTTGACCTGTCCGGACGCAACGAACGCCGGTTGCCGACTCAAACCGATGCCTCGGATCCGGCCTGGTCGCCGATTCTGCAGTAACAAAAGCAGGCAACTGCCCGGGATTGCCTCCCGGGCAGTTGCTTTCAGGAGACAGGACGATAAAATCATGCGAAACGGTGCGCGGTTCAGTCACCGCCCGATTGTCGCCTGATTTCCGCCCGAATATGGAAGCACTCAGCGCTAGTCGTAACCACGTTGACAAAACGCCCGCCGTAAGGCGTCAATATCGCTCTAAGGACATCCAGGGGAGTCTTAGTAATGAAATCATCTCTTAAACTTACTGCTGCCGCTGCCGTGCTGCTTTCGCTCGGCGCCTGTGCTTCGAAGCCGAAGCCGGTTGTGGATACGACGCCTGTTGAAGTCGTTGACACGACTCCGACCGTCACAGAGCCCGTCGAAACAGAAACTGTCGCTCCGGTTGCAACCGGCCCGGCAGCAGGCTCGCTCGAAGACTTCCGTGTAAACGTCGGCGAGCGCGTCTATTATGACCTCGACAGCTACCGCCTTGATGCCGACGATCAGGAAATCCTGAAGCGTCAGGCAGCATGGCTGTCGTCCTATCCCGGCGTTCGCATCCTTGTTGCAGGCAACTGTGACGAGCGCGGCACGCGCGAATACAACCTTGCCCTCGGTGAGCGTCGTGCTTCCGTGGTCAAGGACTATCTGATCAGCCTCGGCGTTGACCCGTCGCGGATCGACACGATCTCCTACGGCAAGGAACGCCCGATCGCTGCTGGCAGCGACGAGCAGTCCTGGGCGCTGAACCGTAACGGTTTCACGCAGATCGTTTCCGGCACGAACAGCTAAGCCTGACTGCCGTATCTACCTGATAATTGCAGCCGGGCGCCTTAATTTGGCCCCGGCTGTTTTTATATGGTCGCCCCAAAACGAGTGGAGATTTTCCTGATGTTCAGAGCCCCGGCCATCGCCCTCGCCAGCCTGGTATTGCTCACCGCGCCGGCCATCGCCCAGCGCGGCGCGCCGATATCGCAGGGCGTGACCAGCTCTGATCTGGCCAGCCAGGTGACACAGGTGCGCCAGCAGAACGCCGACCTGAAAGTCCAGGTCAACAACCTGCTCGGCGATATCATGACGCTCACGGGCCGGGTCGAAACAATGGAATTTGCCTTGTCGCAGGCCCGCGACAAGAATGATGCGCTGCAGCGCGACAATGAATCCCTCTCCGATTCCCTCAAATCCCTGGAGGACCGGCTCGATGCCCAGTCTCGCCAGCTTGCTGCGCTGGAGGCACGGCTGGCTGCAGATCCGTCGTTGTCCTACATCGACCCGGATGCCGAATTGCCTGTCGATGACGAGGGCGCCTATCTGTCCAGCCCTGCCGGTGCATCCGGTCGGAGCGACAATCTGGCCTCTGGCCCGACGCGCCTCGTGACACCGACGACCGAACCGTCCGCCACAGATGTTGCCAACAGTGCGTCGCGCGCGATGGAGCCATCCAGTCCAATGAATGCCTCCGCAGACGGAGCGCCGCTGCCGACCGGATCGCTCGGCACCATTTCCGCCAGCGCCCTGCCGGGGGAGGCCGGTCCGCTGTTCGCAGAGGCCAAGTCCAAGCTGATCCGGTTTGACTATGCTGGCGCCGAAGCGGCATTCCGGGCCTTCATCGACAAGTTCGGTGACGATCCGCAGGCTGGCGAGGCCCATTACTGGCTGGGCGAAGCACTGTACCAGCAGAAGGCCTTTGCCGATAGCGGCGCGGCCTACACGACCATGATCCGGTCTTTCCCCAACGATCCGCGTGCGCCCGAAGCGCTGGTCAAGCTGGCCCGCGCAATGCGGCTTGTCGGCGACAAGGAAAAAGCCTGCCTTGCCCTGGATACGCTGCCGAAGCGCTATCCGAACGCGTCCGGCGTGACGCGGGACCTGTCGGCGGTCGAACGGACCAAGTCCGGGTGCGACAACTAGAGGCGCCGCCCGCAGACCTGGCGCCATTCGACACGCTTTGCGGCGCGGCCACTGGCCCGATCGGGATTGCTGTTTCCGGCGGTGGCGATTCCCTGGCCCTTCTTCACCTTGCAAACGACTGGGCGCGCGATCGCGGCCGCCAGCTGGCGGCCTTCACGTTCGACCACGGGCTGCGCCCTGAGTCCCGCAGCGAGGCGCAGGGCGTGGCAGACGCCTGCGCGCGCCTCGGTGTCGATCACGCCATCCTCGACTGGGCGACGCCGGAAGGGCGTCAGGCGCCGGCCCGCCGGGCGCGGCATGCAGCGCTTGCCGAAGCCATCCGGGCGCGCGGCGGGGCTATGCTGCTGATGGGGCATACGGCGGATGACCAGGCCGAGACATTCCTGATGCGCGCGCGGCGGGGCTCGACCTGGTACGGACTGGCCGCCATGCAGGCGCAGGCGCTGTCACCCGTCTGGCCGGAAGGCCACGGCGTAAGGATCGGCCGCCCGCTGCTGTCTGCGCGCCGGGCGGACCTGCGCGCCCTGCTGCGGGCGAGAGGCGTGCACTGGGTTGATGATCCATCGAACCAGAATCCGGCCTTTGAACGGGTGCGCGTGCGCCGCCTGCTCGACGCCTCGCCCCGGCTTGCGGCCCGTGTCCGGCACTGCCTGGAAGGCGTCACGCAGGTGCGGGCAATCGAGGATGGATTGACCGGCAAGTGGCTGCGCACCCGGGTCAGGATGGACGCTGACGGCCGCATCGAGGCAGATATTGCGGGCCTCGAACCGGAATGCGTCGCGCGCCGGGCCGGCCTGCTGATCCAGGTCGCCGCCGGGCGTGATGCGCGGCCAAGGTGGGATAAGCTGCAACTCATTGCACACCGTCTGTGCGCCGATCGGGCGTTCGCAGGGGCGACACTCGGCGGAAGCCGCATCAAGCGGCGCGGTAAAACTGTAGTGTTTACAGCGGAATACGAGTCCGATCCCCTGGCGGGAAAGCGACTGGATGCGCTCAGGAACCTGCTCAGCGGCAAGCCGTGACAATTGCGCCATGTTAAGTGGAAAGGAGTCGTTTTTGTGTAAGCGCGCTCCTATGTTACAGATCAACACCTCTTCCAACCTGAGAGACCGCATATGAACGTCCGCAATCTTGCCATCTGGGGCGCCATCGCCTTGCTCGTTATCGGCATGGCTGTTGCCATGGGCGGTTCTTCCGAAGCCGATCACGCGACCAAGGCGAAGCTGTCGGAAATCTACCAGCTGATCGATTCCGGTCAGGTGACCGAAGCGACGCTGGGCGACCAGCAGATTGTCGTGAAAACGGCCGATAACCGCACGCTGGTCAGCGAATTGCGCGGACTCGACATGGAAACCCAGGGCGTGCTCGTGAAGGAAGGCGTCCCGTTCACGGTTGATGCCGACAGCGGCCGCAACAATTTTGCCTCGCTGCTTTTCTCGATCCTGCCAATCCTGCTGATTGTCGGGTTTGTCTTCTTCATGATGCGCCAGATGCAGGGTGGCGGTGGCCGCGGAGCGATGAGCTTCGGCAAGTCGCGCGCCCGCCTGCTGACCGAAAAGCATGGCCGCGTCACCTTTGACGACGTCGCCGGCGTGGACGAGGCTAAGGAAGAATTGCAGGAGATCGTCGAATTCCTGCAGGATCCGTCCAAGTTCCAGCGCCTCGGCGGCAAGATCCCGAAAGGCGCGCTGCTGGTTGGCCCTCCGGGAACGGGCAAGACGCTCCTGGCCCGCGCTGTTGCCGGCGAGGCCGGTGTGCCCTTCTTCACGATTTCCGGGTCCGACTTTGTCGAAATGTTCGTCGGCGTCGGTGCCAGCCGCGTGCGCGACATGTTCGAACAGGCCAAGCGTTCGGCGCCCTGCATCATCTTCATTGATGAAATCGATGCGGTTGGCCGTTCGCGTGGTGCCGGCCTTGGTGGCGGCAATGACGAACGCGAACAGACGCTGAACCAGTTGCTGGTCGAGATGGACGGCTTCGAGGCCAACGAGGGCATCATCCTCGTGGCCGCAACGAACCGGCCTGACGTGCTGGACCCTGCGCTGCTGCGGCCCGGTCGTTTTGACCGCCAGATCACTGTCGGCAACCCCGACATCATCGGCCGTGAGAAAATCCTGCGCGTTCACATGCGCAATGTGCCGCTGGCCAAGGATGTCGACACCAAGACCATCGCACGCGGTACGCCCGGCTTCTCCGGGGCCGACCTTGCGAACCTCGTCAACGAGGCGGCCCTCCTGGCTGCCCGTCGCGGCAAGCGCGTGGTCGCCATGGCCGAGTTCGAGGATGCGAAAGACAAGGTCCTGATGGGGCCGGAGCGCCGCTCCATGGTCATGTCCGAAAAAGAGAAAGAACTGACCGCCTGGCACGAAGCCGGCCACGCCATCGTCGCGATGAAGGTGCCGTCGGCCGACCCGGTGCACAAGGCCACGATCATTCCACGCGGCCGCGCCCTCGGCATGGTCATGCAGCTGCCGGAAGACGACAAGCTGTCAATGTCGAAGATCGAGATGACGAGCCGCCTGGCCATCATGATGGGTGGACGCGTCGCCGAGGAACTGAAATTCGGCCACGACAATGTCACGGCGGGTGCAGCGTCCGACATCCAGCAGGCCACGCGCCTTGCGCGCGCCATGGTCACGCGCTGGGGTTTTGCCGACGATATCGGTCCGGTGGACTATGGCTCCGACCAGGGCGACGTGTTCCTCGGCCAGCAGCTGATGCAGTCCAGCCACGTGTCGGAAGAAACCTCGCGCAAGATCGAGGAAGAAGTCCGCAAGCTGATCCAGACCGGCATGGACGAAGCCCGCCGCATCATGACGGAAACCCGTCACGAATGGGAAGCCATAGCCCTCGGCCTGCTCGAGTACGAAACCCTGTCGGGCGACGAGATCGCTGAATTGCTGAAAGGCAACAAGCCGACCCGGCCGGATCTTGACGACGACAATACCGGCCCGGCCTCCGCCGTGCCCGTGATCGGCAAGCGCCGCAAGCCGAGCGGCGAAGCCGGCCTCGGCGACCCGGAGCCGAACCCCGCCTAGAGCGAGGGGGAAAGTGGGATTGAATTGGAGCGCAGCCTGTCCGGGCTGCGCTCCGTGCTTTTGGGGAGGGTGTTTCCCGGCGGTCAGCCGTCGCCGATGGGGCGCTTGATCATGTCGCCGGCCTTGGATGCCAGCAGGTGCGGCGTGACACGCAGGGTGCGGGTGGCGATCGAGACTTCGAGCAGGAAGGCGATCAGTCCGGCGATCAGCGCCGCCATCGACGCGACAAAAAGCGTGGCGATGATGTTCGACAGGTCCATTTCGGTGAGTTGCCCCACGAACAGCGTCACGACGACGAGACAGATCAGCAGGGCTGACAGCGTCGACAGGATGATCGCGCCGTTGATGAACTTGATCCGCTTGTCGATGGCGGCCAGTTCAGGGACATGGCGATGCCTGACCGACGGGTCGAGTTCCGTCATGAAGCCTTCCACCTTGCGCCAGCGATCGACAACGCGGGTCAGGCGGTTGGCCATGACGTTCAGCAGCGCGCCAATGCCTGCCAGCAGGAAGAATGGCGCAATGGCGAGTTGGATGATGTGGGCGATGTCGGCAGGCATGTTGATCGGCATGCGCTGCAGGATTGGCGTGCCCGCGCCGCCGCGTCAACCCGCAGGGCCCCTTGCGGTGCGGTCGTGATGTGCTGGGTCAGGCTTTGGCGCTGGGGCGGGCGGTGACGGCCTGGTGCCAGCGGTCGAGGTGGGTCAGCGCGGCGTCCGGCGGCACACCGACCAAGCCGGCGCCGAAGTCGACCGTGGCAAGCGCAACAGCGTCTGCCACCGTATAGGTGTCGCCGGCGATGAACGCATGGCGTGCCAGTTGGTCGTTGAGCAGCTTGTAGCCCATCGCCGTGCGGACGCGGTTTTGCGCGGCGGCCTCGGGGATCTGCTGGATCAGTTTGGCCGTCAGCGGATGGCCATGCACCCAGACCATGCCGATCGGCACCATCAGGTTCAGCTCCACGCGGCGCAGCCACATGTCCACGATGGCCTTTTCCTTCGCGCCGGTGCCGAACAAGGGCGGATCAGGATGCAGTTCCTCGAAATAGCGGCAGATCGCGACGCTTTCGGAAATGCAGGAGCCGTCATCGAGTTCGAGGACCGGGATGCCGCCGGTCGGGTTCTTCTCCAGGAAATCCGGCTGGCGGTTGCGCCGGGCGAGAATGTCCACGGTCTCGGTCGGCACATGCAGGCCTTTTTCGGCGAGATAGATGCGCACGCGGCGGGGATTGGGCCCGGAGGGGTAATCGTAAAGGATCATGCCGCAACGCTAGCCCGCACCGGCAGGCGGGGGAAGGGCCGATCCGGCCGGTATCAGGCCCAGAGCCTTGGCTGGGCGTCGATCACGGCCTGGGCACAGCCCTCGTCCCACGGGAACAGGCCGTCGATCTGGCCCGGCCAGACGAGCTGGATGATGCCGGGATGGCCCTTGTTGCCGCGATGCTTCCAGTACCAGTTGGCCCAGGTGACATAATCGGTGAACAGGTCGGCATGGTCGGCCTTCTTGGCGATGCAGTCATGCCCGTCGACCAGGCCCTGCCAGCGCTGTTCGCCTTCCACCTTCCGGCCTGCCTTGATCTGGCGGAACACGTCCGACAGCATGTCGTGCATGACATCACGGTGGAGGCCGAAGACGATGAATTCCGGCGCGTTCAGGGTTTCGGTGAAACCGATCGAATAGGTGAAGTTGGGGCGCGCCAGTTCCGGATCGAACACATGCATGCTCTGCCAGCCGTGCGCGTCGATATTGTCGAGCAGGCGGTGTTCGGTGGCGGTGAGTTCCGGCGCGTCCATGACACGATGTGGCGGCGCGCCGCGCGACAGGTCAAGATTGCCAGGCCGACATGACGCAGATGTAAGGGAAGCGCCTCAGCGCGCGAACAGCTGGCCGATATCAGCAAAGGCCTTCAGCTCGATGGCATTGCCGGAGGGGTCGGCAAAGAACATGGTCGCCTGCTCGCCCGGCTGGCCGGCAAAGCGGACATAGGGCTGAATCAGGAAATCCACTTTGCCTTCAAGGCGCTGGGCCATTGCCCGCCAGTCGTCCATCGGCAGGACGAGGCCGAAATGGCGGACCGGAACACCTTGCCCGTCAACCGCGCTGGTGCCCGTGGCGCCGCACTGGTCTGGCGCCAGGTGCGCGACGATCTGGTGGCCGCGGAAATCAAAGTCCACCCAGGCGTCGGAACTGCGCCCCTCGGCGCAGCCGAGCAGGCCACCATAGAAGGCGCGCGCGGCGGCGAGGTCGTGGACCGGGAAGGCGAGATGGAAGGGGGACAGCGGCATGGGCGGGCCTCGAAAGCGGGGGAGGGGAGAGGTCCCATCCTAGGCCGGCGGCGGCAAAGCGCAATCGCCGGCCGGGGCCGGCCGCGCCCGCAGGCGGTGCACGGACAGGTGCACGTACAAAGCACGAAACCTGCACGCAGGCGGCACGAACGGCGCGCGCGATGCACGGACGCGGAAGCGTTTGACAGCGGCGCGGCCCTGGCGGAAGGTTTTTTCTTCAGAAACCGGAGGGGGACGTGATGATGAAATATGCGACGGGAATGACAGGCGCGCTGGCGGCCATGACACTGGCAGGCTGTGTGGCGGTGGATGTCACGGATTCGACGCCGGATGCGCCAGCGGCGATGACGGCCGCCGAGGCGCGCGCGATTGTCGAGGCGCGCAACGGGGATTTCGAGAAACTGTTTGCTGCCGATGATGCGGCCGGGCTGGCGACGCAGATGTACACTGCGGGTGGCCGCCTTGTGCCGCCGGACGCGCCGGACATGGTGGGGCCGGAGGCGATTGCCGCCTACTGGACAGGCGCCCTCGGCGTGATCGAGACAGTGGACCTGGCAACCGTCGAGGCCGTGCCGGCGGGCGCGGGCCATATCGCCGAGCGCACGCATGTCACGCTGTATGGCGCCGACGGCAGCGTCATGGGCGCCGGCAAGGCCGTGATCCTCTGGACGCAGGAAGACGGCACCTGGAAAATGCAATGGGACAGCTGGAACAACGGCCCGGTGGAGTAGGGCGGCGTAGGGTGCATCAAGCGAAGCGCAATGCACCCTGGCGCGTGCAAAACGGTGCATTGCGGCCTGCGGCCTTAATGCACCCTGCGATTGCTGGCCGGGATTTCGTCGATAGGGCGGGCTTCGGCGGGGTAGGGTGCATTAACGTAATGTTGAAATTCACCTGCGCGTGGAAAGCCAGCGCATTGCGCTGTGCATAGTGCACCCTACGCTCGCTGAGGTTGCGCCGAACTCGACCGAAAGTATTCCCCTAATATGAGAGTAGCGTTGACATTTATTCGTTTGGGTTGAGCATCCGGTCCATGAGGCAAGGAGACTTATTTGAGATGTCGGTTGATGATGATGGAGAAAATACGGACGACAACAAGGACAAAACCCGGAGAAAGCTGGGCGGAGACCTTACGTATAACTCAACCCCGGGAGGTCTAGAGCGAACTCTTCAAGGCATCATTCGGGCCCAAAAACCCCCAAAAGTAGATACGAGCTACATTCAAACGGTCTTGGGTGTAAAAGGTGGTACCGGATCAGCCCAAGTTGGTACGCTCAAGAAATTGGGATTGATAGATCAATCTAGCTCGCCGACGGAGTTGTATGATCAGTTTAGAAGTGATCGGCAACGTAGCAAGGCCGCATTTCAGATGCTCAACAATGGATACCAATCGCTTTTCGGGGTTAGCTCCCAAATTCATCGAGCTCCAGAAACGGAAGTCGAAGATGTTATTGCGCAAGTAACAGGTCTGGATAAGGATGATGCGCTGATTAGAACAATCTACGCATGCTTTGATAAAGTCCGCAGCTTCATCAATCCGTCGGACAATGTCTACGAGGACGAAGCAGAGGAGAAAGAAAAGGAGTCGCCCGCCAAGGAAAAAAAAGAAAACGAAGGTCGCTTATCGCAGGAAAAAATTGGTTCCTCGCAAGCGATTGGACTTACTTACTCCATAAATATCGTTCTGCCTCAAAGCGGCAACATCGACACATACAACATGATCTTCAGAAGCCTGCGGGAGAACATTCTTGACTGGCAGAAATAGGGACATCCGTGACTTCATGTTCAACGGATTTGCTTTGCAAAAGAGTATCGACCTGATCGAAGATATTGAGAGGAATGAGTTGGAATCTCCGCTTGGGTCGGTGGATGAAATTGTTGCCCCATTTCTGGACGACTTTCCAGACTATGTGAAACGACGCGCCAAGCAGATGGCGCGCTACTACGAAATTTTTTATCTTCTTGAGGATAAGCTGAGATCGATAATTATCGACACAATGTATGATGAGTATAAAGATGATTGGTGGGATTTGCACGTCCCCGACGACGTCAAATCATATGTAAAGAACCTCCAAAACAAGGAGGGTGATCTGGGGGTATCACTTCGATCAAAGCGAGATATCGATTTCACAACTTTTGGGCATCTTGTCGATATCATAAGATCTAACAAGGATGTTGTTGGTGTACGATTTACTTCTGTAAATGCGCTCCAAAGGATATTGGCTGTTCTCAATAACGTCCGTGGACCAATTGCGCACAATACAGTTCTGGCGCCAGACGAGGTGGCTAGACTATATGTAGCTATACGAGATCTGTTCCGCCTTATCAGGCGGACTTACACTCCCGCCTAGGTTGCTGCGTGTAATGTCTCGTATCACTCACCGGTCTCGATTCTGGCGGCTGTAGTCTATGACACAAGCCGGGGGCGGAGGAGCGTGTTGGGGGCGGATAGCCCTCAGGCGGCTTCAGGATGAAGTCAAAGAGATTATGGTGGACGCGGGTGCAAATAATGGCGATTGTTTCGCCATCTGCGTCAGTCAGGCATGGCGCACAAGAGCAGTTGCCATGGATCGTGCCGCGCAGGGTTGCGCTGTCCTTCAGGCTGGCTCGAATTCGTATCGGAGCGTGATTTATCTATCAGCGAGATTTCGAAGATTTTCGTGGTACTCAGCAAGCAGAGAAGTCATATCATCGACCCCAGTGTAGAATGATTTGGAGTCAAACCCATTCAAGTGATCCAATTTTGCATGCTTGCGAACAGACTTGAGTGCCTTAATATTGACCTCAGTGCCCCAGCCGGGAAACCCGATCTGCAGTACGAACTTTCTGACGGTCCCTTTCGAGAACAACTTTTTCTTGATGCGATACATTTTGATATGGTTGTTGCTGGGATCGTCCAAAACGTAGTCGTGCTGCAGCAGTATCTTATTCAGGTCGCGGTAGGTGATCACGTATTCGCGATGGTCGGTTTTGCGGCTACTCTTTTTCAGTTCGAATGAGATATACCTGACCATAGCGTCGTTTTCGTGGTGCTTAGAGCATAAGTCTTTGTATCGACGGCTGTTGCCAAATTTGCGCTCTGCGATCTGCACCATGAAGTCCTCGAGTTCCTTTTTGGAGATGGTCGGCACATACGATTTTTGCGCTAAGAAATACAGGCATGACAGCAATGCTGTTCGCTTGTTGGCGTCGTAGAACGGATGGTCTCGAATTAGCCCGAAAACCAATGTGGCACATAGATCAAAAGTGTCGTTCCACTTATATTTCAGCCCTAAGCTCGTGTGTTGGCGACTGAGAGCTGAATGAAGCAGATTCAAATCCTTGGGGCCGATTCCACCAATGCCTTCGCCTTCAAGAAAGAAGTAATTTGCGATCATAAAGTGCGCTCTCAGAACATCCGATATTCCTAAACAGCCTCTAATTTGATAGGGATCGTCCGCCCCGATCTTCTCGAGCCAACGATCATATTCGGTCTGAATTTCATCTTCGAGTGCAAACATCCTTTGGTTGTGGACGGCCCTAACTTAAAAAACAATTTACCCTTTGCTCTAATCAATCGCCTCGCGCTTCTCGCCGCTCTCCGAGAGATAAATCTCCCCGCCCTTGTCCATGAATTCCTTGCTCTTCTCCGCCATGCCGGCGCGTGCGGCGGCGGCTTGTTTTTCCATGTCGGCTTTCTCGTTGTCGGACATGCCGGCGGCGTATTCGCGGACTTCCGCGGTGATCTTCATGCTGCAGAATTTCGGGCCGCACATGGAGCAGAAATGGGCGACCTTGTGGGCGTCCTTCGGCAGGGTCTGGTCGTGGAAGTCGCGCGCGGTTTCGGGGTCCAGTGACAGGTTGAACTGGTCTTCCCAGCGGAAATCAAACCGGGCGCGCGAGACGGCATCGTCGCGCAGGTGGGCGGTCGGGTGGCCCTTGGCGAGGTCTGCCGCGTGGGCGGCCAGCTTGTAGGTGATGACGCCAACCTTGACGTCGTCGCGGTCCGGCAGGCCGAGATGCTCCTTGGGCGTCACATAGCAGAGCATGGCGGTGCCGAACCAGCCGATCATCGCGGCGCCGATGCCGCTGGTGATGTGGTCATAGCCGGGGGCGATGTCGGTGGTGAGGGGGCCGAGCGTGTAGAACGGCGCCTCGCCGCATTCGCGCAGCTGCTTGTCCATGTTGATCTTGATCTTGTGCATCGGCACGTGGCCGGGCCCTTCGATCATGACCTGGCAGCCCTTGGCCCAGGCAATCTTGGTCAGCTCGCCCAGGGTTTCAAGCTCGGCGAACTGGGCCGCGTCATTGGCGTCTGCCGTGGCGCCGGGGCGCAGGCCGTCGCCGAGCGAGAAGGAGACATCATAGGTGCGCATGATGTCGCAGATCTCCTCGAAATGGGTGTAGAGGAAGCTCTCCTTATGGTGGGCGAGCATCCATTTCGCCATGATCGAGCCACCGCGCGAGACGATGCCGGTGACGCGGTTGGCGGTGAGGTGGATATAGGCGAGGCGCACGCCGGCATGGATGGTGAAATAGTCGACGCCCTGTTCGGCCTGCTCGATCAGCGTGTCGCGGAAGATTTCCCATGTCAGGTCCTCGGCGACGCCATTGACCTTTTCCAGCGCCTGGTAGATCGGCACGGTGCCGATCGGGACGGGGCTGTTGCGGATGATCCATTCGCGCGTGTTGTGAATGTTGCGGCCGGTGGACAGGTCCATGACATTGTCGGCGCCCCAGCGGATCGCCCAGACCATCTTGTCGACTTCTTCCTCCACGCTTGAGGTGACGGCGCTGTTGCCGATATTGGCGTTGATCTTGACCAGGAAGTTGCGGCCGATGATCTGCGGTTCCAGCTCGGCATGGTTGATGTTGGCGGGGATGATGGCGCGGCCGGCAGCAATCTCGTCACGGACGAATTCCGGCGTGATGTATTCCGGGATGTGGGCGCCGAAGGACTGGCCGTCGGCAATGGTGGCGGCGGCGTCTTCATGGGCGGCGGCGCGGCCGAGGTTTTCGCGCGTGGCGACGTAGATCATTTCCTTGGTGACGATGCCGGCGCGGGCGTATTCGTACTGGGTGAGCAGGTCCTGCCCGTGGTCCCAGGTCGGGTCCATGTCCATGCTGCAGGGCGACGAGCTGCATTCCACGGCGGCGGGGGCGGCCGGCTTGCGGCGCAGCGGCTTGTGGCGGACGGGGAACTGGCGGGCGAGGTACTTGCCCTCGGCGCCGCCATTGTCTTCCGGCTTCACGTCGCGGCCTTCATATTCCTCGACATTGCCGCGCTCGAGCACCCAGTCGCGGCGGTCGCGGGCAAGGCCCTGTTCGACATGGATGGTGACCGACGGGTCTGTATAGGGGCCGGACGTGTCATAGACGGGCACGGGCGGCTCGCCGGCGCTGGGATGAAGGTCGATCTCGCGATGCGGCACGGCGAGGTCCGGCGCCTGTGGCGGATGGGTGTAGACCTTGCGGCTGGCAGGCAGCGGCCCCGTGGTGACCTTGGGGGTTTCGAAGGCGGACTGGTCGGCGGGCTTGTTCATTTGGCTTGCTTTCTTGAATGGTAAGTGAGGGCCATTGCGATGCAATGGGCGAGTTCGGCGCGCGGAAGGGGCGCGGTGATGTCGAGGTCGATGGCGCGGGTGCCGGAAAAGGCGAGCGTGCCGGAATAGAGATCGCGCCATTCATTCACCAGCGTGGTGGAACAATGGACGAGGAGTTGGGCGGTGGTCGGCGTGGCGGGCTTCCAGCCGATGCGGATCGTGGTGCCGGATTTGGTGGCATTGGTGAGGAAGGCGGGCTCGCCCCATTTCAAGGTTTCGGTGAGCGGGCCGACTCCGGGTGTTTTCGCCGCCGTGGCAAGGATGAGCGCGCGCAGCTTGCCGAGATAAGCGCGCGGGGCGGCGGGCAGCGTGTCGAAGGCGGCCTTCGCATCGGGCGCGGCGAGGGTGGCCCGGCTCATGACGGGAACCCGTTGGGGACGGCGGGGTCGAGGCCGAGTTCCTTTTGCAGCTTCCTGGTGAGGCCGGCGGCGACGAGGCGGTAGCTGTCGCGCAGGTAGGTGAGGAGTTCGGCGTCAGACATGGTCTCGGCGCTGGTGCGCTGGATCCATTTCATGCCGCGCGAGGCAAGGTGCGGCGCGCCGCGGCAGCCGGGTTGCTCTTTCAGGATATGGAAGGCGATCGGCGTGACCTTGAACGAGACGCCGGTGATCTTGCCGTTGTCGTCGCCTGCGATGGCGTAGACCTTGCCGCCGATCTTCCAGACATGGCTGCCGCCCCACTGGCAGACATAGGTCGAGTGGGGGAGCGATTTGCAGAAGGTTGTGAACGCATCGAGCGTCATGGCATCGCCTCCGTCCCTCGCGCCGGTATGAGCCGGATCAGGTTCAAAGGGTAAATCTCAGCCCGGCCCCATGCCGGACACCCCTCGGATAAACAGAGAATAGGCCGTTTGAACGCCAAATGAAAGAGGCGCGGGCGGAGACAATACAAAGGCAATTGCCTAAGTGTATTGACAGGGCATGCCGGCGTCTAATAGATAGGCGAATGCCTAAGTATCATTCGCCGGACCCCATCGCCCTTGACCGCGGCTTTCAGGCGCTCGCCGATGCGACACGGCGTGGCGTGATTGCGCAGTTGAGCCTCGGCGAAGCAAGCATTGCCGAACTGGCCGGCCCCTATGACATGGCGCTGCCGAGCTTTCTGCAGCATGTGCGCGTGCTGGAATCAGCGGGCCTTGTGTCGACGCGCAAGGAAGGCCGGGTGCGGCGGTGCCGGCTGGAGACCGCCCGGCTTGCCGAACTCGACGCCTGGATCACCCGCTACCAGCAGGCATGGGCCGCGCGCCTCGACCGGCTGGGAGATTTTCTCGATGCGACCGACACAAAAGGAAACCCGACATGAGCCATGAAACGATCCGCCACCCGACCGTGACCATCGAAAAGGCCTACGCGGCCAGTCCGGCGCGCGTGTTCGGCGCCTGGGCGGACCCGGAGATGCGCCGCATCTGGGGGTCGCCATCCGACGAGATCGACCTGCGCATAGATGCCGCCGACTTTTCTGTGGGCGGAGAAGATGTCAGCACGTGCATGATGGGCGACGACGCCATCGCCATCGTGCGGGGGCGCTACCACGACATCGTGACCGACCGGCGCATCGTCTATACCGAAATCATATCATCCATGGACGCGATCGAGGGCGCCTGCCTGGTATCGGCCGAATTCCAGTCCGAGGCACAGGGAACGCGGCTTGTGCTGACCCTGCAGACTGCGGCCCTCGACGGGGCAGACCTGCTGGAGGGCGTGCAGGAGGGCTGGGAAAGCGCCTTGCTGCGCCTTGGCGACATGATGAAGCCCAGTTAGGCCGCGCGCCGGCGTGCGCACTGGTTAACACCGCGCGCAGTGCTGTTAACCAAATCCTGACACCTGATGACCATCAAGGGCACTATCCGATTCCAGAACGGAGGGAGGTGACGATCATGGCTGATGGATCTGCGCATGCACCGCTGCATGTACCGATAGCTGCGGACGACCTGAAACCGCGCATGGAAACGCCCGTGAAGACGAAGAAATTCAAGGTGGATTTCTGGGCCACCGATTTCAACACGGCTGAAATCGGCATCATGAAGCGCACCCAGAACGAAGCCGCGTCCAACCAGTTCACCAAGGACATGGAGATTTTCGGGCAGACGGTGGTGAACGGCAAGCGCGAGTCGCTGATCGCGTACCGGCATGGCATGTGGAAGCGGAACCGGGATTTCAAACGCCGGCTGGTGATCAAGCTGTTCTCCGAGGACCTGCACTGGCGCGGCACGGTCGAGATGCTGGTCGGGCGGTCGATGCAATTGTCGCTGGCGGCCGGGGGGCTGGCGGTGCCGGCCTATTCGATCAACCTGGGCCGGCATGACCAGTTGGTGCAGCTGGAACGGTCAGCGCATCATTGGCCGTTCTTCCCCGAGAAATACTCTTTCTTCCTGCAGACGAAGAACGGGCCGCGCTTCTACACGCTGCGCCGGAACATCGTCTGTATCGGCGCCGATTACACGCTGTGCGACCAGAAGGGCCGCAAGATCGGCCAGCTCGACAGCCGGGTGATCAATCTTGGCGGGGCCTGGAAGGTGACGCTGGACAGCGCGCACGCGAATGCCCGGCTGGAAACCGTGCTGGAACTGTTCTGCGCGGTGCTGAAATTCAATGGCGCGGCGCGGCGCCATGTCCGCCAGCTGGCGGAAAAGGTGCGCGGTGGCCGGCTGAAGCCGGAACTCGATCACCAGGAAGAGGCCCTCTACACGAATCCGCGCCGTCGGCGCTGAGCCGTCAGGCCTTGAGCGCCTGCTCGGTGCCCTTGTCCCAGCCGACGAGGATGTCGGCGCCGGTATCGATGACAGGGCGCTTGATCAGGGCGGGATTGGCGATCAGCAGGGCGGCGGCGCCGTCGCCGAGGGCGCCTGCCTGTTGCGCGGTGGTCAGGCCGCGCCAGGTGGTCGAGCGGCGATTCACCAGCTTTTCCGCGCCGACGGCCTTCAGCCAGGCCGGCACGCGGGCCGGCAGGTCGGCTTCGGCGCGAATGTCCACGAAGGCGACATCATGGCCAGCCGTGGTGAGCGCGGCCAGGGCCTTGCGGCAGGTGTCGCAATTCTTCAGGCCGTAGAGCGTGAGGGGCGGTATCGACATCGGTCTTCCTTCGGTCTGCTGCAGCCAGCCTATAGGATACCGAGCACGGCAATGGCCAGACCGAAGGCCATCGTGGCGAGGCCGATGCCACGCACATGATCTTCTTCCGGCAGCAACCAGCGGCCAAGCGCGAAGACCGGTTTCGGCCAGGCCAGGAGCAGCAGGCTTTCGACCACCATGCCGCCGGCCAGGACGGTGCCGATCGATCGTGTGACGGTGGTAAAGTCATTGACCAGGGCGAGCAGGCCGGCACTGATGAAGAACATCAGGGCACCGGTCACATAGGTCAGCGCGGGGCCCGTCTCGAGGGCTTCGAGCACGGTCGCCGCGCGGCCCGGTTCGATCACCATGCCGAGGCCGGCCGCCAGGGCATAGGTTCCAAAGATAACGCAAACGGTATCGGCCAGCATGCCGTGAACTCCTGTCTGGCCCCCGCCTTTTTATAGCAGCCCAAGATGAACGCCGCCTGTCAAGGTGTGGCGGGGTCTGGAATGACGGCGCCGACGATCGGCCCCATGTCGAGTCCGCCCTCGTTGCGCGACAGGTCCGGCGCATAGAGTTTCGAGACGACACCGTCGAGATAGAGCGCATCCGGGGTGTGCAGTTCATCGCGGAACAGGCTGGCGAAACTGTGGAAGTTCACGGGCAACTCGCTGATGGCGAAATAGACGCGCGTGCCGTCGGCGCTGACGCCGACGCCGTTGCGCCGCTTCCGGCTGGGGCCGTCCTCGTTGAAATCGGGGTGCAGCGCGCCATTGATGACCAGCATCGGGCCGGACTGGGTGGCATAGCGCGGCGGGGCGGTGGCGAACCGGGTTTCGTAGACATGCGTTTCGGTCACGCCGGCCTTGCCTGCATCCAGCCAGAACACGCCGTTCGGCAGCATGCCGAAATTGCCCGGACCGGCTGACCGGATGAGCGGTGCTGCCTGCTCGCCATTCTCGACATACAGCCCGACGGCGCGGCGGTCGTCATGGTACATGCCCGCATTCATCGCGAAGGCCAGCGTCTTGCCTTCGCTGGAAAGTTGCGCGGCGAGGCGGTCGAACTGGCCATAGGGACTGCCATCCGGATGGGTGAGGAACAGGCGCAGGTCCGTGTCGGCCACGTCGAAGGCACAGACCGTATAGGGCGCGCCGTCATATTCCAGCGGGGTGCAGGCGTGCACGGGGGCCGGCCTGCACGCACCCAGCAGCAGCGCCGCAAGGGCGGCAATGACGAGGCCACGGGGGCGGGAGGGGAGTCGGCGGGGCATGCCGGAACCCTAGACACGCTTCGTGGCGAATTCCAGTCACGCTCATCGGGCCTGCCAGCGTTAATGAACCGTATCGAATCCTTGTGAAAGCCGATGGATATTGCCCGTTCAACTTAAGCGAATATTTTCTTCGACCCAGTAACCATAATGCCGCTGCTCACGCCCAACTTGGTCGGCAGCCAGCGCATTTTAGGAGTAAATGCCGTGAAACTGAATCTGGCGACGATCCGTGCGCATATCACCGGGCGTATAGAGATACCTGCAGAACATGCCGATTACATTCGCGGCATGCAGATGCATACGTTCCGGTCACTCCTGCCGTTCGGCCTGATTGCCAGCTCTGCCAACGCCGCCATCCTGATCGTCTATTTCGCCTTTCGTTCACCGTCCGCCGGATTGTGGGTGTGGACAGGCATCATGGTCTGCATGGCCCTGTTGGGCGTGCGGGCGAGCCTGCATGCGTCACGGGACCAGCAGGCGCCAAGGCCCCGTCCCGCGCGGTCAATGCGCCGGTCGATCAACGAATCCGCCATGCTTGGCACGGCGTGGGCCATCTGCCCGATTCTCCTCATCCCCATCTCGCAAGGCTTCGACCTGGCCATCGTGCTGTGGATCAGCTCCGGCATGGTGACCGGGGCGGCCTACATGCTGTCGACACTGCCCCGGGCCGCAATCCCATTTGTCGCGACGCTCGTGCTGGGCATGGCGATTGGCGTGCTTCGCTCGGGTGTTGGCGCACCGCAACTGGCATCGCTTGTCGTGCTGGCCGGTTTCACCGTGGTCATGATCCGGTCGATGTTCTGGAATTATTCGAATTATGTCCGGTCGTGGCTGCAGCAGGCGAAGCTGGCGGAGCAGGCCGACCAGCTGGCAAGGAAGACGGATGTCATCAGCCTGCTGCTGAACGAATTCGAACAGGCAGCATCCGATACGCTCTGGGAGGCGGACGCCCGCCATCGCCTGATCAGGCCATCCGAAGTTCTGGCCGAACGCACGAACATTTCGGTCGAAGACCTCGACCGGCAGCACCTGGCGGCCTTTTTCGATGCCACGAACATGGAAGGCCGGGATGAGATGGAGCGTCTCCACGATGCCCTGCGCGTGAATGGCGAGATTCACAATATCTGCCTTCCGGTGCGCCGCACAGACCGGACAGAATGGTGGCGGATGTCGGCCAAGCCGACATTCGGTGACGATGGCAGGTTCGAAGGTTATCGCGGCGTTGCATCCGACATCACGGACAAATACCTGGCCCAGAAGCAGGTTTATCACCTCGCGCATTTCGATGCCCTGACCAGCGTGCCCAAGCGGGACATGCTGCTCAAGGCGATCAACACGGCTGTCAGCGAGACGAAGGGAACCACGTCACGCTTCGCCGTGCTTGCGGTCGACATTGATCGCTTCAAGACCATCAATGACGTCTTTGGTCACACGGTTGGTGACGCGTACCTGATCGAAGTAGCCGACCGTCTGCGCGACATCATTGGGCCGGATGATGTTGTGTCCCGGTTCGGGGGTGACGAATTCGTGATCCTGCAGCGCGACGTGACCGGCCGCAACGACGCGATGGAGCTGGCTGCGGCGATCAGGACAGCGCTGGCCGAGCCCGTCGAGATTGACGGCACGCAGGCCCAGTCCAGTGTCAGCATCGGCGTCTCGATCTTCCCCGACCATGCGGCCCTGCCTGTGGACCTGCTGAAATATGCCGACCAGGCGCTGCTTGCGTCCAAGGCCGCCGGACGTGACACGGTGCGGGTTTTCGAGTCGAACATGAATGATGATGCCAGCGAGCGCATCGCGCTGGAAACTGACCTGCGCAACGCGCTCGCCGGTAACGAGCTGAGCCTCAATTTCCAACCGATCGTGCACGCCAAATCGGGGCGGTTCGGATCTTTCGAGGCGCTGATCCGGTGGCACCATCCGACGCGCGGCTCGGTGGGCCCCGACATATTCGTGCCGATCCTGGAACAGGCCGGCATGATCACGACGGTCGGTGACTGGATCATCCGCGAAGCCCTGCGCGAAGCGGCGACGTGGGACGAGACGACCCGGATTTCGATTAACCTGTCCCCGTTGCAGGTGCGGAACCGCTCGCTTGTGGCAACCGTCGCCCATGCGCTGGCCCAGACGGGTGTGGATCCGAAGCGGGTTGAATTCGAGATCACCGAGACGGCCCTGTTCGACGATACCGAAGAAAGCCTCAGCACGCTGCACGGGCTGCACAGCCTGGGCGTTTCGATTTCGCTGGATGATTTCGGAACGGGGTTTTCCTCGCTCAGCCTGCTCAGGATATTCCCGTTCGACAAGATCAAGATCGACAAGTCCTTTATCGACCGGATGGAAACCAGCGAGGAATGCCTGGCGATCGTCCGGGCGGTGATCGGCCTTGCCAGCAGCCTCGGCATGCGGACCACCGCCGAAGGCATCGAAACGGCAAGCCAGGCCGAGCGCCTGAAAAAGGAAGGCTGTTCCGAATTGCAGGGCTTCTATTTCGGCCGTCCGCAGCTGCCCGGCGATCTCGTGAAAGAGGGCCTGCTGAGGAAAGCTGCTGCGACGGCGACACGCCAGGACGATGTGGCCGCATCGGCACCGGGGCGGCAGCCAGGCGCAGCCCGGATGAAACGGGTTGTCTGAGCGGCCTCCGGCGGCGATTTCCACAGCATATTGATCGCCGGGCGGGTCGGTCTGGTCTAGGCTGGGCGCAGGCTGCCTGACCGGGGCAGGCCCGCAAGCGAGGGAGGCCGCCATGGCCGAGAAATTCGAACGCCACCGCCAGGCATGGACCAGCGCCGAAATTCAGAAACTGCACCTGCTGGCAACCAAGGGCATGAGCCTGAAGGCGATCAGCAAGGCGATGACACGCAGCGAGGAGTCGATCCAGACGCGCGCCAAGATCGACAAGCTGAAAATATCGAGAATGCGCTAGGCGACGAAGAGGCCAGTCTGGCATCGCGCCGGGGCGGGCTTTCACCGCCTGCAATTGACCCCGCTGGGGATCGCGTCAAGACTGCCCGTCAAACGCCGTTGCAGAGGGTAGGGCATGGTCAAGTCAATTGTGGTCGTAGGGGGCGGCAGCGCCGGCTGGATTACCGCCAACCTGCTGAATGCGCATTGTCGGCGCGCGGGCCGCCAGACGCAGATCACCCTTGTCGAATCGCCTGACATTCCCACGATCGGTGTCGGCGAGGCGACCGTGCCGTCGATCCGGCGCACGTTGAGCGATATCGGCCTGCCGGAGCAGGAGTTGCTGATATCTGCCGAGGCGACCTTCAAGACGCTGATCCGGTACAAGAACTGGAACCTGGGTGACAGTTACGATCACCCGTTCGACCGGCGCCGGCGCCCGCTGACCGATGGCGCCGTGCGTCGCTGGACAGCGCAGAACAATCTGCCTTTCGACCGGAGCTTTTCGGCCCTCAGCCAGTTGGCCGACAACCACATCTCGCCGAAGTCGCCCCGCCAGCCGCAATACCAGGGAGCGTTTCCCTATGCCTATCACCTCGACGCCATCAAGCTGGCCAACCGGCTCGCCAGTTTCGGCCGTGAGCGGGGAATCCAGCACAAGCTCTGCAAGGTGACTGACGTGAAGGTGTCGCCGGAGGGGTTGATCTCGGCGGTCCACACAGACCAGGGCGAGGCCCTGACGGCTGACCTCTACGTCGACTGCACCGGCTTCCGCGCGGCGCTGCTGGGCGGGGGCCTCGGCGTGAAGATGAAATCCTTCGCCAAGCATCTCCTGTGCAACCGGGCGGTCACGATGCGCATTCCCTATGAGGTCTACAAGCCCGAGCGGATCGTCACCTATACGCAGGCCATTGCGCGCGATCACGGCTGGCAATGGGACATCAACCTGCAGACCCGGCGCGGCATCGGTTATGTCTATTCCAGCGATTTCCTGAGCGAGGATGCGGCCGAGACGGCCCTGCGCCAGAATGAAGGCCCGCACAGTGACGGGCTTGAAGCGCGGCACATCCGCTTTACCAGCGGCAAGCGGCTGGTCAGCTGGAAAGGCAATTGCGTCGCCGTGGGACTGGCCGACGGATTCCTGGAGCCGCTGGAATCGTCCGGCCTCTACCTGGTCGAATTTGCCGGGCGGGCGATCGCGACCATGCTGGACGATTTCGCCACCGCGCCGCAGGCCACGGCACGCTATTACAACCGCATTGTCGACGAACTCTATGACGAGATTCTCGGCTTCCTGAACCTGCACTATGTCACGTCAAAGCGGCGGGACACGCCATTCTGGCAGGCCGTCACGGCGGATGACGCCATCCTGGACGATCTGCGCGACCGGCTGGAATTGTGGAAGCGGCGCTCGCCCACCGAATTCGACTTTCCGGGGGCGGACAGGTTGTTTGCCCAGGACAGCTATGAATTCATCCTGCATGGCATGAAATATGTCGATGGCCCGGTCTCGGGCGCGCCGGCGGTGCCGGACATGAGCGCGCTGATCAGCAAGAGCCGAAGTGAGCTGCCGGACCATGAGGCGATCCTGGCGCTTGTCCAGCGCGCGGCGGCAGCGCGCGCCTAGGGCGCCGGCCTGCCTGTTGGCGATTATTCGATTCCCAGCGCTTCGCGGCGTTTCTCGGCGGCGGATTTCTTGACGCTTTCGGACCGCAGCTGGCCGCAGGCAGCGAAGATGTCCCGGCCCCGCGGGGTGCGGATGGGGCTGGCATAGCCGGCCCGGTTCACGATCTCGGCAAATGCCTCGATGGTGTCCCAGTCGGAACATTCATACGGGCTGCCGGGCCAGGGGTTGAACGGGATGAGGTTCAGCTTGGCGGGCAGGCCCTTCAGCAGGCGGACGAGGTCGCGTGCTTCGGCCGGCGTGTCGTTGATGCCTTTCAGCATGACATATTCGAACGTGACCCGGCGCGAATTGCCGAGGCCCGGATAGGCGCGGATCGCCTCGAACAGCGTCTGCAGGTCGTACTTGCGGTTGATCGGCACCAGCTCGTTGCGCAGGTCATTATTGGTCGCGTGGAGCGATATGGCGAGCATGGCATTGGTGCGCGCCCCGAGTTCGGGGATCTTCGGCGCGACACCGGCGGTCGAGACCGTGATGCGGCGCCGGCCGATGGAGAGACCATCGCCGTCGGAAATCATGTCGATGGCGTCGGCAACATTGTCGAGATTGTAGAGCGGCTCGCCCATGCCCATGAAGACGATATTGGTCAGGCGGCGGTCTTCGGCCGAGGACGGCCATTCACCGAGGGCGTCGCGTGCGATCATCACCTGGGCCGTGATTTCCTGGGCCGTCAGGTTGCGAACCAGCGCCTGCGTGCCGGTATGGCAGAAGGTGCAGTTCAGTGTGCAGCCGACCTGGCTGGAGACGCAGAGCGCGCCACCATTCATGCCGACATCGGGAATATAGACGCTCTCGCCTTCGACGCCGGGCGCAAACCGCGTCAGCCATTTCTGTGTGCCATCGCGGGACACCTGGTGATCGGCGATTTCCGGGCGGTCGAGCGTGAAACGCTCGGCGAGTTCGGCGCGCAGCTCCTTGCCGATATCGGTCATGCCTTCGAACCCGGTGGCACCGAAGAACTGGTTCCAGCGTCGCACCTGCTTGGCCCGCATGCCGGCCTGTTTCGGCGCAAGGCCGAGGGCTTCCAGCTCCGCCTTGAGGGCGGGCAATGGCATGCCGGACAGGGATTTCGGGCCCTGGGGCTGGTCGGGGCGGCGCGAGAGGTCGAGTGATATTGTCATGAAATTGCGCTATAGCATGGCCATGGCAGGTCATAAACTGCCGGTGGCAGGGGATTATGGACTCGATTTAATGTGCCAGCCTTTAATTTGCCACAGCTGCAACCGAAAGCCCCGTTCACGCGTATATACGTATTCAACGGGGCTTTGCCCACTATCCGGAGGAACTCCATGAGACATCTCATTCTTGGCGCCGTCGCGCTTGCTCTTATCCCGACCGCCTGTGAAACCGGCCCAAGCAACCGCGTCCTGATGACCGGTGCTGCTGGCGCCATCGCCGGTGCCGGTCTCGGCACGCTGGCTGGCGGCGACGACAAGCGCAACGCAGCGATCGGCGCTGCCGTGGGTGCCATCGCAGGGGCTTCCGCAGGCGTCTACATGGACAAGCAGGAGCGCGAACTGCGCGCCGCAACCGCCGGCACGGGCATCGAAGTCGCTCGCAATGGCGACCAGATCGCCCTCACCATGCCGTCGAACGTGACGTTCAACGTGAACAGCGCGGAAATCCTTCCCGGTTTCTACGCATCGCTGAACGACGTCTCGACCACGCTGGTCAACTATCCGTCCACGGCTGTCGATATTATCGGCCATGCCAGCTCGGACGGTGACGACGCCTACAACCAGACCCTGTCTGAAAAGCGCGCCAATTCGGTGAAATCCTACCTGATCAACCAGGGTGTGACGCCGGTTCGCCTGCAGGCCTATGGCATGGGTGAAACCCAGCCGATCGCCGACAATGCGACCGAGGCTGGCCGCCGCGCCAACCGCCGCGTCGAAATCATCCTGACCCCGATCACCGAAAGCTGATCGCCGTTCCAGGCAATTGATGAATGACGCCCGTCAGCTTCGCGCTGGCGGGCGTTTTTCGTTTGGCTCAGGCAGTGACCGCAGCACGCATCGCGGCGACCGGATCGGCGTAGCGCGTGTTCATCACCGTCACGAGCTTGTCATTGGCGAGTGCCGGCGTGCCGGACCGGGTCGGCGGATCGGGGTCGTATTCGATCGCGAGCTGGATACCTTCGGCCACCTGCTGGCCGGCGAGGTCGGCGATGATGGCAAAGGCGAAATCGATGCCTGCCGTGACGCCGCCGCCGGTCCAGGTGTTGCCGTCCTTCGCCCAGCGGCCCGGCGCATGGGTTGCCCCGACCAGCGGCAGGAGTGAGGCATAGGCCCAGTGGGTCGTCGCCCGCTTGCCCTTGAGGAGGCCCGCCGCGCCCAGCAGGAACGCGCCGGTGCAGACCGAGGTGACATGCGTGGCGGCGGCCCCGGCGGCGCGGATGAAGTCCAGCGTTTCGGCGTCGCGAATGGCATCCACCACGCCGAAGCCGCCCGGCACGACAATCATGTCCAGCGGCGGTGCTTCGGCAAATGTCCCTGTCGGCACCAGCGACAGGCCGCAATCGCTCGGCACGGGCGCTGGCGACTTTGCCAGGATGTGCGTGGTCGCGCCCGGCATGCGGTGGAGGACCTGCAACGGGCCAGTGAAATCGAGCTGGGTGACATTCGGGAACAGGATGAAACCGATTTGCATGGGCCGGGCCTTCCGTGACCTGCGAACGGCGTTCATAGCCGGTTTTGAACGGGCCAGCCAGATTCGCTCTGGTCAATCTGCCCTGAAATGTGGAACGTGTCGCGATGTCGATTCCTGATCCCCTGACAGCAGGCCGCGCAAGGCGTTTCGGACAACCCTCGCGCTATCGCGGCATGGGGTCGGAACTGGTGCACTGGTTCTGCGGCACCTATCTGCGCCTCGCGGGATGGCGCCTGCCAGACGACTGGCCGCCGGACCCGAAGATGGTGATCCTGGCGGCTCCGCACACGTCGAACTGGGACGGGGTCAACATGCTGGCAGTTGCCGGCTGGTACCGCGTGAAGCTCAGCTACATGGGCAAGAAGTCGCTGACGACCGGCCCGTTCGGCTGGCTGGTGAAGCGCTCGGGCTGTGTCCCGGTCGAACGGTCGAAATCGCGGGATGTCGTCAGCCAGATGGCGGCGGCGTTTGAGGCGGCTGACAGCCTGTTCCTGGCGATTGCCCCGGAAGGCACCCGCGAGCGCAATGCAGACTGGAAGAGCGGCTATTACCATATCGCCCATTCGGCCGGTGTGCCGCTGCTGATGTCCGTGCTCGATTATGGCAGCCGCACGGTGCGCCTGGCGGGCCCGGTGCGCACCAGCGGTGATTTTGCAACCGACCTGCCGCAGATTCTCGCCCCTTATCGCAAGGCCGAAGGCCTGAACAAGGACCAGTTCGTCCTGCCGGATGCCTAGCGGCAGGCGGCGGCGGCCTTGTCGATGGCGGCAGCCGATCCCTTCAGCGAGAAATGGTAGGCAACCGCCGTATTGCGGGCGGAGACGGCCTCGACACGCAGTTCCGAGCCCTTCTTGAGGGCCTCGACTATGCGCCGGTCATCGTCATCGTCGGCAAACGCTTCCTGGCCGACACCAAACAGTGTCCAGGACGAGCGGCCGACACTCGCCTTCGGGGCGAGTTGCTCGCGCAGGTCAAACCCGACCTTCAGGCTTGGCTGGTTGCGGGCGCGGCCGGATTTCCAGCTCGACACGTAGAACCAGACTTCGCCATGATCGGCCGAGCGGGGCGCCTTGTCGGTGGCGCTGGTGGCTGCATAGCAGATCGTGTCATTGCCGGACTGTTCGGTGAACACGGACCAGTCATTGTAGCGCCCGACGGCGGTCGGGGCGGCGCTGGCGCACGGGACGGCGATTGCCGCCAGCAGCGCCGGAATCAGGAGGCGATTGAGACGAATCATATATTGCATCATATCAGAAATTGAATCCCCGCTACGTGTTCAACCCGTCAACTATGCCATCAGAGTTAAGGCCAAACTACGACGAGAGCGCCACTGGCACCCGTGACGTGAATTTAATCGCACTGGTTGCGCCGCGATAGTGCACAGAAGATACTGGGCAACCGGAACCGAAGGACAGGCCTGTTGAGCGATGCAAGTGTCCGCACCGTCGATACGCAGCAGCGTGAGCACCATGCCGACTGCATGGCGCGCATCGCATCCGACCAGTGCCGTGACGCCTTCGGGGACCTCTTTGCCTTCTATGCGCCGCGCCTGAAAGGCTACATGATGCGCCTCGGCGCGAGCGATTCCGAAGCAGAGGAACTGGCGCAGGAAGTGATGGTCACGGTCTGGCGCAAGGCCGGCATGTATGATCGCAAGAAGGCATCCGTCTCGACCTGGATATTCCGGGTCGCCCGCAACCGCCGCATCGATGCCCAGCGCCGGACGACCCGGCCGGCCCTCGAGCCCGACGAGCCCATGCTGCGCCCGCCCGAGGCCGAACAGCCGGACATGGTGGTCTCGCGCGGCCAGATGGAGGAACGTGTTCGTGCCGAACTGGCCAACCTGCCGGAAGCGCAGTTGAAACTGCTGCAGGCCGCCTTTTACGATGGCCTGTCGCACTCCGAGATCGCCGCGGCTTTCGATTTGCCGTTGGGTACCGTAAAAAGCCGCATACGGCTTGCGTTTGAGCGCCTGAGAGGAGGGCTGGACAATGAATTCTGACCTGACCTTCCCGGCCACGGGGGCCGTTCGATGAGCAGCAATGCCATGCCACGTTACAGCGAGTTCTACAGCGCCTATGCCGCGGGCCGCCTCGATCCGGGGTTTGCACTCCTTGTCGAGACACAGGGCGCGCTGCGGGCCGATGTCCGCGAGGCCGTTGCGGCAAGCGAGTCAATCGCTGGTGCGCTGCTGGAGACCAGTGACGTCGTTGAACTGACACCCGGCGCGGCAGACAGGGCGCTGGCGCTGATCGATGCGCTCGCCCCGGACACGCCTTCTGCGCCGCCGCCGCAGGCCCTGGACGACGGGCTTGAAATCCTGCCGGACCAGCTGCGCGACTTTGCCCTGGCGGCTGCCGCTGCCCGGGGCTGGAAGATGGCCGCGCCCGGCATTCGCCGCCTGTCGCTGGACGTTGGCAGCGAAGCCGAGGTCGAATTGTACAAGATCCAGCCCGGCGCCGCCGTGCCGCGCCACACCCATGCCGGCAGCGAATACACGCTGGTGGTGACGGGCGGCTTCAGCGATGCGTCCGGCAATTATGGCCCCGGCGACCTTGCCGTGAAGGGGCCGGACGATACGCACCAGCCGATCGGCGATCCGGGTGAGGTTTGCTATGCGCTTGCGGTACGCGATGGCGGGTTGCGGTTTACCGGTGTCATGGGCGTGATCCAGCGGCTGCTGGGCGCCTGAGGCCCAACCGCTGGCGGTTCAGGCCCGCTCTCCCGATTGCAGCCAGTGCGCGCAGGCCTCGCCGAGTTCCGCCTTTGCCCGGGCTTCGTAGCGGGCGCTCTCGTCGGCTGTCAGCGTGTCTTTCCAGCGCCCGTTGACGCCCTTGTTGATGAAGACTTCGGCGCCGGCATCCCAGAAGGCGCCGCCGAGGGGCACGCTTTTCGTGGCGTGCGCCTTCATCCAGTCAAACGAGCAATATTCGACAATCGTGTCCCAGCGGGTTTCGTCGATCTCGATATCGAGAAAGGCGGCAATCTTCCGCATCTCGCCCGGCATGTCGCGTTTCAGGTCCGCGAAGTGGATCATCATGACATTCGGCAGGTCGCGGACTGCCCACCAGCTGCGGACATTTTCCCAGAACGCCCAGAACGGATAGCCGTCCCGGTCCATCCAGTCATGCCAGTACTGGCGGATGTCTGCAGGCGGCGGGTCAATCGGCGGACCGACACGGCCCGGCGTATTGTTGAGGGCGTCGTACCAGAGATCGTTGGCGTTGGCGTGGTGGTTGTAGAGGCTCCAGACGACATCCCGGCCATCGCGGCCGATATAGATGTACTTGGCCTGGGGCGAGAAGACGAGCGCGTCGACGGGCAGGTGGGTTTTCAGGAACCGGCGATGTGTTTGCGCTTCGACTTCGGGCAGCTTCACCTGTTTCGGCGGCACGCGCAGGTCGAGCCAGGGTGACATTTCGGCGACCGCCAGTTCCGGGTCGCCGCCGAACATCATCTGGGCGATCATCTGCTGGGTCCAGCTGGTGCCGGCCTTGCCATAGGTCGCGATGATGATGTCGTCGTCGCGGAACCTGAAATCGTCCCAGATCGTGGAATCGAGGTGATGACTGTGAAGGTCGCGCGCCTTTACCGGCCAGTTGATTTCACCTTGCATAGTCCGACCCCTCAAGAATTCGCACTTAAGGCGTATCACAAGATATTTAGCCTGTCGCGGGTAATCCAGGTCTAGCCGCGGCGCTGCTTGGCGGTCTTGCCGTCACCGCCGACACCGCCGGGCATGATCGGGCGCGGGGCATAGCCGCCCATCGAGAGATGGCGGTCGTACATGACCATCGCGCCGGCGAGGCTGACATTGATGCAGAACTTGGTCGGTATCTTCACGACATGGGCGCAGCGCGACAGAATCTCGTCTGACAGGTTGCCCTTCTCGGGCCCGAGAATGTAGGCGGCCTGCGGCGGATGGCGGAACGTGGGCAGCATCACCGCGTCGTCGGTGAGTTCGATGCCGACAAGCTGGCAGCCCCTGGGCATCTGCATCTCGTCGACCGAATCCCATTGGTAATACGGAATCTGCCCGGCGGACTTTGATGTATCGGCCTGGTAGGCGTCGCGCAGGCGGTGCTCGGCATCGATCGAGAACACGTAGCTGGCGCCAAACGCATTGGCGGTGCGCATCAGGGCGCCGAGATTCATCGGCTTGGAAATGCGCTCCGAACCGATCGAGAAATAACCGCGCATGTCAGATCACTCCGAAGGCAAACCGTCCGGCGACGAGTACAAGCAGGACGACGAGTGGGGCCAGAAGGCAGGTGCGCCGGGCGAGGCGCAGCTGCGAGAGGGGCTTGGGATAGGTGCGCGCGAGGTGCAGTGCGGCCTCGCTGGCAGGGGAGGGGCCGGCGGCTTCGACGACGGCCAGCCGGTAGGCCGTGTCGCCGGGCAGGCCGCCGGACTGGGCCGCCAGCGCCCGGCGCAGGGCAACCGAGATCACCATCCGCATCTGGACGGCGAGGATGAAGGCAAAGAGCACGAGGCCGATCAGGATCCAGAACAGGGCTGTCACAGGAATGTCGCCACCTCGAACCGGCCTTCGGAATCGGTCATGCCGCGCTTCATGCCGCCTGAATTGAAGAAGGCGGCCATGTCGCCATTCGCCGAGACCGCGATGATGCCGCCTTCACCGCCGAGGCGTTTGACGTCGTCGAGCGCCCCCTGCACGGCCGGCACGAGGGCGGTGCCGCCATAACGGATGCGGGCCGAAACGTCGGCGGCGGCATTGGCACGGATGAAATACTCTCCAAGCCCGGTGCAGGAGATGGCACAGCGCTCGTCGGCCCAGGTGCCGGCCCCGATCACCGGGGTGTCGCCAAGGCGGCCCGGCGTCTTGTTCATCACGCCGGCCGTGGAGGTCGCAGCAGCCATGTCGCCATAGCGGTCGAGGGCGACCGCGCCGACCGTGCCGATGTCCGGTGCGCCGATCTGGCGGGTGCGCTCGTCAATCGGGGTGTAGTAGGTGTCCGGGTCGCTCACCGTGGCGAGCCCGGCCGCTTCGGCCAGGCGGCGGGCGCCATCCGCCGCGATCAGCACGTTTGGCGTGCGGTCCATCACGAGGCGGGCTGCGGCGACCGGGCTGCGGATGCCCTGCACGGCGCCGACAGCGCCGGCATTGCGGGTGCGCCCGTCCATGATGGCGGCGTCGAGCTCGAATTCACCCGCCAGGTTCGGTGCAGCCCCCTTGCCGGCGAGGTAGAGGCCGGAGGCCTCCATGGCGGCCACGAGGGCCTCGACCACGTCAACGGCCGCATCGCCTTTGCCGAGGCGCTTGGCGCCATCCTTCAGCAGGCCCGTGATATGTTTTTCCTGCGCCGAATAGTCCTGGCCGAAAATCGGCCCGGCTCCGCCATGCAGGACAAGCGCCCATTTGTTCGCCATAGTGGCCGTCTCCCCTACGTCACGCTTGGATTATGCCTGCCACACCGCTACCGTCTGGCAACAGAAACAACAAGGTAAGGAAGCCAGAACATGAAGGCTGTACTGTCGAAAGAAGTGGGCGGGCCCGACATGCTCGTGGTCGAGGATGTGGCCATGCCGGAAGCCGGCAAGAACCAGGTCCTGATCGAGGTGAAGGCGTGCGGGGTGAACTTTCCCGACGTGCTGATGATCCAGGATCTCTACCAGTTCAAGCCGCCGCGGCCGTTCAGCCCGGGCGGCGAGGTTGCCGGTATCGTCAAGGCCGTCGGCGAGGGGGTGACCCATGTGAAGCCCGGCGACCGGGTCCTCGGCTCGACCGGCAGCGGCGGTATGGCCGAATATGCCGTTGCGGCGGCCCACGGCGTGATGAAGATCCCCGATGCGATGCCGTTCGACGAGGCATCCGCCTTCATCCTGACCTATGGAACGAGCTATTATGCCCTGAAGGACCGGGCCGATCCGAAACCGGGCGAAACCCTGCTGGTGCTGGGCGCGGCGGGCGGTGTCGGCATTGCGGCCGTGGAACTCGGCAAGGCGATGGGCCTGACCGTGATTGCGGCCTGCTCGACGCAGGAAAAGGTCGACTTCTGCCTGTCCAAGGGCGCCGACAAGGGCCTGATCTATCCGACAGGCAGCCTCGACCGGGCCCAGCAGAAGCAGCTGTCCGAAGACATCAAGGAAGCCGGCGGCGGCGGTGTCGACATCATCTATGACGCTGTCGGCGGTGACTATGCCGAGCCTTCCGTGCGGGCAATGAACTGGGAAGGGCGCTATCTCGTGATCGGTTTCCCGGCCGGCATCCCGAAAATCCCGCTGAACCTGACCCTGCTGAAAAGCTGCGACATTCGCGGCGTGTTCTGGGGCGCGGCCGTGGCGCGCAACCCGAAGGGCCATGCCGCCAATTGCGCCGACATGTTCAAGCTGTACGCCGAAGGCAAGATCCGCCCGCACATCTCGAGTTCCTACCCGATCGCCCAGGCGGCAGACGCGATCCGCGAGCTGATGGACCGCAAGGCGATGGGCAAGGTCGTGGTGACGATGTAGCTGGCACCTGCCCCTGCGCCGGTGCGTGCGAGGGCCTGAATGGCTGTGACCGGACCCCCATTCAGGCCTGCCCGGCCGGTTGTGGGGACAGGCGGTAACTGCGTTCGGCGCGGAACGGATCCATTGAGGCGCGCGTAAGTGGCCTATGGACCAAGTCATGAATGCCTTACCGAGCGAACCGCCGCATGTGGATCGCGATTCGTTTCGCCGCCGCACGCTGAAAGGCGGGCGCATCGAGCTGAGCAATCACGCGAGCACCTTTGATGTGACGATCCGCGACATGTCGCTGTCGGGCGCGCTTCTGGTGCTCAAGGATGTCTGGGTGCCGCCGGAGTATTTCGGGCTCCTGGTGGCGCACCCGAACAGCAGGCAGTCCCAACGCCATGCCTGCCAGAAGGTCTGGCAGAAGGGCACGCTGCTTGGCGTGCGGTTCCTGCCTTAGCGGCTGGGTGTCGCGCACATGTCCTGATTCCCCGAGTCAAAAGGAAACCCGCCGGATTGCTCCGGCGGGTTTCTCGATTCTGGGAGGAATCTGAAGGTTACGCGCTCTTGGCGTCGTCGACTTCTTCGAAGTCCGCATCGACAACATCGTCGCTGTCAGCGGACGCATCAGCCGCGGCGTCGGTATGAGCCTCGGCCTCTTGCTGGTTGGCGTAGATGGCTTCGCCAAGTTTCATTGCGGCAGTCATCAGGGCCTGATGCTTGGCCTGGATGTCACCGACATTGTCGCCTTCGCGGGCTGTCTTGAGTTCCGCCACGGCCTTCTCGATTTCGGCTTTCACCTCGTCAGAGACCTTGTCGCCATGTTCCTCGACCTGCTTTTCGGTCTGGTGGATCAGGGCTTCGGAATTGTTCTTGGCTTCGACCAGTTCACGGCGCGCCTTGTCGGCGCCGGCATTGGCTTCGGCATCGGCCATCATTTTCTTGATGTCCTCGTCCGTCAGGCCGCCATCAGCCTGGATGGTGATGGCCTGTTCCTTGCCGGTGGCCTTGTCCTTGGCCGAGACCGACACGATGCCGTTGGCGTCGATGTCGAACGTGACCTCGATCTGCGGCAGGCCACGCGGGGCCGGCGGGATGCCTTCGAGGTTGAACTGGCCGAGCTGCTTGTTGTCGGCCGCCATTTCACGTTCGCCCTGGGCAACCTTGATCGTCACGGCACCCTGATTGTCGTCAGCGGTCGAGAAGATCTGGCTTTTCTTGGTCGGGATCGTCGTGTTGCGGTCGATGAGACGTGTGAACACGCCGCCCAGCGTTTCAATGCCGAGCGAGAGCGGGGTCACGTCGAGCAGGACCACGTCTTTCACGTCGCCTTGCAGCACGCCGCCCTGGATCGCCGCGCCGAGGGCAACGACTTCATCCGGGTTCACGCCCTTGTGCGGCTCGCGGTTGAAGAACTTCTTCACCGCTTCCTGCACGGCGGGCATGCGGGTCATGCCGCCAACGAGGACGACTTCGTCAATGTCGGCAGCCGTCTTGCCGGCGTCTTTCAGGGCTTTCTTGCACGGTTCGATGGTGCGCTTGACGAGGTCGTCGACAAGGCTTTCGAGCTTGGCGCGTGTCAGCTTGATGTTGAGGTGTTTCGGGCCGGTGGCGTCAGCCGTGATGAAGGGCAGGTTCACTTCGTACTGATTGGCAGACGAAAGTTCCTTCTTGGCCTTCTCGGCTTCTTCCTTGAGGCGCTGCAGGGCGAGCTTGTCGGTCTTCAGGTCGATGCCCTGGTCCTTCTTGAACTCGCCTGCGAGGAAATCGACGATGCGAAGGTCAAAGTCTTCACCACCGAGGAATGTGTCGCCATTGGTCGACAGGACTTCGAACACGCCGTCACCGATTTCGAGCAGCGAGACGTCGAATGTACCCCCACCAAGGTCATACACGGCGATCGTCTTGTTCTCGCCCTTGTCCAGGCCATAGGCGAGGGCAGCGGCTGTCGGCTCGTTGATGATGCGCAGCACTTCGAGACCGGCAATCTTGCCGGCATCCTTGGTGGCCTGGCGCTGGGCGTCGTTGAAATAGGCTGGAACGGTAATGACGGCCTGCGTGACCGGCGTGCCGAGATAGTCCTCAGCGGTTTCCTTCATCTTGGTGAGAATGAAGGCGGAAATTTCCTGCGGGGAATAGTCAGTGTCGCGGCCCTTGACCCAGGCGTCGCCTGCCTTGCCCTCGACGATGCCGAAGGGCGACATGGCCTTGTCTTTCTGGGCGGTCGGGTCGTTGTACGTCCGGCCGATCAGGCGCTTGATCGCATAATAGGTGAAATCGGGGTTGGTGACGGCCTGGCGCTTGGCCGGCTGGCCGATCAGGCGTTCGCCGCTTTCCGTGAAGGCGACGACGGACGGCGTGGTGCGCTGGCCCTCGGCGTTCTCGATGACTTTCGCTGTGCCGCCTTCCATGACGGCGACGCAGGAGTTCGTGGTCCCAAGGTCGATACCGATAATTTTGCTCATGTCTTCTGTCTCTCTTTATTTAGCCGCCACGGGCCAGGTTTGGTTCGGTCTGCTCAGCAGCCCCGGAAGCCAGTGGCTCTCAAGGGTTCATATGAGACGGCGAGGACGGAGTTTAAAGCCGCTCACCTGTTCTGGGTGCGATATGGTGAGCCGATCCCTGCGCTCAAGGGGTAATGCGTCGCTTTTACACGGGTTTAACCTGTATCAAGTGTGGGTCCGTGCGCCAGTCCCCGATTGCTGTTGTCATTGGCTGGATAGGCCCGCCCTGCCGCGTTTAAGCATTTATTACGTCTGAACTGATACACAACCGGCATAAAAAGAAGAATACCGGAGTGTGGTGAGATGGACGGGATGATGGCCAGCCTGGCAATCGAGGCGGCGACTTATGTCGTATTGATGGTCGTGTTCACGCTGCTGGCTTTCGTGTCGCGCGGGCGTGACGCCTTCAAATGGAGCCCCGAATTGCGCCAAAGCGCGCTCACCAACGTGCTGATGCTGCATATTGGCGGCCTGAACGGCGTTCTCTACCTCCTGACAATCGTACCCCTCATTTCACTTTACCACACGGTCGGCCTGCCGGTCCTGCCGGAAACGGCGTGGACCCACGTGCCATTCGTGCTGAAGGCGCTGGTGGCACTGCTGGTCTACGATTTCAGCATGTACTGGGTGCACCGCTGGCTGCACACGAGCTGGCTGTGGCCCGCCCATGCCGTTCATCATTCCGATCCCGAGCTGCACTTCCTGTCCTGGTCGCGCGGCCATTTCATCGAACAGTTCGTGATCGCCGCCTGCATGGTGTTCAGCTCGACCTGGCTCGGTTTCGGTATCCGCGAAATCTTCGGCCTGGCGCTGCTCCAGGGCCTGCACCAGCATTATGTCCATGCACGGCTTGACTGGAATCACGGCTTCCTGCGCCATGTGATCGTCTCGCCACAACTGCACCGCTGGCATCATGCCGAGGTGGAAGCGGCATATGACAAGAATTTCGCGTCGATCTTTCCCTTCTTCGACCTGATGTTCGGCACGTACTACAATCCAGGCTCCGCCATCGCCGTGCCGACCGGCATTGGCAACAATCCCGACAACAATGTCATTGCCTTGATCCTGCACCCGTTCCGCGAATGGGGCCGCATGCTGGCCGAGCGCAAGCGCGTTTCCGCGGCGGCCGAAACGGCCTGACTCCAGGCGGCCCGGTCGAATCCGGCCGGGCGCTGGTTGCTCACCCTTGATGGCGAACCTATCTGCGCTGCAGGCAGCAGCAGGGAAGGCGGCCCCATGATCTATACAAAACTCGGACGCACGGGACTGGTCGTCTCGCGCATCTGCCTCGGCACGATGACGTTCGGCGGCGAAGGCGGTATCTGGAAATTCGTCGGCGAGCAGAAGCAGGACGAAGCCGACACGCTGGTCAGGACGGCATTTGATGCCGGGGTGAACTTCTTCGACACGGCCGATGTCTATTCTGCCGGCGTGTCAGAGCGCATGCTGGGCCAGGCCATCCGCAACAATAACCTGCCGCGCGACGAAATCGTCGTTGCCACCAAGGTGTTCGGCCGGGTCTCCATGGTGGTGCCGGATGATGGATCCGACGTGGAAAAGGCCGAAGCGGAGCGCCGTGAAAAGCAGGCCCGCAACATTTCGGGCCTGTCACGCAAGCATATCATGGACGGTGTGGACGCCAGTCTCGACCGGCTCGGCCTCGACTATATCGATCTCTACCAGGTCCACGGCACAGACCCGCTGACGCCAATCGAGGAAACGGTCGAGGCGCTCGATGCGGTCGTCCGTTCCGGCAAGGTGCGTTATGTCGGCTTGTGCAACATGCCCGCCTGGCTGATCATGAAGGCCATCGCCTATGCCGACAAGCGCGGCCTTGCCCGCTTCGAAAGCTGCCAGATGTATTATTCCATCGCGGGCCGCGACCTGGAACGCGAGGTCGTGCCGCTGGCGAACGACCAGCGCCTCGCCATACTGCCCTGGAGCCCGCTGGCCGGCGGGTTCCTGTCAGGCAAGTTCAGCCGCGACGGTGCAGGCCCGAACGATGCCCGCCGTACGGTCTTCGACTTCCCGCCGGTGGACAAGGACAAGGGCTTCGACATCATCGACGCCATGCGGCCGATCGCCGACGCGCGGGGTGTCAGCGTTGCCCAGGTCGCGCTCGCGTGGCTGCTGCACCAGCGCCACGTCACCAGTGTCATCATCGGTGCCCGCACGGCGGCGCAGCTGACCGACAACCTGGACAGCATCAATGTGAAACTGACTGCCGAGGACCTCGCCGGTCTCGACGCGCTGTCAGCCCTGAAGCCGGAATATCCAGGCTGGATGCTGGACCGCCAGGGCATGGACCGGCGCGGTCAGGTCTGAGGCCAGCCATGCGCATCGACATCCTCGAAACCGTCAATGATCCGGGCACGCCCGGCAAGACCGGTGACGACCGTGTCGGTTTCGATGCCGCCGCCGGCACGGCCTGGGCGCTGGACGGGGCGACCGACGTCACCGACCTGCGCCCGTTCCCGCAGGCCGAGAGCGGCGCGGCCTGGATGGCCACTGCCCTCAGCGACCGCCTGATGACACCGCCGGCGCCGGGCGTGTCACCCGCCGCCTATTTCGCTGCGGTGCTTGCGGATGTCCGGGCCAGCGCCGAAGCCGCGACGCGCATCCCGCTGGCGACGCTGCCGGGCGAGGCGCGCCCGATTGCTTCGGGCATGTGGATGCACCAGTCCGGCGACCGGGCCGTATTCGCCTGGATGGGCGACTGCATGGCGCTGCTCCAGCGCGGCCGCCGGGTTACCCTGATCGGCTCACCCGGCAAGGCGGAGGATGAAACCGTGACGGCGCGCCGCCTGCTCGCCGTTTCGCCGGAACAGCGGCTCGCCCAGCTGCAGGCAGACCGGCGCCGCTCCAACGGGAACCGCACCTGTTTCGGGCTGGACCCGGCTGCCGCCGCCAATCTCC
The DNA here is from genome assembly GCF_000685275.1 of Hyphomonas johnsonii MHS-2. Taxonomy (GTDB): domain Bacteria; phylum Pseudomonadota; class Alphaproteobacteria; order Caulobacterales; family Hyphomonadaceae; genus Hyphomonas; species Hyphomonas johnsonii. The sequence goes on from NZ_ARYK01000004.1 coordinate 259,697, forward strand.
AGACGGAACAGCTGGTTCTCGAACCGGGCGATACGGTCTGCCTGATGAGCGACGGGCTCTACCGCCTCATCGCGCCCTATGCGACGCATACGCCCAAAACATTCATGCACCTCGCCACGGACACGGGCCTCATCGGCGCCATTGCCGCGCTGAGGGCGTTCGAGCGTGCGCCTGGCCGGGACGTGCCGCGGATCAAGGCGCGCGATGATGCCTGCGGTGTGTTGCTCCGTATGGCCCCTTAGCATCCGGGGCTGGTCCCCGCCGGGCAAGATCGGCATAGTGGCCTGACCCGCCGCAGAGACGGCGGACCAAGCCATTCAGGGAGATGACTGATGCTGGAACACCTGCCCCTTCCCGCACTATTGCTGTTGGCCGCCTGTTCCGGAGCGCCGGTCCAGCAGGCCGCGGCGCCGACGCTCGAAAAGCTCTGGGTGGCGTCCGACTTCGCGGCGCCGGAGAGTATCGTTCAGGCGCCGGATGGTAATTACCTGGTCTCGAATGTCGGCATTGACGAAGGCGACGAAAAGAATGGCGACGGGTTCATCACGAAAATTTCCGCCGATGGCGACCTGATCGAGAAATACTGGGCCGCGAAGCTGAACGGCCCGAAGGGGCTCGCGATCAAGGATGGCACCCTTTATGCCGCTGACATTGATGCGGTGATGCTGATTGATGCCGAAGCGGGCGGGCTGGGCACGAAAATCCCCGTCGACGGCGCAACCTTCCTGAACGATGTCACCGTGTGGGGCGACGCGGTCTATGTGTCGGATTCCGGCACGGGGCGCATCCATCGCATTGCGGATGGCGCCGCAACGGTCTGGCTGGAGGACGCACGTTTCGGTGGCATCAACGGCCTGCTCGGGGATGGCGACCGGATGCTGGTCTCGACCATGGGTACAGGCTCGCTGTACAGCGTCACCGCCGACGGAAAGGTCACCGAGATCGCGACCGGCATGCCTGACGCCGACGGCATTGGCCTGGTGGCCGGTGGTGGCTATCTCGTCACCAGCTGGCCGGGCCAGATCCACTATGTCAGCGAGGACGGCACCGTTACCACGCTGGTCGATACGACATCCGAGGGCATCCTGCAGAATGACCTGACCCGGTTCGACGATATCTTCATCGTCCCGAACTGGGCGCCCGGAACGCTCACAGCGTGGAAAGTGGTGCGTTAGCGCCTAGTTCGCGGCCCCGGCACTGACCGACACCATGGCAGCGCGCAGGGTGCGGTCGCCGATCTTCCAGCCGGGCTGGAAGAGCGAGGCGATCGTGCCGGCAGGCTGGTCCGACGGCACCTGGGCGACTGCCTGGTGCAGGTTCGGGTCGAAGGTCGAGCCAGGCGAGGCATCGATCGGCTTCACGCCGTGACGGCCGAGCGCGGTTTCAAGTTCCTTGGCGGTCATCTCGATGCCGCTGAGCAGGTTGTTGCCGGCGTCAGACAGGTTGGCGCGGTCGTCGTCCGGCAGGGCCGCAAGGGCGCGGGCCAGGTTGTCGGACACGCTGAGCAGGTCACCCGCGAAGCGCTCGATGGCATAGACACGGGCTTCTGACACCTGCCGCTCTGCGCGTTTGCGCGTATTGTCGAGGTCGGCCAGCGTGCGCAGCAATTGTTCGCGCAGCTCTTCCTTCTCGATTTTCAGCCGCATGGCTTCCTGTTCCGGCGTCATCGCAGCGTCAGCCTCGGCTTCCATGCCTTCGGCTGCAGCCGCGCGGGCTGCGTTCTTCAGGAGATCGTCGGCGGCCGCCTTGAGGTCGGCCTTGGACGCGTTCTGATCAATGTCGGCGGCTTCGCCGGGTTTGGTTTCGTCGCTCATCATTTCCCATCCTTTGCGCGTCGGGCGGCGAGGATTTCGCCGATCACCTTCGCGGTATAGTCCACCATCGGTATCACCCGGGCATAATTCAGGCGTGTCGGCCCGATCACGCCCAGTGCGCCGATGACATGCTTTGACCCGCCCATATAGGGGGCCACGATCACACTTGAACCCGATAACGGGAAAAGCTGGTTTTCCGCGCCGATGAACAGGCGCACGCCATCGGCTTCGCGTGTCGTATCGAGGATATCGAGTAGGGACTGCTGGCGTTCAAGTTCATTGAACAGTTGACGCACACGGTCGAGATCGCCGGCGACCTTCGCATCCTCGAGCAGGTTTGCCCGGCCACGCACGATCAGCGAGCGGCCCCGGCCCGGCGCATCGCCGCTCCACTGGGCCAGGCCCGCCTCGACAAGCGAGGATGCCGCTGCATCCAGCGCGGCGCGGCGCGAGCTGATCTCCTCACGTACATCGACCGCCGCTTCAGCCAGCGTGCGGCCCTTCATGCGGGTCGACAGGTAGTTTCCGGCCTCGATCAGGGTCGTGACGGGCAGGCCGTCGGGAACCTTGACCAGCCGGTTCTCGACGTCGCCGTCCTCGGTGACCAGGACGCAGAGGGCCTCGCCGCCAGCCAGCGGGATGAATTCGACGTGCCTTACGGCCGTATCGCGGGTCGGTGAGGCCACGAGGCCCGCCCCGCCGGTCAGGCCGGACAGGATGCCGGACGCTTCACCGAGGATGGCTTCCAGGTCGCTGCCCGCCCCGCGCAGCCGTTCGTCGATCTCGCGCTTGTCGGCGCCGGACGGCTCGCCGATTTCGAGGAAGCCGTCGACAAACAGGCGCAGGCCCTTGTGGGTCGGGGCGCGGCCAGCCGAAATGTGCGGCGCATCCAGCAGGCCCAGGTCGGTCAGGTCGGCCATGACATTGCGGATCGAGGCCGGCGAGAGGGCGATCACGCCCTTCGACAGCGTGCGCGATCCCACCGGGTCTCCGGTCGTCAGATAGCCTTCGACGATCTCCTTGAAGATGTCGCGTGAGCGCTGGTCAAGGCGCTGCATCAGGGATTTGCTGTCAGGTGTCAGGACCATGTCTATTGATTAGGGGCGCGGTGGCGCTGGCACAATAGGGGTTCAGCCAGTCCGGCCCGTGCCATTGTCACGGTCGTCTGCGCTGCGCCAGGCGAAATAGGAGTAGATCACGCTGACCAGGGCCGCCGTCATGGAGAGCGCTACGAGCGGCACGACCGGCCAGATTCCGTCCAGCACGAAGGCGCCGAGGAAGCCCAGCAGGCCCGCCCCGATGAACAGGCGCCCGGCGAGGCGGTGGGTTTTCTCCCATGCGATATCGGACGATAGCGTCCATGGCGTACGCACGCCGAGGATGAAACTGGGGCGCGTTTTCGGCAGGTAATTGCCCATTGCGACAAACAGCAGCGCGCAGGCGGCGATGATGCCCCGCACGATGCCCGGCCCGGCCGGCGTGCCATTGACGGCATTGACGAGGATCATGCACGACCCGACCGTGGCCAGCGCCAGCACGATCATCACGCCGACCCAGACGGCGACATAGGCCTTGCGGCCCGCGTCAATGTTCGTCCCGCGCGGATCGAGCGAGGGCGCGATGGCCAGGATCACCGTGACAATCGCCGAGATGGCAGGAAGGGATGAGAAGATCAGGATGGCCTCAAACCGTGAGGCGTAGCGGTTCGGCGTGCCCTCCATGTCGAAATGGACCGGGACCGGTCCGTCCTTCGGCAGCGCGTCGACCATCCAGACGACCGCGCCCACCATGATCGCGATCATCAGCGCGGACCAGATCAGCCCGGTACGGATATAGGGTTTCATTCTGCGGCCTCCTTCAGTTCGTCGTCGCCATTGTCGCTGCCGATCAGGCCGAGCAGGGCCGTGGCGGCATCTTCAAGCACGCTTGTGTTCACGCGGTAGAGGATCTGGTTGCCGTGGCGCTCTGCCGTGATCAGGTCAGCCGCCTTCAGCACGGCAAGGTGCCGGCTCATGGTCGGCCAGCTCGATTCGAACTCCGCCGCGAGATCGCCTGCAAGCCGCGGCCCCTTGCGCAGGAGGGCGAGCACCTGGCGGCGCGCCGGATGAGCCAGAGCCTTGAAGATAGAGTTTCGCATGATCGCTAATTAGTCTTTTCGCTAATTAGAGTCAACGCGGCTCGGGCCGACCCGTGCCGAACGATCCTGATGCCCGTGCGGTGTAGACAGGGGCGACAAAACCCGCGATCAGGCGGGGCAGAAAAGAGGACCCAGTCATGACCCAGCTTATCCGCCCATCCGGACGCACCTTCGACCAGTTGCGTGAGATAACGCTTGAGACAAACGTGACCCGCTATGCCGAAGGCTCGTGCCTCGCCAAGTTCGGCAACACGCATGTCCTGTGCACGGCCAGTTGGGAAAAGAGCGTGCCGGGCTGGATGAAGGGCAAGGGCGCCGGATGGGTCACGGCTGAATACGGCATGCTGCCTCGCGCCACGCATACACGCGGTCGGCGCGAAGCCGCGGCTGGCAAGCAATCCGGCCGCACGCAGGAAATCCAGCGCCTGATCGGACGCAGCCTGCGCTCGGTGGTCGACCTGGCCGCGCTGGGCGAAAACCAGGTGACGATCGACTGTGACGTCCTGCAGGCCGATGGCGGCACGCGCACGGCCTCGATCACCGGCGGTTTCGTGGCGCTCGCGCTGGCCTGCCGCTATCTCAAGGCCGAAGGCGTCATCAAGGCGGACCCGATCCTGAAACAGGCCGCTGCGATATCGGTCGGCGTCTTCCAGGACCATCCGGTTCTGGACGTCGACTATCCCGAAGATTCGCGCGGGGAAGCGGACATGAATGTGGTGATGAGTTCAGATGGCGGCTTCATCGAAGTGCAAGGCACCGGCGAAGAGCGTCCGCTGACGCGCAAGGAACTCGACGAAATGCTGCGCCTCGCGGAAATGGGCTGCAACAACCTGTTCGCCGCACAGCGCGCCGCGCTCGGCTAGGCGCGGGGCAGGGTCGGCAGGCCGAACATGGCCATCTGCAGGCTTCTGGCGATGCGTTCTGCCCGCTCCATGAAATAGTACACGACCTCGACATTGGGCGCCGTGTCTTCCAGCGTTTGCCGGAACAGGCCGAGCCATATCTGGAAGTCGGACGGGTCAACGCCGGTCAGCTTCGTGTGCGCGGGCACCGGCTTGCCGTTATAGCGCCCGGCATTCATGGCGACCGAGGCCCAGAAGTCCTTCATGCGGGCGAGGTGCGGGCCCCAATTGTCGCCGATCTCGGCGTTGAAGATCGGGCCCAGCGTCTCGTCGGCACGGACGCGGGCATAAAACGTCTCGATCAGGTCTGAAATGTAGGCGTCATCAATGCCCATGCGATCGGCATTGAGCTGAATTTCGCGGCGGCGTTCTTCGGCGCTGCGCAGGACATGGTTCATGCGGCTTCTCCAATATCGAGCAGCCCGTGCAGCGGCGCATTGCCGTCGACAAGGTCTGCGATGGACCGGGAATCGAGGGCGCGGAAAAAGGCGTCCTGTGCTTCGGCGAGCGCGCCGCGCAGGCGGCAGGCTGGCGTGATCAGGCAGCCGCCCGCCCCGCCGGGAAAGCATGACACCAACGCGGCATTGCCTTCCATCTTGCGCACGACGTCGCCGACGAAGATGTCAGAGGGCGCGCGCGCCAGGCTGAGGCCGCCATTGCGGCCACGCTCGGACGAGATGAATCCCTCGCGGCTGAGAGTCTGCGCGACTTTCATCAAATGGTTCTTCGACATGCCGAAAACGTCCGAAATCTGGCCGATGGTGACGCGCCGATCCCGGTTCACGGCAAGATGCATCAGCGTCCGCAACGCGAAGTCCGTCTGCATGTTCAACCGCATGACTAGGATTCTTCGTCCGAATGATGCGTGTCCCAGACAATTTCGTGGGCACCTTCGTCAAAGCCGTTCCGCCGGCCCAGGATCAGGACCGTGGACAGGACGCCGGTAACGAGGAAGGACACGGCAGTCCCGGCGAGCAGGGCCGTCCAGCCATTGCCCGACATGTCGCTGCCCATCGCGGACCGGCTGAACAGCCAGACCAGTCCCATCACTGCGCCCGTGGCGACGACGGCACCGATGGCAAGGCCACCGATAAGCTTGGCTGCAAAACTGGGCTTGGACATGGTCAGCTCCTTTGTGTGCGCCGCGCAGGATGTGGCAGGCGATCACCGGGCCAATCTAGGGATGCCCGGTGGCAGGGTCAATTAAAGATGCATTTCATATGCATGTTATAAATTGCCGCACCCGGGATCGCGCCATATGCCCTCGGCGAAGCCTATTCGGTCGGCTTGCCGCCGTCCCATGTCACCTCGTGTCCATACAGCGGCACGGTCGAGAGGCTCATCTTGGCCGAACCGTTTGTGATCTTCCGGCTGAAGGAAACGTACATCAGGCTGTCGCTGTCGCCATCATAGATGCGCCGCACGGCCAGCTGCTTGAAGATCAGGCTCTGGTTCTGGTCGAAGACCTCCTCGCCGGACTTGTCAAGATCGATACCGTGGATCGTGACAGGGCCGGTCTGCAGGCAGGAGATCGAGGAATTGGACGGGTTCTCGAACCAGTTGCCCTTGCCGACCCGGTCCCAGAAGCCCCGGTCGAAATAGGAGAGGTGGCAGATCACGCCCTCGACCTTGGGATCCGTCAATGACTTGATCTTGATCTCGTTGCCGACCCAGTCATTCTTGAATTCGCCGACTTCCTTGTCGCCGCCGCCGCAGGCAGCAAGCACGCAAAGGCCGACAGCGAGAAGTATCGTGTGAGGTTTCATGATGTGCCTACGTGGCGGCGGCCTGCTTGTTCCGGCAGGAAGGGAGAGTGCCTATTCGGCCGCCACGCGTTTTCGCCCCTCTTCGCCTTCCTCGTCGAACACCAGCAGGTCGCCCGGCTGGCAATCGAGTTCGCGGCAGAGCGCTTCAAGGGTCGAGAACCGGACGGCCTTGGCCTTGCCGGTTTTCAGGATCGACAGGTTCGCGAGCGTCACGCCAACGCGCTCCGACAATTCTGTCAGAGACATGCGACGATCCAGCAGGACGCGATCGAGGGTTACACGAATGGACATCTTCTACCCTCCTATATGGTCATTTTTTCTTCGTCGCGAAGGCGGGTGCCTTCACGGAAGACTTGCGACAGGATGAACAGGGCCGCGACAGACGCCCAGGCGATCAGGTCGATATTGAAACCGACCCTGGCTTGCTCGTAGCTGAGGCCGAGAACGAGGCCGACGCCGATCCGCAGCAGCTGGGTGACGGCAATCGCCGTCGCGATGCGCGTCAGGCGCATCGCATTCTCCGGCACGAAGGGGTCGCCCTCGGCCAGCGTCGCCAGAATCCGGCGCAGCTGGATGCAGACATAGATGATCGCCGGAATGACGACGAGGCCGCCGATCAGGCCGGCAATCAGTGCCGGCAGGCTGCCGGTTTCGTCGGAAATGGAGATGCTCGTCCCGTTGATCGAGCCGCCATTCGAATTTGCATAGATCGCAGCGCCGACGCTGAGCAGGAAGATCACACCGATGATCGCTGTCATCCACATCACGATCGTGACAAGCACCGTCATGATGGCGGCCATCGAGTTTCTTGCCTGTTTGCTCATGCCTGTCTCTTCACCGTATTGAACTCATGGTCTAATGCGTAGGGTCGCTTATCGCAAAACCGCACACCTTTACCGTTAAACGATATACACATTTGTAGCTAAAGCAAGAATGGAACCATTGCAGAAATGGGTGAAGAAATTACAGTTCGTACGTTGGAGCCAGGAAAACTGGTCGCTGCAACCCATAACAAGGGCAAGGTTTCAGAACTTCGCGACCTTTTCGAACCGCTTGGATTCATAGTGGTTTCTGCGCTCGACCTTGATCTCGACGAACCCGAGGAGACTGAATCCACCTTTGCCGGCAATGCTCTGCTCAAGGCGCGCGCAGCGGTCGAGGCGACCGGCGCACCGGCACTTTCGGACGATAGCGGCCTCGCCGTGACCGCCCTGGGCGGCGCGCCAGGCATCTATTCGGCCCGCTGGGCCGGCGAACCACGCGATTTCTACCGCGCCATGGAGAAGGTCGAGGCCGAATTGAAAGATATCGGCGCGGTCGACCGGTCGGCAAAATTCGTCTGCGCCCTGGCCGTCGCCTGGCCGGACGGGAGCGAAGCGGTTTTCGAGGGTGAGGTGCATGGCCAGCTGGTCTGGCCGCCCCGTGGCGACAGGGGGTTCGGCTATGACCCGATGTTCGTGGCCGATGGCGAGACGATCACGTTCGGCGAGATGGACCCGGCCCGCAAGCATGCGATGAGCCACCGCGCCGCCGCGGTTGCCAAGCTGAAGGCGGCCCTGCTCTCGTGACCGTGGCGCTCGCCCCCTTCGGTCCACATTTTGGATTCGGGATCTACATCCATTGGCCGTACTGTAGCCGTATCTGCCCCTACTGCGACTTCAATGTGTACGCAGCCAAGGATCGCGACACCGATCCGCTCGTGGCCGCCATCGAGAAGGATATCGGGTTGCACCGCGCCCGCCTGCCGGAACATGGCGCCCTGGACACAGTCTATTTCGGTGGCGGCACGCCATCGCTGCTGCAACCGGCCGAGATCGCGCGCCTGCTGGAGGCGGCCCGGACCAGTTTCGGCCTGAAACCGGACGCCGAGGTCACGCTGGAGGCCAATCCGAACGACATTCTCACTGCCGACCTGCGCGGTCTTGCGGCGGCTGGCGTCAACCGCCTGTCGATCGGAGTGCAGTCCCTGCGCGACAACGCGCTCGCCTTTCTCGGCCGCGACCATGACGCCATTGCCGCCCGCGCCGCCGTCGAGCGGGCCATCAAAGTGTTCCCGAACATCTCGGTCGATCTCATCTATGCCCGGCCCAGCCAGTCGCCTGACGAATGGGCGGACGAACTGGCCGATGTGCTGGCGCTCGGCGCGCCGCACCTGTCGCTTTACGAGCTGACGATCGAGCAGCGCACGGCTTTCGGCAAATCGGTCGAGCGCGGCGACCTCATCCCGATGGACCCGGACGCCCAGGCCGATCTCTATGAACTGACCCAGTCCATCGCCGACAGCGCGGGCCTGCCCGCCTATGAAATCTCGAACCATGCAATGTCGGCCGCCTACCGGTCGCGTCACAATTCCATCTACTGGAATGGCGGCGACTGGATCGGCGTCGGGCCGGGCGCGCATGGCCGCCTGACGGTTGCCGGGCGGCGCTATGCCAGCGAGGCGCAGCGCCAGCCTGCCGCCTATATCGCGAATGTCCAGGCGCTCGGTTCGGGCTGGGGAGAGGCCTCTGCGCTCTACCCGCTGGATGTCGCGCGCGAACTGCTCGCCATGGGCCTGCGCGTCGCCGAAGGGATCGATCTTGGCCGGATCGAGGCCCTGTCGGGCAAGCCGGTGCCGCGCGACAAGATCGCGGTGTTCGAGGAAGAGAACTGGGCCCGGCTGGATGGCACGCGTCTCTGGCTGACCCCGCGCGGGCGCCTGCTCGCCGATGCGCTGACGGCCGAACTCGCGCCCTGATTTACCCTGGCTATGCCCGTGGGTGCGCGGCGGCGTGCACGTCGCGCAACCGGCTGGCATCGACACCGGTATAGACCTGCGTGGTCGACAGCGAGGCGTGCCCGAGCAGCGTCTGGATCGCCCGCAGGTCTGCGCCGGCCGCCAGCAGGTGCGTGGCAAAGGCATGGCGCAGGGCATGCGGCGTGGCAGTGTCCGGCAGGCCCAGCACGCCGCGCAGTTTCTGCACGAGGCCCTGGATGATGCGCGGGTTCAGCGGCCCCCCCTTGGCGCCGCGAAACAGCGGGCTGGAGGCCGTTAGCGCATAGGGACAGAGCGCCGCATAGGCATCCACCGCCTCGCGCACGGCCGGGATCATCGGCACGATGCGCACCTTGCCGCCCTTGCCGGTGATCCGCAGGCGTTCCGGCAAGGGCAGGTCCGCGCCGGTCAGGCCCAGCGCTTCGGAAATGCGCAGGCCCCCGCCATAAAGCAGGCTCAGCACGGCAGCGTCGCGCGCGCCGATCCAGGTCTCGCTGTCGGGGTCGGTCTCGGCCTCGAAGATCATGTCCTTGGCCGCTTCGATGGAGACAGGCCGGGGCAGGCGGGCCTTGCGTCGCGGGCCCTGCAGGTAGGCAATCTCGGCATTCTCGACATTGTGCGCCCGGCCCAGCCAGCGATACAGCGCCTTGATCGACGACATCAGCCGGGCAATCGAGGCATCCGACAGGCCGTCGCGGCGCCGCTGGGCCAGGTGCGCGCGGATATCCCGCGCCTTCAGCCGCCCCAGCACGTTCGGCGTCGGCTCCTCGCCGAGGTGCACACGCAGGAAATTGAAGAAACCGGACAGGTCGGAGCCATAAGCCTCGACTGTCTTCGCTGCCATCCGGCGCTCGTCCTGCAGGTGCGAGAGAAAGGCGGCGAGGGTTTCCATGCCGCGACTGTGGCAGGGCGCGATTAAGGATGGGTTTCGCGCCCTTGCGGCGACCGGATCGTGCGCGGCCGTGATCCGGCCCGGAAGTTTTCCGGCGGTGCCCTTTCCTGACCGCCCCCAAAGCCCCTATCTAGTTACAAACGAAACTGAACAGGAGTGATCCATGTCTGCTATTGTACACCTTGCCATTCCGGCGGGCGATCTCGGCAAAACCGTGAAATTCTACACCGATGTTCTCGGTTGCACGCTTGGCAATGGCGAAGCGGGGCGGTGGGTCGATGTCAATTTCTGGGGTAATGAACTGACGTTGCACCAGAGCGAGGAGAAGCTGCCGGTCGTTCGCCATGATGTGGAAATGGGCGCGGTGCTCGTGCCCCATTTCGGGGTTCATCTCACCCAGGCAGACTTTGACGCCGTCAAGGACCGCATCGCCGCCGCCGGCCTCTCCTATATCGACGAGCCCTATCGCCGCTTCAAAGGCGACAAGTACGAACAGGAGACATTCTTCATAGCCGATCCGAACAACAACGTGCTCGAGATCAAGTCGATGGTGAACCCCGACATGCTGTTTCCGGACGCCTGATGAAGCGGCCGTAGCGAGCACTGTCCCGCCATCTCAGGGCCGCCACGGCCCCAAACAGTTACCCATTTGACTAACAATCATTGACGCACGGCCAGCTGGCTCCTACAGTGAGTCACATGGCTAACAATCAACTTGCGCTCGATCGTGTTTTTCATGCCCTCGCGGACCCCACACGCCGTACGATCGTGATGCGTCTCAGCGCGGAGCCGTCTGCCGTCGGCGATCTGTTCCAGCCGATGCCGATGGCCTTGCCGACACTGCTCAAGCACATCCGTGTGCTCGAGGACTGTGGATTGGTGACCACCCGAAAGGTCGGACGGGAACGGATTTGTGAAATGCGGCCAGAAGCATTGCGCGAGACGGATGCCTGGCTCTCACAACAACGATCCGTATGGGAGGCAAGGCTCGACCGGATGGAGGCTCACGTCCTTGGCTTGCAGGAGAAAGAGAACAAGAATGACAAACGCAAGAAACGAAAATAATCCCCTGGAGACATGGGCACTTGATCGCGAGATCGTTCTGTCACGCGTCGTCGCCGCACCGCGCGATCTGGTCTTCAAGGCATGGACTGATCCGCAACACCTTCCGCTATGGTTTGGCCCCAAAGGCTTCAGGATCGAAACCGAGGAGATCGATATCCGTGTCGGCGGTCAGTGGCGCTTTGTCCTGTTCGGACCAGATGGCACGCGCTGGGACAGTCGCATGGTCTTCCTGAAGATCGATCCCCCGCGCCTGCTCCAGTTCGACCATGGGTCCGATGTGGACAATGATCCAGGCCGGTTCAGGACCAGTGTTACATTCGACGAACAGACCAATGGCAAGACCGTCGTCACCTTGCGCCAGTTGCACCCGACCAAAGCACAGCGCGACGCGGGTATCGGTTTTGGGGCTGTCGAGTTCGGCTACGAGACACTGGAAAAGCTTGCGCGGCACCTCGATGCTGAAATGGGCTGATTGAGGTCGGTTGGACCATGGTCACTGGAGCGCAGCCTTCGCGCCGCAACTGAAGCCCGACGCAAACGCGGTTTAGCTTGCTGATGCCGGGACTGTCGCTTCTTGGTGCCTATCGGTCATTCCCGTCGTCTTCCCAGTCGACGATGAAGTCTTCCATGTCGTCCTCGAACACGGTGTCTTCGGAAACCGTCCGCCCCCGCACGGAATGGCCTTCGGTGTGCACGCGCTCGCGGTCACCGCAGACCAGGTGGTGCCAGTCGGGCAGGGGCTTGCCTTCATGGATCAGCCGGTAGGCACAGGTGCTTGGCATCCATGGCAGCTCTTCAATGCCGGCCGGGGTCAGCTTGACGCAATCGGGCACCTTTTGCTTGCGGTTGGCATAGTCCGAACACTGGCACGTTCCGGCGTCCAGCAGCGTGCAGTGCAGTTTCGTATAGGCGATCTCGCCGGTGTCTTCGTCTTCCAGTTTCAGCAGGCAGCACTTGGCGCACCCGTCGCAGAGGGATTCCCATTGCTCGGAATCCATCTTGTCGAGCGGGATGGTTTTCCAGAACGGCTCGGTCATGCCAGGTGCGGCGCCCATTCGGCGTTCTTGTCCATCAGCGCCGAGGCGAACCAGCACTCGGACGAGACCTTGTCGCCGGCGGCAATCGCGTCGCCGACCGCGCGCTTGACCAGCTTGCGGCCCAGGCCGCGCCGCCCCACGCTGTCGGGCACGATCGTGTGGGTGATATGCATCCGCCCGGCCGCAGGCCGCTCATAGGTGAGATAGGCTTCGACGCCGTCGACGACGAGACTGTAGCGTCGCTTTTCGGCGTCGTGCGTGATGGCCGGTTCGCTCATGCCAGCACGTCCTGCCATTCGGTGTGCTTGTTGATCTGCGCTTTTGCGAACGGGCAGAGCGGGATGATCTTCACGCCATTCCTGCGCGCGTCTTCCACGGCGCGCTTGACCAGCGCAACGCCCACGCCCTTGCCGCCCAGTTCCTTGGGAACAGCGGTATGGTCAATGATGATCCGGCTCGTTCCCGCCTTGGAGAATGTCATCTCCGCTTCGTGGCCTTCGACCACGGCGACATAGCGTCCACCCGTGGCCCCGTCTTCCAGCTTGATCTCGATATCACTCATGTTTTCTGGCTCCTCTGTTTGATTATAGAGACAAAAGACGCAGCGCGCCGCAAGAAAAAGCCGCCCGACGCGGGGCGGCCTTTGGAAGGTATACTGGTCTGCCCGCAGGCTTACTTTTTCTTGAACGCGTCTTTCACGTCGCCGGCAGTATCGCGGATCTTGCCTTCCGCCTTGTCGGCCTTGCCCTTCATTTCGAGCGACTTGTCACCAGCCAGTTTGCCGGCTGTTTCCTTGATATTGCCTTCAGCGGTCTTCGCTGCGCCCTTGATATGTTCCTTGTCCATGTCGGGTGTCCTTCTGTTGCGCCGCAGGAGTGCGACTGCCAGACCAACGCGCCGGCCCGAAATCGGTTGGATTAAATCTCGGTGAGCCTTGCGATTCCGGCCGGATGCGACACAGCGCCCACTTCCCCACGGCGTCGAGACGGGGTGAAGACCCTGCATGCACCGACTGGCCCGCCTCTCCCGGCACCTCCTGCTGCTCCTTGCCTTCGTCGCCTATGCGGCAAACGGCATGCAGACGCACCTGCGCCTGCAGCCTGGCGAGACGGTTTCCGTGCTGCTTTGCGGCAACGGGGGAGGGGATTCAGTTGACCTGACATTCGGCGACGGCCCGGCAGAGGCCGACACGAAAGCCTGTTGCGGGGCCTGCCTCATCGCAGCGCCGGTGTTGCCGCAAGTGCCGCACCTGACGCATCCTGTGCGCGGCATCCTGCCCACCTGGACCGCCGCCTTCGCCCCGCCTGTCTGGCCGGGGTCACCGCTATGGCCCGGCGCGCCGCCGCAAGGGCCGCCACTCGCTCGCAAGGCTTGAATTCACCTTTTTCCGCTCCGGCCAACGCGCCCGGGCAAGATCAATTTGCGAGATACACAATGAAACGTTTCACCCTGATCGCGGGGGCCGCGCTGTGCGCTGCCTCGTTCAATTCCGCGTCTGCCCATGAGGGCGACGGCGGCAAGGTTGCCTATGCTTCCGACCATGCGCCGATCGGCGTCATGGCCGACCACCGCCACAAGCAGGGCGAGTGGATGCTGTCCTATCGCTGGATGTACATGGACATGGATGGCAGCCGTGATGGCACCGACAGCATCTCTCCTGACGAGACGGCCACCACGGTCGCCAACCCCTACGCCCCGCCTGCCACGCTGCGGGTGGTGCCGCTGCGCATGCCGATGCAGATGCACATGGTCGGCGGCATGTACGGCCTGACCGATCGCATCACGCTGATGGCGATGGGCAACTATCTCACCGAGGAAATGGACCATGTCACCTTCCAGGGCATGATGGGCACCACGCGCCTCGGCGAATTCACGACCGAAAGCTCCGGCATCGGCGACACGACGGTTGGCCTGATCTATGGACTCGACAGTGGAAGCGACCCGCATACCCAGGTCAATCTCGGCCTTGCCTTGTCTTTGCCGACAGGCTCGATCACCGAATCCGACCAGGTCCTCACACCGATGGGCACGACGCCCAGCCTGCGCATGCCTTACCCGATGCAGCACGGCTCCGGCACGTTCGACTTCAAGCCGTCGCTGACCGCACGCACGCGCCATGGCAAGTGGACACTGGGCGGGCAGGGTGCCGCCACGATCCGCATTGATGACAATGACGAAGGCTACTCGCTGGGCGACGTGGTCGAGGCGACCGGATGGGTTGCCTACGAGCCGCGCCCGTTTGTCTCCATCTCCGGTCGTCTCAAGGCGAAGAGCACCGGCAAGGTCGACGGCAGCGATCCGCTCGTGCGTGCGCCGGTCCAGACTGCGGACCCGGACAATCATGGCGGCGAAACGCTGGAAGCCCTGTTCGGGGTGAACCTTGCAGGCCAGACTGGCTGGATGACCGGCCACCGGCTTTCGGCGGAGGTGGGCCTGCCGCTCTACCGCGACCTCAACGGGCCGCAGCTGGAGACCGATTTCACCTTCACGCTCGGCTGGCAGAAATCCTTCTAGGGAACCTTGATCCGGGCGGCCCTTTCGTCGGTCGCCCGGATTTCCCCAGGCCTTGAAATCATTGGCCAGAACGGGGCAAATCAGCTAGGCTCATCGCATGAGCAAAGACCCTTACATGGACCGGCAATTTCATCCCGGCGATGTCGTCTCGATCCGCTTTGGCGGCGTGCTGCGCCATTATGGTGTCGTCACTTCAGGCGGCAGGGTGATTTCCAATTCGCGCAAGCACGAGGGCGTCACGGAACAGTCGCTCGCAGACTTTGCCGATGGCCGCCCGATCAAGCTGCACACCGGGGCAAGCGACGCGCATCATCTCGAAGTCGAGGCCCGTGCCCGCCGCGCGCTCGGCGCGTCCTACCGGCTCGCCGGCTCCAATTGCGGCGACTTTGTCGGCCATGTCCACAAGCGCAAACCCACGGTCACGCAAGTCGGCCGCGCCGCCGTCATGGCGCTTGGCGACCTGATCGGAAATTCGCGCCGGCGCTGACGCCCGGCGCGTGACCCTATGCAACCAGCGGCTCTGCCACTAGTTGCCTATGAATGACCCGCCTGCTGACCCATCCGGACATTGACTGGCGCGACGACGGCACGCCCGTCGCGCGTGGCCATGACGATGTCTATTTCACCGCAGGCGACGGCCTCGCTGAATCCCGTGCTGTCTTCCTCGCCGGCTGCGGCCTGCCGGACGCATGGGCCGGCCGCGATACGTTCACCGTGGCCGAGACCGGCTTCGGCACCGGGCTCAATTTCCTCGCCCTCTGGCAGCTCTGGGAAATGCACCGGCCCGCCCCGGCAGCCTGGCTGCACTTTGTCAGTTTCGAGGCCTATCCGCTGGCTATCGAGGACGCGGCCCAGGCGCTCGGCAACTGGCCGGAACTCGAGGAACTGGCGGGGCTGCTCGTGGCGCGCTGGCCGGCGCCGGTCAAGGGCGTCCGCCGCATGGTCTGGCCGGACGCCGGCATCAGCCTGACCCTGCATCTCGGCGACATACGGGAAACACTGCCCGCTTCCCGCTTCCGGGCCGATGCCTGGTTCCTCGACGGGTTCAGCCCGGCAAAGAACGAGGACATGTGGGCAGCAGGCCTCTACCCGGAACTCGCCAGCCATTCGGCGCCCGGCGCGCGCCTCGGCACGTTCACGGTCGCTGGCGCCGTCCGCCGGGGCCTGGCCGAGGCCGGGTTCGAGGTCACCCGCCAGCCCGGCCATGGCCGCAAGCGCGAACGGCTCGAAGCCACCCTTACGACGCCCACGCCACCCCTGCCTGACCCCTACGCCCTCACCCCCGCCACCCCAGCCGCGCGCCGTGTCGCCATCATCGGCGCAGGCATTGCCGGGGCAGGGGCGGCGCGTGCGCTGGTCGATGCCGGCGCCGAGGTTACCGTGTTCGACAGGGCGCCTGCGCCCGCCACCGGTGCCAGTGGCAACCGGCTGGCCCTGCTGATGCCCCGGCTGGACGCCGCCGACACGGTGCAGGCCCGCCTCCTGGTCGATGCCTATCTTGCGGCCCGCGCCACCTATGACTCCCTGCCGGGCGTCACCCTCACCGACGTGCGCCAGGTGCCGAAAGACCCGGCCGACGCGGCCCGTTTCGCCAAGGTGCTCGCCGACCCGCCCTTGCCGCTGGAAGACCTCGAAGCCCTGCGTGACGGCGGCCTCCTGCACAAGAACGCGATGATCCTGCGCCCGGCAGAGCTGGTTCCGGCCCTGCTTGCCGGCGCAGACCTGCGCCTCGGCACGGACGCTCACCTCGACCTTGCCGCAAGAACCGTGAACGGCGAGCCGTTCGACGCGATCATCCTCGCCACGGCGATGGCGACTGCGGCGATCCTGCCCTGGCTCGGGCTTGAGGCCCGGCTCGGACAGGTCGAGTGGGTTGGTGCGGCCGGGGTGACCCCACCGGATGTCATTGCCAGTGGAAGTTACGCGATTGCCGACGGGCCGGACCGGCTGTGGGGCGCAACGTTCGAACCGTTCGATGGCGAGATGCCAGAGCCGTCAGACCGCGCCCGGCAGGACAATGCGGACGCGCTCGCCCGGCTTTCACCGTGGTGGATCCGTGACACGCGCGACCACGCCCCGGTTTCGCGCGCCAGCCTGCGCGCCACGACACCGGACCGCCTGCCGCTGGTCGGCGCGGTACCTGACGAACCGGCGGCGCGGGCCGTGTTCGACGGCGTAAAAAAAGGACGCCCGGCTGATGCGGACGCCCCTGTCTGGCCGGGCATTTTCATGGTGAACGGGTTGGGTGCGCGTGGCTTCACCTGGGGGCCCTGGGCTGGCGGTATTCTGGCCGCCCTGGTCCTTGGCGGACCGGCCCCGGCGGAGGCGAGCGCGCTGCAGGCGGTCAGCCCGATGCGCCTCGTCCTGCGCGCCCTGAAACGGTCGGGCGGCTAGGCTGCCCGCATCATCGACAGCTGGATGCCGCCATTTTCGTGCGGTGCGAGCGTCATTTGCAGGCCGCCCATCTCGACGGCCATGCCGCCCTGGTAGGTCGCCACGATGGCGGCCGCGATCAGCAGGAGGGCAGCGATGCCGCCCAGCAGCCAATTGTTGTAGATCAGGCTCCCCTTGCTCATTTTTCCGGTCCTTTGTCGGGGTTGGAGGTTTGCAGTCAGTTGGTGTCTAGTTGCCGCTCTCGAGGTCGCGGAATTCCTTGCGCAGGCGCCATTCGTCGGAGGTCACTTTCCGCTCGATCGATTGCAGGCGGTCATCGAGGTCCATGAAGGTGTACTTCAGGTGTCCGAACGTGGCCCGGGGGCGGTCTGATACGCCGCGCCAGAAGGCATCTTCTTCCGGCGTAATCGAGCGGCGCCCGAGCGGTGTGCGTGGCGTGATGATCCAGATGGTCATGTAGATGATGATCGCGACCGGGCCGAACATGAAGAGCGTTGCCAGGACGAACAGGATGCGAACCAGGATCGGTTCCCAGCCGAAGCGCTCGGCAAGGCCGCCACAGACGCCGGCGATGACCTTGTCATTGCGCGAACGGTAGAAGCGTTTCGGGTTGGGCGACCGGTATTCCGCGTTGTCAGGGTCGTAGGAAGGGCGGGTCATGGGCGTTGTGTCCTTAATCGTCGAGGGTTGAACGGGGGCGGCGCGATGGGCTTGCGCGCCCCCGTGTTGGGTCGTCGCTCTGGTCGAGAAGGGCCTCCAGGGTTTCAAGCCGGCGTTCCATCGCCTTGGCCGATCGCCAGAGGTCTTCCATCATCCGTTCATCGTCGGGCTGCAGGGTTTTCTGCCGGCGCCACTGGGATATGTAGTGGAGTACCATGCCGGGGAAGATGACGAAGAGGCTGACGATTGCGATAATCGCGATGATGAATTCATCGGCCATGGTCTATCCCTCCCTGCGTTCGGCGCGCGCCTGGGCGATCAATCCGGGTGTGCAGATCACCGTCAGGAAGCCGAACAGGCAGATCAGTGAGAATACCATTGATCAGGCCTCCGACTTCGCGGATTTCGAAGACGACTTCGACCGGCGGGCCTTCAGCGCTTCGAGTTCCTTCTCAACGCTTTCGTTGCGTTCCAGCGCAGCGAATTCGGCTTCGAGGGTTGGTTCACGGCCCTTGATCGTATCGGCATAGGCCTCCATCTCGTCGACCTTGCGTTCGATCGTGTTGTAGCGGGCCAGCGCATCATCGACCCGGCCGTCATAGACCTGGCTGCGGACGCGGATCCGCTGTTCGGCGGCTTCACGGCGCATCATCAGCGAGCGATGCTTGGCCTTTGCTTCGTCGAGCTTGGCCTGCAGCTTGGACAGGTCGTCCTGGCGCTTTTCGAAGGCTTCCTCCGCAGCGGCCATGGCGGCCTTGCGGTGGGTGATTTCGCCTTCAGCCTTTTGCTTGGCAATCAGGGCACCGCGGGCGAGGTCTTCGCGGCCCTTGTCGATGGCGAGTTCGGCCTTGGCGGCCCATTCGTCGCGGGTCTGGGTAAAGTGAACGATCTCGCGTTCCATTTCCTTCTTGTCAGCCATGGCACGGGCAGCTGCCGTGCGGACTTCAACAAGCGTGTCTTCCATTTCCTGGATGATCAGGCGGGCGATTTTTTCCGGGTTTTCAGCACCGTCCAGCATCGCATTGATGTTGGAGTTGATGATGTCACCGAGGCGGGAGAAGAGACCCATGGGGTATCCTTTCGTGTTTGACTGGGAGGAGGGGCTAGAAGAAGAAGCCGCCGAGGAAGACACCGATGCCAAAGAACATCCATGTCTCGGCAGGGCGCGATGACAGCCAGCGGCCAAAACGGCCGGCGTCTGAACGAGCTTCGGTTCGGTAATTGCGGTCTTCCATCTTGCGTACTGTCCTTCTGGTTAAAGCGACGCCCCGTCGCGCTGAGTGCCTTACTCTTTTCAAGGACCGTGCCAAGTGAGAATTAATTTTACAGAGCGTTGAAATAATAGAAAAAAATATCTTTTCGGTCAAATCTATTAATCTCGGTTTAGTGTATTTAACGAAAAAATTAGTCGAATAATAAAAACAAAATGGCTAAATAGACCTCATGTTACGTGAAACCACCCAATTGGTCGGCGAGGCCCCGGCCTGGCTCTCGGCGCAGGAGCATGTCTCGCGTGTTGCCCCGCTCGAGCGGCCCATCCTTGTGATCGGCGAGCGCGGGACCGGCAAGGAACTGATCGGCGAGCGTCTTCACTTCCTGTCGAAGCGCTGGGAAGGCCCGTTCGTGAAGGTCAATTGCGCGGCCCTGTCCGACCAGTTGCTGGATTCCGAACTGTTCGGCCACGACCGCGGGGCCTTCACCGGGGCGACCGAACAGCGCAAGGGTCGGTTCGAGCTGGCTGACGGCGGCACGATCTTCCTCGACGAAATTGCGACGGCGAGCCGGGCAGTCCAGGAGAAACTCCTGCGGATCGTCGAGTATGGCGAGTTCCAGCGCCTCGGCGGCTCGCGCGTGCTGACAACGAATGTCCGCATCGTGGCGGCCACCAATGCCGACCTGCCGGCAATGGTTGCCCGCAACACATTCCGCGCCGACCTGCTCGACCGGCTGGCGTTCGACGTGATCACCCTGCCACCCCTGCGGGCCCGCCCCGGCGATGCCAGCCTGCTCGCCGATTTCTTCGCGCGCCGCCTCGCCGTCGAGATGGCGCAGGATTTCCCCGGCTTTGCGCCGTCGGCGATTGCCGCGATCGAGGCGCATGACTGGCCGGGCAATGTGCGCGAATTGCGCAACTTTGCGCAGCGGCTTGCCCACCGCTCCATGCTGGCGGCGCCGGACGAGCCGGTGCGGTTCGATCCGGCGGCCCTCGACCCGTTCGACTCGCCGTGGCGGCCCGGCGCGCCGCCTGAATCCGCGCCGGCCAGCGCGCCCGCAACCCAGCCGGACGCCGCGTCTGCCCGGCATGGGCCGATCGACTTCAATGCCGAGGTCAACCAGCTGGAACTGCGCCTCATCGATGAAGCGCTGTCGGCTGCGCAGGGGCACCAGGGACGGGCCGCCGAGGCACTTGGCCTCACCTATCACCAGTTCCGCGGCCTCCTGAAGAAGCATGGCTATGGCCGCAAACCCGGCAAGGCTGCCGACTGACAAGGAGGGCAGCACACCCGTGACGGGCGTCAACATTGACGGTCCGTAAGGGAATTCGATTCGCGTCCCGTCCAAATCTGGGCCATACTCTGGGACCTCGAAACGCAAAGGAGACCGCCCGTGCAGATACAGATTACTGGCAAGCAAATGGATCTCGGCGAGGCCTTGAGAAATCGCATCGAAGAAGGACTAGAGGCAGCGGTCAGTAAATACTTCAATCGAACCGGGGAGGCGAACGTCTACGTCTCGCAGCAAGGCCACCTCGTCGAGGTGGATTGCAATGTCCACCTGCCGTCGGGCATCATGCTGCAATCGACCGGCAAGGGCAGCGACCCCTACGCGGCCCTCGAAGACAGCCTCGTGAAGATGGAAAAGCGCGTGCGCCGCTACAAGCGCCGCCTGAAGGACCACCACGCAAACCCGGCCGCACCGCTGCCGTCGGAAATCGCCGCGGGAGCCGTCCTGAAACTCAACGGGTACGCGAATGAAGTTGAAGAAGAAGATGATGAAGTGTTTGATGTCTCGGATGTGCCGCTGACTGTCGCGGAAACGTCGATCAACATCCGGAAAATGACGGTTTCCGAGGCTGTCATGCAACTGGAACTGCAGGAAGTGCCTGCGCTGATGTTCAGGAATGCTGGCCATGACGGCCTGAACATGGTCTACCGCCGCCCGGACGGCCATATCGGCTGGGTCGATCCGGACACGAGTCCCAGGAACTGAAGCTTGCACAACGGAAACAGCGTTTATGGCAACCGATCTGAGTTCTCTGCTTGAGGGCGGAGTAATCCTTCCTTGCTTTGAAGCGACCAGTCGCAAACAGGCCCTTCACGCCATGTCGGAGGAACTCGCACGGGTCACGGGCCTTCCGCCGCGCGAGATCGAGGATTCCGTGATGGAGCGCGAACGCCTCGGCTCGACCGGCGTCGGCGAAGGCGTTGCGATTCCGCATGCTCGCGTTGACGGCATCGACGCCCCGATCGGCGGCTTCATGCGGCTGACATCGGGCGTCGACTTCGAAGCCATCGACGACCGGCCGTGCGACCTGATCTTCATGCTTCTGGCGCCTCTGTCGGCCGGCGCAGACCATTTGCGGGCCCTTGCCCAGGTCAGCCGCGTGTTCCGCCAGAGCGCCGTGCGCGACGCCCTGCGCGAGGCGACGACAGTGGACGAGGTAAAAGCCGTCATTTGCCGCGAGCATGTCGACACCTCGATCTAGGTACCGCTTCCGGACACAAAAAAAGCCCGCCAGTCTGACTGGCGGGCTTTTGTTTTGGTCGACAGGCCGGATCAGCCCTCGATCGGCTTCTCTTCGGCAAATCCCCGGATTTCCAGCAGCGGCTCGATCGTCGGGTCGGACCCGCGGAAATTGCGGTAGAGTTCATCAGCCTCGCGCAGGCCGCCCGATTCATACACCCATTTCTTGAGTTTGCCCGCGAGTTCCGGATCGTAGATGTCGCCGGCCTGCTTGAATGCGGCGAATCCGTCTGAATCCAGGATGGCGGACCAGAGATAGGCATAATATCCGGCCGAATACCCGCCGGCGAAGATGTGGCTGAAATATTGCGACCGGTAGCGCGGCTCGATTTCCGGCAGGATGCCGTAATCATCCAGGACCTGCTTTTCGAAGGCGCGTGCATCGGTGATCGCTGCTGCCTCTTCGGGTGACAGCATGTGCCAGCGCAGGTCCAGCAGGGACGCGGCGATGAATTCCGTCGTCTCGAAACCCTGGTTGAAGGTCGAGGCAGCCTTCATCTTGTCGACGAGCGCCTGCGGGATGATTTCGCCGGTCTCGTAGTGGCGGGCATACTGGGCCAGAACTTCGGGCTCGCCGGCCCAGTGTTCCAGCAACTGCGCCGGGAATTCGGTATAGTCGCGCGGACCGTCCAGGCCGGAGAAGGTCGAATACTTGATCTTTGTCAGCAGGCCGTGCAGGCCGTGGCCAAACTCGTGGAACAGCGTTTCGACCTCATCATACGCCATCAGCGTGGGCTCGCCCTTTGCCGGCGTGATCAGGTTCAGGTTGTTTGACACGATCGGCCGGATGTTCTCCCCGACATTCGATGCTTCGCGGAACGTGCTCATCCACGCGCCGCCTCGCTTGGAATCGCGCGCATACATGTCCGCCATGAACACGCCGAGATGTTCGCCTGTGGCGAGGTCTTCCACGTCCCAGGACTGCACGACCGGGTTCCAGGTCTCGACCTCGATCGGCGTGAAGCTGACATTGAACAGTTTCGTGGCAACGTCGAACGCGCCCTGGCGCACGGCACCGAGTTCGAAATAGGGCTTCAGCACATTGCCGTCGAAAGCGTATTTTTCGGCGCGAACCTTTTCGGCATAGTGCCACCAGTCCTGGCCTTCGAGCTGGAATTCATCACCGATCATGGCCTGCATGTCGGCGCGTTCTTCCTTGGCGCGCTCCAGCGCCGGCGTCAGTACACTGACAAGGAAGGCTTCGGCCTGTTCCGGTGTTTTCGCCATCCGAGTCGCCAGCTGGTAAGCGGCGTGCGACTTGTATCCCATCAGTTCCGCGCGCTTGGCGCGCAATTGCGCGATGCGGATCAGGATCGGGCCATTGTCGAATTCGCCGGACGAAGCGCGCAGGCGGTAGCCATCGAACATTTTCTGGCGCAGCTCACGGTTCTCGCCCTGCGTCATGAACGTTTCGTAGACTGACCGGTCGACAGTCAGGACCCACTTGTCTTCGCCGTCAACCTTGATCGCATTCCTGAAATCATCGGACAGGCCGGCCAGCTGGGCCGGGTCCGCCACTTCAAGCTTGAACGCCTTGGTGGACAGCAACAGGTTGCGCCCGAAATCCGTGGTCAGGCCGGACAGTTCGGCATTGATCTCGGCGACCTGCGCCTTCACGTCCGGTGCCAGCGCGGCGCCATTGCGCACGAATTCGCGATAGGTGAGTTCCAGCAGCCGTGCGTCCTGTTCGTCGAGGCCGAGCCGGTCGCGCTGGGCATAAACAGCCTGCACCCGCTTGAAGAGGTCCGGGTTGAAGCTGATTGCGTCGGTTTCGCGCGTCAGCAGCGGATAGATTTCCGATTCAAGGGCGCTCAGCGTGTCATTCGTGTCGGTATTGGTGATATTGCCGAACGTCAGCATCACCTTGGTCAACGCGCCACCGGCCTGGTCGAGCGCAACGATCGTATTGTCGAATGTCGGTGCGTCAGGGTTCGATTCGATGGCACTGATTTCGGTGCGCAGTTCGAGCAGGCCCTTCTTGACGGCCGGCAGGTAGTGTTCGTCCTTGATCTGGCTGAAGGGTGGCACACCGTAGGAGTCGGTCCAGGCAGCGCGGAACGGATTTCCGGCAAGTTCGGCGTCGGTGACGGTAATGTCAGGCAGCGCGGTGCTGGCCGGTTCGGTCACAGCCGCGGCCTCTGGAGCCGGGTCTGCCTTCTTGCTGCATGCGGAGAGCGACAGGGCGAGCGCAGCGGCGCTGCCGAGCAGGAAATGTTTGGTCGTCATGGCGTTCCCTCAAGGTTTAATCGCCCCGTCTATCTTGGATTCGGGGCAAAAACCAGCTTTCAGGGCATGGCTCACCGGCAGAGGCGCGCGAGTGTCTCGTGATATTCCGCGATTGTTTCTTCGAAGATCTGCGCCACCGGCTTTACGTCATGGATGCGTCCGGCGACCTGGCCGGTGAGTGCGATGCCGGCCTCCAGGTTGCCGCCGAAATAGACATCCTGGGTCCCGGCAAACTCCCCGAAAATGTTCGGGCTGCCTTCGGTTTCCAGACGCGTCGTGCGCTCGGTGCGCAGCGCCCTCAGCGCGGGGCCGGGGCCTGACCGGTTCAGGAAGACCGTGTCGGTTGCCTCGGCATCGACGATGGCGTCCTTCCAGTTCTGGTGCACAGGGCTCTCGGCGGACGAGAGAATGCGGGTTCCCATCAGCACGCCTTCCGCGCCGAGCGCAAAGGCCGCCGCCATCGTGCGGCCGTCTGTGATGCCGCCCGCCGCGACGACCGGCACGTTGACCTGCTCGCACACGAGCGGGATCAGCACCATCGAGGCGACATCCTTCGGGTTCTTGAATCCGCCGCCTTCACCGCCCTCGACGATGAGACCGTCGACCCCCGCCTCGATGGCGCGCAAGGCACCCTGCAGGCTGGGCACGACGTGGAAGACCGTGAGTCCCGCCCCCTTCAGCGTGGCTGTATATTTCATCGGGTCGCCGGCCGAAGTGGTCACGAACTTGACGCCCTGGTCGATGATGAAGTCGATGATGTTTGGGTCGCGCACGAAGGCCTGCGCGACATTGACGCCAAAGGGCTTGTCGGTCAGGTCGCGCATCTTGAGGATTTCCTCGCGGACCGCGTCCAGCTCTCCCGACGACGTTTCGATGATCCCCATGCCGCCGGCATTGGAGACGGCCGAGGAGAGATGCGACCGGGCGATCCAGCCCATTGCGGCCTGGATGATCGGCTTCTCGATCCCCAGCATGTCGGTGATGCGGGTTTTGACGGGTTTGGCGGCCATGTGATTTCCTCCCGGGGTTTCCCCTTAAAGAAGGCCGAATGCGGGGGAGGGCAAGGCCTCGCGTTGCGTCAGCGCGTGACTTGCGCGCAGCGCGCCCTAGAGTGCCGGAAAATTCCGGAGGATCCGACCGCCATGACCCAGATGCAGCAGATCGTGCTCTCGCGCTATTGCGACGGCCCGCCGGTGCCGGAAGATTTCGCATTGGAGACCGCGCCCCTGCCAGAGCCGAAAGACGGCCAGTTCCGCGTGGCGCACGTCTGGTGTTCGGTCGATCCGGGTACACGGTCGCGCCTGTCGGGCGGCGATTCCTACGCCATGGCCCTGCCGCTCGGCAAACCGATTGACGGTTTCAGCGTGGGCGTCGTCGATGCCAGCCGGAACGAGATGTTCCCAGTGGGAACAAAGGTCTTCTGCGCCGGTGGCTGGAAAACCCATTCGATCCAGTCGGGCAGGGGCTTTATCGGTCAGGTGCCGGACGCGCCGGTGCCGCTCAGCGCCTGGATCGGCGTCCTTGGCGTGCCCGGCCTGACGGCCTGGTTCGGCTTGAAGACCGTCGCGACGTTCAAGGAAGGTGACGCCGTTCTGGTCACATCCGCTGCGGGCCCGGTCGGCGCGACAGCCGGACAGCTCGCCAGGTCGTGGGGTGCGTCGAAAGTCGTCGGTATCGCTGGCTCAGATGCGAAATGTGATTTCCTGACACGCGAAGCCGGGTTCGATGCCGCGCTCAACTACAAGACCACGCCTGACCTGACTGCGGCGATTGCCGAACAGTTCCCGAAAGGCGTCGACGTCCTGTTCGACAATGTCGGCAACGAAATGGTCAACCGTGTCCTGCCGCTGATGGCCATGAATGGCCGCATCTGCATTTCCGGCCAGGTCGCCGACTATAACCTGACACCGGAAGAAACGCCGGGCATCGTCAACACCAAGCCCTTCATCACCCACCGTGTGAACATGCGGGGGCTTGTCGTGTTTGATTTCGCCCGCGAATTTCCCGAAGCGCTGCAGACAATGGCGGGCCTGCTGGCCAGCGGGAAACTGAAAAGCAACGAGGAACGCTTCGACGGCATCGCCGCCATGCCGGAGGCCTTTTGTGGCCTCTTCCGCGGCGAGAATTTCGGTCGGCGCGTTGTCAAAGTGGGAGCAGAATCATGAGTACGCCGTACGACATCACATCTGACAAATGGGAGCGCTTCACCTTCTCGCGCGACGGCCGCGTCCTGACCGCCGCGATCACGTCAGACCATCCGGTCAATGGCGTCGACGAGCAGATGCACACTGAACTCGCGCTCGTGTTCAACTGCCTGCAGCGCGACACTGACAGCGACATCATCATCCTGACAGCCAGGGGCCGTGCCTTCTGCGCCGGCGGCGATTTCGACTGGTTCGAGGAACAGATCAATCATCCCGGACGCTTTCGTGCCATCGCCTGGGACGGCAAGCAGATCGTCACGACCCTGCTCAACATGGAAAAGCCGATCCTCTGCCGCATGAATGGCGCGGCCGCCGGACTCGGCGCCACGATCGCGCTGCTCTGCGACATCATCATCGCCGACGAAACCGCCAAGATCGGTGACCCGCATGTGAAGGTCGGCCTTGTGGCCGGCGATGGCGGCGCGCTGATCTGGCCGCAGCTGATCGGTTTCGCCAAGGCCAAGGAATTGCTGATGACCGGCGACCTGCTCACCGCGAAGGAGGCCGAGCGGCTCGGCCTCATCAACTACGCGGTCCCCGCTGCAGAACTCGACAGCAAGGTTGCCGAACTCGTCGCCAAGCTTCAGGGCAATCCGAAATGGGCCGTGCGCTGGACCAAGACCACGGCCAACATCCCGTTGCGGGCGCTCGCTGCGCAGCTCATGGATGCCAGTATCGGCTGGGAAAGCGCGTCGAACTATACCGCTGACCGGCGCGAAGCCGTGGCCGCATTCAAGGAAAAACGCGCGCCCAAGCTGACGGGCGACTGACATGCGTCTACGCCCGCCACGCCAGGATGAACTCGCAACCCTGTCAGACCTCTGCCTGAGGTCAAAGGCTGTCTGGGACTACCCGCCGGACATGCTGGAATCCTTCCGGACAGAACTGACACTTACGGAAGCCGACACAGCGGCGGACATGATCGTCGTCGCGGATGACAGGCGCGGCATTGCTGGTGTCGTCCAGGTGTCGGTCGAGGGCGACACCGCCACACTCGAAAAGCTCTTTGTCGAGCCGACGCGCTTCGGTGAGGGCACCGGCCGCATGATGTATGTCTGGGCCTGCCGCATCGCGCAGGGAGCTGGTGCAAGGCAAATGGCCATTGATGCCGATCCGGGCGCAGTGGCCTTCTACAGGCACATGGGCGCAGAACCGGCCGGCGAAGCTGAATCCGGTTCCATACCGGGCCGCATGCTGCCCCGCCTCGTGCACCGGGTGGGATAAGCGGCTGACCCGGGCGACCCGTCAGGTCTCTGTGCTGGCGGGCGGGCTGGCAGGCCCAGCCGCGCGGACATCATGCAGGCGATCGCCGTCTTCGAGCTGGTCGAGCCCGCCATTGCCCTTCAGCAGGATGTCCGCCAGTCCCGGCGCCTCGTAGATGGTTCGGGTCATGGCCTGCAAACCTTCGCTCTGCCTGGCTCGCTTGCCGGCTCTGCTGGTTGGCCTGCCGCATCTGGAGGATGAGTGCGATCAGCGACCCGAGAATCGCCACCACCGCAACGGTCTGCCCGATGTAGTAGATATCTTCCAGTGACATCGCGATCCCCTTGCGAAACAGGACGTTGGCAGGCTTTCGAGCTGTCAGGAAAGCCTGGCAGGCTGCCGCCTACCTTGCGCCCGACAGCTTGCGGCGCTATCTCCCTTTCGTGGTGATTTGGCCGGTCGGCTTGCAGCCACGTTAAACAAGTCGCTAAAAGGCCGCGCGGACCCGCCAGCAGATTCCTGCACGCCGCCTCCCTTTCCTGCGACGATGAAAGACTGGAGTAATCGCCATGCCGATCAGGATTCCGGATACATTGCCCGCCCGCGACGTGCTGGTGCGCGAAGGCGTCTCCGTGATGAGCGAGACAGATGCCATCCGCCAGGACATTCGCCCGCTGCAGATCGGCCTGTTGAACCTGATGCCGAACAAGATCCGCACCGAGGCCCAGATCGCGCGTCTGATCGGTGCCTCGCCGCTGCAGGTGGAGCTGACGCTCGTCATGGTCGGCGGCCATACGCCCAAGAACACGCCGGAAGAGCACCTGATCAGCTTCTACCAGAATTGGGAGGAGGTTCGCGACCGCAAGTTCGACGGTTTCATCATCACCGGTGCGCCGATCGAGACGCTGGACTTCGAGGAGGTCGGCTACTGGTCGGAACTCGTGCAGATTCTCGACTGGACGCGCACCAACGTCCATTCCAGCTTCTTCATTTGCTGGGGCGCGATGGCGGCCGCCTGGCACCTGCACGGCGTGCCCAAGCATACCCTGCCGGAAAAAGCGTTCGGCGTGTATCGCCACCACAATCTTGATCCCACGTCGCCTTTCCTGTCGGGTTTCTCGGACGATTTCCAGATTCCGGTCAGCCGCTGGACGGAAGTGCGCAGCGAAGACATTGCCAAGGCACCGGCGCTGAGACTGCTGATGGAATCAGACGTCACTGGTCCGTGCCTCCTGTCGGAACCCGCCCAGCGCAACCTCTATTGCTTCAATCATATCGAATATGATTCGACGTCGCTGAAGGAAGAATACGAGCGTGATGTCGCGGCCGGCAAGGCGCCCGCGCCGCCGCACGGCTACTTCCCGAACAATGACACCAGCGCCCAGCCGCTCAACCGCTGGCGCAGCCATGCCCATCTCCTGTTCGGCAACTGGATCAACCAGGTCTACCAGACGACACCGTTCGACGCTGCGCGTATCGGGGAAGGCTGACGCCGCAACGGCATGGCTTTCTCCCGGCCCACAATCGCCCTAGAGTTCGCCAATGACCAGCTTCACCGCCGAACCGCCCCACGTCACCGAACTTCGCCGCCAGCTGTCACGCTGGGTGAGCGAAAAGATGCCGCGCGAGAAACGCCGGGAATGGGACAAGGCCCATACCTGGGACCGGGACCTGTTCCGGGAACTCGCCGCAATGGGCCTGATCGGCCTGACCATACCGGAAGAATATGGCGGGCAGGGCGAAGACATTTATGCCGCCGCCGCCGTGATCGAGGAACTCTGCCAGGGCGGCCCCACCATGGCGGGGCCCTTCATCCATGCCGCCTTCTATGGCGGCCTCAACATTTCCGAAAACGGCTCGAAGGAACAGAAGGAAGCGCTGCTGCCGAAACTGGCGCGCGGCGAGATGTTCCTCTGCTATGGCCTGTCCGAACCGAATGTCGGTGGTGACCTGCCGAGCGTCGAGACGCGGGTCGAGCGCGACGGCGACGAGATTGTCATCAATGGCGCCAAGCGCTGGTGCACCGGCGCCGACTGGTCGGACTACATTTATTGTCTGTGCCGCTCCGGCGGGCCGGAAGACCGTCACGGCAATCTCACCTTCGTCCTTGTGCCCACAAATGCGCCCGGCGTGTCGATGCAGCCCATCGAGCATGTGAACCTGCGCTACACCGCGTCGATGGATGTCTTCCTCGATGATGTTCGCCTGCCGGCCAGTGCCATCGTCGGTGGCCCGGACAAATGGAACAAGGGCTGGGACGCTCTCGCGGGCCGCGCCCTCGACGTCGAGAAGATCGAGATCACGGCTGTTGCCTATGGCATCGCCCGGGCGGCGCTGGAGGAAGCCTGGACCTATGCGCAGGAGCGCACCCAGTTCGGCAAGCCGATCTCCAAACACCAGGCCATCGCCCACAAGCTCGTCACCGCGCGTACGAAACTCGCCGCTTGCCGCCACATGCTCTATCACGCCGCCTGGCTCGCGAGCGAGCACCAGCCGTGCAGTGTCGAGACCGCCATGGCCAAGCTCTATGTCGCTGACACCGGCGTCGAGATCGGCCTCGCCTGCCAGCAGGTCATCGGCGCCTATGGGCTGTCGGATGCCTACGATATCGAGCGCAATGTCCGCGACCTGCTAGGCATGCCCATCGTCGGCGGCTCAAGTGATATCCAGAAGAACAATCTGGCGCGGATGTTGAGGCTGTAGGGGACAAGTATGATTGGCATCGTTTTATTCGTCTTCGTTGTTGCACTCGTGCTGACGGGCGGGGTGTTTATCGTGCGCGCCGCATGGGAGGTTCACGTCGTCAGGCGCCGCCGCTGGGAGGAAAAGGAAAGGTGGGAGCTTGAGCAGCTCAGCAGGCGAAAGAATACAGAATGACACAGGCGCCGACCCAGACGTCGCCCGAACTCTCCTACGCGTCCTATTTCGACGATCCGCTGAAGCGGCGCCTCATCGGCGCGGTTGAGCGCCTGTCGGGCCAGCCGAAAATAAAACAGCTCTACGAGCATTACCGCGATCATCTTGCCCATGACGTGCCCTTCTTCGAGGCCGCCATGCGGCTGCTCGATCTTGACGTGCAATTCTCGGCCTCCCGCCTTGCCGAGATCCCGCACAGCGGCCCGCTGGTCATCGTGGCGAACCATCCGTTCGGCGTGCTCGACGGTCTCGTCATCTGCTGGCTGGTCGGCCTCCGCCGCATGGATTTCAAGGTCCTGACCAATTCCGCCCTTGATGGCGTGCCCGAGGCGCGGCCCTATATCCTGCCCGTCGATTTCTCCGGCACGAAGGACGCGCTTGCCGCCAATGTTGCCATGCGCAAGGCCGCGCTGGAGCATGTGAAAGCCGGCGGCTGTGTCATCGTATTTCCCGGCGGCGGCGTTGCCACCACGCCGCGCCCGTTCGACCGCACGGCGGTGGATGATGAATGGAAGCCCTTCACCGCCAAGCTGATCACCCATTCCGGCGCCCATGTGACACCGGTCTATTTCGAAGGCCAGAATTCCCGCCTGTTCCAGCTTGCCAGCCACCTTTCGCTCGAATTGCGCCTCGCGCTCGTCTTCCGTGAAGTGCGCCGCCGCATGGGAACGGCCTTGCCGGTCGTCATTGGCGAGACGCTGACGCCGGACGCCCTGAAGGATGCCGGCAAGCGCAGGGGCCTGATGGAATTCCTCCGCGCGCAGACCTATGGGCTTGCCCCGATGGGCCAGACACTGCGATATGATGCAGCAACCCGCCGTTTCATGGCGAGAAAGCCGTTGGTATTCCGCTAGCGCTGGAGCAACCACATGAGTGAATCCTTCGGAGATGCGGTCGATTCGGCCATCGAACATGCCGCGGCAGATGCGGCTTCCGGCCTTGCTGGCGGGGCGCATGCGGCCGACGGCACGCACTGCCTGAATTGTGGCAAGCCGCTGGAAGGCACTTATTGCTACGATTGCGGACAAAGTGCCCAGAGCCTGCGGCGGCCTTTCTGGGCCCTGCTCGGGGAAAGCATGGAGACGCTCTTCTCGCTCGACGGACGCATTGCCCGTACCCTGCCGGACTTGCTGATCCATCCCGGCCGGATGACCCGCGCCTATCTTGACGGCAAGCGTGCCCGCTTCATCCCGCCGTTCAGGCTCTACGTCCTTGCCTCGCTGGTCTTCTTCATCATCCTGCCGCTGATGATGGGGCAGAGGATATCCCTGGTCCCGAACGGGGAGCAGAATTTCGAGGACGCCCGCGCCGGAATCGAGCAGTCCTTCCAGGACGGCGACATGACCGACGCGGAATACGAGTCCGCGATACAGGCGGTCGACCGTGCCGAGGAATTGTGGCGCGGCGGAATTCCCGGTCTGGTCACGCCGACACCTCCCGCCCCGGAGGGCGCGGACCCCGCCCCGCTGGCACCGCAAGATGAATGGGCCGGCTTCATGCCGAAGCAGACACTCGAAACGCTACGCGCAGCCGGCGAGCAGGGTGACGAGGACGCCGCCCGCCTTGTCGAGATAATGGACGAGCCCGGCCAGCTTGCCGAACAGACCCAGCGCTGGATTCCGCGCATGATGTTCGTGCTGCTGCCGGTCTATGCCTGCCTGCTGGCCCTGGTTTACATCTGGCGACGGCAGTTCCTGTTCTTCGACCACCTGATCGTCTCGCTGCACTTCCATTCGGCCATGTTCTTTGCCATGGCGCTCGGCGCGCTTCTCGCGCCGGTTATCGGTGTCGGCTGGGTGGTGCTTGCCCTTCTGGTCTATTCGAACGCCTACCTCTATCGCCTCAACCGTGTCGTCTACGGGCGCGGCAAGTTCAGCTCGCTCGTGCGGACGCTGACGCTGGACGGTATCTATTTCATCATCCTGATGACGGCGCTCCTCACCGCGGTCATCCTCGGGGCATTGTCACTCTGATGTGCGCGGCATGATCACCGCAGACCGGTTCCGCGCGATTGCGCTCGCAATGCCCCACACGCTGGAGAAGGCGCATTTTGACCGGGCCGGGTTCCGTGTCGATGTGCCGAAAGGCAAGATGTTCGTTACGCTCGGGCCGGACGGGGCAAGTTGCAACGTCTTCCTGACGCCAGACGAACAGGCCATGCTCACCGCCGCCGAGCCGGGCGTGTTTGCCAAACTCCCCAACAAGTGGGGCGACAAGGGCGCAACCTCCGTCACCCTTGCGGCCTGCGACGAAGCCACACTCCGCTCGGCTCTCACCATGTCGTGGCGTCATGCTGCCCCGGCAAAATTCCATGACGAACTGACGCTTTGACCCCGTCACTTTCCGGTCTAGTCTCCGCGCATGGCTGACACATTCCAATCGACTGACACGCTCGCAAATGCCCGCGCATTGGCGCCTGACCTTGCCGCCCGCGCTGCGGAAATGGACGAGGTGCGCCGCCTGCCGGCAGACCTTGCCGCGAAACTGGCGAAGGCCGGCATGTTCCGCATGGTCACGCCGAAATCGCTTGGCGGGCTCGAACTGGCCCCCCGCGAGATTGTCGAAACCATCGAAGCCCTCGCCGTCGGCAATGCCAGCGCCGCCTGGTGCGCCATGATCGGCGCAACCACGGCGCTGAACGCCGCCTACATGGACCCTGCCGCCGCCAGCGAAATCTATTCCGATCCTGACACGATCACCGGAGGCGTCTTTGCGCCGATGGGCAAGGCAGTCGTCGAGGGCGACAATTACCGCGTCACCGGGCGCTGGCAGTGGGGTTCCGGCTCGGCCAATTGTTCCTGGCTCTGCGGCGGCTGCACGATCTGGGAAGACGGCGAGATGAAACGTCTGGCCAGCGGTGCGCCGGACGCCCGGATGATGGTCTTCCCGGCCTCGGACGCGACCCTGATCGACACCTGGCATGTCATGGGCCTCAAGGGCACCGGATCCGGCGATATCGCGGTCAATGACATCATCGTGCCGAAGGCGCGGTCGGTCTCGCTCGTGGCCGACGTGCCACATGAAAAGGGCCCGCTCTTCACCTTCCCGGTCTTCGGCCTGCTCGCCCTCGGCATATCCTCGGTCGCGCTTGGCAATGCGCGCGGCGCGCTGGACTCGTTCGCCGCGCTGGCCACGGCCAAGAAATCGCAGGGCTCCGCCAAGACGCTGGCCGAGCGCCAGACCATCCAGACGGATTTTGCCCGCTGCGAAGCGGCCTGGCGCGCCGCGCGCGCCTACCTGTTCGACGAAGTCGACCAGGCCTGGGCCGTGGCAACCCGCGATGGTGCCATCCCGGTGGAGCGTCGCGCCGCCCTGCGCCTAGCCTGCTCGCACATGACCCGCACGGGCGCCGACATCTGTCGCACGGTCTATGAACTCGGTGGCGGTGCAGCCCTGTTTGAATCCTCGGATCTCCAGCGCCGCTTCCGCGATGCGCACGGCATCACCCAGCACATCATGACGGCCCCTGCCACGTGGGAACTTGGCGGCCGCATCCTGTTCGGCCTGCCGACAGACGCCAGCATGGTCTAGCGCGCGGGCAGGGCGCAGGGCCGACGAAATCGGCAAAAATTTGACTGGCAGGGCCCTGTTGGAATGTGTCAGTGTAACAAAATACCTGACGCGCCCCGCGCGAGAGACGAGAGGACTGTTTCATGAAAATCCAGGGATTGATGGCCGCTGTTTCGCTGGCCGCACTGGCCGCCACGGGCTGCACCACAGAGCAGGCTTACCAGGACCCCGGCCTGCTGGTCGAACTGCCGCCAGCGCCTGCCGAGACGCCCGCCCCGTCGCCAGAGGTGGCCGCCGATCCAATGGCCATCGATACCAGCACCGAATGGGGCGCTTTCCTGTCGGACTTCCTCGACTCCTATTTTCCCATCAATCCGAACTTTGCCATCTACCAGGGCCGCCACGAATTCGATGGCCGGCTGCCCGACTGGTCGCCGTCAGGCCTGAAGCTTGCGGCCGACCAGCGCAAGCAGGCAATCGAGGCGGCCGAAGCGCTCGATGACGCGGCCCTGTCAGACACCGACACGTATGAGCGCAGCTATCTGATCCATGTCCTTCAGGGCGAGCTGTTCTGGCTGGAAGAAGCAGACTTCCCCCACAGGAATCCGGATTTCTATGTCGGCGCGCTCGACCCGAACGTCTATATCGCACGGCCCTATGCCGACGCCGAAACACGGATGAAGGCGTTCATCACATACGCGAAGAACGTGCCCGCCGCCGCCGCGCAGATCGAGGCGAACCTCAAGCTGCCGCTGCCGGAAACCTACCTGAAATACGGGCAGGCCGCCTTTGGCGGCTTTGCCGACTATTATTCCGGTGATGCAAAGGCCGCCTTTGCCGAGGTGACCGACGAAGCCTTGCAGGCCGAATTCGACGCTGCCGCTGCTGCTGCAACCACCGCCATGCAGCACCTCTCCGACCATATCGGGTCTGTTCCCGCCACACAGGACGGCTTCGCGCTGGGCGCGGAGAAATTCTCCGACATGGTGCGCCTCACCGAAGCGGTTGACGTGCCGCTGGCGGAACTGAAAGCAATCGGCCAGGCAGACCTGAAGCGCAACCAGGATGCCCTGACATCCGCCTGCACCGTGTATGCGCCGGGCCTGTCGCTGGGCGACTGCATGAAAAAGATGGGGGCCAACAAGCCCGCGGTCGGCCCGGTCGAGGAAGCGCGCGAACAGCTGCCCGAACTGCGCGCCTTCATCGTTGAAAACGACATCGTGACGATTCCCGGCACCGAGCAGGCGCTGGTCGAAGAGTCGCCGCCCTATAACCGGCAGAACTCGGCCTATATCGACATTCCGGGGCCCTACGAGACCGGCCTGCCATCGGTCTATTACATCTCGCCGCCAGACCCGTCCTGGGACGAGGCAACACGTGCCGCCTACATTCCCGGCAAGATGGACCTGCTCGGCACCAGCGTGCACGAGGTCTGGCCCGGCCACTTCCTGAATTTCCTGCATTCCAACCGGTCTGAATCCGTGCTCGGCAAGCTTTTCGTCGGCTATGCCTTCGCCGAAGGCTGGGCCCATTATACTGAAGAGATGATGTATGATGCGGGCCTGCATGACGGCGACCCGGAAACCCATGTCGGCCAGCTGTCCAACGCCCTCCTGCGCGATTGCCGCTACCTGTCGGCCATCGGCCTGCATGCCGAGGGCATGACGGTCGAGGAGAGCTACGACCTCTTCCGCAATGAATGCTACCAGGATGCCGGCAATGCCCTGCAGCAGGCCGCCCGCGGCACCTATGATCCCGCCTATCTCAACTACACGATGGGCAAGCTGATGATCCGCAAGCTGCGCGACGACTGGACGGCGAAACACTTCCCGGACGATCCGCGCGCGGGCTGGAAAGCCTTCCACGATGAATTCCTGTCCTATGGCGGCCCGCCCATTCCGCTGGTGCGCCAGCAGATGATGGAAGAGGCTGAAGCGAAAGCGGTCTTCTAGGCGCACCGCATGGCGCCGCTGAATATCGGCATTGCCGGCGCAGGCATTGGCGGCCTCGCTGCCGCAGCCTTCCTGGCGCGCGAGGGGCACCGCGTCACGGTGTTCGACCAGTTCGAGACGGCCGGGCCCATCGGGTCCGGCCTGATCCTGCAGGAGACAGGCCTCACCATTCTCGGTGAACTTGGCCTGCGCACGAAAGCTGAAACCCTCGGCGCGCCGATCCGGCGCCTCTACGGTCGCTCCCGGCCATCAGGGCGCACCGTGCTCGACGTGCGCTATGGCGCGCTCAGGCCGGGCCTGTTGGGTGTGGCAATCCAGCGGCCCGCCCTGTTCACCATTGTCCATGACGCGGCGCTCGGTGCCGGTGCCCGCCTGGTGCCGTCCACGCGAATCACGGCGGCCAATCCGAAGGATGCCACCCTTGTCGATGCCGCCGGCGCGCTGCACGGACCATTCGACTTCATCGTCGACGCGCTCGGCGTGAAGTCCGTCCTGTCATCGGCGCCGATGAAGGAACTGCCCTATGGCGCGCTCTGGGCAACTCTGCCCTGGCCTGCTCACAGCGGGTTCCACGCCGACGCCCTCGAACAGCGCTACGAAGCGGCCAGCCGCATGGCCGGCGTCATGCCGTCAGGCCGCGCCGCCGGGGATGCGCCGCAAACCCTCACCTATTTCTGGTCGATCCGCGCCGACCGGCATGACGCTTGGCGCGCCGCCCCGCTCACCCATTGGCGTGATGCTGCCCTCTCGCTCTGGCCGGAAACCGAACCGCTCCTCACCCCCCTCAAGACCCACGCCGCGCTTACCTTCGCCCGCTACCGCCACCGCACCCACTGGCCTGCTGTCTCCGGTCGCATGGTACATCTCGGCGACAGTTGGCATGCCGCCAGCCCCCAGCTGGGGCAGGGGGCCAACATGGCGCTGCTTGATGCTTTCGCGCTGGCCCGCGCCGTCGGGCGCAAGCCGAATGTCGGCTATGCGCTTGAAGACTATGCCCGCATGCGTGCCGGCCATGTCCGCCTGTTCCAGCTGATGAGTTACCTCTTCACCCCGGTCTACCAGTCGGACTCGGCTGTCCTGCCTTGGTTGCGCGACTGGCTTGCCGCACCCGTCAGCCGGATCTGGCCGGGGCCCCAGGTGCTGGCAGCGATGGTTTCCGGCGGCCTCGGCGCGCCATTGTGGAAGCTGGGCCTGAAGGCCGCCCGCTAACGCTGGCACGTCCCGCAATAGAAGCTCGACCGTCCCGCCTGCACGATCCGCTTCACGGCCGCCCCGCACGCCTTGCACGGCTTGTATTCCCGGTCATAGACATCGAACCGGTGCTGGAAATAGCCAAGCTCGCCGCTGGCATTGGCAAAGTCCGAAATCGACGAGCCGCCCGCATCAATCGCTTCGGCAATCACCTGGTTGATCGCGGGCGCCAGCCGCGCTGCGCGCTGGCCGGGAATGCTGGACGCCTTGCGTTTGGGCGAGATGCCGGCGCGGTAGAGCGCTTCGCAGACATAGATATTGCCAAGGCCCGCAATGATCGACTGGTCCAGCAGGGCCGCCTTGATCGGCGTCGCCTTGCCCTTCAGCGCCGTGTCCAGGTAGGCCGCTGAAAACCCGTTCGACAGCGGCTCCGGCCCCATCGCCATCAGGCGCGGATAGGTGTCGAATGTCGCTGCGGGCCACAGTTCCATGAAGCCGAACCGGCGCGGATCGTTATAGGTCACCGTGTGGCCATCCTCCATGTGGAAGACGACATGGTCGTGGCGCGCATCATTTCCCGTCTCGTGGTGGAAATCCGCCAGCCCGCCGCCGCCCACGGTGAATCGCCCTGTCATGCCAAGATGCATGACCAGCACTTCGCCGGTCGACAGGTCTGCCGTCAGGAATTTTGCCCGCCGCCCCAGCCGCTCGATCCGGGCGCCGCTGACACGTTCGGCAAAGCGTTCGGGGAAGGGGAATCGCAGGTTTGGCCGGTTCTGCAGCAATGACTGGATCACTGCCCCTTCCATGACAGGGGCAAGTCCGCGGCGAACTGTCTCGACTTCAGGTAATTCAGGCATTCTTATCGCATATAGCCTATGGCGTTCAGGGCAACTATGGTGGCGCGCATGTCAGACGCAGAAACAGAGCGCAAGGTCTCCTTCGGGTTCGAGGAGGTGACGGAGGCCGAAAAGGTCGCCCGGGTGAAGGGCGTGTTCCGGTCGGTCGCGTCGCGCTACGACCTGATGAACGATCTCATGTCCGCCGGCGTCCACCGCCTGTGGAAGCATGACGCCATGAACAAGCTGAACCCGCAACCGGGCGAGCGCCACCTTGATGTCGCAGGCGGCACGGGCGAACTCGCACGCGCCTTCCTTGAACTCGCCGACAAGGCTGGCAAGCGGCGCGGCGTAGCGGCGAAGGCCACCGCCATTGTCTGCGATATCAATGACGCCATGCTGGAGGCCGGCAAGGCGCGAGCCGACAATGCCAAGTGGGACGGGCGGCTCGACTGGGTCTGCGCCGACGGCCAGCAACTGCCGTATCCGGATCGCACATTCGATGCGGTCACGGTGTCGTTCGGCATCCGGAATTTCGCCGACCGTGTCGCAGGCCTGAAGGAATTCCGCCGCGTATTGAAGCCGGGCGGGCGGCTCGCCGTACTGGAATTCAGCCACATGACCGCGCCGGCCCTGCAGGCGGCCTATGACACCTACAGCTACAATGTCATCCCGCGCCTCGGCAGCCT
The DNA here is from genome assembly GCF_000685275.1 of Hyphomonas johnsonii MHS-2. Lineage (GTDB taxonomy): Bacteria > Pseudomonadota > Alphaproteobacteria > Caulobacterales > Hyphomonadaceae > Hyphomonas > Hyphomonas johnsonii. The sequence goes on from NZ_ARYK01000004.1 coordinate 298,107, forward strand.
CGTGGCCGGCGACCGGGAAAGCTATCAGTATCTCGTGGAATCAATCCGTCAGTTCCCTGACCAGGAAACATTCCGGGCAGAAATGGAAGACGCAGGATTCTCCCGCGTCTCCGTCACGAATTTTTCAGGTGGCATCGCCGCCCTGCACTTTGGCTGGGCGGTCTGATGCGGAAGCGATCAGTTGCCGTCAACCTTGATGCCGTCGTCACCGACCGAGATTTCGAGGTCGGCCTTGGCGCTATGGTCCTGCGTGAAATAATAGATACCGAATCCCACGACGCCGACAAAGAGAGCGCCAACCAGGAAGTATAGAAAACCATTGCCGTTTGTATTCAAGCTAGCCATGACAGGCCCCTTCTTTTGTTAGTATCGCCTTCACAACGCCCCGGTTTGCAGGATGGTTCCCGCTCGGACGGAACTGTCTGATGGGGGCTGTCTCGGACTATCTGCGCCTGATGCGCGCGGGCACATCGCTGGCGCGTCACGACGTCATCCTGCCGGCCGAATACAAGGCGCGCCTGCCGCTGCCCGCCCGGGTCGCCGGCGGCGTGCTGCGCCTCTTCAGCGGCGGCGCTCGTGGCCGGCCCGGAGAGCGCCTCGCCCGCGCGCTCGAAAAACTCGGCCCCGCCTATATCAAGCTCGGCCAGTTCCTGGCGACGCGGCCGGACGTCTTCGGCTCGGAAGTGACCTCCGATCTCAGCCGCCTGAAGGACAAGCTGCCGCCATTCTCCGAAAAGGCCGCCCGCGCTGCCCTTACTGAGGAATTCGGCGCCGAGGAGGCAGCGCGCCTGTTCCCGGTGCTCGGCCCGCCTGTCGCCGCGGCCTCCCTCGCACAGGTGCACCGGATGGACATGCCTGACGCCAGCCAGCGCGCCGTCAAGATTCTCCGCCCCGGCATCGAAGGCCAGCTGATGCGTGAGCTTTCCGCCATGAAGCGCGCCGCCCGCACCATCGAGGGCGTCTCCGTTGAAAGCCGCCGGCTGAAACCCATTGCCTTCACCGAAACCATCGCCGCCGCCATGATGCGCGAGACCGACCTGCGGCTTGAAGCCGGCGGCGCCGACGAGATGCGCGTGCTCAGCGAGACCAGCGGCTATTTCCAGATCCCGAAGGTCGACTGGGACCGCACCGGTCGCCGCGTGCTCACCACCGACTGGGTCGACGGCATCCCGCTCACCCATCCGGACGCGCTGGCAAACCCCGCCATCGACCGGGTCGCCCTCGCCAATGACATCACGCGCGGCTTCCTCACCCATGCCATCGAGCACGGCGTCTTCCATGCCGACATGCACGAAGGCAACATCATCGTCACGCCGGAGGGCAAGATCGCGCTGGTCGACTTCGGCATCATTGGCCGCATCAGCCTGATGGAGCGCCGCTTCCTTGCCGAAATCCTCTGGGGCTTCCTGAGGCGTGACTACATGCGCATCGCCGAGGTGCATTTCGAAGCGGGCTATGTGCCGGCCAGCCAGTCGGTCGGCGATTTCGCGCAGGCCCTGCGGTCGATCGGCGAACCGGTCCACGGCAAGCCGGCCGAAGACGTGTCCATGGGCCGGGTCATCCTGCAGCTGTTCGACTATACGCAGACATTCGGCATGGCGATGCGGCCGGAACTCGTCCTCCTCCAGAAGACCATGGTCCAGGTCGAGGGCGTCGCCCGCGCCATCGACCCCGGCCACAATATCTGGAATGCATCCGAGCCGGTGGTCGGCGCCTGGGTCCGCCGCAGTTTCGGGCCGGAGGGCGCCGCGCGCCTGATCAGCACCAGCTTGCGTGACGTGACCAACCGCCTGAAACGCCTGCCCGAGGTGATGGACCGGTTCGAAGCCTCGCTTGATGCCCCGCCTCCAGCGCCGCCGCCGCGTGAGCGGTTTGCGCCCTGGTGGGGCTGGTTCGGCCTCGTCACCATCCTGGCGCTCGTCGCCTACGCCGCCGTCCTCAGCCTTGCCTGACAGGCCCCGGATGGGGTCTTGCCGCCGGCAGACTCCCTTGCTGGGTGTAAACCCTTAATGCGCGTTAACTTCTGGACTAGGCTCTCTTCCGAACTGCGGGAAAGGGCGCCGGAAGATGAAGACCTACCTCACACTTGCCGCAGGCGCGGCGCTCCTCTGCCTCACCCCCGCCACCGCCTCGGCGCAACTCATACGCCATGTCGGCGAGCCGGCTCCCACCCGCGAATACTTCCCGCAATCGGCTGTCTGGCCTGCGCCTGACCTGAAGGGCGGCCCTGACCGGGCAGCGCCGAACGTCTCCAGCCAGGCCCGCTTCCTGCGGATTTCGCCGCGCAGCACGGCCGGCACCTCCGGTGTCCGCATTTTCCGCGGCTCGCCCGAACCTGTCGCGCCAGCGCCGCTTTCGGCGACCTCTGGCGTGACCGTGATCAGGTTGAAGAAGCCGCCGCGCAATCCCTACAAGACGGTGATCGTCTATGCGCCGGGCTCGGTGCGCACCATTTCCCCCCGCCGGATTCCTGACTGAGACCGGCCGGAATCTTTACCTTGTGCGTCGGTTTCACAGGGTTTTGTTGGGTTTGTGCAATGTTTTTGGGTTAAGAAGGCTCCGGCAACCCATTTAAAGGCCCATGGAACAAAAGCGCATCCTCCTGATCATCGGTGGCGGCATTGCCGCCTACAAAAGCCTCGAACTGATCCGTGAACTCGGACGGCGCGGCATTGCCAGCCGCTGCATCGTCACGCGCGGAGGCCAGGAATTCGTCACCCCGCTGTCGGTTGCCGCCCTCTCCGGCGACAAGGCCTATACCGAACTGTTCGACCTGGATGAAGAAGCCGAGATGGGCCATATCCAGCTCTCGCGCTCGGCCGACCTCGTCGTCGTCTGTCCCGCAACGGCCGACCTGATGGCCAAGGCCAATGCGGGCCTCGCCAACGATCTTGCCTCCACAACGCTGCTCGCCACCGACAAGCCGGTCCTTATGGTGCCTGCGATGAATGTGCGCATGTGGCAGCACGCCGCCACGATCCGCAACGTCGCGCAGCTGCGCGCTGACGGCGTCACCGTCATGGAGCCGGACGAGGGTGCCATGGCCTGCGGCGAGTTCGGCCCCGGCCGCCTGCCGGACGTGCCGGTCATCGTTGCCGAGATCGAAGCTGCGCTATCCGGCCAGGCAAGTGGGCCGCTGGCAGGCGTCCACGCCCTGATCACCGCCGGACCGACGCGCGAACCGCTGGATCCCGTGCGCTACCTGTCCAATCATTCCTCCGGCCGGCAGGGCTATGCCATCGCCTCGGCGCTCGCTGCCGCGGGCGCAAGCGTCACGCTCGTCTCCGGCCCGGTGGCCCTGGCCCCGCCGCGCAACGTGAACCTGGTGCAGGTCGAAACGGCCCGGCAGATGCTGAAGGCCTGTGAAGACGCGCTGCCGGCGGATGTGTTCGTGTCCGTCGCCGCTGTGGCCGACTGGCGCCCGGCCCGGGCCGCCACCAAGAAGCTGAAGATCAAGGCCGTCGATACCGAGGCGCCCGCGATGGAACTCGCAGAGAATCCGGACATTCTCCGCACACTCTCCAACAAGCGCAAGCACAGGCCGCGCCTTGTCGTCGGCTTTGCCGCCGAGACACATGATGTCGAAGCCTATGCCCGCGCCAAGCTGGAGCGGAAGGGCTGCGACTGGATCATCGCCAATGACGTTTCCGGCGATGTCATGGGCGGCGCGGATAACGAAGTCGTGCTGATCACGCGCGAGACATCCGAACGCTGGCCGCGCATGGGCAAGGACGAGGTCGCCCGCCGCCTCGCCGGCAAGATTGCCGCCGAGCTGGGCCATGATGGCGGCCTGAAACTGGCAGCGGAATAGGCGATCCGCCTTGACAGCCGCGCGCCGCTCGCGCACCCGCCCGGCATGATTATTCGCCCCTACCAGCTGTCCGACCTGCCCGCGCTCCATGTCATCAACCAGGCTGGCGTGCCCGGCGTTGGCGACGAAACCGTGGAGGGGCTCGGCAAGTGGCTCGGGCTGAGCCATGCCCTCGTGGCCACGGACGACGCCGACCAGCCGCTTGGCTTCATCACGCTCCTGCCGCCCGGCACGCTGGACTACACGAGCGCGAACCTCCGCTGGCTCGAGGCATGGGGCGACGATTTCATCTATGTCGACCGGATCGCGATCGCCGAGACAGCCCGCGGGCAGGGGATCGGCGACGCGCTCTATCGCGCCGCCTTTGACGCCTATGCCGGCAAGACGCCCTTCATCACCTGCGAGGTCAACCTGCGCCCGCCCAACCCGGGATCGCTTCGCTTCCACGCGCGACTGGGATTCACCGAGATCGGCCGGCGCAGTTATGCCGACGACACGAAGGAAGTTGTGTACCTGGCGCGTCCGCTTGCTTGACTCGCCACGCCGACTCAAACACGCCTGAACCGATGACAGACGTGAACGTGAAAATCCTCCCGCTGCCGCATTTCGACGGGCTCGACCTGCCGGCCTATGAAACCAGCGGCTCGGCCGGCATGGACGTGCGCGCCGCTGTCGGCGCCGACGACGCAGTGGTCCTGATGCCGGGGCACCGCGCCATGGTGCCGACCGGCCTCAGCGTCGCCATCCCCGAAGGCTATGAGATCCAGGTCCGCCCGCGCTCGGGGCTGGCCGCCAAGCATGGCCTGACCTGCCTCAATACGCCGGGCACGATCGACAGCGATTATCGCGGTGAAATCAAGGTCATCCTGATCAACCTGGGCGATGCGCCGTTTACCATCGCGCGGGGCGAAAGGATTGCCCAACTGGTGCTCGCCCCGGTTACCCGGCTGGCCTGGAAAAAGGTCGGCGCGCTTGACGAAACCGCGCGGGGGGCTGGTGGTTTCGGTTCAACTGGGCGATAATAATCCTTGCAATGAGAACCGTCCTGCCCATATATCGAATAACGATATAACTTGGAGGTACTTTGAATGGATCCTTTTCAGATGGTCGTGATCATCGTGGTGATTTCCGTCGCCGCGAGCACGTTCAAGAACTACCTCCAGATGAAGGAAAACCGAAAGGCAGATGCGGCCTCGGAGGTCGATGTCGCCAACCTGCGGACCGACGTGGCGCGGCTCAAGGAACGGGTTCGCGTTCTCGAGAAGATCGTGACCGATGGTGACCGCCACCTTGCCGACGAAATCCGCAAGCTGGCCTAACGCATTGTGTTAACGCGGGTCCGAAAATTGCCGGACCCGAAGGCACCCTAATCTAAACCCTTGCGTGTAAGACGGGCTCCAAACGAGGGGGCCCGGCATGGCAACTTTTGGAAAAAAGACGACGGGCGGTGCCCAGTCAGCGGCGTTTGGCAGGCGGGCCTCCGCTGCGCCAGCCCCGGTCTCGGATGAACTGTCGCCGAAGGCGCGCGCCTTTCTCGAGGCCGAGCGCGCCCGGAACGGCGCACCGGGAAATGCTGCCTTTCCGACTCCGCCCGGCGCTGCGACACCCTCAGCCTTCCCGACCTCGCCGTCCGCCAGCTACACCCCGCCCGGCAAGCCGGCGGGCAAGCCCGTCTTCGGGCGTCGCATCATCGCGCGCATCGTCGACGAACTGATCATCCTCATTCCCATGCTGGTCATCCTGTCACCGATGGTGATGGGCGCGCTCGGCAACATGACGACGGCGCTGCCGGGGTCGCCGGAAGAGGCGCGCGCCAATATCGAACTCGTAAAGGTCGGCGCAATCCTGTTCCTGGCCCAGGCAGCCTATGGCATCGCGATGGAATCGTCCGGTTTCCAGGCAACGCTGGGCAAGCTCATGGTCGGCGCGCTGGTGACCGGCAGTGACGGCAACAAGCCAAGTCTCGGGGCGGTGATCATGCGCAACACGCTCGCCCGTCTGATCGTCAACGTCATCCCCCTCTATGTCGGCTACCTGATCGGCCTCGGCCGGGCCGACCGCAGGGGCGTGCACGACCTGATCGCCGGCACGATGGTCCGTGCCCGGGCAGGCGAGGGGCAGGCAGCCATGTCGGACGTCTTCGCCTAGAGCCCGGCAAGCCACGCAATGACTGTACCGGAAACCCGTTCCGGCAGTTCCGGCAGCAGGGCATGGCCAGCGCCGTCAATGCGCACGGCTGTCACCTGGTCCGGATAGGCCGCTTCCAGCAGGTCGATCGTATCGGCCGGCGGCGCGATCGTATCCTGCAGGCCCGCGATCACCAGCATCGGCTTGCCGCCACCGTCCCACCAGGTTGCGGAATCGGTGGCGCGCGTGGCGGCGCCCTGCATCTGGCCCGTGGCGGCATGCCAGCCGCGCATCCAGTGGTCAGGTACCGGATTGCCCTCGGCAAAGAAGCCATACCGCACGGCGGCCTCGCGTTCCGCGCGTGTCAGCTTCGGATCGAAACTGTTTCGCAGCGCCAGGGCCGCTTCCGGCTCGATCGGTATCAGGCCGCCCGCTGCAAGCAGGATCACGCCGCGCACCCGCTCGGGATGGCGCGCTGCCACGGCCCGGGCAAGGCGGTTGCCGAACGCATGCCCCAGCACCACGACGGGTGCCTCCCGTGTTGCCAGATAGCGCCCGGCATCGTCGGCCAGGTCGTCAAGGCTCGGCTCGGCTGCCGAGGCTGTCGCGCCATTGATGCCCGGAGCCTCGAACAGGGTGACCGAATAGCCAACCGCTGCCAGCGTGCCTGCCAGTTCGTTGAAATCGCTCGCCTCGCGCCCGGCGCTGGCGAACATCACGATTTCGGGCCCGTCGCCCAGGTGGAAGGTCACGATATGCGCGCCGCCGGCGTCCAGGTCCTGGCGTTCGCCCACAGGCTCGCGTGCCGTCGCCCCAGGCAGGTCGTGATATGTCATCAGGACAAATCCCGTGACGAGGAAAACGAGCGCCAGGACGCCCAGGATACTCCATCTAAGCACGGTTCTTTCCTTCCCGTCAGATCAGGGCGCCTTCCTCCCGGGCGAAACGCGCCAGCAGGTAGGCGTCAGTGTCTTCGATCGTTTCCAGTTTGCCAAATGCAAAGGCCTCCCGGTCAAGCACAAGGTCGCGCGGTCGCAGTTCGCGGCTGATCTCCAGGCCTTCCAGCGTGCGGGCGCGGGAGAACGCGACATAGGCCTGCCCGTGGGCAAACATGCCGCTGTCGAAATCGATGAACACCTTGTCCAGCGTCAGGCCCTGCGCCTTGTGGATCGTCACGGCATAGGCGAGACGCAGCGGCACCTGCTTGAACGTGCCGACGACTTCGCGCTTCACCTTCTTGGTCTCCGGGTCGAGCTCGTAGCGGTATTTTTCCCAGGCCGAAGGTTCGATCTCGTAGACCCGTCCCTCGATCGCGACGATCACCGTCCGCCCGGAAAAGCCCTCGACTGTTGCCAGGGATCCGTTGACCCAGCGCCCCTCGGGGTCGTTGCGGATCAGCATGACCCGTGCGCCTTCCTTCAGTTCAAGGTCGGCTTCGGTCGGAAACGACTTCTCGTCGAACTGGCCCTGCACTTCGGCATTGAACACCTTGGGCGTGGAGGTCAGCCCGGCAAGACGCGCGGCATTGATGCGGTTCGCATTGGCATTGTTCGGTGTCAGCACGACATGGGTCTCGGACGCATCCACGGCACTGCGACCGGACACGAGCCCGCGCAACACAGCCTCGTCCATCGGTGTCACCCGGCCAGTGCGCAGCGCGCCGAGCACGGCCAGGAAACGCGGGTCTTCCTGCCGGAACACGTGTTTCAGGGCGAGCAGGGCGAACTCCGCATCGCGGAAAGCCGGGGCGTTGAAGAAATAGCTGCCGCCATAGCGCTGTTCCAGGATCGGCGCCTCGCTGTTGGACACCACAGGGGGCAGCTGGTGCAGGTCGCCCGACAGGATCATCCGCACACCGCCGAACGGGCGTTTCGACATCCGGTTCAGTTTCAGGCTGCGGTCGATCGCATCCAGCATGTCGGAGCGGACCATGGAAATCTCGTCGATGATCACCGTCTCGACTGCCTTGATCAGGCGCGTCGAGCGCAGCCGCTTGATATCGGTCGGTTCGATCAGGCGCGGCGGCAGCTTGAAAAAGGAATGGATCGTCTGGCCGCCGGCATTCATCGCGGCAACGCCGGTCGGCGCCAGCACAACCGCCTTGTCGCCGGCCCCGGCCAGGAACTTGCGCAACATGGTCGTCTTGCCGGTGCCGGCCCGGCCGGTCAGGAACAGGTTGCCCTGCGCACCGGCGCCGGTGGCGACCCAGTTCGCGGGCGCGGCATAGATGGTTTCCGGGTCGGTCGGCGTCTGCGGCATGCCTTCGCTTAACGGGCTTTTCCCGGCATGGCGAGAGCCGGGCGTGTGGCCGGCAGAAGCGGTTCTTGACACCACAGCGGAGTCAAACTACTTTGCATTTCAAAGTGAATGCTGGAGCCAGTGTTATGAGCGAACAAAATTTGACCGACGATCTCGCCTATTTGCGGGACATGGCCGAAGCCGGCCAGAACGCACCGCTGCTTGGTGGGCGCTTTCTCAGCTGGTGGGGCGGGCTCGGAGCGCTCGCCTATCTCGGCCATTATGCGATTGCCGAAGGCTTCATGGGCCTGCAGCCGGTCGCCTTTGCCTGGCTGTGGGGCGGCTATGCGATTCTCGGCTTTGGCGGCTTCAGGCTGTTGCAGATGACGTTTCCGGCCGGAAAGCCCGGCGCGGCTTCGATGGGGAACAAGGTGTCCCGCCTCGTCTGGATGGGCGCCGGCATGACGCTGTTCGCCTATTTCGCTGGGGCCCTCGCCCGGTCTTTTGCGGACGGGCACGCCAGCGCGGCGTTCGTCTGGTCGCTGCCTGTCGTCTTCAGCGTCTACGGCCTGTCCCAGCTGACGACCGGACTGATTGCCGGAAACCGTTTCCTGACACTGGCCGGCTGGGGCGCGATCGCCAGCGTCGCCGCAGCCGTCTTCCTGCTCGGCTCGAACCTGGTCTGGGTGTTTGGCGCTGTTGTGGCCGGCCTCACAGTGTTCCTGCCCGGCGTGCTGATGATGCGGAGCGAACCGTCAGACACGGTTTGATCCGGCCATGAGCAGCGACAACCCCTACAATCACAATGACATCGACGATGTCATCCATGGTCGCCTGCGGCTCGGCATCATGGCCTATCTCTCATCGGTCAACCCGGCCGTCTTCGGTGAACTGAAGGAGAAGGTCGGCGCGACCGACGGCAACCTTTCCACCCACCTGCGCAAGCTGGAAGAGGCAGGCTATGTCCGGATCGAGAAGCGCTTCGTCGGTAAGCGGCCCCAGACACGTGTGTTCCTGACCGATGCCGGCCGGTCGGCCTGGCTGGCCTGGCTCGACCGGATGCAGGCATTGATACGCGCTTCGGAATAGGGCGCTCGGCCGATATTCCGATCAGGGGCTGATCAGCCGGATCTGCTTGCCGGGCTGCGCGGGCTTCGCCTCCACCATCACGCGCCAGCCCATCGCCTCATAGGCGTCGCGGGCCGCCACGTTCTGGGCATCCACATCCAGGATCAGCGGGCGTCCCGCTTCCGTCCGCGCAACTTCGAGCAGGCCGCGACCGACACCGCAAAGCCGCCAGTCGGCGTGCACGAACAAATGGTCGACATAGCCTGATGCGGGATTGAGGGTCAGGAAGGCGATGGTTCCGGCCTGCGGTTCTTCTGCGACAAGCACCTGCGCATTGGCCAGTGCCGCCTGCAGGGCAGGCAGGTAGTTCTGCCAGTCGCCCCGCCACGGGAACGCCCTGAGCGCATCCCGGAAAATGCGCAGGCACGTAACCCGGTCGTCCATCCTGAACGGCCTGATGCTCCATCCGGCTCCGGCATGCCTGTACATGCCGGGCAGACTAAGGAAAGGCGGCGCCCACGTCCAGCCGGAAGGCGACGCAAAAATCAGTCGGCAGAGCAGGGGGTCAGCTGGATGCGGCCATTGCCACTGATGGATTGCATCAGGCCCATCGAAAGGAAGTTCCTGAAATAGGTTTCAGAGATCGAATCCTTGGCATCCTGTGTCGCCCTGGCCCGTTCGGCGGGCGGGAGGGTTTCAATCAGGGCAACCTGTTCAGCATACAGGTCCGTGACGTCGCCGACGCCGATACGCGCCGACTCTTCGTCCCACTCGCCGCCATCTTCGGCGATGATGACGTGGGGGGCGTCACTGTCGCCCGCCATCATGCTGCGGAACATCAATACCCAGCCCACGCTCTCAGGATTTCCCAGGCGAAACTTTTCAACGAAGGTCAATTCGTGCGTCATCGCTCCGAACGAATCCTCGGTCTCTTCGGACTTTGAGTGCGCGTCGGCGGTCTTGAGGACCAGTGTGTCGCGGGTGCACGAATCATCGCCAATGGCGCTGTAGGCCCGGATATCACCCACGGTTGCTTCAAATGCGTTCTTTTCCGCGATGAGCCCCGCGGCGACGGCCTTGCCGAACGCTTCGGTCAGCTCGATCATCACCTTCACGGTCGGGGCATTTCCCTCCAGTTCAGGCGGCACAGGACGGCAGGGTTTGCCATTCGAGGGGCGCTCGCGGCAGGCCAGTGTGACCGTCTTGTCCGCCAGTGTTTCCAGCGGGTTGCCGACTTCCCAATAGCCGTAGCCCTTGGACTCCTGAATACGCGCGATCTCCTTGTCCAGCACCGTGCGTTCCTCCGGCGTGTAGTGGAACACCTCGCCCCACCGCAGGCTTCCCAGGACATCGACATGCGCAATCATGCGCCAGTACTGGTCCATCACGAACATGGTGACCTTGTGTTCCTGGGGCGGGGCGGTGCCGTCCGGCTGCTTGCAGGCAAAGCCGCTGGCGCTGGCTGTGGCTTGCGCCAGCGCGGCGTCCACCTGGCCGCGGACGTCTGGCGCAACCATGGCTTTCAGGTCGGCTGCCTTCATGCCCAGCATCGATTCCGCTGCCAGCACATACATCGGATCGGTCCAGTCGCACTTCTTGGCCACCGCCGTGGCCTGCGCCATGGTCGACAGGTCTGCGAGGATGGCATTCGGATTCGGCGCCGCGGCCGGCGCGTTGCCCGGGGCTGGCGCCTGGGCAAATACCGGCGTGGCCATCAAGGCCAGCCACACAGCTGCGATCGAAAATCGTGCACGTCGAATCATTGAAACACCCCCACAACATGTTCCGCGCGATTCTATTCGCATTTCGCGGCCGAACACCAGCCCTGTTTGGGCAGGCGCCAGCCTACATCTGCATCGTCCAGCCCTCGACGCCCATTGCCGCCTGACGGACAGCTTCCGACAGGGTCGGGTGGGCGTGGCTGGTGCGCGCGACATCTTCCGACGCGGCGCCGAATTCCATCGCGACGCAAATCTCGGCGATCATCTCGCCGACGCCAACGCCGATCATGTGCGCGCCGAGAATCCGGTCCGTACCTTTTTCCGCGAGGATTTTCACGAAGCCGACCGTTTCATGATTGGTCCGGGCACGGGAGTTGGCCATGAACGGAAACTTGCCTTTCACATAGTCGACACCGGCGGCTTTCAGTTCTTCCTCGTTCTGGCCGACCCAGGCGATTTCCGGGTTGGTGTAAACAACGCTCGGCACGAGGTTGTAGTCGACATGGCCCGCCTTGCCGGCGATCAGTTCGGCGACGGCCGTGCCGTCATCCTCGGCCTTGTGCGCCAGCATCGGGCCGGGGATACAGTCCCCGACGGCCCAGACGCCGTCTGCTACCTTGAACTGGCCTTCCACGGGCTGGATCACACCGCGCTTGTCAGGGCTGACGCCAATGCTTTCGAGGCCAAGGCCCTCCGTGTACGGGCGGCGCCCGACGGCAACGATCACGACATCGGCATCGATCGTCTCGCTGTCACCACCCTTGGCGGGCTCCATGCTCAGCTTCAGCTTGCTCTTGAGTTTCTCGACGCCGGTGACCTTCATGCCCAGGCGAAATTCGAGGCCCTGCTTCTTGAAGGTCTTCTGGGCTTCCTTGGCCACTTCCGCATCGGCGGGCGGCAGGATGCGGTCGAGATATTCGACAACCGTGACTTCCGAACCCAGCCGCGCCCAGACCGAGCCCATCTCAAGCCCGATCACGCCCGCGCCGATCAGCACGAGCCGCTTCGGCACGGCGGTCAGCGACAATGCGCCTGTATTCGTGACAACACGCTCTTCGTCGATCTCGATGCCGGGCAGGCTGGTCGGCTCGGACCCTGTGGCGATGACGATATTCTTCGTTTCGAGGACTGTCGTCTTGCCGTCAGCGGCGGTGACTTCCACCTTGCCCTTGCCGACAATCTTGCCCTTGCCGTGAATGCGATCGACCTTGTTCTTCTTGAGCAGGAATTCGACGCCCTTGGTGAGGCCTTCGACGGCTTCTTCCTTCTGGGCCATCATCGTGGGCAGGTCGAGTTCCAGCTTGCCGACCTTGATGCCCATGCCGGCAAAATCGTTCTGCGCCGACGCATACATCTGCGACGCGTGCAGCAGGGCCTTTGACGGGATGCAACCCACGTTCAGGCAGGTGCCGCCCAATTTGCTGTGCATCTCGATACAAGCGGTCTTCAGGCCAAGCTGGCCGGCGCGGATCGCGCAATTGTAGCCGCCGGGGCCGCCACCGATAATGACGACATCATAGGTCTCTGACATGGGAAATTCTGCCTTGCTGAAGGGGCCCTAGGGCGAGAGCCTGCAACCTAGGCATTTTGAATGCGAAATCAATGCGGCGGCTGACGCGCGCTCAGGCTTTTCCGCGTTTGAACACAAACAGGGCAATCACGAGTGCCGCCATCACACCGGCGAACGCGGCTTCGTCGATCCACAACTTGCTGGCCGCGCCGGACGCCGCCATCAGGACCGGCAGGAGGAGGAAAAGGAAAGTGCCCGTTCCGGCAACCAGGGCCCCGCCTTTGCGGCTGGTTGCTGCCAGCAGCCCGCCAATCACGACAAGGGCTGTCGAGAGCAGGCGGATCAGGCTGGTCGGCGGTTCGAACAGGGCGTCGGCAAGGCCGCTGCCCCGGCTTGTGATCATGATGACCGCCGACAGGCCGCCCCAGAACAACCATCCGCCGATCAGGACCAGCGCGAGGCCGGCATATGTCCGGATCGTCATTGCAGCTCGCCTCCCTTGAACCCTGTCACAAACCTATTCCGAAGCGCGCGAGTGGGCAATCACAAAACGCCCCGCCGCGCCGCTAGACCAGGCGGATCGTGCGCGGCTGGGCGCGCTTCGCCTGCATGCGCTTGCCATGGGCGGCAAAACTGGCGCGCTGGCGGGCAATCGCTGCCGGAACGAATACCGGTTTCGGACGGGTCGCATGGCCACGCACGATTGCCACTTGCGGTACAGCGTCGGGTTCCGGCGCAGGGGCCGGTTCGGCTGCCACGGCCGGCTCGGCGGCCATGTCGGCCCCCACCGGCACGACGACCGGCTTGCGCTTGCGCAATTCATAAACGGCGCTGAGCAGCAACAGCGCGGCAACACCGGCGCCGGCGACGGTGCCTTCGGCCGCGCTCGGGTCGCGCCACCAGCCATCCTCGAAGCTGACAAGGAAAATCGTCGGGAATCCGGCAGCCAGGCCCATGATGTACCACAGCACACCGCCGGGGCGGCGCCCGGAAATCATTGCGGCCGCTGCATAGAAACACAGCGCCGCCAGCAGGTAGGGCGCGCCATAGGCAATGCCCAGGGCGCGCCAGTCGACCCGGTCGAGGCCGCCGGCAATGTCGCCGTCCACCATCCAGCTGACCGCCATCATGATCGATGGCCAGCGCACGGCTGTCAGCGCGCCAAAGGCAAAGGCGATGGCATACAGCGTGATCAGGGCGGCGATGAGCTTTCGGAGCATGCCCACCGTTAACACGGCGTCGGTTTATGCTGGCTGAATGGCATGTTGGAAATTTGATGGATCGGGCGGTTTTCGCGGCCTAATCTGCCTGTGACATCATCAGCACGGCCGGCAGGAAATTGACGGCGGCCTGCAACAGGAAGGTCATCACAAACCCGTCGAGATTGGATTTCAGCTGCCAGGCCAGGAATGTCAGGCAGAACATGAAATAGGGCCAGGCGAAGATCATCCCGCCCTGTATCCCGGCGATCAGGCTGAAAAACACGATGAACGCGGCCGTGGCGAGGCCCGCCGCGTGCCAATAGGTCGGCGTGATCCGCCGGGTGCCTGCCACCACGCCCCACACCATCAGGGTCGAAATCAGCGGCCAGACGATGACCAGCCCGAAAAAGGGCGGCGGCGCAGCGGCCTCACCGGCGGTCTGCGGCGTCGGGAAGAGCAGCACGGCGAGCGTGGCGAACACGATCGTTCCGGCCACCGTCGCGAGATAGGCCCACAGCAGGTAAAGCGGCCGTGGCCCGTCGGTCCGCGTCATGAATGCCAGATACTTCATCGCCCCGCCTGGTCCCCCACCTTGGCAAATGCCCGCATGCGCGCCAGCGCACACGGGCTATAAGGGTATAGGCGTGACGCAAACGCAATCCGGGTCAGATGGCGCCTGCCTCGGGGTCAGGCCATTTCGGGTACGGGCCAACGGTTCTTCGTGAAATATTTCGCCTTCATCCTGTCCATGTAGCCGACAAGGTTCGTGTGGTCGCGCACGAGGCCTGTCAGCGGCGTGTCGAAGAATTCCGTGGCGCATGAGATCAGCACCGCTGACACGCTCGCATCGGCCACCGTGGGTTCGTCGCCGAACAGGTATCGCTGGCCCGCCAGCTGGATTGCGATGGCCTGCAGGTCCCAGGCCGCCAGCTGCATGCGCTCTGCCTCGGTATGCCGGCCCATGCCGCGGGCATATTGCCCCGCCGCGATGCCCTCGCGCACCTCCTTCATCACGCCGGCGCGGGCAGGCTCGGGCACGTCACTGAAAAAGGCCGCCGGGCCCTTGAAGAAATTGTCGTCCTTCAGCCAGCGTTCCATCGCCATGACCGTGGCAAGGTGGTCCTCGGCCATGCGCTCCAGCGCCCAGCTGGTCACGCTGTCCTCGTCGCTGAGCCCGGCAGCGAGCGAGCGGCCAAGCTTCTTCTCGAAATGCGCGCGGATGAAATTGCTGTCCTGGACCAGCAGGTCGCCGTCCATGACATAAGGCGCCTTGTGCTTGGGCACGGCGTCGAGGTCGGCCACGGCACGATCAAAGGCGACGCCCAGCATCTGCAGCTGGATCTCGGTCTTCATCACATAGGGGCTGGGCGAGGGGCAATCGAACTGCGGGCCCCATCCGTAAAGCGTGATCATTGTCAGTCTCCGTATCACTGGTTGCGATAGGGGCTTGATACACGGCGCCTGCTGACAGCATGGTGTCAGCAGTGTGGCAGTAGGGTCGAAAACATGAGACGCACCGAACGCCTGTTCCAGATCATCCAGGTCCTGCGCCGCCACCGAGCGCCGGTCACCGGCCAGGCGCTCGCCGAGGAACTCGAAGTGTCGCTGCGCACGCTCTACCGCGACATGGCCGAACTGATCGCCCAGCGCGTGCCGATCCGCGGTGAGGCCGGCACCGGCTATGTTCTGGAAGACGGCTACGACATGCCGCCGCTGATGCTGACGGCGGACGAACTGGAGGCCGCCGTCCTCGGTGCGCAATGGGTCGCGGCGCGTGGCGATGCCGCGCTGTCACGAGGTGCCCGCGACCTGATCGCCAAGCTCACCGTTGCCGTTCCGCGTGAACTGCAGCCCGTCATTGTCGATTCCGGTCTCGCGCCGGTCAGCTATCGCCACCGCCCGAAGGACAGCTTCGACGTTGCGCTGGTGCGCCAGTCGATTCGTGGACAGACAAAGCTCGCGCTCGACTATGCTGACGAGTCCGGCAATGTCACACGCCGCATCGTCTGGCCTTTCCTGCTGGCCTATTGGGATGAAGTCCGCCTGATCTGCGCCTGGTGCGAGCTGCGCCAGGACTTCCGTCATTTCCGCACTGACCGGGTTCGCCGGGCCGAAACGCTTGGCCGGTTTCCGGAACGCATCACGACGCTCCGCCGCAAATGGGAAACCCAGCGCCTGCAGGAACGCGACAAGGCCTGACTCAGTCAAACAACCCCGGCAGCATCGGCGCCGCGCCGTCTGCGTCACACTTTTCCAGCTGCAGCATCAGTCGCTTTGTTGCCCGCCCGCCAAAGGCCGAGAAGCCGCCGATCTTGCCGGAGGCGGCCAGCACGCGGTGGCAGGGCACGACAAGGGGCCAGGGGTTCTTCCCCATCACCGCACCAATTGCCCGCGCCGCGCCCGGGTCGCCGATGTCGCGCGCCAGGGCGCCATAACTCGTCGTCTCGCCCCACATGACCTTGCGCAGGGCATCATAGACGCTCGCCCGGAACGCATTGATCCGGCGCGTGTCGAGCGTGACGTCGGAAAAGTCGACGGCTTCACCACTGAAATAACGCTGCATGCCCTCGCCGCAGGCCGCGATGTCGCGTGGCAGCGCGTCGGTCCAGGCGGCTGCGCAGGTGCGCCCCAGCCGTGCCTCGGTCGCGGCCTCGGACGCTTCAGGCAATTGCACGCTGATGATGCCCGCATCTGTCCAGGCCAGTCCGCACGCGCCGATGGCCGTGTCGAACAGGTGGAAATGGGCTTCTGCCCGGTCCGGCCCCGCATCCCGTGTCATGCCTGCGAGGATCGCGCCGAAAGACACATCGGATCAAGTCACGTTCCTTGAAATATTGCCATTGGCTGCCCCGGAGGCACCCTGCTAGGGATGAGACAAGAAAAGCGAGAGGAAAGAATTATGGGAAGAGTTGACGGCAAGATGGCGCTGGTCACCGGCGGTGCGCAGGGGCTTGGCGAAGCAATTGGCAAGATGCTCGCGAAAGAGGGCGCCAAGGTCACGCTGACCGATGTGAACGGCGCGGGCGCCGACAAGGTCGCGGCCGAGATCAATGCTCTCCACGGCGCCGGCACGGCCTTCGCCTTCCAGCATGACGTCACCGACGAGGCGCGCTGGCAGGAGGTGCTGAATGCCGCGCACGACGCGATGGGCGGTCTCAACATTCTCGTCAACAATGCCGGCATCGGTTCGCTCGGCAGTGTCGAGGACGAGAACTACGAGATGTTCAAGACGGTCCAGACGGTGGATGTCGATTCCATCTTCCTCGGCTGCAAGTACGCGATTCCCCTGATGCGCGCTCACGGCCTCGGCTCGATCATCAACATCTCGTCCATTGCCGGCATCATCGCCAGTGCGAACTACGTCTCGTACAACACGGCCAAGGCCGCCGTGCGGCACATTTCGAAATCCATCGCCCTGCATTGCGCGAAAGGCGGCCAGATCCGCTGCAACTCGGTGCACCCGGTCTTCATCAACACCCCGATCCTCGACCGCACCAAGGAAATGTTCGGCGAGGAAGAAGCCCTCGCCAAGCTTGGCCGCCAGATTCCCCTCGGCAAGGTCGGTGAGCCCGACGACATCGCCTATGCGGTGCTCTATCTCGCCAGCGACGAGAGCAAGCTGGTGACCGGGATCGAACTCAAGGTGGATGGCGGCATCAGCGCGATGTAAGGTCGCGTCTCCATCCAGGAGGAGACGCGAATGGTCCGGACGATATTCGCCGCTGCGGCGGCCTGCTTCATCACCGGCTGCGTGACTGCGCCGGACCCGGCAGCCATCGTTGCCGCCGAGCGCGCCTTCGCGGCGGATGGATACGCGACAGGCATCAAGGCCTCCTTCATGGCCCATGCCGCGCCGGATGCGGTGATCTTCGCGCCGGGGCCGGTCAACGTGCATGCTCATTTCGGCGCCCAGCCGGATGCAGCACCAGACCCGTCGCGCCCGCATCTCGTCTGGTGGCCGCTCTGGGCCGGCATCTCGGCTTCGGACGACGTGGGTTTCACCAGCGGGCCCTACGCCTATGATGACGATCGGCGCGGGTATTATTTCACCATCTGGCAGAAGCAGGCAGGCGGCGACTGGAAATGGGTGCTGGATGCCGGCGTGGAGGCTGATGCGTCTGCCGCGCCGGGCCCGGGCAGCATGGTTCAGGCCCTGCCGGTTGCCACTTCCGGGTCGGTGTCGGCCGATACGGCCTTTTCGGACGTCATGAAGCTGGAAGCGGCCGGGACGGGTGAATATGCGCCGACGGCACGCCTGCATGCGCCAGGACTCGCCCCTGCCACTGACGCGGCGTCGCGCCAGGCCGCGCGCGCGGCGCGCCCGGCAGGCATCGCTCTCACGCCCCTCGGCGGCGGCGCCTCGGGGGCGGGTGATCTGGTCTGGACCTATGCCGAGGCGACATGGGGCGATGCGGCCGCGCCAGGCGGCTATCTCGTGCATGTCTGGCAGAAGCACCAAACCGGCTGGAAAATCGTGTTCGACGAGCTCGTTCCGGCGCAATAGCCGCTTGAACGGATAGAATGTTCATGGTATGTTCTTTTCCTCATTGGGGAGACGAACATGATCGGATATGTGACTTTCGGCACGGCGGATCTCGCCCGCGCCGCGACATTCTATGACGCCATTGCTGCTGAAATGGGCACCAGCCGGATGATGGATTTTGACACGTTCATCGCCTGGGGCACGCCGGGCGGCGCGGCCGGCATCGCTGCAACGCTGCCCTTCGACGGCAAGCCGGCAAGTGTCGGCAATGGCACGATGGTCGCGCTGCAGGCGAAGGACAAGGAACAGGTCCACCGCCTGTACAAGATCGCGCTGACGCATGGCGGCACCGACGAGGGCCCGCCCGGGCCGCGCGGCGACAGCGGCTTCTATGCAGCCTATTTCCGCGATCCGGACGGCAACAAGCTGAACGCCTTCATCATGGGCTGAGCGGGCGGCGGGACGTCACCAGGAACGCATAGACGGCCAGCACGCCAACCACGCTGGCCGATGCAATCAACGGCAGGCTCGGGGTGAACGAATACAGGGTCGCGCCCATCAGCGGCCCGAAAATGAACCCTGCCGGAGGGGCCGCCGCCAGCAAGGCTGCGGCCGATCCCTGCTCCGTGCGGGAGACCGACAGGCTGCCCAACGCGTTGGCTGACGGCACTGCCAGGGCCGCGCCTGTGCCGACGACAAGGAAGCTCAGGCACAGCGCCCAGAACGGGTGGAACAGGTCTGCGCAGACATAGCCGATTGCCACGAGCGCGAGCCCGATCGGCAGGATCCGCCGCGGATCCGGCTTGCGCGGGGCAATATAGCCGAACTGGATGATGATCATCGAGAAGGCGAGGCAGGAAAAGATGATGCCGGTGAACAGGACCGCCGTTTCGCCGGCGGAATTGGCCGGCGTGTCAACGAACTGGTAGCGGTCCTCGATGAACCAGCCGACGGTTTGCTGGATCATGCCGACCGCCATGAAATACACGAACAGGAACACCAGGTGCGGCAGCACGCGGGCATCCATGAGCGCCAGCGGCTTGGGCCTGTGGCTCTCGCGCACCCGGTCCCGGCTGCGGGGCAAGACGAGGGCCAGGATGCAGCCGACACCGATATTCAGGACAATCGTGCCCCACAGCGGCACCAGCGCGCCAAACGGCGCCAGCACGGCCGCCCCGGCCGGTCCCAGGATCGACCCGACACTCATCGCGGCGCCCAGCATGCCCAGCCCGCCGGCCCGGGTCAGCGTGGTCGTCGCGTCCGTCATCGCTGCCATCGACGCCGGTTGCAGGCCGGGCGACAGCAGGCCGAACCAGACCCGCACGAAGGCAAGCAGGAAAAATGTCATCATCCCGGTCATCAGGCCGGACAGCGCCGCATCCAGCGCGAACAGGAAGGCCATGTTGGTCAGGCCCATGGCGAACAATGAGAACACCATGACCCGCTTGCGCCCGACCCGGTCGGCAATGCGGCCCCAGACCGGGATCATCACCGTGTAGATGACGGCGGAGAATGTCAGGATGCCGGCCACTTCGATCTCGGACAGGCCGGCCTGGCGGGCCAGCGGCGCAACGACGACAAAATTGATCGTGAAGCCAGCGCCCATCGCCACCATTGCCAGTGCGATCATGCCCTGCTGCAGGCGCGTCAGCGGTCGCAGGGGCCGTTCCGTGTCTGTCATCGCCGCACACTCCCACCCGGCACGCCTCCAGAGCTAATCTGGCAACCGGCCCTTGCAAACCATGTCGCAGGGTAAAGCGACAGCCACGGCCTTGCGCAGGCCGGTCAATACACCCTATGTGACGTTTCCTGTTCCACGTCGTTCCCGGAGCCTTTTCTATGGCCGCCATCCTTGATGTGATTCTCTTCCTCCTGCGGATCGCCACCTACATAATCATCGTCCAGGCCATCATGTCCTGGCTGGTCGCGTTCAAGGTCCTGTCGATCAGCAACCCGACCGTGCGCAACATCTGGGGTGGCCTCGAACGCATCACCGAGCCGGTCTACGCACCGATCCGGCGGATCCTGCCGCCAATGGGCGGCCTCGACCTGACGCCGATGGCCGTGCTGCTGCTGATCTTCTTCCTTGAGCGGCTGATCGTGCGTTACGCCTACAGCATCGCGCCCTTCTAGGCGATGCACCGCCTGACGGTCCGCGTGCAGCCGAATGCATCGGCCGATCGGATAGAAGGCCCCGAGACAGATGCCGCCGGGCGGCGCTACCTCAAGGTCCGCGTGCGCGCCGTTCCCGAAGACGGCAAGGCCAATGCCGCTGTCGAAAAACTGATCGCCAAGCATCTCGGCCTGCCAAAGTCCGCCGTCAGGGTGGTGACGGGTGGCAAGAACCGGTTAAAAGGCCTCGACATAGACGGGCCGCCGGACATCGCCGGCACATTGACGAGGTTGATGCAGGAATGAGCGCAGGCAGGATTGACGGAACCAGCGTGGCCAAGGGCGTACGGGCGAATGTCGCCGAAGCGGTCGGCGCGCTGCCGGGCCAGCCCGGCCTCGCGGTTGTCCTTGTCGGTGAAGACCCTGCCAGCCAGGTCTATGTCCGGTCCAAGGTCCGCCTCACCGAAGAGGCCGGCATGGTCTCTGTCCACCACCAGCTGCCCGCCACCGCCACACAGGCCGAGGTCGAAGACCTCATCGCCCGGCTCAACGCCGATCCTGCGATTGACGGCATCCTGCTCCAGCTGCCGCTGCCCAAGGGCCTCGACGAGCACAGCGCCATCGAGTGCATCGCCCCGGACAAGGATGTCGATGGCCTCACCGAAACCTCCGCCGGGCGTCTCGTGCTCGGCAAGCCGGGCCTGCGCCCCTGCACGCCGACCGGCTGCGTCATCCTCGCGAAAAGCGCCCTCGGCGACGATCTCTCCGGCAAGCATGTCGTCGTCATCGGGCGCTCGATCCTGGTCGGCAAGCCGGCCGCGCTGCTCTTCCTCGCCGAGAATTGCACCGTGACCATCGCGCACAGCCGCACGGCAGACCTGCCGGCCGTCTGCCGCACGGCCGACATTCTCGTGCCGGCTGTCGGGCGCCCCAACATGGTCAAGGGCGACTGGCTGAAGCCCGGCGCCACGCTCGTCGATGTCGGCATCAACCGCATCCCGGCGCCCGAGAAGGGTGAAGGCAAGACGCGCCTCGTCGGCGATGCCGATTTTGCCAGCTGTGAACCGGTGGCCGCCCATATCACGCCCGTGCCCGGCGGTGTCGGCCCGATGACCATTGCCTGCCTGTTGCGCAACACGGTCCTTGCCGCCTGCGCCCGGCGCGGATGGGATGTGCCGGAGGGCCTGTGAGCCAGGAGTTCGCGCCTCCCGCTACCAAGCTGTTCCAGCGCCTCTGGCAGGCGCAGGGCGGCACGTGCGCCCTCTGCGGCAAGCCGATGCCGTCGACGCGATTCGAAGTCGGCCATGCCACGGTCTGGAAGAAACAGCGCCCGACCTTCGACCATATCCACGCCCTGGCGCGGGGCGGGCCGGATACCGAGGCCAATCTCCAGCTCGCCCATGCCGTCTGCAACCGGCGCAAGGGCAGGGGCTAAAGCGGCGGGCCGGAACCGGGAGGGCCGGTTTTCGGGTACCTGCCGCGACACTCCAGAAATCTGCAGCGCCCGGCTTGCAGGGGGCTCTAGGCCTTCTCTGCCGCCTTCGCTGCGGCGCCCCGCTCCATCACGTAGCGCGGGCCGGGGCCGAGGCGTGCCGCCCGGTCCTCCGGATTGTACAGCGCGCAATTTGACAGTGACAGGCAACCGCACCCGATGCACCCGTCCAGCCGGTCGCGGGTCAGCTGCAGCCGTTCGATCTGCGCGTCCAGCCGTTCGCGGAACCGGGCACTGATCTTCGTCCAGTCGGCCTTGGTCGGCGTGCGCTCCTGCGGCAGGTCCGCCAGCAGGTCGGCAATCTCTGCCACGCTGAACCCGATCTGCTGGGCAATCATCACGAATGACAGGCGCCGCACGTCCGAGCGCAGGAAGCGGCGTTGCCCGCCGGCATTGCGCATCGCCCGGATCAGCCCCTTGTCTTCGTAGAAACGGATGGCGGACACTGACACGCCGGTGCGCGCAGCCAGCTGGCCGATGGGGATCAGGTCAGTCGTTTTCATGCCGGATGAATTAGCAAAGAAATAGCTTGACCTCAAGTAAGGTTTAGGAATTATCAGGGAGGTCCACCAACTGGATGCGGGCGCCTGCCCGCTCAAAGAGAAGGACCAAACCCATGGCCACAGGCACACTCGAACACGTCAACATCACCGTCAGCGACATCGACCGCACCGCGCGCATGCTGGAGCGTATCTTCGGCTGGCATGTCCGCTGGAAGGGCCCGTCCAAGGACAATGGCATCACGGCCCATGTCGGCACCGACAGCGCCTATATCGCGCTCTATTCGACCGGCAAGACCGACGCGCGGGACCAGGCCACCTACCATACGCAAGGCGGCCTCAACCATGTCGGCGTCCTCGTTGACGACCTTGCCGCCGCTGAACGCCGCGTCCTGGACGCCGGGCTCGTCACGCATTCCCACCAGACCTACGATCCCGGCAGCCGCTTCTATTTCCACGACTATGACGATGTCGAATATGAAGTGGTGTCCTATGCCTGAACGCGTCAGGCCCGGCCTCCCAAGGGACGCCGGGCCTGCAATCAGGTTATCGATATCCGGGGCAGTCAGCCGGGTGAGTCATCCGGCCCATCGGCAATGTCCTGGATGACGTCGCCAGTGGTTTCAGCCGTCTCGTTGGCGGCCCTGGCCGCGTTTTCCGGCAGGTTGCCCAGCGCCACGTCCATGCGCGCGCCAGCGCGCTCGAACGAGCCTTCCTGGATGTAGAACACGCCCAGTGTCGCGAGAAAGGCGACGCAGATGACCGCCACGATGGTGGTGAATATGTTCAGGCGCATGGCCGGTTCCTTTCGCGTGTCTGGAATGAACCCTACGCCCTGGCCGGCCGGACGTTCCGCCTGCGTCGCGATCAGGGCGCGCCTGCAGCGGATGGCAGCGGGCCGACATAGCGCGCCCGCGGCCGGATCAGCGATCCGGTCTCGATCTGCTCCATCGCGTGGCCCAGCCAGCCGATCGACCGCCCGATGGCGAAGACGGCGAATGCGGCATCGTCCGGCAGGGAAAAGCGCTGCGCCATCGCGCCGATGGCCAGGTCGACATTCGGTTGTTCGCCGGTCTCTGCCGCGACCGCCGCCTGCAGGGCCGTGGCCGGGCCGGACGGCGTGAACCGCGCCAGCAGTTCGGCGGCGCGCGGGTCGCCGTCCGGGTAGAGCGGGTGGCCGAAACCGGGCAGGGCGCGTCCCTCATCCAGCCGGGCCCGCACGGCCCCCGCCGCACCCAGCGCCGCTGCCTCGAGGAGGAATGTTCCCACTCCCGTCACTGCCCCGCCATGCAGCGGCCCTGACAGGGTCGACAGGCCCGCCAGCGCGCAGGCCGGCAGTGACGCACCGGTCGAGGCGGCCACCCGCGCCGAAAAGGTCGAGGCGTTGAGTTCATGGTCCAGCAGCAGCACAAGTGCGCGGCGCACCATGTCCGCGCCGTCCGCATCCAGGCCCCAGGCCTCGCCCAGCCGCACATGCGCCGGCCCCTCGCCCCGCCCATCGCAGGCGGCATCCACCAGCGTTTCCACCACCGTGGCGGCATCCACCGCCAGCATCGCCCGCGCCCGGCCGCGCGCATGCGGGGCCGCGCCGGCGCGCCGGGCCAGCGCCATGAACAGGCGCGCCTTCAACGGGCCGTGTTCAGCTGGTTGCGGGTCGGATCGCGGGGCATAGTCCGCCGCCCAGAAATGCGCCGCCGCCGATTCCAGCGTGGCCGCCTGCGACAGCGCGATGGCGTCGACGCCCCGGTAGCAGGGCCGGCCATTGGCAATCACGGTCAGCTTCGAGGTCAGCACCGGTTCGCCCCAGGCAATCGTGGCCCGGGCAATTTCGGCCGTCCGCTTCGGTCCGGACCGGCTTGCCGCCAGCCGCTCGACATCCTCGGCGCTGTACAGCGAGCGGCGCGGGTCGTCCGGGTCAGGCCGGGCCTCCAGCCGCCCCCGGCTGACATAGGCATACAGGGTCTGCGGCCTCACGCCGAGCAGGCGGATGGCCTCCGCCGAGTGGATCCACGCCATGAAATGCCTCACATTGATTATATTGATCAAGATTGACGATACACGATCCCGCAGCGATCTCCAGACCTGAAATCAAAGGAGAATACAGATGAGCCAGGGTCTTGATGACGTGATTGCCGCTGAAACCCGCCTGTCATCGGTTGACGGCGCGCGAGGTGTTCTGGTGGTCAAGGGCTTCTCGCTCGACCAGATCGCAGGCCACAAACGGTTCGAGGACGTGGCCTGGCTGCTGCTGGGCGGCCTGATCGACGCCCTGCCGGATGCGGCCACCTTTGCGGCCCGCCTCGGCGCCGCGCGGCGCGAGATCTTCACCCTCGTGCCCTATATTGATGACGCACTGCTCGCCCTGCCACCGATGGACGGCGTGCGCGCGATCATCGCCCGGATCGCGGATGGTGAGGACCTCGTCACGGTGACCCGCCTGCTCGCGGCGCCCGCTGTGCTGCTGCCGGCCTTCCTGCGCCGCCGGCAGGGCCTTGCCCCCATCGCGCCCGACCCGTCCGCCTCCCACGCCGCCGACATGCTCCACATGCTGACAGGCGAGACCCCGCCTGCAGATGTCGCCGGCGCCCTCGACACCTATCTCGTCACGGTTGCCGACCACGGCCTCAATGCCTCGACCTTCGCCGCCCGCGTTGTCGCCTCCACCTGGTCGGGGCTTACGTCATCGGTCCTGGCCGGCCTTGCCGCGCTCAAGGGGCCGCTGCACGGCGGTGCACCCGGGCCGATCATTGCCATGCTGGACGGTATCGCCACGCCGGAGAATGCCGAACCCTGGATCGAGGCGGCGCTGGCGCGCGGCGACCGGCTGATGGGCTTCGGCCACCGCATCTACAAGGTGCGCGACCCGCGCGCGGATGCCCTGAAGGCGGCCGTAAGGCGCATGGCCGCCGGCTCCAGCGTCCTGCCGGGCCGCCTCAAGCTGGCCGAAGCCGTCGAACGGGCCGCCCTCAGGATCCTGCATGATCACAAGCCTGACAGGCCGCTTGATGTGAATGTGGAATTCTACACCGCGCTCCTGCTCGAAGCGCTCGGTTTCCCGGCTGATGCCTTCACGGCGGTGTTTGCCACGGGCCGCACGGCCGGCTGGCTGGCGCATGCCCGCGAGCAGCGCCTCACCGGGCGCTTGATCCGCCCGCAATCAGCCTATGTCGGACCCGCGCCCGCCGAAGCGGCCTGACGGATCAGGCCCGCTGCGGCGCCAGGGCACCATGGCAATGCTTGTACTTCTTGCCGGACCCGCACGGGCAGGGCGAATTGCGCGGCGTGTTCGACCAGTCATCCTCGGCCTGGTGCAGTGCCGGGCCGGGGCTGCCATCACTGACCGGATCGCCGGGTGACATCTCGTTCGTACCGGTATCCGGATCGAGGTGCATTTCGCGCAGCGGCGGCAGGGGCGGTGGCGGGGCAGGGCGTTGCTGTTCGGGCGCCTGCACACGGATATGCATCAGCGAGCGCGTCACGGTGGCGCGCAGCTCGTTCAGCAGGTTGTAGAACAGGTTGAACGCCTCTTCCTTGAACTCGCTCAGCGGATCACGCTGGCCGTAGGACCGCAGGTGGATCACCGAACGCAGCTGGTCGATCTGCTGCAGGTGTTCGCGCCAGCGCAGGTCCAGGACCTGCAGCAGGACCTGTTTCTCGATGCGGCGCATCTGCGCGTCGCCGACCTGTGCGCCAATCGCTTCATAGGCTTTCGTGACATTGTCGCGGATCCGCTCGGCCACTTCCTGGTTGGCGACGCCTTCTTCGGCGGCCCAGTCTGCGACCGGCAGGTCGACGGCCAGGTCGTTGCGCAGGGCCTCCGACAGTCCGGCGAGGTCCCACTGCTCGGCATAAGCCTTTTCGGGCATCGTGCGGGCAACCAGCGCGTCGATGACGTGGTCGCGCATTTCCGTGATTGTTTCGGAGACGTCGTCAGCGCGCATGAATTCCATGCGCTGCTCGAAGATCGCCTTGCGCTGGTCATTGATCACGTCGTCATATTTCAGGACGTTCTTGCGGATCTCGAAATTGCGTTCCTCGATCTTGCGCTGCGAGGTTTCCATCGCCTTGTTCATCCAGGGATGGGTAATGCCCTCGTCTTCCTTGATGCCCAGGCGGCGCATCACGGAATCCATGCGCTCGGCGGCAAAGATCCGCATCAGGTCGTCTTCGATCGAGATGTAGAATTTCGACCGGCCCGGGTCGCCCTGGCGGCCGGTCCGACCGCGCAGCTGGTTGTCGATGCGGCGGCTTTCGTGGCGCTCGGTGCCGAGCACGTACAGGCCGCCCGCGTCGAGTGCGCGCTTCTTCTTGACCTCGATATCGGCCTTGATCTGCGACGTCAGCAGCATCAGCTCGCTCTCGGTCAGTTCGCGGCCGAGCTCTTTTTCTTTCGCGGCCTTTTCCTGCTCGACGCGCATTTCGAAATTGCCGCCCAGCTGGATGTCCGTCCCGCGGCCGGCCATGTTGGTGGCCACGGTGATCGCCCCCGGCACGCCGGCATTGGCGACGATCTGGGCTTCCTGCTCGTGATGGCGCGCATTCAGCACCTTGTGCGGAATCTTGGCGGCCGTCAGCAGGTTGGACAGGATCTCGGATTTCTCGATCGAGGCGGTCCCCAGGAGGATCGGCTGGCCCTTGGCCTGGCACTCCTTCACCTCCTTGACGATCTCGGCATATTTCGCCTTGGCGGTACGGTAGACGACATCATCCTCGTCGATCCGCTTGATCGGCTTGTTGGTCGGCAGGTCGGTGACTTCCAGCTTGTAGATGTCGGCAAATTCGGCCGCTTCGGTCAGCGCCGTACCGGTCATGCCGCCAAGTTTCTTGTACAGGCGGAAATAGTTCTGGAACGTGATCGAGGCCAGTGTCTGGTTCTCGGGCTTGATGTCGACGCGTTCCTTGGCCTCGATGGCCTGGTGCAGGCCTTCCGACAGGCGGCGCCCTTCCATCATCCGGCCGGTGAACTCGTCGATCAGCATCACCTGATCGTCCTTGACGATGTAATCCTTGTCCTTGTTGTACAGCTTGTGCGCGCGCAGCGCCTGGTTGGCATGGTGCACGAACGAGATGTTCGCCGGCTCCCACATCGAACCTTCGAGCAGGCCAAGCTCGGTCAGCCAGGCTTCGATCTTCTCGCTGCCGCTTTCGGAATAGGTTACCGAACGCTGCTTCTCGTCGAGTTCGTAATCCTCGGGCTCGAGGCGTGGCATCAGGTTGTCGAGTGCGATATAGAGTTCAGACCGGTCGTCGGTCGGGCCGGAAATGATCAGCGGCGTGCGCGCCTCATCGATCAGGATCGAGTCGACTTCATCGACGATGGCATAGTGGTGCCCGCGCTGGGCCATCTGCTCCAGCGAGTATTTCATGTTGTCGCGCAGGTAGTCGAAGCCGAACTCGTTGTTCGTGCCATAGGTGATGTCTGCCGCGTAGGCGGCCTTGCGTTCCTCGTCGGAAACACCGTGCACGATGATGCCGGTGGTCATGCCCAGGAAGCCGTAAATGCCGCTCATCCATTCGGCGTCGCGCTTGGCGAGATAGTCGTTGACCGTGACCACGTGCACGCCCTTGCCCTCGAGTGCGTTGAGGTAGACGGCCAGCGTTGCCACGAGGGTCTTGCCCTCACCGGTGCGCATTTCGGCGATCTCGCCATCATGCAGCACCATGCCGCCCATCAACTGGACGTCGAAATGGCGCATGCCGAGGGCCCGGCGCGAGGCTTCGCGGACGACCGCGAAGGCTTCTTCGAGCAGGCTGTCCAGGGTCGCGCCATCGGCGAGGCGCTTGCGGAATTCGACGGTCTTGGCCTTCAGCGCCTGGTCTGACAGGGCCTCCATCATCGGTTCCAGCGCGTTGATCCGGTTGACGCGGGCTCTGAGGGGCTTCAGCTTGCGGTCATTGGCCGAACCAAAAATCTTGCGGGCTACAGAAAGCATGTCAGGCGGCACCAATCGATCTGGGCAGGTAAAAGTGTCATCCCGCCAATTGCCTATGACAGGACATTCGCAGCATCACCCGCAGCGGTTACACTGGCCGAACCCTCTCGACCAGCGTGCGGGTCAGACTTAAGAACGCTGTTATAGTGTGTCAATGCGATGCCATCAGCGATCACGGGAGTATATCGTGCAGTTTTTTAACACGCATAGGGCTGGTTGGGCATGGCTGGCAGCCGCTATGGCCCTGCTTCTGCTGGCTGCCTGCGCCAAGGGCGGGGAAGAGGAAGTGCCGGTCGTGGTCGACGGCGCGGCCGCCGCCACGGTCAACGGCCAGAAAATCTATGTCAGTGATGTCGAATTGGAGGCCGTCGCGCGTGGCCTCATCTCCGCCGGCGAGACGTTCGGCCCGAAGGATGCCAGCTACAAGCTCATCCTCAACCAGCTGATCGACCAGAAGCTGATGGCACAGGAAGCCGTCCGCCGCGGCCTTGACCAGGATCCGGCCTCCCTGCGGCGCCTCGAAATGGCCCGCGAGCGGATTCTCGGCAACCTTCTGGTGGAAGACATGGTCGCCCGCGAAGTGACCGACGAGACCATCGACAGGATGTATGCCGAACAGGCCAGCCTCCAGCAGGCCAATGACGAAGTCTCGATCGCCCACATCCTGGTGGCGACCGAGGCAGAGGCGCAGGACATCTACGACCGGATCCAGGCCGGTGAGAGTTTCGAGAACATGGTGCGCAGCCATTCCACCGACAGCGCAACGCGCATGGAGAATGGCGACCTTGGCTATGTCTCGCCCAATGACCAGCCTGACCCCTTTCCGGTCATGATTGCCGACACGCCGGTCGGCCAGGTGTCGAAGCCGTTCAAGGGCGCCGACGGCTGGCACATCCTGAAGGTCAAGGACCGGCGCACCCGTGCGCCCAAGACACGCGACGAAATGCGGCCTGAAATCGTCACCTTCCTCACGCTCAACCGGATCAGCCAGATCCTGCGCGAACTGCGCACCGAGGCGGTGATCCAGGAAGGCTCGACCGCGTCGGTCACCATTCCGGCCCGCCAGCTCGACATCAGGGAAGACTCCCTGCCACCCGAGCCTGCTCCTGCCGATGCTCCTGAAGGAAACGAATTGTGAAATTGATCCCATCGCCGTTTGCGCCGCCAGCCTTTCCCAGCCTGCCGGCCGTCCGGGGCGTGCGCGCCGCCACCGCCTCACGCGGCTTCTATGCCCGTCGCGGCATCGAACGCGACGACGTGTTCTTGTTTGCCTTCGACGCGGGCACGGCCTGCGCCGGCGTGTTCACCCGGTCGCACACGGCGTCTGCCGATGTCCTCTGGTGCCGTGAGGCGCTGAAACAGGGCGGCGGCACGGCCCGGGCCCTGATCGCCAATTCCGGCAATTCGAACGCCTTTACCGGCCCGAAGGGCGTCGAGAAGAATGACGCCACCCTGAAGGCCCTCGCGGCCAGCCTCAACGTGCCGCGCGAGTCCTGTTTCCTGGCCGCCACAGGCGTGATCGGCGAACCGCTGGCAGACCCGAACTATGTCGGCGCCATCGTGCCGGACCTGGAACAGCGCCTCGGCGCGCCGGACTGGGAGGCCTGCGCGCGGGCCTTCATGACCACCGACACCTATCCCAAGGCGTCCGGCCGCACCGTGGACCTGGCCGGCGCGCCGACCCGGTTTGCCGGCATTGCCAAGGGCTCCGGCATGATCGCGCCCAACATGGCGACCATGCTGGCCTATGTCTTCACCGACGCGGCGGTCGCCCCGGACGTGCTGCAGGCCCTGCTGGAAGAGATTGCCGACGAGACGTTCAATGCGATCACGGTCGACGGCGATACCTCGACATCCGACACGCTGATGGTGTTCGCCACCGGCGCCAATCGCGAGCCGGTCATCGCCAGCCGCGACGACGCGCGGTTTGCCGCCTTCGCGGCGGCCCTGCATGCCACCTGCCTCGACCTCGCCCTGCAGGTCGTCAAGGACGGGGAAGGGGCCAGCAAGTTCGTCACCGTCCGCGTCGAAGGGGCCGTATCGCGCCTCTCGGCCAAGACCATCGCCTGCCACATCGCCAATTCACCGCTGATCAAGACCGCCATGGCGGCTGGCGACGCCAATTGGGGCCGCGTGGTCATGGCGGTTGGCAAGTCGCTGGAACCGATCAGCCAGGAGCGCCTGTCGATCTGGTTCGATGGTGTCCTCGTTGCCGAGAATGGCGCGCGCGCACCCGGTTATGACGAGGCGGCGGCCAGCGCCGTGTTCGCGCAGCCGGAATTCACCATCCGGGTCGACGTCGGGGTCGGCGAGTGCGCCACCCAGGTCTGGACCTGCGATCTCACCCACGGCTATGTCGACATCAACGGTGCCTACCGGACATGACACGCCCGCTGGTGCTGGTCGTCGCGGCGGCGCTTTACGATTCGGAAGGCCGGATACTTCTCGCCCAGCGCCCGGCCGGCAAGGCAATGGCCGGTCTCTGGGAATTCCCGGGCGGCAAGGTCGAGGCCGGCGAGACGCCCGAGCATGCCCTGGTGCGCGAACTGCGCGAGGAATTGGCGATCATGGTTGACGAATCCTTGCTCGAACCCCTCACTTTCACGAGTTTTGCCTATCCTGACTTTCACCTTTTGATGCCACTCTACAGGTGTTGTGCCTGGTCCGGCGAACCGCAACCTGCTGAAGGGCAATCGCTTGCCTGGGTCGCGCCAAGGGATTTGCATGACTATCCGGCGCCTGCGGCAGACATTCCGCTGTTCGATGTGCTCTCGGATAACTGATGGGAGACAGAGCGGTGCTGGGAACACTTTTTTCGCGATACGCCTCCGACGAAGGGGGCGCAACGGCCATCGAATACGGGCTTCTGCTGGCCCTGATGGCGCTCGCGCTGATCAGCGGTATCGGCTCGCTCGGCGAAGCGACCGGCGATTCCTTCCAGAACACCAACGATTCCATCGAATCCGCCTAGGCGTCACGGCTTGTCCTTGTCCGCTTTGGCATGCTGGCGCACTGCGTCGGCAAGGCTGACTCTTGCGCTGCCGGGCTTCAGCGGTTTCGGCTGGTGCGGTGCCGGCGCCCAGCCCGACAGGTAGACCACTTCGAAACTCGCCCGCACGCGCCCGTCCGGGTCGCGGAACTGCTTGTCATAGATTTCCACCATGCGTGCCAGCACGCGCCGCGGCAGGGGCTGGCCCCGCCCGTCGGCAAAGGCCGCGCGCTCGCCCATCCCCTTCAGGTCTGCCAGCAGGCCCAGCACGTGGCCGTAGCGCACGGTCACTGTCTCGCGATCGACCACCGGCAAGGCAAATCCTGCCCGCTGCATCAGCGCCGCCGTGTCGGCCAGCGCCGGCAGCGGCGACAGGCGCGGCGCGATCCCCCCCATGATCTCGGCTTCCGCCTCGACCAGGCTGGTGCGCAGTTCGTGCAGCGTCCCGGCACCCAGCAGCGCGCCCAGGAACAGGCCGTCAGGCTTCAACACCTTGCGCACCTGCACCAGCGCGCCGGGCAGGTCGTTCACCCAATGCAGCGACAGGGCGGACAGGACCAGGTCGAAACTCTCCGGCGGATAGGGCAGGTTTTCCTCGTCGGCGACTTCGGCGCTCAGGCCCCGCGCCCGGGCCGCCGCCACCATGCCCTCTGACGGGTCCGTCACCCGCATATTCGCAATCTTGCTGCTGCCCTCCAGCAGCGCCGACACGCCGCCGTCATGCGCGCCCAGTTCCAGCCCCGACTGGAACGTGCGTGACGTATCTTCCAGCCGTTCGACAAGGTCTCTCGACACGCGGGCCTTGAGGAAGGAATAATCCTGGAAGCCCGGTGCCGCACGGTCGCGGCGCTGGCGCACACGCTCGCGGTCGAACACATGCGGTGGCGCGGCGGGGGTCGAAGGAGGGGTCATGCAGGGCGATATGGACCGCAGCGGCGCGCAGGCAAAGGGCTTTTTGCGGGGTGCGACAGACTTCCTCTGGCCGCCACGGTCCCTGGTCTCGGGCCAGCGCGGCGTCGGCAAGGGTCCGCTCGCGCCGGACGAATTCGCCCAGATCCACTTCCTTACCGGCCCGGTCTGCGACCGCTGCGGCAGCCCGCTCGGCTTCGACATGGGCGAGGGGGCCGCCTGTGCGCCCTGCATCGCCCGTCCGCCGCGCTGGCACCGTGCCCGCGCCGCCATGGTCTACGATGCCGCGTCGCGCCGCCCGGTGCTGGACCTGAAACGGTCCGGGCGCCGCGACGGGCTCGAAACCCTCGCCGGATGGATGCAGCGGGCCGGCAGCGACCTGCTCGCGGAGGCCGATATCCTGGTGCCGGTCCCCCTGCATTACAGTCGCCTCGTACGCCGGGGGTTCAACCAGTCGGGCTGGCTCGCTGCGGCAATTTCACGCCGGTCGGGCACGCCTTTTCTCGTCGATGCGCTAAAGCGTACGCGGCGTACACCTACCCAAGGCGGGCTTTCGGCCCGGGCGCGCCGCCGGAATGTCGCCGGGGCGTTTACCATCAACAAGCGCGCAGCGCCGCGGATTTCGGGCCGTCGGGTGCTGCTTGTCGACGATGTGTTAACCACCGGCGCGACACTCTCTGCCTGTACGAGGGCGCTCACGCAGGCCGGTGCCATCCATGTGGATGTGCTTGTGTTGGCGCGAGTTGTCCGCGAAACAGACGTCACCATATAACGGGCCGAACGAATTTGCTTTGAGGAACTATCCTGTATGCCGAACGTGACAGTCTATACGCGTGCCTTCTGCCCCTATTGCAGCCGCGCGCTGGCCTTGCTCAAGAACAAGAAGGTCAAGGTGACCGAAATCAATGCCGGCATGGACGCCGCCAAGAAGGCCGAAATGGTCGAACGCTCCGGCGGCGCCCGGACCTTCCCGCAGATTTTCATCGGCAGCACGCATGTCGGCGGCTGTGACGAGCTGATGGCGCTGGAACGCGCCGGCAAGCTCGACCCGCTGCTGGCCAAGGCGGCCTGAGGGCCGGCGATGATCCGTTACGCACTCATCTGTGGTGATTGCGAACACCTCTTCGAAGCCTGGTTTGCCGGGTCGGAGGCCTTCGACCGTCAGGTCAAGAAGCGCCTCGTGACCTGTCCGGACTGTTCCGGCGCGAATGTCTCCAAGCAGATCATGGCGCCGTCGGTGCGTTCGCCCAAGCAGGCCGCCGCCCGGCGCGAGGCCAGCCAACTGGCCGAAGAGCTCGCCCGCAAGGCACGCGATCATGTCGCCAGGAATTTCGACTATGTCGGCGATGGCTTCGCCGACGAGGCCCGCGCCATGTATTATGGTGAAAAGGACGACCGGCCGATCTGGGGCGAGACAACGCCCGAGGAATCAGCGGCCCTGGCCGAAGAGGGTGTGCCCGCCGCGCCGTTGCCCAGGGCCTTTACGCCCAAGGTGCCAAGAACGCCGGCCTCCAAGCGCAATCTCAACTGACCGCGCCGCGCGCTTTGCCGCGCTTGACCGGACCGGCCCCTGCGCTATTACGACGCCTGCAACACGTTTGACGGAGAAGCCTCATGGCGAGCAGAGAATACCATCACGGCGAAATGGATATCCAGGCCCAGCAAGCCACCTGGCACGGCTTCATTGTCGGCGGGACATGGGCCGCGCTGCTGACCTTTCTCATCATCGGCTATTCCACGCTGGCCGTCGCCCTCGGCGTCAACTGGATGATTTCGCTCGGCCTGATGGCAGTTTTCGGCCTTGCTGTCGGCCTGTTCCTGAACCTGGGCGGCCGCTGGATCGCCACCGTGGTCCTGCTGGTCCTGGCGGCGCTCGTGACGCAGGCCCTGATCTGGCTGTTCACACTGGCGCTTTAGGCTTCAGGCCAGCGTATTGGCCTCAACGCATTCCGGACATTCCTTTCGGGCCGGATCCTGCTCCAGCTGGCGCAGGGGGATTTTCCCGTTGCATTGCGTGCACAGGCCGTAACGGCCGGCATCCATCCGGTCCAGCGCAGCCTCGATCCGCCTGAGAAGGCGATCCCGTTCGATCAGCACACGGCGGCGCACCTGTACCTCGTCCTTTTTCGTCAGGTAGAGGCAGTCGGGTGATGCGGGCGCCGTATCCGTCTTCATGTGAGATATGCTGCGTCTCCTTTAAGGGCTTGGCAAGGCGTTCCGGGTGAAACACCCTCATCCTTATCGGGAATCGCTACGCATTTCGGATTTCCGCAAAGCCGAGGAGGCCGGATGAGTATCTCACCCCTGGTGCTGCGCAACGTGACCAAGCATTTTGGCACGTTCACTGCCGTTAGTGACCTCTCGCTCGACGTGCCGGAAGGCGGCATCATCGGCTTCCTCGGGCCGAACGGCGCAGGCAAGTCGACCAGCCTGCGCATCGCCCTCGGCGTGATGCAGCCGGATGCCGGCACGGTCAGCCTGTTCGGCGCCAAGCCTGGCATCGCGACCCTCAAGCGCGTCGGCTTCCTTCCCGAAGAGCGCGGCCTCTACAAGAAGATGACGGCGCGCACCTCGATCGAGCATTTTGCCCGCCTCAAGGGCATGACTGCGCGCGACGCCCGCGCCCGCGCCATCGAGCTGCTCGACACGTCAGGCCTCGGCGACGACAAGAACACCCGCATCTCCAAGCTCTCCAAGGGCATGGCGCAGAAGGTGCAGATCCTCTCCACGCTGGCCCACCGGCCGGATTTCCTGATCCTCGACGAGCCCTTCTCCGGCCTCGACCCGGTCAACCAGCAGATCCTCGAAGACCTTGTCCGCGCCGAACATGCGCGCGGCGCCACGATCCTGTTCTCGACCCATGTCATGGAACACGCCGAACGGCTGTGCGACCGCATCGTCATGATGGCGCGCGGACGCAAGGTGTTCGACGGCACGCTTGGAGACGCCTATGGCGCGCTCGGCCATGGCGCGCGCATCAATGTCGAAACCGGGTTCGATCTCGCCGCCGCGCTCGCCCCCAAAGGGCTTGCCGCCCACCGCATGCCGGATGACGGCCACGGCGACGCCTGGCGCATCAGTCTGCCAAAGGGCGTTGGCGCACAGGATGCGCTGCGCGCCGCCATCGAGGCGTCGGCCCCGATTGTCGGCTTCGCCCCGGAAGAGGCGCGCCTGCGCGATGTTTTCGTCTCGCTGGTCGGGGAGGCGGATGCCGCCGCGCTCGACCGGTCACAGCACCCCGAAGAGGTCGCCTGATGCGCAATGTCTACCTGATTTTCCGGCGCGACTATCTCGGCTATGTCCGGGCCTGGGGCTTCTGGCTCAGCCTCGCCGCCGTGCCGCTGTTCATGATCATCGGCGGCTCGTTCGCCGTGTTCGCCATGAAGTCGACGCCGGTGCGCTACTATGCCGTGATCGAGTCCGGCACGACCTATGCCGACGCCATCGACGACCAGTTCGCGCGCGGCGAGCAGGAAACCGCCCGCCAGGCCAGGGACATGGTCGACGGCATGAACCTGCCGCCGGAATCGCGCCAGCGTATCGAGATCAATGCCGATGATGCCGCCAGCGAGCGCAAGTTCATCCGCGTTCCCGCGCCGGCCGACGATATCGATTCCCTGCGGCCCTACCTGCTTGGCGAGAAACTGGTGTCCGGCCCGCTCGGCGACAAACCCCTGTTTGCGGCCTTCATTCCGTCAGCGGACGGCAAGACGCTCGAATACTGGAGCGATGACGTCAATGTCAGCACATTGCTCAACACCGCCGCCGCCGCCATGCGCCACCTTGCTGAACGCAACGCGCTGGCCGACGCGGGCCTGCCGGCAGACTTCCTCGAACAGGTCGAGGCCAGCGCCATCGACGTCCCGGCCCGCCGCATTCGCAGCGTTGCCGAACAATCGAGCGCCGGTTCGGAAGTCACCATGGCCGACCGCGCCCCCACCTATGTCGCCGGCGGGCTCGCCTATTTCCTCTGGCTGATGATCTTCTCGATCATCCAGTACCTGTTGATGGGTACGATCGAGGAGCGTTCGAACAAGATTTTCGACACGCTGCTGACCTCGGTGAAACTGCCAGAGCTGCTCGCCGGCAAGCTGCTTGCCGTGTTTGCCGTCACCTCCACCATGATGGCGTCATGGGGGCTCTTCGCGCTCGCGGCCTCTGCCTTTGCTGCCACCCAGCTGCCCGGCGGCGCTGACCTGTTCACGCCCTTCCTGGCGGCGATTGCCGATCCCGGCATCATCCTCCCGGGCCTGATCAGCTTCGTGCTCGGCTATCTCATGTACGGCGTCATCTTCATGGCGCTGGGCTCGCTCTGCGACACGATCCAGGAGGCGCAGACCCTGCTCAGCCCGATGATGATCCTGCTGATGCTGCCAATGTTCGCCATCTTCATCGCCTTCCAGGACCCCGGCTCGCCGGTCGTCGACATCGCCGCCTGGGTGCCGATCTTCACGCCCTTCCTGCTGATCCTGCGCATGCCGAACGACCCGCCAATGTGGGAAGTCGCCGCCCAGATGGTGATCATGGCAGCCACGACGCTGCTCATCCTCTGGGGCGCCACCAAGGTCTACCGCGCAGGCGCTGTCCACGGCGCCGGCATCGGCGACCTCGGCGGCGTCTTCAAGCGCATGATCAGCCGCAAGAACGGCTGATCCCGAAGAGGGGCTCATCCTGAGCGAAGTCGAAGGACGAGCCCCGTGCGGCCCGAATCTGACCCCCACCCCGCCTCCCCCTTTCAGGGGGAGGAGTCCCTCTCATGTGCACCAATCTCTCCCCACAACACGGCCTGTTCCTCCCCCTGAAAGGGGGAGGCTAGGTGGGGGTCCAGCGGCGCATGCCCGATGATCCCATGCTTACCCCCCCAAAAAACGGAAGCCCGTCAGAACAATCATCAGGAACTCCAAGCTGACGTGGCCTGGATTGGCCAAGGCGGTCGTCCCGCTACTGCTCGTTGAGTTGCCTCCTAAGGCGGCGAGCACCCTGAATTACGCTTTCGTCGGTGGCCTCATCCCACCCAAATTCGAGCATTTTTTGTTGACCTGCCTTCAAGAATGAGAGCCGCATCGTCTTTGGTGCAATTCGAGCCGATGCCCACTGGAACGCGAAGCCATCTTCGGTTCGGCAGCCATTAAGGATTTTCTTTGCGAGCCTTTCGCCGCGACGTTTCTGATCTTCCCATGAAAATTCGCTTGACGCTTGGCGCACGGTGTTTTCGTAACTGCTTCGTTCAAAGCGAAATTCTTTTTCTCCACGCCATATGACGCTGTCGGTCGCGGTTTCCACTTCGACGAGGTAGTCGCCGCATCCCACAACGCCGCATTCGCACCTTCCGACCAGCAATTGACCAGCGTTGGGCTTAGCGAACTGCGCAAAGAACTCAGGTGGATCGACGCCCATTAGGCCTTCGCCCAGCACCGTTTTTCCGTCCACGAGCACAAGAACTTCATGGTCGTTGGTTTCAGGACTCGGCTTGATCTCAAATGTCAGCACATTCATTGGGCCATCATAATCGCGCGAACAGCTGCCAAAGCAACGCCTACTTTCAACGACCCCTCCCATCATCTCAGCCCGCGCCATGTCCCCCAACGAAAAAGCCCCGCCAGATTGCTCTGACGGGGCTTCTCAAATGCACAAGCGATGATGGGTCGCCTAGACAATACCTTCACGCTGGGCGCGCTTGCGGGCCAGCTTGCGCGCGCGGCGCACGGCTTCGGCGCGCTGGCGGGCTTTTTTCTCGGAGGGCTTTTCAAAGGCCTGACGGGCCTTCATTTCGCGGAAGAGGCCTTCGCGCTGCATCTTTTTCTTCAGTGCGCGCAGGGCTTGTTCAACATTGTTATCGCGGACGACGATCTGTACGATGGGTCTTCTCCATTGGGTTTGGGGCGTCGCCCCGACGAATTTCTGCGGCCTTGTCGGCCATGAAGGGGCGGCTATATCACGCAAGAAGCGATTTGGCCAAGCCCCTTAAATGATGCAAAGATGTTATATGACACAAACGCCTTCACAGGCCCTTCGTTCCCGATGGCTCGCCGCCTTGTTGCCGCACGTCGCCTTTGACGGCTGGACCGAGGCCGCTGCCGCCGCCGCAGCAAGCGAGGCCGGGCTCAACGAGGGGGAACAGGCGCTCGCCGCCCCGCACGGCGTGATCGACCTGATCGAGGCCTTTTTCGACGCTGCAGAGGCTGAAGCACGCGGGAAACTCGCGGCTGAAGACCTGTCGGGCCTGCGCGTGCACGAGCGGGTCAAGCACGGCCTCCTCGCCTGGCTTGCCGTCCTGGAACCCAACCGCGAAGCCGTACGCCGTGCCGCCTCGCGCGGTTTCCTGCCCTGGAGCGCCGGCACCGCCATGCAGCGCGCCTGGTCGGTTGCCGACATGGTCTGGACCGCCGCGGGCGACACAGCGACCGATTACAATCGCTATTCCAAGCGCGGCCTGCTCGCCTCGGTGATTCCGCCGATCGTGATGTACTGGGTTGATTCGCCGGAGGCTGCAGACCTCGACGCCTATGTCACGCGGCGCCTGAAACAGGCTTCCGGCGTGGGGCAGACGGCTGGCAAGGTGGTGACGCCCGTGCTGGATCTGTTGAAAACAGTGCGCAATGGCGCAAAGGACAGCCCGTTCGGGCGCTGACGCGGGAGTGTCGATTGGCAGGAAGTGAAAGTGTCGGGCAGAAGTTGACCAGGCGCCCCAGGGGGCTGGGGGGGCTGATGGGTCCGGGGTGCTTGGTATACACCTCCGCCCGACACCTAGAAGATGAGGGGCGCCGGTGGCGCACGCAAGGCCGAATTGCGGTAAAATCGCCCCAATTCGATTACAATGCGTTTAGGCGTGCGGGCGCTCTCACGCCCGCGCAGGGCGCTGCCGGAGGAATGCTCCTGTGACGGACAAGTTTTCCCGCAAGCTTGCCCCCGAGCCCCGTGTCGCTTTCCAGAAGGCCGAAATGCAGCCGATCCTCGATGTCTATGGCCGCCTCGTCATCGCCGGCGAGGCGCGCGACTATGCCATCGGCATGGACAAGGATGTCGCCATCTTCGCGATCTTCCGGCGCCATGCCGAGAACCCGACATGGCGGATCGAGAAGGAGCCGGCGCTGGCCAACCGCCAGGGCCAGTATGCCGTCTACGGCCCGGCCGGCCATATCCTGCGCCGGGGCCGCGAACTGAAACAGGTGCTGCGCGTTTTCGACACGCGGCGCTTCACGGTCGTTAAGTAAACCCCGCAAAACGAATCGATTTGGTTAACGCGTTGTTAACCAAAAACTTCTTGCGCGTTCTTTTGGAACATATTAGGAACAGAACACAAGAACGGAGCAAGAACATGAGCGTTGTAGTCAGCTTTCGGGGACGGTCTGGAAAGGCCTGGGAATTTCAGCGGGTTGCAATGGATGCACCTTGGGCGCGCAGTCCCGGCGTCGTCATCTTCGCCGCGCCGGACGCCTATGGCTGGCGCCTCATCCGGGTGATGGAACTGACAGGCCGCCCGCACGACCTGCAGCCCATCTGGGCCCTGGCCGACGCCGAGCGCTACGGCGCCAATGCGGTCTTCCTCGGTGTCGAATTCGACGCAGCCCAGCGCAAGCTGATGGTGCACGATATCGAAGAAGGCTTCAGCACCGTCTGCTTTACCGATCACACCCGCAGCATGGCCGCCTGAGGCCTATTCGCCCTGTCCTGGCAGGTTGAGCGCCGCCTGTGCGTCAGCGGTCTCGGCCAGCCGGGTCAGTTCAATGAATTCGGCCCTGTAACCGAATTCATCCTCGCCCTTGGCACCCGCCGCCAGGTTTCGCACTGCCTCCCATCCGAAACCGGTGCCAAGGGCCTCTCCGCCCTTCAGCATTTCACCGAACCCGGCCACGGCGGTCGCAAAGCGCGCCCATTCCGGCGCCTTGTCGACGCTCGCCACGCGGTCCTTGTCGGTCACGGCATGGGTCAGCAGTTTTGAGTCCGTGGCGCCCGGCGCCTTGTAGCGCAGCTTGACGAACGCATACTCGCCTGTCGCGCTGCCGGCCTTTGCCGCATCGCCATAGCGCAGCGGATCGATCTGTGCGGCGTCCGATCCGGTCGGCGTCACCTCATAGATCGCCGTCACGCTTGTGCCCGCGCCGATATCGCCGGCATCGACCTTGTCATTGTTGAAGTCTTCCCGGTCCAGCATCCGCGTCTCGTAGCCGATCAACCGGTATTCCGCGATCCGGTCGGGATTGAACTCGACCTGGATTTTCACATCGTCGGCAATCGGAAAGATGTTGCCCGACAGGTCGTCGGCCAGCACCTTGCGTGCTTCCGACAGCGTATCGACATAGGCGGCGATGCCGTTGCCGGTCTGGGCAATCTTCTGCATCATCGCGTCATTGTAATTGCCGCGCCCGAAGCCCAGCACCGACAGGTAGATCCCCGTCTCACGCTTGCGCGACACGAAATCCTCCAGCTGTTCCGGGTCCGAGATGCCGACATTGAAGTCGCCGTCAGTCAGCAGCATCACGCGGTTGACCGCATCCTTCTTCATGCCCTGCTCGGCCAGCGAATAGGCCAGGCGCAAGCCTTCGCCGCCCGCCGTCGATCCGCCCGCGCGCAGGTCTTCCAGCGCCGCAACGATCTTGCGCTTGTCGCTCACCGGCGTCGGCGCCAGGATTTCCCCGGCCGCGCCCGCATAGACGACAATCGCCACCGTATCGGTCGGCTCCATCTCTTCCAGCATCAGCTTGATCGCCTGCTTGGCCAGCGGCAGCTTGTCTTCCGAGAACATCGACCCCGACACGTCCATCAGCAGGGTCAGGTTGATCGGCGGGCGCGCGTCCCGGTCAATGTCGCGGCCCTGGATGCCGATCTGGATCAGCTCGCGGCCCGCATTGAACGGCGACGGCATCAGCGTCACGCTGGTCGAGAACGGGTCCTCGCCCGCCTTCGGCTGCGGATAGGTATAATCGAAATAATTGATCAGCTCCTCGATCCGTACCGCGTCCTTCGGCGGCAGGGTGCCGGATTTCAGGAACCGCCGCACGTTCGCATAGGAGGCCGTGTCGACATCGATCGAGAAGGTCGAGACCGGCTCTTCGCTGGTCAGTTTCACCGGGTTGGACTCGACGTCCTCATACTTGTCGCGGAATTCCGGCTCGGGGGCGACCATCTGCATCGGCTTGGCCATCGACCGCGCCTGCATGTTGACCATCCCGCCCACCATCGGGCTGGCCATCTCGGCCAGCGGCGCCGGCGGCGGCGGCGGGGGAGGGGGCGGTGCAGTTGGCTTTACGTCCGCGACGGTTGCGTCCGTCACTGCACTATCCGTCGTGCATCCTGCCAGCAGCGCCGTGGCTGCCACACCTGCCAGTATCAATCCGCGTAGTCTCATGGTCGTCCCTCCAATAAGCGTCCTTGCCGACAGAATGGCGCAGGCGACGTGGCGGGAATAGGGCAGAACCCGGATTGTTTTGAGAAATCTGCCCGCTAATCCGTCCGGTCGACCTGTGCGCCGTACCATTGCTCGACATCCGCCTCGAGAATGTCGAGCGGGCGCGGGCCGCCTGTCAGGATGATTTCATGGAATGCCGCGCGGTCGAATTTCGGGCCGAGCACGCGGATCGCCCGCTCGCGCAGGTCGAGAATGCGCTGGCGGCCAACCCAATAGGCCGCCGCCTGGCCGGGCCAGACCGTATAGCGGTCGACCTCGGCGGCCATCGCGACTTCCGGCTGGCCGGTCACCCCGGTCAGGTAGTCGATCGCCTGCTGGCGGCTCCAGCGCATCCGGTGGATGCCGGTATCGGCCACCAGCCGTGCGGCCCGGAACAGCAGGGATTGCAGATAGCCGATCCGTCCCAGCGGGTCGTCGGCATAAAGCCCCATGTCGTCGGCCAGCGTCTCGGCATAGACGCCCCAGCCTTCGCCATAGGCGACATTCCAGATCATCTGCCGGGCCAGCGGCAGGTTGGCCTGCTCGGCCGTCACAGCGCTTTCAAGGTGGTGGCCGGGAATCGTCTCGTGGAACACCAGCGTCGCCAGCGTGAAATCCGGCCAGTCGGCCGTATCGGTCAGGTTGATCTGGAACAGGCCGGGCGCCGTGCCATTGGCCGGTGCGGCGCTGTAGAAGGCTGCCGGCGATGAGGCCTGCAGGAAGTCCGGCACGGCGCGGATCGCCACCTGCGTCCTTGGCACGCGCGGAATTTCCCGCGCCAGCGCCGCGTCCGCCCGCGCTTGCAGGTCTTCCAGCCGCGCCAGCAGGGCCGCGCGGCCTTCCTCGGTTGGCGGGTAGACCTGGTCCGGCAGGGCCGACAGCGCCACCAGCCGCTCGGTCACTGTGCCCTCGACGAATCCGGCCTCGGTCAGCGCGGCGTCCAGCTGGTCGGCCAGCGCCAGCACCTCGCGCTGGCCCAGCGAATGCAGCGCTTCGGCATTCACCCCGGCATGCGTATAGGCCGCCAGCGAGGCGTCGTAATAGGCGTCGCCATTGGGCAATTGCCAGACGCCGGGCTGTGAGGGTGCGCCTTTGGCCAGGTCGGTCAGGCGGGCACCGAAGCGCGCATAGGCCGGCAGGATCTCGGTTTCGACCAGCCCCCGCGCCTGCGCGGCGAGCTTTTCGCCTTCGCCCGGCTCAAGGTCGTCCGGCCCGGTCAGCAGGCTGTCCAGCGTGGTGATCAGGATATGCGTGTCGGGCGGGCCGGCGCCATGCTGGGCGGCGAGGGCCGCCATCTGGCGCAGGATGAAATCCGGCGCGATGACGCCCGCCGCCGCATCGGCGTCCAGCCGCCGGCGCTCGTCGTCGATGGCATCGGCAAATTGCGAGAGACGGGCGAC
Organism: Hyphomonas johnsonii MHS-2; assembly: GCF_000685275.1. Lineage (GTDB taxonomy): Bacteria > Pseudomonadota > Alphaproteobacteria > Caulobacterales > Hyphomonadaceae > Hyphomonas > Hyphomonas johnsonii. The sequence goes on from NZ_ARYK01000004.1 coordinate 340,990, forward strand.
ATAGGCGCGTGCATCCTCGGCGGTGCGCACCGGATGGGCGCGGGTCATCAGGTCCGGCACGTCGATATAGGCGCCGCGCATCTGGTCGGCGACATAGGGATAGGCGATGCCCAGCCCGGCCTGGCCGTGGCCCGGCACGAACAGCGTCTCGGCCGTGCGATAGGCCGCGATCAGGGTGTCCAGGTGGCGGGCCTGCGGGCTGCCGGGTGCCGGCTTGGGCGCCTGTTCCAGCGCTTCCAGCATTTCCAGCCGGGTCACGCGGGTCCGCTCATAGGTCGCCTGCGACCGGTCGGTCAGGTAGCGGTTGAACGGGTATCCGACGGCCGCTTCGGTCAGTCCGAGACGGGTCGCCAGCTCAGGATTCCGGGCCAGTTCGGTCTGCGACAGCGTGGTCATCAACTGGTCGACCTGGCGGGCGATGCGGCGCGGAGTCCCGGCATCGTCAACCGGCGCGGAACACGCCGTCAGGCCCGCCGCAAACGCAAAGCCCATCGCGGGCAGGAACTCGCGCCGGGACAGTCCCGGCAATCGCAGGATGGACATGACTTAAATTTCACCTTGTCTTTGCTGTATTTCACGCCGTTTCGGGAGTTGTGGCCAGTCCCTATTTCCGCTAACGCTCCGCCCAACAATTCAGGAGCATGCCCGTGGACAATCCCCCTGCAACACCTCAGAACGGCAATCCGCCAGCCCTGACCGGCCAGGTCCTCTTCTACAAGCAGCCTCAGCCGCTTGCGCCGGAAGACCATGGCGGCCTTGGCGTCAAGCAGATTGCCGAACCGTTCGGCTTCCTGCGCGAAGCGCACGCAGTGCCCGTCACGGTCACGGAATTCGGCCTCGCGGCCGCCTGCTATCCGATCATTTTCGTCGGTGCGGAAAAAACCCCGGTTGCCGTCATGGGCATCCGTCAGGGCCAGAACCTGTACGTCGACGCCACCGGCCGCGTGCCGGAAGACTATTACCTGCCGGCCTTCGTGCGCCGCTATCCGTTCGTGTTCGCCGCTGACGAAGCGTCCGATCGCCTGGTCCTGTGCGTTGACCGCGCTGCGCCAATGGTCACCAACCAGCCCGAAGTGCCTTTCTTCGAAAACGGCCAGCCGACGAAGTTCACCAATGACGCCGTCGAATTCTGCAAGGAATTCGAGCGCCAGCGCCGCGCCACCACCGATTTCGTCAAGATGCTCACCGATCTCGACCTGCTCGAGCAGAAGACGGTCAACTTCCAGCCGCGCGACAATGCCGGCAACGACGCCGGTCCACAGCAGAAGATCGCCGACTATTTCGCGATTTCCGAGGAGCGCATGAACGCGCTTCCGGCCGAGAAATACCTCGAACTGCGTGGCAATGGCGCCGTCGGGGCCTGCTATGCGCATCTCGTGTCGCTGCTGAACTGGCAGCGCGTGATCCAGCGCGCCCTGCGCATGCAGCCTGAGAATGCCCAGCCGGCTCCGGCCAACTGACACCAGGCCTCTCGGGTCAATCACAAGGCGGCTCCCGCAAGGGGGCCGCTTTTTTGCATTCGCCCTGCGACGTTCACGATACTGCGAGGGCCTTCTATCCGGGCAGATTACGGGGCATAGGGGCAAGTCATACGAGTGAGAGCCCTGCCATGATGCGTTCCCTGTCCAGCCTGTTCGCCGCGTTCTGCGTCGCGGCCCTCGTGCCGGCGCAGGCCGCCCCTGTCGATGGCGGCCATGCCCGCGTCGAGCTGATCTCCGAGCGCAATGCTGTCCTGCCGGGCGAAACCGTGTTCGCCGCCCTGAAAATGGAGCTGGATCCCGACTGGCATGTCTACTGGCGCAATGCCGGTGACGCCGGCCTGCCACCTGAACTCATCGTGCGCGATTCCAGCACCGTCACCGCTGACGCGGTCGGCGGTTTCATCTGGCCGATCCCGCAGCTGCTGCCGGTCGTGCCGGGCGAGATCATGGATTATGGCTACAGTACCGAAGTCGTGCTGCCATTCCCGCTCACCATCCCGGACGATGCCAGCGGCAGGGTCCAGTTTGACGTGACCGCCGATTACCTGATCTGCGAGGAAATCTGCGTCCCTGAACGGGCCGATGTGTCGCTGACCCTCGATGTCGGCGCGATCGAGCCTGACACGGTCAATGGCAACCTGATCGGTGACTGGATTCTCAAGGCGCCGGTCCCGTTCGCTGGCGAAGCCCGTGTCGACACCGCCTCCGTGCCCTGGCAGCTCAGCCTGCGCGGCGCGCCGGACCTCGACCGCAGCGACAGCCTGCGCTTCTTCCCCTTCGATCACGAGATCAGCCACCCGGCCGACCAGCCCGCCAGTCACGGCCCGGCCGGCGCAACGCTGTCGCTGACCCCGGCCGGCACGGGCGGGGTCGACGGGCCGCTGCAGGGCGTCCTCGTCATCGAACGGCCGGACGGCACCCGCACCGGCTACGAGATTTCCGCGCCGCAGGGGGATGTCTTCGCTGATACGGCCGGCCTCGCCGCCATCCGCGCCAGTGGCGGGGGAGGGGGCAAGAGCCTCGTCCTGCTCGCCTTCTTCGCGCTGATCGGCGGCCTGATCCTCAATCTCATGCCCTGCGTCCTGCCGGTCCTCTCGATCAAGGCGATGGGCATGGTCTCGGCTGCTGCCAGCGGCCGGGCCAGTGAGTTGCGCAGTCACGGCCTCTGGTACACGGGCGGCGTGCTCGTCTCCTTCGCCGTCCTCGCGGGTGCCATTGTCGCGGTGCGCGCCGCCACCGGCTCGGCGACCCTCGGCTTCCAGCTGCAGAACGCGCCGACCGTCGCCATCCTCGCCCTCGTCATGTTCGTGATCGGCCTCTGGCTGATGGGCATGTTCGAACTGGGCACCTCGATCCAGAACACCGGCAGCACGCTTGCCAGCCGCAATGGTGCCGCCGGGGCCTTCTTCACCGGCGTGCTGGCCGCCGTCGTTGGTGCGCCCTGCGTCGGACCCTTCCTTGGCGCCGCGCTCGGCGCGGTGATGAGCCAGCCGGCCCACGCCGTGTTCGTCGTCTTCCTCGCCATGGGCTTCGGCCTGGCGCTGCCTTTCCTCCTGCTCAGCTTCGTGCCCGGCCTGCAGCGCCTGCTGCCCCGGCCCGGCAAGTGGATGGAGACGCTGAAACAGTTCTTCGCCTTCCCGATGTTCCTGACCGCCGCCTGGCTGCTCTCTGTCCTCGGTGCGCTCGCCGGGCATGGCGCAGTCGCCTGGACGGTTGCAGGCGCCACCGCCATCGCCTTCGCGATCTGGCTTGCCCGGCGCGGCAACATGCCCGCCCGCGTTGCGGCGGCAGCGGTTCTGGTCGTCGGCTTTGCCTATCCCGCCGTCCGCGCCATGGCGCCCGGCGGCATCGAAGGCACGCCCACCGCCTATGCCGCCAAGTACGCCACCGAAGCCTGGAGCCCGGAACGGATCGCCGAACTCACCGCCGAGGGCCGCCCCGTCTTTGTCGATTTCACCGCCACATGGTGCGCCACCTGCCAGCTCAACAAGCTCAGCACACTGAAAACAGATGCCGTCCACCAGGCGTTTGCGGATGCCGACGTCGCCTTCCTCGTCGCCGACTTCACCCGCAAGGACCCGGTCATCGCCGCCGAACTGAAACTGCGCGAACGCGCTGGCGTCCCGATGTACCTCTGGTATCCTGCAGGGGCCGCCGAGCCGCAGATCCTGCCGGAAATCCTCACGAAAGACCTTGTGATTGGACTCGCGGCCGGGAATTGAGGTCTGGTTTCCGCCGGGAGGACGACCTGACAGGAGGACGCTGATGTTCAATCGCCGCAACCTTTCTCTCGCCGCCGGGATGGCCGCCGCCGTCGCCCTGACTGCGGGTGCCCTGATCGCCTCGACCGCCCGGGCCGAACCGGAAGTCGCCGTCGGCAGCCCGGCCCCGGCCTTTACCGGCCTCGACTCGAACGGCCAGACCATCTCGCTCTCCGATTTTTCCGGCAAGACCGTCGTCCTCGAATGGACCAATGATGGCTGCCCCTTCGTGCAGAAGCACTACACCTCGCCGCCGGCCAACATGCAGACGCTCCAGGCCGATGCGGCCAGCAATGATGTCGTCTGGATCTCGGTCATCTCCTCGGCCCCCGGCCGGCAGGGCTATGTCACCGGCGATGCAGCCAATGCGCTCACCATCACGCGCGGTGCCGTGCCTGCCCATGTCGTGCTCGACCCGTCCGGAGATATCGGTCGCCTCTATGGCGCCAAGACGACGCCGCACATGTTCGTCATCCGCGACGATGGCGTGATCGCCTATCAGGGGGCCATCGACTCGAAGGCCTCCTCCCGCGTCAGCGATATCGCCACGGCGACGAATTATGTCCGCGATGCACTCGCCAGCGTCGCCGCCGGCCAGCCCGTCGCTGTCGCCAGTTCCAAGCCGTATGGCTGTTCGGTGAAGTACAACTAGGCGCTATCCCGCCCGGACCCAGCGTCAGGCTTGTCATCACCGTCGTCCCAACTATGACATGGAGGCGCAACGGAAGGGCCAGGCGATGAATTCAGGATCAGACGGAATCGTGCGCGACCAGCCGGCGGAGATGCCATCCGAAGGTGGTCCGCTGCTCGAATATGGCGGCGCCATGCCGCCCGCGCCGGCCTGGTTCCAGGACGCCGTCGCAACGCCCTACGAAACGCATTTCGTCACCGTCAAGGGCGCGAAGGTCCGCTACCAGCGTTGGGGCCAGCGCGGCCGGCCCGGTCTCCTCCTCGTCCACGGCAATGGTGCCCATGCCCATTGGTGGGATTTCATCGCGCCCTATTTCGCCGAGCATTACAACGTCGCCGCGCTCACCTTCTCCGGCATGGGCGACAGCGAATGGCGCGACACGTATGACATGTCGACATTCAGCGCCGAGGAAATCGCCGTCGCGGAAGACGCCGGCCTCTTCGATGCCGATGTGAAACCGATCATCGTGGCCCATTCCTTCGGCGGCTTCGTCACCTTGGTCACCGGCGCCGAACATGGCGACCGCTTCACCGGCATGGTCATCGTCGACAGTCCCGTGAACCCGCCCGAGCGTCCGCACCAGGGCCCGCCGCGCTCCGGTCGCCCCAACCGGGTCTACACCGATCTCGCCGCCGCGCTCGGCCGCTTCCGTCTAGCGCCGCCCCAGCTCTGCGACAACCATTACGCGATGGACTATATCGCCCGCTGGAGCCTGAAAAAGGCCGAGGGCGGCTGGACCTGGAAATTCGATCCGACGATCTGGACGCATTTCCAGCCGAACGATGCGCCGGGCGACATGCTGAAGGCCGCGAAATGCCGCATCGCCATCATCCGTGGCGAGGAGAGCGCGCTGATGCCTGATGACATTGGCGACTACATGCGCAAGCTGCTCGGCCACCAGGTGCCGTTCATCTCGATCCCGCACGCCCGCCACCATGTCATGCTCGACCAGCCCCTGTCCTTTGTCTCGGCCCTGCGCACGCTGCTCGCCGAATGGGCCCATTCAGATCCGCACCGGACAGTCTGAGAGTCAGGTCCGGGCGGCGTCCACCAGCGCCCGGATCATCCAGCGCCGCACGTCCTGCGCGTCGGCATCGGGCATTTGCAGCACATCCCGGAACACGATCTGCGCCTCGATGCCGAAGACCAGCGCCAGCGCGGCGGTCAGCCGGGCCAGGTCCTCCGGCGGGAAGGCCGTGCCGGCGGGCGCCAGTGCGGCCTCGATCAGGTGCGTCCGGCGGTTCTGCCGGGGCGGCACGTCATCATCGCCGCCATCCGTGATACTGCGCTCCAGCGATTTCGCCAGCATCAACCGCAGCGGCGTCTCGTTGACCGCCAGCATCGCGTCCATTGTCGCGGCCAGCCGGTCGAGCCGCGCCACCGGGTCCGCCGGGGCGGACTGCCCGAACAGGTCAGCCGGTTCGGGCAGGGCAAGGTCCAGCGGTGCCTCGACCAGCAAGGCGTCGACATTGCCGAAATACCGGTAGGCGGTCGCCCGCGACACCAGCGCTTCCTCGGCCACTTCCTCCAGCGTCGGCTTGCGGCCCTGCTGCATCAGCCGTGTCGCCGCCCTCAGCAGTTCCCGCCGTGTACGGCGCTTCTGGTTTGAGCGTGTCGCGTCTGCCTGTGTCATGCCTGTGCGTGTCTCAGTCCTGCGGCAATTGCTGCATGATGGTGGCCAGGTCCAGCCACACGTTCTCGCGGGCAATGTCGCCGCTGCCGGTGAATTCCAGCACGTGCAGCAGGCGGAAAGACAGCGGCCGGCCGCGTCCGTCCAGGCCAAACGGGTGGCCCGTCGCGCGGCCCTGCCACAGAGATTCATCGACCAGGAAATCATCGCCGTAATACCGACGCAGGTTCTGCACCTTGCCATCGGCCAGGTCGGCGAACAGCGTGTCATAGAAGCCGCGCGCGCTCTCGCGGCCATGCACCGGCCCGGTCGGCCAGCCGACCACGTCGTGTTCTGCGTCCTCTGCCAGTGTCGACAGGACGCCTTCAATATCGTCGCGGGCCTCGAAGGCGAAATGCGCGTCGATCTTCCGGTCCATTTGTTCGCGGGTCATTGCCATTCCCCTGATCCTTTCATCAGTAACGCTAAGCAATATCGGCAAAATAATGAGACAAAAATCTCATGTCAAGATTTTCATCGCGCAACTGGACAAGATTCCTCCGCGGTCCAGCGGCTGGTCCCTAGGCCGGGAAGGGTTCGACCAGGGTCTCTGCCGTGCGGCCGAAATACAGCGCCCTTCGGCCCGGAAACGACACGATGTATCCGGCGCAGCCCGCCGCCGCCACGCGCTCGCAGAAACCGGCATAGGTATATCCGGGCACCGCGTTCTGGGCGTCCCGGATCGCCGCCTGGATCGCGTCTGCGTCAAACGCCGCCGCGACAGGTGTGCCGACAGGGTGCGCCTCCAGGGCGGTCGACTCCCCGTCCGGCAGGTAATAGGTCGCGGTCGCGCGCCGGAAGTCGATCATGTAGCTTTCGAATCCGGCCGCCATGAGGTCGCCGACAATCTGCGGGAAGGTTTTCGTGCCTTGCTCGGCACCGTCGAGGCTGGCGCGGGCGACGGTAATCCTGTGCGGGTCCATTCTTGTCTCCATGGAATGTGCATGCGGATCAATCTATCGGGACGGTGGTTACGCCGCCCGTCTCGGCCAGCTGTTTCAGCAGCCGTTCGAGGGTTTCGCGGTCCACCCCTGACAGGTGGCCGAAGCATTCGGCATCATTGCGGTCGGCGAGCGCCGCCAGTTTCGGCACGCGGGCCGCGCCCCGCCGGGTCAGGGCCAGCGTCTGCGCCCGTGCATCGTCCGGGCTGGCCTCGCGCACCACCAGTCCCTTGCCGATCAGGCGGTCGGCCAGTTTCGTGATCGCGCCGCGGGTCATGCCCATCTCGTCGGCCAGGCGGCTTGGCGCCATCGGCTCTGCCGCGTACAGCGCCCGCATCATCACCCATTCGGCCACCGTCACGCCCTCTGCCGCCAGCTTGCCGGCAAAGGCGTGCGACACATGGTTGGAAACGGCCCGCAACCAGAATCCCAGGTGATCTGTCAGGGCGGACACAGGCGGTGAGTCAGGCACGGCGGCTCCTTGCTTGGGCAGGAATTTACGGCCAGATAGTTTCCTAGTCAACTATTTGTTCGTCCAGCGCCACACGCCGCCGCCGCGCCCGCTCGGGCGCCTCATCACATGGTCTGGAATGAAAAAAAGCCGCCGGAGCACCGGCGGCTTTCATCACGTTGTCGCTGACGGGATCAGCGGAAGGTCATTTCCTGCAACAGGCTGTTGCTCATGATCTCGCGGAATTCCGCCCGGTCGGCGCTTTCCGCCTGCAGCTTTTCAGCAGACGATTTGGCCCAGGCCCGGTAGGCCACGAACTGCGCTTCACCTTCCGGTCCGCTCGGCACATGGTCGATCACGGAAATCAGGTAGAGGTCAGGTTCACCCGCCCGGTTATAATAGTTGGACATGACCATGTAGTCCTTGATCCAGCCCTTCGACTTGGCAAATTCCTGTCCGGCGCGCCATTGGGTCGCAAGGTGGTTGGCATAGGCCAGCCCGCCGCCGGGCTTCAGGTCAATCGCCGTGATTTCCCAGAAATCGCCACCCACCAGTGGATAACCGTCATCGGCTGCAGTCGCGGCTGGCGCAGCGGCCGCCGGCTCCTGTGCGATCGCCGTCGTGGCGCATCCGGCCAGTGCAATGGCTGTCGCCAGGCCGGCAATCTTCAGTGAACTTACAAAACGCATTTTCATCCTCCCAATTTCTATTTTATATCGCATCATTAACATAAATTAACCAATTCGCCTATGGATTGTGTTTCGGCCAGGAAATTCGCCTTGAACGGGTGTTTTCGCCCAACGCAACTGGCGTCCTTTCCGCCTCCCTGTCCTGCCTGATCTGCAGGCGCTGCGGGGAGGGCACGTTGCCGTCTCCCCCCTTTGCGAAACTGTGCCACTCTTGCGGGCATGACACAGATGCCCGCCAACCCGTTCCAGTCGCTTGTCATCGTCGCGTGGCGGCGCGCGGATTTTCTCGTGCATGAAATCGCCCGCGCGCTGGGCCTCGGGCTGACGCCGTGCAGGCCCTTCCTGCTGCGGCCCGTCCGCGCCCGCCTCGCGGCAGACCTTGCCCGCTTCGAGGCGCTCGTCCGGCGCCTGCTCGTGCTCATGGTCCTGGAACAGGCGCTGCCTGCATTCACGCCACGTGCACCGGCAATGGGGGCGCCGGCAGGGAAGGGGCGCCCCCCGGCGCCGCGCCGGTATCTCGCTGTGCCTGCCTTCCGCCTGGCCGACCCCGCGCCCCGCACGGTCTCCACGCCGCCACCGCGCCGGCCTGCCGGCGGCCTGCGTCCGCGCATCCTGCGCCTCGACCAACCGCTGCCGCCGCCTGATCCGTGGGAATACGCGCCGCGCGCCGACCAGCTCGTGCCCAGCCAGCCCCTCGTGCGCCGCCTGGCTGCCCTGTGCGCCGTGTTCGATGACCCGGCGCACCATCTCACCCGCATGGCGCGCTTTCTCGCCCGTACCCGGGCCACGCCCTCGGCCCCGCGCTACCGCCTTGCGCCCCTGCCACCGGCCGCCCGCGCCCGCCGCGTGCCGCAGGACGAGCGCGAGGCGATGCGCCAGGTCCACACAGAAGCCTGCGCCCAGCTCGCGCGATTCGACACGTCCTGACGCGCCGGATTTTCGGAGCGCCAGTACCGGCCGGGGCTCGCCCGCGCCGGTCGCCGGTGCTGCACCGGGCGGTCTATTCCGCCTTTGGCAGCGAGGCGATATAGGCCGTCATCGCCGCGGCATCCGCTGCACTGGCCCTGTACTGGGGCATTGGCGGCAGCACCGGCACGCCGCTTGGCCGTCCGCCGCCCGTCAGGAAGGTGATCATGTCGTCGCCCGTCCAGCCCTCCGGCAGGCCGGCGATTGGCGGCGCATTCGGGGCCCAGGGCATCTCGACCAGCGGCGCGAAGCCGAGCGCGGCACCCTGCAGGGCGTGGCTCATATCCGGGCCGGTCGGCGTCATCGCCGTGTGGCAGTCATTGCAGCCCCCCATTGCCACCATGTATTGCCCCTGGGCGACAAGGTCTTCGGCGGTTTGCGCTTCGGCAGGTCCTGCTGCCGGAATTGCAGTTTCAGCTTGTGTGCATGCAGTCAGTCCAAGGAGTGCCAACGCACCCGCCAAACCCAACCTTGTCATGAATGTCCTCCCGCAAACGCGCAGCCCAAGCGCAGCGCTCAGGCGAAATTTACTGCATTTCGCCTTGTCGCGGAATATGTTTTTTGGCCGTACAGGAACGAAAAGGTCGGGCTGCCGGCAACCGATCGGTGCGCTAGTGGACGCCGTCGCAGGTCTGTGTGCTGCGCTGGACACCGATCTGCCCGACCTTGCCGGTCGTGTTGTCCACCTCGAAATAGATGTTTCCGTAGTCATACACCGTGACGTCATCGAGGGTGACGACGCATTTCGGTTTGCCATAGGTGCCGCGCGCGAAAATCTGCTCCGATCCCATCGACACACCGCGATCGGTAAAGAACCGGGGGTCGTGCGCGATGATCCAGTAGACCTTGTCGTCTGCGGCAACGGTCATCCCGTCAAACGCGTAGGACGTGGCATCGGTATGGGCAATCGGCACGGTGCGGAGGGGCTTGCCCTGCAGCGAGAGCAGGTCGGACAATGACATGCCCAGTTCGACATTGCTGACACGCTGGCCGGGGACGATCTGGTTGTCCTTGAGATCGGGTGGCCCACTCGCGCACGCGCCAAGCGCCAGGAACATTGCGGCTGAAATGACTCTGTTGCCCACTTTCATGGAGGGGCCTCCGTTGCTGTGCAAGAACTGTACAATGATGGTCAGATCAACCCATCCCCACCCGTTTGTCGAGGCGCAGACTGTACGAAACAGCCTCCATACGCCCAAATCCGGCACAATCTTTTGTAATGTTGCAACGCGGGGAGGGGCGCTTCACCGCCGCGCGCCCCGTTCAGGCAGGGCATCCCTTGCGCGGCGTCCCCAAACAGGGGGGGTGATGCAGGAAAGATAGGTGCGATCCGGACAGTTCCAATGCGGATTGATGCCGCGTTGCACTTGCCGCCCGTTTGATCGAAAGATGCCGTCTCAGATCCGGGAGAGGTCCGCATGGCAACATTCATTCTCGTCCACGGCGCCTGGCATGGCGGCTGGTGCTGGGAGCGCGTGACGCCCCTGCTCGAAGCGGCAGGCCACACCGTCATCGCGCCCGACCTCCCGGGCATGGGGCAGGACACGACCCCGCTGGCCAGTGTCTCGCTCGAGCTCTGGGCCCGCTTCGTGGCCGACCTTGCTGCCCGCCAGCCCGAACCGGTCATCCTTGTCGGTCACAGCCGGGGCGGCATCGTCATCAGCCAGGCTGGCGAATATGCCCCGGCATCCATCCGTGGCCTCGTCTACCTCACGGCCTTCCTGGTCCAGGACGGCCAGTCGCTGCTGGCAACGATGCAGCGCACGCCGAGAGACCCGGCCCTGCCGCCTGAATTCGAGCCGAGCGAGGATGGCACAACGCTCAGCCTGGTGCCGGGTGCGGCCGCACGGACATTCTACAATACGACAGAGCCTGCCTGGCAGGCCCGCGCCGCCGCGCTGGTCGGCCCGGAACCGGCGGTCGCCTTCACGACACCGGTGGCCATTTCAGGGGCCCGCTACGGGTCTGTCCGGCGCGCCTATGTCGAATGCCTGCAGGACAGGGCGATCCCGATCAAGGCGCAGCGCATGATGCAGGCGGACCTGCCCTGCGAGCGTGTGGTGACACTCGATTGCGATCACTCGCCCTTCTATGCGGCGCCGGACGCGCTGGCCGAAGGCCTGGTTGGCCTTGCCGAGCACTTTGCGGATCAGGCCGAATAGTCGAAGACCGGCCAGCGCTCGGTGATCGCGCCATTCTCGTAGACGGCGATGTCGCCGAATTGCAGGAACACCGCTTCGCTCTGGTGCGGGCGCAGGAAGACGAATTCGTCCGGGCTGATCTCCAGCTCCGGCCCGCCATTCAGCATTTCCTGGTTTGATGAGCGTCCGAACGTCTTGTTGTAGGCCAGGCCCGGCGGGTCGACCGGGTCGGCCAGCCAGTTGCCGCCATAGATGAACACGGTCTTGGATGCATTCGGGTTCCACGCGCGCGTCGCACCGTCGGCAAATTCGAGGCCCGGCATGTGCGTCACCGGCATCGCCTTGATCACCGGCGTTGCAATGAAACTTGCCGGCACATGCGGTTCCAGCAGCTCGGTATCGAAATGCGTCGGCTTGACCAGGCACGATCCCGCCGACACTTCGCTGGCAATCTCCGTGTCCTGATAGGTCCGGTAGGTCGGGCTGCCCGCGGCATTGCGCGTGATGCCCGCCATCACGTCCGCACCGAACACCTCGCCCGCCTGCGCCAGCGCCGCTGCGTAGCCCTTGCGCACGCCCTTCATCGCCCGCTCGCGCCAGCCCATCGCCGTCGGCAGGGAGGGGATGTGCGGATCATATCCCATGAAGCCGGCAAAGGTCAGGCGCGGGTTCGCTGCAATCGCCTCCAGCATGCCCTTCAGGTCTGCGCCCGCCACCATGCCGCCCCGGTGCAGCCCGACATCAAGCTCGATATTGATATTGAGGTCGCGGCCCACCTGGTCGGCCAGCGCAGCATATTGCGCCAGGCGCTCCGGCGTATCGACCAGCCACTGGATATTGTCCGCCGCCGCTGCGACATCCGCCGGCAGCTGCTCGAAATAGTGCCGCGCCGCCATCACGGGCAGGGGCTTGCCCAGCAACTGGCTGGCCTCCGGCATGGCCTGCGAAATCTCCAGCAGCATGGGCAGGTTGAATGTCATCAGCCGATCCGTCCCCGTCCGTTCACGGATATGCCGGATCAGCCCGAGCGAGGGCAGCGATTTCGCGACGATGCGGTATCCCATGCCTGCCGGCAGGAAGCCTTTCAGCGTGTCGATATTGGCATCCAGCCGCGCCTTGTCGACCACCATTGTCGGCTGCGCGATTCCCGCCGCCGTCAGCGCCTTCTGGACATCCAGGAAATAGGCATCGCGCGGTCCGCTCTTGTCGCCGGGTTTCATCATCAGTGCAGTCACTCCAACTAGGGCGGCGCCGCCCAGGATCACGTTACGGCGGGAAAACTCAATCATCGAAAGCTTCTCCGAACAGTTTGGCAAGGTGCGGGTTCAGGAACTTGCCCGACGGGTCCATCTCGCGGCGCAGGGCCATGAAGTCCCCGAACCGGGGGTAGAGGGCGGACAGTTCCTCCTTGCCCAGAGAATGATGCTTGCCCCAGTGCGGGCGCCCGCCATTGGCCCGGTGGATCGGTTCGATCTCCGAGAAGAAATAGTCATATGGCTCGTCAACCGCCGCATGGATTGCGATCGACATGCGCGGGCCCGCATTGAACGGGCTCAGCCAGGCGTCGTCCGGTGCGATGACGCGCACTTCCATCGGGAAGAACACTTCCTTGTGGCGCTCCAGTTTCGCAATCACTTCCTTCAGGCCCTTGATGCCGTTCTCGCGGGGCAGGTGGTATTCCATTTCGTTGAACTTGATCGGCCGCGTCGTCGCCAGCAGCTTGTAGGAGCTGTCGCTGACATCCTCGACCATGCCCTTGGGCAGCGCCTCGCCGATGATCTTGCGCCGCATCCACGGCCACCAGCCGACCGCGTCGCGCAGGGCCTTCAGCTCTTCCAGCGTGGAATCATCCTCGTTGTCGCCGCGCCCGCTGACCGGGCCCTCGTGCAGGTCGTGGCTGATGCCGGCGCCATAGCCGGTGTTCGGGAAATAGTAGAATTCGAAATTGCGGTGCTGCTGGATGTACTCCTCGGCCCGTTCGATCAGCGTACCGATCGGCTCGACCCAGACCTGCCGGTGCAGGTTGAACATCGGCACGGTGCGCAGCGTGTATTCCGTGATGATGCCCAGCGCGCCGAGCGACACCCGCCCCGCCGCGAACAGGTCCGGATTGCTGTCCGGCGTGACGTCCAGGATGTCGCCTGCCGCCGTGACCATCCGGAAGCCCGCAATATGATCGTGCAGCGCGGTCAGTGTCTCGCCGGTGCCGTGCGTCGCGGTGGAGAACGTGCCCGCCAGCGTCTGCACATCGATATCCGGCAGGTTCGGCAGCGCCCGTCCGGCATCGGCCAGTTCGGTCGCGGCCTGGAACAGGCGCGTGCCCGCGCCGAATACGGCAATGCCGGTGTCAGCGTCGATCGCCCTCATGCCGGACATCTGGCTGACATCCACCATCACGCCTTCGCTCGGGGCGAGGCCGACAAAGGAATGGCCGCTCCCGAACGGGCGGATGCGCGAATCGGTCCGTGCGACCAGCGCACTGAGCGCCCCCTCGCTTGCCGGCCGGCTGATCGCTTCGGGCGTTGCCCGCTGCACGCCGGACCAGTTCATCCAGCTGTCTTCGCCTTCCGGCGCTTCGGGGAAATCCGGGTCATAGTCCGGTCGCGTAAAGGTGCGTCGGCCCCAGGCCACGTGCTGGCTGGCCGGAATGGCCACCCCGCCTGCCGCAACCGCGCCGCCCGCCAACAGCATCGTCCGCCGTGAAACCACCATGTCCGCTCCCCTCGTTTTTCGGGGATTGGACACAGGCGGCTTGCCTGCTGTCAATACATGACGTCGATGTCAGGTTTCGTAGTGTGGGTGCGAGGGCAAATGCCGCTCAGCCCGCAAAGGCCTTCTCGATGACGAATTCGGCCGGCGCCGCGTTCGACCCTTCGGTCAGGCCATGCGCGATCATCAGCCCCTTCACGTCCTGGATCATCTCCATCGAGCCGCAGATCATCGCCCGGTCGGTCTCGGGGTTCAGTTTCGGCACGCCGAGATCGGCGAACAGCTTGCCCGTCTCGATCAGCGTCGTGATCCGGCCCATGTTCGGATGCGGCGTGCGGGTGCAGCTCGTGTACAGGCGCAGCTTGCCGGCAGCCATCTCGCCAACCAGCGGATCCTCGGCAATGGCGCGGATCAGGTTGGTGGAATAGGCAAGTTCGTCTTCGTCGCGGCATGTGTGCGTGACGATGACCTCGTCATAGCGCTCGTAGGTTTCCGGGTCGCGCACCAGGCTGGCAAAGGGCGCAAAGCCCGTGCCGGTCGAGAACATGTAGAGGCGCTTGCCGGGGGTCAGTGCGTCGAGCACCAGCGTGCCGGTCGGTTTCTTGCCCAGTAGCACCTTGTCGCCCGGCTGGATCGCCTGCAGGCGAGAGGTCAGCGGGCCGTCGGGCACCTTGATCGAATAGAATTCCAGTTCGTCGTCCCAGGCGGGCGAAGCGATGGAATAGGCGCGCAGGATCGGCTTGCCGTCTTCCCTGGGCAGGCCGATCATCACGAACTCGCCGGTGCGGAAGCGGAAACTGCGCGGCCGGGTCAGCCGGAAGCGGAACAGCCGGTCGGTATAGTGCTCGACGCTGAGGACGGTTTCCTCGGTCGGGGCGTTCGGGTTCACTCTCGGAGCGGTGGCAGCAGCGGCTGCGGATGCATCAGCGGACATTGGCGGGCCTCATTTCGGGGGCGGCTATTCAGTTTCTGTGCCGCAAATGAAGCCTGCTGCCGGCAAAAGCAAGGCGGCAGATGGGGTGTTTAGTTTTCCTGAAGGGTCGCAGCGGGCAGCATGTCCGGCCAGTCCGACACCCAGTGGATGTCCGCATCCCGGATCGAATGGGCGCCTTTCAGCTCGTAGATATTCTCGTAGCCATAGCCGTAAAGGTTGATGAAGGTCGGCACATTCAGCGCCAGTTCGACGCGCTTCACCATCACCGGAGCCACATTGTCGCTGAAATTGTTGTTGCAATAGATCAGGATGCGCGTCGTCTTGTCGCCCAGTGCCTTGGCCAGTTTGGCATCGGTGAAATCGGAGAAGTTGACGTTGATGGCGCCCTCGATGTGGCCCATGTGGAAGGCCTCCGAACTGCGCGTGTCGAGCAGGATCGTGTCCGGGTCGGCCTTCATTGCATTGAACGTGTCCAGGTCCACCAGGCGTGTCTGGCGATAGGCGCCGAGTTCTCCGCTGAGGCCGACAAAGCCGTCATAATCGATCTGCGCATCGGGCGCGTCAGGCGCCTCGGCATTCGCCATCAGGCCGCAGCCGATAAAGGTGGCCAGGGTGATGAGTCCCAATATGACATTCCGCTTCACGCCCACTGGATCTCTCCTTCGTGTTTCCAGTTCTGTGAATCTTCGCTCGCAAATGAGGCGAGAATGGGGAAGAAGGCCGGGCCTTGTCGGGGCGCGCCATTTACAGTGCCAACGTCGGGTTGCGCGAACCGCCCGGCTTTGGCATGACGCCGGTCAGCACCCCGGGACATTTGCATGACCACCAAACCGCCTCGTTACGAGTTTCGCTGCTGGCCGGAAGATTTCGACGTTCACGCGGCCCGCGCCGCCGCCCAGCTTGATTTCGACCAGACTGAATCGCGCACTGACATCTACCTGCTGGCGCCCGGTCGCACCGACCTGACGCCCAAGCTGCGCGGTGGCAGCGTGCTGGAGCTGAAGGCACGGCTCGGCACCCGGGGCGTGCTGGAACGCTGGCATCCGGTGTTCAGCGATGCCTTCCCGCTCGACACCGATGTCCTGACCCTGCTGGCCGGCCTGTTCCCGGATGTCGATGCGCGCGCCTGCACCAGCCCGGATGCGCTCTGCGCCGCGATTGCCGGCCATGCCGACGTGCGCCATGTCGCCAAGACACGCCGCAAGCATGTCGCCAATGGCCTGCGCGCGGAGATCACCGAGGCGGCGTGCAACGGCCGTGTCAACAGGTCGATCGCCTTCGAGTGCGAGGACGCCAGCCAGCTGGATGCCCAACTCGCGGCGCTCGGCCTCAGCGGGTTCGCCAATATCAATTATGGGGCCGCCCTGCGCGCGCCGGGCCTGTTCGGTCCCGCCTGAGCCGGGTCAGCCGGTCGGGAAGCGCCCCATGCGTTCTTCCCAGTGGCGCCGGCAGAGGGAGAGATAGGTGGTCTTCTCGATCGACACCTGGTCACCCTCGGTCAGCGCCTTGCCGTCGGGCCCCAGGCGCACGACCATCGTGGCCTTGCTGCCGCATTCACAGATCGTGCGGATCTCGCGCAGGTTGTCGGCAATCGCCAGCAGCGCCGCCGACCCCTCGAACAGCTCGCCCCTGAAATCGGTGCGCAGGCCATAGGCCAGAACCGGCACATGCAGGTAGTCGGTCACCCGTGCCAGTTGCCAGACCTGTTGCTTGGTCAGGAATTGCGCCTCGTCGACAAAGATCGCGTCGAGCCGTCCCTTGGCCATCACATCCTGCACCAGCGCGAACAGGTCGACCGTGTCGGAATACAGCGTCGCTTCGGAACTGATCCCGATGCGCGACGAGATATGCCCGTCCTCCGTGCCGCCATACAGCTCGGACGTCAGCAACAGCACGTCCATGCCCCGCTCACGATAATTGTGCGCCGCCTGGAGCAGGATCGTCGACTTGCCCGCATTCATCGCGGCATAGGAAAAGTACAGCTTGGCCATGCCGGAACAGCCTATTCCAGTGCTTTGGCCACGCCTTCGCGGCGCGGGTCAGCGCCGCCTTCAAGCCCGTCGTCACGCACGACGATGACATGCAACCCGGAAATCTCTCCGGTGCGTTCCTCGACACTATAGCCCATCGTGCGCAGGGCTTCGGCGGCTTCCGGGCCGCCTTCGCGGTCGATCTCGACAGCAACCGTATCGCCGCGCGCGATGATGTTCGGCAGGTTGATCGCCTCCTGTGCCGTCAGGCCCGTCTCCAGCACGCCGACCAGCGTCTTGGCGACATAGGCAATGATCGAATTGCCGCCGGGCGACCCGGTCACCATGAACAGGTCACCGGCTTCATCGAACACCAGCGTCGGCGACATCGAGCTGCGCGGCCGCTTGCCGGAGCCCGGTGCGTTGGCCACCGGCAGGCCGCCCGCAGTCGGTGCGCGGGAGAAGTCGGTCAGCTGGTTGTTCAGCAGGAAGCCGTGCGTCATCCGTGACGACCCGAAGGCCGATTCAACGGTGGCCGTCATCGACACGGCGTTGCCGTCAGTATCGATGATGGAAACATGCGTCGTGCCCGGCGCATGTTCGGTCTGGTCCTGGCCCCACATGCCGATCATCGGGCTGCGGCCGAGAATGACCCCCGGATCGCCGGGCGTGGCATGGCCGTCCGGTGCGAAGGCCTGCTTGGCACGCTCCCGGATGTAGACCGGATTGATCAGGTCATCCGATGGAACGGTCACCTTGTCGGCATCGGCCACGTAATAGTCGCGGTCGGCATAGGCGAGGCGCTGCGCATCGACGAAGATCTTGAGGAAATAGTCTTCCGTCACGCGCACGTTGTCGGCCGGTTTCATGGCATCATAGAGGCCCATGATCTCGTTCTGGGCGATGCCCCCGGAGCTTGGCGGCGGCGCCGAGCAGATCCGGTAGCCGGTCGGCAGCGTGCCGCAGAGGGCAGGGCGAACCTTGACGGTATAGTTGGACAGGTCTTCCAGCGTCATCATGCCGCCATCAGGCGCGGCATTCGTCGCGGCAACGATGCTCTCGGCAATCTCGCCCTTGTAGAAGGCGCTCGGGCCCTCCGCCGCAATCGCTTTCAGCGTGGCGGCATAGTCCGGGTTCGTGCGCACATAGCCCACCGGCAGCGGCTCGCCGTCCGGATAGAAATAGGCCGACGTGACCGGATTGTCGTCGAGGTTGATGACAGCGCGCAGGCGCTCCGAGGCGAGGGCCTCGTGGAGTTTCTCGCCGACCTTGAAGCCATTCTCGGCCAGGCGGATGGCGGGCGCGAAATTGGCGGCCCAGTCGCCGGTGCCGGCGGCGTCATGTGCGGTCTTGTACAGTGCGACCTGTCCCGGCACGCCAACGGAATGGCCGGACTGCCAGGCCTCGATGAAGCCCATCACCTTACCGTCCTTGACGAAATAGTCCGGCGTCGCGGCGGCCGGCGCCACTTCGCGGCCATCGAAGACGGTGATCTCGTCCTTGGCGCGGTCGTAATACACCATGAACGCGCCGCCACCGAGGCCGGAACTTTCCGGTTCCACCAGCCCGAGCACGGCATGGACGGCGATCGCGGCATCAATCGCGTTGCCGCCATTGCGCATCACTTCCAGCCCCGCCTCGACGGCTGCCGGGTTCGCGGCAGCCACCATGGCGCCCTTGGTCCAGCTGAGATCGCCAAGCGCCGGTGCCTCGACCGAATCCGCGGCCTTCTGCGCTTCGGTCTGGGCATCAGGGCGCGTATCGTCCGGCGCCGCGCAGGCCGCCAGTGCGAGGCCGGATATGGCCATCAGCATGGACCTGAAGGAGGGGCGAGCGGGGAGAAGGCGAGCGTACATGGAAAACCCTTTGCTTGGCGCAGTGTGCGGCTGACCTTAAGAGACTCAGCCAGGAAGTAAAAGACAAAGGCAGACATGATGGCAAAGCCCGGCCCACGCAACCTGATTACCGATGTCGAGGGCATTCTTGTCGGGCATGCCGAAGACAGCGATGTGCGCAGCGGCACGACGGTGATCCTGGCTGAAAAGCCTGCCCTTGCAGCCGTTGCCGTCGCCGGCGGCGCGCCCGGCACCCGCGAGACAGACTTGCTGGCCGCCGGCACGCTGGTCGATTCGGTTGATGCGATTGTCCTGTCCGGCGGCAGTTCCTTCGGCCTTGCCGCCGCAGACGGCGTCGCTGCCTGCCTCAAGGCCGAAGGGCGCGGCTTCGGCCTGATCGACCTGCCGAGCGTGCCGAAGGCGCCGATCGTGCCTGCCGCGATCCTCTACGACCTCGCCAATGGCGGCAACAAGGACTGGGGCGATACGTCTCCCTATGCCGGGCTCGGCCGCAAGGCCTTCGCAGCGGCTGCCGCGACATTCGAACAGGGCCGCACGGGGGCTGGCCACGGCGCGGCCGCCGGCACCCATCTGGGCGGGACAGGGTCGGCCAGCATCGTCACCGGCGACGGGTTCACCGTCGGGGCGCTGGCCGCCGTCAACTGCTACGGATCGGTCTTCATGCCGGGCACCGATGCCTTCTGGGCCTGGCCCTACGAGATCGACGGCGAATTCGGCGGCGCCCGGCCACCGGCGGATTTCACCATGGACGCCGAAGACTGGGGCGCGGCCAAGGTCAATCCCGGTCTCGGCCAGAACACGACGATTGCCTGCATTGCCACCGATGCCGCCCTGACCCCCGGCGAAGCCCAGCGCGTTGCCCGGATGGCGCTGTCGGGATTCTCGCGCGCCATCCGTCCGGTCTTCGCACCGTTCGACGGTGACGCGGTGTTCGTGCTCTCCACCGGCGCCCGCCCGTTGCCATCGCCGGCACCAGGCGCGCTTGCCCGCATCGGGGAACTTGCAGCCGCAACGCTGGCGCGTGCCATTGCGAAAGGCGTATACTCTTCCAGGCAATAGGGGATACGCAGACATGAGACGCTCAGCACGATGGGGCCTCGCCCTTGCCACACTGGCACTCGCAACGGCCTGTGTGGTCGCCGGCAGGGACGCCGACCCGGCAGACTGGCCGGGCATTGCCTCCATGCAATCGGTTTCGGGGCGCGACTTCTATCACGAGTGCGGCGCGACCATGATTTCCCAAAGCTGGGCCCTCACGGCGGCCCATTGCGTCGAGACGGCCCGCATCGAGGGTGGCCGCCGCGCCATCCAGTACGTGCCGGACGCTGACGGCCAACTCGTCCGCTTCGGCCCGATGATCGTCACCATCGGGGCAGGGGACCTGCGCCGGGTCACCAAGGGAACCGTGTTTCCCGTGAAGGGCATCACCGTCCATCCCGGCTATACGCGCGGCCATCCCGAACGCGGCAACGACCTTGCCCTCCTGCACATCGATGGCGCATGGACCGGCCCGGTCGCCAGGCTCGACGGCCTGACCGGCAGCGTCGATTCGTTTGATCCGCCCTATATGGAACTGATGGTTGCCGGCTACGGCAAGACCGGCGAACAGGCCACCAGCCAGGAAGCGGCCAGCCGCAGCGGCCGGCACCTCACCGCCCCGATGATGGTCCTGCAGCAGGCCGACCTGCCGAAGATCGGCGGCGAGGCCTGCAAGGCCCGGATCGCGGAACTGATCACCCAGTATGGCCTGCAGGACGACTATGCCGGCGTCAGCGTCACGCCGGACACCCAGATCTGCGCCGGGGCCGGCTATGCGGATTCCTGCCAGGGCGACAGCGGTGGTCCGCTGGCCCAGTGGGGCAATGGCGGGGCGGGGCCCGT
Organism: Hyphomonas johnsonii MHS-2; assembly: GCF_000685275.1. GTDB lineage: Bacteria > Pseudomonadota > Alphaproteobacteria > Caulobacterales > Hyphomonadaceae > Hyphomonas > Hyphomonas johnsonii. The sequence continues at coordinate 361,630 of NZ_ARYK01000004.1, forward strand.
TCAGGTCGGTGTCGTCAGCTGGGGCCTCGGCTGTGGCCGGCAGGACAGCCCGGGTGTGTACATGCGGGTGTCGGCCTATGCCGGCTGGATCGCCCGTGAAACCGGCATCACACCCACCGTCACCCCTGCCGCTCCCTGACCGCCTTCCCACCGGCCACCTTGCCGGCCCCCGCCCGACAGGCGTAAGCTGCCCTCCGGAAGCGAGGACAGCACGTCATGTACGGGTCGGCATATCGCACGGTGTTCAGGACACTTTCTGTCCTGGCCTGCGCCTGCGTCGTCATGGCTGCCTCGGCATCTGCACAGATCATTGCAGGACGCGACGCCAGCGCCGATGACTGGCCGGGCATCGCTTCACTGCAGACGGCGCTGGGCCATTCCCTGTTCCACGAGTGCGGCGCCACGGTGATTTCCCCCGACTGGGCCCTCACCGCCGCCCACTGCGTTGAAAATGCAAGGATTGATCCGGCAGGCCGCGCCGTCCAGTACGTCGCCGAGGATGACGGGGCCCTCGTCCGGTTCGGCACCCTGCGCATCGCCATCGGCGCCGCCGACCTGCGCCGGATGGTGTCGGGCACCGTGTTTCCCCTCAGCCGGGTCGTGGTCCATCCCGCCTATGTCCCCGGTGCGCCCGAGGCCGGCAATGACATCGCCCTGCTGCGCCTCGAAGCCCCGTGGGACGGCCCGCTCACCCGCGTCGATGGCCTCACGGCGCTCGCCTCGGATGACGCCGGCCGCTCCGGCACGCCGCTCCTCGTTGCCGGCTATGGCCGCACCGGGGAAGATGCCCCCGGCGAGGAAGCCTTCAGCCGCACCGGCCGCCAGCTGAGTGCGCCGAAGATGCGCCTCCAGGAAGGCGTCGTGCCCGTTGTCGATACCGTGTCCTGCCAGCAGCAGATCGACAGCCTGGTCGAAACCTATGGCCTGTCGGCCGCCTATGGATCGGTGCGCATCAGTCCGGACGCCCAGGTCTGCGCCGGGGCCGGCACCACGGATTCCTGCCAGGGCGACAGTGGCGGCCCGCTCGCCTACCGCGATTTTGACGGCCCGCCCGTACAGGTCGGCGTGGTCAGCTGGGGCCTTGGCTGCGGCCGCCCGGAAAGCCCCGGAATCTACACGCGCGTCTCGGCCTATGCCGGCTGGATCTCCGGCGTGACCGGGCTCGACATGGCCCCGCCGCAGCCCTGAGTGCAGTTTTGCCCGAAAAGCCGTGTCAGGCAGGCTTGCAAGGGGAGAAACCTGCCTGTATGTGTCCGCCTTCTTTGGCAGGCACCCGTAGCTCAGCTGGATAGAGCACCAGACTACGAATCTGGGGGTCGGGCGTTCGAATCGCTCCGGGTGCACCAAGGATTTCAAGACATTTTGGCTCCTGGACGCCGCCATGACATTGGCCGGGGAACCGATTGGCCTGGTTGCCAGCAAGAGCATGGTCGGGAACTTGTCTCGGAATGCAGGCTCGAAATATCGCCGTTCGGCGGCCGCTCGTTCAGGTGACCGGCACCCTGCTCTGCAGTCCATAATAAGGAGAGGCCAAACTCGACGGGTTCCCGGAACCGGTTCCTGGCGATTGATCGAAGCAAAGCACCTGAAGTGGGCCCCTCAGGTTCGGTTCCGCTGGCAATGCCGATTTTCACTTGTATCGTCGATGTCCGATCTATATGTATCGGGTATTGACGATACAAGGCTTGAGAAATGCTCGACCGAAACACCGCGGCGCCATCACCTTCGATCGAAACGGACCAGATCGTCTCGATCGCCAAGGCGCTGGCGCATCCGGCCCGGATCAGGATCATTACCTTTCTGCTCTCGAAGCCTGGCTGCATTGGCGGGGAGATCGTGGACCAGGTCGGACTGGCCCAGTCGACGGTTTCCGAACACCTGCGGATACTCAAGGAAGCAGGGCTCGTGACGGGCACGATCGACTACCCCCGCATCTGCTATTCGCTCGATCCGTCGGCGCTCGCGCCGATACGGGATCTGATCGAAGCCATCGCCGCGCGTCCGCCGGAGGGCGAGGCGCCGTGTTGCTTCACCCCCGAAGGCTGCGTTCCCAGGGAGCCCACTCGATGACGCTCCTCGGCGTCCACGCCCCAGCCATGCGCCAAGCCGTTGCGCCGATGCTGGCCGGAGACCCGGTCGGTGCAGGCTGCCTGCGCGTGCCGACTGGCCGCACACCTGTCATTGCCTGAGCCCAAAAGGACGCTGTCGCACATGTCTGCATTTGAACGTTATCTTTCGATCTGGGTCGCGCTGGCGATTGTCGCTGGCCTGACACTCGGCCAGGTCGCGCCGGGGCTGGTCGGATATCTTGCTTCGCTGGAGTACGGATCGGTCAACTTCGTCGTCGCGATCCTGATCTGGTTCATGGTCTATCCGATGATGGTGGCGGTGGATTTCTCGTCGCTGGCGCGGGTGCATGAACGGCCCAAGGGCCTGATCATCACGCTGACGGTGAACTGGCTGATCAAGCCCTTCACGATGGCCGCCCTTGGCGTGGTGTTCTTCGACTGGATCTTTTCACCCTTCATCGCGCCTGGCACGTCGGGCCAGTACATCGCGGGCCTGATCCTGCTGGGGGCTGCCCCCTGCACGGCGATGGTCTTCGTCTGGTCGCAGCTGACCAAAGGCGATCCGAACTACACGCTGGCGCAGGTGTCGCTCAACGACGCGATCATGGTCTTCGCCTACGCGCCGATCGTGGCGCTGCTGCTGGGTGTCACCGACATCACCGTGCCATGGACGACGCTTGTGCTGTCGGTCGGCCTCTATGTCGTGATTCCACTGGCGGCGGGGATAATAACGCGTGTGCTGATGACACGCGGAACTGCCAATCGTGCGCAGGCCGACGCGGCGGTGAGCGCATTTACGGCGAAGGTAAAGCTGTTCTCCATCGTCGGCCTGCTGGCGACCGTGGTGCTGCTGTTCGGCTTCCAGGGCGAGGTGATCCTGTCACAGCCCCTGGTCATCGTGATGATCGCGATTCCTCTGCTGATCCAGTCCTATGGAATCTTCAGCATCGCCTATTGGGCCGCGAAGGCCTGGCGCGTTCCCCATAACGTCGCCGCGCCCTGTGCAATGATCGGGACATCGAACTTTTTCGAACTGGCGGTTGCCGTGGCCATCGGACTGTTCGGCCTGAACTCCATTGCCGCGCTGGTCACGGTGGTCGGCGTGCTGGTCGAGGTGCCGGTGATGCTGTCGCTGGTTTGGTTTGCCAACCGCACGACGCACTGGTTTCCGGTCGGGGACACAGCGATCCGAACGCCCAAAGCAAGCGAGCAGCCCTGACTTTGACGAACACTCGTCGCTGACGTCAATGCCGCGCTCGCAGGGTTGGATCGGATCATTGTCCAATGGAAAAAGAC
>NZ_ARYK01000005.1 GCF_000685275.1 Hyphomonas johnsonii MHS-2
TCCCAAACCGGCCTAAATCCGTCATAAGCCGCCCCTTGAGGCGAATATCGCCCTGAACCCTGCGCTGGACGACATCCCGGCCCCGGACACCAGGCCCCCGAATTCCCTTGAAACCCCCGCGTCCATGAGGTCGCAATACATTGAAACCCTTCGCCTTTTGGCGTTATTCATGAAAGAGACCCGATGTCGATTACGGCTGAAAAAAAGCAGGAACTGATCAAGAAATTCGCCATCAAGGATGGTGATACAGGTTCCCCGGAAGTGCAGGTTGCGATCCTTACCGAACGCATCAACAACCTGACTGACCACTTCAAGACCAACAAGAAAGACAATCACTCCCGCCGCGGACTGCTGACCATGGTCGCGACGCGCCGGAAGCTCCTTGACTACGTTAAGGGCAAGGATGAGGCGCGCTATTCGGCGCTCATCACGGAACTCGGCATCCGCCGCTAGGGCCGGACAAAACAAGCCCGCCGGGCAATAGGGCCGCGGCGGGCTTTTCGTATGTGAAAAGAAAGACAATCAAAATGTTCAACAAACACTCCGTGTCGCTGGAATGGGCGGGACGCACGCTGACAATTGAGACGGGCCACGTGGCACGTCAGGCTGACGGCGCCGTCATGGTCACCTATGGGGACACTTCGGTCCTCGCGACCGCCTGCTTCGCCAAGTCGGCAAAGCCCGGCCAGGACTTCTTCCCCCTGACCGTCAACTATATGGAAAAATACTACGCGTCGGGCCGCATCCCAGGTGGCTTCTTCAAGCGTGAAGGGCGCCCGACCGAAAAAGAGACACTGACATCGCGCCTGATCGACCGTCCGATCCGCCCGCTGTTCGTCAAGGGCTTCAAGAACGAAGTCCAGGTCGTCCTGACCTGCATGTCCTACGACCTCGAGAACGATCCCGATATCCTCGGCATGATCGGCGCATCCGCTGCGCTCGTCCTGTCCGGCGCGCCCTTCATGGGCCCGATCGGTGCCGCCCGCGTCGGTTACAAGGATGGCGAGTACATCATCAACCCGACCATCGATGATCTCGAAGAGTCCGAACTCGACCTCGTCATGGCCGGCACAGCCGATGCCGTGATGATGGTTGAATCGGAAGCCTACGAATTGTCGGAAGACGTCATGCTTGGCGCCGTCATGGCCGGCCATGAAGCCATCCAGCCAGTCATCGATGCCATCATCGATCTGGCCGAGAAGGCCGCCAAGGAGCCATTCGAGTTCGAAGCGGAAGACCATTCCAATGAACTCAAGGCGATCCAGAAGCTTGTCGGCAAAGAGCTTTCCAAGGCCTATTCGCTGACCGAAAAGCTGGAACGCCAGGCCGCCGTGGGCGCTGCCCGCGACACGGCCAAGGCTGCACTCGTCGGCACCGAAGACGCACCCGGCGAAATGTCCGCCGACACGTTCAAGGCAGCTTTCAAGGAAGCCGAAGCCAGCGTGGTCCGCGGCGACATCCTGAAAACCGGCAAACGTATCGACGGCCGGGCGCTCGACCAGGTTCGTCCGATTGAAGCCCTTGCCGGCTTCCTGCCGCGCACGCATGGTTCGGCCCTGTTCACCCGTGGTGAAACACAGGCCGTCTGCGTGACAACGCTCGGTACCAGCGATGACGAACAGTTCATCGATGGCCTCGGTGGCACGTCGAAGTCGAAATTCATGCTCCACTACAACTTCCCGCCCTATTCGGTCGGTGAGACGGGCCGCATGGGCGGCACCAACCGCCGCGAAACCGGACACGGCAAGCTCGCCTGGCGCGCGCTTCAGGCTGTCCTGCCCAAGCATGAAGAGTTCCCCTACACGATCCGTCTTGTCTCCGAGATCACCGAGTCCAACGGCTCGTCCTCGATGGCAACCGTGTGTGGCTGCTCGCTCGCAATGATGGATGCCGGCGTGCCGATCACCCGTCCTGTGTCGGGTATCGCCATGGGCCTGATCAAGGAAGCTGACGGCGTCGCCGTCCTGTCCGACATCCTCGGCGACGAAGACCACCTCGGTGACATGGACTTCAAGGTCGCAGGAACCGAGAACGGCCTGACCTCGCTGCAGATGGACATCAAGATCGCAGGCATCACCAAGGACATCATGAAAACGGCGCTCGAGCAGGCCAAGGGTGGGCGCATGCACATCCTCGCCGAAATGGCGAAAGCGCTCGACACGTCGCGTGACAGCCTGTCTGAAAACGCGCCGCAAATGGAAATCATGAAAGTGCCAACCGACAAGATCCGTGACGTTATCGGATCCGGTGGCAAGGTCATCCGCGGTATCGTGGAAGAGTCCGGCGCCAAGGTGAACATCGATGATGACGGCACGGTGCAGATTTCTGCCCTCGATCGTTCCTCGATCGACAAAGCCATGAAGATGATCAAGGAAATCACCGCGGAAGCCGAAGTCGGCGAAATCTACCAGGGCACAGTGGTTGGCCTGAAAGACTTCGGTATCTTCGTGAACTTCTTCGGTCCGAAGGACGGTCTCGTGCACGTGTCGCAAATGGCGAACGAGCGCATTGGCCATCCGAAGGAACTGGTCAAGGAAGGCGACAAGGTCTGGGTCAAGCTCATGGGCTTCGACGATCGCGGCAAGGTCCGCCTGTCGATGAAAGTCGTCGACCAGGCGACCGGCAAGCAGCTCGAAGGCGCCGAAGGCGAAGAATAGGCCTTACAATTTCTTGTAGGTAATCAATCAGGGCCGCCCTTCGGGGCGGCCCTTTTTCATGCCGGCCAGCCTCTCGATCGCCAGCCATCAAAACTACGACTTTCTGTACCCGGATGAAATTTGCGTTGACGCTCCTGCATCACGAAAGTATTGTGACAGTTATGTTACACTCATGTTACAAATATGTGTCACTGTCTGCGCTGGCTTTTGCGGCGCTCGCAACTCCTGCCCTGGCAAGCACGTCCGGCTGCGATCTGTCAGACGGCTTGTCACTGGAACCGCTCGCTTATGCGCAGGAAGCTGATGCCTGCTTCGAAGGGCTGAACGGCGTCGACTATGACACGCGGCTTGAACGCCAGATCCAGGACGCCACCAACGCGACCCGCGCAGCCGCCGGTGAATCGCACCTCGAATACCAGGTCTCGCTCGTTCAGGCGGCCCGCATCCATGCCATGGACATGGCAGTTCGCCATTATGCCGCCCACGAAGACCTAGAAGGCCGCGACCATCTTGACCGCGTCCGCACGTTCGACCGTGCCATCCTGATCGGTGCGTCCGGCGCCAATATCGTGGTCGTCGACAGTGCCATGGATGCAGATGCGATCATGGCAGCCCTGCGCAAGGATCCGGCCAACGCCGCCAACATGACGCGCGAAGCCTTCACTGACAGTGCCGTCGGAATCGCCCGGGCGAACGGCAAGACCTATGTGGTCCAGCTCTTTGCCCGTGTTGACGGTCGGCTCGAGACGCCCCTGCCACTCGTCATCTCGGGAACGGAAAACATCCGCGCCACTTTCGCCGACAACCGGCTTCAGCCTGTGGGCTGGCGGCTTACCACGGCGTCCGGCGACACCGTCGCCCGGGGACTCGGCACACGCATGACCGATCCGCTGAAAAGCGGCGAGCAGGCCTACCTCACCCTGGACGTCGCCTACCGTGCCAGTGAATACGCCCTGCGCGGGCCACTCGTCATTGGCCGCTAGACACCTGCTTGTCGCCAGGGCCTTTGCCCGGTCCCTGTCATGGGGGCCGGGTTTTTCATCTGGCTGAATCCATATCCGCCAGCACGCTCGCGACCGCCGCTATCGACCGCTCGACATCGACATCGCTTGTCCGCCAGCTCACCACGCTGACGCGCATCGCTCTCTGGCCGTTCCATGTCGTTCCCGAAAAGAAGGCTTCGCCCGTTGCGTTGGTCCTGCGGATCACATCGTCCGTAAAGGCGTCATTCTCCGCTGCCGACGCACCGGTACGCTCGAACCGGACCAGCCCCTGGTTCAGCACGGGCACGTTCAGGGCACGCGCGCCCTGCAATGCGCCGATACCGCCGACAAGCGCCTTGCAATGGACACAGCAGCGCTCCACGAGGTCTGCAACGCCTTCGCGGCCCAGTTCCCGCAGCGCCGCATATACCGGTATGGCCCGCCCCCGCCGCGACAGTTCGAAATTCCAGTCCGAAGGATCACGCACATCCGAACTCGGCGAAAGGTAGGCCGCGCCCATGGCGATGGCCGCGCGGTGAGCGGCTGCATCCCGCACGAAGGCCATCCCGCAATCATATGGCACGTTCAGCCATTTGTGCCCGTCCGTCGCCCAGCTGTCGGCCAGTTCGATACCGTCCGTCAACGCGCGATACGCGGGCGCTGTTCGCGCAAATAGCCCGAAGGCGCCATCGACATGCACCCAGGCGCCCGCCGCCTTCGCAATCGGAATAAGCGTCGCGAAATCATCAAATGTCCCGATATTGAGATCTGCCGCATTGAGGCAGAGTATCGTGGGCCGCACCGGCCCTGACAGTTTTCCAGCGAGATCATCGGCCAGCATGTTGCCCAGCGGCCCCGTCGCCACGCTCTCCATGTGCGCTTCGCCCATGCCGAGATAGCGCACGGCCGTGTCCAACGTGTTATGGCGGTTCTGGCTTGTCAGTATCCGGATCGGTGGTGCACCGTACAGGCCGTCACGGTTGACGTCCCAACCTGCCCTGTCCAGCACGGCATACCGCGCCGCCGCCAGCGCCGTCACGTGCGCCAGCTGGCACCCGGTCGTGAACGCGAACGAACACTCCGCCGGCAGGCCGAACAGGTCCTTCAGCCACTCGCCCGTAATTTCCTCCAGGACCGTCGTGGCGGGCGCAACAGCAAACATGCCGCTGTTCTGGTCCCACGCCGATACCAGCCAGTCGGCGGCAAGCGCCGACGGCAGCGATCCGGCCATGACCCAGGCAAAGAACCGGCCGCCGGCATTGGCGTGCAGCCCCGGCCCGGCCCCCTCCGCCAGCGCATCAATCACGTCCGCCGGATCGCTGCCGGTTTCGGGCAATCGACCGCCCAGCGCCGTGCGCAATGCGTCGGCTGTTGCGCGGGCACCGACCGGCGCCGAGTCGAGGCCATCCAGCCACGCGCGGGCGTGATGCATGGCACGGTCCAGTGAGTCAGGCATTTCAGGGTCCTCCCGGGGCCGGATACGCCACGGACGCAGGCATGCCCCCGGAACATGCGCCCCTGTTTGCGAAAACTACCACGCCAGCGGGCAATTTCCATTGATGATGTATCAGGTTTGCCGCTAAACCCGCCAGCATGACAAAACGTAAATCCGCTTTCCTCATCGCCATGTCCGGCGGCTCCGGCTCGGGCAAGTCGACTCTCGCCGAAGCGCTGCTCGCCCACCTTGGCGAAGGCCAGGCCGTGATGTTCGGTGAAGACGCCTATTATCACCCGATGCGCCACTATGGTGACTATGCAAACGAGGACGAGCGCCAGGCGATCATTGCCGGCGTCAACTATGACGATCCCGTCTCCAAGGAAGTCGATCATCTCGTGCGCGACCTGAAGGCCCTGAAATCAGGCCAGGCCGTCGACCAGCCGATCTATGACTATGACCGGCACGACCGCAGCGACAAGACACGGCGTATCGCGCCCGCTCCCATCCTGCTGCTCGAAGGCATCCATGCCCTGTCCATGCCGAAGATCAAGTCGCTGATCGACCTCTCGGTCTATGTCGACACGCCCGACGACCTGCGCCTCGCGCGCCGCATCCGCCGCGACGTGATCGACCGTGGCCGCAGCGTCGACAGCGTGCTGAAGCAATACATGTCCACTGTGCGCGCAGCCCATTACCGCTGGACCCATCCGGCCAAGTTCGAGGCCGATCTCGTCATCGCCGACGAGGGCCTGCCCGCCTACGGTAATGTGCGGCCGAACGACGAAGCGATCGAGCGCATGGTCGCTCCCGTGCTGGAACGCCTGCGCTCCGTCGGCGTGCTGGGCGATCGGGCCCGGCTCTAGGCTGCACAAAACGCTGGGCGCGTTGCGCCGCGCCCGCTAGGATTCGCGCCATGCAGCGAACCCTGTCAAAATGGCTGGCGCTCCTTTGCCTGTCCGGCGTCCTCGGTGGCACCGCCCTCGCATGCGACCTGCGGCTCGGCGCACGCGGGCACAGCACGGCCGACTACGTCGAAACCGTGCGGCCCTGCCTGCGGAATTTGCCATCCGGCTATCGGTTCGACCCGAAGATGGAGGCCGGCTTTCTCGACGAGATAAATGCCGAGCGCGCCGCGCGCGGGATCGCCCCGCTCGCCATGCGGCCTGAATTGCTCGCCCCGGCACGGTTCCAGAGCCTCGACATGGCGGCCAATCACTTCTTCGACCATAACAGCCCTGACGGTCGGTCGCCCGCGGATCGGCTGACGGCCCTCGACCGTCGCGCCCTGATCCAGCGATCAGCCGAGAATCTCGCCATGATGGAAATTGTCCGGGGACGTTACAATTTTTCAAAGAGCTTGCCACAGCTGCACCAGAACCTGATGGACAGCCCCGGCCACCGCGCGAATATCCTGAACCCGGACCTCACCCATGTTGCCGTCGGCGTGGTGGTCACCAGCCGCGGCGTCTGGGCGACTCAGGTTTTCCTGAAATTGTCAGGCACCCTGTCGGCGGACGTGCCGCTGCGCATGGCACCCGGCCAGCCGCTCCTGGTCCATCCTGATTTGCCTGACTGGACGTTCCGGCGTTTCGAAGCGGAAACCGGCGCGGATGAATACGAACCCTTCCGCCAGACGGCGCGCGGCTCTGTCGTGCCTGACGGCCTGTCGGGCGATGTCGACCTGACTGCGTTCAGCATCCAGATGGGTGATCGCCCGGACATGATCTATTCCATCCGCCTCGTCGGGCCGTCGCTGACGATCGACTAGACGCACCTACAGCCAGCGCATGACCTCGCTCAGGGGCTTCTTCTTCAGCGCATGCCGCGGCACCATCGCATCATCCGCCGGATGACCCGCCACCACGATGAGGTAGGGCTTCTCCGTCTCCGGTCGGCCGCAGATCCGGTTGAGGAAGCTCATCGGATTGGGCGTGTGCACAAGGGTTGCGAGGCCGGCTTCGTGCAGGGCCGCCAGCAGGAAGCCGGTCGCAATGCCGACACTCTCATGGATGTAATAGTTCTTCTTGTCGTCACCGGGGTCCACGCCGCCCCGGCGCTGCGCGAAGATGCAGATCAGGACAGGCGCGACGTCCATGTAGGGCTTGTCGGCATCCGTACCGATCGGTGCCAGCGCATCCAGCCAGTCGGCACTGGCGCGGCCGCCATAGAACTCCCGCTCCTCGGCCTCGGCCGCGAGGCGGATTTCGTGCCGTCTCTCCGGCGTGTCGACGCAGGCGAAATACCAGGGCTGGTGATTGGCACCGGAAGGCGCCGATGCCGCAGTGGCCACGCAGGCCTCGATGACATCCCGCGCGACAGGCTTCGGTTTGAAGTTGCGCACCGACCGGCGCGTGTGCAGGCGGTCACGGAAACCGTGCGCCCGCAGCATCATTTCCTCATGGTCCGGCTCGCCATACCCTTCGAGCGGCACATGTGTCTCGTCGCTGGTCTTCATGTCAGTCGTCCCGCTTTACAGGTCAGGCCCCGGATTCCGTGACCGCCTTCCCATTGCGCCGGGCAGGCTATGCAGGTCTTCTCGCGGCGCTGGAGCGTTGGCACCATCGCCCGGCACCCCCTTTTATTCCCCCGGCAGGTCCGGCACGCCGACGACGTGGAAACCCGCATCGACATGGATGACTTCCCCGGCAATCGACCGTCCGAGCGGAGACAGCAGGTAGAGCGCGCAACCGGCGACGCCTTCCATGCTCGTGTCTTCCTTCAGCAGCGACCAGTCGCGGCCTGTGCCCATCAGGCTCTTGCCGCCCTTGATGCCAGCCAGGGACAGGGTGCGCATTGCGCCCGCCGAGATTGCATTGACCCGGATGCCCTGCGGCCCCAGGTCACGCGCCGCATAGCGCGTCGCCGCCTCAAGCGCCGCCTTGGCCACGCCCATCACATTGTAGGACGGAACCGTCCGCTCGGCGCCGAGATAGGTCATGCACATGATCGATCCGCCATCCGGCATCAGTTCAGCGGCGCGCCGGGCGCTGTCGATGAAGGAATACACCGAGATGTCCATCGCGCGGCGAAACCCTTCGCGCGTCGTGTTCGCCACCATCGAGCCCTGCAGCTCATCCTTGCCGGCAAAGGCAATTGAATGGACGAGGAAGTCGATCTTGCCCCATTTGGCTTTGATCTCGGCAAAGGCCGCATCCATGCTCGCATCGTCGGTGACGTCAGCCGGGATCATCGTGTCCATGCCGATACTGTCGACCAGCGGGCGCACCCGGCGCTCCAGCGTCTCGCCCTGGTAGGTGAAGGCAATTTCGGCGCCCTGCGCCGCCAATTGTCTGGAGATGCCCCAGGCAATCGAGTTCTGGTTGGCAACGCCCATGACAATGCCGCGTTTGCCCTTCATCAGGTCGCCGCTTGGCAGGTTCCAGTCTTCGGCCATAGGGGCCTCCTCCATTGTGAGTTTTCTATCTCACGGGCTAGGCGGGCACGGGTAAATCGTCAAGCACCGCCAGGTGGCGCGCCCTAGGCCGCCTGCCCGGGAACCGTGAGGCCGACTTTCATGTCATTGGCCGTGTAGACGTGCTTCTCGTCGACGAACACCTTGCCGTCGGCAATGCCGAGCACGAGCCGGCCGCGGCGCACGCGGTGAATGTCGATCTCATAGCGCACAAGCTTGCAGTCCGGCGTGATCTCGCCCGTGAACTTCACCTCGCCAACGCCCAGCGCACGGCCCTTGCCGGGGCTTCCCGACCAGCCGAGCCAATAGCCAACCGCCTGCCACATCGCATCGAGACCCAGGCAGCCCGGCATCACCGGATCGCCCGGAAAGTGGCACTGGAAGAACCAGAGGCTCGGGTCGATGTCGAGTTCGCCGATCACGTGTCCCTTGCCGTAGACACCGCCATCCATGCTGATCTCGGTGATCCGGTCCATCATCAGCATCGGCGGGGCCGGCAATTGAGCGTTGCCCGGGCCGAAATAGCCGCCGCGCCCGGACTCAAGAAGGTCTTCCTTCGAATAGCTGGACTTCGGCGTATGAAAATCGTGGGGTCCGGACATGGCGGCCTCTCCTGGAATTATGCGTAGCCGCCTAACCACAGCGCGCTGCCCGCATTGTCAACCGCCCGATTGTCGTGTGCCTACAGGCCTGCCTCGCCTGTATCCACGCCCCATAGCGCCCTGCGCAGGGCCCATCCACGGTAATTGCGCACGCTGACTTCGCACCATTCCACCTGGCATGTGCCCAGATCGACCAGCACGCCGGCCCCCAGGGACGCGACTTCAGCACTCGCGGCGTCCGGCTTCGCGTGGATGACCGTTTCGGCCTGCACCATGGCGTCCCTGCCCGCTTCCAGCATGCGCGCATGGATCCAGACCTCGTCTCCCGACGGGTCCCGCACGAACCGCCAGTCGCGGGTTTCCTTGATGATCAGCAGGGGCAGGCCCTTGCGTTCATACCGCCAGACCACCGCTTGCTCGCGGCTGGGGCCGGAGCGGCCATTGACGGCAGCAAATTTCAACACTTCGAAGCGCGGCACTTCCTTGCCGGAAAACTGGCTGATTCGCGTCAGGTGCGCTCCGTCAGCCGCCGCTGACCCGGTCAACAGCATCATTCCGGAAATGACGAAGGGTGCCCATTTCATGTGCAGTCTGCCTGACCCTGTGTTGAGGCAGCGACCCTCGCACACTGAGATGAATCGCACGTAAAACAACAAGCGTTGGCGATCCGGCAGCGCTCTGCTAAGTCCGATGGGGAATATCCAGAGGGGCGACATGCCAGTCAAGAAACTCAAGATCGTCGTCACCCGGAAACTCCCCACGCCGGTGGAGCTCCGGATGATGGAACTCTTCGATACGCGCCTGAACCACGACGACCACGCCTTCACCCACGAGGAACTCGTCGAAGCGGTCCAGACGGCTGATGTCCTGGTGCCCACCGTCACCGACCGGATCGACAGCAAGGTGCTCGCCCGCGCCGGCGAACAGCTTCGCCTGATTGCGCAGTTCGGCGCAGGCGTCGACAATATCGACGTCCAGAGCGCGGTCCAGCGTGGCATCACGGTGACCAACACACCCGGCGTCCTGACCGACGACACGGCCGACTTCGCCATGGCATTGATCCTCGCGGTGCCCCGGCGCCTGCACGAAGGCTCACGGGTGATGGACCAGGGCCTGTTCGACGGCTGGACACCCACCTGGATGATGGGCCGCCGCCTTGCCGGCAAACGGCTCGGCATCATTGGCATGGGCCGCATCGGCCAGGCGGTTGCGCGCCGTGCCAAGGCCTTCGGCCTGCAGATCCACTATCACAACCGCAAGCCGGTCAGCCCGCGCACCGAGGAACTGCTGGACGCCACATACTGGGACAGCCTCGACCAGATGTTGGCCCGCATGGATATTGTCTCGATCAATTGCCCGCACACCCCGGCTACGTTCCACCTGATGAATGCGCGCCGGATCGACCTGATGAAGCCGGAATCCTACATCATCAACACGGCCCGCGGCGAAGTCATCGACGAGGCCGCCCTCGCGCGCGCCCTCAAGTCGGGCAAGATCGCCGGTGCCGGCCTCGACGTGTTCGAGCGCGAGCCCGCCGTCAATGCCGAACTGATCGGCCTGCCCAATGTCCTGCTGCTGCCGCACATGGGATCAGCCACGATCGAAGGCCGCACCGAGATGGGCGAGAAGGTGATCATCAACATCAAGACCTTCGCCGACGGCCACCGGCCACCCGACCGGGTCATCCCCGCGATCCTCTAGCCGCGCAGCTTCAGCGCCACCCCGATCAATGGACTGACGGCGCCGACCAGCGCCCGCTCCAGCGGCCCCTTCGCGAACTTGCGGAAATAGCGCGCCAGGCTTCTGGCCTTGTGGGCCTGAACGAGGGGCGACGGCACTTCGGACGTTGAGCCATAGTGAAGCGCGCCTGCCAGCGGCTGGTAGATGACCGCGCCGCCGGCCTCGACCACCCGCCGGCACAGGTCGACATCCTCGACATGCATGAAATAGCCCTCGTCGAACCCGTGCAATGCCTCGAACGCGGCTCTCGGCATCAGGAAGAAAGCCCCCGAGACGGCACCCACCGGCACTGGCCCGGCCGGGCCGGGCATCTCGTCCAGCACCCACTTGCCGAGGCCGAGCGCGCGCCACAGGGTCAGTGTATTGCGCCGGCACCCGCGCGCTTCCCGGCCCGAAACATCGAAAATCCGCCCGCCGACCAGCGCCGGTTCTGGCTGGTCCTCAAGCGCCGCAAGCAGGTCGGCGATCGACCCGCGCCGGATCACGGCGTCCGGATTGATCACCAGCAGCATGTCGCCGAGGGCTGCGGCAGCGCCCCGGTTCACGCCCGCGCCAAAGCCCGGATTGCCACCGGTCCGCACCAGCCGGACCGTGTCTGACCCGGCCACGAAACGGTCGATCCAGGCGGTGCTTTCCGCCGGATTTCCATTGTCGACAATGATCGTTTCAGAGATGCCGGGATCGGATCTCAGCGCATACAGGCATTCATGCAGCCGCGGGCCGGTATGATAGGTCACCACGATGGCGGATACGGTCGGCATCGCTGTCACAGCGAGGCCCGGTCCCGCCGCGACAGCAGGATGATGCCGCACACCGCCAGGATCACGCTCGCCCAGAAGGCATCATTCCAGCAATTGTACGCCACGCTGACAAGGCTGGCGACCACCCCGACCAAGCCGGCAATCGCATACCGCACATCCGGGCGCAGCGTGTCCGGGCGCGGCAGGTGGAACGCGACCAATACCAGGGTCAGGCCAGCCAGGACGGCCCCGACGAGTCCGGTTTCGGCCCATACCTGCAGCGGCATGTTGTGCGGGTGTCCGGGCACGACCGGATAGCTGGCCCAATAGTCAGGCAGGCGCGCTAGCCAGTCGGGATGGTCCGAATAGGTCTCCCGCCAGGTTTTCGACGCCATCATGCCCTGCCCCGTCAGGGGGGCATCCGCGACCTTGCCGATGACAATTTCCCAGGACCAGGCACGCGACTGGAACGAGGCCGGCAGCACCACTCCTGACTGGCGCAGCAGGTTGAGTCCCGCGCCGATCAGCAACGGCGCCGCCGCGATATACGCTGCAAAGGCGCTCACCAGCCACCGGTAGCCGTTCCGCGGCGACGCCCACACCAGTGCGAATGCCCCGAGCATCATGAAGATGGCGATCATGGCGGCCTGCGTGTCGATGCGGGCGAACACCACCAGGCTAACCAGGATGAGGCCGCCTGCGACCCCCTTCCAGGCCAGGCCCGGTCGCACACCGAGATAAGCTGCCAATATCGGCAGGACCAGGACGAAGGCATTCGCGTTGCGCGCAATGTTCTGCACACCGGATGATTGCGCCATCTCGCCGTCACCATAGATCAGGGGCAGGACAAGCCCGCCAAGATAGGCGCTGATCGCGACCACCAGGCCCTGCACGGCAAACGCGCCCAGCATCACCCTTGACGCCCGCTGCGCGCTGCCCTGCGAAATGCGCAAGGCAGCGGCTACCGTCACGGCGCCGAACAGCGCGGTCAGGGCAACGCGCAGGCTGGCCGCCGGAATCGCGAAATTCCCCTCCAGCAGGTTGCCGGTGACAAGGCCGGCCGATGCCGGCGACCAGGTTTCGGTCAAGGCCGCCCAGGCGACAAAGGCGAAGGCCATCAACGCATAGTTGGCAGGCGGCATTTTCGGCCGTGCGACGGCCAGGGCAGCCAGGCCCGCAAGCGCCAGCAAGGGGCCGTACCCCTGCGCGCCAAGCAGGCCCATCACGGGCCAGAGCACGAACACGACCGCGAGGACTGGCGCAAAGGTCATGCGACTCACTCTGTCGCCAACGCCCTGACTTGTCACGAGTCCCGGCTCACAAATCCCGCTTGAGATCCGGGGCAAGCGCTTCGTCGGCAAGGCTGGTGAGCGCCTCGTCGAGACTGATCATCTGCTGGCCCTGGCTGCCGAACCGCCGCAGCGCCAGCGTGCGCTCCTCGGCCTCACGGCCACCGACAACGGCAATGATCGGCACTTTCTGCAGGGAATGCTCGCGGACCTTGTAGTTGATCTTCTCGTTGCGCAGGTCCGTTTCGACCCGCAGGCCAGCCTTGCGCAGCGCCGCCGCCGCTTCCAGCGCATAATCGTTCGCCGCATCCGTTATGGCCGCAACGACGATCTGGACCGGTGACAGCCACATCGGGAACGCCCCGGCATAGTTTTCGATCAGGATCCCCATGAAGCGTTCGAACGTGCCGAACACGGCCCGGTGCAGCATGACCGGCCGGTGCTTGCCACCGTCAGAGCCCGTGTATTCCGCATCAAGGCGCTCCGGCAGCACATAGTCGAGCTGGAACGTGCCGCACTGCCAGGTCCGGCCGATCGCATCCGTCAGGTGGAATTCCAGTTTCGGGCCATAGAAGGCGCCTTCGCCCGCGGCGATCTCGAACTCCATGCCGGCCGCAATCAGGGCATCCGACAGGGCCTTTTCGGCCCGGTCCCATGTTTCATCTGTTCCGGCCCGCGTCTCCGGGCGCGTCGCCAGCTTGTAGGAAATCTCCGACAGGCCGAAATCGCCATAAACACGCTCGAACAGTTTCAGGAAGCGCAGGGTCTCGTCAGCGATCTGGTCCTCGCGGCAGAAGATGTGCGCATCATCCTGCGTCATCTGGCGCACGCGCATCAGGCCGTGCAGCGCGCCATGGGCCTCGTTGCGATGACAACAGCCAAATTCAGCCATGCGGATCGGCAGGTCACGATACGAGCGCTGCCCGTTCTTGAATATCTGAACGTGCGCCGGGCAGTTCATCGGCTTCAGCGCCATCAGGTCGCTGTCGCCCGTCAGGATCGGCCCCTCGTCTTCGACAGACGGAATCTCGTCGGGCACGACAAACATGTTCTCGCGGAATTTCGACCAGTGGCCAGACTGTTCCCAGAACACGGAGTTCAGCAATTGCGGCGTCTTCACTTCGACATAGCCGTCAGCGTCCTGCTGGCGGCGGATATAGGCCTCCAGCTGGCGCCAGATCATGAAACCTTTCGGGTGCCAGAAGACAGAGCCCTGCGCTTCCGGCTGGAAGTGGAACAGGTCCAGCGCCGCGCCCACCTTGCGGTGGTCACGCTTTTCAGCCTCTTCGAGACGCAAAAGGTGCGCCTTCAGGTCCTTTTCGTTCGCCCAGGCCGTGCCGTACATGCGCTGCAGCATTTCGTTCTTCGAATCGCCGCGCCAATAGGCACCGGCCAGCTTCATCAGCTTGAACGCTTTCGGCAGCTTGCCCGTCGATGGCAGGTGCGGCCCGCGGCACAGGTCGAACCAGTCGCCCTGGCGGTAGAGCGTGATCGCCTCGCCCGGCGGGATGATGTCGTCGATGATCTGCGCCTTGTAGTCTTCACCGATCTGCTTGAACATCGCGATCGCTTCGTCCTTGTCCCAAACCTCGCGGACAATGGGATAATCGGCGTCGACGATGGCGCGCATCTTGGCTTCGATCTTCTCGAAATCCTCCGTCGAGAAGGGCTCCTCGCGGGCGAAGTCGTAGTAGAACCCGTCATCGATCACCGGCCCGATCGTCACTTGCGTATCGGGGTAGAGCTCCTGCACGGCCTGCGCCAGCACGTGTGCGGCGTCGTGCCGGATCAATTCGAGGCCTTCCGGGTCTTTCTGCGTCACGATTTCGACGCGGGCATCGCCGTCCAGCGGGCGCATCAGGTCGCGCAACTCGCCGTCCACACGGGCGGCAATTGCCTTCTTGGCGAGGGAGTTCGAGATCGAACTCGCGACATCGAACGGGCTGGCGCCTGCTTCGAACTCGCGCACCGATCCGTCGGGCAGGGATACTTTGATCATGTTTCAGTCTTCTTCAGCGGTCTGGCGCACGGGGCGCGGCAAAGTCTTGGTCCGTAAGGCCTGCCTGCGGCGGTCTGCTTAACGCGAGTTCGCCGAAAATCCCACCCCAATTGCGGGGCGGAATGCATCAGGCCGGGCGGCCGGGTCGAAGGGAGTTTACCGGGTACATGAAACGCGAGCGCGCAAGGGTGCGCCACCGGCAGGGGTCATGCACCCCGGCGGGTTCGCGTGGTCAGGCCGCTGGGCAGCTGGATACGGAACGAACGTTTCATCGGGGCGGCTTATCTCACGCTTCAGGCGGATTTTCAACTCCGGGCGGCGGGAAGGGCCGCCCGCCAGTCTTCCAGTCACCATAGCGCCATGGCTGCCAGGCCGGCACATCAGGCAGGGTCTCCGGCGCCGGGTCATGCCCGAAGCTGCCACCGGGCCGACACCGGATGAACCGCGCAAAGGCCATCCAGCCACCAGCCCACCAGCCATGCCGGGCCACGCATTCGGCGCCATACTCGCTGCAGGTCGGTTTGTGCTGGCAACGCGCACCGAAGACATAGAACAGCGGCGAGAAGGTTGCCTTGTAGATCCGGAGCAGGACATAGGCGGCCTTGCGGCGCATCCCGGCCACCTCAGCCCGCCACGACGGGCGCAAGGCCCCTCGCGACCCGGGCCTGCTCGATCGCCGCCACAGCCGCTTCGAAAGCCAGCAGCGTGCTCGTGTGGCGCGGCGGATAGTCGGCAACGGCCTCAAGGTGGCGCAGCTCCCAGAACCGGCCCTCCGGCGGCGGGCCATTGTCCTTCAGCATGTGCTTGAGCGCATCCCGCGCCGCGATCACTTCGTCGACCGAAGCGCCCACGCCATATTCTGCCAGGATCGCTGTTGCGGCCTGGCCCAGCGCGCACGCGACCGGGTCGACTGCGATGGCCGCGACATGATCGCCGGCCGCATCGAGGCGCACATCCACCTTCACGGTCGAGCCACACACCCGCGATACCTTCAGGGACGACCCTTCGGCCCCCTCCAGGTTGCCGAGATGCGGGATGCTCGCTGCCAGTTCGAGGATGCGGTTGTGATAAAGATCGCTCATTACCGCAAAGATGGACCCGCACCCGCCGCTCTGCAAGCGGGCCGCCTGCGCCGCCAAAAAAAGAGGCCACCTGTGCCCCTTGGGACGCAGGCAGCCTGTCTGAAGTTTGGGTGCATTGAAATCGGGGTTCAAGGTCCGATGCCCTGTCGTCCCACACCGCGCCGCGCGTGGTCAATTTAACGATCAGACAGGAATGTATTCCGCACCATCCGGCGGTCGCTGCCAGCGCAATCTTTACCATGCCGGAGCCCGCAACAGGGGGCGAAACGCACGGAGCAGCGGTCGACGCCTGGGCCAAAAAAAAGAGCCTCCCGGCAGGCCGGGAGGCTCAGGTAAAAGAGATGCATTCGGCCAGGTCTCTGGGTGATTGCCGGCCTGTTGGGGGTTGGTGGTGGGCCGTGAATACCTGACGCGGAAAAACATGTGGTTCCCGGCGGTCCCTCAATTTCGATGAAATTTCGGGTTTCCGTCAGACACGCCGCCAGGTTGAACCGCCGGCGCTGTCCATGATCTCGATCCCTTCCGCCGCCAATGCGTCGCGGATCCTGTCGGCCTCGGCCCAGTCCTTCGCCGCGCGGGCTTCGATCCGGGCCTGCACGAGGGCGTCGATGCGGGCATTGCCACCGCTGTCTGCACCTTGTTCCCAGTCCTTCGGAGTGCGCGTCAGCAGGCCGAGCAGGTCGCCCGCCGCCAGCAGGTTCGCCCGCGCATTGGCCATCGCCACATGATCCTTGTGATCGGCTGCAGTATTGGCCTCGCCAGCCAGACGGGAGAGTTCGGCCAGGGCTTCAGGGGTGTTGAGATCATCGGCCAACGCCCGCGCCACGCCCCTGTCACGGGCCCCGCCCCCCTCTTCGTCCCATACGCGCCGCAAGGCGCCGTACACCCGGTCGAGCGTGGTCTTGGCCTGTTTCAGCAGGTCTTCGGTCCAGTCGAGCGGCGCCCGGTAGTGCCCGCTCAGCATGGCGAACCGCAGAACCTCGCCCGGCCATGCCTTCAGCAGGTCATGCACCATCACGACATTGCCCAGCGACTTGGACATCTTCTCCCCGCCCATGTCGAGAAAACCGTTGTGCATCCAGTAATTCGCCATCACCTGCCCGTGGGCGCATTCCGACTGGGCAATCTCGTTTTCATGGTGCGGGAACTGCAGGTCGATGCCGCCGCCATGAATATCGATCGTCTTTCCAAGGTGCTTTTCGGCCATCGCCGAGCATTCGATATGCCAGCCGGGCCGGCCGCGGCCCCAGGGGCTGTCCCAGATCGCGTCTTCCGGCTCACCCGGCTTGGCGAACTTCCACAAGGCGAAATCCGCCGGATTGCGCTTGTCGGTGTCGATTTCGACACGTGCCCCGGCCTCGTTGTCCTCGGGCTTGCGCCCCGACAGCTTGCCATAATCCGGCATGGAGCCGACCGAGAACCAGACTCCCTGCGCGCCGACATAGGCGTATTTCTTGCGCACCAGCTTTTCGATCATGGCGATCATTTCCGGCACATGGCCGGTCGCCCATGGTTCGATCGTCGGCGGCGCCACGTTCAGTGCCGCCATGTCCTCATTGTAGATCGCCGCATACTTGCGGGTGATCGTCTCGATCGGCTCGCCGGTTTCGAGCGCTGCGGCAATGATCTTGTCCTCGATATCCGTGATGTTCCGCGCATAGACGATTGCCTTGGCGCCGAACTGCTCGGCGAGCACGCGCCGCAGGACATCAAATACGATGGGCGGGCGCGCATTGCCGATATGCGCGTAATTATAGACCGTCGGGCCGCACACATAGAGCGTCACACGGGCCGGATCCTGGGGTTCAAACACGCGTTTTTGGCGCGCAGCGGTGTCATAAATGCGGAGAGTCATGGAATTTCAGGCTCGAACGGAGAAAAAGGAAAATTTCAATGCCCTGCAACAGGGTCAGGTGCCCTAATGGGCACATGTTGCCTCAACAGCAACAGGGTGTCAGCAATTCGAGCAGGGGGCTGGACGTTTCCATGAACCGGCCATTATCACCCGGGTTCGGCCTCGGCAACGGCAATCCCTCAAACTGTTTACTCGGCGTCACCGCAGAAATTTCTGGAAACGGCGCATTTGCGCGCCTATCTTCCCTTCCATCGCCCTGAGGGTATCAACTCGGGCGGGCGTTAAGTCCGGGCAGGGGGCCATCCGGTTTCCCAGACCAAGCCTCGGCTCGACCTCCGTCCCTCAGTCGAAGGACATATAATATGGCAATGGACGCCATCACACCCAAGAATGACAAGTCGCGGGGTGACCCCTTGGTTCGCCCGACAGTGGAAGAAGCTGAAGCGGCTGTACGTACGCTCATAGCCTGGGCCGGCGACGATCCGCGCCGTGAAGGCCTGCTCGACACGCCCAAGCGCGTCGTCAACGCCTACCGGGAATGGTTTGGCGGGTATGACGAAGACCCGGTCAAATATCTCTCGCGCACCTTCGAGGACGTACAGGGCTATGACGACATCGTCATCTTGCGCAATATCGATGTGGAGAGCCATTGCGAGCACCACATGGCGCCCTTCATCGGCAAGGCATTCGTCGCCTACAAGCCGTCGGACGCTGTCGTAGGCATTTCCAAGCTCGCCCGCGTGGTCGAGATTTTCGCCAAGCGTCTCCAGACGCAGGAAACCATGACCGCACAGATTTGCGATGCGATCACGGAAAGCCTCGCGCCGATGGGGACAGCTGTCCTGATCGAAGCCGTGCATGAATGCATGTCGACGCGCGGTGTCCATCACAAGGACGTGACCACGGTGACAACGCAGTTCACGGGTGTCTTCAAGTCGGACGCCGACCTGCGCAACCGCTTCCTCAGGGTGTCCGGCCAGTAGGTTTCAATCCCCGGAAATTCCAGAAGCCCCGGCGCATCGCCGGGGCTTTTTTTGTCTGAATTGGGTTGGCAGCGTTATCTGGCGCCAGCCTGGCCCGTAACGCTCACCGCCATCGCATCAGACATGATACTCGAGGAGGCGTTCGTAGATTTCGAGCGCCTCCTTTTCGATTTCAGCCGCCACACCTGTGTGTACCGGCAGGGCTCCCGCCTCGGCGCCGAACCCCTCGGATTTCCACACGGCGTCATACCAATGCGGCGCCCATGCGCCATCTTCCGGCTTCGGGCCGGGCGCCCATGACAGCATCGCCGCATCCCACGGCAGCGAGAGCGCCGTGCAAAGCCGCCTCAGCATGCCTTCAGGGTCTGCCAGTATCCGGTCGGAATCGACGACCGGGGGCACCTTGCCCGTCTGCGCCGCGATTTCGTCAAACAGGCGCGCCTGCTGCGGGAAGCCGATCGCTTCCAGGGTCAGGACCTCCATCTTGCGGACATAGGAAGCAATGACACGGGCCGGATGGCGGACGAGGAAGGCATGCGCACAGGCGGGTGCCCAGGCCAGCGGAAACTCGGGCAGCATGTGATGCGTCATCTGCTTCTGGTATTGCACCGTCTTGCCCTCCGGCAGCGGCGCCAGCAGGCCGGCGATCACCCCGTCCGGATCGGCCGGCTGGCTCGCAAGGATCGCCTCCTGCATCGGGTGGACTTCGCCTGCCCCGACCAGCCAGGCGGCGTAGAACGGCTCGTCAACGGGCACACAATCGGCGCGCGCACCGAAGCTGCGCATCATCGTCGTCGACATGTTGCGCGGGCCGGACCACACGGCAATACGGTGCGTCTTGCTCATGTAATGGGCGTCAGGCTGTTGGCCGCCAGCTGCTTGTACAGCCCGCTGATGCGCTGGCTCACCGGCCCGCCGACCTGGTCGATCGTGCGCCCGTCAACTTCGCGCACCGGCGTCAGGCCGGCAAAGGTTCCGGTGATAAAGGCCTCGTCTGCCGAATACACGTCGAACAGCGAGAACCGCTTTTCGAAAACCGGAATGCCGGCCTCGCGGCAAACCCGGATGATGTTGCCGCGCGTGATGCCGCCGAGACAATAATCCGGCGGGCTGGTCCATACTTCCCCGTCCCGAACGATGAAGAAATGGGTCGAATTGCAGGTTGCCACGAAACCGTCTGCGTCGAGCATCAGGGCCTCGTCTGCGCCCGCCTTCTCAGCCTGGATGCACGCGAGGATGCAATTCAGCTTGGAATGGGAATTCAGTTTCTGGTCCTGTTCGGCCGGCCCTGTCCGGCGCACATGCACCGTGAACAGGGTCACGCCCTTCGCAATGATCTCCGGCACCGGTGTCTTGTATTCAGGGATGATCACGATGGTCGCCTTGCCGATCGTGAAGCGCGGGCCCTGATAGGGCGTCTTCTTGATACCGCGCGTCACCATCAGGCGGATGTGGACGCCATCGGTCATGCCATTGGCTTTCAGGCAATCCATCAGGCGCGCTGTCAATTCGTCCTGCGTCAGGCCGATATCCATGTCGATGGTCTTTGCCCCGGCATACAGGCGCTTGAAATGCTCCGGCAGGAAGGCCACGCCGCCATTCGACACGCGCATGCCCTCCCACACCCCGTCGCCCAGGATGTAGCCGCTGTCGAACACCGAAACGACGGCCTCGTCGCGGCGCTTCATCTCGCCATTGACCGAGATCAGGACATCGGCATTGCGGGGATCGGCGACATAGTCGTGTACGCCGTGTGCGTCATCTTCCATCAGGCAGCGTCTCCGGATTGTTCCAGCCATGCGACGATATCCTCGACCACCTTGTCCGTGCCCGGCTCATCGACAATCCAGTGCGCATTGTCGGGGTATTCGAAGAAATCCCCCGGAACGGCGGCCTTGGCATATTTCTCACCGACCTTGCGCACGGCGCGCGCCAGTGTTGCCCGGTCACGAGATGCCGCAATGGTCAATGTTGGGATGGTGATGAGACTCGCGTCGATCTCGATCCCGTCGACAATATCACCATAGACCTTGCCGGAATCGAACCGCGCGCGGGCATAGATCTCGTCATGGCGCCGGCGCGGCACCTGGTTGACCACACCGAACCGGAAACCGGACCGCCAGACCTTGTAGGATTTCGCCCGGTTGCGGGCCAGCAGGATGTTGAGAAAGGTATAGACCACCGGAAGCCCGACCACGGCGCAGTCCTTGGGCTGTGCCGGCGTCAGGAATACCGCCTGGGACACCTCGCCGCGCTCTGCCAGGCATTGCGCGATCAGGCCGCCCATCGAATGGCCGATCACGGCAGGCTTGCGGCCGGTTTCCTTTGCCAGGGCGCGCGCGGCGTCCACCATCGCGTCGACATAATCGTCAAAGCCGAGATCAGGCAATGTCGGCGGCGGTGCGTCAACGGTGCGCTGGTCCGGAAACAGGGTCGGCGCCTCGCACCGCCAGCCGGCGGCTTCAAAGCCCGGCTGCATCCGGTCCCACACATCTCCGCCACAGCCTATGCCGTGGATCATCAACAATGCGTTCGACATAACGCCCTCCGTCAGCCCTGGACCGTCTTGCCACCCTGTGCCGGTTCGGTCCATCCGCGGAACCGATCGGCAATCTCGGCATATACCAGCCGCTTGAACGGCACGACGAGGCCCGGTGTCTCATCCAGCCGCGCCCAGCGCCAAGCGTCAAACTCCGGCGTGTGCCGGTCAAGACGCACATCGCTGTCGGATCCCTTGAACCGAAACGCGAACCATTTCTGCCGCTGGCCGATATAGGGGCCCGGCAGGCGCTTCTTCAGGTCAGGCGGGAAATCGTAATACAGCCAGTCCTCGGTCTCCTCGAGCACATCGACCAGTTTTTCAGGGACGCCGATTTCCTCTTCCAGCTCACGCAAGGCCCCCTCGCGCGCGCTTTCGTCCTTGTCGATCCCACCCTGCGGCATCTGCCACTGGAAGGCACCGCGACCATTGATACGCCGGCCGATGAACACGTGCCCCGCCTTTGAAAACAGCGCGAGCCCGACATTCGGCCGGTAACGGTCAGGATCAATCCGAGTAGCTTTCACCCAGCAGGGTTTACAGGAGCCGGCGCCACACTGCCAGTGCGTACATCCGGGCCCTCGACCAATTCCGCAGGCGTGGTCGCGAGCAGGGCAGACACCGGCGCGAGCACGATCCCCTTCTCGTCCAGTTCGCTGGTCCAGACCCGTGCCATCTCGATCGTGATCGGGAACGCATAGCCCGATCCCATCGCAACGCCCTTCTGCTTGGCCTGCGATTCCAGCTCCAGCAGCTGCAGGTTGATATCCTCGGCCGTCAGCTTGGTATCGATCGGTGCGACCGCGCGGGCATAGCGTACACGCACCTGGTCAGCCACCTCGTCCAGTGCACCGCGTTCCAGGCTGCCGTCCTCGACGAGCGCGATGCCACGGTCGCTCAAGGCCTGCAGCACCGGGCGCACGGCCGGTTCGCTCTCGGCAAACTTGGCGCCCTGGTAGTTGATCACGCCGAAATAGCCGGAGGCGCGGCCGAGCAGCACATTGAGGCGCGACACGTTCGTGCTGGCGCTGCCATTGGCGAGCAGTGTCTGCGGATGCATCTTCATGCGGCCGTAGTCGAAATTCTCCATCGGCAATTCGATCAGCACTTCATGGCCCGCGGCCCGGGCCCGGTCGATCCAGTATTGCAGGCGCTGCGTGTCAGGCGCGAAGGACAGGGTCACCTCGGGCGGCAATTCCTCGATTGCAGACTTTGTATGCGTGGCATTGATGCCAAGGCCGCCGACGACCAGCGCCACGACCGGCTGGTTGCCCGGATTGGCGAAGGGCCGCGAATAGGCCTCTGCCGGGGCGCGGCCATCAGCTGCGATACGCGGAAGGCGCAGGCCGTTGACACTTTCCGTGAGGCCCGAAATCGGCGCTGCATCGAGCGACACGATCGCTGCCACTTCGCCATAGGATTCGCCCGGCCGCACCAGCTTGCCATTGATTCGCACGCCAACCTGCTGGGGCTCTGACGCGTCCTGGTCAGACGGGCCGCCTGTGCCGGCGGAAGCGGTATCGACCTCTGCATAGTCAACGCCAAGGCTCGGTTCGCCATCGTCCGACGTGCTTTCGAAGAAGCCCTCGTCATCAAGCGACGCGTCGAGGCTGATATCGGCCATATCGGTCTTCAGTCGCGTCTTCAGCTCCGGACGGGCGTCATCCTGCGCTTCGAACAGCGCAAGCTGTTCGCGCGGGCCTGCGGCCGACGGATCTCCCGAGAATTGAATGCCTGCTCCCAGCGCCGCTGCCAGGCCTCCGAAAACCAGCAGGCTCAGGCCTGCATGGACAATCCCGGTGCGCAGGGGAGACGGATCGGCGTCCCTCCGATAGGCCATAGGCGAACCTCTTGTACTCAACTAGGTGAATCCTGAACGGTGACCAATGCACCAATCTGGTTAACAGGTTGCAAATAAGGGTTAACCGGCGCGGTTGAATGCACTGGCTGTAACAGTCCCCTCTTTCAGCAACTCGACAGCGCGTTCCAGCTGGAAATCCTCGCCCTCATAGCCTTCCGGGGGTTGTTCGTCCGGCAGGGTCAGCTCGTGGCGGGTTTCGCCGTCTTCATTGGCCAGCGCATGCGGCAGGTCTGCTTCAGACCAGCGCTTGATCTTGGCCAGTTCATCTTCAGTCAGGCGCGCCTGCGCGATCTCGATATCGGGATCGATGCCCAGTGCCTGGATCGACCGGCCCGACGGCGTGTAATAGCGCGCCGTGGTGAGGCGGATGGCACCGCGATCAGCCCCCAGCGGGATAACGGTCTGGACCGAGCCCTTGCCGAAGCTGGTCGTGCCGACAATCGTTGCCCGGCCACGGTCTTTCAGCGCCCCGGCAACGATCTCGGAGGCCGAGGCCGACCCACCATTTATCAGGACAATCATCGGGACGCCCTTGAAGACTTCGCCGGTATGGGCGTTGTAACGCTCGATGTCGGCAGCGCGCCGGCCCTGCGTCGAGACGACTTCGCCGCCCGACAGGAACATGTCCGAAACGGAGACTGCCTGGTCGAGCAGGCCGCCGCCATTGTTGCGCAGGTCGACAATCAGGCCCTTCGGCCGCGACCCGGTGGCCTTCGCGATACCTTCGATGCCCTCTTCAAGCAGCAGCGTGGTGCGCTCGTTGAAGCTCGAAATCCGCAAATAGCCGATATCGTTCTTTTCCATTTTCCAGGTAACGGACTTCTGCTGGATCACTTCGCGCGTCAGCGTCACGTCGAACGGGTCTTCGCCCGTCCGCAGGATCGTGATCAGGATGTCCGTACCCTTGTCGCCGCGCATTTCCTTGACGGCGTCGTTCAGGGTCTGGCCGATGATCGGCTTGCCGTTGATCGCCGTGATCAGGTCACCCGGCTGGATGCCGGCGCGGCTGGCTGGTGTATCGTCCATCGGCGAGATCACTTTGACGAACCCGTCTTCCATCGTCACCTCGATGCCGAGACCGCCATACTCGCCGGAGGTCTGGACCTGCATGGAGCGGAAATCATCGGGATTGAGATAGCCCGAATGCGGATCGAGCGATGTCAGCATGCCGTTGATCGCAGACTCCATCGCGTCCTTCTCGTCGATCTCGACGACATAGTCCTGACGGGCGCGGGCGAGGATTTCCGCGAAGAGTTCAAGCTGCTGGTAGGTGACCATACGCTGGTCTGCCGGCTTTTCCTGTGGCCATGCCAATGCGGAGAACCCGACTGCCGCGCCGCCCAGCACAATCCCGAGGGCAGCTCCTGTCAGCAGTGAACGCATATTCCAATCCTCCGTCATCCGTGACCTCATCTGTCACTCGCCAGCCACTGTGCCGGATTCATGACCTTGTCGCCAAGTCTTAATTCCATGTTGAGTTCAGGCGCCGGGTCGGCCCGGTCAGGCATTCGCCCGACGGGTTCGTTCGCTGACACACGCTGGCCTTCGGTGACATAGATCCGGCTCATCCCTGTAAGAATAACATGGTATCCGTCACTTGTGCGCAAAATTAACATGGATCCATAGCTCCGGAACGGCCGTGCATATTCGACGGTTCCGTCAATCGGCGCGACAACCTGTGCGGCCTGTCGTGTCGAAAAAGTAATCCACTCGGTCTTGCCGCCAGTCGCCATCTTGTCACCAAAACCGTAGACGACATTGCCGGCAGTGGGCTGGATCAGACGGCCCAGCGCCGCCTTGCCCAGCGGACGCGCCACAGGTGTGGGAGAGGCCGCCCTTGCGGCTGAAGGCCGCGGCGCAGCCACGGCCGACGCCAGGATGGGCCGGCGCACTGGCTTGATGCCCGGCGCCGCCGGCGCGCCGGTCTCCAGGGCGGCCAGCAGGTCTCGCAGGGTTTCAGCCTTGCGTTCGAGGCTCGCGGCACGGTCCCGCAGGACATGGATGTCGCCGGATATGTCTTCGAAATTGCCGCGCTTGACGGCGGCCAGCTGCTCGATTTCGACCCGCTTCAACGCCAGTGTCGCTTCGGCCGCCTCAAGGCGGGCGCGCTCCCCGCGAATGTGCCGCTCCAGCGCGTTCAACTCGTCGATTTCAGCGCCAAGCGTGTCGGCGCGCGCAGCCAGCCGCGGTGTCGTCTGGCTCATCAGGATCGCGCGCCGCACGGCGGTGTTGGCCTTTCCGGGCGACACGATCAGCGCCGGTGGCTTGCGGCGGTTGGACGCGGCGAGCGCCGCAAGCAGGTCTTCCAGCGCCTGACGGTCTTCCAGCAGGGCTTCCTGGGCCACGACGCGGCGTGTCCCGAGATCAATCAGCGCCTTTTCGGAGGCGACGGCCTGCTCCTCCCGACGCCGGGATTCCATCGCAGCGGCGATCAGCTTCGAGTCAATCTGGCGGATATCCGTCTCGGTGTCCTCGCCGGCGGCCTGCAGGGCCTCCAGCCGGGTGATGGCCGCCTGCCGCTCGGCTTCGAGCGCCTCCAGCTCTTCACGCGTGAACGAATCCGGCGTTGCCCCGATCAGGGACAGCGCGGCGCACATCAACAGCAGGGGGCGAAAAACGGGTCGCATACCCCCCATTCATGCCATGCGAGCATGACCCGGACATTAACCACGCCCGGCGAGCCACCGCTCGATCCCGGCAACCTCATCCGCAATCAGGGCGCACATCACGCCCTGCCCGGATACGTTGAAAGCAGGGTGCACGAGCAGGAGGCGACGCACCACACGCACAACCTCCTCACATCCCACCCCGACCTCGCCCTTGATGTCCCCGACCTCGCCCCCGTGAACCACAGCGTTCCGCCAGGCCACCAGCCGTTCGAGCCGGCGGACGCCGGATGCCGTGATCTCCAGCTGTTCCGGCGGGTTGAGATAGTCGGACGAGCGCGCCCGCCGCAGCAGCGTAGGGATTGGAGCGACCCGGTCCGGCAGCGCCGGATCGGCCACGTCGGCATCGCCGGCGGTTTCGTACCCGCTGAGTGCCGCGACCAGCGC
The DNA here is from genome assembly GCF_000685275.1 of Hyphomonas johnsonii MHS-2. GTDB lineage: Bacteria > Pseudomonadota > Alphaproteobacteria > Caulobacterales > Hyphomonadaceae > Hyphomonas > Hyphomonas johnsonii. Next base: position 26,234 of record NZ_ARYK01000005.1, read on the forward strand.
GCCCTGCAGGGCGATCACGGCGCCGACGGCGACCCACCGCCAGCGGGCCGGATCCCCATCCGCACCAGCCAGTTCGCGGCGCACCAGCCGAAGGGCTTCGTGCACCGCGTCAAGACTTGCCGCGACCCGAGCCTGCCGGTCCATGGCGGCCTAGTTGTCAATCGTCTCAGGCTCGACCGGCTTGCGGAAGTCCCATCCGGTCTCTGCCGCGAGATAGGTCAGGGCCGCATAGGCCGCCACGTTCTGGCGGAAGGCGTCCGGGTCGATCTTGTCAAACGTGTCGTCGGCCGTGTGGTGGAGATCGAAATAGTCGGTCCCGTCCTGGTCCGGCGATGCGATCGGCACCCCCGCTGCCCCGAGGACGCCGATATCCGAACCGCCGGTCGCCGTGTTATTGCCGGGAATGATTCCGAGCGGCGCGAGCACATCCTGCATGGCCTCGGCATATGGCAGTGCGCCCTCACCAAAGCCCGTCCGCAGGCGCCAGATCCGTCCGGCACCAAAATCGCTCTCGGCAGCCAGCACATGCTTGCCAAGGTCATCGGCGTGTGCGGCAGCATAGGCCTTCCCGCCAAACAGGCCGACTTCTTCCGATCCGTACAGGACAACCCTGATGGTCCGCTTCGGCTTTGCCGGCAGGGCCTGGATCAGCCTGGCCGCCGCCACGACGATCCCGCAGCCGGCCGCGTCATCGATGGCGCCCGTGCCGAGGTCCCAGCTGTCGAGATGGCACCCGATCAGAACGATCTCGTCCTTCAGGCTCGTCCCCTCGACTTCGGCGATCACGTTGCCGGACGCTGCCGAGGCGGATGTTCTGGCCTGGATATCAAGATGCACTTTCACCGGGCCGCGCTGCAGCAGGCGGGCCAGCTGGTCGGCGTCCGGCGCCGCCAGCGCCGCTGCAGGCAAGACGCCAAGCGCGCCCTCACGTGACATGCCGCCGGCGTGTGGCAACCGGTGGCTGTCGGTCCCCACAGACCGGATGAGGCACGCTTCCGCTCCGGCACTCGCCGCCGCTGCCGCACAGCCGCTGCGCTTCGCCACGGCCGCGCCATAACCCGACCCGTCCTGCGAACGCACCATCGGCTCATCGATGAAGGCAATCTTGCCCTTCAGCGAGTCCGCTGGTGCAGATTTCAGATCAGCAAGGCTGGTGAAGCGAACGATTTCGGCGTCAATGCCGCCCTTCGCCGTCGAGGTCGATCCGCCCAGCGCCGTGATCAGCAGCGGCTGGGGATTGTCACCCACGACTGACGCCGTCTCGGTCACCCGCTCCCAATAGGGAATGTTGAAACTCTCGATATAGGCCTGCTGGAAATTCAGGTCTTTCAGCTTGATCATCGCCCATTGCCGGGCTCGCCATTCTGCGTCCGATCCGGCCAGCCGCGGCCCGATCTCGGTTGTCAGGCTTTCGGTAAACTCGAGCCCGACATCATCTGCAAGGCCCGCGGCCATCAGCGCCTCGGCCTGCGCCCTGATCTCAGGATCGAGCACGGGGGCCGGGTCCGCCATGGCCGGCGCGGCGGCGAGCAGTCCGGCGAATGTCAGGTGGGCGAGGGTCTTCATCATGGCGTGGGCTCCAACTATTGGTGCCGACACGCTAGGCCAGAGCGCCGCCCTGCGAAAGGGCAGCGCCTTTCAAAAGGTCACGCTACAGGCCCTCGGCCGTCTCGATCACGAGGTCGACCGACGGGCGCACCTTGTAGCCCTCTTCGCGCAGCGTCTTGACCACACGGCCGTCGGAATTGATGAACACGATCGCCGGATGCGGAATGCCGTAATAGCGCGAACCCTCCTGCATCTTGGTGTTCAGCAGGTTGAATGCCCGGATCGCCACCGAGCCATCATCCGACAGCATGGGATAGGTCAGGCCCTTGGCGGTCTTGTAACCAGCCAGCGTCTCCACCGGGTCGTAGGACACGGCGACCAGCGTCCAGCCGGCATCCGTCAGCGGCGCGGCAGCTGCTTCGAGGTCGATGAGCTGCTTCTTGCAATAGGGGCACCAGTCGGCCGAGCGGACGAAGGCGACGACCGTGCCCTTCGGGCCGGCCAGCGACGCGAAGGTCTGCGTGGCGCCGGCCGTGTCGACAAGATCGACGACCGGGGCTTCGGCGCCGTCCGGAAGGCCGATTGCCGGCGTCTCGGCGCTCGCTGCGACCGCCCTCTCCGCTTCGGCGGCCTTGGCATTGAGGACATCGTCGGACACCGCCTGAGCGCTGACCGCGGCAGGAAGCATGGCCAGGACAGAAGCGAGCGAAAGTGAACGGATCACGGCAGGTCTCCTCTTGCTGTGAGTGCTTTTCCTAGCCGCAATGACCGGCTCAGGCGAGCGTGTTTGGCCCGCCTCACGCGGGTTTGATCCGCCGTGTACGCCACTGGTCGGCACTCTGCCCGTACAGGTCCCAGACGATATGGGCGAACGGTTCGGGCGCCGGCGCCTTGCGCAGGAAGGCCGACCCCAGCCGCTCAGCGACCTTGATCGACGGCGCATTCATCGGGTCGATGCAGTGAATGATCTCGTCCCAGCCCAGGATATCAACCGCATAATCCATCGCCGCCGCCGCCCCTTCCTGCGCATAGCCCTTGCCCCATGCCGCAGGCAGAAGGCCCCAGCCGACCTCGTTTCCGGGCCAGCCTTCCGGGCGCCATGGGCCGAGCCGGCCGATCCAGTTTCCGGTGGCCTTTTCGATCACGGAAAACATCGAGAACCCGGAAATCGTCCAGGCACCGGTCATCGTGCAGAGACTGCGCCAGACCACCGATGGCGTTTGCACCCCGCCGATGAATTCGGCCGATGCCGCATCATCCATCAGTGCGCAAAAGCCGCCAAAATCCTCAGCCCGGGGTGGGCGGAGGATCAGGCGGCCTGTTTCAAGCGTTGGCCCGATGGCCATGCGTGGCTCCTAGGCGAGCGAGCCGTCAATTTCCTTGCAGGCCGCGATCAGGCCCTGCACGGAGGTCACCGATTTGGCGAACATCGCCCTTTCCGCGTCATTGAGATCGAACTCGACAACCTTCTCGGCGCCGCCTGCGCCCAGCACCGCGGGCACACCGACATACATGCCGTCCAGGCCGTATTCGCCTTGGCACCATGCCGCCACGGGCAGCACACGCTTCTGGTCATTCAGGTAGGCCTTGGCCATCGAAATGGCGCTCTCGGCCGGGGCGTAATAGGCCGAGCCGGTTTTCAGCAGGGCCACGATCTCGCCGCCGCCCTTGCGGGTGCGGTCCACGATACCATCCAGGTCAGCCTGGGTCATCCAGCCCTGCTTCACCAGCTCGGGCAGCGGCAGGCCGCCAACGGTCGAGTGGCGCACCATCGGCACCATGTCATCGCCGTGCCCGGCCAGCGTCCAGGCGTGGATATCAGCCACCGACACGCCGGTCTTCTCGCTGAGGAAATAGGCGAAGCGCGACGAATCCAGCACGCCGGCCATGCCGACCACCTTGTTCGTCTTGAAGCCGGAGAATTGCTGCAGGGCCCAGACCATGGCGTCGAGCGGGTTGGTGATGCAGATCACGAAAGCGTCCGGGCAGTTCGCCTTGAGGCCTTCGCCGACCGCCTTCATGACCTTCAGGTTGATACCGAGCAGGTCGTCGCGGCTCATGCCCGGCTTGCGGGCGACGCCGGCGGTGACGATGCAGACGTCGGCGCCCTTGATGTCGGCATAGTCATTGGCGCCCTTCAGGCTGACCGACGCATTGTAGACCGGTGTCGACTCGGCAAGGTCCAGCGCCTTGCCCTGCGGCAGGCCTTCCGCGATGTCGAACAGGACCACGTCGCCCAGCTCCTCGCGGGCTGCGATGTGGGCGAGCGTGCCTCCGATCATGCCGGAACCGATAAGGGCGATTTTCTTGCGGGCCATGGATAAAGAACTCCTGAAAGTTTGGGGGGGATGTCTGGCCCGGAGGGTTAGCCGAGCGGCAGCCTTTCCGCAATGCGCCAAAAAGGAAAGCCCCGCCGGTGACGGCGGGGCTTTGTGTTTCTTGCCGGTCAGGCGCAGCCTAGCTGCGATTGCCGCCCATGATTGCCAGCAGGAACTGGAACATGTTCACGAAGTCCAGGTACAGGCTGAGCGCACCATAGGTGGTGGCAACCGCCATCGCCCGGGAATCCCCGACGAGCTGGAAGTACATGTTCTTCAGGCGCTGCGTGTCGAAGGCCGTCAGGCCCGCAAAGATCAACAGGCCAACAACCGAGATGACCATGTGCATCATGCTCGATTTGAAGATGAACATGTTCAACAGCGACGCGACGATAATGCCGATCACGCCCATGATCAGGAACGTGCCGAAGCCCGACAGGTCGCGCTTGGTCGTATAGCCGTACAGCGACAGGCCACCAAAGGAGATGGCCGTGGTCAGGAAAGCCTTCGAGACAATCATCATGCCATCAGGCTGGCGCGCATAGACATAGACGATTGCGCCCATGCCGACACCGATCAGCGAGACGACCGACCAGTAGACAAGGTTCGCCGCCAGGGGTGACGGGTTCTTCATCACGAAACCGGACAGCAGCAGGATAGCCAGTGGCGCAAACATGATGACCATGCCGATCGGTCCGGTCAGCAGGGTCAGCGTCACGTTTTCCGGAACCAGGGCGCCGAAGGCGTAGGCCAGTCCGGCTGTCAGAAGCAGTCCGAGCGCCATCTTGTTGTAAACGCCGAGCATGAACGCCCGAAGGCCCTCATTCACGGACGTGTCCATCGAGTCGGCGCCAGTTTTTGGCGAATAGGCCCGATTGAATTCGTTCATAGGTTTAATACCCTTCTATTTCAGTCCGGAGCGTAAATACGCCCATGATCCGGTGAATATGGTGAAACACCGGCGTTCCTGCAAGGAAAACCGGTGCGTTGTCCTTGGCGCCTTACTCCCGCAGGCGGGCGCGGGGAAAGGAATACATAAAGCACGCTCCCGCAAACTTTGAGAAAAGGCAATTTATATTGCATTTATACTTATATTCTTGATGCCCAAGGAAGAGAAAGTCATTGAAACTGCCGCCTGCTTAAGACTAGACCACTTCGGGTTTTGCATTGACTCAGATTAACCAAAGGGTAATTTCCCCAATCTGGTGTAGTTCCAACGGTTGGGGCACCGGACAAATATAGGGGATATGTTATGGCAGATGCATCGGCCTACGCCGAAAACATCAAGAAATACGCGAACGGCTACAATCAGGCCGCCGCGGAAAAGATCGTGGGACATCTTGGCATCGCTCTGCGCAACCGTGACAGCGCGGTTGTTGCTTGCACCGACTCGGGGGAACTGGACCGGGTTCGGGAACGGTGGTGCCGCGGCAAACTCGGCCTCGCGCAGACCAAGGATGATCTCGACGCCGCGATTGCGGCGGTCTGCAGCAAGTTGCAGGCCGAAGGGGGCGCCAAGTCTCGCGTTACATTCTACTACCTGATTGCCGAACATTTCGGCAAACTGGATCATCTGGCCGGATAACGGGAGATTCCAGCCGAAGACGAGGAAACCCGGTCGGGAGGGTGCCGGGTTTTCTTTTGTCCGAAACCCTGTTTCAGATGCCGCGCATGTACCGCCTTTTCGCCGCCCTGCCGGTCGACCCGGAAATCGCGCCGGGCCTGGTGGCCCTGCAGAAGGGCCTCACAGGCGCAAGCTGGCGGCCCGAACGCAATTTTCATGTGACGTTGCGCTTCTTCGGTGCTCTCAACCACACGCAGGCCCGCGACCTCGACGATCTTCTGGGCGAGATCACTGCCCCGCAGATCGAAATTCGCCTTGAGGGCGTCGGCTGGTTCGGACGGCGTGAACCGACAGCTGTCTGGGCGCGCGTCCGCGAAGACGACGCCCTGCGCGCTCTGGCCAGCCAGTGCGAGCGCGCGGCGCGCCGGATGGGCCTGCCGCCTGACCGGCGCCCGTTCACGCCACATGTCACGCTCGCCTACCTGCATGACGCCACGCTCGAAGACACGCGGGCCTGGACCGAAGCGCGCCAATCCTATCGCAGCGAGCCCTTCTGGGCTGACAGTTTCCATCTCTATTCGAGCCATATGGGCAATGGGCCCAGCCGGTACATCCCGGAAGCCGACTACGTGCTGGGCGGCTGAACCCGGTAGAGCGTGACCCCCTCGGCGGGCACCGCGAGCACGTCGAGTCCCTCCGGCACCGCAGTGTCCTGCATGTGTGCCGCCAGGCCTTCCGGATGGGCGCCGGCAAGCATCTCCATTTCCGGATGCATCGGACAGGCGAGAACATAGGCGATACCGGCGGCACGCATGCGCTGCACGGCATCGGCTGGCGGTGCGGTGAATATCTCGAGCGCAGTCTCGATACCCGCCACATTGCGGTGATAGTGCCCGTGCAGCACGCGCTGGTCCGTATGTTCCAGGATGCCCGGCCCTGCGTCGGCGACAGTCAACACAAGCCCCACCGGCACGGCGTTCAATGCCGCAATGCTGGCAGGACCGGCGCAGGCTTTCGACGCAACGGCAGATGGCAGTGCTTGGGACGGCGCAGGCTTGAAGACCATGCCGGGTGCGCCCCAGACCAATGGCACCGATACCGCAAGTGCCAGAATATAGCCCGCGCCTCGCGCGCCATCGACGCCCTTCTGCGAATACAGTCCCGCCACCCACGCGCCGAGTGGCAGGATCGCGAAAATGTGCCCGAACGTATAGAACCGGACCTGCTGTATCATCAGGGCAATGTCGATCAGGAGCAGGGCGGCGATCAGCAGGTGGCCGCGCCGGTTGACGCCCCGCCGCACCTGCCATGCGCTGACACCCAGCGCCACAAGCATGATGCCCGCCCGGAACGGCACTTCCTGCGCCATGTTCGGCACGGCGGCATAGATCGGCCGCGCCTCGTCGACGGAGTCCAGCCACAGGGTCTGCACGATGGGTGGCAGGTCGCTCAACGGGTTCGCCAGGCATTGCGGCGCCTGCAGCAACAGCAGGACGCCACATGCCAGGCCGAGTCCCGCAAGCCCCGCGCCCCGAACCGCCATGGCGCGCCCGGACAGGGTCCATGCCGCCAGCGCCAGGCCAAAACCGCCGAGTGCCGCTGCGCTGACGGTGACCAGCGACAGCGCATCGCAATGCACGGTCCCGTAATGCGCCGGCCCGATCGTCAGGAAGAACAGGGCCAGGGTCGAAAGGCCGAAACTGGCACCGAAAGCCGCAACGCCGCGCCGCGCGGGGGCGCCGGTCACGGCCCAGTCGAGTGCGTGGAAGGCGCAGAAGACGCCGACGAAGGCGTAGACTTCCACCCCGATGGCTGTCGAGATCGCGAGTGCCGCGCCTGCCAGCGCCAGGCTCGCCGGGCGCCGGGCAGGGTCCAGCGACGCGCCGAGCGCAATCGCCAGGAAGGCCAGCTGCACATTGTGATGGTCGATGCTGAAGCTGAGGAATTTCTGGTGCCGGAACAGGATCGCCCCGGCGATGATGCAGGTGAACACCAGCACGGTCCGCCCGCCGAGATGGCGCGCCCCCATGACCAGCCCCCAGACCAGCAGGAGAACGCTCAGCGGCGGCCAGAGCGCGCAGGCCCAGTACAGCGCCGCATCCGCCGGCAGGACAATGTCCAACACCGCCGTCAGTGCCAGGATCGGCACGTCGACCAGCCGTGACCAGTGCATCGCCGTGCCGCCGTCCGGCCCGAGCCGCGCCTGACTGACATCGAACCAGCCTTGCCCGGCCAGGAAATCCTGGATCTGCACCAGGCGCATGACATCGTCGCCGTCCGCGCTGCCATTGGCAAACCGACCCGCCACCACGCTCATCACCAGCAGCGACAGCACCATCAGCGCGCCGAACCCGACCGCAATCTGGCGCATGATGGCGTCTCCGGCCTGGCGTGTCGGCATTGGTGTTCCCCCTCATAACCGGCGCATGAAAGGCAACCTTAACCTCTGCCTGTATAGAAAAGACTAAGGTAATCCGGGGTAATCCACTGTGCCGATCGACCATTTCAGCGATCTCAACATCGCGGTCCTCCTCCCCTGCTTCAATGAGGGCAAATCGATCGCGTCGGTCGTGCTTGGCTTCCGCAAGGCCCTGCCGCGCGCGCGCATCTTCGTCTACAACAACAATTCCAGTGACGACACGGCCGAACAGGCTGCCCGCGCCGGCGCCACCGTCGTGCCCTCGCGCCGTCAGGGCAAAGGCAATGTCGTGCGCCAGATGTTCGCCGACATCGACGCCGACATCTATCTCATGGCCGATGGCGACGGCACCTACGACCCTTCTGCCGCGCCCCGCATGGTCCAGACCCTGCTCGACGATCGCGCCGACATGGTGGTCGGCACACGGCGCAACGTGACGCAGGATGCCGGCCGCAACGGGCACGCCATCGGCAACCGCCTGTTCAACTCTGTCTACAAGACGCTGTTCGGCAACGAGTTCACCGACATCTTTTCGGGCTACCGCGCCTTCACGCGCCGTTTCGCCAAGAGCTTCCCGGCCTCTTCGGCAGGGTTCGAGATCGAAACCGAAATGTCCGTGCACGCCTCGACCCTGCGCTTGCCGGTGTCGGAAGTGGAATTCGACTATGGCCGCCGCATGGAAGGCGCACCGAGCAAGCTCTCGACCTTCCGCGACGGTTTCCGCATCCTGCGCATGATGGGCATGCTGATGAAGGAAACGCGCCCGTTCGTCTTCTTCGGCTATGTGTCGGTCGCCCTGTTCGCTGCATCCGTCTTCTTTATGGCGCCCGTCATCCGCGACTATCTTGCCACCGGCCTTGTTGACCGCCTCCCGACCTGGATGCTGGCCATGACGCTCCTCCTTGGTGCGATGATGACCTTCATCGCCGGCGTCGTGCTCGATTCCGTCGCCCGCGGCCGTGCCGAACAGAAGCGCATCCACTATCTTTCCATCGCCCCCTCGCGCGGCGAACAGTTCCGTCCCGGCACCACTTCGCTCTTCGACCGCCGGCAAGACACAACGCCGACAAGTTCGCCCGCCCAGCGAGGCGCCGATCAAAGATGAAGCGCGAAGACACCAACCGAATCCGTTTTGTTCTCGAGGATGTGCTGCCGGCATTCCTGCACGACTCGCCGTTGTTCCGGGGCGCCGCCAGCCTGATCTGGGGCAAGCACATTGCCGAACTCGCCGATTTCCGCGAGCGCGCGCCATTCCTCAGCGAAGCGGAATACGAGGCGCTCTACAGGAACCACCCGCGCGTCCACGAAGGCACTGATAATTCCGAGGCCTGCATCGCCGCGATCTGTGCCGACATTGTTGGCGACAGTGTGTGTGACATCGGCTGCGGCACCGGCCATCTCCTCTCGCGCATCCGCAAGGCGAACCCCGGCCTCTCGCGTCTCACCGGCGTCGATTTCGCCATTGATGACGCTGCCGCGCTCGACGGTATCGAATATGTCGCGGCCAAGATCGAGGCCCTGCCCTTTGCCGACGGCGAGTTCGATACGGTTGTCTGTACCCACGTCATCGAGCACGTCCTGGACTACCGCAAGGCGATTGCCGAGCTGCGCCGCGTTGCCCGGCGCCGGGTGATCATCGTCGTGCCGCGCGAACGTGAATACCGCTACACGTTCAACCCGCACTTCAACTTCTTCCCCTATACGCACTCGTTCCTGCGCGCGATGCAGCCGGTGCCGGATGCCCATGCCTGCCGCGACATCAATCGCGACATCTATTATTGCGAGACGCTGGATGGTGATGCGACGCCCCGCTTGATGGCCGCCGGATGAAGCCGCTGAGCCTGCCCGTCTACGGCCTGCTTCTGCTGACGCCAGTCATGATCGCGCTCGGCCAGGTCCTTTTCAAGCTGACCAGCACCCGGCTTGCGGCTCAGCCCGACACACCGTTCTACACGGTCGCCATGAACCCGCTCTTCGTGCTCGCCCTGGCCATCTATGGCAGCGCCACCCTGCTCTGGATCTATGTTCTGAAACTCGTTCCGCTGTCCTACGCCTATTCCTTCATGGCGCTGACCTTTGTCCTGGTGCCACTCATGGCGTCGCTCTGGCTCGGCGAGAGCCTCAACCTGAAATACGCGATCGGCGCATGCCTGATCATCGCCGGACTCGTCGTCGTCCAGGCCTGAAATATCCAGAAAATAGGGGAATGGTGCCGCTAAGGTGACTTGAACACCTGACCCCCGCATTACGAATGCGATGCTCTACCAGCTGAGCTATAGCGGCCTGCTCCATGGAGCGTCCGGCCTGAATAACGACACGCAGGGCCCGGCGCAAGACGTTTTGCCTGTTCTCGGCCAGCTGCCAGTCAGGATTTTTCAGTCATCGTCCGAAACATAGTCGAGCGGCGGCGACAGCGGCCGGTCAGCGGCCTTTGGCGCAGGAACCTTCTCGTCCTCCGGGCCCGACAGGGCCAGGACGCGGCCGGCTTCCAGCTCGCGCCCGTAGGATTCATAGCGCGGATGCACCAGGTCACCGACATCCCCGAAGGCATAGACCAGCCGGCTCCAGTCACGCTTGGCGAAGTCGAACGCATTGCCCTTCGGGTCGATGTCCGACCAGTCCGCCTCCCGTGAAGCCGAAGCAGCCATCCGGCCCCAGCGCTGGGCTTCTTCCGGGTCGCCGTAACCCTTGAGCGCCCGCTCCATCAGCAGGCAGAGGCGCGCAGTCGGGTTCTCTTCGACCAGCAACGCCAGGTTCTTGACAGCTTCGACCCAGTTGGCCTCGTCCATCGCGAGTTCGGCCGCCAGGATCCGGCTTTCCCGGTGCGACGGATAGGTGGCGACCAGTGCCTCGAGACGCGCAGCGATATTCTGACGCGTATCCTGCGGCACCAGGCGCCGCGACAGCTGTGCCAGCGCCGGGTGCGGCCGCGCCTTCCAGCCGAGTTCGAGCACGCCCTGCGCAGCCTTCTCCTTGCCATCCACCATCAGGTGGCGGGCGCCATGCCAGGCGGCAGGCGGGAAAGCCGGCGCCGCCCGGATCGCTTCGGCCAGCGCCTTTTGCGCTTCCTGCTTCTGGTCGTGTCCCATGCCCGCGGCCAGGGCCGTCAGCAGAACCGCACGGCGGCGACGCAGGCTGTCGCCGGTAATCAGGCCGCGCTTTTCGCCGATGACGAGCGTCTCCAGTGCCTTTTCCCATTCCCCGCGCGAGACCTGCAGGTCGAACAGGGAATTGAATGGCCAGTCGGCGTCCGATTTCAGGCCGAGCGCTTCACGGGCGCGGGCTTCGGCGGTCGCCTGGTCGCCACGCTCGGCGGCTGCCATGGCAGAGCCTCGCAGGCCGGCGAGCTGGCCGCCCGGCAAGCGGGTCAGCAGGCCCCAGGCACGTTCGGCGCCGGCCCAGTCATCATTGGCTTCGGCGGCGCGCGCTTCCAGCAGGAGTTTCAGGCGCTCGTCCTCGGCGTGCCGGGCAGCCTTGCGGGCCAGCTTCAGGGCATGTGTCGCGTCTCCGGCTTCAGCTGCCAGCAGGCCTTCCGTCAGCGCAAGATTGGCCTTGCGCGCACGTGAATTCTGGCGTGACCGGCCGATCTTGCCCGGCAGCACGAACAGGCCGCTCAGCACCCACCAGCCAAACGCAATGATGCCGCCGAACAGCAGCATCAGGATGGCGGCAAACCCTGAACGGATCTGGATCGTTTCCTGACCGACAGGGATGGTGACATGGCCCGGCAGGGTAAAGGCCCAGAATCCGACCAGCGCGCCGCCAATGACGATCGACAGGATCAGTACAAACAGGAAAATCCGGTTCATGACCGCTATTGCTCCCCGTCAATCAGGCTAAACCGCAACTCTTCCAGCCCGGCTTCAAGCGTGATGCGCCGGTTTGCCGATTCGGTCCAGTCAGCCATGGCTGTCGCCGGCGCGCCCGATAGCTGGCCGACGATCGCCACTGCCCCTGCGAGGTCGCCGGCGTCAAGCGCCTGGCGGGCACGCGACAGCGTACCGGCTGCCGTCTCCGCCTCGCCATCGGCGCGGCTTACGGTGACGGCATCCCCGAACACGCTGTTCAGCCAGCCCAAGCCGCTGCGCTCCCTGGCAGGCTCTGCCTTGCGGGCTGCAACACTGGCCGGCTTGAAGGTTTGCTGCAGTTCCGCCAGCGTTGGCGCGCCGGTCGAGGCCACCACGCCCAAGGCCCGCACGGCCTGCACTTTCGGCAGGATGACCCGCAACCGCCGGTAATCGGATTCGAATGCGTCGCCGCGCCGGGACGCCGCCTCGATCGCCGCCAGCGCGAGCGCGGCATCGGCATTCGTCGCAGAACTTTCGGCCTTGGCGCGCACAGCCGCTTCGTCCTTGCGCATGGTTTCGATCAGGCCGGTAATATTGCTGGTGTCGGGGCCGTCATCGGCGGCCACATCGGCGCGAAGATTGGCAATGCCGAGTTCCACGGCATTCATGCGTTCGGCAAGCGCCGCGATCGCGCGGCTGAGTTCCTGCGGGCTGGCCTGGCCACTCGTGTCGACTGCTTCCAGCGCGTCCAGCCGGGCCGTCAATTTGGCGATCGCCGCGCCGCCGCCCGATGCCATCGCCTCGTCGAGGCGGCGCGACACGGCGTCGAGTTCGGCGACCAGCGGACGCAGGTCCTCGCCATTGCTGCTGCCCGCACTGTTTTGCAGGCCCGCCTGCAGCCGCGATTCGATTTCGGTTGTGTCACGGGCGATCTTGCCGCGCTCCAGCCCGGCCGTTTCGAGATCGGCCTTCAGCGTGGCGATCTCCTGGGTCAGCGCTGCCACGTCGCCACCGGGGCCGGCAGGGCGCACCAGGTTTGCCGAGATGCCGATCGCTGCGCCGACGCCCGCCGCCATCAGGCTGGCAATGCCAACACCGAGCCAGCCGGGGCCGCTGCCCGCCCCGGACCGGGGCGCATCAGGCGCGTCCGCCGCCGGCTCGAAGTCGGCGTCGATCGGTTCGCTCTCGGCGACCGGGACCTCCACCTCGTCGTCTTCGCTCATCTCGCCTGGATCTCCTTGGGGGCCGTGTGGCACTGATTCACCCTCGCATATCCGCCCGCCCGGTCAAAGCCCGCGCTCCAGCGCAGCCATCAGCGCGGCCTCGCTCGGATGCGCCGCTGCGATGATCGCCTTCGCGCCGCATCCCGCCAGCGGCCCGGCTGCAGCGTTCGATATCGCGGCAATGACAGCGCCCGACAAGTCGAGGCCCGCCGCGGCTACCGCTGCCCGGAACGCCGCCGCGCCCTTGGCCGAATGCACCAGCACCGCCGCCGGCCCGGATGCCAGCGCAGCCGTCGCCGCCGCGCTCAGCGCCGGCACAGGCACCGTCCGGTAGAGCGCCGCGAACCGGGCATCCAGGCCCGCCGCTTTCAGCTGCGCGACGAGATCGCCCGCCGGGGTGTCGTTCGCCACGTGCAACAGGCCGCCCGTCCGGGCCTCCGGCGCCGCGATGATCAACCGGGCCAGGGCGATGGCATTGCCATCTCCTTCCCGCACGTCCTTGCCGCCCCCCTGCCGCGCCGCCGCCGCCGTCGCGTCACCCACGCACCACACGGTTTCCGCGCCCACCGCGCGCCGCGCCAGGAAGGCCCGGACACCATTCGCACTGGTAAAGATGAGGTGGTCTATCCCGTCCATGTCCAGCGGGGCATCCGGCAGGCTTTCCACCACCAGGGCCGGCGACACGATCGGGGCATATCCAAGCGCCGCCAGCCGCGCAGCCGTCTCGGCCGCCCCCGGCTCGGCCCGGGTCACGATGACCGGCAGGCTCACCAGTCGCCCACGAATGACGGCAGGGTGCCGCCAGCCGCCGCGCGGATTTCCGCCGCCACGCCGCGCCCGAGCGCGCCCAGTTGCACCGCATTGGCTGATTTCAGGCAGGACCCGTCCGCCCGCCAGCGCGTCTGGCCGTCAAGCGACAGCACCTCGCCGACAAGTTCCCAAGTCTCGCCCCGATCAAACAGGTGCGCCGCGATCGGCGTGCGGCAGCTGCCGTCGAGCGCCGCCAGGAAGGCCCGTTCGGCGGTCGCCGCCGCGCGGGTGTCGCCATGGTCCGCACCGCTGAGCACGTCCAGCAGGGCCGGGTCGCAATCTGCCCGCGCCACAACGCCGATAATCCCCTGCCCCGCCGCCGGCAGCATGACATCCATCGGGATCGGATTTGCCAGGTGGTCCATGCCCAGCCGGGTGAGGCCCGCCATGGCGAGATAGGTGGCATCGGCCAGCCCCTCTTCCAGCTTGCGCATGCGGGTTGCGACATTGCCCCGGAACGTCACGATCTCGACATCCGGGCGCGCCGCCAGTGTCTGGGCCTCGCGCCGGAGCGAGGCGGTGCCGACCTTCGCGCCTTGCGGCAGATCGGACAGTGTCTTGCTGTGCGGCGACAGGAATCCCTCCCTGGCGTCTTCGCGCTGCGGGAAGGCGGCGAACACCTGCCCGTCCGGCAATTCCGCCGGGATATCCTTCAGGCTGTGCACGGTGATATCCACCTCGTCACGATCAAGCGCGGCATCCAGCTCGCGCGTGAAAAGGCCCTTGCCTCCTGCATTGATCAGCCGCTCGGTTGTCAGCTGGTCGCCCGTGGTCGTGAAGGTCACGATTTCGCCGCGCAGGGCGCCGCCGGAGCTGACTTCGAGGGCTGTAGCAATCTGGCGGGCCTGCACCAGCGCGAGCGGTGACCCGCGGGTACCGATGCGTACACTGCGCTGGTCGCGCCGGGCGATATTGTCGGGGGAGATTCTGGGATCGGACATTGTCTTCCTCTAGCCGCCAAGTGTCACGTTGCCAATTGACTCAGCGTCGCAGAAGGCGATACCACCTCATATCGTTAATCGGAAAACATCCCGCAAAGGAACCCCATTGATGCGTACGTCCGTTTCAGCCCTCGCGCTCGCTTTTGTCCTCTCAGCGTGCGCCACGCAGCCGCCTCCCGTCGCAGCGCTCGACGTGACACCGACAGTCGCCGAGGCCCCCGCCGAAACGCAGGAAGAGATGAGCGCGCGCCTGAACGCATGGTTTGAGACGAAATACGAAGAACAGCTGCAATTCAGCCCGATCCAGCTCTCGTTCATCGGCCGCAAGGACAAGAACGACCAGATCGACTGCCTCACGCTCGCCTGCCAGGACGAGCAACTGGCCTGGCAAGTCGCGTCCACCGAAGAAATGGTGGATTCGTTCGATTACGAGGCGCTCTCTGACGAAGACAAGGTCTCCTACGACTTCTGGAAATACCAGTCCGACCAGGCCGCCGAAGGCGCTGCGTTCCGCTATAATGGTTTCGTATTCGACCAGATGAACGGCATCCAGAACTTCCTGCCGACCTTCCTGATCAGCTTCCACGCCGTCGATACGCCTGAGGACGCGAGCGCCTATGTCAGCCGGATCAAGGAATCCGGCCGCGCCCTGCGCGAGGCCCTCGATGTCGCAAAGGAATCGGCAGACCGGGGCGTCCACGCGCCGAAATTTGCCTATGAAGGCGTGATCGACCAGTCGCAGAAGGTCATCACCGGCGCGCCGTTCACGGACGGCGAAGACAGCGCAATTCTCGCGGACTTCAAGACGGATGTGCAAGCCCTGGTCGATGGCGAAAGCATCGACGAAGTCGCGGCAAACGTCCTGATCGCCGAGGCGGAAGAAGCCCTGAAAGGCGATTTCCTGGCCGCCTACAAGGAAGTGATCGCCTTTGCGACGGAAGACATGGCGAATTCGCCGGACTCGACCCAGCCGGTCGGCGCTTTCCTTCAGCCCGACGGCGAGGCCTACTACAATTACCGCCTGAAGACGCAGACGACGACCAATATGACGGCTGACGAGATCCACACGCTCGGCCTGTCGGAAGTCGCGCGCCTGCACGTCGAGATGGAGAAGATCAAGGACTCCGTCGGCTTTGAAGGAACGCTCCAGGAATTCTTTACAATGCTGCGCGACAGCAAGAGCGACGAGCGCTTCTACTATCCAAACACGGATGAAGGGCGTCTCGCCTACATCGCCGACGCGACTGCCGCCATCGACCGCATCAAGGCGGAACTGCCCGAATATTTCGGAATCCTGCCGAAAGCGGACCTCGTCGTGAAGCGCGTCGAAGCCTTCCGCGAACAGGACGGCGCCGCCCAGCATTACTTCCCCGGCACGCCGGACGGCTCGCGCCCCGGCACCTATTATGCCCACCTGTCCGACATGACCGCGATGCCGAAGCGTGAGCTTGAAGTCATCGCCTATCACGAGGGCATTCCAGGCCATCACATGCAGATTTCGATCGCCCAGGAGATGGAAGGCATTCCGCAATTCCGGGCACAGGCCGGCTCGACCGCCTATCAGGAAGGCTGGGGGCTTTATGCCGAATGGCTCGCCAAGGAAATGCCGGGCACCTATGCGGACCCCTATTCCGATTTCGGCCGGCTCGGGTCCGAAATCTGGCGGGCCATCCGGCTGGTCGTCGATACCGGCATCCATTCCAAGGGCTGGACCGAAGAACAGGCCGTCCAGTATTTCCTGGCGAACGCCGCAGTCACAGAGGCGCAGGCGCGTTCAGAGATCCAGCGCTATATCGTGATGCCGGGCCAGGCGACTGCCTACAAGATCGGCATGATCAAGATCCAGGAACTGCGGGCGAAAGCCGAAGCCGAACTGGGCGACAAGTTCGACATTCGCGGCTTCCATGACACCGTACTTGGTGGCGGGGCCATGCCGCTCGAAATCCTCGAGCGCCGGGTCGACACCTGGATCGACGCGCAAAAGGCCGCCTGAGGCCAAACCAGACGTTGGGGCAGGCCTTGCCATGGGCCGGGCCTGCCCTACGCTCGCTTCTGAACAGGGAGCGCGCACATGAACCTCACTTTCAAGCCCGAGACAGAGACCTTCCGCGCCCAGGTGCGGACATTCTTCGAGACCGAATTTCCTGCGGACATCATCGCGAAGAACCGGTCTGGCACGCCGCTCACCACAGAAGACATCCGCCGCTCTGAAATGGCGCTCGGCGCGAAGGGTTGGCTCGCGAGCGCCTGGCCAGAGGAATTCGGCGGCCCCGGCTGGTCAGTCGAGGAGCAATACGTATTCGACGAGGAACTTGAGCGCGCCGGCGTGCCGACCGTGACGCCGATGGGCGTCGTCTATGTCGGCCCAGTGCTCTACACTTTTGCCTCCGACGAGCAGAAGGCCAAATGGCTGCCGGGCATCCGTGACGGCTCTGTCGGCTGGGCGCAGGGCTATTCCGAACCGGGCGCCGGGTCAGACCTCGCCTCCCTGCAGTTCAGTGCGACCCTGGAAGACGGCACCTACACGCTCAACGGACACAAGATCTGGACCTCGGCCGCCCAGCACGCCGAGTGGATCTTCCTTCTGGCGCGGACCAGCAATGAAGGCAAAAAGCAGGAGGGCATCAGTTTCATCTGCTGCCGCATGGATGCGCCGGGCGTCACGCTCGTCCCCATCATCACGATTGACGGCAAGCATGTCCTCAACGAGGTCCTGTTCGACAATGTGAAAGTGCCTGAAGCCTACCGCATCGGCGAAGAGGGCAAGGGCTGGACCTATTCCCAATACCTGCTCGGGTTCGAGCGGACGTCCTACGCCCGGATCGGCGGCAAGCGCGCCATGCTCCGCCATGTCCGCGAACTGGCCACTGCCCTGCCCGACGGCGGCAATCATCGCCTGATCGACGATCCGGGGTTTGCCCGCAAGCTGACCGAGGCGGAAATGGCCGTCGACGGGCTCGAGATGACGGTCTTTCGTGTATTGTCCGGGCTTTCTTCGGGCAATTCTCCGGGCGACGCAGCCTCGACGATCAAGATTCTCGCAACCGAGACTCATCAGGAAATCACCGAGCTTTTCCTCGACACGGCAGCGGCCTTTGCCCAACCCGGTCCCGGCACGCCCGGCTTTCCGGCCTATGCGGCGCGCGATGTGTCAGCCTATTTCGCCGGGCGCGCCCAGTCGATCTATGGCGGCACGAATGAAATCCAGCGCACCATCATCGCCCGAAAGGTGCTTGGTCTCTAGCGCTGGACTGTAGCCGCTGCTGCGAAAAAGCTCAGGCCGGCGAGGACCAGGGAGACCACGCCGTTCCATCCGGCCATCGAGAGGCCGAGGATGTAGAAGGGCGCTGCGGTACAATCGGCAACGTGGAATGCCTGGTTGAGGTCCTTGATCTCGAGCGGATTGACCGCGACCGCTGCGGCGCACCCGGCCGGTGGGGGAAAGATCTTCCATTCCACACCCGAATGATACACTGCCACCACGACCCCGACCCCGAACGCGAGCCCGATCAGCACATTCAACGCCACCAAAAACCGCCGCTTCGGCACCAGCCGCCATATGGCAAGGCCCGACAGGATCATGGCGATCAGGGCCCAGTACACATCCCTTTGCCGCAGGCAGAGCGGGCAGGGCGGCAGGTGGCCAAATCTTTCAAAGGCATGGGCTGCCGCCAGCATGGCAGCAGACACGACCAGAGCAACCACGGGCCAGGCCCAGTCTTTCAGAAGCAATTTCAACTTTGACATCACGCCACTAACACCGCCCGGCCCTCCGGCTACAATGCGGCGCAGCGTCACGATGTCGTGAATCCCACGAGCCAGTCCTTCAACGCACCGATCAGTGCCAGCAATGCGACCGGCCCGAGCACGACGAGCCCGAATATCCACGCAAGCCCGACCAGGATTCCGAGGATCACCAGAATGCCGTCCTTGTTGATGAGGCCGAAACTCGCCAGCGCCACGCCAAAGCCCGGGACGGTATTTGTCATCGGGAGAGGCACCAGGATCGATGCACTGAAAACGCACAGGAACAGCCCGACCACACGCTCGGATTTCTTGCCCGTGATGCCGGTCAGGCGTGGCTTGGTGAACGTCTCGATCCAGCCGAGCCACTTGCGCCCGCCTTTCGCCATCTGGGTCAGCCCGTTCCGGTCGATTTTCCGCTGGCCGAACTTTTCCGGCATCCAGGGCAATTCGCGCCCGGCTGCCATCTGGCCGGCAAGCGCCATCATCGGCAGTGAAACGATTTGCGGCACACCGTAGAGAAACGGGATGCAGCAGGGCAGCGCCAGAAAGAACAGGCCTGCGCCAAAGGCGCTCTCGTCCAGCTGGTCGAGAATCGCGCGCAGCGACAGCCCCTCTTCCGGTGCCCGTTCGGCCATGGATTCGAGGCTTTGCAACAGGGTGCGTTCAGGAGCGGGAGGCGCAGCAGGCATGCGCGCGGTGTTAGCGATCTTTGCTGCCCGCGTCGAGATGATTGACAGCACAGGCAGCGATGCGGCAGGAGAGGCCTTCCCTGAACAGGGGCCTCTGTGGCGGAACTGGTAGACGCGACGGATTCAAAATCCGTTTCTGGTGACAGAGTGCCGGTTCGAGTCCGGCCAGAGGTACCACCCGGCGCGGCCGGTTACAGGTAGAACCGGCCTTCCACGGTTGTCACGGCCCGCCCGATCAGGCTGACGCGGTCGCCGCGCAACGCCGCGTCGATGCGCCCTCCGCGACCGGGATAGGCCTGCAAGCATGTGATGGCATCGAGGCCATAGCGTTCCGACATGATCCGGGCCAGCATCGTGTGCCAGCTTCCTGTGGCCGGGTCTTCATCGATCCCGCTGCCGGGCGCAAAGAACCGGCTGGTCACGTCGACCCCCTCGCCGCCGGCCGCAAAACACCCGAAATTGCCCCTGTCCCAGCCCTCGCCGGGCGCGCCCAGCAATTTCAACGCCTTGAGGTCGGGTGCCAGCGCCTGGACGTCAGCTGGGGTTTCGAACCGCGCCGCGTAGAAGATGCCGCCCCAGGCCTGAACGGGACGCGCGCCCAATGCGGCGGCCACCTCGTCGCTGACCTCGATTTCGCTGACTGGTGCCGACGGGAAATCCATGGCCAGCCGTCCGTCATCCCGCCGTTGCACGGTCAGGCAGCCGGATTTCACCGTGTCGAAAGCGATTGCGTCGCCTGTAAACCCTTCATGCGCGAAAAGGACATGCGCCGCCGCGAGCGTGGCATGTCCGCATAGAGGCACTTCCACGGCCGGGGTAAACCAGCGCAGGTTCCAACGGCTGTCGCCCGTCCGGACAATGTAGGCCGTCTCGGCAACATTGTTCTCGGCCGCAATGGCCAGCATGACGTCATCGGGCAGGAAGGCCTCCAGCGGGATGATGCAGGCCTGGTTTCCTTGAAAGGCTCGCTCTGCAAACGCATCGACCTGGTACAGGGTCAGGGATCGGGTCATGGTGAAACCTCCGGACCCGGGATAAAGCACAACGGGCGCACCCATTGAAACGATCTTTCCTGAGCCGTCCATCAGAGCGGCTAAAGCCGGTCAATCCCGGTCGAGACACCAGCCATGGTTCAGGGGGCCGTGGCCGTGGCCGAACCCCTTTGCCGACCGGATCGCCCCCATGATATAGGCGCGCGCCTGCTCCACGGCATCCGGTACGCTGGCGCCCTGGGCGAGGTGTGCGGCAATCGCGGAGGCCAGGGTGCAGCCCGTGCCGTGCGTCGATTGTGTCCTGATGCGGGGGCTTTCGAATATCCACTCGCCGGTCGTCGTCTGCAGCACGTCGGTGATCAGGTCCCCGCCGACATGCCCGCCCTTGACCAGTGCGCCATGCGCTCCGAGTTCCAGCAGCCGCTCTGCCGCGCGGCGCTGGCCATCCACGGTTTCAACAGCCTTGCCAGTCAGGACTTCGGCTTCCGGCGCGTTCGGCGTGACGAGCCGCGCGCTGGGCACCAGTTCCGAACGGATGGCGTCAACCGCCCTGCCATCGACCAACCGGTCCCCTGACGTCGCAACCATGACGGGATCGATCACGCGCGGCACGCCCGGCGCCTGCATGGCGAGGCATTCCGCGATCGCCTCGACCAGCGCGGCGGATCCCAGCATCCCTGTCTTGATGATGTCGGCGCCAATGTCCGCCAGGGTCACCTGCATCTGTCCGGTGACGGTCTCGATGGGGACCGGCCAGACGGCGTGAACGCCCGTCGTGTCCTGCACCGTGATTGCTGTCACCGCCGTCATGGCATAGCCGCCCAGCATGGTGACCGTCTTGATATCAGCCTGGATTCCTGCGCCGCCGCCGGAATCCGATCCGGCGATGATCAGGACCCGTCCCCGGGGACCCTCGACCTCTGCCATGTCGCGCCTCAGACCTTGATCCCGGCTTTCTTCGCGTCGGCAAGGAAGGCCTCGAGGCCCTTGTCGGTCAAGGGATGATTGGCGAGCGCCTTGATCACCGAAGGCGGCATCGTTGCGACATCCGCGCCGGCGAGCGCGCACAATTTCACGTGGTTTGGTGTCCGGATCGATGCGGCGAGGATTTCGGTGTCGAACAGGTAATTGTCGTAGATCTGCCGGATGTCGCTGATCAGCTCCATGCCGTCGACATTGATGTCGTCGAGACGCCCGATGAAGGGAGAGATGAATGCCGCACCGGCCTTGGCGGCGAGCAGCGCCTGGTTGGCCGAGAAGCAGAGCGTCACGTTGACCGCCGTGCCTTCGTCCGACAGCGTCCGGCACGCCTTGAGGCCGTCCCAGGTCAGCGGCAGTTTGACGGCAACATTTTCCGCGATCCTGGCCAGCTTGCGGCCTTCGCTGACCATGCCCTCGGTATCGATCGCGACAACTTCCGCGCTGACCGGGCCGGGGACCAGGCCGCAAATTTCCTTGATCACCTCCGCAAAGGGGCGGCCGGACTTGGCGATCAGCGACGGATTGGTGGTCACCCCGTCAATCAGGCCGGTCTCGGCGAGTTCTGCGATGTCCTTGGTGTCTGCAGTGTCGACAAAGAATTTCATTGCGATGGATCCAGTGTGATGGGGCTTGAGGAAACTATGGTCGGCCGATGGACGTGTAGGCAAACCCGAGGGCCGCCATGTCTTCAGGCGAGTAGATATTGCGCAGGTCTACCACGATATTGGATTTCAATGCAGTTTTGACCCGATCAAAATCGAGCGCGCGGAACTGGTCCCATTCGGTGATGATGACCATCGCGTCGGCACCTTCGATCGCGGCGTACGGGTTGGAAGCAAATTCCACTCCCTCCAGAAGATGGCTTGCTTCAGTCATCGCTTCGGGGTCGAACGCCCGGATCTTCGCCCCTGCGGCCATCAGCGCCGGCAGGATGTCGAGGCTCGGAGCGTCGCGCATGTCGTCCGTGTTCTGCTTGAATGCGAGGCCGAGAACACCGATTGTCTTGCCCTGGACATCACCGCCCATGGCGCGGATCACCTTTTCGGCCATGGCCCGCTTGCGGTCCGCATTCACCTGGACGACGGTATCGACAATCCTGACCGGCGCGCCGGCATCATTTGCCGTCTTCGTCAGGGCAAGCGTATCCTTGGGGAAACAGCTGCCGCCATATCCGGGACCGGCATTCAGGAATTTCCGGCCGATCCGGTTGTCGAGGCCGATCCCACGGGAAACTTCCTGGACATTCGCGCCGACCTTTTCACACAGGTCCGCCATCTCGTTGATGAAGGTGATCTTTACCGCCAGGAAGGCGTTGGCGGCATACTTGATCAGTTCCGACGTGCGTCGGTCGGTGAACAGGATGGGCGTCTCGTTGAGGAAGAGTGGCCGGTACAATTCGCGCATCACCTGCTGCGCCCGCTCGTCTTCTGTCCCGACGACGACGCGGTCGGGAATCTTGAAATCCTTGATGGCGGCGCCTTCGCGCAGGAATTCCGGGTTGGAGACGACCGCAAAGTCACCGTCCGGACGGACCTTGCGCATGATCTGCTCGACCTCGTCGCCCGTGCCAACCGGCACGGTGGACTTCGTCACGACAACCGTAAAGCCGTCCATCAGGCCGGCTATTTCCTCGGCTGCCGCATAAACGTAGGACAGGTCCGCGTGCCCGTCGCCGCGCCGCGACGGTGTGCCGACGGCGATGAAGACGGCGTCGGCGTCGGCGATGGCCTCGGATGCATCCGTCGTGAAGAACAGCCGCTCTTCCTCGACATTGCTCGCAACGAGCGCATCGAGGCCCGGTTCGTAGATCGGCATGACGCCGTTCTTCAGGCGGTCGATCTTCGAAACATCCTTGTCAACGCAGGTCACGACATGGCCGAAGTCCGCGAAACAGGCGCCTGAAACAAGCCCGACATAACCCGTGCCAATCATCGTAACACGCATGGAAAACCCTCGATAAACTGTCCGGTAAAAGTGCAGGCGAGGGGTGCGATTTTTGAACCGCGAGGTCAAGGGCCCGCGGTCATGCGCGTCCTAGGCGCCGAGATATTCGAGCGATGCGCCGATCTGGCGTGCCGCATCCAGATCGGTCTCGTCATCGAAATACGCCGCGACCATGACCTGCCCTTCGGCGCCGTGCGCGAACGCGTAGAGCCCCTGGACGCGGGCGCCGTCACCACGCGTCTCCGACAAGCGGTAGCTGAGCCGGGCGACGCCGCCGCCAACTGATTCGCTGATTTCGCTCGCCTCGGGTGACGCATTTGCCTTGTCGCGGGCCATCCGGTCGTCGATCGACATGCCGTCCTCGACGCCATAGGCGGTCAGCCAGACCGTCAGGCCGGGGCGCCAGAAGCAGAGGCCGGCCTGTTCTTCGCGCCGGTTGAATTCGCCCGGCAGGGTCAGGGCCCAGTTACCTGTGACGTGCTGGCGGCCCGACACGGCAGAATAGTTAGGATTGAGTGCCATCGGCCTCAGATCTCCTGATTGTACGCCCCAACCTCGGCATGCTTGCCCAGCCGGGGTTTGACTTCCTTGTGGAAGAGATCGCGCATGTCCTCTTCGCTGGCCATGGATTCCACCACGACAACCAGTTCCGGCTTGTTCGAAGATGCGCGCACGAGCACCCAGCTACCATCCTCCAGCGTCACGCGCGCACCATTGACGGTGTTCACGTCAACCACCTTGCGGCCGAGAATCATTGTGCCGTTGAGGGTTTCGTATTCGGCAACCATCCGGTCGATCACGCCATACTTCACCTCGTCACCGCAATGCGGCGACATGGTGAGAGACGTATAGGCCACTCCCAGTTCGTCGCGCAGGTCGGCCATCGTCTTTCCGGGGTTGCGATCGAGCATTTCGAGGATCGCCTTGGCGGCGGTCAGCGCGCAGTCATAGCCCAGCCCGATTGGCGGGCGGAAGAAGAAGTGGCCGGACTTCTCGAACCCCGCGAGGGCGCCCAGCTCGTTGGTGCGGCGCTTGATGTAGGAATGGCCGGTCTTGTAATAATCGACGGTCGCGCCGTTTTCCTTGAGGATGGGGTCAGTCTTGTAGAGGCCGGTCGACTTCACATCGACAACGAACGTCGCATCCTTGAAATTCTTCGACAGGTCGCGCGCCAACATCAGGCCGATCTTGTCGGCATAGATTTCCTCACCGGTATTGTCGACCACACCGCAACGGTCACCGTCGCCATCGAATCCAAGCACCACATCGGCGCCGAGGTCTTTTACGGCTTTTGACATTTCGTGCAGCATTTCGGCATCTTCGGGGTTCGGATTGTACTTCGGGAACGTGTTGTCGAGGTTGCAATCCATCTCGATGACCTCGGCGCCCATGGCCCGCAGGGCATCGGGAGCAAACGCCCCTGCCGTCCCGTTGCCGCAGGCCGCGATCACCTTGATCGGACGCGACAGCTTCACGCCGTCGGCAACAGACGCGATGTACTTCTCGCGCATGCCATCCACCCTGTAATGGGCCCCGCCGGCGCGCGGCTGGAAGTCGCCGCCCATGACGATTTCCTTCAGGCGGCCCATCTCGACCGGGCCAAAGGTCAGCGGCCGGTCCGCCCCCATCTTGACGCCGGTCCAGCCATTCTCGTTATGGCTGGCGGTGACCATTGCGCAGCAGGCTGCATCCAGTTCGAACTGGCTCCAGTAGACCATAGGCGACAGGGCGAGGCCGACATCGAGCACTTCGCAACCGCCCTGGACCATGCCCAGGATCAGGGCATTCTTGATTGGCTGGCTGATCGACCGGAAATCATGGCCGGTCACGACCTTTGGCGTGACGCCCATCTCGTGGAAAAGGGTCGCCATGCCCAGGCCCAGCGCCTGCACACCGGTAAAGTTCAGTTCAGGCGGCTTCTCATGGCCAATGCCATTGAACCACCAGCGCGCATCATACTCGCGAAACCCCGTGGGTTTCACCATCGGAAAGATCTCGAATTCCAGCGTATTGGCGGGAATATGGGCGAGGGGTTTCGGCATCATGGTGGGCAATCTCCGGGTTTCATCAGGTGTTCAACACAAGTCTGGCGTGTCTGGCAACCGAATGCAGGCTTCGCGCCACAGGCGATATGTTAACCGCCGGATCGCTCAGCGCACATGGCGTTTCAGGAAGTCCGCGATCCACGCGCCTACGAGCGCATTGTCGCCGGGGCGTGCCAGCGAGGCGACCGCGTCAGCCGCAGCAGGCCCGAGACGGTCGGCCCGCGCCGTATAGAGCGCAGCAGAATAGCTGTCATCGAACTCAGGGTGGCACTGGAAACTGATGGCGGGGCCCTTGGCATAGTAAAGGCCGGCATAGGGCGTGAAATCCGATCGCGCGATGACGTCGGCGCCAGGCGGCAACTCCACGACCTGGTCCTGATGGCTGACGGCGATCGCGATCGAATCCGGGCACTTTCTGGCGGCAAAATCCGGGCAGGCCAGCACGTCATAGGTGTGGCGGCCGACTCCCCAGCCTTTGGGGGACTTGATCACCTTGCCACCGAGCGCCGCAGCGAGCAGCTGGTGCCCGAAACAGATGCCGACCTGCGGCGTGCCTGTCGCCGCAGCCGCGCGGGCGAAGTCCATCAGCGGCGCAATCCAGGGGGCGTCATCGTAAACGCCTGCAGGCGATCCAGTGATCAGGACAGCGTCCAGCGAGGCCGGATCCGGCAGGGATTCGCCCTTGATCACGGACACGGTGTCGAATTCCAGCTGCGGATCCGATGCACGAAGAAGTGCACGGAACATGCCCGGATAGTCCACGAATGATGCCCGGATAGGCTCCGGAACGAGGCCCGTCTCGACGATGGTCAGCTTCATGGCGCCGCTGGCGCCTCCGGCAGCTGCCCGGCCACCCAGCTCTTGATGTGGCTGTCGAGGACGTCGAGCGGCACGGCCCCCTCTTCGAGGACCGCATCATGGAACGCGCGGATATCGAACTGCGCGCCCAGCGCGGCTTCCGCCTCTGCCCGGAGTTCCCGGATTTTCAGCTCGCCCACCTTGTAGGCGACCGCCTGCCCCGGCCAGCCGATATAGCGGGTCACCTCATTGTCGATATTCAGCTGGGCGAGCGCGGTATTGTCCTTGAAACAGGTCTCGGCCTCGTCCCGCGTCCAGCCATACCAGTGCAGGCCCGTGTCGGCGACAAGCCGGCAGGCCCGCCACATCTCCATTGAAAGGCCGCCGAAGCGCTCATAGGGCGTTTCGTACAGGCCGGCCTCGCCAGCGAGGTGCTCGGCATAGAGGCCCCAGCCTTCCCCGAATGCAGTCGCATAATAGTCCTGCCGGAATTTCGGCTGGTCGCTCATTTCCTGGCTGAGGGCGATCTGCAGGTGATGGCCCGGCACGGCTTCATGCGCAGTCAGGGCAGGAAGTTCGTAGAGTGGGCGTTGCTCCAGTGCGTAGGTATTGACCCAGTAGATGCCGTGGCGCCCCTCGGCCGGGTCGCCCTCGACATAGCGCCCCGTCGTATAGCCCGGCGCGATCGCCAGCGGCACCGGCTCGACATCATAGGCCAGCTTGGGCAGGTGGCCGAAATAGACCGGCAGGATCGCGTCCATGCGCGCGGCAACCGCCTTGGCCCTGGCCATCAGGTCTTCGGCGGAGGTGGCATAGAATTGCGGATCCGTCCGCAGGAACACCAGGAAGTCGGCAAAACTGCCCTCGAAACCGATCTCGTCGATGATTGCTTCCATCTCGGCCCGGATGCGCGCGACTTCGCGTTCGCCCAGTTCGTGGATCTCGACCGGTGTATAGCCAGCGCCCGCAGTATGGTGCTCGACATAGGCAGCGTAGGCCTCACGGCCACCCGGCAGGTCTGCGATTCCGGCGCCCGCCCGAGCATGCGGCGCATATTCCGTTTCCAGGAAGCGCAGCGTGTCGGCATAGGCCAGCAGGGCATGTGACACGGCGGCCAGCCCTTCCGCGCGCAGGCGGTCGGCCACGTCCGGCGCCATGTCTTCCGGCAGGGTGAGGAACGGCTTGTAGAAGTCGCTGTCAGCCGGATCGGAGACAAGCTGTTCGCGAATCTGGTCCGACATCGTCGTCAGCGGATCGACATGGGCCGTCCAGCCGGTGGCAACACCGCGCCGCATGTTTTCGATATTCTCGGTGAAATAGCGGGGAACGTCGTTCAGGCGAGCGATCCAGGCCTCGGCCTCGGCCTGTGTTGTCAGTTTCGTTTCCATCGCAGCAAAGACCGGTTCGGCCTGGAAGCCCCAGTCACCTGTGAACGGAATGCGCGCAGAATCGTACTTCACGTCGTCGAGGTCGCCACGCAGCAGGCGCTTCAGGATCGCCTTGTCGACGGTGCGGGATGTCTCGGCCGCGTCAATGCGCGCCAGCAGGTCCTGCGCCACGGTGGCATGCGCGGCCAGCACGTCCGGGCGGACATCGCGCCACTGGCGCGCCTCGGTTCCGTCCTCGCGCGCCGCTTCCTCGGGATTGACCGATCGCACATAGGCTTCGTACGCGACGACGATCGCATCCATCGGGTCCGGTGCCGGGTCTGCAGTGGCCAGCAGGGGACATATCAACAGGCTGAGACCGAAAATCAGCGGTTTCATATTGTCGCTCCTATTGCCGTTCACGTTGACAGGATCATAGAGGTGCCTAGAACGCGAAGCCAAGCATTTCATTACAGGTGAGGTAACCTTTCATGTCAGGCACCAACCGGGCCAATTCACGCCCCCTGTCGCCCCATCTGCAAATCTGGCGCTACCACGCCACGATGTTTGCCTCGATCACGCACCGCATTACCGGCATGGGCCTGTACTTCGGCACGTTCCTGATCGGGGCCTGGCTGATCGCCCTGGCCAGCGGTCCTGAAACCTATGCCCTGCTGGAACCCGCCTTCACGTCCATTCCGGGACAGGTGGTCCTGTTCGTCTGGACAATCGCCGCCCTGTTCCACTTCGCCACCGGCATCCGCTTCCTGCTCTGGGACGGTCCGCATATCGGTTTTGAACCCAAGACCGCCAGCGCCGTATCCGTTTTTCTCTATGTATTTGCCGTCCTGGGCGCAGTGGCCATCTGGGCCACCATTCTCTGGTTGTAAGGGGTCCAACCATGGCCAATAACGAATTCATCACACCGGCAAAGGCCGCGCGCGGGCTCGGGTCTGCCAGAGCTGGCACGCACGACCATATCCGCCAGCGCGTCACGGCAATCGCGCTTGTCTTCCTGGTGCCCTGGTTCATCTTTTCGGTGATCAGCGCGACGAACGCCGGCTATGAATCGGCGGCCGAATGGGCCGGCAAGCCGTGGAACGCCATCCTGCTGATCCTGACTGCGGGCGCCACATTCTATCACATGCGTATCGGCATGCAGATCATCATCGAGGACTATATCGCGAAGACGAGCACACGCACGGCCTTGCTGATCCTGAACAGTTTCGCCGCAATCGCGCTGTTCGTGACGGTCGCGCTATCTGTCCTGAAACTGTGGATTGGCGCGGGCGCCTGATGGCCGCCGCGGGAGAAACGAACATGACCGACTATACATTCATTGATCACACTTACGACGTCGTTGTCGTCGGCGCCGGCGGCTCGGGCCTGCGCGCTGCGCTGGGCGCCGCCCAGGCCGGTCTCAAGACCGCCTGCATCACCAAGGTCTTCCCGACCCGCTCGCACACGGTTGCTGCACAGGGCGGCATCGCCGCCTCGCTCGGCAACATGGGTGAGGACAACTGGCGCTGGCACATGTACGACACCGTCAAGGGATCCGACTGGCTGGGCGACCAGGATGCCATCGAGTATCTCTGCCGCGAGGCACCGGCCGCAGTGTACGAGCTTGAGCACTGGGGCATGCCGTTCTCGCGGACCGATGAAGGCAAGATCTACCAGCGCGCCTTTGGCGGCATGACGCGCGATTTCGGCGAAGGCCCTGTCCAGCGCACCTGCGCCGCCGCCGACCGTACCGGCCACGCCATGCTTCACACGCTATACGGCCAGTGCGTGCGCGAAGAGACCGAGTTCTTCATTGAATATATCGCCCTCGACCTGATCATGGACGACGATGGCGTCTGCCGGGGCGTGACCGCCTGGAAACTGGACGACGGCACGCTGCACCGGTTCCGCGCGCAGAAAACGATCATGGCGACCGGCGGCTATGGCCGCGCCTTCTTCTCCTGCACGTCGGCCCACACCTGTACCGGCGACGGCAATGCCATGGTGCTGCGCGCCGGCCTGCCGCTGCAGGACATGGAATTCGTGCAATTCCACCCGACCGGCATTTACGGATCGGGCTGCCTGATCACCGAAGGGTCACGCGGCGAAGGCGGCTACCTGACCAATTCCGAGGGCGAACGCTTCATGGAGCGCTATGCGCCCTCCGCGAAAGACCTCGCCTCGCGTGATGTCGTCAGCCGCGCCATGACGGTGGAAATCCGCGAAGGCCGCGGGGTTGGCCCGGAAAAGGACCACCTGCACCTGCACCTCGAACACCTTGGCGCCTCGGTCCTCGCCGAACGCCTGCCCGGCATTTCGGAAACCGCGAAGATCTTTGCCGGTGTCGACGTCACCAAGGAACCGATCCCGGTCCTGCCGACCGTGCACTACAATATGGGCGGCATCCCGACGAACTATCATGGCGAAGTGCTGACCAAGAAAGGCGACGACGCCGATTCGGTCGTGCCGGGCCTGATGGCTGTCGGCGAAGCGGCCTGCGTGTCGGTGCATGGCGCCAACCGCCTCGGTTCCAATTCGCTGATCGACCTTGTCGTGTTCGGCCGCGCGGCCGGGCTGCGCTGCGGTGCAACCACGGAAGCCGGCGCGACCCAGCCGGAGCTGCCCGCTAGCGCCACTGACGCCCACATCGCGCGCTTCGACCGGATCCGGAATGCGACGGGCGACCAGCCGGTCGCCAAGCTGCGCCTGGAAATGCAGAAAGCGATGCAGGCCGATTGTGCCGTGTTCCGCACCGGCCCCGTCCTCAGGAACGGTATCGAGGCGATCGATGCGGTCTACAAGAAACTGCCCGGGCTGGACGTCAAGGATCGCGGACTGGTCTGGAACACGGACCTTCTGGAAGCGCTGGAATTCGACAACCTGATCGCACAGGCGGCGGTGACCGTGAATTCGGCTGCCAATCGCGAAGAGAGCCGCGGCGCACACGCCCGCGAAGACTTCGCCGACCGCAATGACGAGAAGTGGATGAAGCACACGCTCGCCTGGGTCTCCGACACCGGCAAGGTGACGATCGATTATCGCGGCGTGCACGATTACACGATGTCGAACGACATTGCGTACATCGAGCCCAAGGCACGGATTTACTAGGAGTTTTGATATGGTCCAACTGACGCTTCCAAAGAACTCCAGGGTCGGCAAGGGCAAGACGTGGCCGAAGCCGCAGGGCGCCACCAACCTGCGCCAGTTCCGCATCTATCGCTTCAGCCCGGAAGAGAACGGCAACCCGCGCTGGGACCTGTACTGGGTCGACCTGGACAAGGCCGGGACCATGATCCTGGACGTCCTGTTGTACATCAAGAACAATATCGACCCGACACTGGCGTTCCGCCGGTCCTGCCGGGAAGGCGTGTGCGGCTCGTGCTCGATGAACATTGCCGGTAACAACACCATCGCCTGCACCAAGGGTTTCGACGAACTGCCGGGCGGCGTGATCTCGATTGCCCCCCTGCCCCACCTTCCGGTGGTCAAGGACCTGATCCCCGACCTGACGAATTTCTACGCGCAGCACGCCTATGTGCAGCCCTTCCTGAAGACCGTCACGCCGAACCCGGAGAAGGAACGCAAGCAGTCGGAAGAAGACCGCAACGAACTCAACGGCCTCTACGAGTGCATCCTGTGCGCCTGCTGCTCGACGTCATGCCCGTCCTACTGGTGGAACGGCGACAAGTATCTCGGCCCCGCCGCGCTGCTGCAGGCCTATCGCTGGCTGATCGACAGCCGCGACGAAGCGACCGGCGAGCGTCTTGACGACCTTGAAGACCCGTTCAAGCTGTATCGCTGCCACACGATCATGAACTGCGCGCAGGTCTGTCCGAAAGGCCTGAACCCGGCCAAGGCCATCGCCAAGATCAAGAAAATGATGGTCGAACGCGTATCCTGATCGCCGGGAGCGCCTAGTTCCCGGCCATTGCATCTGCAGCAGACAGGTCTGCTGCAGGCGCTGGATAGACCGTTCCTGACAGGAAGGCGCGCAGGTCGGCAAGCGACTCGGCAGGCACTTCTTCCTGCGGCAGGTGGCCGACATTGGCATACAGTTTGAACGTCGAGCCCGCGATCGCGGCATGGAACTTCTCGCCATGCGCAGCCGGCACAAGATTGTCCTCTGCGCCCTGCAGGATCAGTGTCGGCGTGGTGATCGGGGCCAGCACAGCATCACTTGCATCGCGCCTGTCGCCGCGCCTGGTCATCAGGCCCAGGATCGCCTCGCGGTGGCAGGGCGCCCGACCGAGCGCGGCGTAGCGTTCCACCATGGCATCCGTCACGCGCGTCGTGTCCGAAAAGCTGTCTTCGAGGCCGGACCTGATTAGGCCGGACATGTCGAGGTCTTTCATCACGTTGCGCGCGACCGGATTGGCGAGCAGCTTGAACACGATCGGCGACGACTTGGCCTCGTCCTCGGTCGATGGCCAGCCCGATGCATCAACCAGAACCAGGCCGTCCAGCTTTTCCGGATGCGCAAGCGCATAGTTCCAGGCCGTGTGCCCACCCATCGAGCTGCCAGCCAGGGTGAAATGCTCAATGCCAAGCTGGCCCGTCACCCGGTCGATGACATCGACAAACTGTCCGATGCCGGCCGGTTCGTCAGCAAAGCAACGGCTGAGGCCATGCCCTGGAAGGTCGAGGGCCACCACGCGGTAGTCGCGGGCGAGGTGCTTGATCCAGGGTTCCCACGTGTGCAGCGATGCGGAAAAGCCGTGGACCAGGACGAGCACCTTTCCGTCACGCGGGCCGACATCCCGGTAATGGATCCGGACATCGTCGCCGAGCGGCATGAACTCGCTGTCTGACCCGGCATACAGGGATTCAAGACGGTCGTAAGGAATGTCGGCACGGCGCATGGCGAACCAACCGGCCCCGAGAACAATGGTCAGTGTTACGACTATTGCGACAAGGCTGCGGAACATCGATCAGGTCCTCCCAAGGATTCATCGCTTATCTGGCGGCAACTAAGCATGTGAGTCCACCGGACCTGTCAATTATTGCCGGATTCGCCGCAAACTCTACAGGTTGCATCTCTTCGCAACGCTAGGGTGCGGCACGTGGATGCGAGGCCATCCGTCAGCATGATCCGCCCGATCAAGGGCGTCCCGGCGCCGGTCAGGAGCTTGACTGTCTCCAGCGCCATCGCCGATCCGGTCATGCCCGTCAGTGCACCCACAACGCCGACTTCATCGCAGGCTTCGGCGTCGGGCGGCGTTTCGGGAACCCAGCACCGATAGCACGGTGCGCCCGCCTGAACGCCGGAAGCGAACACGCTCACCTGTCCGGTCCAGCCGGCCGCAGCGCCGTGCACCATGGGCCGGTGGCTGGCGTGCGCCAGCGCATTCAGCGCGTAGCGCGTGGGGAAATTGTCGGAGGCGTCAATCAGCACCCGGCCCGCTGGCGCGTCGCTTTCGGTAAACCTGCGGGTCACCGCGGACACGTTCAGGCGCGGGTCCAGCGCCAGGAGCCGGGCGGCGAGGATCTCGGCCTTCTTGGCGCCAATGTCGGCGTCGCTGAACTGGACCTGCCGCTGGAGGTTTGACCGGTCGACCCGATCGTCATCCCATATCTCGATCTGGCCGACACCCGCAGCCGCCAGGAACAGGGCGCAGGGTCCGCCCAGCGCGCCGGCGCCAATGATGGAGACAGACGCATTGCGCAGCTTCTGGACACCGGGCCCACCGATCTCCTTCAGGAGAATGTGGCGCTTGTGCCGTTCGAGTTCTTCAGCCGAAATGCTCATGTGTCACCATTCCGTAGGGCCGTGGATGAGGTGGGGTCGAGGGGGGCCGTGAGGTAGGTCCAGGCAGGGGGCGGCGTGGTGGCAAGCGTGCGGGCCGCACTCGCCGGGATGCGATACTTCGCATAGCGCCGCGCGAACGGCGAATTGCGCGCTCCCGGCCCGACGCCCGGCCGGGCGACCACGGCAATCGGCAACGTGCCGGCGATGCCCCGCCAGTCTTCCCAGTGATGGAACCCGACCATGTTGTCTGCGCCCATGAGCCAGACAAAATGCGCGCCGGGCGCCTGACCGACAATCGCCGACAGCGTGTCGTGCGTGTAGGTAAGCCCGAGCCGCGCCTCGATGTCTGTGACGATCATGCGCGGATTGCGGGCAACGGCGCGGGCGGACGCTAGGCGCGCTGAAAAATCACCGTGCGATGTCTTCAACGGATTCCCGCGCGCAACGACCCACCAGACCCAATCGAGCTGGAGCCGCCGCATTGCGGTCTCGGCCACCAGCAGGTGCCCGGAATGAGCGGGATGGAAGCTTCCGCCGAACAGACCGATGCGCAGGCCTGCCGTTGGTCCGGGAAGCCTGACTCTTCTCAAGGACGTGTCTGCCCCGTTCCCCGGACGACGTACTTGTAGATCGTGAGCTGGTCAGCCCCGACAGGTCCGCGTGCGTGGATGCGTCCGGTGGCGATGCCGATCTCGGCGCCGAAGCCGAATTCGCCGCCGTCGGCGAATTGCGTCGAGGCATTGTGCAGGACGATGGCGCTGTCGACGCTGGCAAGGAAGCGGTCGGCGACGGCCTGGTCCTCGGTGATGATGGCGTCGGTATGCCCCGACGACCAGCGCTCGATATGGGCGAGGGCACCATCCAGGCCATCGACCACGGCAACCGCCAGGATCGGCGCGAGGTATTCGGTGGCCCAGTCTTCCTCGGTCGCCGTCTTCATGGCGGGCACGATGGCGCGCGCGCGGGCGTCACCGCGCAGTTCGCAGCCGGCCGCCGTCAGGGCAGCAGCGATCCTTGGCAGCAGTGTGTCGGCGACGGCGGCATCAACCAGCAGCGTCTCCAGCGAGCCGCACACACCGGTGCGGCGCAGCTTGGCATTGACGACGATGTCGATCGCCTTTTGCGGGTCTGCTGCGGCGTCGACATAGGTGTGGCAGAGGCCTTCGAGGTGGCCGATGACCGGCACGCGGGCATCCTTCTGAACCCGCTCGACAAGGCTGCGCCCGCCGCGCGGCACAATGACGTCGACCTGGCCATCCAGGCCCGACAGCATCTGGCCGACAGCTTCGCGGTCGGTCGTGCCGACGAGCTGGATCGCATCCTCCGGCAGGCCTTCGGCCTTGAGCGCCGCGCGCATGGCATCGACAAGGGCGTGCGACGAGCGGGTGCTTTCCGATCCGCAGCGCAGGATCGCGGCATTGCCGGAGCGCAGGCAAAGCGTGCCGGCATCAGCGGTCACGTTCGGGCGGCTTTCATAGATGATGCCGATCACGCCGAGCGGCACTGCCACCCGGGCGAAATCGAGGCCGTTGGGCTGTTGCCAGCGGGCGAGTTCGCGACCGATCGGGTCAGGCAGCGCGGCAATTGCCTCGACGCCGGAAACGATGCCGTCGACCC
The DNA here is from genome assembly GCF_000685275.1 of Hyphomonas johnsonii MHS-2. GTDB lineage: Bacteria > Pseudomonadota > Alphaproteobacteria > Caulobacterales > Hyphomonadaceae > Hyphomonas > Hyphomonas johnsonii. The sequence goes on from NZ_ARYK01000005.1 coordinate 60,771, forward strand.
GCTTTTCGTCCAGGGCGAGCCGGTCGAGCATGGCCGCATCAAGGCCCTTCTTGCGGGCGGCTTCCATGTCCTGCCTGTTCGCGTCGAGAATGGCCGGCGCGGCGGCACGGATCGCAGCGGCGATTGCCTTCAGGCCGCGTGTCCGGTCGTCCGCGCTGAGGCGGCCGAGGGCACGCGATGCGGCGCGCGCGCGCGTTCCCATGTCCAGCATGGTTTGGGTCAGGGTATCGTCGGGTTGGTGTGTTTGAACTGTCATATGCCTCTGGTGCCGGAAAGACGCCCTGCCTGCAAGCCCGTCCGCCCTGCCAGCAGGCAGCGCGAAAGCCGCACGGAACCGGGCCGACTGTGCCCTCGGACCGGAGGCCAGACCGCGGGCGGAGGCGATTAGACAGCTGACTCTTGCTGAGAATACCGTAAGTTCAAGGCAACAAGACGACCGGAGGATACCATGATTGACGTCGACGCCATGCCGTTCATTGCCGACATACCGCGCGTGCAGGCCGAGCGACGGCCTGACGCCACTGCATTCTGGTTCGAAGGCACGACAACCAGCTATGCCGAACTCGACGTCCGCGCCAACCAGGTCGCCAACGGGCTGATCGCACTCGGCGTACAACCAGGCGAGCGCGTGGCCTATCTCGCCAAGAACACCAGCGCCTATTACGAGATACTCTACGGCTGCACCAAGGCCCGGGCCGCGATGACCGGGGTGAATACCCGTCTCGCTGCACCGGAAGTCCAGTTCATCCTGTCGGATTCGGCGGCACGGGTCCTGTTCGTCGGCAAGGAATTCTACGCCATCATCGACCAGATCCGCGACCAGCTGCCGGCCCTCGAACGCGTGATCACGCTCGACGGCGACCGCGAGGACTGGGACTATTATCCGAGCTGGCGGAATTCGAAGCCGAACCAGGCGCCCGACCGGACGCCGCTGGGCGATGACGACGTCATCCAGCTCTACACGTCGGGCACGACCGGGCGGCCGAAGGGCGTCCAGCTGACCAATGACAATTACCAGGCCTTCTTCCGCCAGGGCCAACTACTCGACTGGGCCAGCTATGGCGCGGACGAGGCGGTGATGAATGCGATGCCGCTGTTCCATGTGGCCGGCGTGAATGTCGGCATCCTGGCATCAGCCCAGGGATCCAGGACGGTTGTCCTGCGCGACATTGATCCCGGCCTGATCCTGGACCTGGTGGAGCAACAGAAGATCGCCCACGCCTTCTGGGTACCGGCCGTGATCATGATGCTGACGCAGCATGCCCGGGCCCGGACGACGGACTGGTCGTCGCTCAAGGTGGTTGCCTATGGCGCCTCACCGATCGCCGAGAGCCTCCTGCTCGAGGCACGGGACATCATGGGGGTCAGGTTCACCCAGCTCTACGGCCTGACCGAAACGGTCGGCGCGGGAACCTACCTTCCCCCCGAAGCGCACGACCCGGCCTGGGGCAAGTTGCGCAGCTGCGGCGTGCCGTGGCCCGGCGCCATCGTGCGCTGCCTCGATGCTGACGGCAATTCCGTGCCGACCGGCGAAGTCGGCGAGATCGCGATCAAGGCAGCCTTCGTCATGAAGGGCTACTGGAACCGCCCTGACGCGACGGAGGAGGCCATCCAGGGCGGGTTCTTCCGCACCGGCGACGCGGGCTATTTCGATGAGGACGGCTTTCTCTACATCCACGACCGGGTCAAGGACATGATCGTGTCGGGCGGGGAGAACGTGTACCCGGCCGAAGTCGAGAATGCCGTGTTCGGCCATCCCGGCGTCGCGGACGTGGCAGTGATCGGTGTGCCGGACGACAAATGGGGCGAGGCGGTCAAGGCGATCGTCGTGGCCAAGCCAGGTGAAACCCCGACGCCGGATGACATCATCGCCTGGGCGAAAGAGCGCATCGCCGGCTTCAAGTGCCCGAAGAGCGTCGACTTTGTCAGCGAGCTGCCGCGCAATCCGTCAGGCAAGATCCTGCGCAAGGACCTGCGCGAACCCTTCTGGGCCGGGCGGGAACGGCGCATCGGCTGAAGCACAAAAAAGCCCCGCGCCTTTCGGTGCGGGGCTTTTGATCTTGTATGATCGCGGTGCCGATCAGGCGGCGGCGGCGACTTTCTTCTTGGCTGCAAGACCCTTGGCCAGCTTTTCCATGGCGGTTGCCTTGTCGATGCTCTCGACGGCAGCCAGCTCACGGGCCATCCGGTCGAGCGCGCTTTCGTACAGCTGACGCTCGGAATAGGACTGTTCCGGCTGGTCTTCGCCGCGGTGCAGGTCGCGCACGACTTCCGCGATCGAGATCAGGTCGCCGGAATTGATCTTGGCTTCGTATTCCTGGGCGCGGCGCGACCACATGGTCCGCTTCACCCGGGCACGGCCGCCGAGGGTCTTCATGGCGTCATCGACCAGTTTCGAGCCGGCAAGGGCCCGCATGCCGGATGCTTCGGCACGGTTGGTCGGCACGCGCAGGATCATCTTGTCCTGTTCGAAGGCCACGACATAGACTTCCAGTTCCATGCCGGCGACAGTCTGTTTTTCAACGCTGGTAATCTTTCCTACACCATGCGCAGGATATACGACGCTCTGACCCACTTCGAATGCAAGTGCTGCGGTGTCTGCTTTTTTAGCCATGAAGAGTATCGCCCTTTTCTACGCATTCAGAGCCAAACAGGCTTTGCCCAGTCCGTAGATCACGGCCTGAGGTTAGACTTTTCAGCGCTGGTTCAATTATTGTTCAAGTCGTAAGACTATCACAAACGTGCTGGATTTACAACAGGGTGCGACAGGTTGACCCTGCGTGCACACCCCAGCGAAATCGACAGGCTCGTTAACCTTTGTTCACCGCTGCTGCACCTGTTGCAGGTGCCAGCTGTCCGCCCTCAGTCGCCCGTGCCGGGCGCCGGGCTGAAGTATTTTTCCAGTTTTCCGGTTTCCTGGGCAAATTCTTCCCGATCGGCGGGCGGTTCCTTCATCCGGGTAATATTCGGCCATGTCTTGGAAAATTCGCTGTTCAGTTTCAGCCATTTGCCATCCGGATCGTCTTCCGTGTCGGGCTTGATCGCCTCGACCGGGCATTCCGGCTCGCACACGCCGCAATCGATGCATTCATCCGGGTGAATGACGAGCATGTTCTCGCCTTCATAGAAGCAATCGACCGGGCAGACCTCCACGCAATCCATGTATTTACAGCGGATGCAGGCATCAAGGACGATATAGGTCATGAACGGGAGGGCCTCGTAATAGGTGGTCTCCCCGCGAAATGGCCTTCACGCTCCCCAGTGTCAATGAGACAAGCTGCGCCGTCGGTTTAGCAGCCTTCAGGCGGCTCCCCCGATCCGCGCCTCGGCCCGTTGGCGCGCCCCGGCACGGGAGACATCATCGACATAGAGCAGGGAGGCGACCTGCCTGATATAGGCCTCTTCGATGGGGCTCTTCTCGCCATCCGCCAGCGCGACACGGTAGAGCCCCTCGATGATCGATACGCGCTCGCTCATGGCCAGCTTCTTCACGTGGCGGGTGAACTGGTAGGAATCCACCGCCTCTTCAGCCAGCGCCTCGCCTTCGGCCAGCACGGCATCGGCCCGATCGGCATCGAATCCGAACGCCTCGAGCAGGATTTCGGCGATCATGTCGCTCTCGATGTTGACATAGACCCCGTCCACCAGGGCGGCCTCGACCATCAGCGCGGCGGCGGCGACCTGCGGATCCATCGCCCTCAGGGCGGGTGTTTTCGGAGAAAACATGCGTTTCAGTGCGTCCATCATCACTCGTTCTCCAATAACTTGTACAGTGCCTGCGCCTCTTCCGCCGGTCCGCGGCGATCGCCGAGGGCGAGGATCTGGAGGGTCTGTATATGCGGTCCGCGACCGAAAGTCACAATATCACCGACTGATACCACTGTCGCGGGCTTGTCGGTGCGGCGGGTCTGGCCGCTGCGGGACAGGCGCACCCCTTTGCGCTTCACATGATCGGTCGACAGCGCGCGGGTCCGGAAGAGGCGCGCGCGCCAGAGCCAGACATCCAGTCTGAGACCGGTCTCCGAGTTCACTGGAAAGGCGTATAGGCAAAGCCCGTCTTGGCGGGCGTCTCGGCCCCCTTCGGCTTGCGTTTGCGCTTGCGTTTCTCCCGGGCGGGAGGGGTGGGCGGCAGGAGGGCGGCGAGGGCGGCAAAGGGGCTGTCAGGGTCCGCCTGCCGCGCCGGAGGGGTGCGGCGTGGGGGTGATGAGGGCGCGCGAGGGGGACGGTTGCCGCCGGCCTGGGGCCGGGGAGAGCGGTCGCCGGGCGCGCCTTGCTGGCCTGTCGGACGTTCGCCGCGGGGCCGGGCAGGCCGGTCATCCGGACGCGCCCGGGCGGCATAGCGCCAGAGGGTGACCGCGTCGGTCTCCTTGTCCTTCTCGGCGGGCGCGAGGCCGAAGCCTTTCAGCACGGCCGGCCAGTCATCCGACGGGCAGGAGACGACCGAGGCGAGATCAATCGGGATGGCGAAGGCGTTCTTGTCAGCCTCCTTGCGGCGCTTGGCGATTTCCCAGCCGAGGCGTTCGGCGAGGTCGGCCCGCACGGCGCGGCGACCGAAGCGGAGATAGCCATTGGCGGCCAGCGCCTCTTCCGGCCAGGTGCCGTCGAGCGGGAACGAGCCGGCGCCTTCAGGGGCCAGCGGGAAGGGCGCACCAGCCTGCACGGCGCGCAGGATGGCAATCATCCGCTGGGCGGCAGGCTTCTGGGCATCCGGCGCATGGGCAGCGACGCGGCCGGCACGCAGGCCGAGGGCCTTCAGGGCGTCACGCTGTTCGGGCGTGAGGCGGGCGCCGGGATCGTCCTGGCGGAGGTCCACGCTGGCGCCGCTTTCGAGGATGCGGAAGGCAAGGCCGCGGGCAAGGCCCTCGAGCGCATCGCCAGCCTTCTCGTGGCGGAGTTTCCAGTGCGTCGGCAGCACGCGCGACATTTCGTGGGCGAGCCAGTCGGTGACGCGGGCGCGGGCGGCGTCGCGTTCGGACGGTTCGACCTCGGAGGCACCGACAAGGTCGACACCCGGGCTCATCCAGTCCGGGCCCTTGGAGAGGCGGGCAATGGTGTTGCCGCCGAATTCCACGTCACCATCATCATTCAGGCTGAAGGCGGCGACAGGCGCGCTGGCGATCTGGGCGAGGCGCTCGACCAGCATGGGGCGGATGGCGGCGAGTGCCGCGCCACGTACGGCCTTGCCTTCAAGCGTCCGTGCATCCAGCACGGGTTCGAAGGTAAGGCCCTTCAAGCGGCCGACGAGATGGCCTTCCACGGTCACGTCGCCATCCGGCGTCAGGTCAGTCACGAGGGCGTCTTCCTTCTTCAGACTGGCCAACAGGGCCGTCGTTCTTCGATCTACAAAGCGTGCGGTCAGTGCCAAGTGTAGCGCATCTGACAGGGTATCTTCAATCTCGCGCGTTCTGTCCTGCCACCTGGCCGGATTTTCCAGCCAGTCAGGCCGGTGCGCCGCATAGGTCCATGTGCGGATATTGGCAAGCTGTTGCTGCAATTTCGCAATACCGCCAGCCGTGCCGCTAAGGTCGTCAAGGCGCCGTTCGAGCCCGGCATCGGAGAGGCGCGCATCGGGATCGGCCAGTGTTTCGGCGAGGCCGAGCACGAGGCGGGCATGGCCTTCGGGGCCGGCCTTCCGGAAGTCCGGCAGGCGGGCAAGGTCCCACAGGCGGCGCACTTTCCTCTGGCCGGTGACGTTCGGCCCGATGGCGCCATCCTCGGCCATGCGCCGCAGCACCCATTCATCGAGCGCGTTCGGATTGTGGATCAGGACCGGGTTGCCGGAGGGGTGTTCGAGGCTGCTGATGAGAGTCTTCAGCGAGGCATGATCGAGCGCGGAATTGCGCCACTGGATATGGTCGACCGGGTCGAACCGGTGTTCCTCGATCCGCTTCCAGACCTCGCCCTCGAAAGGCGGGCAATCACCGGTCTCGCCGAATTCGCCATCGGTGCGGAAGCGCCCAGCCCGGCCCGCGATCTGTCCGCACTCGGCAGGTGTCAGCGCGCGGTGGCGGCGGCCGTCGAACTTGGTGCGCGAGGCGAAGACGACGCGCTCGACGTCCAGGTTCAGGCCCATGCCGATGGCGTCCGTGGCGACGATATAGTCTACCTCGCCGGACTGGTACATGGCGACCTGGGCATTGCGCGTGCGCGGGCTGAGCGCGCCCATGACCACGGCAGCCCCGCCCTTCTGCCGACGGAGCAGTTCGGCAATGGCGTAGACCTCTTCGGAACTGAAGGCGACGATGGCCGTGCGCTTGGGCAGCTTGGTGATCTTGGTCTTGCCGGTATAGCGCAGTTCGGAAAAGCGCTCGCGCGCCTCGGTGTCGACGCCGAGGTTCAGGGTGCGCAGCAGGCCGCGCATCGTGTCGGCGCCGAGCAGCAGCGTTTCCGAAGCCCCCCGCATGTGCAGGATGCGGTCGGTGAAGACGTGGCCGCGATCCTCGTCCTCGGCGAGCTGGATCTCGTCGATGGCGACGAAGTCCGCCCGCACATCGACCGGCATGGATTCCACGGTGCAGATGAAATAGCGCGCGTTCGGCGGAACGATGCGTTCCTCGCCGGTGATGAGGGCGGCATGGGCCGCGCCCTTGCGCTCGACAACGCGGTCATAGACCTCGCGCGCCAGCAGGCGCAGCGGCAGGCCGATCATGCCCGTGCCGTGGCCCATCATGCGCTCGATGGCGTAATGCGTCTTGCCGGTATTGGTGGGGCCAAGAATGGCCTTGAGGGAGGAACTCATGGCGCGAGGTGGTGCGGGGGATAAGGAGCGGAGTCAAGCGCTTGGGATCGACAGCAGAGCTCGCGGGAACGAAACTAGAACAACCGGCGTGACCAGAAAAGAGAATCGAGTCATATTTTAGGGGTTTAGCGGCGGATGTAACATGCCCGATATTGATCCTGCGTGGTGGATATTTATGACAAAGAAGCTTGGGCCGACGTTTGTCGTCTTATGGGCACTGTCCGGTGTCATCTTCGGATCATTGACCTGGCTCGGGCTTCACAAGTTGGCCGCGGATCCTGTCGCAACAACACCAGAGACGTTAAAATCTGCCTCGACCGAAAGCACTTCACCCGGCGTTCAATCACGCAATCAGGACAACCTACGCATTCAAGCGCCCACACACTCAGTGAGTCAGACCAATATTTCGGGACCCATTACAGTGGTGATGCCGCAACGCCATAAAAATTTGTCAGCTTCACCATTCGACGACTTGCAGGTCACAAAGGAAGAAGTTGGAGTCGACTTCGGTCATCAGCAAAAAGCCATCGTCAGTGTTTGGGTGCTTTGGCGCGATGCATCGTGGCAATCCAATAAGGTCAAAATCAACAGCCCTGATAAGGTCAGGGAGTTCTTTCAAAGTTCCCGGCTCCAGAATTCACTCAGATCGGAGCAAGTCATAGGTTGCGTTGGGCTCGCGTCCAATCAGATGACAGACAAGTGGAGGAATTCTACTGACTCGTTGCGAGAGCAGGAATTCGGCGCACTGTCTGATCGGCGGTCATTCGAACTGTGCCAGATGCTCGCTGAAGCAACTCAGAATTTGCCGAGCAGCCCACGGTTCATAGGTGTGGGCCTCGGCTACAATGTGCACCCTTCCTTGACCAAAGCTGATGAAGCGAAGCAAAGGGCATTGGTTTTCTTGGCCGTTCGATCGACCTCCGGGAAGCCAATCGAAAAAGCCGGCGTTGATGAGATCATTCGGAAGGTCATCAACGATAGAACTATGGAAGACTTTCACCCGGGCGAATATTCTCGGGTGGCCCAGAGACGGCCAATCTGCTGGGTATCCATTGAGCGAGGCAAAATGAGCCCGTCGCCTTCCGACTGCTGACCCAAAATCGCTACTCCAACCCCAGCTCATCCACCGGCGTGGCAGCTGCCTTCGGAACCGGTGCACGTACCGTGCCCGGGCGGAAAAAGATGCCGCACCTCAGCCCGCAGGCGCCGTCCCCGGACGGAGGAAGGCGAACATGTGCTGGACATAGTCGGCCTTGCCGAGGTCGACGCCCTGGTTTCGCAGGATCGCGTAGGCGGCCATGAGGTGGAAGTAGAATTGCGACAGCGCCCAGTCGCGGGCGTAGCCTTCACCGTCCAGATCGAAGGCGATGCCCGTGGGCAGCTCCAGCGCGAGGGGACGCCCGGCGCCAGCGTCCAGCGCATCCGGCGCCAAGCCATCCAGGAAGGCGAGCGCCTCGTCGATGCGGGCCAGTGCCTCGGCCATCGTGCCGGGCCGGTCACCGCCATTGCGCCCTTCGTCCAGCAGCGCCTCAAGCGCCGCAGGCAAGGGTTCATGGCGCAGGCGGTAGGCGCCTTCATAGGCCTGGACACAGGCGAACCGGACCTGGGTCGACAGCGGGAACATGTCCGGCGCGAGCCGCGCGGCCGACAGCGCGTCGGCGTTGTCCACCTGCGCCTCTGCCTTGCGAAGCCATAGCGCCAGCGCCTGAAGCATCTGGCGGTAGGTGGGTATCAACAACTCGGTGAGCGTCATGGGAATCCTCTGCAACGCGGTGGGGCCTGGACTGGCTGTATCGGGTTGCGCCGATCAATTGGCAATGTGCTAGCAACCGGGCTGTCGCCAGCCAAGGGCCTTCAGGCCAGTTCCAGATCGCCCACCGGTGCGGTCGCCGCCCGCTCAAAAATTATGCATAAACTGGTTTACATTATAAACTCGATGCCTTATAGCTGCGCTCAATCTTGGGAACACGTCACGTCGCGGACAGAAGCGACACATGCAAAGGAGCAGAAATGACACACGATTCGAGACAAGCCGAAGACGACCTCGCATTCATGCGGGCGCTGGTTGCAGACCGCGGCTCCGACACGCACAGTTTTGGCATCATCTACATGTCCGCCGGCGTCCTGTACGGCCTGCAATGCCTTTTGAACGGCGCGCTGCTGGGAGGTGCGATCCCGACCTCGACGCCTGCCTGGATACTGATCGGTGTACTGCCGACAGTGGTGTTCCTGGGCGTTGTCTTCTACGAGCGCTGGCGCACTCGCGGAACAGATGCCGGCGCCGGGACAACCAGCCGCGCCCTGAAGGCGGCCTTCGTCGGCGGCGCCATCGCCAACATGATCGTGGCGCTGATCATCGGATGGGTCGCCTACGAGCGGCGCGATTGGTCGATCTGGTTCCTTTTCCCCGTCGTCGTCTGTGCATTCCAGGGTGCCATCTGGTTCACGGTGGCCACCCTGCGCCGCCGCGCATGGCAGGGCGCGACAGCAATCTGCTGGCTGGCGTCGGCGGTCGCGCTGGGATTGCTGATCGATTACACGGCGGCCTATCTCGTGACGCTGGGTATTGCCTTCTTTGCCTGCATGGCGCTGCCCGGATACATCATGGTCCGGTCACCCGCGCAGACCCAGGCGACGGCGTAACCGGCATGTCGGACAGTGGTATCGACAAGATCAGCGAGATCATCCACGGGCGGCTGCGGCTTGGCGTGATGGCCTATCTCGCCAATGCCGAGGCAGCATCCTTCACCGAGCTGAAGACAGTCCTGAATGTCACGCAGGGAAACCTGTCGATCCAGATGCGAAAGCTGGAGGACGCCGGATACATTGCCATCGACAAGGCGATTGTGGGGCGCAAGTCGCTGACCACCGTGAGGATCACGCCGGAGGGACGCGAGGCCTTTGCGGCCTATCTCGAAGCGCTTTCCGGGGTGCTGGGCGGCAATCTGAAAGCGTGACGGCCGGACACAGCTAGGCGAGTTCCAGCTCGCCGACCGCTGCGGCCTTCACCACCGGCACGGAAGTACGCACGGCATCCGGGCGGCAGTCGAGCAGTTCCCAGCGGCCGTCATGGTGCTCGACAAGGGCGGTGCAGCTTTCAACCCAGTCGCCGTCATTCATGTAGGTGATGCCATCGATGTCGCGCATCTCGGCGACATGGATGTGGCCGCAGATGGCACCGTCATAGCCCTTGCGGCGGCAATAGGCGGCGACGTGGTCTTCGAAATTGTGGATATAGTTGAGGGCGCGCTTGGTGCGCTTCTTCAGTGCCGCCGAGAGCGACCAGTAAGGCAGGCCGAACAGCCGGCGCACGCTGTTCAGGTTGGTATTGATCCAGAGCAGGAAATTGTAGGCGTGGTCGCCAAGATGCATGATCCATTTGCGGTCGGCGCGCATCATGCCGTCGAACATGTCGCCGTGGACGACGAGATAGCGCTTGCCGTCGGCGCCTGCATGCACGGCGCGGTTCTTCACATGGATGTCGCCGAAGTTGAGCCGGAAATGCATGAAGGCGCGCAGGAACTCGTCATGGTTGCCGATGATGTAGGTGACATCCGTGCCGCGCTTGGCAGCCGTCAGGATACGGCGGATGGCGTTGGTGTGCTCCTGCGGCCAGAACCATTTCCTGCGCAGGCGCCAGCCGTCGATGATGTCGCCGACGAGGTAGAGGTGGGTCGCCGTGTTCATCTTGAGGAATGCACACAGGGCACCGGCCTGGCTGCCGCGCGAACCGAGGTGCACGTCGGAAATGAAAATGCTGCGATACGCGGGCCGGGCATGGGTCATCAGGTTCGGCCCATACGCTGATTTCAAAAGCCTTTTGTGACGGATATTCTGCAGATTTGTGAACGGCGCAGCGGGCGCTGGACAGACATCGGCACGTGCGGCAAAAATCCACCCGGCAAGGAGACACCATGCCTGACGTGAATCCAAAAGTGGACGCCTTCTTTGCCAGGCCCGGGCCATGGCAGGATGAACTGGCCGCCCTGCGCGCCATCCTGCACGCCTGCCCGGTGGAGGAAACCTTCAAGTGGCGCTCGCCGGTGTACACGGCGCACGGCGGCAACGTGGCGACGGTGTGGCGCCTGAAGGAGGCCTGCGGCCTGTCCTTCTTCAAGGGCGTACTGCTGAAGGACAGGCAGGGCATACTGGTTGCGCCGGGCGAGAATTCGCGCGCGGTGCGCCTGGCGAAATTCACCAGCGTCGCGGACATCACGCGGCTGGAAAAGACGCTGAAGGCCTATGTGAAGGAAGCCGTTGCGGTGGAGAAGGCCGGCCTCAAGGTCGATTTCCCGCAGGATGACCTGACGTACCCGGACGAACTGGTAGACGCGCTGGACGCGGACGCGGCGCTAAGGGAGGCCTTCGAGACCCTCACGCCGGGGCGACGGCGCGGATGGGTGCTGCATGTCTCGCAACCGAAGCAGTCGGCCACGCGCGTGTCGCGGATCGCCAAGGCCAGCCCGCGCATCCTGGCCGGCAAAGGCATGCACGACCGGTAAGGCGTATCGCCTAGCTCTCCAGTTCGACGTCCCAGTAGAGATAGTCCATCCAGGTGTCATGCAGGTGGTGGGGCGGGAATTTGCGGCCGATATCCTGCAGCTGGTAATTGTTCGGCCGGAACGGCTTGTGCTGCAATTGCACGTCGGAATGCTTCAGCAGCTTGCCCCCCTTGCGCAGGTTGCAGGGACTGCAGGCAGCGACGATGTTCTCCCACGTGGTGCGCCCCCCCTTGGACCGGGGAATGACATGGTCGAAGGTCAGGTTGTCGTGCGCGCCGCAATAGGCGCACTGGAAACGGTCACGCAGGAACACGTTGAACCGCGTGAAGGCGGGCGGCCGGTCCTGGCGCACGAAATCGCGCAGGGCGATGACCGACGGCAGGCGGAATTCGGTCGACGGGCTGCGCACGACATAATCATATTCGGCGATGATATCGACACGGTCGAGGAAGACGGCTTTCACCACTTCCTGCCACGGCCACAGCGATAGCGGGTAATAGGAGAGCGGCCTGAAATCAGCGTTCAGCACAAGGGCAGGCCGTCCATTGGGCGGCGCAGTAATGATCTCAGCCATGGTGACCCCCACGTGGCACGAGAAGATGGGTGACCTGTTTGAACCCGCTGAAGGCAGTACTCCTTTGCTCGTTCGCCCGTCTATTAGGCGATTCCGATCATAAGATTATGACAGTGGTGAGCATTTGCAACGGGTCTAAACCGTGACCCGGCCCTCGCGCACGGCATGGAACCAGGCCCAGAGGAGATGCGCAGCAACGCCCCGGTAAGGTCGCCATGCCTCGGCATGGGCCGTGAAACCCTTGATATCCATACGGGTTTCAGCCCCGGAGAGCTGCCTGTGGGCCTCCATCAGGCCGACATCGCCTGTCGGGAACGCGTCCATCGCGCCGGTGGCATAAAGCAGGAACAATTCCGCCGTCCAGGGGCCGATGCCGCGCACTGCCAGCAATTCCCGGCGTGCCGAATCCAGCGGGGCGGCGCAGACGCGGGGCAGGCTGAGCGTGCCTGTGACCACCGCTTCGGCAATGGAAACGAGGTGGCCGACCTTCGGGCGGGACTGGCCGCAGGCACGTATCGCGTCCGGATCGGCGGCCAGCACGGCCTGCGGCGTCACCTCGCCCAGGAGCACCTCGGTACGGGCCCAGATCGCGGCGGCAGCGCCGAGCGATATCTGCTGATGGGTGATCATCCGCGCGAGCATGGCATAGGATGCCTCGCCGCCGCGCCATTCAGGAATGCCAAGGGCGGAATACGCCCTGGCGAGGGCCGGATCGGTAACAGACAGTGCGTCGCAAGCGGCTTTCAGCCTCGCCCGCGACGGCGCAGTCAAAGCCCGGTGCCCGGCAGCGCAGCGACCATGACCGTGCCGATCATCACCTTGTTGTCCTTGACCGTGAATGTCAGGAACCCGCCATCCTTGGAGGCCGTCTCCAGGGTCGCGACCGTGGCCTGTTCCTGAAGCCGCCACCGCCCCGCCGACTTGAGGGCCGCTTTCAGGTCTTCCGGATCATCAATCCTGACGCCGAACGACCCGTTCACTTTGCCATTCTCGGCTGTCAGGTTGCCCTTGGCACCAAATTTCAGGGGCCCCCAGCCGAGCAGGGCCTGTCCGAGATCTATCCCGCCGCCGGTATCCATGAAGGCCTCGTACAGGCGTTCGGGATCGCCGCCGCTGCGGACCCAGGCCGGGTAGAAATTGTGAATCTCGACGATCAGGCGGCTGGCTTGCAGGTCGGTGCCCAGCCAGGGCGCCTCGGCCGGAGCCGCATCAAGGGTCAGCGCATCCCATTGCAGGGCGACGAGCAGGTCATCAGGCGCATCCTTGCCCGGCGCCAGGTTCAGCGAGAAACCCTTTGTCGTATAGGCTTGGCCGTCGATCAGGGCGGAGACGTCGTGCAGGTCGATGGCCGCACGCCGGATGCCGTCTGCGGTCCAGGACAGGCTGCCGGCCGACTTGCGATCAATGTCGAAGGAATGCCGGATGCCGAGCCGGTCGGTCACGACACTGTGGCCCGGTGCCCGACCGATGATGTGGTGCCAGTTCCACGGCTGCATCACGACCTGCAGTGTCTCGCCTTCCCACTTGGCCATGCGGGCGGGCTGGTAGACCGGATCGGTGACTTCAAGCTCGAACCGGAAGGGATAGCCACCAATCTCGCGCGACGAGAAATCAACGATGGCACCGTCGGCACGCTCTGCCGCGACCCATTCATCGACGCCACGCTCGATTTCGGCCCGGGCGTAGATCCAGTAGGCCGAATAGACCAGGACGCCGAGAATGAAGAGGACAAAGGGGAAATACAGCCAGAAGCGCGAACGGCGGCGCTTGGCGAGTGGCTCAACGAGGCCGGGGTCGTTCCAGTAATTGCTCATGTGCCTTGCAGTTCCCTTGTCAGTCCGGCGCGGCCCTGCGCGGCAAGGCCCTCCTGCAACAGTTCTTCCACTGCTGCCTCTGTGGCGGTTTCGAGCCGGGCCATCAAGGTTTTCCGGTCGAGTCCCGCCGGGATGGCCGGCAGGATTTCATAGACAACACGGCCCCGCCGACGCCGGATTCCGTGCGCCGGCCAGCACAGGCCGGCATTGGTGGCGACCGGTACGACGGGTACGTCGAGGGCGCGGTAGAGCGCGGATACGCCCGCAGCGTGATAGTCGGGCGCGTCACCGGGCGCGGTGCGCGTGCCTTCCGGGAAGATCACGACCTGACGCCCCTGCGCCGCCCGGACCTTGGCCTGCGCAACCATTTTCCGGAGGGTTTTGGTGGTGCCGGCCCGGTCGATGGCGATCATGTCGCTCTTCAGCGCGTTCCAGCCGAGGAAGGGATACCAGAGCAGTTCCTGTTTCATGATGATCACGGGATCGGGCACGACGAGGAACGGCACGAAGATATCGAACATGCACTGGTGCTTGCCGGCATAGATGAACGGGCCGTCAGGCAGGTTTTCCAGCCCGCGAAATTCGGTCTCGATGCCGCATATTACCCGCATGCCGAAGCGGATCATGCGGGCATACATGGCAATGGCCGCCATGATGACGCGCCGCGGCATGACCAATGTCACAATGAAAAGGGTGCCCATGAGGGCCATCGCGCCATACAGGTAGGCGACAAACAGGAGTGAGCGGAGCATCATCATCGGACCGGCAGGTTTAGCTGTTCAATTCAGGCCCGTCACCCGCCACTTTGCCCATTCTGTCAGGACACCGCGAAACGACCTGAAATCGCTCAGCACGGCGGTCGGGTCGACCACGGTGCGCACCGGGTAGGGCTGGAGTTCGATATCCGGCATCGCCCGCTGCAGCAGGAGCAGGCTGCGGGGCATATGATAGTCCGAGGTGACGATGACCAGCCGTGTATATCCGTGCTCGTAGGCCCAAACGGCGGTCTCTTCGGCGTTTCCGATCGTGGTTTCGGCGCGGTAGCCGATATCGACGCAGCAGGCATAGGTTTCCGGGGCGCCGCCCGCGAGCGCGATCAGGTCATCCAGCGTCACGTCGGGATTGACGCCCGAGATCAGCAGCCGGGCACCGCGCCCCTTGGCGACCAGGTCGACGCCGGCGGCGATGCGCAGGCCCGATCCGCCAGTCAGCGCGACCACGGCATCGGCCGTCTGCACGCTCGCCGGTACGCTGGCACCAGCGCGCCGCGCAAACATCAGGAAATCGAAGCAGACCCCGGCAAGGACCAGCAGAACCAGCACGGGCAGGATGCGGGACCGGCGGGCGGTTGATCGGTCAGGGCGGCTCACATCATCCCTTTCAGGGCCCGGATCACGGTGATGCGCGCAGCAAACCGAGAGGCGAACCCGGCAATCACGGGCGTGACGACAAGGATGATGAGGTCGAGGAAGTCGAGGCTGAGTTCCGGCAGGAGACCGGCCCGGCTGCCATGCGCCTGGACGGTGAAGATCATCAGCGCAGCCGCGCCGAGCGCCAGCAGGGCCCCGACTGTGCCCGCGCGCAGGCCAAGCACCCAGAACCGCCGCTCGAACAGGCCGGCAATGAACCGGTCACGCGCACCCGCAAGGTGAAGCACGTCGACAATGTCCCGGCGCGCCAGCAATGCAGCATGGGTCGCAAAGGCAATGACCGCAACCGCCGTCGAGGCGAGCAGCGCGACCGCGATCAGGGCTGTCAGGCGGGCAACACCCAATACGCGGCGCACATCACCTGCCCAGTCGGCATGTTCGTCCACCGCATTGGCGAATCCGGCTTCGGTGAGACGGCGCGCAATGGTCGGACCCATGTCGGCCACAGCCGGATCGGCCTTCACGGCGACAAGCTGCGGCAGGGGCAGGCTGTCGGGCAGGCCGCGGCTGCCGAAATTCGGTTCGAGCAGGGCATCGATCTCGGCCTTGGTCAGGACGCGCGCCTCGCGCACGCCTTCGGTCTCTGCGATCACCTTGCGGGCCTCGTCGGCGCCGCGCCGGTCGACATCGGGCAGGCTGACAGTCAGTTCGCCCTGGACCTCGGCCGTCCAGCTCTTGGCTGCGCCATAGGTCGACTTGGCCGACAGGGTGGCGAGCGCCGCCAGGAAGCAGAGCGCGCCGACAACGAAGAACAGGGCCGCTTCGCGCACGTCCTCGACCGGCAGGAGCGGGGTTTCCTTTGCCATGCTCATATCCCCTTTCCGGGATCTGTCCGCCGCCGGGCGACCGTATCCGGGCCGTACTCCACGTCCTTGACCAGCAGGCGGTTGGCGAGGCGGTAGACCGGCGCTTCGACCTGGCGCACCAGGCCGAGATCGTGGGTAGCGATGATCACCGTGGTCTTCCGGCGCTTGTTGAGTTCGAGGAAGAGGCGCATCAGGCGCGTGCCCATTTCGGGGTCGACGTTGCCGGTCGGCTCGTCGGCGATCAGGATATCGGGCTGGGTGACGACGGCGCGGGCAATGGCGACGCGCTGCTGTTCGCCGCCCGACAGGGTCGGTGGCTTGGCATGCAGGCGCTCGCCCAGGCCCACCCAGGCCAGCAATTCCTCGACATCAGCGCGGTAATCGGCCTCGCGCCGGCCCAGTACGCGCAGCGGCAGGGCGACGTTTTCATAGGCTGACAGGTGTTCCAGCAGGCGAAATTCCTGGAAAACGACGCCAACACGGCGCCGCAGCGCGGACAATTGGTCGCGCGTCAGGTTGCTGGTCGGGCGGCCAAACAGGCTGACCTCGCCCCGGCTTGGCTTCAGGGCCAGGTAGAGAAGTTTCAGCAGACTGGTCTTGCCAGCACCGGACGCACCCGTCAGGAAGCTGAAAGAGCCGGGTTTCAGGACGAGATCTATGTCGCTAAGTATGTCCTCTGAGGTATCATAGCGCAGCGATACCGAATCAAGACGTACGGCGACATCGTCGAAGAGGTCGTATCGTGGATGGGTCATGGGCTCCCGCCTGCTGGCTCAGGCTACTGGTTTAATGGGGCGAATTGCGGGAAAGACCAAGTCATGATCCTCACCTGTCCCTCATGTGAGACCCAGTATTTCGCCGATGACTCAACAATCGGTGAAAGCGGCCGCACTGTGAAGTGTGCTGCCTGCGGCCACAGCTGGTTCGTGAACCCCAAGGGCGTGCCCGGGGTGTCCGGCGCAGCTGCGCCTGCAGCGCATGAAGTGTATCGTGAACGCGTGCGCGAACAGCGCCGGCGCAAGAGCCGCGTCGCCGCGACGGTCTCATGGATCGTGACGGCTGCGGTTTTCTTCTCGCTCGGCCTCGCGGCGATCATATTCCGCAACGATGTCGTGAAATTCTGGCCGGAATCGGCAGCCGCCTACAAGCGAATCGGGTTTTCGGTGAACCGCTTCGGCCTGGAATTCAGCGATATCGAGCGCAGCCGCACGTTCAATGACACGATTCCCATCGTCACCGTCTCCGGCAAGGTCGTGAACGTGGCACGCACGACGATCGATACCCCGGCCGTGCGGGTCAGCCTGATGGACGAGCAGGGCAAGCAGGTCGCGGCCAAGTATGGCAAGGTCAATCCGGTGCAATTGCCGGCAGGCGAAACCGGGGCTTTCCTGATCGTGCTGGAACAGGCCCCGATGGAAAGCTTCGAGATCGAATTGTCCTTCGTCGATCGTGCCGATATTCCACCTGACCCCGAACCTGCCACAGCGCCGACCGAGCCATCAGAGTCCGGCGGAACGGACGAAACCACCCCAGACCCAGAAAGCGCGCCGGAATGACAGACATGCCGAAGATCGAAGTGCTCGTCCCCGAGGACGAGTTGCTGGCCCGCGTCGATACGCTGGCTGACCGGCTGGCCCCACGCCTGAAGGGCGACTGGTCGGCTGTATCGATCCTGATCGGGGCGACGCCGTTCACGTCCGACCTGATGAAGGCCCTGGCCCGGCGCGACGTGCACCCCGTACTGGATGTGATCTGGCTGGAAAGCTATCGCGACGCGCGCGAAAGCTCCGGCCGCGTCGTCGTGCGCGCGGATCTCGGCCGGTCTGTCGAAGGGCGCGGCGTGCTGTTGCTGGATGATGTTTTCGATACGGGGCGCACGCTGGCATTTGCAAAGACGCACCTGTTGTCGAAAGGCGCGCGTGAGGTGATCACCTGCGCGCTGACGCAGAAGCCGTGGGCGCCGCGCGGCGAAGACGGCGTTGATTTCTGCGCCTTCGATTCACCGGGCCGCTACCTTGTCGGCTATGGCATGGACGATGCTGGCAAGTATCGCGGCCTGCCCTATATCGGTGCGCTGGACTAGGCCAGCTGGTACTGGCCGGGCACGACAGACGCGCCTACAGGAGCGATCGCAACTTTTCCTCAAGGACCGGAATCCATTCCGGGAAGAGTATCTGCGCCGAGAAGGCCAGCACGACGATCGTGACCATCACCAGCAATGACAGTGACCATGCTCGATAGTACGCCCGCCCCAGTAGCCGCGCCGCTGCCATAGGGTGACTGGCAAGT
The DNA here is from genome assembly GCF_000685275.1 of Hyphomonas johnsonii MHS-2. Classification (GTDB taxonomy): domain Bacteria; phylum Pseudomonadota; class Alphaproteobacteria; order Caulobacterales; family Hyphomonadaceae; genus Hyphomonas; species Hyphomonas johnsonii. The sequence continues at coordinate 78,925 of NZ_ARYK01000005.1, forward strand.
CGGTTTCCGACCCGATTCGGAAGGCGTTCGTCGGGCCAGATCCTGTCTTCCAGTTCACGCGCAGCGCCGGCCGCCACGGTAATCGAGGTGGAATAGCGGGACACACCGATGTGGAGCATCAATACGCCGAACAGGACGCCGAAACTGAGAACGATCGTCATCATTGGGTGGTCTGCAGTCGTGCCGCCGAAAATGATTCCAAGCGCCGCGAAAACCAGCACCGTGCCTTGCGTCAGCAACGACATGACCAACTGGTCGAACACCCCGACGGACTGTCGGATCGATTGCCAAGCGTATACATCATGATCGGAAATGCCGCTGGCAGTGGCAGTCGGCTCCGACGGCGCATGTGTTGACGCCGCCGGACGCGTCGTATCAATGCCGGCCGTGACAGGATCGTTTGCTTCTTTGCCTTCAATCATGCCTACTCCTTCCGGAACCAAGAGGTTATCATGCAAGACCAGACTAGCGGAGCACAGCGCGGCCAGTCAAAACCCCGGAAAAAAAAGATCGCCGTGCTGACGACCGGAGGCACGATCGGCTCGCTTCTGGGAGACGACGAGATATCCATCGAGGCGTCGGGAGAAACACTCAAGGGGCGGTTGGGCGAGTTGGCCGCGCGGGTCGAAACGGACATCGCAATCTACCCTGTCTCGAATGTCGCCTCACCGAACCTCGAGCCGGAAGACTGGACCGCATTTTCCAGCCAGATTGCCACGTGCCGCGCGCAGGGCATTGACCGTTTCGTGCTCACCCACGGCACGGATACGCTGCACTACACGGCAGCATTCCTCAGCCTCCAGTTTCAGGGACATGATGTGAGGGTTTGCATAACCGGCGCATTTTTCCCGATCAACGATCCCAGGAGCGACACAAATGCGAATGTCGTTTCCGCCTTTCAGGCAGCAACAGATGATCGCATCAAGGACGGTGTTTACGCTGCCTTTGCCGACCGGATGACGGGCGACCTGGCGGTCGTGCCGGGCATCGACCTGATGCCGCCCTTATATGACGAACCCGCTTTCAGGTCGGTCTTCGACAAGGCGCCGGATGTCACGAACACGGTCGATCATGCCGACAGCCTGTTCAACCAGATCAACTGGCCTGGGCCACGAAGCATCATCACGTCCGCGCAACTGGCGCATGCAAAGGGCCGGGTGGCGGCAGGCCGCTTGTACCCAGGCATGGACATGCGAATATTCCAGACCCTCGAAAAGCACGCGACGCTCATACTCGAGGGCTATCACAGCGGAACCGGCACGGCCCGCAGGCTTCCGACCGGGATCAGGGCCCTGATCGAGACCCGTCCCGACCTCACAATCTGTCTGGCATCCATTCCGTCGCCCAGCGTGCCTGTACCCTACGAAGCCTCCAGAATACTGTCCGATGCAGGCGTCCGGGTATATCGCGACCTGCCACCGCACCTGCTTTACGTGAGTGCATTAGCTGGAATTGCGGAAGGCAAGAGCGGGCCCGAAGCGCTCGAGATGTACAGGAACTATCGCATCTGATGCGCTAGGGTGCCGTCGCTGGCATGGACGCTGCCGGCAAGTATCGCGGCTGCCCTATATCAGTGCGCTGGACTAGGCCAGCGCGTACCAGATACAGGCACCGGCCGTTACCAGTTGAACGACCAGCGTGACCAGCGTGCCAACCATCCGTCCCAGGCTTGATCCGGACGAACCGCCGAGGCCGATGGCGTGAAAGATGCGGGCGACAAGGAAGCTGCCGCCCAGCGCATGGATCAGCACGACCGGGGCCGAGAGGGCGGCAAGCCCTGCGATACCGATCAGCACGACCGGCACATCCTCGACCGCATTTCCCTGCACACGGATGGCGCGTTGCATGGCCTCGTTGGCACCGTCGCCAAACATGACCTTTTCCTTCGTACGAACCCGGCCGACGTTCATTTTCAACGCCAGCATCAGGAGGCCGAAGAGGCCGAAATAGAGTGTCGCAGCAGCGAATGCCGTCATGGATAATCCTCCCAGTTTCGGAGAGACTTAGCGCAATTCAGCCAATCTGCACGGATTTTCTACCAAGCGCCGATGTTCTCGGCGCTGGCCCAGGGTTCCTTGGGTGCCTTGCGCTCGCCCTTTTGCAGAAGTTCGACGGAAATGCCGTCCGGTGAGCGGACAAAGGCCATGTGGCCGTCGCGCGGCGGCCGGTTGATCGTGACACCCAGCGCGGCGAGACGCTCGACCGCGGCATAGATGTCGTCGACCATATAGGCCAGGTGCCCGAAATTGCGGCCGCCCTGGTAGGTTTCCGGGTCCCAGTTATGGGTGAGTTCGACCATCGGGATGTTCAGCTGGGTAGGATTGGCGTTCTCCGGAACGCCGCCGAGGCGTTTCACGTCATCCGGCGACGCGAGGAAAACCAGCGTGAACCGGCCCTTTTCATTATCGACGCGGCGAACCTGTTCGAGACCGAGCCCGTCGCAATAGAATTTCAGGGCTGCGTCGATATCGGCGACGCGCACCATGGTGTGCAGGTATTCAATGCTCATGTCAGGCCTCCGTTCAGGTCGCGCACCACCTGTTTCAGGTTGGGTGGCATCAGGGCGTAGTAGCGCCGCATGGCGACGGCAAGCAACAGGATCATGAACGCCATGATCGCGAGAAAAACCGAGAATGTGTGGATCAACGTGCCTGTTTCGAAGACCGGCGACTTGCCGGACGCCTCCCACATGGCCCGCCAGACCATGTTGAACGCCGCAACGAAGGGCGCCAGCAGCACCGCCATGATGGTGGCGCAGGCGAAGAAATATGTCGGCGCGCGCGGCCCCTCGCTACGCAGGTAGAGATCGGTGAATTCCGCATCGGTGACGTCGGCCGGAATTTCGCCGGACTCCTTGCGGGCGGCAAGCACTTCAGGCGCAAAGTCCCGTGCCTGCTTCCAGCGCCAGGCAATGTGGGCACCCCAGGCGAACAGGGCAACAAAGAGCAGGATCATCGGCAGCATGGCTGGTCTGGCAGGCCCGGATATGCGGCGAAACGCCGGCTACCCAGCCGGCCTGTCAGGCAGCGTGGGCTCGTTCATAGGTCAGCATGGCACGTTTGCGCGCCACACCCCAATGATAGTTATGGAGCCGGCCGTCTGCTGCAAGGGCCCGGTGGCAGGGGATGAACCAGCTGATCGGGTTGGCGCCCACTGCAGCGCCCACTGCGCGCGCCGCTTTCGGGTTGCCGGAAACAGCCGCGAGTTCGCCATAGGTCTGCGTCGTTCCGGCCGGGATTTCGAGCAGCGCCCGCCAGACCTGGCGCCGGAACGGCGTGCCATAGAGCGCGACAGGCAGCGGCTCACCCGCCTCGAACACGCGCCGGGCGAACTTTGCTGCTTCGGCATCGTCGCGGCAGATGTCGGCATTGGGATAGCGGGCGGCAAGATCTGCGAAAGCCTGCGCCTCGCCAACGCCCTGATGCTCGAAACCGGTCCGGGCGGGCGCGCCTTCATCAATGAACCCGAGGCCGACCAGGCCACGCGGCCCGATCAGCCACGCCCCTTCCCCGAACGGCGTCGGTGCCCGTCCGATGATCAGGTCGGCGCCCCGCCCGCCCGCCTTGGCCTCGCCGGGCGTCAGGCCTTCATGGGCAATGAAAAGATCGTGCAGTCGGCCAGGCCCTGACAGGCCAGCCTCCAGCGCCGCATCAAGAACGCTCGCGCCACTGCGCAGCAATTCGCCTGCCTCGCCATGCGCCAGCGCGGCCTGGAACTGTTTCGGGCTGATGCCGGCCCAACGGGTGAATTCACGCTGGAAATGGCTGGGCGAGAGGTTCATTTCGGCCGCCACGCTGGCAAGGTCCGGCCAGTCGCGCCACGTGTTTCCGAGATGGTCGAGTGCGCGGGCCATGCGGTCATAGGCCAGGGCGCGTTCGTCGAGGGGGGCGAGTGTCAGTGTCATGGGTGCAGTTTGCCCGCAGGGGCATGACCGTTCCACCCGTTTCTTGCGGCGTGTCTGCTCAACGCACCTTTTAGTCGCGGGCCCTGTGCAGGCGGGCTTCACACGCTAAAAGGGATGCGGACAAACCAGACAGGGAGAAATAAGTGACTCAGGGATTTTCAACACGCGCCATTCATGCCGGTAGCGCACCAGACCCGGTGACCGGGTCGCGCGCCCAGCCGATCCACCAGACAACCAGCTTCGTGTTCAAGAATGCCGAGCATGCCGCCAACCTGTTCGCGCTGAAGGAATTCGGCAATATCTATACACGGCTCGGCAACCCGACCACGGGCGCGCTGGAAGAACGCATCGCCAACCTGGAAGGGGGCACGATGGGTGTGGCGACGGCATCCGGCCATGCCGCCCAGCTGCTCGCCTTCCACGCGCTGATGTCCCCCGGCACGAACATTGTCGCTGCGCGCCAGCTCTATGGCGGCTCGATCAACCAGCTGTCACATGGTTTCAAGAAGTTCGGCTGGGAGGTCAAATTCGTCGACATCGACGATGTCGAGGGCTTTGAAGCCGCCATCGACGACAAGACCCGCCTGATCTTCACCGAGAGCCTCGCCAATCCGGGCGGCCTGGTCACGGATATTGCGGCGGTTGCCAAGATCGCGAAACGGCACGGCCTGCCCTTCATTGTCGACAACACGATGGCCTCTCCCTACCTCTGTCGCCCCCTGGAGCACGGCGCGAACATTGTCGTGGAGAGCCTGACGAAATTTGTTGGCGGACACGGCAATTCGATTGGCGGCATGCTGGTCGATGGCGGCAATTTCGACTGGATGGCCCACAGGGACAAGTTCCCGACCATGGCGACCCCGCAATCCTTCTACAATGACATGGTGTTCGGGGAAGCCTTCGGCGCGGTGCCGCTCGGCCCGGATGGCGCAAACGTGAATATTGCCTTTGCCATCGCGACCCGTGCGTTCTCGCTGCGCGACCTGGGTGCGGCCATGTCGCCGATGAATGCCTTCCTGATCATGACAGGCTGCGAAACCCTGCCTTTGCGGATGGACCGCCATTGCGCCAATGCCCTGGCCGTCGCCGAGCACCTGTCCAGTCACGAAAAGGTCGGCTGGGTGCGGTATGCAGGCCTGAAGGGCGACCCACACTATTCCCGGGCGCAGACATATATGCCGAAGGGCGCAGGCGCGGTCTTCACGTTCGGTCTGAAGGGCGGGCACGCCGCCGGCGTGAAACTTGTCGAGAGCGTGAAACTGTTCAGCCACCTCGCCAATATCGGCGACACGCGCTCGCTGATCATCCACCCCGCATCGACCACGCACAGCCAGTTGACCGATGCCCAGAAGGTTGCGGCAGGCGCCGCGCCTGACACCGTGCGCCTTTCGGTCGGGATCGAGGATGTCGCCGACATCATCGCAGATCTTGACCAGGCGCTGGCGGCGCTCTGACGCGCAAGAATCCCCTTCCCTGATGTGCTGAACGCCTGCATTGTATGCGCTTGGCCAACAGGGGAGGGCTCACGCCCATGGCAGATGCCCGCAGCGTTATCCTGCACGAATATCCGACGTCTCCCTTTGCGGAGAAAGTGCGCCTGGCGCTCAAGCTGAAGAACCTCGCCTACAGCCGGGTCGAGATCCCGGTCATCATGCCGCGGCCCGACCTGATGCCGCTGACCGGTGGCTATCGCCGCACGCCGGTGATGCAGATCGGCGCGGACATCTATTGCGACACCGCGATCATCCTGCGCGAACTGGAAACCCGGTTCGCTACCGTGTCGCTGCGTACGCCCGGCCAGGAAGGCCTTTCCCAGATGGTGGCGGGCTGGACCGACGGGCGCTGGTTCCAGTCTTCGGTCGCGGTGATCTTCGGCGCGATCGGCGATTCCGTGCCGGATGCCTTCAAGAAGGATCGTGAGGAACTGTCCGGCCGGCCGTTCGACACCGAGGCGATGAAACAGGTCGCCCCCATGATGCGCGACCAGTGGCGCGCCCGCCTGATGTTGCTGGAAGAGCGCCTGCAAGCCGGCCGGGGCGCCGGGGCAGGCAATTACCTGATCGGTGCCAAACCCGGCTTTGTCGATGTCCATGCCTATATGAATGTCTGGTTCATGATGAATACGCTGCCCGACTTCGCCAATACCTGCCTCGAAGCCGCGCCGCTGACGCGGGCATGGTATGACCGGCTGACCGAGGCGGAAGGCCAGGAGCCGGAAACGATTTCATCCAGGGCCGCGCTCGACATTGCGAAACCCGCCGCACCGCGCCTCGTCATGGCATCAACGGTCAACGAGCCTCAAGGCTTTGCGCCGGGCGAAACAGTGGCCGTCGCGCCGGATGATTACGGCCAGGTCTGGGTCGAGGGTGAACTGGTGCATGCCGACGCGCAACGCATCGTCCTGCAACGCACCTCGCCGGAAGCCGAGACGATCCATGTCCACTTCCCGCGCGCCGGCTTCCTCGTCCGTCGCGCCTGACCGAACCCGCCTGCGTCAGGTTTTGCGGTCGAGCACGAAGTTCACGCCTTCGGTGTAGCCGGCCGCATAGGCCGCATCACGAATGAGGACGACCGTGCCGCTCTTCGCCTTGGGGTCGGCCTTGATAAGGATGCGAACATCCGGCGACGCAGCCCGGACGCGTTCGATATTGGCGCGGACCGAACCGATATCGGTCGGGCGGCCATCGACCGTGACGACACCGGATTCGGCGACCGCGACGACCATCGCTTTCTGGGCCGGGTCTGCCGTTCCGTCGGTGGGGGGCGGCTCGAGCCCGAGCGCGTCTTCCTGCGCGAATGTCGCTGTGACGATGAAAAAGATCAACAGGATGAAGACCACGTCCAGCATGGGCGTCAGGTCCACATGCGATTCTGTCATCCGGCGAATTGAACGCCCTCTCATGCGCATTTCCTCCTTGCATTGCCCGGATGTCTGATCGCATCCGTTACAGGATACCATAACATGAAATGGCGGATCCCCCCAGAGTCTTTCGATCATCATTCCGGACTGGGGGCCGGAACGGAAAACGCCGCCCTCTTGCAAGGGCGGCGTTTGTTGGTGGACTGAAGGCTGCGGTGCCTAGAACTTGACGACCGCCTTGCCGTACACGAAGCGGCCGGAGCTGCCGTACGGGATATAGCCCGAGAATGGCGTATTGCCGGTGCCGTTCTGCGATGCCGGAGCCGGATCGCCATACTCGTCGAACACGTTGTCCGCGCCGAGCGACAGGGTCACGCGTTCGTTCCAGGTATAACGGCCCTCGATATCGAGGAGCGTGTTGGGATCGATCGTGTAGTCGTTGGCAGGGTTGGAGCTAGGCACGAGCACTTCGCCGTAGCGGATGGCCCGGACCGTCGCCCCGAACGGACCGCGTTCCCAGTCAAGCGAACCGGTGAACTTGTCCTTCGGTGTGCCGTCCTCGAACGTCTTCACGTTGATACGGGCGAACAGGACCGGATTCGAGGGCAGTGCCGTCAGCTGAGGGATCGCCGGAACAGCGGTCACATCCGTCTTGTTGAAGTTTGCCCCGAACGTCGCGTTGAACTTGCCGAAGTCCGTTTCCGGGAAGGCGTAGTTCGCAACGATATCGACGCCGGACGTTTCCGTGTCGACGCCGTTCAGGAAGAACCGGCCACCGCCGGATCCGATAAAGCCCTCGGACTGGAGGAAGTCACGCACGTCCTGCGATGTCAGGTTTTCCGACAACACGATCCGGTCGTTCACATCGATGCGGTAGGCATCGACGGTCACATTGAGCGGTCCGTTGCGGAACACCGCGCCGATCGAATAGTTGATCGACTCTTCGGCATCGAGCGGCTCGGCCCCGAGCGCCACGGCCACCGGGTCTGTAACCGGGAACGTGGTGATGTCGAACGGCACGCCATTGATGAAGTTCGTCGACGTGGTCGCATAGTACTGCTGCTGCAAGGACGGCGCACGGAAGCCGTTCTGGACCGAGCCGCGAAGTGCGAACATGTCGTTGAAATCATACCGGGCAGAGATCTTGGCAGTCACCGTCTCGCCGAAATCCGAATAGGATTCGGCACGCACGGCACCTGACAACAGGAAGGCATCGGTGACGTTGGCTTCGAGGTCGATATAGGCGCCGATAGCTGTGCGGTCCTCATCGACTTCGTTGGCCGGACGGAAGCCGGGGAACACCTGGCTGCCCGATGCGGTGGGCCCACCGCCTGGAAGCGTGACGCCACCATTGATGTAGCTGTCCACTTCGCCAGCATTGATCTCGTACATTTCCTGACGTGCTTCCACACCCCAGGCGACGTTGAGCGGGGACGCGAGCCCGCCGACATCAAATCCGCGAACGGCCGAGAGGTTTGCCACGACCTGGCTGTACTTGAAGCCACCAGCATCGAAGGCAGTCTTCGACGACGGTCCGATCGAACGGTTCAGTGTGTTCTCGATCGTGAATTCCATCTCGTTCGAGCCGTAGACCACGGACGCATCCATGTCCCAGCCACCGGCCTGGAAGCGGGCACCGCCTGCAACCGACGCATCGGTTGTCTCAGGCGAGATCAGCGGCAGGAAGCCATTGGGATAGATTTCGATGACATTTCGGTCGTCGAGGGCCCGGCGATAGAAGCCCGCAGACGTCGTGTCACGGTCCTGGTAGCTGGCCCAGCCGTAAAGCTCGACACCGTTTTCGAGATTGTAGCCGGCATTCGCGAAGATCGTGCTCTGTTCAAGTTCCGGCTCGCCTGTCCAGGCGTTGAAGCGGTTGATTACAGCCTCGCCGGGATCAAATCCACCGCCCACGGGCGTCGGGTACTGCTGGCGCACATCGAAGCCGGAGCGTTCAGTATGCTGCTGGTCCTTGTACTCAGCCGACAGGGTCAGCCAGCCATCCTGACCGAGGGCAAAACCCTTCCAGCCGGACAGCGTGACGACATGGCCGTCGGACCGTTCGCGGGAAATCTCGCCGCTGGCAGGCACCGAGACGCCCATTCCGGCGGCAGGTGTGTTGACCGGAACGGTGTATTCGGTTTCGCGCCAGCCATAGCTGACACCGGCGGAGCCGCCTTCGGATGCTTCGCGCAGATTGACGTTGATCACGCCGGCGATGGCGTCGGAACCGTACTGGGCCGAAGCACCATCACGCAGGACTTCGATACCGGACACGGCATCGGTCGGGATCGTGTTGAGGTCGACGGCCGACGTGCCGCGGCCGATTGATCCGTTCACATTTACGAGAGACGCCATGTGGCGGCGCTTGCCGTTGACCAGGACGAGCGTCTGGTCGGGGCCGAGGCCGCGAAGCGTTGCCGGGCGGACGGAGTCCGTACCGTCATTCAGCGCCGGGCGCGGAAAGTTGAAACTCGGAAGCTGGACCGACAGGGCCTGGTTGAGTTCGCCGATGCCGATCTTTTCGAGCGATGCGGCCGAAACGACATCCACCGCAACCGCGGTGTCGAGCGCCGACCGGTTGGCGACGCGCGTACCGAGTGTCACGACAGTCTCCAGCGTACGGTCTGAATCCGCTGCCGTGTCTTCCTGCGCGAGTGCGGGGATGGTGATTGATGAGATGGCCACAAGCGCGGTGGCAGCACGCAGAACATGCTTCAATTGCATGGTTTGGTCCTCCTTGACCTGTATGGGCACCCGCTGTGGGACCCTGAAAGAATGCCCCCTTGAGCACCCAAAACCAAAACAAAGAGTGGAGATAGCCGAACAAATCTCAAGTGGACTTACTCTTTTGTTTCCTGCTTGTGGCAATTATGACACTGCCGTCACGACCAAGCTGAATACGAGCAATCAATTCTGAAGGGGCCGAAATGAATAGACGACTTTGCCTGATAACAGGGGCTTCGGCCGGAATCGGGGCAGAATTTGCCCGCCAGTATGCCGCACTCGGCTGGGACCTCGCGATCACCGCGCGGCGCAAGGACAGGCTCGAAATGCTCGCGACCGAGCTCGAGGCAACCCACAAGATCACCGTCATTCCGCTCGTGCAGGATCTCGCCCGGGCCAACTCGGCAGACAAGATTCTGGAGACGCTTGCAGGCCAGGGCCGGCATGTCGACGCCCTCGTCAACAATGCCGGTTATGGCCTGCCCGGCACTTTCTTCAACACCGGATGGAAGGACCAGGCGGCATTCATCCGGGTGCTGTACTCTGCCCCCGTCGAGCTGACCCACAAGGTGCTGCCCGGCATGGCCGAGCGCGGCTATGGCCGCATCATCAATGTCGCGTCGCTGGCCGGCTATGCGCCGGGCACGGCAGGCCACACGCTGTATGCCAGCGTCAAGGCCGGCCTGATCAAGTTCTCCGAGAGCATCAATGCGGAGTGCGCTGCCGGCGGGCACAAGGACATCCACTGCACCGCGCTGTGCCCCGGTTTCACCTGGAGCGAATTCCACGACGTCAACGGCACGCGGGAGGATACCGACAAGATGCCGAAATGGATGTGGATGGAAGCCGCGCCAGTGGTGAGGGCCGGCATAGACGCCGTCAACAAGGGCAGCCCGGTCATCGTGCCCGGCCTCGCCAACAAGACCCTCGCCACCCTGACCCGCATCCTGCCCGAGCCCCTGACGCGTACCCTGGCAGGCCGGCAGTCAAAGCGGTACCGCCGGACGGAATAGCTAGGGCGTGCGCGTCCGGAAGGACTTGAGAATCGCGATCTTTGCCTGACGCGCCGCTGCAGCCGACTTCCTGGCTTCTACGGCCTCCATGAACACGACGACGTCCAGCGCGCGTTTCCGTGCCGCCTTGCTGGCATTCACGTTGACACCGATCGCCTGCAACGCCGTGTAGGCGTGCACCCGCATCTCGTCCCATCTTTGGCGCAGGGCCGGGCGGGGAAAGCCAATCGATGCGTCCATGGCCGCGAGGATCTCGGGCGCATCATTCAGGTGGTCGTTCGTCATCACCGTCAGCGCCAGAAGCAGGACCGACATCTCGGTGCGCGTCTTCCCGATCAGGTCGATTGCAAGGATGTTGGCATAGCCGAATTCAGGCCGGTCCTTTGCCTCGGCGATCATGAAGGCGAGGCGGCCGAGTTCGGCATTCGACACCGTGCTCGCCCGGTTCCTGGCATCGATAAGCACCTGCTCGAAATTCTGCTTCTCGGTCAGCGCGGTCGCTTCACTTGCGCGCGGCAGGTTCAGGCCGGACCAGCGGTCGGCGAGCTGCCAGATCTGGTTCTTGGGATCGCCGGCCAGCAGGCTGTACTTGGCGATCATCCAGCGTGCGCCAGCTTTGACATCGTCGCGATGGTCAGTCACCAGTTCGTTCAGCCGATCCCGGCTGTAGGGCCATTTCACTGTGGCCGACTGACTGTTCACGTGCCGCTCGACGCGCTCGACGAATGCCCGTTTGGCCTTGAAGAAGGAATTTTCGGCAAGCATCACGACGGGGTTCTGCGGCTGGTCTGTGGCAGGCGCTTCCTTCCACGCCGCGTATTCCTCGGCCGTGGCCGGTTCTATCCCGCGCTCGAAGAAATCCTCCTCGGTGATCGGGTCCAGCACATCGAGCTGGCCTGAATCGTAGAGCTTGCGCTGCGCGCTGTTGCGCTGGACGATCGAGATGGCCTGGAACAGCGCCGCCATCACCACGAAATCGACCAGGACGCGCGCACCAAAGATCAGGTGCTTGCCGATCGTCGCGTCGGGATGGGCCTCGATGATGTTCGGCTGCGGCGTGAACCCGTAGATTTCCGCCCAGTCGACAAGCGGAACCGCCTTGAACAGTTCGAGCCCGAAGAACTGGATCCAGTCAACGAATGTCTGGTCGCGCACGAGTTCGCTGCGCAGGGTGAAGGCCCCCGTCATCTCGTTGAGCTGGAACAGGGTCAGCGGCACCAGAATGAACAGGTAGGCGTAGGCGAGCATCGCTTCGTCGCGCAGGTCGTTACCGAAGCCGACATGGATGTCCTGGCCCTTGGTGGTGCGCAGCCGCGCGGCCGTCTCCCGGTCCCCTTCGATCCACGCCCACCGCCGGCCAACCGCCAGGGCGAACAGGAATGCCAGAAAGATCGGGATCAGCCCCCACGGCTCGGGCAAGGCATAGCCAAGGGCCGTGAGGGGCGTCATCACGCCGATGACATAGAGATGATGCCAGCCCAGCCCGTGCCGCCCGTCCGGGGCCTGCGTTGCGCCCGTCATCGGCGCGACAAGGCGGACAAGGATCGAGTCCAGCCAGCTGGCCCACTTGGCGGGCGACAGGGCGAATGCCGGGCCGGCGGCCGCCACAGGCGGTTTCGACCTGCCCCGCTCGGAAAACAGGTTCAGTCCGCGCGTGATCGACGAAATCACGATGAAGAACACGAAGGCGAACACGATGAACAATGTCGCGAGCACACCCATGTCGGGACCGATGGACTGGAAGGCCTGGCGCCCCGCGGCCCAGGCCAGCAGGACGATCAGGCCCATCGCGAGCGCGCCGAAAAGGAGCGAGCCCGGAGAAATCGCGTCGTCCCGCAGCAGCTTGCCGCCACGTTGCGTATTGGCGACATCGCGCTCTGTTGCATAGATGCCGAAGGCGACCGGCACGAACGCCGCAAAAACCAGCGTCAGGAACACGATCCTCTGCCAGGCGATGTCGAGGTCGATCCCGAATCCCAGGCCGGGAACCGGGTTGCGGGACAGGAAGGCCGCCAGCGCCAACACTGCCAGCGAGATGAACAGCCAGGCGAAAAGTTCAGTCACGCACAGGCGGCGCGCTTCCTGGCCCCTCGCATCGCGCTGTTTGAATTGCGTCTGACGCGCCCGGACACGCAAGATCCTGCCGGCCTGGAACAGGGCCCAGCCGGCCGTGCCTGATCCTGCCGCAAGGAGGCCGGGGCTCAGTTCGCGCCCACCGGGCGTGGCGAATGCAGTCATGTGGGCGCCCACAAGAAACAGCATGGCGAGAGCCACCAGCACCAACCCGTGGAGTTCAAGCAGGCCGGGCCACGTTTCGAACCGGTCGATCCGGAACCGGCGCGCCCAATCCTTGCTCGCTTTTAGCGCGAATTCTGCGTCTGCCTCCACGTCCCGCTCCCACCCTGGATTTAACATTTTGTTAATTCTAGGCCCATCCAGCCAGAACGGGGAACCCGCAAAACGACCGCAGCGCGAATTATTTCGTTTTGGAAACAAACGGCCCTGCGTTGGTGCACCGCACAATTCCGGCCATGACTCTTCGCGCCCGCGCACTATAGTAGGTGCAACGACCGAAGATCGTGGAGAACAGTATGGACGGCGCAGCAGGCGAGACACTCGAGAAATCCCCCGTCATGACAGGGCTTGTGCCTGCCATGGCCAGCGCTGTGTCAGCGCTGGAAGCCTATGTGGCGGCCGCCACAAGCGCTGCCGGGGCACAGCTGAAACGCCCGGACGGCAAGCCGGACCGCAAGGCGCTGGAACGTCACCAGCACATGGCGCACGGCCTGTCCTGGGTGACCACATATCTCGAAACCCTGCGCCAGACGGCCGCGTGGGCCGCCCGGCTCGATGCCGAGGGCAGCTTCGGCGAAGTGGAATCCCTGCTGTCACAGATCCTGTTTGGGGAATATTGCGCCCAGCTGATCGGCGGCATTCCGATGAACCAGGGCGAAATCGTCCGCCCAATCGACCTCGGCTGCTCGACCGCCGACATGCAGCTCCTGTTCGCACCGCCGATCCAGCGCTTCGTGCTGGAAGGCAAGACGCCGGCCACGATGGCGGCGGCCGCAAGGTTCCTGCCTGACGCCCTCTCCCGCAATACGGTCGAGAATACCGGGCTGGACGAGACGATGAGCATGGTGCGCGACCAGTTTGCGAAATTCGCCTCCGACAAGATCAAGCCGCACGCCCATGGCTGGCACATGCGCAACGACTATATCCCGATGGACGTGGTCAGCGAGATGGCCGATCTCGGCGTGTTCGGCCTGACCATCCCGGAAGAATTCGGTGGCTTCGGCATGGGCAAGATCGCCATGTGCGTTGTCTCCGAGGAACTGTCGCGCGGCTATATCGGCACCGGATCGCTTGGCACACGCAGCGAGATCGCAGCCGAGCTGATCCTGATCGGCGGCACCGACGACCAGAAGACAAAATGGCTGCCGCTGATTGCCAGCGGCGAAATCCTGCCAACAGCCGTCTTCACCGAGCCGAACACGGGCTCGGACCTCGGCAGCCTGCGTACGCGCGCGGTGAAAACCGAAGACGGCAGCGAATACGCGATCACCGGCAACAAGACCTGGATCACCCACCCGGTCCGGGCCGACGTGATGACTGTGCTGGCCCGTACCGATCCGGATACGAACAATTTCTCCGGCCTGTCCATGTTCCTGGCGGAAAAGCCGCGCGGTGACGATGCCAATCCCTTCCCTGCCGAAGGCATGTCCGGCGGCGAGATCGAGGTGATCGGCTATCGCGGCATGAAGGAATACGAAATCGGCTTTGACGATTTCCGCGTGAAATCGGAAAACCTGCTCGGCGGCGTCGAGGGCCAGGGCTTCCGCCAGTTGATGGCGACATTCGAAAGCGCCCGCATCCAGACGGCCGCACGCGGTATCGGCGTGGCGCAGAACGCCTTCGAGATCGGCCTGCAATACGCGCTGGACCGCAACCAGTTCGGCCACCCGATCTATTCGTTCCCGCGCGTGTCCAACAAGCTGGTGATGATGGCTGCCGAACTGATCGGCGTGCGCCAGCTGACCTATTTCTCGGCCCGCCAGAAAGACGCCGACAAGCGCTGCGACCTCGAAGCCGGCATGGCGAAACTGCTCGCCGCGCGCGTCGCCTGGGCGGCCGCCGACAATGCGCTGCAGATTCATGGCGGCAACGGCTTTGCCGTCGAATACCCGATCAGCCGCCTGCTGGCCGATGCGCGCATCCTCAACATTTTCGAGGGTGCCGGTGAAGTTCAGGCCATGGTGATCGCGCGCAGGCTGCTCGAAGGCGGGAACTGATCCCCGCCTTCGACGCCCCGCCTAGCGGATAATGCCGCCCAGCGGTTCAATGTCGGCTGGTTCGTGCTGGATGATGACCTTCGCACCGAGCCGGTCAGCGCGCGCTTCGAACGTTTCCATCGAGGCCAGCGTGTCGGGTTCGCTGGAATTGAAGCTCGGGACGCGTTTCAGTTCCCGGCTTTCGGTGCGGTGATAGAGGTCGCCGGTCAGCAGGACAGGGCCGCTTTCCGGCATCATCAGTTGCAGCGATGAATGGCCCGGCGTGTGGCCCGGCGTCTCGAAGATTACGACCGACCCGTCACCGAACACGTCATATTCATCGCCGATCACCTGTTGTTTCATCGGGCTGAACATCGCGAAGGTCGGTGCGAGGCTCGGGTCGTAGGGCGCCGAGCCGTCCGGCGGGAACATCGCGTCCTTTTCCTTCTGGTTGACCAGCCAGGTGGCACCCTGAACCTGGTCGACCTGGCCGATATGATCGAAGTGGCTGTGAGAGATCGCGACATAGGTAATATCGGACGGCGCGATGTCATACGCGGCCAGCTGGTCCGTGATCGACCTGTCCATCGACACCGTGAACACGCCTTGCGTCATCTCGCCATTGCCAACCAGCATGCCGGGCAGGCCCAGGTCCCACAACAGCATGCCCTTCGGATGATGGACCAGGAAGCACGTGTCGGTGAACGTATCGGACTGGCCGGCATAATCGCCAGCCGTGGAGAAGATATCGAGATCGGATAATTTGATCGTGCCGCAATCCAGCACCGCCACATGCAGGGGCTTTTCAACGGTCGCTGCTTCAGTCTCGACAGGAGCCGCTTCCGGCGCCAGCGCTTCGGTCCTTGGCGAGCAAGCTGCCAGCAAAGTTGCGGCTGACACCGCAAGCAACAGGTGGGTCAGGCGCATCGTGTTTCCCTCGGGTTTGATCCTTGTCGGCGATTCTAGTCCGAATTCGTGTCGTGTGAAAGCGTCTGTCCGTCGGGGCCCACCGTCCGGTAGAAACAGCTGTCGCGGCCGGTGTGACACGCCCCGCCCGTCTGGTTGACCCGCAGCAGCACCGCGTCCTGGTCACAATCAACACGCACTTCGACCACGTCCTGAACGTGCCCGGACGTCTCACCCTTGACCCAGAGTTCACCGCGCGAGCGTGACCAGTAGGTCGCCCGCCCCGTTTCAAGGGTGGCCGCCAGCGCATCAGCATTCATCCAGGCCAGCATCAGCACGTCGCCGCTGGCCGCGTCCTGGGCGATCGCCGCGACCAGGCCCTCGGCGTTGAATTTCGGACGCAGTTCAAGCGTCTCGTCCTGTTGTGTGCCGGAAAACGGCGGCGGAAAATCGGTCATGGCGCCTTCCATAGTTCAGCCCGCCCCGCCGCGCCAGCGGAACCCTCGCTTTGAAGGCGCGCTAGGGAAGGGTCACACAGAAGGGATTTCACGATGGACTGGATTGCCGCAAGCCCGCAGGCGCTTGGAATGGTCGCATTCACTGCCGCCACGATGTACGCTGCGCTGATCATCATGACGCGGGTCGCCGGCGTCCGCAGTTTCTCCAAGATGAGCGGCTTTGACTTTGCGGTTACCGTCTCGATCGGTTCTGTTCTCGCATCGGTCATTCTGACGCCGGACCCGCCCCTGGCGCAGGGCGTCATGGGCCTTGCCGTCCTGTTCGTGCTGCAGATGAGTGTTGCCTGGTTGCGCGTGCATTCCGACCTGTTCGAAGGCAGCACCAATAACAAGCCACGCCTGATCATGGCGAATGGCGAGATGCTGCGCGACCAGATGGCCAAGGCGAAGATCACCGAGAGTGACCTGCGGGGAAAGCTTCGCGAAGCCAATGTGCTGGACGTCAGCCAGGTGGATGCAGCCGTCGCCGAGACCACGGGCGACATCTCGGTCCTCCACCGCGAACGCGGCGACGCCCCCCTTTCGCCCGGCCTGCTGGACGGCGTCATTGACGCACATCGCTACCAGCCCCGACCCGTCCAGGCTTGATCTTCGCTGCCCTTTGCCGTGAAACCCGTCTAGACTGACAGGAAATCACTGAGGAGACGCGGCATGGCTGCATATACGGAAATTCTCGAGACACAGCAGGACGGCGTCCTGACCCTTACCCTGAATCGGCCCGAGCGCCTGAACGCCTGGACCCCGGTCATGCAGGCCGAACTGGAAACAGCCATCCGGGCCGCGGGTGACAATCCCGACGTGCGCTGCATCATCATTACCGGCGCGGGCCGTGGCTTTTGCGCCGGCGCCGACATGAACCACCTCCAGGACATCCAGGATGATACGGGCGGCGCGGCCGAGACGGCCACGGCGAGTGTCGAGCGTCCTGCACCCGCCGGTCTCGAGAAGATCTATGATGGCCGGTTTGGCTATCTCTATGCTTGTCCCAAGCCCATCATCGCCGCGATCAACGGGCCGTGCGCGGGCATCGGCCTCGTCTTTTCCCTGTTTGCCGACCTGCGCTTCACGACAGACGATGCGAAGTTCACGACGGCCTTCTCGCAGCGCGGGTTGATCGCAGAGCACGGCATCGGCTGGCTGTTGCCGCGCCTTGTCGGCGAAGCGAACGCGCTCGATCTTCTGTTCACCGGCCGCAAATTCACCGGCGCCGAGGCCGCAGACCTCGGCCTGGTCAACAAGTCGCTGCCTGCTGGCGAACTGATGCCGCATGTGCAGGAACTGGCCACGTTCCTCTCGACGCAGGTATCACCGCGCTCTCTTGCGGTCATGAAGCGGCAGGTCAGGGCATCCTATTTCCAGTCCTATACCGAGAGCCTTGCAGAAGCCGACGTTGAAATGGCGAAAAGCTTCACGACATTTGACTTCAAGGAAGGCGTGGCGAGTTTCGTTGAACGCCGTGCACCAGCCTTCCAGGGCAAATAGGCAGGAAAGACCCATTCCATGACCCGCCGCATAGACATTGTCGAAGTTGGCCCGCGCGACGGGCTGCAGAATGACCCGGCCAACCTGTCGGTCGAACAGAAGCTGGAATTCATTTCCCGGCTGGAGGCGGCCGGTGTGCGCCGGATGGAATCGGGCAGTTTCGTCAATCCGAAGGCCGTGCCGAAAATGGCCGACTCCGCCGCCGTCTTCGCCGGGCTCGACCGATCGCGCCAGACCCGCCACATCGCCCTCGCCCTCAACGAGAAGGGCGTCCGCCGCGCCATTGATGCGCGCGCCGACGAGATCAATTTCGTCCTCGTGGCAGGTGAAGGATTCGGCCGCCGCAACCAGGGCATGAGCCCGCAGGAAAGTGCCGACATGCTGGCCCAGTGCGCGCCGCTCGTCCTCGAGGCCGGCATTCCGCTATCGGCCACGATCTCAGTCGCATTCGGCGATCCCTATGACGGCGATGTCGATATTGCCGTCGTCGGAAATCTTGCGGCCCAGGCCCAGAGATCCGGCGTCAACGAACTCGCGCTCGGCGACACGATTGGTGTGGCGACACCCTGGGACGTGCGTGCCCGCATCGAGCGCGTCCGCATGGAAGCCCCTGACGTTTACCTGCGCATGCACTTTCACGACACGCGCGGCGCGGCGCTGGCCAATGTGGCCGCCGCGATCGACATGGGTGTGGACGTGATCGACGCGAGCTGCGGCGGCATCGGGGGCTGTCCGTTCGCACCGGCGGCGACGGGAAATGTTGCCACCGAAGACGTGGTCTACATGCTGGAACGGGCGGGCTTCGACACGGGGCTGGACCTTGGCAAGCTGATCGAGACAGCGCACTGGCTGGAGAAAGTCCTCCAGCACCCGGTCTCGTCGTCGCTCAGCCGGGCTGGCGCGTTCCCGCCAGCCAAGGTGCCGGTCTAGGCTATTCCGCCGCCAGGCGCGCCGCTTCGTCGTCCGACAGTTCCGAGTTGTCATAGACGTTCTGCACGTCATCAAGCTCGTCGAGCACATCGAGCAACTTCATCAACGTGTCGGCAGCATCGCCTTCGACCGGGATATTGTTCTGCGGTTTCCAGATCAGCTTTGTGGATTTCGCCTCGATGTCAGCGCCAAAGTGTTCAGCCAGCGCGTCAGCCACCGTCTGCAGGTCTTCCCGCGCCGTATAGATCCAGTGGCTCTCCTCGTCGGATTCCACGTCCTGCGCGCCTGCCATGATCGCCGCTTCCATCACCGCGTCTTCCGTCGCGATGCTCGCGTCGTATTCGATCTCGCCAACCTGGTCGAAGCTGAACGAGACAGAGCCGGTTTCGCCGAGATTGCCGCCATTCTTGGAAAAGGCCGTGCGGACATCCGTTGCCGTGCGGTTCTTGTTGTCGGTCGAGGCCTCCACGATGATGCCGACGCCGCCAGGGCCGAAGCCCTCGTAGCGGATGTCCACATAATCTTCGCCGGCGCCGCCCTGGCCCTTGTCGATGGCGCGCTGGATATTGTCCTTCGGGACCGACTGGCCCTTGGCGTTCTGGATGGCGAGCCTCAGGCGCGGGTTTCCGTCCGGGTCGGGCCCACCCATCTTGGATGCGATCGTAATCTCTTTCGACAGACGCGCGAACCGGACGGCACGCTTCTTGTCCTGCGCACCTTTACGGTGCTGGATATTTGCCCATTTACTATGGCCAGCCATGAAAACCTCTTTGGGGTCGGGAACCTGAAGCGTGCGCTTTAGCGCAGGAAAGGGCATGCGCCAAGCTCCCCGGCGACAGGCCTTGCAGCAGCGCGCCAATTCTCCGATGTTACGGAAAACTCCTGGGAGGAGACCAAGATGCGCCACCGCTTGCTGTTTCTATGCGCCATTGTCCTGTCCGCCTGCGCCACGCAGGCGCCCGCGCCGGAAGCCGACACGCCGGATGTCGTCGCGACGCCCGTGCTGCCTGCCGTGCCCGCGCCGCCGCCAGCCGGCGTCGCAACCGAGGCCACCCGGAGTGCCAATGCTGCCCTGGCCGCGCGCCTGCCGCTCGACGAGCAGAGCGATGTTGAAGACGCAGCCCGGGGCCGCATCGCCTTCATCGACGCGCCGGCCATCCTCAATGCCGAGGGCGGCGTGGTCTGGTCGATCCCGCAATTCGACTTCCTGAAGGGTGACGCGCCGGACACGGTGAACCCCTCGCTCTGGCGCCAGTCGCGCCTCGCCGCCGAGCACGGCCTGTTCGAGGTGGGCGAGGGCATCTGGCAGGTACGCGGCTATGATCTCTCGGTGATGAGCGTGATCGAGGGCAAGACCGGCTGGATCATCGTCGACCCGCTGACCAGCGTTGAAACCGCCAGCGCCGCCCTGAAACTGGTCAATGACACGCTGGGCGAACGCCCCGTCACCGGCCTGCTCTACACCCACAGCCATGCCGACCATTTCGGCGGTGCCCGCGGCGTGCTGACCGAAGAAGATGCAGCGGCCCGCAACGTGCCGATCCTGGCACCCGTCGGCTTCCTCGAACATGCCGTCAGCGAAAACCTGATCGCCGGCAACCAGATGAGCCGCCGGTCGACCTTCATGTTCGGCAACACGATTGCCCGCAGCCCGACCGCCCATGTCGGCTCGGGCCTCGGCCCCGGCCTGCCACAGGGCACGATCAGCCTGATCGCGCCAACCGAAGAGATTTCCGGGCGCGGCACGCAGCGCGTGATCGATGGCGTGACATTCGAATTCATCGACGCGGCGGGCACCGAAGCGCCAGCCGAATTCATGTTCTACCTGCCCGAACGCCGCGCCCTGTGCACGGCCGAAGTCGTCACCGCGACCTTCCACAACCTGCTCACCCCGCGCGGCGCGAAGGTGCGCGATGCGCTCGGCTGGAGCCGGGCCATCGACTATGTGCTGGAAACCTATGGTGACAAGTCCGATGTCGTCTTCGCGTCGCACCACTGGCCGACCTGGGGCGAGGAGAATGTCGAGACCCTGCTGACCCACCAGCGCGACATCTACCGCTATGTGCACGACCAGACCCTGCGCAACGCCAATGCCGGCGCGACGATGACAGAGGCCGCTGAGGCCGTCACCGAACCGGCCTTCGAGAGCGAGGCCGATGCCTTCAACACGCGCGGTTATTACGGCACGCTCAATCACAATGCCAAAGCGGTCTACCAGTATTATTTCGGCTGGTGGGGCGGAGTGCCGGCTGAGTACAACAAGCTGCCGCATGTCGTGACCGCCGCGCGCTATGTCGAGGCGATGGGCGGCCCCGACGCCACGCTGGCGCTGGGTGCAAAGGCGTTTGACTCAGGTGATTTCCGCTGGGCGGCGGAAGTGTTCAACCATGTTGTCTTCGCCGATCCGGAGAACGAAACGGCGCGCAACTGGCTCGCCGCCGCCTATGAGCAGCTCGGCTTCCAGGCCGAGAGCGGCGCCTGGCGCAGCTATTACCTCGTCGGTGCCAGGGAGTTGCGCAATGGCATTCCAAGCCTGGGCAACCCGCAACTCGGCAATCCCGAATTCCTGCGCGCAGTGAACTCGATCGACCTGATGGATTCCCTCGCCGCCCGGTTCAATCCGGCGAAGATGACGGGCGAGCCGTTCGCGGTGAACCTTGTCTTCCCGGACCGGGAAGAAACGGTGGCACTGGAAGTCGGCAAGTCGGTCCTCGTGCCACGCGCAGGCCGGAACGAAGTTGCTGCCGTCACGCTGACGATGGACCGGTCCGTGTTCGACCTCATGCTGCTTGGCAAGACGACGCTGCCGGAACAGCTTGGCTCCGGCGCAGCGACGGTTGCCGGTGACCCGGCCGCCCTCAGCGCCTTCTTCGGCACGCTCGACAAGCCGGACTTCTGGTTCCCTGTCGTCACGCCCTGAGGGCGATCAGGCCGGCGCCCGCAGGGCCTTGCCTGTCTGCGCCAGCGCCGCTGAGAATATCTTCCGGTCGCCGCAGGCGCGTGACACGATCAATGCGCCTTCAATCGCCACGACAGCGGCCGTCGCCCGGCGCCCGGCTTCGTCCGCCGCCATGCCGCTGGCAATCAGGGCATCGCGCAACGCGCCGATCCAGCCCTGGATAATGGCCTTCAGCGTGCCGCCCAGGTCAGGGCTCATGGACGGGGAGATCATCATGCTGGCCACCAGGCAGGGCGCACCGCCCCCCTCGTACATGTCGCTGGCTGAATCGAGCATCCGGGAAATCTTGGTCGGCAATTCACCGTCCGCATGCAATGGCTGGAACAGGTTCTCCTCGACCCAGGCATGGGCAAAGTCCGCCACGGCAATCGCCATCTCGTCCTTGCCGCCGGGAAAATGGTGATACAGGCTCGACCGGCCGAGCCCGGTCGCCTCGGATATGTCGCTCAGCGCCACGGCCTCGAAACCGCGACGGCGGAAGAGGTCGTAGAGCTTCAGCACGATGGCATCGCGGGCGCTGGTTTGGGTGGCAGTCTGGGTCATGGGGCAAGTGTCCTGCAAACGGCGCCGGAAATCAAAGCGCAAGTTGAGCAGGGTAGCCGGGCGAAGCAGCTGCCCCGCCCGGCCATGGTCATGCTCAGGCCGGTTCGGCAATCCGGTTGGCCTTCGCAGCCGGGAAATCGATCTCGGTATCGAAGACCTCGTTGATATAATTGGTGAAACTGTTCAGCGCGACATGCGCAACAATTTCGACGAGTTCAGCATCCGACAGGCCTGCTGCGCGTGCGGCATCAAGGTCTGCGGCAGGCACGGCGCCGCGGGCAACCGAGACTTTCCGGGCAAGCGTGACTGCGGCGTCCGCCTTCGCATCACCCGAGCGGCCTTCGCGGTTCCGGCTGACTTCGTCTTCCGACAGTTTCAGCATGTTCGTGGCGATATAGCTGTGAGCCGAGTTGCAATAGTCGCAGCCGTTCACATTCGCGACGGCGAGGGCGATCCGTTCGCCTGTCGCAGCGGACAAGGCGCCCTTGCCAAGCGCACCGGAGAGGGAGAGCAGGCCATCCAGCGCTGCAGGGCTGTTGGCAACGAGACGGTACATGTTGGGGGCAATGCCGAGTTTCGCCTTCAAGGCCGTGAGGTGAGGCTGGGCGGCCGCCGGTGCGGCGTCAATCGTGGCGGGGGTAGGAATACGGGACATGGAACAGATCCTTGCATTGGGTTGGCAGTTACGGTGTGTCTTGCGACACTCGCTATGTACCGATCGTTCGGTACAATTACAATGCCCGCCTCCACCCGCTCTCGTGTTTGTGATCGGAATTCCGCCCCGGACGTGCCAAGAGTCGTCTGACCGCAGGGGGAAATACGCATGGACGAAACGAAAACGAATGGGGCAACCCTGGCCGGGCGGGCCCTGCTCGGCCTGTATTTTCTCGTGCCGGGGATCATGAAATTCCTCGCGCCCAACATGCATGTCGCGCTGATGGAACATCACGGTGTCGGCTTTGCCCCGCCATTGATGTGGTTCGCCGCGGTGGTGAATGTCGCAGGCGGACTGGCGCTCATCACTGGACGGCACGTCCGCCTCGTGGCGGTCGGCTTCGTGATCTACATTCTCCTGGTCAACGCCCTGCTGCATGACTTCTGGAATTTCGACGGCATCGAAGGCGCGCACGAAATGCAGAACTTCATCAAGAACCTGGGAATTCTCGCCGGCCTGCTGGTGCTGGCCGGGACAAGCAAGCCGCGGGCAATATCCCTGACCAACTGGTGGAAATCAGACCGCGCAGCGTAACGCCAACGGCAGCAGTCATGTAAAAGTATCGGCGAGGTTGCCATGCGTGAATTGGTCCTGTGCGGTGCGAATGCGCCGGACAAGCCTCGCGAGCAACAGGGCCGCGGCGCCGCCGCTGAGCGTGGCGATGACGCTTGTGGTGAGCGAGAACATGAACTGGTCCGACATCAGGTTCGAGACCGAGGACAGGATATTGAACGCGAGCCAGGCGCTCCACCACCAGCTGACCAGGCTCGACGTGTTCAGCGATCCCGTTTCCGCGATCGACCCATGATGGATTTCCGACATCGCGTTGGCCGGCATGATGAAGTTCGCGAACGGCACGAAATACCAGTACACGGTGCTGGCCGGCGACATGTCAGGCACCGCGCTACGCACCGTATAGAGATTGCGCATGGCGCGGTAGGTGAACCGCCCGACCGTGAAGGCGCATATGACCAACAGCACACGCTCGGCCACGTAGAGCAGGAAGACAGACGAGGCGATGACCAGCAGCAGCCAGTCCTCCTCCGTCGCATCCTCGATGGCATACGGGTCCATCATGCGCGCATCCAGGAATGAATAGGCTATGCACGCCGCGAGCAGGACGCTGACCAGCGCATAGATCGGCAACAGCACGGCCAATACACTCGCAAACTTGCCGACGGGTCGGCACCCGTTTTCGTAAGCGTACTCGCTCGGTCCGCTTAACCGCTTGGGCATGTAGCCCGCACCCACCGTACCTTCCATAGTCCCTCATCCCATGCCGATCCTGCATGCAACTCTCGATCAGGGATCAGAGAAATACAACCTTAATTACTAATCTGGCACTTGTTCGCTCAGCCGACCGCCCATGCGGATCGGTTCAATGCGGAGGGCGAGGCCGGTCTTGTCGTCGGTCTCGACATAGGTGCCGCACAGGGTGCCGTCGCCGAGGGCTGGCTGGTAGCGCTCGCCCGGCAGCTGGGTGATGAAGCGGTTCAGAGAGTTCTGCTTCTGCATGCCGATGACGCTGTCATAGTCGCCGCACATGCCGGCGTCGGTCTGGTAGGCCGTGCCGTTCTCCAGGATCATCGTATCGGCGGTCGGCACGTGCGTATGGCTGCCGACGACGAGACTGGCCCGTCCGTCGCAATGGTGGCCCATCGCCATCTTCTCGCTCGTCGCCTCGCAATGCATGTCGACGATGACTGCATCGGCCACCGCGCCGAGCGGCATGGAATCGAGCGCTTCATCGACCGCTGCGAACGGATTGGTCAGCGACTGGCGCATGAACACATTGCCCTGCACCTGCACCACGCCCACGCGGCGCCCGTCCGGCAGTGCGAACAGGTGCGCGCCCTTGCCGGGTGCATTGGCCGCCGGGGGATAGTTGAGCGGCCTCAGCAGGCGCGGTTCGCGCTGGATGTAGGTCAGCGCCTCGCGCTGGTCCCAGGCGTGGTCACCCAGGGTCAGGCAATCAGCGCCAGCGGCGAAGAACTCGTTGGCGATCGCTTCGGTCAGGCCAAAGCCGCCAGCGGAATTCTCTGCGTTCACCACGACAAAATCGAGCCGCAGGCGCGCTTTCAGGCCGGCCAGGTGGTCCAACACGGCCGCCCTGCCCGGCTTGCCGACAACGTCTCCGAAGAATGCGAGTTTCATGACAAACAGCCTATGCCCTGCCCGGCGGACAAAGAAAAGCGCGCGCCTCCACATGGAGGCGCGCGCGATTGCAGCCGGAGTGTGCCGCTACTTGTTGGAAGCTGCGAAGCCGAGCGCAGCCTTGGTGTAGGCCGAAGGGTCTTCCATGTCGGCAAGCTCGCCCACTTTCAACGGCGTGGCAGGTGCCAGCGTGATCGTCAGCGTCTTCGGATCCGTGAGGAAGCTCGAGAAGGCCGTGGCCAGTTCGGTGAGCAGTTCCGGATCGATGCCGGTTCCTGCCGCCATCATCGGTGCCATGGCCATCTGGCCGGCGATCTGGCTGCGCAATTGCTGCGGGTCCTGTCCGGACTGGGCCGCAAAGGCATTGAAGGCCCGATCGACAAAACCGTCATCCGCCAGGGCAAGCTCGAACCCGTGGATCTGGAGATTGTCGAGCGCGTCCTGCATCAGGTCGCCGGGGGCCTGGTCCGTCGCGGCGGCCTGGGCCTTGGCGATGGCGGCGGCACCTTCATACTTGGCCGAGTAGTCCAACTTGAAACCGTTCTCGAGTTTCAGGAAGTTCTTGCCCTTCACCAGCGTGACGAAGTCCTTGTCCGGATCATAGGTCTGCTCGCCCTGGCCGCTGAGCTCCAGCTTTTCGTAGCCCAGTGTGGCCAGCTGCGTTCCCAGTTTTTCGCCCAGTTCACCCTCGCTCGAGCCGAGCGTCATCTTGAACGGCTCGGTAACGACCTTTACGGCCCGGCCCTTCTTGTCGCGCGACACTTTCGACGAAAGTTTCGGCATGGTGAAGTCGGCGCCTGATACGGCCACTTTCAGGTTGTCGATCAAGACCGAGTCATAGCCCGGATTGGCCGGATCGTTCTGCAACATTTCGACCATGCCCTTTGCGACCCCGTCGCTCGGACCGTCGTCGGCCGCCGACAGCAGCGCGAGATTGACGTTGCGAAGGTCGATGCCGCCAAGCGACGCCTTCACGTCCGTGTCCTCTTCGGAATCGAACATGTCGAAGGTCATATTCTTGATCGACATCTGCGCGACCTTCTCGTCCTTCACGCCGACCACGTTGATGCCGTCGATGACGAACGCGCCTTTGTCGCCGCCTTCTTCATCGATCTGGAAGTTGAGGTCGTCCATCGACCAAAGGTCAAAGGCCAGCGCCTTGCCTTCTGGCATGTCGATGGCTTCACCCTTGCCGAAAAGGCTTGCGATCCAGGCCGCCGTTTCCGGCGAGGGATTGACCAGTTCGACCGACTTGACCTTGGTCGACCCATGCGCCTCGGCGCCTTCCTTCGGCACGAAGGTGACGTCGGACAGCACCATGCGCGAGAAATTCGCCTGGCCGTCGATCATGCCGAGGCCTTCGAATTCCAGTTTCCCGGCTTTCAGGTCGGATCCCTTGATATGCAGGCGATCATCATCGCCAAATTCGACGTCGGCATCATCTTCCTCGGCGTCTGCCGACGAAATGATGGTGACATCGGTAAACGCAGCCTTGGCCCCGTTCACGCTGCTGGTATCGAAGCTGACCCGACCCGCACCGGACTTGTCGAGCGACAGGGCGGAGAGAACTGCGCCGGCAGAGGCTGGGTCTCCTTTCCGGAGTTTGACGTTCGGAGCTTTGCCCTGGGAAATTTCCACGCCGGCCGGCGAAGCGCCATCCTTGTCCTTGTTTTTGTCACCGCATGCCGTAAGCAAGGCTATGGCGGCAACGCCTGTCAGCAGATATTTCATCTTTGGTCCCTTTATTGAATAGCTGCGAGCAGGGCTTCCCCCACGCGTCTCTTGAGAGTTTATCCATGGCATACAACAATGGCCAGACAATGACACTGAAAGCGCCGAATGGTTCGCGCGTTGTTGTACGATTTGAGGTAAATTCCAAGGCACGGCGGCTAATTTTGCGCCTCGACGAGCGGCGCCGCGAAGCCGTGGCCGTTGCGCCGACAAACCGTCAGATCAAGGATGCTGCTGCATTTGCTGCGGAACGCGTCGAATGGATCTCGACCCGCTTGCAGCACCTGCCGGACCTGGTCAGCTTCGAGGAATCCGAAATTATC
The DNA here is from genome assembly GCF_000685275.1 of Hyphomonas johnsonii MHS-2. Lineage (GTDB taxonomy): Bacteria > Pseudomonadota > Alphaproteobacteria > Caulobacterales > Hyphomonadaceae > Hyphomonas > Hyphomonas johnsonii. The sequence continues at coordinate 105,961 of NZ_ARYK01000005.1, forward strand.
AGCTTCCGCGGCGAACCCTGCCAGGTCACCGCAAACGGCGAAGGCCGGCTGGCGAAGATGTGGCCGGGCGACCCGAAACTGCTTAGTGTTCCAGGTGATCCCGAGACGCTGCCCCTGCGGGTGACGCGCTACCTCAAGAAACAGGCCAAGGCCGACCTGACACGGGCGGTCAAGCGCCATTCCGCGACCTTGGGCGTTGAATTCAGTGGAATTTCTGTCAAGGATACCCGTTCCCGTTGGGGGTCGTGCACGTCAGACGGGCATCTGTCCTTCTCCTGGCGCCTGATCATGGCGCCTCCGAAGGTCCTCGAATATGTCGCTGCGCATGAATGCGCGCACCTGCTGGAAATGAACCATTCCCCGAAATTCTGGGCGCATGTCGCAAGATGTGTCCCGGATTGGAAGCGCCAGCGGGCCTGGTTGCGTGCCAACGGAGCGGGGCTTCAATCAGCTGGGGAATAATCTGCCTGCTGAAGTTCGTGTACAAAAATTAAATCCGCACACCCGCCCGGCCCTGCAAAAAAATATTCTTCCAGTTCAGGATAAAGACTGACCGCCTAACAAAATCCGTATATTGGACTTAGATCGGAAACAGCAGCCTGAGTCTACATTATAGATGAATCAGTCGCGCCGGTTCAGCCCGCCTGCACGGTTGCCAGTTCCCGATCGCTGTCTGCCGGACGGGCCGGGCCGAAACTGATCAGCGTGACACCGTCTCCGCCCCGTGCCTCGCGGTTCGGTCCCAGGAAATGGATACTGCCATCGGTCCGCAACTCGGCGATGAGATCGGCTTTCGGCCGGTCTTCGAGGAAGTTCGCAAGCGTGTAGGTGTCAGTCAGCTTGGTCTTGCCGAAGGTCCAGCCGCGGTAATGATCCCGGATCAGGCTGTCATAGCCGCGTCCGCGGCGAATCAGGGTCCGACCGCGCGTTCCCATGCCAATGGCCCGCGGATCTTCCTCCTCGGTATCCTGCGCCGACAGCTGGTGGACCTTGTGGCGGCCGAGTTCGGGCGCGAAATGGCCGGAGACAAGGGCATTGTAAGGTTCGTTCGCCGACAGGCCGACAACCTGGTCGAAGGCCGAATGGTCGAGCCTGACTTCGGCGTCTTCCGACAGGACCTCGCCGAAGAACGTGTTCAGGCCCGCTTCGCGCGCTGGCCGCAGGCGGCGCCAGTTATTGTCCGCCAGCACCGGTTCGATGCCGATATCCTTCAGCGTCTTGGCCAGGTCGATGCTCCACGGATTGACGCCAACCAGCAGCACGCCGGGCTTGTCCTTGCGGGCAAGGCCGAGGCGCCGGGCCAACGGGCCGATGGTGAAGCCGTGCACGACGACCGTGACGAACACCATGGCGAAGGCCAACGGCGTGATCTGTTCGGCGCCGGAAAAGTAGAACTTGCTGTCGCCGCGCCGGCCCAGGTCCTCAAGCAGCGTGGCAAACAGGCTGGAGACGGCCACGGCGACGATCCCGCGCGGCGCGATCCAGCCGAGCAGCAGCGCTTCGTTGAGCTTCAGCGTGCCTGCGGTCGATATCCACACCGACAACGGCCGCACGATGAACAGCATGGCCAGCAGGAAGGCCAGCGTGCGCCAGGTCAGGGCATCGGCGATCACGTCCGGCCGGAGGCTCGCGGTCAGGATCACAAACACGCCGGACACCAGCAGGACCGCAATGTCCTCCTTGAACTTGCGCAGTTCCGCGAGGCCCGCCAGGCGCGAGTTCGCCAGCGTCATGCCATAGGCCGTCACGGCGACGAGCCCGATTTCCTTCTCGATCTGCTCGGCGAGGGCATAGCACAGGATGATCGAGGCAAAGATGATCGGCGCTTTCAGGTATTCCGGCGTCCAGCCCGCCCGGAAGGCGCGCACCATGCCCCAGCCGAACGCAATCCCGAGCGCAACGCCGAGACCGGCTGAGAACACGATCAGCGCGCCCTTGCCGAGGATCGACTCGCCGGTTGCCGCCACGCTGATGATCTCGAATGACGCGACCGCGAACAGGGCGCCGATCGGGTCGTTGACGATGCCCTCCCATTTCAGGAACTGCCCCGCCTTGCCGCCAAGCTTCGACTGGCGCAGCAGCGGCATGATCACGGTCGGGCCGGTCACCACCATGACACCGGCAAACACGATGGAACTCGACCAGTCGAGCCCGGCGGCATAGCGCGCCGCCAGCGTGCCGAAAATCCAGGCCAGCGGCCCACCGATGAACACCATGCGCCGCACCGCAGCACCGGCGTCCCGCAGGTTCTCGAATTTCAGGACCAGCCCGCCCTCGAACAGGATCACGGCGACAGCCAGCGACACGATCGGGCGCAGCAGTTCATTGCCGCCGCCATTGAACACGTCTTCCGGGTCCAGCAGCGGCGACCCGAAGATCACGGCCCAGAGCGGACCGACGGCCAGCCCGGCCAGCGCCATCAGCACGATTGCCGGAGCCTGCAGGCGCCAGGCCAGCCATTGCGCGCCTATGCCGAGCGCGCCGATCAATGCACAGGCAAAGATCAGTTCGTTCGAGCCGGCACCCGCGAGGGCAAAATCCATTTCGTTCATGCGCGCCCTATCAGCCCGGTGGTCCGGTTGTGCCTGCGTGCTCTAGGCACGCTGGATCTGGATGTCATCTGCAAAATCGAACCCGATCTCCCGGGCACCGTACTCGCCGACCTTGTAGCGCTCGATATTATCAGAAAACCAGTTCAACACATGTGAATACACGTGTGAGTAGAATGGCACCGGATCGGTGTCCTGCATGGGCAGGCGGAATTCGTACTCCGCGCCATCCTCGATCTGGACGACAAAGGATTCCCCGCTCTTGCGGCACTGCATGCTGACGCGCAGCCAGTCGGCATGGCTCGACACCCTGACAGCGAGCCCGAATGCGATCGGTTCGAGCTGTCGAAAACCCCGTGGCGCCATCGAAAACGCGCGGTCGCCATACGGTTTGGGTTCGAACTGGCCGGTCGGCGGCACAAGGTGCACGCAAATGCCGTCCGGCGCGCCAATATAGTCGCAGAGTCCGCTGCGCACGGCCTCCGCAAGCGTCCGGATGCGGTTGTAATTCTCGGCCGCAAGCGTCTGATAGGTCTCCACGACCGCAACAAGTTCTTCAAATCGGGACAATGTGTGCGCCCTCCAGGCTGACGGGTCAGATATGGACGCGACTCTAAGGGTTTAAGGCCTGCCCTTCAAACTTTATGCTCGCCACCAGCGGGCAGTGATCGGACGCCTTGGGCTCGAACCAACCGATCCCCGGATAGCGAAACCCCGTGTACCGCGCCGCATGATAAGGTGATCCAGCCCGGATCACCTCCATGCCGGCTGCCGGATTCTGCGCTGCAAGGCGCGGCGAGACCAGCATGTGATCGAGCGCGCCATACGTGTCCTCCTCGGTAAAGTGATGCGTCCAGCGATCCAGCGGATCGGCAATCGCCCGTGGCGCGAGATCCACAGCAAACCCGTCATCCAGTAATGGCCCCAAACCGCAGTCGGACACGCGCTGGCCGTCCACCTCGCAATAGTCGTTGAAATCCCCCAGGATCACCCAGTCCGCCGCCTCGGGGGCCTCAAACCGCAGCGAAACCACCCGCCTCACGGCCGCAGCTTCAGCCTGGCGCACGGCGCGTGTCTTTCTGCGCCCGCCATGCATGGATTTGAAATGGCAGACAAACAGCGTCAGGACGCGCCCGTCCTTGACCACATCCACTTCAAGGCAGTCGCGCCGGAAAGCGTAGTCATTCACCGTCAGGCCGACCGGCGGGCGCACGCCCAACCGGCCGAATGTCTTGCGGGCATGGCTGCGCTGGAAACTGACTGGCAGGCGCGACAGCAGTGCCACGTCGATGCCCCGGGAATCATTGCCTTCGTGCAGCACACGCTGGTCGAACGGGCTGCCCGTCCACTCGGCAATATAGCGCCTGTCAAAGGCCGTCAGGGTGACGAGGTTCTCGACTTCCTGCAGGGCGCACACTTCCGCACCGGTTGCCGCCAGCGCCCGCGCTGTCAGCGTGCGGTCATCCTCCGACAGGACATCGAATGCCGTGTCGACCTGTTCAGCGACCAGCGGGCTGTCGACATCGGTCAGCTGCTGGCGGGCATTGCGGATTCCTGCGCGGCGAAAATCGCAGCGCATCATCAGGTTTTCGCAATTGAATGTGGCAAGGCGGATGTCCGGCATGGGCACGACCCTCGCCCGTCGCGGACGGCCGCGTCAATGCCGCTTGTCCAGCCTCAGGTCAGGCGACGCGGGGCCGGCCTGAATCGTCGGGCGTCTCGGCCAGGCGGTAGCCGTAGAGCAGGAGGCCGCAATAGGCGAGCACGATGCCGAGATTGCTCGATGCCAACGTGCCATAGTCCTGGCCGCGGGCCGGCAGGATGATCAGTTCGAGCACTGTTGCGAACCCGAGCACGATGACGGCCGCAGCATCGCGCCGGCGCACGCCAATGGTCAGGGCAACCCAAACGGTGAGGGAGGCAAAGGCGACAACCCGGACCACATGGTCCTGCAGGTCGATTCCGACGCCGGAATTGTACATTGTGGCCTTGATTGCCACGAATATGGCAAGCATGCCGGTCAGGAGCGTCGCGCCCTTGGCCAGGTTGCCCGATAGCCAGTAATTGCGCTTGATATTACCTTCGACTGGAAGTTCCGACATGGCTGCGACCTCGTCTTGCGGATTTCAGGCAGACTGGCAGAGCCGGATTTCCCAAGGCTTAAACTGAACCTTTGAATTTTCAGGCGGCGTTTCTGCTGGCCGGAACGAAGCGGGCGGCGCTGATTGCCCGCTCGAGCAGGTCGGGATCAGGCTGAAGCGCCAGCGGGATCGTTGCACGGCCCAGTTCCAGCGCGATTCCGGGTTGCTGGCCTTCCGCGAAGGCGCTGAGCACATTGCGGGCAACATCCAGGAACCTGCCCTCTTCCTCAACCACTTGCCCGAAACGCGCCGCAACAGGCCCGACAAGGCCGTAGGCGAGGAAAACACCGAGAAACGTGCCGAGCAGGGCCGACCCGATCATCGTTCCCAGCACGACCGGTGACTGGTCGATCGAGCCCATGGTGCGGATGATGCCGAGCACGGCGGCGACAATCCCGAGGGCCGGCAGCGCGTCCGCCAGCGTATGCAGCGCCGCCACGGCCTTCATGCGCTGGTCGAGATAGACGCCAATCGCCTGGTCCATCCGGGTTTCGGCGCGGGCCGGGTCTGACAGGTCGAGCGCCATCAGGCGCAGGGAGTCACACACAAGGCTGCAGGCAGCGGCATCGCCGAGTATGCGCGGAGCGGCCGCAAACACGGCTGAATCCTGCGGCGCCTCGATGTCCGATTCGACCGCCACGAAGCCGCCATTGCGCGCCTTGCGCATCAGCGTGCCGAGCAGGACCAGCAGGTCCTGGTAATCCTCACGCCGCCATTTTGCGCCCCGGAATGCCTTCGCAAACCCGCCCAGCGCCTCACGCGCCACGCTCAGCGAGTTGCCGATCAGTACGGTGCCGATGGCAGCGCCCCCGATCAGCGCCAGTTCGAACGGCAATGCATGCATGGTTGCGCGCCCGCCGGTCAGGACAAGACCGCCGAAGACGAGCACGATGACAAGGACGAGGCCGAAGAGTTGCGCCAAGCAGGATACCTTTCGAGGCAGGAGCCAGGGCCGAGTGTGCCCAGAAGGGTCTTAACCCTGCGTTTCTTTCCTGATGGTGAGGCAGTTGATCCCTGTGCGGCCACAGCCTATCAATTCGGGGTCTCCGGCACCGGGGACGGTTTGTGTAGAGTCGGCCGATGCGGATTTTCCTTGCAGCACTGCTTGCCCTGCCGATGCTTGCCGGCCAGGCCGCCGCCGACACCTATCGCACCTGCCCGGCGACGACGACCGAACAGGGCCGCAGCATCGTCTCCGCCGCCTGTGGCGCGCTCTCCGCGCCTGGTTTCACGGCTGCCAGTTTCACATCACCCCTCGATCTTGATGCCGCGCGCGGCGACCGCGATGCCTTCCTTGCCCGGGTTGATGCGTATGCGGCCTGCGTCTCCGATTTCATCGACAGGTCCCGCCAGCCAGGCATGTCCGCCGACAGCCTGACGCCGGACCAGGCCGCCTGTGCCCATTCCTGGGCCGAGGACCAGGCCACCGAAGCCGTACGCACCTTTGGCCGCGCCTGTATCGATTATGCCAACCGGTCCGTCATGGACGCCCGCCTCACGCCCTGGACGGGGGCGTGCTATCCGTCGCCGGACATCAATTAGGCCCCTCATCTGTCTGGACTTTTCAGCGGACCCAGACGAAGAAGCGCGCCATGACCCAGTCCCCCGATCCGATGCTGGATGTATCGCGGCCTGATCGCCGCCGCGCGTTCTTCCTGCTCTTCTTCTCGCTGATGGCGATCGGGGCGGGCAATACGATGCTGATCGCCGCCGTGCTGCCGCCGCTTACCCGCGAGATCGGCCTGCCGGACTGGATGGCCGGGTCGATCTTCGCCCTCTCGGCATTCTGGTGGTCGGTGTCGTCTCCGTTCTGGGGCAAGAAATCAAACCGCTTTGGCCGGCGCCGGATCGCGGCCATCGGCCTTGCCGGCTATGGCCTGTCGATGGCGCTGCTGCTCCTCTTCGGCTGGCTCAGCCTCAGCCACACGATCACAGGCACCGTGCTGGTCTTCGCCTGCCTGGCGGGGTCACGGTCGTTTTTCGGCCTGATCGGCTCTGCCGCCAACCCGGCCGCACAGGCCTATGTCGCCGACCGGACCAACCCCGCCGAACGCCAGTCGGAGATCGCGTTCATTACATCCGGCTTCAGCGTCGGCACGGTGATCGGCCCTGCGATCGCCGCTGCGCTCGTTGCCACGGCCGGCCTGCTCAGCCCGCTCGCGCTGTCCGCCATCATCGCCTTCACCATGTCGGCCCTGATCTGGTTCCGCCTGCCCGAACAGCGCGCACCCGTGACGGACGCGACCCTGTTCGAAGAAGAGCCGGGCGCCCGCGGCCTCTGGCGCTCCGGCTCGGTCCTGCCCTTCCTGATCTTTGCTGTCCTGCTGTCGCTGACGACCGGCATCCTGACCCAGGTTTTCGTGTTCACCGTGATGGACCGGATGGGCGTGGCCGGGCGTGAAGCGGCGCAATTCACCGGGCCTGCCTTCACGGTTGGCGCGCTCGCCGTGCTGCTGGCCCAGCTCGTCCTCATCCCGCGCCTCAAGATGCGCAACAAGACGCTGATGATCGTTGGCTGCCTGCCGCTGCTGGCGGGCGCCATCATCCTGGTCTTTGCCCGCGACTATGCCAGCCTGATCCTGGCGCAATTCTGCATCGGGCTCGGACAGGGTCTCGCCCGGCCGGGCTTTTCCAGCGGCGCTTCGCTCGCCGTGTCGCCACAGCTTCAGGGCAATGTGGCCGGGCTGGTGATCTCCGCCAACGGCATGGGCTTCATCATCACGCCCTTCTTCGGCCTGTACGTCTACCAGTACGTCAACCCGCACCTGCCCTTCGTGTTCTGCGCGGGCCTGCTGGTCTTCATGATCCTGTTCGCGCGCTTCGCCCTGAAGGACGGGATCGGCGAATATGACGAGTGATCAGCTGGGGCCTTCGGTCGCCGACGAGATGCCGACGCCGCCGGCGCCCGTCCCGGTCACCAGCTGCAGCATTTCGCGGGTCGGATAACCGTCTGCCACCAGGCCTTGCGACTTCTGGAAGTCCTGCAACGCGGTCTTGGTCTGGCGTCCCGGGATGCCATCGACCGGACCGGCGCTGAAGCCCTTGGCGTTGAGGCCGGCCTGCAAGGCCTTGATGTCCGCCACCGACAGGGGCCGCAGATGGGTCGGCCAGGGGGTTGCCGGACCCGGACGTCCGATCATCGCATTGCCGGCCATGCCGACCGCGAAGGCATAGGAATCGGCGTTGTTGTACGTCTTGAACACCTTGAAATTGTTGAACAGCAGGTATTTCGGCCCCTCCGCCCCGGCCGGCAGCCAGAGCTGCGCGAAATCGGCGCCGCCCGTGTTGAACGGCCCGCCGGTGATGGGTGCCAGCCCTGCCGCCTGCCAAGTCTCCATGCGGCGCTCCTTGCCGTCGGCCATGGCGAAATCGAAGCCCGCCGGCACCACGACCTCCAGCCCCCAGGGCTGGCCCATCGCATAGCCGGACTTCTTCAGGTAATTGGCGGCAGACGCCAGCGCGTCGCCTTCATTCTTCCAGACATCCTTGTGCCCGTCGCCGTCGAAATCCTCGGCAAAGACAAGATAGGTCGACGGCATGAACTGGGTCTGCCCCAAGGCGCCTGCCCAACCGGCAACAAGCTCGTCGCGGTCGGCATCGCCACGCTCGACGATTTTCATCGTCGCCAGCAACTCACCCTCGGCAAAGCTCCGCCGGCGCCCTTCCACGGCCATGTTGGCCAGCACGTTCGGCGCGTCGAAACTGCCGATGACGGCGCCATAGCTGGTCTCCATGCCCCAGATCGACACCAGCACCTGCCGGTCAACGCCGTAGCGGGCCTCCAGCGCGTCAAACAGCGCCGGGTTCTCGCTCAGGCGTGCCTTGCCCCCGGAAATGCGGCTCTCGCCCAGCGGCACTCTCAGGTATTCCCAGACCGGCTTTGCGAATTCCGCCTGGTCGCCGATCCCGGTGCCGGCCACCTGCACGTCGGGGCTCAGCCAGAGCGGGATCGGCTCGATCCCGGCCAGCATCGACTCGACCAGCGCCCGGTCATGGCCGGCCGCCAGCGCGCGGTTCGAGAAATCATCGCGCCAGGCGTCCATGGCCGCATGGCCGGACGAAACATAGGAAATCGGGCCGGTCGCCGGAGCCGGATCGCCGGGCGCCGGCGTTCCCGAATTCCCGCCACTGCCCGGTGTCGGCGTCGGCACGGGTTGCGGGCCGGCGGCGCACGACGCCAGCAAGCCCGTCAGGGCAGCCACCGCGAGCAGCTGTGTTCTGGCAAGGCCATTACGTTTCATTCCCGATCTCCACTTTGTTGGCGACGCTTGGCAGCACGCGTCCTTGACTCTGTCACCCGGATTCATTACTCGCACCGCTTTCCCAATACTACATGATCGTCAGGCTAGGCCCATGAAAGTCCGTTCGTCTCTCAAATCCCTCAAGGCGCGTCACCGCGATTGCAAGATTGTGCGCCGCAAGGGCCGCGTCTACGTGATCAACAAGACCAACCCGCGCTTTAAAGCGAAACAGGCCTGAGCCGAAGATGAACAGGCAATGAGGCGGCAAGATGACCGTGTCCATTGCCCTCTTCGACCTTGGTCGCGTCGTGCTCGATTGGCAGCCGGCGTACCTCTACGACAAGATTTTCGACCGGCCTGAAGACCGCGACCATTTCCTTGGTTCGGTCTGCACGATGGCCTGGCACATGCGCCATGATGCCGGTGCCACCTTTGCTGAAAACGCTGCTCCGCTGATTGCCGAACACCCCGGCTTCGAATCCCCGATCCGCGCCTGGGGCGGCCGCTGGATGGAAATGTTCCACGGCTACATTCCCGGCACGGCAGCCCTGATCGAGCGCCTCGACGCGGCTGGCGTGCCCCTCTACGCCCTCTCCAACATGCCTGCCGACCCCTGGGCCGAAATGCTTGCGCATTTCACGATCCTCCAGCGCTTCCGCGATGTCGTCGTCTCGGGCGAGATAAACATGATCAAACCGGACCCGGCGATCTTCCGTTACACGCTGGAGCGCATCGGCAACCCGGCTCCTGAATCCGTGCTCTTCATCGACGATAGCGCGGCCAATATCGCCGCCGCCGCTGCGCTCGGCTTTGCCACGCATCACTTCACCGATGCCACCGGCCTCGAGGCCAGCCTCTCCGCCTGCGGCCTGATTTGATGCGAACGGGTGTTGCCGCCGCGCGCTACCCGGCCATATTGATTGGCATGTTCAAGCCCTTGATCCTCGCGAGCCTCGTCCTCCTCGCCGGCCAGGCCATCGCCGCGCCGTCGGATGAAATGTTCGAAAAGCTGCAGAATGCGCCGAGCGAGAGCGAGGCCAATGACATCGCGCAGGATATCTGGGCCTCCTGGATGGAATCCGGTTCGGCCACGATCGACATGATCATGGAGCGCGCCGTCGACGCCCAGACAGTCGGCGATTACGAGACGGCCCGGGCCTTCTACGACCGCGTGATCATGATCGACCCCGAATATGCCGAGGCATGGAACCGCCGCGCCGGCCTGTTCCTGATCGACGAGAATTTTCCCGAAGCCCTGCGCGACATCAACGAGGCCCTGCGGATCGAACCGCGCCATTTCGGTGCCTGGGCCGGCCTGGGCATCATGCTGGAAACCATGGGTGCCGAAGACGAGGCGCTGGACGCCTATCGCGAGGCATTGAAGATCTATCCCCTGATGACCCAGGCCATGCAGGCGGAAAAACGCCTGTCGAAAGCGGCCGAAGGACAGGGGCTTTGAAGCGGGTGATCGGCGCAGCCTTCATTGCGATTTCTGTGGTCGGTGCCGGCGCCTGCGTGTCGAGTGCGGCCTACACGTCCCGCGTCGAAGCGGCCAATCCCGGGTCAGACGGGCAACGGCTCGCGATCAACGGCCATGACGTCAACGTGCTGACGGCTGGCACCGCGGGCCCGCCGGTCCTGATGATCCACGGCGCCAGCGCCAATGCCCGCGAATTTTCCTGGACCCTCGCCCCCCGCCTGTCAGGCGATTATCGCGTGCTGATGGCCGACAGGCCCGGCCACGGCTATTCGCAACGCTTTGAGGGTGCCGACCGGCTCGGCGCGCAGGCCGCGCAGATGGCGGGTGTGCTCGACCAGCTGGCCCCCGGCGAGAAAGCCGTCATCGTCGGTCACTCCTTTGGCGGCGCGGTCGCCCTGCGCCTTGCGCTCGACCGGCCGGATCGCGTGAAGGGGCTCGTCCTCCTCGCGCCGGTCACGCATGACTGGGGCGGCGGCGGCCAGGCCTGGTACAACGGCCTTTCGGCCCGGCCGCTGGTCGGCCCCGTGTTCACGCAAATCGTGCCGACGGTCGGCCCCCAGCAGGTCAAGGCCGGGATCACGGATGTCTTCTCGCCCGCGCCCGTACCGGACCGCTATTTCGAGAAATCCGGCATCGGCCTCCTGTTCCGCCCGCCCGCCTTTCGCGCCAATGCGCAGGACGTGCGCGGCCTGCGCGCAGAGCTCGCCGCCCAGTCGCCACGCTACCCGGAGCTGGAAGTGCCGATCGTCGTGTTTTCCGGCAGCCTCGACACGGTGATCAAGCCGAACCTGCATGTCGGCCAGCTGAAGAAGCAGGTGCCTGTCGATCTCGTGATCCTGCCCAATGAAGGCCATATGCCCCATCACGCGCACGGCGCTGATGTGGCCGATGCCATCAGGCGGCTGGCCACGGACACTGAGTCTCGCTAAGAGGCTCGGCCTGCCCGACAACCCATCCGATTCGAGGACCTTTCCATGGACGACGCCGCCGCAACGCATCTCACCGAAACCACCAAGGAAAAGCTGCGCCAGACTGTCGCCAAGATCGAGCGGCTGGAAGAAGAGAAAAAGGAAGTCGCCGAGCAGATCAAGGAAATCTATGCCGAGGCCAAGGCCTTCGGCTTCGACGTGAAGGCCCTGCGCCAGGTCATTCGCCTGCGCAAGGTCGACAAGGCCGACCGTGAAGAGCAGGAAATGATGCTCGAACTCTACCTTCTGGCCACCGGCGACGCGTGAATCGATTGGCCTCGCGCGCCGAATGACCTAACATTCCCGCCATGGCCCGCGATGTCGACGACCGCAAGAAACGTGCTGCCCTGCGCAAATTGCGCAAGGCCGCCGCGCTTGCCGAACTGGGCCTCGGCCCGGAACTCTCCGATTGGGAGCGCCAGTTCCTCGAAGAGGTCGAGACGCGAATCGAAACCTATGGCTCGGCCTTTGCTGATCCGGGAAAGGGCGCCGACGGCGAGGCCCTGTCCAGCCTCCAGCAAGTCAAGCTGAAGGAGATCGACAAGAAGGCCCGCGGCAAGGGCAAGACGGGCTTCAAGTCGAAAACGCGCAAGGCCTACACGCCGCGCGTGCGGGACGTGACCGCCGACACGACGGATGCCGCACCGCCGCCGGACGCGGCCGAGCCACCCTCTTCCGGCCCCACGAGGCCCCACCTCGTGCCCACCTCACCGCCCTCACCTCCCCCCCGCAACACCCCGTCCGCCCTGCCGTCACGGCCCCGGTTCCGGGTCATCGAAGGCGGCAAATCCGACACTGACGACTGACCTCATCCCACCGGAAGAAAACCCCGACATGCCTCAGGACAAGACCGAGACCTTCCCGCGCACCGTCCTTGTCACGGGCGCATCGACCGGCATCGGCGCAGCGACAGCCACGCATCTTTCCCAGCTCGGCTGGCGGGTCTTCGCCAGCGTGCGCAAACAGGCCGATGGTGACGCCCTCAAGGCCGGCTCGACCGGCGACCTGAGACCCATCCTCCTCGACGTTACCCAGCCGGACAGCCTGGAAGCGGCGGTCAAGACCGTCGCCAAGGCGCTTGGCCGCCAGCGTCTCGCCGGGCTCGTCAACAATGCCGGCATCGCCAGGATGGGCCCGCTCGCGATCCAGCCCCTCGCGGATTTCGAGGCGCATTTCGCGGTCAATGTGTTCGGCCTGTTGCGCGCGACGCAGGCCTTCGTTCCGCTGCTCGGGTCCGACCCCGCGCGTACCGGCCCGCCCGGTCGCATCGTCAACATCACCAGCGTCGGCGGCCGGATATCGGCACCCTTCCTCGGCGCCTATACCGCCACCAAGCACGCCGTCGAAGCCATGACCGACACCCTGCGGCGGGAACTCGTGATCTACGGTATCGACGCCATCGCCGTCGGGCCCGGAGCGGTCAGGACGCCGATCTGGGACAAGGCGGAAGCCGACAATGTCGACCAGCCCTACGCTGCCAGCGACTGGGCTGCGCCGCTGAAACAGTTCGAGAAGGTCATGCTCAATGGCGGCCATACGGGCCTGCCAGCATCCGATGTCGCGAAAGTCATCCAGACCGCACTCGAAGACCCCAGCCCCAGGGCCCGCTACGCCCCTGTCCCCAACAAGCTGACCAACTGGTCCATCCCTTCGCGCCTGCCCAAACGCACGCTCGACGGCATCTTCCGCAAACGCTTCGGCATGCGCAAACCGGACTAGCCGGTGACGGCCGGAAACTTTTCGGCGCCTCCCTTGACGTTCCCTGCGGAAGCCCGGCGCATGTGACCGGAAAACCGGAGGAAACGAGCATGACAGACCTGAGCGGCAAGATTGCCATCATCACAGGCGCAGCCAGCGGCATTGGCCTTGCCGGCGTCGAGACCTTTGTGAAGGCGGGCGCGAAGGTCATCGCCGGCGACGTGCAGGACGAAAAGGGCAAGGCCCTTGAAACCCGCTTCGGCGCAGACACTGTCCGCTACATCCATTGCGATGTCACCGACATGGGCGAACTCGAAGCGCTGATGCAATCAGCGGTCGACGCCTTTGGCGGCCTCGACATCCTGTGGAACAATGCCGGTGCTGGCGGCACGCCGACGGATATCGAAGACCTCGACCTCGATGGTTACGACTTCACCATGAACCTGCTGCTGAAGCAGGTCTTCGCGGGAACCAAGTTTGCCATTCCCCACATGAAGGCGCGCGGCAAGGGCGCGATCATCAACACGTCGTCGATCAGCGCCGTCTGTGCCGGCTATGCCCCGATCACCTATTCGGTTGCCAAGAAGGGCGTGGCGCATTTCTCCAAGCTGGCCGCCGCCCAGCTGGCCAAGTACCAGATCCGGGTCAACGCCATCCTGCCGGGTTTCATCGCCACGTCGATCTTCGGCGGCGCGCTCGGCATGACCCGTGAACAATCTGACCAGATGGCCGAAATGCTGGCCCAGGCTGGCGGCAAGATGCAGCCCATCGGTCGTGTCGGCCGCGGCGGCGACATCGCCGAAATGGCCGCCTTCCTTGCCTCGGACGCGGCCGGCTTCGTCACCGGCGGCGAATTCCTCGTCGATGGCGGCATGACAGTCGGCCCACCACACAGCTGGAACGAGGAAGTAGCCAGTCCGATCCTTGATGCCCTCGGCATCACGCCGGAACAGGCCGAGCAGATGCGCGTCGCGATGGCGTCCGGGTCTCAGTCCTGAACGACCGCTTCCAGCCCCGGTATCGCCTCGACGGCGTGCAACAGGTCGGCCAGTGTCGGGGCCCGGAACATGCGGCGGCCATGCTCGTCCGCCAGGACATAGCCCCTGGCCGTCTTGGTCAGGGGAAACCGGCGCCAGTGCGCCCGCGTGCGGAAGATCCAGACCTGTTCGGGTTCTTCCCCGGCGGTTGCCCAGCCGGTCCACATGTGGTCGATCGGCAAGAGCCGCCAGAGGCGGTCAATCTCATCGATCTCCGACGCGGTGAATCGTTCCATGCCTGATAGCCCAAACCTGTTTGCCGTTCGCGAAGATAACCGTCCCCAACGGGCGCGCAACCTCGAAGGGGCGTTGTGGATGATTGCCTCGGGCGCCGTCTTCACGGCGTTCCTGACCCTGTCGAAACTCCAGTCGGCCCATTTTGATCCCGGTTTCCTCGCTTTCTGGCGCACCGCCATCGCGCTGGTCATCACCTTGCCGATCATCTTCCAGCAGGGGCTGGGCATCATGCGCATCCAGCAGCCCGGCATGGTCTTCCTGCGCAGCCTGTTCGGCACGATGGGATTCATCCTCAGCTTCTATGCCGTCTCCGACGCGGTTGGGCTGCCGCTGTCCGAATTCAACGCGATCAGCTTTTCCCGGGCCATGTTCATCACCATCATCGCCGCGCTCTTCCTGGGCGAGACTGTCGGCTGGCACCGCTGGGGCGCAACGCTGGCCGGCTTCATCGGCGTCCTCGTGATGACCCAGCCGCAAACCGGCGTCAGCGTCGGCACCCTGCTAGCACTCGGCGCAGCGGTCTGCATGGCCGGCGCCATCGCCCTGGTGAAATCCCTGTCACGGCTGCACCGGCCGATGACCCTGCTGATCTGGGCGAACCTCCTGTCCTCGGTGCTGCTGTTGCCGCTGGCGATCTGGAAATGGCCAGCCGTCGCGCCATCCTGGCAGGACTGGAGCCTGATCGGCCTGATGGGCCTGTGCGGCGCCGTCGGGCAATATCTCTACATCCGCGGCATGAGCATCGGGGATGTCTCGTTCCTGTCGCCGATCGACTATCTGCGCCTGCCCATGGCGGCCCTGGTCGACTGGCTCCTGTTCCACCTCCTGCCGGGTCCATGGACCTGGGTCGGCACAGCCATCATCATCGCCGCCACGTTCTACATCACCTATCGCGAGCATCGCCTGCGCGCCCGGGTTGTGGCGCCGCCCTTGTGAACCCGCCCGTTCACGCTCATGATTGAACAAAGCTGAGGGAGAGTAAGATGGCCAGGGTTCTCGTCACGGGTGCAACGGGGTTCATCGCCGGGCACGTCATCCTTCAACTCATCGCCGCCGGGCATGAGGTCCGCGGCACGGCCCGCTCTGCCGCCAGCGGCCCAAACCTCAACGCCGTGCTCAGCAAGTATGCCGGCAAGCCGGTCTCCATCGAGCTCGTCGCCGCAAACCTCGACCGTGACGAGGGCTGGGCCGAAGCCATTTTCGGCATGGACTTTGTCCTGCATGTCGCCTCGCCCTTCCCGGCCGGCGTGCCGAAGGATCCCGACGACCTGATCCGGCCCGCCCGCGACGGCGCGTTGCGCGTCCTGAAAGCGGCGAAGGCGGCGGGCGTCAAACGCGTCGTGCTGACCTCGTCCATGGCCGCAATCGCCTATGGCTGGGGTGACCAGCGGCCGGCCCTGCTGACCGAGGAACACTGGTCGAACCCGGACAACCTGAAGGACAACACCGCCTATACGAGATCAAAGACGATCGCGGAGCGCGCCGCCTGGGACTATGTGAACGGTGAGGGCAAGGGCCTTGAACTGGCCGTGATCAATCCCGCCGCCGTTCTGGGACCGGTGATGAGTGGCGACCTGTCGGCCTCCCTCGAACTGCTGACGCAGCCCATGTCAGGCAAGATTCCTGCCGTACCGCGGATCGGCTTTGGCATTGTCGATGTCCGTGACGTCGCATCCGCCCATGTTGCCGCCATGACCGTTCCGGAAGCAGCCGGCGAGCGGTTCCTCGTCTCGCAGCCCTTCATGTGGTTTTCCGAAGTCGTCGAGATCCTGCGCGCCGAATTCCCGGCCTATCAGAAGAAGCTTCCGAAAGGCACGCTGCCGGACTTCCTGCTGAAAGGCATGGCCCTGTTCAATCCGAGCCTGAAACTGATCCTGCCGGAGCTCGGCCGCGAGCGGAACATCTCGAACGAGAAGGCCCGGCGCGTGCTCGGCTGGCAGCCGCATACGGCGGAGGAGGCCATCCTCGCGGGGGCGCACAGCCTGGTCGATGCGGGCGTCGTCTGACCGCACTGCCTCAGAAATCGTAGGCGATGCCCTTGCGTTCCCAGTCACCGTAGCGCGTCGGTTCGATCGTGCGCGGCCCACCGGATTCGTCATCTGGCAGCTTCGCCGCAGCCGCATTCGCGGCAGCACGGCGGGCATCAGCCTCTTCCAGCGCACGTTGGGCTGCGGCCGGCAGGGCCATGCGGCGCACCTTTTCCAGCGGGTCGGTCTTCCGCTGTGGTAAATTATCAGTCATGTGTGCGCCGACTCCTTAATTCATTAACGGTCACCATATATTTTGCGGTACCTGCCGTAAATGGCCGCGACGGCATGACACGTGAGAGTGGAGTATAGACCCGATGGGGACAGCGAAGACCTTCATACTGCTGGCAATGCTGACAGCACTCTTCATGGCGATCGGCTACCTGGTCGGCGGCGTGCCGGGCATGGCGATCGCTTTTGTTGTCGCCGCAGCCATGAACGTGTTCTCCTACTGGAATGCCGACAAGATCGTCCTCAGGATGCAGGGCGCGCGCGAACTGACACCGGAAACCACGACGCCGATGCTGCGCACGTTCGCCAATGATGTCGTTTCGCTGGCCGAGCGCGCCGGCCTGCCTGCGCCGCGCATCTACATCATCGAGACACCCCAGCCGAACGCCTTCGCCACCGGCCGCAACCCGGACCATGCTGCCGTTGCGGCGACAACGGGCCTGCTCGGCATGCTGACCCGCGAGGAAGTCGCTGGCGTCATGGCCCACGAACTCGCCCATGTCCGCAATCGCGACACGCTGACCATGACGGTCACGGCCACCATCGCGGGGGCAATCGGCATGCTCGCGAATTTCGCCTTCTTCTTCGGGCGCGACCGGGCCGGCCTGATCGGCTCCCTCGCCATCATGATCATCGCCCCGATCGCCGCCGGCCTCGTCCAGATGGCCATCAGCCGGTCGCGGGAATACGAAGCCGATGCCAAAGGCGCCGAAATCTGCGGCAACCCGCTCTGGCTCGCCTCCGCGCTGGAAAAGATCGAGCGCGGCTCGCGTGCCTCGGTCAACGTACAGGCCGAACGCAACCCCGCGATGGCCCACATGTACATCTCCAACCCTCTTAGTGGGCGCGGCGCCGACAATCTCTTCTCCACCCACCCGTCGACAGCGGCCCGCGTCGAAGCGCTGCGCCGGATGGCCGGCGAGCGCATGGAAGCGACTGCAGCGCCACTCGAGCCTGCCCGCCACGCGGTCGGACCGTGGGGTTGAACCGATGAGTGGCGCGGACATTCGCCGCGCAGCGGCCGACCTTCTTACCCTGACACTGGACAGCCGTCGCACGCTCGACGATGCAATGGAGACCAGCCAGGTATTCGGCAGGCTGGAAGGATCCGACCGCGGCTTTGCCCGCGCCATCGCCAGCGCCGCCCTTCGGGAACTCGGGCGCCTCGACGGCGCCCTTGCCCCCCTCCTCTCACGTCCGCTACCCGCCGTGACCGCCCCCATTCGGGCCCTGCTGCGTACCGGCGCCGCGCAGCTCTGGCTGATGGATACGCCGCCGCACGCGGCTGTCGGCGAAACCGTCGAGGCGGCGAAGTCCTGGCCCGAAGCCCGTTCCGGCGGGGCCTTCCTGAACGCGGTCCTGCGCCGGGCCGACCGCGAAAGACCCGATTTTTCACAGCAATCACCCCTGGATATCTGGCCGGACTGGCTGCGCACCTGCTTTGTCTCATCCCTTGGCAGCGAAGCCGCTGAAGCGCTGGCCAGCAGCCAGCTCACCGAACCTGTCCTCTACCTCACCGCAAAATCCGACCCCGCCGCCGTCGCGGCCGCAACCGGCGGGGATGTCATGCCCGGAGGGGCGGTAAGGGTGCCTGGAGGGGCCATAGAGGCCAAGGAAGGCTATGCGGAAGGCGACTGGTGGGTACAGGACGCTGCGGCCATGCTGCCCGCCCAGCTGCTGGCACCGGCCGCCGGTGAGGCCGTGATCGACCTCTGCGCCGCGCCGGGTGGAAAGACGCTCCAGCTCGCAGCGGCCGGCGCGCATGTCACGGCTGTCGACCGTTCCGCACCCAGGCTGCGCCTGCTGGAAGAAAACCTGGCCCGGACGGGTCTTGAAGCCCGGATCGTGTCGGCGAACGCTGAAACCTGGCGTCCCGACGCGCCGGTCAGCAAGATCCTGCTCGATGCCCCCTGTTCCGCGCTCGGAACCCTTCGGCGCCACCCTGAAGGCGCCCATATCAGGCGGGAGGCCGACATTGCCCGGTTTCCGGCCGTGCAGGCCCGTCTCCTCGCCGCAGCGACAGACATGCTCCAGCCAGGCGGTACGCTGGTCTATTGCGTGTGTACGCCGCTCCCTGCCGAAGGCAGCGAGATCGTCGACGCCGCCATCGCTGAAGGCCGTCTCGAACGGCGTCCAGTGGAGGCCCATGAGGTGCCGGGTTTTGAGGCGACGATCACGAAGGCGGGAGATTTATTGACCCTGCCCGGCCCGGGACGCGACCACGACACGTTCTACATTGCCCGCCTGCAGCGGACCGAGCTGTGATTCCCGCCCGTTTTGCGGGCAAAGCCATGGTAAACAACCCACTTGGGCCCGTGCGATCGGGCACTGCATTTGGCCGATCAGGCCATTGAAAAGTCGCAGATTACAACGAAATGAGCGCTGCAGGTTCATCTGCTATTCAGCTGAGCCGGGGCAAAACGTGCCCATACAATGTGCAAGGAGCACTGACATGAATTCGACTACCCACTTCCGCACTGTTCCTGGCCGGTACATGGCCGGTGCACTGACCGCCCTGACGCTCGCCCTCGCGGGCTGTGCCAACAATCCGGGTGTCGGAACGACCAGCACCCAGTCCGTCGGCCAGGCTGCCACGGTCTATCAGGGCACCGTCACGTCGGTTCGGGCCGTCACCATCAAGCCGGACCGGTCTATTCTCGGCGTTGCCACAGGTGCCGTACTCGGCGGTCTTGCCGGGTCTGAACTCGGCGGCGGCGACAAGGCCCAGACGGCAGGCGCCATCGGCGGCGCGGTCGCTGGCGGCGTGATCGGCAACCAGGCCGGCAAGGCGCTCGGCACCAAGCAGGGCTATGCCTACATCGTCCGCTTCAGCAATGGCGAAGTGAAGGAAATCATCCAGGGCGCCGACATCTACATCGCGCCCGGCACGTCGGTCGACATTATTGCCGGTGCTGACGGCTGGAAACTGGTTCCCCGCGGCGGCTACTGATCCGGCCTGCCTGGCAGCCGGGCAAGCCATTAAATAATAGCTAACCGACAGCCGGCTGCCTTGTGCGGCCGGCTGTTCCATTTTAGGGAGGAAGGATGAGTACGGTCTTGATTTCCCCGTCGATTCTCTCGGCCGATTTTGCGTGTCTCGGCGATGAGATCCGTGCGATCGACGCTGCGGGCGCGGACATGATCCACATTGACGTCATGGATGGCCACTTCGTGCCGAACCTGACCTTTGGGCCACCTGTGATCGAAAAACTCAGGCCACACACGAAAAAGCCCTTCGATGTGCACCTCATGATTGCGCCGGTGGATCCCTTCATTCCGGCCTTTGCGAAGGCCGGGGCCGATATCCTGACCGTGCATCCCGAAGCCGGCCCCCACCTCCACCGCACCCTCCAGGCCATCCGCGCAGCCGGCATGCGCCCCGGTGTGGCGCTCAATCCCGGCACACCCGCGGCGCTGGTCGAACCGGTCATCGACAATGTCGACCTGATCCTCGTCATGTCGGTCAATCCAGGCTTTGGCGGCCAGGCTTTCATCGAAAGCCAGCTGCGCAAGGTCGAAATCCTGCGCCGGATGATTGACCAGACCGGGCGTGACATAATCCTGGAGATTGATGGCGGCCTGAATTCAGAGACTGCGCCTCGCGCCATCTCGGCCGGGGTGACTGCGATTGTTGCCGGCTCCGCCGTTTTCAATGGTGGCGGCTCGGCCTATGGTGCCAATATTCGGGCCCTTCGGCCGGGCGTTCACGTATAGTAGCTTACAGGATGGGTCGTGCCTTGGGAGGTGGAGACAGCGAATTCCAAGCTGACCGGCGAAGATCCGTAGCTGATGACGCGGCAATCTGGCGTCGATTCCGCGGCGTTGGCGGCGAAGATGCGCGCATCGGCGCCCTGCAGCGCCTGAAGCTTGCCGGCGCTGTGCCTTCGGGCTTTTCTGTCCGTCTTCCCGATATCATTCCGCCCGACACATGGCGCGGCGAGGCGCTGATGCGCGACACGTGGCGCATCGGGATGGAGCGGCTGACCCTTCCCAAGGGCGCCGCACCCTGGACCGCTGCCCTGCCCTCGCGCCATTACGCAGACCGCCTGCACCGCTTTGACTGGCTGCCCGACCTCATTTCTCAGGGCGAGGCCGGCGAACAACGCGCTGTCGAATTCGTCGATTCCTGGATCGAGGCATTCGGTGCATTCGACGGATTTGCCTGGCGCGCCGAGCCGACAGCCTATCGTTTGTGGAACTGGATGCGCTGTTCGGACGTGCTGTTCCCGAACGGTGGCGGGTCCGAAAGAGACGCACG
This sequence comes from Hyphomonas johnsonii MHS-2, assembly GCF_000685275.1. Lineage (GTDB taxonomy): Bacteria > Pseudomonadota > Alphaproteobacteria > Caulobacterales > Hyphomonadaceae > Hyphomonas > Hyphomonas johnsonii. The sequence goes on from NZ_ARYK01000005.1 coordinate 126,828, forward strand.
GATGGAAAACCTCGTGCGCCAACTGCGGTACCTGGCCGACGCGCTGGAGCATACGTCAGACCCGAAAACCCGCTGGATGGGATCCTGCGTGCTCGTGGCGCGCGCGATCTGCCTCGACGGTGGACAGAAGCTCGACGAAGCACTTGCCCGCCTCGATGGGGAATGCACCGCGCAGATCCTGCCGGATGGCGGCCATGTCAGCCGCAGCCCTGCGCGGTTGCTGTCAGCGCTCCTCAACCTCCTCACGCTGCAGGAGGTGCTGCAGCAGGCTGGCCATGTGGTTCCGGAATTCTTCGGGAAGTGGGTATCGCGCATGGGGGCGATGCTCGCCTTCTTCCAGACCGAGGACGGTGCCCTCAACACGTTCAATGATGGCGACGAGGCCCGCCCCGAAACTGTCGAAGCGGCGCTGTCCCGTCTCAGCGCGCCGCCCCGGCGGTTCACGTTCGCCCCCAAGTCAGGCTTCCAGAAACTGCAGAAGGGCGCGTTGCGGCTTGTCCTCGACTGCGGCGAGGCGCCCTTGCCGCCGTTCGGCGATTTTGCCCATGCCGGCGCCCTCGGCTTCGAACTGTCCGACGGCCCCGCCCGCATCGTCACCTCGTGCGGGTACAGCGCCGAGGTCAACGTCGACTGGCAGGCGGCTGTCCGCCGCACCGGCGCCCACTCCACGCTCGTCCTGGCCGGCCGCGACTCCTCCAGTTTCGTCATGAATGATGAAAGCCGCGTCCTGGCTGCCAGCGGTCCGGAAGGCATTTCAGCCAAGCGGCTGGAGGAATCCGACGAGATCTGGCTGGACGCCCAGCACAGCGGCTACAAGGCGCCCTGCGGCCTGCTGCACCGCCGGCGCCTGTTCATGTCCGGCGACGGCGCCCGCCTGACAGGCGAAGACTCGCTGGTCCGGCCGATTTCCCAGCCACCTTCCGACGATAACAAGTTCATCAATTTCGAGATCCGCTTCCATCTCCATCCGACGGTAACTGCCATGATGTCTCGCGATGCTATCCGACTGATCTGTGACAATGGGACTGTCTGGCGTTTCAAGACCAGCCATGAGGGTACCCGCCTCGAACGCACCGTCTATCTCGCGCGCGGGATTGTCGAACAACCCGAGCAGATCGTCATGGCCGGCTATGCAGACCCGAACGGCGACGGCAATGAGCCGCCCAATTGCGTGCGCTGGGCATTCCTGCGGGAGGCAGCGGCATGAACCCGCTCCATGCTGCCCGCCGCGCCATGGCGCTGACGCTCGGATTCGACATTGTTGCGGCCACCGCCGCGATGATCCTTGCCTCTATCCTCGTCTGGTCGTCCGACAAGGTGGTCGGGGCATTGTCTCTGGACGCAATGATCGTCAGCACGACGTGTTTCGTGGTCGCGGTCGGCGCCGGATTCGTTATCCGCGGCGTGCAGAAGCAGGTCTGGCGCCACATGGGCTGGCCGGATGCCGTGATGATCGTCCAGGCGATCGGATTGTCGACCCTGATCTACCTGCCGGTCATGCTGTTGCTGAGCAGTCGGCTCGTGGCGCCCTGGGCAACCCTTCTCGTCGCACTCGTCCTGTTGACGGTCTTCCTGTTCTCGGGACGCATGCTGGCGTTGTCGCGATCGACACGCATGCCGCTGCAGATATTCAGCCCGGTTGCCCGGGCCGGCCAGCCGGTCCTCCTGGTCGGGGATGTCGACAGTTGCGTGAACGTGCTTCGCCGGCTGCAGGGCTCACCGCAGGGCGGCAAGGTCCGCGTACTCGGCGTGGTCGAAATGCGTGGCAAGGATCCCGGCCGGGCCATTCGTGGCGTGCCGATCATGGGCTGCCTGAGCGATCTCGGCACGGTGATCGATGTGATGAAGGTGCGCTACGGACAAACGCCCTGGGTCGCGGTAACCGGGGTCGCGCGCGAGCGCGACGGCATGTTGCAGGTCCTGGCCGTTGCCTCGACCCACGGCGCCGAGATCATGGCGCTCGGCAGCGACGAGGCCGCGCAGGTGCTCGAGCCCGTGCACCCTGCAGACCTGCTCTCCCGGCCGGAACGCCAGCTCGACATCACGCCAGTGCGCAGCATCGTGGAAGGTGCCAAAGTGCTGGTCACCGGTGGCGGCGGCACGATCGGCTCGGAACTGGCGCGCCAGGTCGCGGCCCTGTCTCCTGCCTGTCTCACCGTGCTCGACGCGTCGGAATTCAATCTCTACAGCATCGACATGTCCCTTGCGGCCGAGGCGCCTGGCGTTGAGGTCGTGACCCGGCTGGGCGACGTCCGCGATACGGCGCGTCTGACAGATGTCTTCCAGCGCGCCCAGCCGGATCTCGTGATCCACGCGGCCGCGCTGAAACATGTTCCCCTGATGGAACACAATCTCTGCGAAGCGATCCTCACCAATGTCGCCGGCGCCGTGAGTGCCGCGCGCGCCGCGGTCTCCGTCGGGGCCAAACGCTTCGTGTTCATTTCAACCGACAAGGCCGTTGATCCCGACAATGTCATGGGCGCAACCAAGCGGCTCGCGGAAATCGCGGTGTCGCGCATCGCGGCAGAATCGAACATGTCCGCATCCATGGTCCGGTTCGGGAACGTGCTTGGATCGTCGGGCTCGGTCGTGCCGCTGTTCGAGCGTCAAATTGCCGCCGGCGGGCCGATCACGCTGACCGATCCGGGGGTCACGCGGTTCTTCATGACCGTTGAGGAAGCCTCTTCCCTCGTGCTGCAGGCCGCCGCACTCGGTGGCGGGCAAGGCACGTCCGACCTGTTCGTTCTGGACATGGGCGAACCGATCCCGATCCTGCAACTGGCCGAGACGATGATCCGCCTCAAGGGCTGTGTCCCGGGAGTCGACATCGAGATCGTGACTATGGGCCTGCGCGACGGTGAAAAGATGCACGAAGTGCTGACCTATGACCACGAACAGATCAGCCCGACCCGCGTCGACGGGATCAACCGGGTCGCATCGGTCAATGGCCATGGCGAACTGTTCGACAAGCAGCTGTTGGCCCTGATCGAGGCTGCCAGCCGTCGCGACCGCTCCGAAGCCCTGCGCCTGCTCGGTATCCTGGTGCCGGAATACGGTGCCAATCGCGCAGAACGACTTCAACGCCACAGCGCTTGACGCTCTGGCCGGTCGTGCTACCCCGCGCGGACTGATTCAGCCGCCAGAGGAAACACCATGTCCGACCCAAACAGCGGATCCGCCATTCGCGTCCGCAGAGCCCTGCTTTCGGTTTCGGACAAGTCAGGCCTCGTCGACCAGGCCCGCAAACTCGCCGCAATGGGCGTCGAACTGGTGTCTACGGGCGGCACGTCGAAACTGCTGAAAGAGGCAGGCCTTGCGGTAAAGGACGTCGCCGACCTTACCGGCTTCCCGGAAATGATGGACGGGCGCGTCAAGACGCTTCACCCGGCCGTGCATGGCGGCCTGCTCTACCTGCGCGACAACCCGTCCCACGTGAAGGATGCCGAGACCCACGGCATCGGCGCCATCGACCTCATCTACGTCAATCTCTACCCGTTCGAGGCGACCGTCGCTTCCGGCGCGGATTTCGAGACCTGCATCGAGAATATCGACATTGGCGGCCCGGCCATGCTGCGCGCCGCCGCCAAGAACGGTGCCTTCGTGGCCGTCTGCACCGATGGCGGCGATGTCGACGCGGTGATCGCTGACATGGAAGCCAATGACGGCCAGGTGCCTGTCTCGCTCTGCCGCAAGCTGGCGGCCAAGACCTATGCCCGCACCGCCGCCTATGACGCCGCCATCTCCGGGTGGTATGCCGACCAGCTTGGCGAGAGCGCGCCCGACTGGGCTGCGATCGGCGGCAAGCTGCAGGAAGCCCTGCGCTATGGTGAGAACCCGCACCAGAAGGCCGCCTTCTACGTCACCGGCGCAACGCGCCCCGGCGTCGCCACAGCGAAACAACTTCAAGGCAAGGCGCTCTCCTACAACAATATCAATGATACGGATGCGGCCTACGAACTGATCGGCGAACTGGGCGCGGAAACGCCGACCGTTGCCATCATCAAGCACGCCAATCCGTGCGGTGTCGCGCAGGGCAAGACCATCATCGAGGCCTATCGCGCTGCCCTCGCCTGCGATTCAACATCAGCCTTTGGCGGCATCGTTGCCCTCAACCGCCCACTGGACGAGACGACGGCGAAAGAGATTTCCCAGGTCTTCACGGAAGTGGTCATCGCCCCCGGCGCCGATGCGGCCGCCGAAGCGGTCTTCGCGAAGAAGAAAAATCTCCGCCTCCTGATCACCGAAGGCCTGCCGGATCCGGCCGCACCGGGCCATTTCGTCAAGACGGTGGCAGGTGGCTTCCTGATGCAGGACCGTGACTTCGGCCGCATCACCCGGGCCGACCTGAAAGTGGTGACGAAGATTGCCCCGACCGAGCAGCAACTCGATGACCTGCTCTTCGCCTGGCGCGTCGCCAAGCACGTCAAGTCGAACACGATTGTCTATGCCAAGGACGGCGCCACGGTGGGTGTCGGCGCTGGCCAGATGAGCCGCATCGACTCCGCCCGCATCGCCGCGCGCAAGGCCGAGGATGCCGCCGAAGTCGCTGGCTGGCCGGAGCCGAGGACGAAGGGTTGCGTCGCCGCGTCAGACGCCTTCTTCCCCTTCGCCGACGGCTTGCTGCAGGCCGCTTCGGCTGGCGCGGTTGCCGTCATCCAGCCCGGCGGGTCGATCCGCGACGACGAAGTGATCGCCGCCGCGGATGAAGCCGGCCTTGCCATGGTGTTCACCGGCATGCGCCACTTCCGGCACTAGGCCCGCCTCTCTCAGATAGACAGGACGATCTTGCCGAAATGCTTTTGCGAAGCCTGATGGGCGAACGCATCTGCAATCTTGTCGAGCGGGAATGTCTGGTCCAGCACCGGCTTGATGCCATTGGCCTCGATCGCCGCAATCATGTCTTCCTGCATGCTTGCGGATCCGACCGTGATGCCTGACAGCGTGATGTTCATCGAGAACAGCGCCGCTGTCGGCACCTCTCCCGAAACGCCGGTCAGCACACCGATCAGCGAGATGTGCCCGCCCATCCTGCTTGCGGCGATCGACTGGGCAAGTGTCCCCGGTCCGCCGATTTCGACCACTTCGTCAACGCCGCGCCCGCCAGTCAGGGCCTTGGCTTTCTTGCCCCAGTCAGGCGTCGTCTTGTAATTGATCAGGTGGTCCGCGCCGAGCGCCTTCATGCGTTCGAGCTTTTCATCCGACGAGGAGGTCGAGATCACCCGCGCGCCGGCCGCCTTGGCAAATTGCAGCGCGAAGACCGACACGCCGCCCGTGCCCTGTGTCAGCACCCAATCGCCGGGCTTGATTCGGGCTTCCACCATCAGCGCCCGCCAGGCTGTCAGCGCGGCGCAGGGCAGCGTGGCGGCCTCCTCGAAGGAATAGCCTTCCGGCATCCGCGTGAACGCCGTCTCGGGCGCCGCGACGAGTTCGGCGGCAAAGCCGTCCGCCCCGTCTCCGGGCACGCTGGAGAAGCCTGCCATCTGCGGTGCGCCGGCATGCCAGTTCGGAAAGAACAGGCCCAGAACCTTGTCGCCTGGTTTGAACCGCGATGCCCCTTCGCCGACAGACACCACTTCGCAGGCCCCGTCCGACATCGGGATCCGCCCGTCCGGCGTGGGGATTCCCCCCATGACGACGACGAAGTCATGATAATTGAGACTGCTTGCCTTGACGCGAACGAGAATTTCACCCCGTCCGGGTTTCGGGTCCGGGCGCTCTTCGATCACCAGGTTTCCGGGACCTCCGGGCTTTTTGACGGCGGCTACTTTCATGGGGTGCTTCCTCTTCGCTTTCACCGAACGTGGGTTGGCGACGTTAGGGAAGTCAAGCAGATCAGTCGGGTTCCGCGACAAGACTCACGGTGTAGCAGAACCGCCCCGCCTCGGGACGCGGCGTCGCCAGGTCGATATAGTCAGCGCCCGAGCCATGATACGCCATCCCGGAGGTGCGGCCCGCGGGCCGGGCGAAAACCGCACAGATCTGGGCTTTCCGGTCGTTAATGGGCACAATCTCGAACGCCTCGCCTGAAATCGGATCGTCCTGCCATTGCGCATTGCGACACCCTGCGGCAAGCCGCGCCGGCGAACCTGAATCCTCGATCGCTATCCGGACGCTCTGCATGTCTTCCGGCAGGAGGCCAATCCCGCGGTGATAGCAGTTGAGCGCGTTGGCAGTCACTGCCAGCGCCTGAAGGCGCGCTGCGTCCTGGTTTTCCTGCCGCGCTGCTCCCGGACCGCCAATGATCGCGAGCCCCGCAACAATGGCGGCACCGGCCACCCCGACAAGCGCGATGGCCAGCCAGTCTCCGGATTCACTGGGAGTCCACATCGCCCTTGTCTCCCTTTTCTGCATTGCCGATGAAATAGGTGAAGATCGCCCCTGCGATCACGGCCACCACAAGGGATTTGAGGACAAACCGCACGGTCAGGTCTCCACCGAGGAAATTGTAGACTAGCGACATGCCGTCCCCAACCAGCGTACAGCCGGCGATGACGAGGCTGATATAGGTCAGCCATTTGCGAATGCGTGACCGCTGCATTTGCGGGTTCCGGCGCCGCGCGCCGCGCAGGATGTAACCCAGCCAGAGGAAGATCGGTGTCGCCACCAACAGGCCCGACACGCCGCTGCGAACCTGCGATTTCAGCCTCAGCACACGATAGTCGTTCGGGTTTGCCTTGTCCGGAAAGGCATACTCGATCAGCGCGAACAGCAGCGAGCCGAGGCTGTAGGACACAATGCCCAGCAGGATGAAGAACAGAAGGTAGAAGAAGGCTTCGCGGGCTGAAAGGTAAGGCTGCGGGCGGGGCACGGCGACCGGGAAGACCACATCGGAAAACGTTTCCAGCGCCGCGTCAACTTCGCCCTTGCGCCAGCCGGCCTTGGCCAGTGCGTCAACGATGGCGGTGCGCGACTGCCCTCGTTCGAGGCTCTCCTTGACGAATTCCACGAGTGTCTTGTCGGCCATCGCGTCCTCACTCCCCTGTTCCGGCAGTCAGTCTATCCCGTCTCCCAGTCCGTCACCAGTCGGATCATATGCCGGCGCGTTGCAGCAGGCGCTGGAAGCCTTCCCAGAACTCGGCACGCCGATCATCGGTTTCCATCAGGATTTCGTGCAAGGCCCCCTCGACGGTGACATGTTCACAGTCGGGCAGGCGTTTGCAGATGGCTTCATGCGACGCATTGTCGACCAGCTTCTCCTCGCTGGCCGATGCCACGAAGACCGGGATGGTCACATGCTTCAGGGCCTTTGCCTTGCCGAAGGTGGACAGGATGTTCATCGATGCGCCCAGCCAGCCCCAGGTCACCGGCCCGAGCTCCAGTTCCGGCGCGGCGTCGCACAGGTCGCGCTGCATCTGCCAGCGGCGCTTGTCGTGCGTCACGATATTGGTCTCGAACGTCTCCGGCGGGCCCGGCTGCTGGGCGTAATCGTCTGATCGGCCCGTCGCCCGCATCGCCCAGACGAGATAGTTCATGCCGAAGAACTTGGATTTCAGCCCCCACATCGGCGCCGAAAAGGCGGCGGCCTCCACCTTGACGAGATTCTGCGCGATGGCCGCCAGCGCAATCGCGCCGCCCATCGAGTGAGCCAGCGACACGTAGGGGCGCGGCAGGCGGTCATCGAGTTTCTCGAGCCCCCTCGCGAGCGCGCCCATGAAGGTCTCGAACCGGTCGATATGCCCCTTTTTCGTATCATCGAGCAGGCGATCCGACAGGCCCTGTCCCGGCCAGTCGATGATCACGACAGCAAAGCCCATGACCTGCAGCTCGCGCCCGACCTCGAAATACTTCTCGATGAACTCGGTCCGCCCGGGACACACGATCGCCGTGCCGCGCGGGTTCTTGTCGGTCAGGGCCGGGGCGACACAGGCGCGCAGTGATCGGCCGCCACTGCCCTTGAACCAGACGATCTCAGCGCCGTCCGGCGGCGGGTTGCCGGGAACGGTCACGAAGTCCTGCCGGTATTCGGCTTCGGGCGGCGCAATCTGGTCTGTCATGAGAAAAAAGCCGCCCACAGGTTTCCCCGGGGCGGCCCCTTCATAGCTGGAAAGCCGTCACGGGCCTTACGAGAATTTCTTCATCAGGTTCTGCAGCTGCATGGCAACGGACATGTCGCCCTCAACCTTCAGTTTACCCTGCATGAAGGCCATTGTCGGGTCCATTTCGCCGCCGGAAATCTTCTTGAAATCGTCCCAGTCGACCTTGATCGTCGCATCGGCTGCGCCGTCGGAATTGTCGACCTTGCCAGCAGCGCCATCGATGAACAGCTTGCCGATGCTGCCAAAATCAAACTTCACCTTTTTCGTGAAATCGCCGCCGGGCTGGACAGCGGATGATGCTTTTGCCGTGAGTTCTGTGAGATCCATATCGAGCTCCTCTTTGGAATGGGTCTTGCGGGGATAAAGCAGAGGGATGCAGGGGAACGCAAGTAAAGATTGAAGCGCGCCCGAATCGTTCAGGCCAGCCACGTTCGCCCGTCCGGTGCGGTTTCAGGCCTCGAAAATGGTCTCGAACCCGCCAAAGATCATGCGCTGGCCGTCAAACGGGACGTCATCCGGCGTCCCCATCTCCTGCATCACCGCCTCCATGCCCGTGTCGCGGGCTTCCTTCGACGGCCAGGTGATCCACGAGAAGACCACGGTCTCATCCGGCTTCAGTTTCACCGCCATCGGGAAGGAGGTGACCTTGCCATCGGGCACATCGCTTCCCCAGTTTTCCACGACGCTGAGCGCGCCATGTTTCTTGAACAGCACCGCGGTCTCGCGTGCGACCTCCAAATAGCGATCCTTGCGAGCGGTCTGCACCGCGATCAGGAATCCATCCACATACGTCATATTCGCCTTCCTTTCCTATCCTGCAAAAGCGGCCTCTATCACCGCGCTATCGAATTATATCATTCCCCTTCACGCCCCGCCTCCGCGCCGCTTTCATGCCAGACGAAAGGTGCGCCCTCTGGCGCGGCGATCATTCCGGCGCCGCTTGTTTCATCGCCGCCTGCAGGGCTTCGTTCGTGCGCGGCGCATTCTCGCCCGGTGTCGCAATCGACCAGCGGTGGCCAAACGGGTCTTCAACCATGCCGTAGAGGTCGCCCCAGAACTGGCGTTCCACCGGCATGACAAGCGTCGCCCCGGCCTTCACCGCCCTATCGGTCACACCTTGGGCATCGGTCACGCTCAGATGGATGGTGACGGGTGTCCCGCCGATGGATTTGGGGCCAAGGCAGCTCTGCTCCGGGAACTCGTCCACCAGCATGACCATCTGGCCATTGATGGCGACCGAGGCGTGGTAGAGGCGCCCATCAGGCGTCGGCAGGCGGATCATCTCGGTGGCGCCAAATGCACGCGCGTAGAAGGCGATGGCATCGGCCGCGCCGGCGCAGACAAGGTGCGGCACGACTTCATGGCCGTCGCCGGGATTGGCTGGCGCGACGCGCGCCTCTGTTTCCCGTGGCAGGCTTTTCGCGAGTTCCTCCAGCTGGTCGGCCGCTTTGCCCCAGCCTTCATGGAAGCCCATCTCCTCGTGCATCTTCTTGTCCTCGGCATTCCAGTGGCGAGCCACCGCGCGGTACAGCGTCGTGCCGTCGCCAAGGTCCTTGAAGGTAATGATCGAGGTCATGAACGGTTTCTCGGACGGCACCCAGCCGCCGACAAAAGCATCCGTCCCGACAATTCGCTTGTCCGGCACGACTTCCAGATACTGGCCGCGAACGTGATTCACTTCGCCGTCCGGTCCTTCCATTCGGTGGTAGCTCGCGCCACCAGGACGCAGGTCGAGCCTGGCTTCGGTCACCCTCCACGGCTTTGGGCAAAACCACTGCCTCACGAGCGTCGGCTCGGTGTAGCAGCGGTAGAGTGCATCCGCACCCGCGACTATCGTCCGCTCAAGGACAAGGTCAAGTGCGTGGGGCGTTTCGGGGGCAGTCGGATCAGCCATGATTGTCTCCTTTGCTGACGGGGTATGACGGGCCGGTCTCCGGATCAGTCGGGAATGTCAGGCTCCACCAGCCGGGCGAGGTTGAGCAGGGAGTCCTGCCAGCCGAGATAGCAACCCTCGGCCGGGATCTCATCAGGGATGCCTTCCTGAACCACGGAAATCTCGGTGCCGACCGACACGGCCTTCAGGTCTATGGTGGTCATCGTCTCGCCGGGCAGGTTCGGATCGTCGAACGTGGCCTTGTGTCTGATTCGCGCGCCGGGCTTCAGCTCGATATACTCACCGCCAAAGCCGTGGGTGTGCCCGCTGGTGAAATTGGTGAACGCCATGCGGTACGTTCCGCCGACTGTCGGATCCATGGAATGCACCTTCGCCGTAAATCCGTTCGGCGGCAGCCACTGCGCGTACGCGTCGGGATCGAGGAAGGCACGGTAGATTTTCTCGGGCGTCGCTGTCAGCACGCGATGCAGGCGGACGGTACTCGGCATGAGCTCTACTCCATTGGCACTGGGGGCAAATTGAACAGCATCCGCACATAGCGGATCAGGTGGTTGGCGGTGTCACGCGCCGCGCCGCCACCATTGTCGGCCTTGGCCAGGATGAAGGCGCCCTGCAGAACAGCTTGAGTGTGCAGGGCAAGGCTTTCGGCGGTCCAGTCGCCGGTCACGCCATGCCGCTCGCGAGCCGCCTCGATATCGTCAACCAATGTCAGCGCATGGCCCCAGATCGAGGCGTGACAGGCGGCGCGCAGCGCCGGCAGCGTGTCATAGGATTCCTGCACCATTGTGCCGACAAGACAGGTGAACTCCGCGACTGGACCGTCCAGCATGTCGCGCCGGAATTCCAGGTAGCCGAGCAGGCGGTCGAACGGGTCTTCGTGATCCATGTAGGGTGCGCTGCCGAAAAGATCATTCGCGTGGACCTTCCAGGCGTCGGCTGCCGCGATGCCCAAATCCACCTTGGTCGGGAAATGGTGGAAGAAGGCACCCTTGGTAACGCCCGCCTCGGCGCAAAGCTCGTCCACCGACGTGGCGTTGAAGCCCTTCTCGCGCACCACCTTCACGGCGGCTGCGATCAGCTTGTCTTTCGCGGGGGCCTTGCGTGCAGCCATGACGCATCTCCTCATCAATAACATACCGACTGGTCGGTATGATGTCAATCTGGATTCCAGCCTGCCGCAACGGCATCTTTCGCATTCGGTCCGTAAAGCCTTGACCACAGGGGGTTTCACCGCCGAATGATGGGGCCATGTCATGGAAAAAATCGATCGAGGAACTCCGCCGGCGCGAACGCCTGTCTGAAAAGATGGGCGGCGAGGAGCCGGTTTCACGCCAGCGCGGACGCGGCAAGCTGACTGTCCGCGAGCGTGTCGCCTTCCTGGCGGACCCGGGCAGTTTCCACGAGGTCGGCAAGATCGCCGGCAAGGCAACCTATGGCCCTGACGACGAGCTTGAGGCATTCACCCCGTCCACCTCCGTTACCGGCCGTGCCACGCTCGACGGCAAGCCCACCGTCATCCTCGCCGACGATTTCACCGTGCGTGGTGGCGCCTCCGATGCCGCGATCTGGCAGAAGATGGTCCAGTCGATCAGGATGGCGACCGAATACCGGATGCCGCTGGTCCAGATGATCGACGGCACCGGCGGCGGCGGCTCGGTCAAGAGCCTCGAGAAGGACCCGCGCACCTATATTCCCGAAACGCCCGGCTGGAACGAGATCGTCCACGGCATGACGCAGGTGCCATTCGTCTCGCTGGCGCTCGGTCCGTGCGCCGGCATGGGCGCGGGTCGCGTCGCCGCGAGCCATTTCTCGGTCATGGTGAAGGAACTCTCCCAGGTCTTCGTCGCCGGGCCGCCGGTTGCAATTGCCCTCGGCGAGAACGTCACCAAGGAAGAACTCGGCGGCTGGAAGATCCAGGGCCAGAACGGCACGGTCGACAATGTCGTCGACAGCGAAGCCGATGCCTTCGAGGCCGCCCGCCGCTTCCTCTCCTACCTGCCGCCTTCGGTCCACCACCTGCCCGAACGCACCGCGCCCACCGACGACCCGAAGCGCAAGGAGGACTTCCTGCTCTCCATCGTGCCGACCGACGGCAAGACGCCCTACAAGCCGCGCCGCATCATCGAAGCCGCTGTCGACCGGCACAGCTTCTTCGAGATCGGGCATGACTGGGGCCGCGGCATGGTCTGCGGCCTGGCCCGCATTGACGGCTACCCGGTCGGCATCCTCGCCGGCGACCCCTTCTTCCTCGACGGCGCCTGGACGGCAGATGTCTGCGACAAGGTCACCCGCCACATGGACCTCTGCTCGATGTTCCACCTGCCGGTCGTGCACTTTGTCGACTGCCCGGGCTTTGCCGTCGGCGTGAAGGCCGAGACGGCCGGCGTCACCCGTGCCGGCGTCCGCACCATGACCGCCATCTACCAGGCCAGCGTCCCGGTCTGCTCCGTCGTCATCCGCAAGGCCTATGGTCTCGCCGGCTCGGCGATGATGAACCAGTCCCGGACCAAGTGGCGTTATTGCTGGCCCAGTGGCGACTGGGGCAGCCTGCCAATGGCCGGCGGCATCGAAGCGGCCTTCCGCAAGGAACTCGCCGAGGCCGAGAACCCGGAGGAACTGAAGGCCCAGCTCTACAGGAAGTTCGAGGCCATCCGCTCGCCCTTCCGCACGGCAGAAAGTTTCCTCGCCGAGGAAATCATCGACCCGCGCGACACGCGCCCGTTGCTCGTCGACTTCATGCACCATGCGGCCCGCATCGTGGAGACCGGCGAGTTCCGCCACGGCTACCGCCCCTAGGGCCATCCGCTGCCTGACCCGGTGCGGGCGCACGCCCTGTCCATATTTCCAGCGTCATATTGCCTTTATTCGGGTTTCATGATGGCTCTGTGCACCTGTGGAGGGACCCTGAAAATGAACACATACAAGCTATTGATCGGCGCGGCTGCCGCCCTTGCGCTCGCCGCCTGTGGCGGCCCAGGCAGCATGGACCGCTCCGAGGCAGTACCATCCATGGCGCCGCCGCCACCCGCCCCGATGATGGAAGCCGGTGATGCCGCCCCGATGCAGGCCGATGGCGCGGCCCCGGCCGAACCGGGCGTCCAGCAATACATCGCCTACTCGCATGCCATCGGCATGCGCCTGCCGGTCAAATCGATCGAACCGGTGATGCAGGGCCATATCGCCGCCTGCAAGGCGGCCGGTCCCGACACCTGCATCATCACCAATTCCTATCTCAATGCCTGGTCGGAGGATGAAGCGTCCGGCTCGCTCTACCTGCGCGCCATCCCGGCCTGGATCGACACGTTCCTCGGCGGCGTCGAGGCTGAAGCCGACGCCGTCAATGGCGAAGTGACCAGCCGTCAGACCACTGCCGAAGACCTGACCGTCACGATCATCGACACCGATGCCCGCCTCAAGGCGCAGGAGGCGCTCCAGACGCGCATCCAGCAATTGCTCGACAGCCGCCCCGGCGACCTCGGCGAACTGCTCGACACCGAACGCGAGCTCGCCCGCGTCAATGGCGAGATCGATTCGTTGAAATCCTCGAAAAAGGCGCTGATGGCGCGGGTCAACATGAGCCAGCTCTCGGTCAGCTACGAGACCAAGCGCAACCCCGTGTCACGCGGGGCGCTCGAGCCACTGGGCAACGCCTTTGGCGGTTTCTTCTACAACCTGTCGAGCGCTGTCGCGGCCGTGATCACGGCCTTCGCCGTCGGCCTGCCTTGGCTTCTGCTGCTTGGCTTCTTCCTTTGGTTCTGGCTGAAGCTGATCTGGCCACGCATCCGCCGCAAGAAGACCTGACCACCGGCCACCCGGGCCTCATCCTCGCGACCGCGAAGGACGAGGCCCGGTCATGGACAGGTCTCAGGCTTTTTCGGCCACCTTCTTCTTCACCTTCGGCTTGGCCTTGGGCAACAGCAGGTGGGCAATCTCCTTCGGCACGATCATCAGGATCTGGTTGATCGCCGTGTTCCACTCCGCCAGCAGCTCGTTCGCGCGGATTGATCCCGTCCGGTCGGCATGTTCCTGGACCAGTGCCCGGCACGACTCGATATGTTCGGTCGGCATGCCAGCCAGCGAATGCCAGTCGATCGAGTCCGGGTTCGCGAACCGCTCGAACCGCTGCTCCGGATCCCAGACAAAAGCGACACCGCCCGTCATGCCGGCACCGAAATTGTCCCCGACCGGGCCGAGGATAACCGCGCGTCCGCCGGTCATGTACTCACAGCCGTTCGCACCACACCCCTCAACCACGGTCCTGGCGCCGGAATTGCGCACGGCAAACCGCACGCCCGCCGTGCCGGAGGCAAACAGCTTGCCTGCCGTCGCACCGTAAAGGCAGGTATTGCCGACAATCGCATCGCCGGATGCAGACCGCCGCTCGCGCGGTTTCGGCGCCACGACGATCGTCGCACCCGACAGGCCCTTGCCGACATAGTCATTGGCATCGCCGATCACTTCGAGCAGCAGGCCCTGCACGCTGAACGCGCCGAGCGACTGGCCGGCCGAACCTTCCAGCCGGATATGCAGCCTTCCCTCCGGCAATGCGCTCATGCCGAACTTGCGGGTGATCGCCGAACTCGACCGCGCACCGATGGCCCGCATCGTGTTCTGGACATTGTATTCCAGCTGCATCTTCTCGCCACGCTCGAAGAAAGGCTCCGCGTCACGCAGGATCTGCACGTCCAGCGAATCCGGCACTTCCTCGCGCCGGGTCGGCTGGTAGACGACGGGGTGATCGGTATCGACCTGCACCAGCAGCGGGTTGAGATCGAGGTCATCGAGGTGGGCTGCACCGCGGCTGACCTGGACCAGGAGGTCGGTCCGCCCGATCGCTTCATCGAGTGAGGTCAGGCCCAGCGAGGCCAGCACTTCGCGCACGTCCTCGGCGATGAAGCTCATCAGGTTCACCACCTTTTCCGGTGTCCCGGTAAAGTGCGCCCGCAATGCTTCGTCCTGGACGCAGACACCGACCGGACAGGTGTTGGAATGGCACTGGCGCACCATGATGCACCCCATCGCAATCAGGCTGGCCGTGCCGATGCCGTATTCCTCGGCGCCGAGCATGGCAGCGATCACAATATCGCGCCCGGTGCGCAGGCCGCCATCTGTGCGCAGCGTGACCTTGTCGCGCAGGTTGTTGAGGCTGAGAATCTGGTGCGCCTCGGCCAGGCCAAGCTCCCAGGGCAGGCCGGCATACTTGATCGAGGTTTGCGGACTGGCGCCCGTGCCCCCGACACCGCCGGCGATCAGGATGATGTCCGCCTTGGCTTTCGCCACGCCAGCGGCCACCGTGCCGACACCTGACTGCGCGACGAGCTTCACGCAGACCCGTACTTCCGGGTTGATCTGCTTCAGGTCGTAGATCAGCTGGGCCAGGTCTTCGATCGAATAGATGTCATGGTGCGGCGGCGGCGAGATCAGCATCACGCCGGGCGTCGCATGGCGCAGCTTGGCGATGAACTCCGTCACCTTGAATCCCGGCAGCTGGCCGCCTTCGCCGGGCTTCGCGCCCTGCGCGATCTTGATCTCGATCTCGCGGCACTGGTTGAGATATTCCGCCGTTACGCCGAAGCGGCCGGAGGCAACCTGCTTGACCGCCGAGTTCATGTTGTCGCCGTTCGGCAAGGGCCGGTAGCGCGCCCTGTCCTCGCCGCCCTCACCGGACACGGATTTCGCACCGATCCGGTTCATCGCGATGTTCAGCGTACCGTGTGCTTCGGGGCTCAGCGCGCCGAGCGACATGCCCGGCGTGACGAACCGCTTCCGAATCTCGTTGATCGACTGAACCTGCGTCAGCGGAACCGCCTCGCCCGCCACCTTGAAGTCCAGCAGGTCGCGCAGCTGGATCGGATCACGCGCATGCACGGCCTCGACATATTTGCGATAGATCGAATAGTCGCCGCGATTGCAGGCCGCCTGCAATGTGTGGATCAGGTTCCCGTCCAGCGCATGCGGCTCTTCGTTCGCCCTCAGACGGTAGAAACCACCAACCGGGAGAGACACCACATCCTCGTCAAACGCCGCTTCATGGCGAACCAGCGCGTTCTCTTCCAGGCCAGCGAGACCCAGGCCCGAGATACGGCTGTTCATGCCGGGGAAATAATCCGCGACAAGTGCACGCGACAGCCCGAGCGCCTCGAAATTGTAACCGCCGCGATACGACGAGATCACGGAGATACCCATCTTCGAGATGATCTTGAGCAGCCCGGCCTCGACAGCGTCCTTGTAGTTCTTGACGCACTCGTTCAGCGTCATCTCGCCGAACAGGCCGCGCGCGTGCCGGTCAGCGATCACGTCCTGCGCAAGATAGGCGTTCACACATGTTGCGCCGACGCCCACCAGGACCGCGAAATAGTGCGTGTCCAGGCATTCTGACGACCGCACCGTGATCGAGCAGAACGTCCGCAGGCCCTGCGCCACGAGGTGCGAATGCACCGCGCCGGTCGCCAGGATCATCGGGATCGCGATCTTGTCCGCAGACTGATACTGGTCGGTCAGCACGATATGTTCGCGGCCCTCGCGCACGGCTTCCTCCGCCTCGCGCCGGATCCGGCTCAGCGCATCCTTCAGCGCGCCGCCATCCGCAGTCGCGTCCGCCTCATCGAACGTGCAGTCGATCTCGGCCATGCCGACGCCCAGCCGGACGATCAGGCGTTCGTACATGCCCGTCGTCAGCACCGGGCTCTCCAGCACGAAGACTTCCTGCTGCGACTTGTCCGT
This sequence comes from Hyphomonas johnsonii MHS-2, assembly GCF_000685275.1. GTDB lineage: Bacteria > Pseudomonadota > Alphaproteobacteria > Caulobacterales > Hyphomonadaceae > Hyphomonas > Hyphomonas johnsonii. The sequence continues at coordinate 143,481 of NZ_ARYK01000005.1, forward strand.
ATCCAGCACGTTGCCCAGGTTCTTGAACCGCGTCTTCAGGCTCATGACCCGCGCCTCGCGCAGCGGATCGACGGGCGGGTTGGTCACCTGGCTGAAATTTTGCCGGAAGAAATGACTCATCGGCCGGTAGGAGAAAGACAGGACCGCGGGCGCCGTGTCATCCCCCATCGACCCGATTGCCTCCTTGGCCGTTTCGGCCATGGGCGCGAGGATCAGTTCCAGCGTCTCGAGCGAATAGCCGGCCGCCGTCTTGCGCCGCAGGAGTTCCTCCTTGCTGTAAAGCTGGGGCTCCTCGCCCGGGCCGATTTCCGGCTCAAGCTCTGTCACGCTGGACAGCCATTCCTCATAAGGGTTTTCGGCAGCGAGGAAATCGATCAGCTCACGGTGTTCGTAGAACTTGCCTGTCTTGAGGTCGGCCGCAATCATGCCACCGGCCGGAATGGATCCGCGCTTGGCCACTTCATGGTCGCCCAGCGGGCACATGCCGGCTTCCGATCCGACAGCCAGGATGCCGTCGGTCGTCAGGGCGTAACGCAGCGGTCTCAGGCCGTTCCGGTCAAGCCCGGCAATCGCCCAGCGTCCGTCATAGGCGGCAATGCCGGCAGGGCCGTCCCAGGGTTCCATCACGGAATTGCAATAATCGTACAGCGCCTGGTGCGAGGACGGCATCACCGAATCCCGCTTCGACCAGGCTTCCGGTATCAGCATGGCCTTGGCCATCGGTGCCGGGCGGCCCGACTTGCAGAGCAGTTCGAACACCGAATCCAGCGCACCGGAATCCGATGAGCCGTCCGGGATGACCGGCTTGATGTCGTCGACATGTTCGCCAAAGGCTTCCGAGACCATGCGGATCTCGTGGCTCTTCATCCAGTTCTTGTTGCCGCGCAGCGTGTTGATCTCGCCATTATGGGCGATCATCCGGAAAGGCTGGGCCAGCGACCATTGCGGGAACGTGTTGGTCGAATAACGCTGGTGGTAGATCGCGAAGTTCGAGATGAAGCGCGGGTCGCGCAGGTCGAGATAGAAATTGTCGATGTCCTGCGCCAGGAACATGCCCTTGTAGATCAGCGAGGAATGGCTGAGCGAGCAGACATAGAAACCCGGAATCGCCATTTCGCGGGCCCGGCGTTCAATCCGGCGGCGGCAGATATACAGCGCCCGCTCCAGGTCTTCCGGCGAACGGGCCTGCGCATCGCGGAACATGATCTGTTCGATTGCCGGGCGCGTGTCCTTGGCCTTCTGGCCGATCACCGACACATCGACCGGCGGCTGGCGCCAGCCATAGATGTAAAAGCCGAAATGCAGCACTTCGGTCTCGACGATCGTGCGCGCCGCTTCCTGGGCCGCAAAATCGGTGCGCGGAAGGAATATCTGGCCAACACAGATCGGGTCGTCGGTCGGCGTGTGCCCGGTGCGGGTGACATGCTCACGGAAGAAATCCTGTGGCACGGCCACGCGGATACCCGCGCCGTCCCCGGTCTTGCCATCGGCGTCGACCGCCCCGCGGTGCCAGACATTCTTCAGCGCCATGATGCCCATCTCGACAATCTCGCGGCGCGGCTTGCCGTCCAGCGCGGCAACAAGACCGACGCCGCAGGCATCGTGCTCGTCGGCGGGGTCATAGGCATGGCCATCGACCAGCTTCTGGCGGTTGGCTTCGTACTGTTTCACGTAATCTGACATCTGCTCTACTCCGCCGCGACTTTCGCGGCCCGGGTGGCCGCCTTCATCGCCTGATGCATCGATGCGGCTGCATCGCGCCCGTCCTTGATCGCCCAGACCACGAGAGATGCCCCGCGGACGATGTCGCCCGCCGCATACACGCCGGTCAGGCTGGTTTCCATGGTTGCATAATCGACCCGCACGGCGCCCCAGCGGTTCACCGTCAATGCCGGTTCGTTGAACAGGTCCGGCAGGTCTTCCGGGTCAAATCCCAGCGCCTTGATCACCAGGTCGACCTTGACGTCGATCGTGTCGCCGGACTTGATCGGGCTCTGCCGTCCGCTCGCGTCCGGTTCGCCCAGCCGCATCAGCGCCGCACGCACCGCCTTTACCTTGCCGGCCTTGGTGACGAGGATCACTTCGGGCGAAGCCAGCCATTCGAACACGACACCTTCTTCTTCGGCATTGGCCACTTCGCGCGGGCTGCCGGGCATGTTCGCCCGGTCGCGGCGATAGAGACAGGTCACGGACTTCGCGCCCTGGCGCACGGCCGTGCGGACACAGTCCATCGCCGTGTCACCGCCACCGATCACGACCACGCGCTTGCCTTCGGCATTCAGCGTTCCATCGTCAAAGGCCGGCACGTCGTCGCCAAAACTCTTGCGGTTGGAGGCGGTCAGGTAGTCGAGCGCAGCCAGCACGCCTTCAGCATCTGCGCCGGGACATTTCAGGTCCTTGGCCTTGTAGACGCCTGTCGCGATCAGCACCGTGTCGTGCGTCTTGCGCAGGGCCTGAAGCGAGACATCCTCGCCGACCCGCGTATTGAACTTGAATGTGATTCCGCTGTCCTCGAGGCGCTTGATGCGCCGTTCCACGACAGGTTTTTCCAGCTTGAATCCTGGAATACCGTAGACGAGCAGGCCGCCGCCCCGGTCATAGGCGTCATACACCGTGACCTGATAGCCCTTGCGGCGCAGCTGTTCGGCAGCCGCCAGCCCGCCGGGGCCCGCGCCGATGATGCCGGCCGACTGCTTGCGTTCGCGCGGCGGCACGATCGGCTTGACCCAGCCCTCTTCCCACGCCGTGTCGGTGATGTATTTCTCGACGGCCCCGATCGTGACCGTGCCGTGGCCCGATTGCTCGACCGTGCAGATGCCTTCGCACAGCTTGTCCTGCGGACAGATACGCCCGCAGATCTCCGGCATGTTGTTGGTGGCCGACGAAACCTGCCACGCTTCCTCGAGCCGCCCCTCGGCGGCCAGTTTCAGCCAGTCGGGAATATTGTTCTGCAACGGGCAGCCCTGCTGGCAGAACGGCACGCCGCACTGCGAACAGCGCGCAGCCTGCGCCGCCGCGGCCTCAAGGTGGTAGTCGGAATAGACTTCCTCGAAATCCTGGGTCCGCTGCTCCGGCGCACGTTTTACCGGCATCGACCGTTCGAGCCGTACAAATTGCTGCATCTTTCCCGCCATTCGGACCTCCAGTCAGGACTGGCGTCCATTTACACTGCCGCGACGGCCTTTCACAAGCACCAAAGTCCTGATACAAATCATATTGATACTTTAATAGCGTATTCTGGAGTTATCTCCCGGGGAATTTTTGACTTCTTTGTCAATTGAGTATCGTTTTGATATCTCCATAGGCACTGCCTCAGCCGGGCAAACTCGGCTAGGCGAAAGACTTCACCCGACGACCCGCCTTGCCTGAAAGATGCTTCCCCATGTCCCTGCTGCAACTCATCATCATTGCCACCCTTCAGGGTTTCACCGAGTGGCTGCCGATTTCCTCGTCAGCCCATGTCCTGCTCGCCTCCGGCTATTTCGGTCTCGAAGGCCGTGACGAATTGCTGATCAATGCGGTCTCCAATCTCGGGACGCTGGCTGCGATGCTGCTGTATTTCCGCAAGGATGTCGCCCGCGCCGTGATGGGCGGGTTCGAACTCGTCGCCGCGCCGGTCAGCCGCAAGCCCCTCTCACCCGGCGCCCGTCTCGCACTCTGCATCCTCGTGGCAACGCCGGTCGCGCTCGCCGTGGCCGCGGTGTACGAAAAATTCCTGCCGCCCGAAATGCAGGCCATGCTTCGCAGCGCCTACACCGTCGCTGGCGCCACCATCGTGTTCGGCGCGCTGCTCTGGTGGGCGGATGCCAAGGGCGGACGCGAACGCACCGAGGCCGACATGACGCTCGGCCACGCTTTCCTGATCGGGGCAACCCAGGCCATCGCGGCCATCATCCCCGGCACCAGCCGCTCCGGCATCACGATGACCGCCGCACGTGCCTTCGGCTATGCCCGGCCCGAGGCAGCGCGGTTCTCGATGCTGATCGGCGCGCCTATTCTGGCGGCCGCTGGCCTCTATGGCGCTCTCGGGCTGATGGACACGCCGGCCACTGCCGGTGCCGTGACCTTCCAGGACGGAATGATCGTTGCCGGCGTGGCCTTCCTCACCGGTTTGGCCTCGATCGCGGCCCTGATGGCGATCCTGCGCAGGATAAGTTTTCTTCCCTTCGTGCTTTACCGGTTCGCACTGGGCATCGCGCTTCTCCTGACCACACCGATGGTCGGTCTCCTCTAGGCGGGGCGGAACCCATCTGCGTGGCCGCGAGTTGGTCCGGTGTCCAACAACACCGGAAAGGATTTTCCCATGAGACTCCACATTTACGCTCTGACCGCCATTGCTGCGCCGCTCGCCCTTGGCGCCTGCGCCAATGCCGGCCTCTCCCAGCAGGAGCAGGCCGCAGCGTCGCAAAGCGCGGCTGAAGCGCCCTATCTCAAGGCCGAAGTCACAGCCCTCAACAAGCTCGCCGCGATCTACATCGACGCTGCCGCCCTCTACAAACAGGCCGCCGATATTCCTGACGAGAACAATGGCCTGAAGGAAATGCTTCTCAGCCTGCACGACTACCGCAACGGCGAACGCGAAGTGATCCAGGACCGCGTCATTGCGCTCGGCGGCCAGCCAGCCACCATGGGCGAAGCGCTCGGCACCGGCCACCGGACCTTCACGGCCCTGCGGACTGCCGTCGACAATGATTCCGAAGTCGCCGTCGAGGAAGTGTTGCGCGGTGAGGAATACATTCGCGACGAACTTGCCAAAGTCGCCGCAAAAGACCTGACACCGGAAACCAGCGCCCTGATCGCCAAGCTCCAGGTATCGGTCAAGGCAGAGATCACGAAACTGAAGGCAACCGACCAGGCCATCTGACCTGATCGGCCCGGATGACCAAACACCCGGACGGCCATTCGTATGCGACTTGATCGTGTGCGGATGGCCATGCGATTCTGGCGCCACGCAAAGCAACACGCGCCCGGTGCCCAATTGGCGCCCCGCCGCGTGTTGCCCCTCTCGCATCGTGCGTCCCAAACGCCTGCGGAGAATGCCTATCTGATGCACCAATCAGGCACGCAAGACGGCACATATCAGGCAATTTGCGGGCATTTTTATTCGGGTAGCATTCAGGTTGGCTGTGCCAGCCGCCCGTCAGGCGTCGGCGGGCTTGCTGAATTCCCCGTACGGACGGAAACGCCACAGGTAGGTCGGGGCAATCGATTCAACCGATTCCAGATGCGTCAGGCCAAGCTCGGCGGCTGTCAGGGCATCCTGCGCCACTACATTGTCCGTCTTCAGCATCTGGACCTGGTCGCCCGTCAGGGGCGGCTCACCGATCATGCCCCAGGAAAACGGCGGGATGTAGCGCCAGATTGCTCCGAAGATATAGCCCATCGGGCGGGCAACGAAGAAGGGCAGCGACAGTTTGAACCGGCGCCGGTCAACCTGCTTCAGGATGTAGTCGTAGATCTCGTTGAACGTATATGTCCGCGGCCCACCCAGCTCGTAGGTCTTGCCGGCCGCGCCTTCCAGATCGACGGCCTGCGCGATCGCATCGGCAACATCGCCGGCATAGATCGGTTGCAGCCGCGTCTTGCCGCCGCCGACCGACGGCAGGATCGGCAGGAACCGTGTCATCTGGGCAAACCGGTTGAGGAAACCGTCTTCCGGGCCGAACACGATTGACGGCCGCAGGATTGTCGCCGTCGGAATTGCGGCGCGCACGGCCGCCTCGGCTTCGCCCTTGGTGCGGCCATAGTCGGAACGGGATTCGGTGTTGGCACCGATGGCAGACACCTGCACGAAGCGGGTGATGCCCTTCCCGGCCGCCACTTCAGCCAGCAGGGCCGCGCCATCGCGCTGCGCTGACTCAAAGCTCTGCGGGCCCTTCTCGAACAGGATGCCGACCAGGTTCACCACCGCGTCAGCGCCGTCCAGCGCCCGCTCGATGGAGGCGCGGTCACGAATGTTCGCCTGCACGATATCGACCCATCCCGGCGGGCCGGCGAGGCGCACGTCCTGCGCGGTGTTCACATGACGGCAAGCCACGCGAACGCGATAGCCTTTTTCCACAAGCGTGCGGGCTGCATAGCGGCCGATAAAGCCCGAGCCCCCGAAAACCGTTACCAGTCCCTTGGTCATGTCACCTGTCTCACTCGCTGGCTGGGCCAGAATTTTGCCTGCCGCCTTTGACCATAGAGACCGGCCTCTGTCCATGCGGCAAGAACTGACGCAGCGGGCAAATTCGCCCGCGCAATGGGCGCGGGCCGGTCATCCGGTCAGGTGGCACCCGTCGCGCCGCGATCTTGCCCGTTTTGCTCCATCCAGGCGGCCAGCGCTTCCTGTTGGGCTGCTGTCAGGTGCAGGCGCATCTTGCTGCGCCGCCACAGCACGTCCTCGGCGGTGACGGCAAATTCGTTCGCGATGAGATAGGCCACCTCCGCCGCATACAGGCCGGCACCGAAATCATGCCCCAAGCCGGAAACATCGGTGGCGTCGCCAAGCACCTCGGGCACGCGCGTGCCATAGGCCCGCGCCAGGCGGCGCAGCAGGTCTGGCGCCATCCAGTCATAGCGCTGCGCCAGGCCGGTCAGGAAATCCTCGAAGTCGGCCCGCGGAATGTCGCCGCCGGGCAGGCTTGCGTCGCGCGTCCAGGCCGGCCCCATGCCGGGAAAGTCGCCCGCCAGCTCCTTCAGGGCGTGTTCGGCCAGTTCGCGGAACGTCGTGATCTTGCCGCCGAACACCGACAGGACCGGGGCGCCGCCGGTGCGGTCGCAGTTCAGCACATAGTCCCGCGTCACCTTCGATGCGTTCGCCGCGCGGTCATCGTACAGCGGGCGCACGCCGGAATAGGTCGCCACGACATCGGCCGGCGTGATGGCGCGCTTGTAATACTCGCTGGCACCCGCGCAGAGATAATCGATCTCGTCCTGGCTGATCACGACATTGTCCTTGTCGGCCTCGAACGGCACATCCGTGGTGCCGATCAGCGTGAATTCGCCGCGCTCATAGGGAATCGCGAACATGATCCGCCCGTCGCCGTTCTGGAAGAAATAGGCATGGTCGCCTTCATGCCAGCGCGGCACGATGATGTGGCTGCCCTTGACCAGGCGCAGGTGTTTCTGCGTCCGGCCCGGCTCGGCCAGGCCAAGCACCGCGTCGACCCAGCCGCCAGCGGCGTTGACCACAGCCCGCGCCATCACGGTCCTCTCGCCGTCCGGCCCCTTGAGGGTCGCCTCCCAGTGATCGGCATGGCGCACCAGGCCCGTGCAGGCCGTGCGCGTGCGTATGTCGGCCCCGCGCGTCTGCGCATCCACCGCGTTCAGCACGACGAGGCGGGCATCCTCGACCCAGCAGTCGGAATATTCGAACGCGAGCCGGAATTCCGCCTTCAGCGGGTCCAGCCGGTCCGTCTTGCCGCGCCGCAGCGTCTTCGTCGGCGGCAGCATCTTGCGCCCGCCGAGATGGTCGTAAAGGAACAGGCCAAGCCGGATCAGCCAGGCCGGCCGCAGGTCCTTGTCATAAGGCAGCACGAATCGCATCGGCCAGATGATGTGCGGCGCCGCCCGCAACAGGATTTCCCGCTCGATCAGCGCCTTGCGCACGAGGGCGAAATCATACTGTTCAAGATAGCGCAGGCCGCCATGGATCAGCTTGGTGCTTGCCGAACTCGTATGCGCGGCCAGGTCATCCTTTTCGCAGAGAACGACTTTCAGGCCCCGCCCCGCCGCATCGCGCGCAATCCCGACACCATTGATACCGCCGCCGATGACCAGGAGATCATGCATGCCCGGGCCCTAGCCCTTCATCAGGCCCGCCGCCTTGAGCAGTTTGCCGGCCCGGATCACCCGTTGCAGCTTGTGCTCAGACGAACGGTCGCCCTTGTTCGAGTCCGGGTGGAAACGGCGGATATATTCGGCATAGCGTGCCCGGATCTCGGCCGGCGGAGCCGTCGCCTCCAGGTCGAGCTCGTTGAGCGCTCGCACCTGCATGCTCGAGCGGCGCGCCTGCGACCCGGCTTCGGCATTGGCGGCGTCATCGACATTGAAGAAGCCCCGGCCCGCCCAGGTGCGCGGATCATGGCTCTTGGACGCCTTCTTGCCGGCCATCGGCCCGGTGCCGAACTTCCAGGTGCGCTTGTGGCCGAACCGTTCGGCGCGTGTGAACGCGGCCGCTTCGGCCTCCGACATGCCTTCGAAGAAGTTGAAGCTGCGATTGTATTCGATGATGTGCGCCTGGCAGAAATGGTGCTTGCCTTTGCCGCCACGCTTGGGCGCCGGGAACGCGCCCTCCAGTTCGCAGCCATCATGCTCGCACACCCGTGTCTTGCGGGCACGTGCCTTGGAAGCCTCATCGGCCGGGGGTTTCACGCGAATATCGGTGAATTTGACGCGGTAGCTGAAGGGATCTGAATCTGACATAGCGGGCCATAATACGGATTGGATTGTAAACATGCCACAACCAAGTGACAGAACATCGCGAATTCGTGCACTTCTTACCGAAGCGTTCGAACCCACCCACCTCGAGATCATCGACGACAGTGCCCGTCATGCGGGCCATGCCGGCGCTGCGCCCGGTGGTGAAACGCACTATAATATAGAGATCACGTCGACTGCTTTCGAGGGCCTTTCGCGCGTCCAGATACAGCGCGCCGTCATGTTGGCCCTGCAGGCGGAATTCGATTCCGGCCTCCACGCACTCTCCCTGAAGGCGAAAATGCCATAATTGACCTTTTTTAATCCTTACGGGAACCCGATTTCGAATCAATCGTTTCGTCTTCGAACCGTCGAGGAGTACGGGTGATGGACTGCAAGAACCTCATACTGGGCGCCGCCTGCCTTCTGGCCAGCGGAACGGCCCTTGCCGAAAACCGGCTCGGCGAGCTGGACCTGCCACTCCTGCACAGGATTCAGGAAACGACCTGCGCCGGAAATGCCAGCATCATGTTCGTGCCGGTATCGAACGACGTCGACGCCTACCGCACCACCTATGCCGTCATCTCGCTGCGCAATCCGGCTCCCGACTCGGCCGATATCGTATCCGAACGCGAACGCCTGTGGCTGACGACGAATGGCTGCAACGGCCCGCGCGCGGACGCAATCATGGCCTCGGGCGAGAGCGACTCAGGCCGGGTCAGATTCTGAGATATTGAGCCCTGTCACCTGGTTGCGCTGGCGGCGCAGGATATTGAACCGGTAGCCGTGGAACACGAAGCTCTGCCCTGGTTCGGGAATCGCCTGCGCCTCATGGATCACCAGTCCGGCGACCGTGACGGCCTCCTCGTCTGGCAGGTCCCAGCCGGTCGCCCGGTTGAGGTCGCGGATCGGCACCCAGCCATCGACATTGACCGTTCCGTCGGCTTGCGGGCGCACACCCTGCACGGCGACGTCGTATTCGTCATGGATCGAGCCGACAATTTCCTCGAGAATGTCTTCCAGCGTGATCAGCCCCTGCAACTCGCCGTATTCGTCGACGACCAGGGCAAAATGGCTGCGCTTTGACAGGAAGAGGTCCAGCTGGTCCTGCACCGGCGTCGTTTCCGGCACGAACCACGGTTTCCGGAGAATCCCTTCAAGATCCAGCGCCGACAGGTCGCCGCCCAGCGGCAATGCCGCCCGCAGCAGGTCCTTGGCGTGCAGGATGCCGACAATCTCTTCCTTCTCCCCGCGATACAGCGGCAGGCGCGTATGCGGGCTCGCCAGTGCCTTCATCACGATCTGGCGCGGCTCCAGGTCGGCGTTCAGCATCTTGATGTTGCGCCGGTGGATCATGACGTCCTCGACGGTCAGGCCCTTCAGGTCCAGCGCGCCGACAAGGCGCAACCGGTCTGCGGCGGCCACGCCGCCTTCTGACGCATGCAGGTCGATCGCGCCGCGAATCTCGTCTTCCGCTGTCAGCGCGTCGGCCGGCGTCGCCAGGCCGAGCAGCTTCAATGTCGCCATCACGATCATCTGGATCAACTTGACGATCCACGAGGCCGAGACCACCAGCAGGCCGATCGGCCGGGCGACACCCATCGCCATCGAATCCGTGCGCGTGATCGCATAGGTCTTCGGCAGGACTTCGGAAAACACCAGCACCAGGATCGTCATCACGCCGGTCGCGACGACCATGGCCAGCCCGCCCTGTCCGAACAGCAGCGTGAACAGGGACGTCGCCAGGACCGAGGCGAGGATATTGACCAGGTTGTTGCCAAGCAGGATCGATCCGATCAGGCGCTCCCGGTCGGAAATCAGGCGGTTCACGGCAGCCGCGCGCCGGTCACCCTCCTTTTCCAGCTGGTGCATGCGAGCGCGCGACGCAGCCGTCAGCGCCGTCTCCGACCCCGAAAAGAATGCAGAAAGACCCAGCAATACCAGGATCGCGATGATGTATCCGACTATCATGGTGCCCCGAGAATGGAGATGTCCCTCACGCCTTGCCCAGTTCGGCGGCCAGGAAGGCCGCCACCGACTTGAGGTCGGCATCCGGATGAATATAGGACTGACCGATCCCCCGCGCCAGAATAAGCGGCACCCGACCGCCAATCGCCTTTTTGTCCTGTTTCATCAGGTTGGCAAGATTGGCCGCTTCATAAGGGCCGCCCGGAACCGTGCCCAGTGCCACCGGCAGGCCGGCAGCGGCGATCACGCGGCTGACCCGCTCGGCCGTTTCCGGCGTCGTAATCCCTTCGCGCGCGCCGTAACCGAACGCGAGCGCCATGCCGAGCGCCACCGCCTCGCCATGCAGGACGTCTGGCCCGAACCCATTGGCCGCCTCCACCGCGTGGCCGAATGTATGGCCAAGGTTGAGCAGCGCCCGCACGCCAGCCTCGGTCTCGTCTTCCGCGACGATTGCCGCCTTTGACCGGCAGGATGTCGCCACCGCCCTCTGGATCGCCACCGCCTCCAGCGCCAGCACGTCGGCGCCATGCGCCTCGAGCCAGTCGAAGAAGCCCGGATCATTGATCAGGCCGTATTTCAGCACTTCGGCATAGCCCGCACGCAACTCGCGCTGCGGCAGCGTTGCCAGCAGCGCCGTATCGGCAATCACGAACCGCGGCTGGTAGAATGCGCCGATCATGTTCTTGCCGTGCGCCGAATTGACCGCCGTCTTGCCGCCGACCGAGGAATCGACCTGCGCCAGCAGGGTCGTCGGCACCTGCACAAAGCCCATGCCGCGTTTCATCAGGCTGGCGGCGAGACCGGCAATATCCCCGATGACACCCCCCCCCAGCGCGACCAGGATATCGCTCCTGTCCGCACCGGCGCCAAGCAGCCAGTCGAGGATACGGTCCAGGTTGGCGAATGACTTGGTCTGTTCGCCCGGCGCCAGCACCAGCGTTTCCGCAGCGATGCCGGCCGGGGCCAGGGCATGCTCCAGCGCGCCCATATGCAGGCGCGACACGTTTTCGTCGGTCAGCACGAATACGCGCGGGCGCTTCAGCAGCGGCGCAAGCCGCGCGCCGAGGTCGCCCAGCGCGCCATGCCCGACAAGAATGTCATAGCTGCGCACGCCGAGATCCACACGGACGGTTTCGAGGGCCGGTGTGGAGAGGGTCATTGCGGTGTCCATGTCTTCAGCGCCTTGAGGATTGCGTTGACCGTCGTGCCGTGCGGGCCGTCCTTGGAATCAACCACGAGGTCTGCCTGCGAATAGATCGGTTCGCGCTCGACGAACAGGTTCGCCAGGACCGACTTGGCATCATCGCGCCGCAGCAGTGGCCGTGTCGACTTCTTCTGCACCCGCCGCCACAGGGTCTCGAGGTCGGCATTCAGCCAGATCGTCACCGCCTTTTCGCGCAACAGGGTCCGCGTCTCCTCGTTGAGGTATGCCCCGCCGCCCGTCGCCAGCACGTGCGGTTCCTCGGCCAGCAGGCGTTTCAGCACCTGCTGCTCGCCGCGCCGGAAATCGGCCTCGCCGTGCAGCGAGAAAATATCTGCCACCGAAAGGCCGGCTGCCTTCTCGATTTCCTGGTCGCTGTCATAGAATGTCCGGCCCAGCCGGTGGGCCAGACGGCGCCCCACTGTGGACTTTCCGGCCCCCATCAATCCGACAAGCGCGATCGTCCGCGTCGCATAGGCTGGCGCGGGCGGGGAAACAGGGGCAGGACTGTCGCTGTCGGCAGGCATGAAGGGCTTTCATTCACTATTCAGACCAATTCCTATAGAGACGAGGCCATGTGAGCAATCGGCCAGCCGCCGACGCCGGCCCGAATTCGACCAAGAGGTGAAATCCATATGCGCAAATACCTGATTCTCCTGGGCATTCTCGTTGTGCTCGGCCTGGTCGGGGCCTGGTGGCTCGGCCAGCAGGCCGAAAAGAACAAGCCGGTCGACGGTGAAGTGCGCATCGAGGTCGACGGTGTTCTCTAGGACACTCGCGGCCTGTGCCTGCGCAGTCGCTTTCACCCTCTCTTCGTCCGCCCAGATCGAGGATTCCGGGCTGCTGCAGGTCGATCCCTGGGGCACCGGCTTCCTGGCGGCAGGTGAGCCGGCCCTGCCGGTCACGATGTGGCAGGCCTCCGACAGCGCCTCCCTGCTGGCGCTGATGCAGGCCGCACCAACCGAAGGCCTCACCCCCACCGGGCGCAAGCTGATGCGCCGGATAGCGCTGTCCCCGGCCGCCGCCCCGCAGGGTGACGACACAGCGCCGCTTCTCGCCGAACGCGCCCGCATCATCTTCGCGCTCGGAGAACCGGCCGCCGCAGCTGGTCTCATCGCCCGGCTCGACACCGCGCCTGAGGGCATGGACGCCGCCGAGATCACCGCCGACCTCAACCTCGCCATCGGCAACGAGGCCGAGGCGTGTGCCGATCCGCTCGGCGGACCGAAGGACGGCGCCTACTGGGCCCGGCTGCGCGCCGTCTGCGCGGCCCTGCGCGACAATGGCGCCGGCGCCGAACTCGCCATCGAAATGGCCGCCGGGCAGGGCGTGAAGGATGGCTGGCTGACCTCTGCCGTATTCGCGGCCTCCGGCGAACTGCCGAAGCCGCCCCCGGCGCGCTATGACAGCGGCCTCGCCATCGCCATTTCGGTCAAGGCAGGCCTGGCGCCCCCCGACTCCCCCCTTTCCGACACCCGTCCGGACCTTGCCGCCGCCCTCGTCACCCGGCCCGGCATTCCCGCCAGCGTCCGCAACGCGGCCGCCGCCATCGCCGCCGAAGCCGGGCTGGTCGATACCGCGGCCTGGCGCAACACGCTGGACACGGCGCTTGCCGATCCGGACTTCACCCCCGAATCCAGGGTGGAAGTCGCCCTCGCCACCGCACGGAACATCGACATGCCGCAAGACGGCCGCGCCGATGCCCTTGCCGACGCACTGAACGCCGCCGCTGTCAGTCCCGCCCGCTTTGCCGCTGTCTCCCGCGTCCTTGCGGAAGACCTCGCACGCCTCAGCCTGACCAAGGAAACTGCGCCGCACGCCCTTCTCTTCGCCCGCGCCAGTATTGCCGCCGGTGATTTTGAAGGTGCGGAACTCTGGACTCTGGTGCCGGACATTGACGGCGCGCCGGACATCAAGCCGTTCGATTTCGCCATGATCGACGCCCTCGCCGTCCTCGCCGGCAACGGCGATCCCGATGCGGCCGCGACACGGCTGATCGAAACCGCGACCGCAAAAGGCGACGGCAAGACGGCCGCCCGCCTGTTCGCATTGTGGACTGTCGCCGGCATCGCGCCGCCGCCCGCGGCCCGCGCCCTGATGGCCGCCGAGAGCGAAACGCCGGGCAAGACCGGCAAGCCGGGAGCCGTGCTCGCCATGCTCGCCGCCGCAGATGCCGGGGCCGCAGGTGAAACGATCCTCGCCGCCGTCACCCTGGTTGGCAGCGATCCGTCAGGGCGCGACGCCGCCGATCTCGCACTCGTCGGCGCCGCCCTTCGCAGGATCAACGCCCCCGAGGCCGCCGCCAGCCTCGCCCTCGAAGCCAGCGGCTACTGGAAAGCGGCGAAGTAGGCGCTGCCTCAGCCAAGGCCTTCGAACAACAGGGTCGAGACATAGCGTTCCGCGAAAGACGGGACGATCACGACAACCGTCTTGCCTTCCATGTCCGGCCGCTTCGCCACTTCGAGGCCTGCGGTCAGCGCCGCGCCAGACGAGATGCCGACCGGAATGCCATCCGTCCGTGCCACCCGCCGCGCCGTCTTGATCGCATCCTCGTTCAAAACCTTGATCACGCCATCCATCAGGCGTGTGTCCATGTTGTCCGGAATGAACCCGGCACCGATGCCCTGGATCACGTGCGGGCCGGGTTCGCCGCCTGACAGGACTGAACTGGCTTCCGGCTCGACTGCGAACATTTTTACCGACGGCTTCTTCGCCTTCAGCACACGGGCGCACCCGGTGAACGTGCCGCCCGTCCCGATGCCCGCAATCACCGCATCGACCGCGCCGCCGGTATCGTTCCAGATTTCCAGCGCGGTCGTCGCCTCATGGATTGCCGGATTGGCGGGATTGTCGAACTGGCTCGGCATGACGGCGCCGGGAATCGCGGCCAGCAGCTCGGCCGCCTTGTCGAAGGTTCCCTTGATGCCAAGTTCCTTCGGGGTCAGGTGCAGTTCCGCGCCGAGGATCGCGAGCATTTTCCGGCGCTCGATCGACATCGAATCCGGCATGGTCAGGATCAGGCGGTAGCCGCGCGAGGCCGCCACCATGGCGAGGCCGATCCCCGTATTGCCTGATGTCGGCTCGACCAGCACCGCGCCCGGCCCGATCTTCCCGTCCTTCTCCAGCTGCGAAATCATGCCGATGGCGATCCGGTCCTTCACGCTTGCCAGCGGGTTGAAGAATTCGAGCTTCAGCAGCAGGTCACTCTTCAGGCCCTCTTCCGCCGAGATGCGCGGAATGCGCACCAGCGGCGTGTTTCCCACCGTTTCCCGGATCGAGTCATAGATCCGCCCGCGTCCCGGCTGGTCCAGCTTGACGCCATTATAGTCCATCGTTCCGCTCATCCTGTGTCCCCTGTCCTGGCTGATCGCCATCGCCGGCCCAGAACCGGCATAGAGGCGTCATTAACACAGGCGCGGTACAATTGCCCCATGTCGGACCGCGCCCGTATCGAAGCCTTTCTCGAAATGATGAGCGCGGAGCGCGGCGCCGCCGCCAATACGCTGGACGCCTATGCCCGCGATCTCCTCGACGCGTCGGAATTCTGCGGCAGCCGCCTGACCACCGCCTCCGGCCGCGACCTCTCCGCCTGGCAGGCCGATCTCAGCGTGCGCGGCATGGCCGCCACGACCTCCGCGCGGAAACTGTCAGCCGTCAGGCGCTTCTTCCGCTTCCTGTTCGAGGAGGGCGACCGCAAGGACGACCCGACCGCCAAGATCGACGGCCCGAAAACCTCCCGCGACGTTCCCGACGTCCTCTCCCGCGAGGAGATGACGCGCCTCATCGCCGCCTGCGGCGAGGATCTCCGGCTGACATGCCTGGTCGAACTGCTCTACGGGGCAGGCCTGCGTGCCTCCGAACTGGTCTCGCTCACCCTTGGCAGCCTGCCACGCCGCAAGGGCGCCCGCTGGGTGACACGCGACATCATCATCCGCGGCAAGGGCGGCAAGGAGCGCCTCTGCCCGCTTGGCCTGCCGGCACTCGTCGCCCTGTCGAACTGGCTCGCCGTGCGGGAAGACAGCCTGCCCGCAGGCAGCCTCGCCCGAGGCCGCGCCGAACCCTACCTCTTCCCGTCGCGCGGCAAGGAGGGCCACCTGACCCGGCGGCGCCTCGGCCAATTGCTTGACGCCCTTGCCCTCGCTGCCGGTCTCAACCCCGCGCGGGTCCACCCGCACGCCCTGCGGCACGCCTACGCCACCCATCTCCTGCAGGGCGGCGCGGACCTGCGCAGCGTCCAGACCCTGCTTGGCCACGCCGACATTGCGACGACGCAGATCTACACGCACGTCCTCACGGACGAACTCGCCGAACTGCTCGAAACATCGCATCCGCTGGCCCGCCGCTGACGATCTGAAAAAGGCCATTGCCATTCCCGGCCGGCGCGCCAATATCACGCTGAATAGCGGAGATTATTCCATGAACCGGTTCTTCAAGGCGCTCGTGCCAACCCTGCTCCTCACCGAGCTTGCCCTGATCAGTTCGGCAACCGCCGTCTGGGCCATCCTGTCGGAAATGCATGCCGGCAAGTACGTGGTCTTCGGCGCCGAGATTCTCGATGTCATCGGCGCGGTCCTGCTCTCGGTGGTCATCTTCCGCATGGCCTGGCGGTCGGAAGGCCGCATGAACCTCGAAAAAGCCGGCGACAACTAGCCAACTCCCACACTGCAAACGAAAAGCCCGCCTGCTCTGGAGCATGCGGGCTTTGTCATATCGGGTCGGGGCCTCTCTCAGGCGACGGCGGATCCGCCGCGCGTGTTGACCCAGAATGCGTGCACAACGCCCGGCAGCCAGCCGATCAGCGTCAGGATGATGTTGATGAAGAACTGGCCGCCAATACCCTCCTTCATCGCCACGGCGACAGGCGGAAGGAAGATTGTCAGGAGGATCATCAGGAGGGACATGGGCTTTTCCTTTGCGAGTGTTCACCTGACTTACGGGCCACATTCGGATTTGTTCCTGTTTGACGCGCCGCAACATCGGCCTTAGGCATCGGCACGCCTGAGGAGATGAACATGAGCCAGAAAACACCGCGCAACTTTTTCAAGCCACTCGCCATCGGCGCACCCGCCCCGATGCAGGAGCTGCCGACACGGCTGGAGCGGATGATCCATTTCGTCCCCGGCCATAATGAAAAAGTCCGCTCGAAAACGCCTGCCATGGCGCCCAAGGTCGACGTCATCCTCGCCAATCTCGAAGACGCCATCCCCGCCGACGCCAAGGACGCCGCCCGCGCCGGCGCCATCGAAATGGCTGGCATGTACGACTGGCAGGGCACCGGCACCGGGTTCTGGAGCCGCGTGAACCCGCTGAACTCGCCCTGGTTCCAGGACGACGTCACAGAGCTGGTCCTCAAGGCCGGCCACCAGCTCGACGTCATCATGCTGCCCAAGGTCGAAGGCCCGTGGGACATCCATTTCGCCGACCAGTATGTCGCCCAGCTCGAGGCGAAGGCCGGCCTGACCCGTCCGATCCTCTTCCACGCCATCCTCGAAACGGCCCAGGGCATGTCCCTCGTCGAGGAGATCGCGCTCGCCTCTCCCCGCATGCAGGGCATCAGCCTTGGCCCGGCAGACCTTGCCGCAGACCGCAAGATGAAGACGACCCGCGTCGGCGGCGGCCACCCCTTCTACCGCGTGATGGAAGACCCGAACGAGGACGGCAGCGCCCGCGCCAGTGTCCAGCAGGATCTCTGGCACTACACGATTGCCCGCATGGTCGACGCCTGCCGCATGGCCGGCATCAATGCCTTCTACGGGCCGTTCGGCGACATTTCCGATCTCGACGCCTGCGAACAGCAGTTCCGCAATGCCTTCCTGCTGGGGTGCGCAGGGGCCTGGAGCCTCCATCCGAACCAGGTCGACATCGCCAAACGCGTGTTCAGCCCGGCCCCGGACGAGGTGAAATTCGCCCGGCGCATCCTCGAAGCCATGCCTGACGGCACCGGCGTCGCCATGCTCGATGGCAAGATGCAGGACGATGCAACCTGGAAACAGGCCAAGGTTATCGCCGACCTTGCCGACCTCGTCGCCTCGAAGGACCCGGACCTCGCAGCCGCCTACAAGGCCTGATTGCCCCTTAACTTGCGCGAACAGCGTGCTAACCTCCGCTCATCGCCCCGGATTCTCCGGGCCGTCAATGATCGGAGGTCGGCGCAATGTTGAAAATGATCCTGGCAATCAGTGCGGCGACGATCGTCGCCGGCTCGGCGGTTGCGGATGAAGTCTGGACGACGCCGATCGGCGCCGTGATCTACGAACGCGAGTTGCCGAACGGTGATGCCGTCCTCTCCTATCCCGGCATCGAAGCCGAAACGCGCGGCCTGGCCTATATTCACGGCCTGGCTCAGGTCTATGAAGGCCGCGGCGCCTTTTCCGGTGTCTGGATCGAGCCGGACCTAGCTGACGGTGAAGGCTGCGCCGTGGCCATCGCCGATCCGGAATCAGGTGAAGCGCGCAACAATTGGGGCCGTATCGACCTCGTCTTCACGGAGCCTGACTTCCCGGGCGGATGGGTCGCCATCCGAGGGGAATGCTTTGTCCAGCCCGACGCCTACCTGATCGGCAAGCCTGTGGTGGCAGAGGGCGTGGAATGATCGCACTTACCGGCCACTCGCCCAATCTCCAGCGCTGGTTCGACTGGATGGAAGGCAGCCATGATGCCGCGGGCCTGTCGGACCTGCTGGCCGAGCACGTCGTCTTCCGCAGCCCCGTCGTCCACACGCCGCAGGAAGGCAAGGCCATCACCATGGCCTACCTCACTGCGGCCGGGCAGACTCTCGGCGGCGATACGTTCGAATACACACGCATCTTCGATTGCGGCGACAAGGCCGTGCTCGAATTCGAATGCGTGATGGACGGGATCAGCGTCAACGGCATCGACATGATCGAATGGGACGACCAGGGCAAGATCACCGATTTCAAGGTCATGGTCCGCCCCCTGAAGGGCATGCAGGCCGTCCACGCCGCGATGGGCGCCATGCTCGCCAAGATGAAGAGTGGCGCTTGATTACCGAGCCTCCAACACTCGTCACCGACCGCCTGATCCTGCGCCCGCAGCAGGCCAGCGACTTTGAAGACTGCGTCGCCATGTGGAACGATGTCGACGTCGTGCGCCATATCGGCGGTGTGACCCGCCCGCCGCAGGACGTCTGGTTCACGCTCGCCCGGTCACGCGGCATGTGGCCGCTGATCGGCTACGGCTACTGGGTCGCCGTCGAAAAGCCGACCGGCCGCTTTATCGGCGAAGTCGGCTTTGCCGATTTCAAACGCGGCATGAACCCGGACCTGTCGGCCTGGCCCGAGGCGGGCTGGGCATTCAACCAGCATTCCTGGGGCAAGGGCTTTGCCAGCGAGGCGGTCGCGGCGATCCATGCATGGCTCGACGAAAACCGTCCGGGTCCGACCCATTGCATCATCGACATGGACAATCTCGCCTCACGCCGTGTCGCGGAAAAGTCAGGCTACGAGTTCTGGTGCGAGGCGCTGTACCGGGACAAGCCGCTCAACGTGTACCGCCGCGAAGGCCCCGGCGCCGCCTAGCTGGCCTTGCGCGCATCCATCGGCCGCGGATTGGCGTGGAACGCTTTCAGGAATTCGAGGAAGGCGCCGTGCGGCAGGCCCGGGCTGTAAAGGAAGCCCTGCCCCATCGTACAGCCGCGCCGCCGCAGGAAGTCTGCCTGGCGTTCGGTTTCCACGCCCTCGGCGACCGTCTGCAGGCCGAGTGTCTCGGCCATCGCAAGAATCATCTCGACAATGGCCGGCGCCTGCTTGTCACCCTCCAGCGCCGACACGAACTGGCGGTCGATCTTGAACACGTCGAACGGCAACTGGGTCAGCATTGACAGGTTGGAGTGCCCGGTGCCGAAATCGTCGATGGCAAGCTTCATGCCCATCATGCGCAGCGGCCCCATCACTTCGGCCACCTTGGCGGGGCTTTCGACGGCCATGCTTTCCGTGATCTCCAGCTCCAGCCGGTTCGGGTGCAGGCCCGTGCGCTTCAGCACGCCCATCACGGTGTCGGTGAGATTGCCACGCTCGAACTGGCGCGGCGACACATTCACGGCCACCGAGACCTCAAGCCCCTCATTCATCCACACCCGCGCCGACTGGCAGGCTGCTTCGAGAATCTGTTCGCCGATCTGGCTGATCAGCCCGGTTTCCTCGGCCAGCGGGATGAACGCGGCCGGAGAAATGATCTTGCCATTGTGGCGGCGCCAGCGTGCCAGCGCCTCGGCGCCGACGACCTTGCCGGTCTTGAAATCGATCTTCGGCTGGAACACCGCCTTGAATTCGCGGTTGGCCACGGCTTCGCGCAATTCGTCTTCCAGCTTGTACTTGCCGCGCGCGACCCGCGTCAGGCGCGGCGTGAAGAAGCGGAAGCCGGACGTCGCCTCGTCGCGCACCAGGCGCAGGGCCAGCTCGGCATGGCGGAACAGTTTCGCCGCGCTGTCGGCATCTTCCGGCGCCATCACGATCCCGCCCGAAATGCCCAGGTTGACCGACTGGCCGTTCATGTCGAAGGGCGCCGCAAAGGCCTGGCGGATCGCCCGCGCAATCGTCGCGACATGCTCGCGGCTGATCGCACATGGCAGGTAGAGCGCGAATTCGTCTGCCTGCAGGGCGGCAATCGTCATGTCGCGCAACGCCGCACCGGATGGCCCGACAATCGCGCCGAGTTCGGTCTTCAGTCTCTGCGCAGCCAGCACGAGCAGGGCTTCGCTGGCATAGCTGCCAAGCTGTTCGGAAACGCGGGTGAACCGGTCGAGATCCAGCATGATCAGGGCGGCCGGCGCGTCAAAGGTCGCGGTCGGCAGCGTGTCGGAGATGGCGCGTTCCATCGCGATCATGTTGGCCAGGCCCGTGCGGGAATCGACATAGGCCGTCTCGCGCAGCTGCGCGTTCTCGCGCCGCAGCTTGCCGATTGTCCGGGTGACGCCGACGCGCAGCCGGCGGAGTTCGGCGAACTGCATGCCCTCCAGCGGGCCGGAATCATCGAAGCGCGCATTCATCAGGTAGTCGTTGAACCGGTCAATCGACCGGTGGAACCGGGATGCCGCCGCATAGGAGGCCAGCGCCGATGCCAGGATTGCGACAACGATCTCGATGGCCAGCACGACAGGCGGATTGGGCAGGATCGGCTTGCCCGGTTCGCCTGCTGCAAGATGGTAGGTGACTTCGATGACCAGCAGCGCGGAAAACACGATCACGGCGACTAGAGCGCCGGCCATCGCCGCGAACGCGGGGATGGTCATCGTGCCGAAAATTCGGCTCATCTGGCTCTTCTTATGCAAGCGCGAATCGCTTTCCTACTTCCCCTCAGGGGTGTGTCTGGAGTGACATTCGGCGAATATGTTTAGAAATCAGTGAACAAACTGCGCTAGCTGTTGTGTTTACAGCGCACTATATGGTTCCAGATGATTAAACACCGCACCGCCACCGTCGACCGCAAGACGAAGGAAACCGATATTTCGGTCACCCTTGACCTTGATGGCACCGGCAAGTCCGATATCGCCACCGGTATCGGCTTCTTCGACCACATGCTGGAAAGCTTTTCCAAGCACGCCGCCATCGACCTGACAGTCCGCTGCAAGGGCGACCTGCACATCGACATGCACCATTCCGTCGAGGATACGGGCATCGTCATCGGCCAGGCCATTCTCGAGGCGCTCGGCGATTTTGCCGGCATCACGCGTTTCGGCCACGCCTATATCCCGATGGACGAGACGCTGAGCCGTGCCAGTCTCGACCTCTGCAAGCGCCCCTACCTGATCTGGAAGGTCCAGTTCGCCCGCGACAAGGTGGGCGAGATGGATACCGAACTGTTCAAGGAATTCTTCCACGCCCTCGCCGGAAATGGCGGCATGTGCCTGCACGTGGAGAATCTCTACGGCGAGAACAGCCACCACATCATCGAGAGCTGCTACAAGGCCACTGCCCGCGCCCTGCGCACCGCCATCGCGGTCGATCCCAAACTCGGCGGCAAACCGGCCTCGACGAAGGGCAGCCTTTAGCCTAAACGCGGCGCCATGAACCTGGTCGCCCTCATCGATTACGGCTCCGGCAATGTCCACTCGGCCGCCGGTGCGCTGGCCGAGGCCGCCCGGCGCGCGAACCTCACGATCGAGGTCACCACCACGGCCGACCCCGCCACAATCGCGCGCGCCGACCGCATCATCCTGCCGGGCGTTGGCCATTATGCCGACTGCGCCGCCAATCTCCACGCCCGCCCCGGCCTGGTCGATGCCCTCGAATCCGCTGTCATGGACGCCAACACGCCGTTTCTCGGCATTTGCGTCGGCATGCAGCTCCTGGCCGATTTCGGCCTCGAGGATGGCGAGACGCGCGGCCTCGGCTGGATCCACGGCGTGGTTGACCGCATAGAGCCCGGCCCCGGCCATGCCATTCCGCATGTCGGCTGGAACGAGCTCTACCTGCCCCGCCCCCACCCCGTGCTCGACGGACTTGGCGAAGACCCCCACGCCTATTTCACCCATTCCTACGCGATCAGCCCGGAAGACCCGGCCCACGTCGCCGCCACCACCGAATATGGCGTGCCCTTCACCAGCGCTGTCGCCCGCGACAACATCTTCGGCACCCAGTTCCACCCGGAAATGAGCCAGCGCGTCGGCCTGCAACTGCTCACGAACTTCCTGCAATGGACGCCTTGATGACCTTCACCCTCTACCCTGCCATCGACCTGAAGGACGGCGCCTGCGTCCGCCTGCTGCGCGGCGAGATGGACGCCGCCACCGTCTTCAATGACAGCCCTGCCGACCAGGCCCGCGCCTTTCATCAGGCCGGTTTCAGCCATCTCCATGTCGTCGACCTCAACGGCGCCTTTGCCGGCCAGTCGGCCAACACCGAAGCGGTGAAGGCCATCCTCGCCGCGACGCCCGCGCCGGTCCAGCTCGGCGGCGGCATCCGCACCCGCGCCCAGATCGACGCCTGGCTGGAGGCCGGAATCTCCCGCGTCATCCTCGGCACGGCGGCCCTGCGCGACCCGGACCTGGTGAAAACCGCCGCCCGCGCCCTGCCCGGCCGCATCATTGTCGGCATCGACGCCAAGGACGGCATGGTCGCGGTGGAAGGCTGGGCCGAGACCAGCGACATGCCCGCCTCGGAACTCGCCAAGGCGTTCGAGGGCTGCGGCGTCGCCGCCATCATCGCCACCGATATCGGCCGCGATGGCCTCAAGACCGGCGTCAATGTCGCCTTCACCAGCGCGCTCGCCAATGCCGTCTCGATCCCGCTGATCGCGTCAGGCGGCGTGCGCGACGTGGCCGACATCACCCGCCTGCGCGCAGCCCCCGGCACCGCGGTCAGCGGCTGCATCCTCGGCCGCGCCCTGTATGACGGCGATATCGACCCCGCCACCGCCATCGCCGCCGCACGCTAGGCCCCCACTGCCGCCTGGCACGGGAATGTGCTACACTGGATTTCGTGTGTAGAGGGAGGGACAGGTCCGGTGAGGCATCAGGCGCCATGTGCGATCGTGCTGCTCGGCGCCCTTGCTGCCTGCGCCACGGCGCCGCCTGCCACGCCCCCCCAACGCCACGTCATCGCCGTCGGCAGCAGCACGCCGGCAACAGACCTCGACACTTGCATCAACGACGCCTTCACCCGCATGGCCGGCGGCTGGCACATGCGCTTTGACGCCAGCCTGCCCGACGGCACCGTCACGCACAGCGACGGCCACCTGCAGGTCCGCCCGGTTGCCGGCGACCGCTGGATCATCCTGCGGCCCAACCATGTCGGTGACTACGTGCCCTACAGCGAGATCACCAATTACGGTGACGGCCAGCTGGAATCGGTCCGCCTCGATGCGGTCTCCACCACGATCTTCCAGGAGCGCTACACCGCCTGCCATCCGCCTGATGCCAGTGGCCGTTTCAAATATGTCTCGACCCTGCTGGAGGCGATGCCAGGCGGCGCGCCCCTGCGCGTCACGCGCACCGGCTGGGGCACGGCGGACCACCATTACTCCATCGATGTCATGGAAAGCGCCGACGGCACCGGCCAGTATGCCCTGCGCACCCGCGCCGGCGAACGTGAGAGCCCGCCGGGCCACTAGGGCCCGGCCAGCGGTGTGCGCCTACAGCCGGGTCGACAGGCTGGTGCGCAGTTTGCGCCGTGTGCGCAGCGCATGCGCCAGGTCGCTTTCCGGCGTGTCCGGCGCATCTTCGGGCGGCACCAGCGGCGCCAGTTTCGCGGCGCGCCGGCTCAAATCCTCGGCGCCGGCATTCCTGATCGCTTCAGCCGCCCTGATCTCGGTGATCCTGAGGTCCATCACATGTCTCCTCTTCGGTTCAAGCCTCGCACGCGGGCCGCGGCCCGCGCGTGGGCACAGTATAGCCGAAAAGGGCCGCTCTTTCCATGAAAGGGCGGTCAGGTGGCCTATTGGTAAGCCGTGATCCCGACGCCGCGTGACGTGTCGGGCGCGCCATACAGCCGGCAGTCATCGGACACGACGCGGGCGCGCTGGCGCACGGCCTCGATGATGTCCTCGGTGCTGGCGGGCGCATCATTGCATGCCACCAGCCGCGTCAGGCGGACATCCTCCTTCTGCGCCAGGTCGAGCAGGAACACGGTCAGGCTCTGCGCCAGCAGGTGCGAGTTGAGCTGGTTGGCGCGCTTGCGGGCCGAGCGGGCGCCCATGCCGGTTTCGGCCAGGTTGCCCCGCCGGGCCTTGGTAAAGCCGGCATGTTCGCCGCGCGGTTCCAGCTGCAGCGACGCATAGTTCAGCGGGTTCATCTGGCCCAGCAGCACCAGCGCCGGCCCGGACAGTGCCGCCACCCCCGTCACCCATGTGTACGACTGGTAGGCATCATTCCACCCGGCCTGCGACACCTCGTCGATCGCGTCCCCGCCGAAAAAGTCCTGCAGCTTGGCATTGTTGTTCCACAACTCCACCAGCCCGCCTTCATACAGCGTGAACGCGCCAAAGGCCTGGGCCGCGCCGATCACGCCGGGCGCCGAGACATCATAGGCAAGGCTGGCATCCCGCTCGTTGAGGCCCGGATAGGCCGCGACAAACCGCGAGCCGATGCTGTTCTCATACACGACGGCATGCGTGCGCCGGTCGACAATCCGGTAGATCGCGTCCGTCTTGCCGGCGAAATTCCGGCCGAAGGCATCGGTGTCCAGGTCCGTGAACTCGATCTGCAGCGCATAGCGCGCGCCCGCCGCTGTCCTTGCCTGCAGGCCCGCCTGTTTCAGCGCCCGCGCCACCATCGGGCGAAACAATTCCTGGTTGGGCTCCTCGAACAGGTAGTCGCGCTGCGACATGCCGCTGATATAGTCCAGTTCCAGCCCATAGCGCAGGCGGTCTTCCGGGTACCATTTGATGAAATCCGTCACCGGCAGGGTCGGGCGCTGCATCTCGATCGTGTTGTGCCTGTTCATGAATCCGGGCAGGTTCATGGCGCCGTCCTTGGACGGCTGGTGGTTCGCACAGCCCGACAGGGCCAGGGCCGCCGCTCCCAGAAAAACATGTCTCAGCATCCTCGCCTCCCGGATTAGGTTCATCCGGAAGGTGATAGGCCGTAAACCTTAAGAATCTTTTTCTCCGCGTACCGGTTGCACGCGGCGGCTTCCGCGCAAGGGCGGCGCCGCGCTCGGCGCGTCAGGCGCAGCCGTAACCCACCGGGCAGGTGTGCGGCACGGGGCAACGTGGATATCGCGCCGCTCAACCTACCCTACGCTTGCTCAACGCGTGGCGTCGATTCTCCCCCAACGGGAATCGTGGCGACGGTAGAAGCGACTCATGAACTGATTGGTGAAAACTGGCGATTGCAACTTGTTATGCTTGAGGAAGAAAACGAACCAGAAACTGAGCCGTCCGTCGGATGGATTGCAAAGCTCGTGCTTCGCTGCGTTGCTATTTCGATCGCGCTTGGATCATACATCTGGTTGTCAGCGGCAAGCCTATCAAAGATTGCGGATTGGACGGCGATCTTGTTCACTTGGGGCGGACTTTACTTAGCCGTCTTTGAACCAAAAGCGCTCGGTTGGATCATCTCTCGAGTGGCGGCTTTTGTTCGACAATGGGATAAAGGGACTGCGCAATGGCCTAACTTTTGGGTGTCAGTCAAAAACTCTTGGTCTGGACTCAATTGGAGACGGCTCAGACGTCGGAAGCCGGCTGCACGCAAACGGACTGGTCCTAAAACCAGAGTAGCACCCGCACCGATCGTGCCTTCAAATGTTCAGCGAGGGAACGGAAGCACACCTCTTGTCGGTGATGAATCCATTCGGTTGGCAATCGTAGCTGCCGCTCTGGTTGCATTGGTCGCGATACTGCTGCTCACGCCGACGCCAGAGCAAGCTGCTGAGTCGACACCTGGAGTTCCACCTTCTGATGTAGTCGAAATTGTCGAAACTCCAGACGAGGCAATCAGCGGCATATTGGATGCGCCCGCGTCTATCCAGCCGCAAGTAGAGACCGACAGACACAAACTCATTCGCACAGGGGATACATGTTGGACCATTGCTGAACGCTGCACAGGCAATGCAGAACGCTTCGTCGAACTAGGCCCACCTGTAAACGACTGGCTCGACGTCTCGAATCGAGAATTCTGCCCTATCAACCCAGGTGAAGTTCTCAACATTCCCGACGACTGGCCAACGGATTGCCTTTTGGACCAAGCATTAACTCAGATCCCATAGGCGGGGTTAGGAAAACCGGCAATCCATCGGGCAGGTGCGGCGCACCAAGCCGCTAGTGAGTAGCGACAATCGCTATTCGTGAGGTTCGACAAGCTCAATTCGTGCCAGCAGAAAGCTACACGCAACCATGATTTGAAAGCACTCAATACGAGTGAACCCATTCCATCCGTGCGCCAATGGATTTCGGATTCCTCGAAAGATGCCGAGCAGCATATCTTTCAGTCCACCTGACACGGAAATTTCGCTTTCTGTAGAGCAGGGAGAAAATGCCAAATTTCCCGCACCGGCACCAAACACATCGTTGATAAGTCTATGTCCGTCGCCGTCCTGACCAGATATTCGACGAACCTCATCCATAATGACCTCTACCGCCGACCGAGCCGCAATAGAATAATTTTGATCGTTAAACTGAGGTAGAGAAGTGTCTCGTATCAGCGGATGCAATAGCTGAAACGGTTCGAAATCAATCTCGAATTCCTCTTGCGCAAATATCGCGTTTTCTTCTCCCCCGCGCCTATAATTTTGAACCGACCCTTGTACGGCAGGGATATCCTGAAATTCGATGTCAAAAAAATCATGCGGTTGCGCGAATCCAATGTGTCGCGCTAAGTCTGATCCCCGGGCAGGCGTAAAGTCTTCAGGAAACAGCTCCACAATACGTCTCCATGCACCACGAAATTCGGTTCGGTCCTCCAATTCGCGCAGGTCGTGATTCTCCAGATGCTGACGAGTCACTCGCGCCATATGTGCCAACGTATCAAGTCGAGAGATCATGTCTGCTCGCCAACGTCGCAGCTGCTCAGGAGTCATAGGCATATTATATATCCAACGAGATTGATTGAATCCATGATTGGCCAATTTAATAATTCGAAAATTCTTGGTCCATCTGTAGCAGTGCGCTAAACGCCTCCCATGCTCAAGACCCGCATCATTCCCTGCCTGGACGTGAAGGACGGGCGCACCGTGAAGGGCGTCAATTTCGTCGACCTGCGCGACGCGGGCGACCCCGTGGCGCTGGCCCGCGCCTATGATGAACAGGGTGCCGACGAGCTGTGCTTCCTCGACATTACCGCCAGCCATGAAGGGCGCGGCACGATGCTGGATATCGTCACCCGCACGGCAGAGGCCTGTTTCATGCCGCTCACCGTCGGCGGCGGCGTGCGCAGCGCGGATGACCTTGTCGCCCTCTTGAAGGCAGGCGCCGACAAGGTGGCGATCAATTCCGCCGCCGTGGCAGACCCCGCCCTGATCAGCCGCTGCGCCGCCAAGGCCGGGCGCCAGTGCGTCGTCGTCGCCATCGACGCGCGCCGCACCGGCGACCACTGGGAAATCTTCACGCATGGCGGGCGCACCCCCACGGGCATCGACGCCGTCACCTTTGCCGCCGAGGCCGAACAGCGCGGCGCCGGCGAAATCCTGCTCACCAGCATGGACCGCGACGGCACCAAGGCCGGCTATGACATCGCCCTGTTGAAGGCCGTCTCGTCGGCCGTGAACATTCCCGTCATCGCGTCGGGCGGCGCCGGCAGCGTCGGCGACCTTGCCCCGGCCGTGCTGGACGGCGGCGCCAGCGCCGTGCTCGCCGCCTCGATCTTCCATTTCGGGGAGGCGACAATCGCCGACGCGCGCAAGGCCCTCGCCGAGGCCGGCGCCCCGGTGCGGCCCCTGTGAACCTTTTCCCCGAAGGGAGAAGCGCCTAAGAAGGCCCCATGACCCACCCTCTCGGCCCCCTCGCCCGCCTCGGCGCGGCCCTCGCCCACCTCTCCGGCACGATCGACATGCGCGCCACCGAAGGCGATGCCGGCACCAGCTGGACTGCCCGCCTGCTGGCCAAGGGGCCGGACGCCTGCGCCGCCAAGATCGCCGAGGAAGGCGCAGAACTGGCCGAAGCCGTGATCCGCGAGAGCGACGACGCCGTCGCCAGCGAGGCCGCCGACGTGATCTATCACCTGATGGTCGGCCTGCGGGCGCGCGGCGTGCCGCTGGATGCCGTCGCGGCAAAACTCGAAGCCCGCCAGGGCACGTCCGGCCTCGACGAAAAAGCCGCGCGTCCGGGCTGATCGCACGGACGTCCGTGCACCCGCCGTGCTGTGTCCGTGCTTTGTCCGTGCCCCTGTTCGTGCAGGCCGCGCCCGGCCTTTCCGCCGGATACGGGCGGCGGCCTACATGTCTTTCGGTTGCTTCAGGCGGCGCTTGGTCTGGTGATCGTCGGCCTTGTCGCCGGTCACTTTCTCGCCCTTCATGTAGTGGCGCTGCCAGCGCTCCTTCATGGCCTTTTCCTCGCCGGTTGCGAGGCGAGAATTGAAGTCAGACCGGCTGGCCGTCCAGGCCTCGTATTCCTTCACCAGTTCCGGATTGGTCGACATTGCCTTGCGTTCCGGGGTGATCTCTTCCAGCTTCTTGTGCTCGAACAGCGTGATGAAGCAGAACGGTTCGCCCTTGCGGAACACCACTTCGCCGGGCCGCGTCATCGCCCAGTTCATCGTGAACGGGAAGGGCAGCCAGTCGGTTTCCACCAGGCCGGTCAGCGGCGCGATGCCGTCTTTCGGCCAGTTCGGCGGGCCGGTCACCCACACGCCCCAGCCCGGCGGCGTGCGGAACAGGTGGCCGGTATGGAACGTCACGATGCCGCGCATGAAGTGGCTGTCGGCAAAACTCGCCACCGCCTTCGGGTCGCCCGTGGTGAACAGCTTGATGTCTTCCTTGCGCGGCCCGCCATTCCACTGGATCTTGATATCCATCGGGCAGAGGATTTCCCAGCCGGTGGAATTCGCCATCGTCAGCGGCAGGCACCTGTACGGATGGCGGTCCGGAAACGCATCCATCCATTCGCGCTGGCTGCGCCCGGCCACGATTTCCGGTGCGATGTCATGTATCTTGTAGCATTCGAGGCGCATGGGGACAAAATTCTCCGGGAGGCTTGACGCTTGCCGCAAGTCTTGGCCCAAAGTGCCGGATGACTGCAAGCCCTGAAGCCCTTTTCGCCTACCTTGACGGTCTCGGCATCGCGCATCGCACGCACCGGCATGCCGCCGTGTTCACGGTCGATGAAGGCCGCGACCTGAAGGCCACGATGCCGGGCATCCACACCAAGAACCTGTTCCTCAGGGACAAGGCCGGCACTTTCGTCCTGATTTCCGCCGAAGCGAGCACGAAGATCAGCCTGAACCAGCTCCACCGCAAAATAAACACCCGCCGCCTCTCGTTCGGTTCTCCCGAGGACATGCTGGCGCTACTGGGCGTCACGCCCGGCTCGGTCACCGCATTCGCCCTGATGAATGACACGGCCGGCAGGGTCCGGTTCATTGCAGACGCCGCGCTCTTCACGGCCGATCCGGTCAATTTCCACCCGCTGACCAATACCGCAACCACGGCCATATCGCGCGCCGATTTCAGGCGCTTTGTCGAAGCGACCGGCCATGCCTGCAACGTGCACGATTTTTCCGCCTGACCTTGCGGCAATCATCCGGTGCTATGGCGCTGTCACGGTAAGCCGCTAGTCTTGATACAGCATCAGGTATTCCGGAGAGAAAATCATGAAAACACGTCGCCTCGGCAAGAGCGCCATCTACGTATCCGACATCTGCATGGGCACCATGACCTTCGGGTCCCAGGCCGACGAGGCGGAAGCCTTCCGCATTCTCGATGAATGCTATGATGCCGGGATCAATTTCTACGACACCGCCGAGAACTATCCCGTCCCGCCAGACCCGAAATGGGCCGGTCGTTCCGAGGAAATCGTCGGCAAGTGGATGAAGACCAAGGACCGCGACTCACTGATCATCGCCACCAAGGTCTCAGGCCCGTCGCACGGCTGGATCAAGAGTTCGCAGCGGGCCGGCATGACCGCCATGGACCGCCACAACATCACCCGCGCCGTGGAAGCCAGCCTGACGCGCCTCGATACCGATTACATCGACCTCTACCAGACCCACTGGCCCGACCACGGCACCGGTTTCGACGAAGCAATGGAAACCCTCGACGACCTCGTGCGCGCGGGGCTCGTCCGCATCGTCGGCTGCAGCAACGAGAACGCCTGGGGCCTGATGAAAAGCCTCGCGACATCCGAACGCCTCGGGACGGTCCGCCACCAGACCATCCAGAACAATTTCAGCCTGAACAACCGGCGCTTCGAGGACGAGCTGGCAAATATCTGCAAGCGCGAGGGCGTCAGCCTCATTCCCTATTCGCCGATCGCCGGTGGCGTCCTGTCCGGCAAGTACAATGGCGGCGCCACGCCCGAGGGCGCGCGCTTCTCCAGCTATATCAAGAAGGGCGGCCGCCACACGGCCATGGCCCAACGCTTCGTCAACGAGAAGTCGCTGTCAGCAACCGAGCGCTACATGGCGATCGCGAAAGAGGCCGGCATGTCGCCGGTGACGCTCGCAACCGCCTGGTCCAAGCAGCATGACTTCGTTGCATCCACCATTGTCGGCGTCAGCAAGCTGGATCAGGTTGCGCCCATCCTGGCGGCTGCAGACCTCACCCTGCCGGATGACGTCATGAAAGCCTGCGATGCGATCTCGAAGGAAATCCTCTACCCGATGGGCTAGGCCCGCCCGGATCAGTCGTTTCCAGGGCCGCCGTGAGCGAGCACTTCGCGCCGGCCGGCATGGTTCGGCGCGGAGATCACGCCGTCTTCCTCGAGCCGGTCGATCAGGCCAGCCGCCTTGTTGTAGCCAACCTTGAGACGGCGCTGCAGGTAGGACGTCGACGCCCGCTTGTCGCGAACGACGATGGCGATGGCCTGCGCGAACAGGTCTTCGTCCTCGTCACCGGTCGACGTACCGAGCATGGCGTCCATCACGGCCGAGCCGGTCGACCCGTCTTCCGGCGCTTCCAGGATGTCCATGACATAGTCAGGTTCACCCTGCTCCTTCAGCCAGTCGACCACCGAGCCGACTTCCTCGTCCGACACGAACGGCCCGTGCAGGCGCTGGGATTTCTTGCCGGGGGCCTGGTACAGCAGGTCGCCCATGCCAAGCAATTGTTCTGCACCCTGCTCATTCAGGATCGTGCGCGAATCGATCTTGGTCGTGACCATGTACGAAATCCGTGTCGGGAAGTTCGCCTTGATCGTGCCGGTGATCACATCTACCGACGGACGCTGCGTCGCGGTGATCAGGTGGATGCCGGCGGCCCGCGCCATCTGGGCGAGGCGCTGCACGCAGCCTTCGATTTCCTTGCCCGCCACCATCATCAGGTCTGCCATCTCGTCGATCACGACGACAATGTTCGGGATATGGTCGATCGGAAGCGACTCGGTTTCATGCACCGGCTTGCCGCGCTCGTCGAAGCCGGTCTGCACCTTGCGCACCATCTCCTCGCCGGAGGCGCGATACTTGGCGGCCTTGTCGTTGAAGCCGGACAGGTTGCGAACGCCGGCTTTCGACATCAGCTCATAGCGGCTTTCCATCTCGCGCACGGTCCATTGCAGCGCGTTGACCGCCTTTTTCGGGTCGGTCACCACCGGCGCCAGCAGGTGCGGGATGCCTTCATAGATCGACAGTTCCAGCATCTTCGGGTCGATCATGATGAAGCGGCACTGTTCCGGCGTGTGACGGTACAGCAGCGACAGGATCATCGCGTTGACGCCAACCGACTTGCCCGAGCCGGTCGTGCCCGCGATCAGCAGGTGAGGCATCTTGGACAAGTCGACGACCGTCGGCACGCCGCCAATATCCTCGCCGAGCGCCATTGGCAGGCTCGCCCGGGTCGCAACATAGGGCTCGGACTGCAGCAGGGTCCGCAGGTAGACGGTATCGCGGTCATCATTGGGCAGTTCGATGCCGATCGCGTTCTTGCCGGGCACAACAGCGACGCGGGCCGACACCGCGCTCATCGAGCGGGCAATGTCATCGGCCAGCGAGATCACGCGGGAAGATTTCACCCCCGGTGCCGGTTCCATCTCGAACAGGGTGATCACCGGGCCTGGCCGCACTTCCTTGATCCGGCCGCGCACGCCGAATTCCTTCAGCACTTCCGACAGGCGTGCCGCCTTGGCGATCAGCGCATCCTCGTCAACCGTATCACCGCGCTCTTCAGGCATCTGGAGCAGGTCGATCGACGGCAGGCGCGGCGTCTTCCCGCGGCGGGTCGTCTTGGTAACGCGGGGCGCTGACGGGCGCGGGGAAGGCTTGGGGGTCGCAAACCGGGTCGTGCGCACGGGCGGCGCAGCTTCCTCGGCGTCGACCTCATCCTCGTCGTCGAAGTCCTCGTCGTCTTCATATTCCTCGTCATCGTCGATATCGTCACTGACGGCGCGGCCACGGAAGAATCCGCGGGTTTCGCCCTCGTACTCGTCCTCGCCGGTCACCACCCGTGCACGGTCATCCGGATCAGTCGGGCGCCGCTTGAACTTGAAGACGCTGGCAATCGCAAACAGCAGTCCCACGGCGCCACGCGCCTTGCGCGCCGCGCGCAGGCCGGACTTCGACGCCGCCTCCTGCAGCAGGTGTGCATCATCGCGCCGGAAGCCAAGGGCCGTGAGTGCGGCCCAGACCGCCGCGATTCCGAGCCCGAATCCCGCCCATGTCGGTGGCGACGGCAATAGCAGCGCCTTGAAGGGCATCTCGGCATAATAGAATAGCGCATCGCCGATGACGCCGCCGAGCCCTGCGCTGAGCGGCCAGGATTCCGGCACCGGCCAGCCGGCAAAGCACGCAGCCGACAAGGGCACGAATGCCGCGCCCACCAGCCAGCGGCGCACGCTCGGTGCGCCGATCAGCACGGCCCGCATCGCCCCGCCGATCATCAACGCGAGTCCGGCGGTCCAGCTTGACCAGCCGAGCGTCTGGCGCGCGAAATCCGCGAAGGTCGCCCCGGCACCGCCGAACAGGTTCTGCACGGCCGCATCGGTCGCCGCGTTCCAGCTCGGATCGCTCGGCACGTATGACCCCACGCTGCCGCACACGAACACGCCCGCGCCAAAAGCGGCTGCGCCTGTCAGGATCCGCCAGACAGGATCGCTTACGCTCGTCAGTTCGTCGTCGGAATAGGCGTAATCTGTCATCAGGTGGGGGATCTCCGCGGGCGCTGTTCGGGAAACACCACTCATGCCGCAACAGCCTTAACGCCCGGCAAACGCAAATGCGGCAATCCCTGCTGGCGCGTTAACCTTTTGCGCGGCCTGCAAGCGCCCGGACGGCCAGGCCTGCGCGCCCGCCGCAGGGGCTGCGGGCCGCGTCCGGTAACCATCACCTAACGCACGGGTGCAGGCCAAACCGGGCCCTGCTGGCCCCCTGGCGGAGGCCCTGACGCCGATGATACCGCACCGCCGGCCCGGCGTTGCGGCCGCGCCGGTCCTGTTAACAGGTCCACCTTCCCGGGCTCAGGATTTTAACGATAATCCCGGTGCGATTAACGATTCCGCTGCCGTCATCTGCACACCAGGCCTGCGGGCCGATCCCCGGCCCAGCGTACGGCGAAATCAAAAGCGCCCCGGAAGCAAGGGCTCCGGGGCGCTTTCGCAGCCTGAATGTAAAACCCCGGCCGGTGCGGGACCGGCCGGGGTTTCGTTCACATGTTAGCCCCTCAGCCCGATGTGAACTCCGGATAGGCCTCAAGGCCGATCTCAGCCTTGTCGAGACCCATTTCCTCAGCCTCAAGGCTGCACCGCACGCCCATGGTCAGCTTGAGCAGCATCCAGACGACTGTCGAGGCTGCCACAACGAAGATGCCCGTCACGCCGACGCCGACCAGCTGGCCGATGAAGTTCGGATCGCCCGCTTCGTTCGGCATGAACGCCGCACCGTGCGTGGCCGGAACAATCATCGTGCCCCAGATACCGCAGACCAGGTGAGCCGGGATGGCACCGACGACATCATCGATCTTGAACTTGTCGAGCAGCGGAACCGCGAGGACGACAAGAATGCCGCCGACGCCGCCGATCAGCACGGCCTGCCCCATGCTCGGCATCAGCGGTTCAGCCGTGATCGACACCAGGCCGCCGATGGCACCGTTGAAGACCATGGTTGCATCGATCTTGCCCTTGTAGAGGACCGCCGTCGTGATCATCGCGGCCAGCACGCCGCCGACAGCTGCCATGTTCGTGTTGGCAAAGATCTGCGCGACCGAGTTGATGTCGGCAGCCGTACCCGCCGCAAGCTGCGACGCGCCGTTGAAGCCGAACCAGCCGAACCACAGCAGGAACGTACCGAGCGCTGCAAGCGGGATGTTCGACCCCGGCATCGGGTGAACCTGCTTGCCGAAATACTTGCCCGCCCGCGGACCAATGATGATGGCGCCGACAAGGGCTGCCCAGCCGCCGACCGAGTGAACCAGCGTCGAACCGGCGAAGTCGGAGAACGCCCACTTGGTGTCGAGGAAGCCTGCGCCCCATTCCCAGGACACGACAACCGGATAGATCACGGCCGTCAGGACGGCGGTAAAGATCAGGAAAGGCCACAGCTTGACCCGCTCTGCCACCGTACCGGAGACAATCGAGGCGGCGGTCGCAACGAACACCATCTGGAAGAACCAGTCGGACGCCGGCGCATAGCCTGCGTCGCTCTCGACACTGAGGTCCCCGCCTGCCCAGAAGAAGGCGTCCATCGCCGGCATGCCGAAGAATTTCAGGCCCTCGTCGCCACCGATCCACGCGCCCGGATAGGCGATATTGTAACCGATCACCCAGAACATCAGGCCCGCAATGGAATAGAGGGCAACGTTCTTGGTCGATTGCATCGCCGCATTCTTGGAACGGACAAGCCCCGCTTCCAGCATGCAGAAGCCTGCCGCCATCAGCATGACGATGATCCCGCCGATCAGGAACAGGTAGCTGTTGTCTACATAGCTGCTGGCGCTGCCACTCACGCTCTCTTCGAGCGCGGCCAGGCGCGCGGCAATATCGTCTTCCTGCGCGTAGGCAAGCACGCCCGCTGTCAGCGCGACCGGCAGTAACGCAGCCCCGCGTATCCATCTTCCAATCGTGTGGCCCATTTGGCCCCTCCTTCAGTGAATGACATGGAGCTCGGGACCCCCCGCGCTCTCCCATCGCTGATATGATTGGGGCGGCTCCCGAAAGTCGCTTGCCGGACTGGGGTGAGGCGGGATTCCGGGTGCTCGTGGTCAAACCCTGTGCAGGGTTGCGGCCAATCGCCCAATTCTGCGCCATTGCTGGATGCTTTGGTTACCGGTACCTAGCTAGGCGATATGGCTGTAACCTCCCGGACCCCGCCACTTGAGGCAGATATCGCCGTGATCGGCGCTGGTCCCGTCGGGACCAGCCTCGCGATCCTGACGGCTGCTGCAGGATTCCGCACCGTTCTTGTGGATGCACGGGATCCGGACCGCGACCCGCCGCGCGACACACGCAACTTCGCCATTGTCCGCGGCAGCTGGCGCCTGCTCGGCGCAGCCGGCGTGCATCCGGCGCTGCACGGCCTGACCCAGCCACTGCTGGGCCTTGAGGCAACCGATGGCGGGCGCCACTGGTTTGGCGCGCCCTCTGTCCTGTTTGGTACAGACGACCTGCCGCCGGACGCTGACGGCGAACCGCTCGGCGAAATGGTTCCGGCTGAAGCGCTGCAGGCCGCGCTCGATTCGATCGCCGCAAAGGCGGCCAACCTGACCTGGCTGCGCGGCCGCAAGTTCACTGCCCTGGCGACAGACGCCGCCTCAGCCCGGATCACCCTCGACACGGGCGATGAAATCACCGCCGGGCTCGTCGCTGCCTGTGACGGCGTCCGGTCACCTGTCAGGACCGCGCTCGGCATCCCCACCGAGGGCCGCGCATATGGCAAGTCGGTGTTCGCCGCCGATGTCAGGCTCGAACGCCCCCATAATGGCCTCGCCCGCCAGCTGTTCACCCCGGATGGCCCGTTCGCCACCCTTCCGCTGCCCGGAAACAGGGCAAACCTCGCCTGGTACATGAAGACGGGCGCGGCCGAGACAATGGCGGCGCTTCCGGCAGACGCCATCGAGGCCGAACTCAACGCCCGGTTCTCGGATTTCGCCGGGCCGATGACGCTCGACGGCCCGCCCCTCTCCTATCCGCTCCACCTGCAGATCGCGGCGGTCATGACCGGGCCGCGCACGGCGCTGCTGGGCGACGCCGCCCGGCGCATCAATCCACTCGCCGGGCAGGGCCTCAATCTCGGCTTCAAGGATGTCGGCGCGCTCGTCGATGTGATGACCGATGCCCGCCGTGTCGGCCTCGATCCCGGTGCGGCGACCTCGCTGCAGCGCTACCAGCAATGGCGCCGCGTCGACGCGGCCACCACAGCCATGTTCATGGATGCCGTCGAACGGGCCTTCTCGAATGACAATGCGATCCTGAAGCCCCTGCGGGGCCTTGCGCTGACAGCCGCCAGCAAGCTTGGCCCCGTCCGGCGCGCCATGGCCCGCCAGGCCAGCGCCGACCAGCCCGGCCTGCCGAGCCTGATGCGCTAGGCCGCCACGGTCAGCTGGCGCAGCAGGTCCCAGGTATAAAGCCCGCTGGAATGGCCATCCGAAAACATGATCCGCACCGCATAGCGCCCGACCGGCTCGGCTCCGTTGACAGAAATGTCGTCCGGCACCGGCGGCTGGAACGGTTTCGGGCCGGACCCGTGGCCACGCACGGCGGCTGACGGGCTTTCCTCGCGCAGGCGCTGGAACGACACGGTGCCGACCTGGCCGTCATCGAACTCTGCACGCAGTTCACGCGCCCCGCGCCGGAATGTCAGCCGGACAGGCCATGCCGCCGCGCCGCTCATGCCCCCGTCTCCGGGTCAGCCAGGTCACGCGCCTCGTCCGCCAGCATGATCGGAATGCCGCCACGGATCGGAAAGGCCAGCTTCGCCCGGCGCGACACCAGTTCGCCGGCGGCGCGATCATAGCTCAGCGGCTGGCGGGTTACCGGACAGATCAGGATTTCCAGCAGGCGCGGGTCGATGCCCGATCCGCGCTCCGTGCTCTTGCTGTCGTCTTCGGTCATGGTCTCGCCGCCTATTGCATCGTGCCGGCATCACTGCCCGGCACATCCATCTTCAACAAGGTGATGAGCGTTTCGGCGCGCGCTTTCAAGGTCGGCGCTTCAACAAGGGCCTGCTTTTCGATCGGCGAGAACGGGCAGCCCGAGCAGAGCGCGTTGACCAGCGTCTCCATCGGCGCGCCTTCGACAGCAGACCAGTCGGCCTGCATCTGGTTGGCTTCGACATAGGCGTGCAGCGCCGCGATCAGTTTCTCGCGGCTCGGCAGGGCGATCTCCTGCACGGCATGAAGGTCATCGGCGAACCGCTTCCAGCCCGGCCTCACCTGCCGGTAGGGCGTGGTGACATCCAGCTCCTGTTCGATCTCGAACCGGGCAATCCCGGTCAGCGTGATCAGGTAGCGCCCGTCATCGGTCTCGGCATATGTCGTGATCCGCCCGGCGCAGCCGACCTCCGCCACGTCGGGTTTTTGCGGGTCCCCGCCCATCGCCTGCACCATGCCGATCAGGCGCGACCCGGCCATCGCATCGTCGATCATGTTCAGGTAGCGCGGCTCGAATATGTTGAGCGGCAGCGGCCAGCGCGGGAACAACAGCGCGCCCGGCAACGGGAAGATCGCCAAGGTGGCCGGCAGGTCGTCGATCTTCCTGTAATGCGCTGCGGTCATCGGGTCGGGTCCAATCGGCTTCATGTCTGTGAAGGTGGGCCGATTGCCGCGTCAGGCAAACATCAGGGACGCCAGCCTCCGGCGGCCTTCGATGGTAACCGGGTCTGTCGGCCCGGCGGCTTCGAACACCTGCAACAGTTTTTCCTTCGCCTTGCCGTCGTCCCAGTCCATCTTCGAGCCGAGAATGATCAGCAGGTGGTCGACTGCGTCCTTGTAGCGCTGCGCGCCGACATATTTCTCGGCCAGTTCGAACCGCTTCTGGTGATCGTCAGGGGCTGCCGTGACGGCCTCCAGCGCGGCATCGAACTCGCCCGGCGGCTCGTCATCGGCCATCAGGTCGATCGCCGTGCGCACGCCCTTGACGGCATTGTCATGCTTTTTCGACTCCGGAACCATGTCCAGCGTCGCAATCGCCCGCGCCTTGTCGCCATTGGCGAGATAGCAGCGTGCAAGGCCGGCAATCGCCGTCACGTTCTCGGGGTCTTCCTCGATCACGCTGGCATAGATCTGCGCCGCCGTGCCGAGATCGCCTGCCTGGCTGGCCGCCTCGGCCTGCGCCAGCGCCTCGGCGATCACCTGTGCGCTGTCGGTGCCGGTCATGATCTTGTCGACAAAGCCCTTTACCTGGCTCTCCGGCAGGGCGCCGAGAAAGGCGTCGACCGGCCGGCCCTTGTCAAACGCATAGACTGCCGGGATCGACCTTACGCCCAGCTGGCCGGCATAGCCCGGGTTCTCGTCAATATTGATCTTGACCAGCTTGACCGCGCCCTTCTTGCTGTCGACGACGCGCTCGATCACCGGGCCGAGCTGCTTGCAGGGCCCGCACCACGGCGCCCAGAAGTCAACGATCACCGGTTGCGTGTTCGACGCCTCGACGACGTCGGCCATGAAATCCTGGTCGGTGCTGTCCTTGGTATTCAGCGAACCCATCTCGGTCATGCGTGCAGTATCCTTGTAAATCTGGGGCAAAGATGGGCTTGGATGGGCAAATACGCAAGCATCGGGTGTGCACGGTGGAAACAAGGCCGCAGGCAGCGCGTTCATCTCCGGGCCGGTTTGGCCCATCCGGCACGCCAGGCTGAACGCAAGCCAACGAAAAGCGGCTGAAATATCATTATCCTGCCCTGTTTAGGTGGGGTTCAGCCGCTTAGGTTTAGGGCATAGGTCAAAGGAGGCCGAGATCATGATGAACTTGCTGACGACACTGGGTGCAATTACCGCGCTCGCCACTTCGCCGCTCGCCCTGTCCCTGCAGGCGCCCACGCCCGCCGTGCCTCAACTTGTCGCGCCCACCGCAACCAGCAGCAGCCTGTCGGCATCAGAGCGCAGCCAGGTGCTGGCTGACGTCTCCACCGCCCTGACCGGCGTCAAGACAGCGCGGGGCAAGTTCGAACAGGTTGCCCCCGACTATTCGGTCACGACCGGCAGCTTTGCCCTGTCGCGCCCCGGCAAGGTCCGGTTCGACTATGATGACCCGACACCCATCCTGATCGTCAGCGACGGCACCACGGTTGCGCTGCAGGACAGCGAGCTCGAAACCACCGACCGCGTGCCGCTGGGCACGACGCCGCTGTCGCTGTTGCTGGACGACGATCTCGATTTCGAAACCGAGGCCGAAGTGCTTGACGTCGCCAAAGGCAATGGCCGGATCGAGGTCACCCTGCAGGACCGCTCCGGCGAAATGGACGGCACGCTGACCCTGGTCCTGTCAGATGGTACGCGTGACCTGCTCGGCTGGCGCACGGTCGACGGCACCGGGAACATCACGTCGGTGCAATTGTCGGGCGTTGAGTACGGCAAGAAGCTCAATCCACGCCTGTTCATCCTCAAGGACTTTGAAGACGACTAGGCGACTCCTGCAACGGGCAGGCCACGACCGGCCCGTTGCGGAACTTTAAAAAACTGCAAAAGCAACCACCTAACGCATAATTTACTTGAATTTTTTGCCAGTAGTGACATCTTTGCAACTGTCGATGAAACGGATACCCCGCGCAGCAATTGACCCCCCGCTGTGAAACCCCCGTGACATCACCGCCGGAACCTCCCTTACCGGCGAGACGTCGAATATCGCGTCAGGCGCGCCCGAACTCCCCCGCGTTCGGGCGCGTTGACGTTTCAGGCAGCGGTGCTACGCACGGCAAATGCCCAAGCCTCTCAAGATTGTCAGCTGGAACATCAACTCGGTCCGCCTGCGCGCGCCGAATGTCGCCGAATTCGTCGCCGCCGAGGCGCCGGACGTCATCTGCCTGCAGGAAACCAAGTGCCAGGACGGCGAGTTCCCGGAAAAGCAGTTCCGCGAAATGGGCCTGCCCCACCTTGTGCTGAACGGCCAGAAGGGCGGCCATCACGGCGTCGCCATCGCCTCACGTTTCCCGCTGGAGCGCGTCGACGTCCCGGATCTTTGCCGCGAGGGTCACGCCCGCGCGATTGCCGCGCGCGTCAATGGCATCGAAATCCACAACATCTACCTGCCCGCCGGCGGCGACGTGCCCGACCCGGCCGTCAATGACAAGTTCGCCCACAAGCTCGACTTCCTCGAAAAGCTCGGCCCCGGCTACAAGAAGCTGAAGAAGACGCCGCGCATCCTGGTCGGCGACCTCAACGTCGCCCCGCACCCGAACGATGTCTGGTCGCACAAGCAGCTCCTCAAGATCGTCTCCCACACGCCTGTCGAGACCGAACTGCTCGAGGACTCGCGCCAGGCTGCGGGCTTTGCCGACATTGGCCGCATGTCGGTGCCGGACGAACAGAAGCTGTATTCCTGGTGGAGCTATCGCGCCAAGGACTGGGCCGCCGCCAACAAGGGCCGCCGCCTCGACCATATCTGGGCCAATCCGGCCGCCCTTGCCGACACCAAGGTCGACTCCTACAGCGTCCACCTCGCCTGGCGCGGCGGCTGGAAACCCTCAGACCACGCCCCGATCAGCGTGAAGGTGAGTGTGTAATCCTTCCTCCATCCGCAGTCCCGGCGAAAGCCGGGATCTCATGCAATTGGAGACCAGCAAGAGCTGTCCCGGCCAGACGAGCGAGCTTGCGTCAACTTGATTGGCCGCCCAAAAACTAAGGGAGCGAACCGCTCTGATTAGTTTTACAGGTCCAAGAGCATGTGGCGATTGAGAGCAGTGGCAGTGTCCGCACTATTGGGCTTCGCAGCGGGCGATATTGTGGCGCTCATTCTCGGCTACGCAGACGGTTTGACTGACAGGCCCGCATTACTGATCGGCGCGGTCTTTTCTGCTGCTTTTGTCGGTTTGACGCTCATGAAATTTCTGACCGACCTTTTATTCAAGCGATAGGGGTAGCAAAGCGTAGGGTGGGTTGAGCAGAGCGATAACCACCGCCCCAACACGCGCCCCCCTCGTTCCCCAATCACACACCCATCCCTCACACAGACGACCCCTTATCCAACTGATATCCCGCCTGCGCTATAATGCGCCGCATGAGCCATCCGCCCGACTTGATCCACCACGGCCTTGAACAGGCGCGGCTCGCGCTGTGGGCAGTGATCAACATGACGAACGCGCATCTGCGCCCGCTGATGCTGAAGCGCAGCCTGAAGCAAAAGGCCATGGGGCGCCTCAAACAGCTCGAAATCATCGTCCGCCGCCTGCTGACCTTGCTGGCCCTGTCGCTGACCCTCGCCCCGGTCAAACCGCGCAGCCCGGCGACGCCTGGTTCCGGGGATCGGCTCGCAGACCCCGTGTGCCGCAAGGCCGTGCCGGGCTTTGCCCTGACCGGGAAGCTGCTCTCTGGGTTCGATCCGGACACGTCCGGGCTTTTTCCGTGCACTGTCCGTGCATCCGGCCCGGTGCCGGCCGCGCCGATCCTCGCCCGCCTCGCGGCGCTGCAGCAGGTGCTCGCCGCCCCGGACGCCCATGCAAGGCGTCTCGCCCGCGCGCTCCAGCGCCAGCGGGACCGCGGCGAAGCAAGGCCCGTCGCGCTGCCCATGACGCGCACCCATCGCATGGTGCCGGAACTCGGCATGATCGCCACCGCCCTGCCGGGCCTCATCCGCACGGCGCTGGAAAGCTGGGATAATTCAAGCTGAATCCGACAGCCTGTCAGACAGGTCCTGCCGGACGCCGAAGGGTGGTTCCGGTTACGGCTGCAGCCGGTAGCCGCCCGCATCGGTCAGCAACAGGCGCGCATTGGCCGGGTCCGGCTCAACCTTCTGCCGCAGGCGGTAGATATGCGTTTCCAGCGTGTGCGTCGTCACGGCGGCATTATAACCCCAGACTTCCGACAGCAATTCCTCGCGCGCCACCGGCTTGCCGCCGGCCCGGTAGAGGTATTTCAGGATATTGGTTTCCTTCTCCGTCAGCCGCACCTTGCGGCCTTCCGACGTCACCAGCAGCTTCATCGACGGGCGGAAATCATACGGCCCGATCTGGAAGGTCGCGTCCTCTGACTGTTCGAAACTGCGCAGGTGCGCCCGCACCCGCGCCAGCAGGACGGAAAACTTGAACGGCTTGGTGACATAATCATTTGCCCCGGAATCCAGACCCAGGATCGTGTCGGCATCGCCGTCCTGGCCGGTCAGCATGATGATCGGCGCCCGAACGCCCTGTCGCCGCATCAGCTTGCAGG
Organism: Hyphomonas johnsonii MHS-2; assembly: GCF_000685275.1. Classification (GTDB taxonomy): domain Bacteria; phylum Pseudomonadota; class Alphaproteobacteria; order Caulobacterales; family Hyphomonadaceae; genus Hyphomonas; species Hyphomonas johnsonii. Next base: position 185,883 of record NZ_ARYK01000005.1, read on the forward strand.
CTTCGCGCCCGTCCAGGTCCGGCATTTCAATGTCCAGCAGGATCATGTCGAGCCGCTCGGCCGAAGCCGCCGCCACGCCATCACGGGCATTCGCCGCCTGCAGCGTTTCAAAGCCGTCATGCAGCTCGAACTGTTCGGCCAGCGCTTCGCGCAGGTCGTCGTCATCATCCACCAGCAGGATCCGTTTCTTGACTGACATCAAGGCGCTCCGTTCTTTTCCAATCACTGCCTTGCACATATCCAAGACAACACCTCTTGTCATAAGTATGTGCAAGGATTGCGATCACAACACAGGGAGACCCGCGTGAACAGCCTCTTCATTGCCCGCGCCAACGGGACCTTTTCGGGCATGGATATCGCCTGCCGCTGTGCACTCGGCGCCGGGGGTGTCATCGGCGCCAACCTGAAACGCGAGGGTGACGGGGCCTCTCCCATCGGCGTCTGGCCCGTCCGGCGCCTGTACTACCGGCCCGACCGCACCCTGCCGCCTGAAACGCGCCTGCCGAAAGTGCCGCTGCGCCCGCAGGACGGCTGGTGCGACGCGCCGGACGACCCTCTCTACAACCGCCCAGTGGCCCTGCCCTACCCGGCTTCGGCCGAAAAACTCTGGCGCGCCGACCATGTCTACAACCTGATTGTCGAGCTCGGCTACAATGACGATCCGGTCGTTCCCGGACATGGCAGCGCGATCTTTCTCCATCTCGCCCGCGAGACGTTCCAGCCGACAGAGGGCTGCATCGCCCTTGCCGAAGCGGACCTGCGGACGGTGCTGCGCTTCCTGACCCCGGATTCGCGCATCGAGATCGCGATTTAGCGCGCCCCGAACAGGGCCGAGCCAACCCGCACATGCGTCGCGCCAAACCGCGCGGCCAGTTCATAGTCACCGCTCATGCCCATCGAGAGACCCGCCAGCCCGTGTGCCCGCGCCAGCTTTGCCAACAAAGCGAAATGCGGGCCGGCCGGCTCGTCCACCGGCGGGATGCACATCAGGCCCTGCACATCGAGCCCGCAGTCCCTGACCGCGACCTCCAGCAGTGCCGCCAGCCCGTCCGGGTGCACGCCGGCCTTTTGCGGCTCCTCGCCGGTATTCACCTGCACGAACACTGGCAGCCGCCGGCCCGCCGCCGCCATCGCCTTTGCCAGCGCCCGCGCCAGTTTCTCCCGGTCCAGCGTCTCGATCACATCGAACAGCGCGACCGCATCGGCGGCCTTGTTGGTCTGCAGCGGCCCGATCAGGTGCAGTTCGAGATCAGGATAGGCAGCGCGCCGGGTGGCCCAATGCGCCTCGGCCTCCTGCACCCTGTTTTCCCCGAACAGGCGCTGGCCGGTCGCCAGCATCGCTTCGATCTTCTCGTCCGGCTGCGTCTTGGAGACGGCAATCAGGCGCGGCGGCGGCGTCGCGGCCTTGGCCAGCGCCGCAAGAATGTCGTGGCGCTGCTTGGCAAGGGAAGGAGAAACGGTATCTGTCATGGCCATGACGTTGAAACGCCAATCCTCGCAAAAGCGCAAGCTGTTCGCCGCCGCACGGATCGCCGCACGTCACCTTCCGCCCGCCCTGCCGCCGGTCCTGTTCCTGACCGATCCCGTCCGCACGCCAGACCCCGTCACGATTGCCACAATGCTCCCGCCCGGATGGGGTGTCGTCTTCCGCCATTTCGGCGCGCCGGACGCAGCCGCCATTGCGCATCAGCTCGCGCGGGTCTGCACGGCCCGCAAGCTCAGCCTGCTGATTGCGGCCGATCCCGCCCTCGCCCTCGCTGTCGGGGCCGACGGCGTGCACTGGCCACACGCGCGGCTTGGCCAGGCTCGCCGCTGGCACGGGCGCTTTGCCCTGATGACCGCCAGCGCCCATTCGCGGCGCGACCTCGCCGATGCGGCGGCATGCGGGATCGATGCGGCCCTGCTGTCGCAAGTCGCCGGATCACGCAGCCCGTCGGCCAGGCCACCGCTTGGCCTGCTGAAATTCCGGGAACTGGCACGCGCCGCATCCCTGCCGGTCTACGGCCTCGGCGGCGTCGATACACGCACTGCGCCAGGTGTGGCCGGCGTCGCAGGCCTTGCCGCCATCGATTCCCTGTCAGCCGCTTTCGGCTGAACCGGGCATCAGGCACCACCTTCAGCCGGGGTTCCGAACGCCGCGATCAGCAGGCCGAGCGCGGCCAGTGCACCATAGATCACGGCGCGCGGCCCGAGTCCGGCCTTGCGCCAGGCCGTGATCGAGGCAATCGCCGACTGGATCGCGTAATAGATGGCAAAGGCACGCGAGGCGTAGGAAATGATCTGGAACAGATCGATTGTCCACGTCATCACCAGGCCGATGGCAACCAGGATCGCATAGGCTTGGCGCTCCGATAGCCTTCCGCCCGTCACTTCCGCCGCCAGCCCGCCCGATCCACCGGTGTCGGCGATGGCCGCGCTGAACTGGGCCGTCAGGGCCGCCGCCACGAGCAGGTAAGGCAGCACGTTCGAAACGACCCGCATCATGTCGATGATCGCGGTTTCATGCAGGTCGAGCTGGTCACGCCGGAAGACATAGGCCAGCAGCACGATGTAGGTCATGTAGATCGCGGTGGATAAGAGCTGGGCTGCCCGCATCGAGCGAATGCGCGTTTCCGGGTCATAGGTCGCGCGCAGGTAACGCGATGTCTCGAACCCCTGCACGGTCACGATCAGCCCGAACGCCAGCGCAATTCCGGCCCAGCCCTGTTTTTCCGGCGCAAGGAAGACGAGGTCTCCCGACGCCACCCGCCCGGAAAAGAAGACGGCCAGCCCGACCAGCAGACCCAGAATGATCGCCAGCTTCACGCTGACCGAGACCTGCTCCATGCGCTCGAGCGCGCCAAACCCCTTCAGCCAACCGACAAGCAGGACCAGGACCAGCACGGCACTCGTCACGCTCCGGGCGGCCACCTTTGTGTCCATCGGCGTCAGGCTGACACCGAAATGACCGAACAGGTTCAGGTAATAGGCAACGGAAATCACATAAGCGAAGGCCAGCGTCGCCGAGGCGGCGGTTTCCATCCGTCCGATCAGCGACCCGGTCTGTGGCAGGCCGTCTTCGCGGCTCAGGATATTGTAGCGAATGGCCGATCCGAACAGGTAGGCCCCGGCGCACAGCGCCGCCATGACCAGCGGTGCATACTTGCCATAGGAGGAATCCAGGATCGGCCCGAGCACCAGGAACCCGCTGCCGATGATCGAGGCCAGCGGCGTGATCGTCGCCCGCCACGCCCTGGCGTTCGCGATGCGCGGCAGCAGCAGGATGACCGCGCTGGCCAGCGTCACCAGCAGGATCACGCCCGTCAGGATCATGCGCGGTCCGTGCCGCGTTCGGGAGGCACCGGCATCGATCTCATTGGTGCAAGCCCCTGTACATCGACCGGTTGCGGCCCGAATACCAGCTTAACGGCACACGACTTCCCCGCGCAACCGGGCGGAAAGCAGGAACAGCTGCATGATGGGGATTCTAGAACTTGAAGGCGGACTTCAGGCGAATGCCGGTCTCGACCTGACGGTCTTCCCATTCCGACGTGTCGTTCAGCCGGTCAGCGCCGACGCTGACTTCACCGCCGACCGAGAAGCGCGGCGTGACGCGGAACGTGGCGCCGGCCTGCATCTGCTCGCGCGGCAGGGGAGACGAGTTCGGACGGGTCAGCATGTCGAGATTGAGCTGCCAACGGGTATTCCCGCCGAACTGGACGGAAAAATCGTCGGTCGCATCGGGCTGCCATGACGGCTTGGTGTCGACCGGCTTGGCCTGCGCGAACTGGCGATACCATTCAGCTTGCGCCGCTTTGGTTTCGGAAAGGGTCGGCGCTTCGACCTTCATGACGGCTTCAGGCGCAACAGGATCGGCCACGGCTGGCAGGGCCAGCGCGGCTGAAATAATCGTGAGAGATAGGATAAAGCCCGTCTTCATTTCCTGCACCTTCCACAAGACAATAGTCATCCTGGCCAGTTAAGAGAAGATTAACATTCGGAAACCGTGGCAATTTAGAAGGATAGTGTGATTTCTAACACAACACCTTCCGCCGAATCGCGCTGCGAAGCCGGTCGCAAGGGCAGGATTTGCCGCTGGCGATTGTCCTGTTCGCGATAGCCAAGCGCCAGATTCACGCCGTCACGCACCTCTTTCGAGGCCCCGATGCTCCACGCCTCGCTGTCCAGACCGGTGAGATCGTCCTGCGATTCACCATAATCAAGCCCGAATGTCAGGGAAAACGCCTGCTTGGTCGCGCCGATCGTCCAGGCCGAATAGTCTCCCGGCCCTGAATCCACGCCATTATTGCTGCTCAGCACGCTCGCGCCGACCGTGACGGTGTCGAATTCGGCCGAGCCACCCGCCGACCAGGTCTCGACGGTGCCGTAGATCGGCGCAGCCGCTGCGCCGGCGTCCACGTCTGCCCGGCTATAGGCCAGCGTTGCCTGGAGCCTGATGCCGCTCTCTCGCAGGCGCCGGTTGAGGTTGAGCGCGGCTTCGGCCGCCGATTCGATGCGGATATCCGGCACGCCGGGGATGCTGCGCTCGGGATCGCGGTCAAGGCCGCGCACATCGGCGCGCGGCGTGAACGAGATCCCCGCCCTCAGTCCGAGGATGCGCGGGCTGGCATAGCTCAGCTTGGCCGCCGGGCCCGTCAGGTCATGGTCGGTGCGGATATAGCCGCCGCCGGCCGGATCCAGCACAGGATTGGCTGTTGTCGCCGCGCCGAAAATGCCCGGCGCGCCCTCGTGGAACCGCGCCGCCACGCCCCGGTCGCGCCCCAGCCGCACCTCGCCATAGCCACCCTCGGCATAGATATAGGCCGCTTCGAGCTGGCCGTGCGGGCCGACATGTTCCGATTGCGGGCCAAGCGCCAGGCCACTGAATGCGCCCTGCCAGCCACCCGCGACGCCTGTGCCGCCCCCCGGCACGCCGCTGAAGCCCGCCCGCGCCGGATGGTCAGCCTGGACCTCGAACCGCCCCGCCGCACCGATCTCCAGCCCGTTGTCGAGCACCCGGTTGGTCGACAGGGAAAAACGGCCCAGCCAGGCCACCGGCGCGCCGTCTGCTGTCGATGCGGCAACCGCAATATCAGCCTCGTGTTCGGTTTCCCAGACGTCCCAGTCGTCCTGCGCCACTGCGTGGGCGCCTGCGAGGCCCATAACCACTAGCAAACTCACGGGCTTCCACATCGGTCTCTCCTGCCTTCGGGGTGTATCCTTGTGCAGCATATCAGCACTGGCGAGCCCGGACTCCCCTTGTTATACAAACGCTCGTCAACAAGGTCTTGCACTCAGGAACAATCTTCATGGTCAAACACATCCTCACCGCCGCCCTGGCTGGCATGCTGATCGTTTCCGCCTGCCAGTCCCGCGGAAAGTCAGCTGAGCGCAACATCACAGCGGACAATGTCGGCACTGTGAACCCGTTCCTGTGGCGCGCCACACTGGACACGTTCGAGAACATGCCGGTCCAGAGCGCCGACCCGATTGGCGGGCTGGTTGTCTATGACTGGAAGTCCTTCCCGACCGCTCCGGGCGAGCGCATCAAGGCGACCGTCTACATCCTCGACACTCGCCTTCGCGCCGACGGCGTGAAAGTGTCGGTCTTCCGCCAGACCAATGAAGACGGCACCTGGGCGGATGCGAGCGTGGACCAGGAAACGGCGATCCAGCTCGAAAACGAGATTCTCAAGCGCGCCCGCCGGCTCAAGGCAGCGCAACTCGGCTAGAAAGCCGGCCACCCATTTTTCGAAGGAGCGGGACATGGCCACCCGTTACGATCCGCAGGCCGCGGAATCCAGATGGCGTGCTGCATGGGATGCAGCAGACCTTTTCAGGGCAAAATCACCGGCTGAGGCCGGGGACGCGCCCAAGGCGTACGTCCTTGAAATGTTCCCCTATCCATCGGGCCGCCTGCACATGGGCCACGTGCGCAACTATGCCATGGGCGATGTGGTGGCACGGCACAAACGCGCCAATGGCTATAACGTGCTCCACCCGATGGGGTGGGACGCCTTCGGGATGCCGGCCGAGAACGCCGCCATGCAGCGCGGCGTGCACCCCGGAAAATGGACCTACGAGAACATTGCCGCCATGCGGGCCCAGCTGAAGAAGCTCGGCCTGTCACTCGACTGGAGCCGCGAATTCGCGACCTGTGATCCGGAATATTACGGTGCCCAGCAGGCCCTGTTCCTCAAGATGATGGAAAAGGGCCTCGTTTACCGCAAGGCCAGCAAGGTCAACTGGGATCCGGTCGACAATACGGTGCTGGCCAACGAGCAGGTTGTTGACGGGCGCGGCTGGCGCTCGGGCGCGATCGTCGAGCAGCGCGAGCTGACCCAATGGTTCTTCCGCATCACTGACTATGCCGACGACCTGCTGGAACAGGTCCGGAAGCTGGACCGCTGGCCGGAAAAGGTCCGCACGATGCAGGCCAACTGGATCGGCCGGTCCGAAGGCCTGCAAATGCGGTTCGAGTTTTCCGGCGACGCGCCTGAAGGCTTCGAAAGCGGCGTCGAGATCTTCACGACGCGCCCGGACACGTTGTTTGGTGCAAGCTTCATTGCCCTCTCGCCTGACCACCCGCTCACCCTGCAGCTGGCCGCCGGCAATAATGCCCTGACGCATTTCCGCGCCGAGTGCGCTGCTGTCGGCACCAGCGAGGAAGCCATCGAGAAGGCGCCCAAACTTGGCTTCGATACCGGCCTCACGGTCCAGCACCCGTTCGACCCTGAACGCACCCTACCCGTCTGGGTCGCTAATTTCGTGCTGATGGGATACGGAACCGGCGCGATTTTCGGCTGCCCGGCACATGACCAGCGCGACATCGAATTTGCCCGCAAGTACGGTCTGGACGTGACACCCGTGGTGCTGCCGCCTGATGCCGCCGCGGCCAGCTTCAGCGTCGAAGACGACGCCTATACCGGCATTGGCACCCTGTTCAATTCCGGCTTCCTGGATGGCTTGGCGATCGACGACGCCAAACGCCAGGCCGTTGCGAAGATCGAATCCCTCGGCCTCGGCGAAGGCAAGGTGAACTACCGCCTGCGCGACTGGGGCGTATCGCGCCAGCGCTACTGGGGCTGCCCCATTCCCGTCATCCATTGCGCGGCCTGCGGCATTGTCCCGGTTCCTGCATCCGAGCTGCCCTTGCGCCTGCCTGACGATGTGGCCTTCGACAAGCCGGGCAACCCGCTCGACCGCCACCCGACATGGAAGCACACGACCTGCCCGTCCTGTGCCGGCAAGGCCGTGCGCGAAACCGACACGCTGGACACGTTCGTCGACAGCTCCTGGTATTGGGCGCGCTTCGCCAGCCCGGACGACATGGCTGAACGCGCCTACTGGCTGCCGGTCGACCAGTATGTCGGCGGTGTCGAACATGCCGTCCTGCACCTGCTGTATGCCCGCTTCTTTGCCCGCGCGATGCGCGATGTCGGCGAACTGGACCTGCCCAGCGGCGAGCCTTTCGCTGGCCTGTTCACGCAAGGCATGGTGACCCACGAGACCTACAAGGCGGCGAACGGCGACTGGCTGGAGCCCTCGGAAGTCGCGAACAAGGACGGTGCCTGGTTCGAGATTGCAACCGGCGCGCCTGCGCACGTCGGCCCGATCGAGAAAATGTCCAAGTCGAAAAAGAACACGGTCGACCCGGACGCCATCATCCAGGCTTTCGGCGCAGACACCGCACGCTGGTTCGTGCTGTCCGACTCGCCGCCCGAGCGCGACGTCGAATGGACACAGTCCGGCGCTGAAGGTGCCGCCCGTTTCGTGCAGCGCATCTGGAGCATCTTTGATGGGCTGCCGGAAACAGCGGCGCCCGCACCCGGCACAGACGCCGCCTCGATTGCCCTGCGCAAGGCATCCCACAAGGCGGTCGCAGCCATCGACAAGACGATCAACGAGTTCCGGTTCAACTCTGCCGTCGCCGGCATCCATGAATGGGTCTCGGTGCTGAAGAAGGCCGAAGGCGATACCGGTGCGACCCTGGGCGCGCGGTTCGAGGGCGCCTCGATGCTGGCCCGGTGCCTGGTGCCTTTCATGCCGCATCTCGCTGAATCGTGCTGGGAACGTCTTGGCGGCGACGGCTTCGTCTCTGCGGCAGCCTGGCCCACGCCCGACCCCGCCCTGCTGGAAGATGACAGTGTCACGATGGCGGTCCAGGTGAACGGCAAGCGCCGGGGTGAAATAACCGTCTCCAAAGCGCTGGCGAAGGACGCCGTCGAGGCTGCAGCCCATGCCGAACCCGATGTCGCAGCCTTCCTGGAAGGCAAGGACATCAAGAAAACCATTGTCGTTCCCGGCCGCATCGTGAATATCGTGGTCGCATGAAACAGGTTCTTGCCGCCCTCGCCCTGCTTGCCGCGTCTGCCTGCGGATTCCAGCCCGTCTATGCGCCGGGTGCAAGTTCGCTTGCCGACAGCGGGCCAATCAGTGTCGAACCGATCCGCGGCCGTTCAGGCTACATGCTGCGCCAGGCGCTGCAGCGCGAACTCGCAATCGGCTTGCCGGGAATCACGGAGCCCGCAACGCTGAACGTCATTCTCGACGATAACCTGACACGACTCGCATTCCAGCCCGATGGCGCGGCATCGCGGTCCAGCGTGGTCGCCTCCGGGCGTTACGTGCTCGCGCGTGAAAGCGGCACGGTTTCCGGCGAGGTCGATGCCGTGACCGATTTTGCGGTGCCAGACGCTCCCTACGGCGATGTCGCGGCCCAGACAGGCGCCTACGACCGCACGATGCGCCAGCTTGCCAAGAACATCGTGGCTGACTTGCGATTGCAACTCGCCGCCAACTGATGCTGCTCAAGGGAAAGCAAGCCGTCACATTCTCTCGCCGACCGGGGCCGGAATTCTGGGCGGTCCTGGCATTCGGCGACGACCCGGGGCTTGCCAGTGACGCAGCCGCCAGCCTGATCAAGGCGTGGACGCCCAAATCGGGCGATATCGAAGTCATATCGCTCGATGACGACTCGATCCGCAAGGACCCGGCACTCCTGTTCGACAACCTTGAGGCCGTTTCCCTGCTTGGAGAACCGCGTGTCATTCGCGTCCGCACCAGCGGCGACAAGATAGCTGCCCTGCTCGCAGAAGCGCTGACGGAGGGCGACCGGGAAAGCGGCCGGTATGCTGCCCGGCTGGTGATCGAGGCTGGCAGCCTGCAGAGTCGTTCCAAGCTCAGGGGCGCTGCAATGTCAGCCAGGCTGGCCGCCTGCCTCCAGCTCTTCGCCGACGAGGCGGAAGACATCGAAAGCCGGGTCAAGGCCGCCCTGCTCGAGGTCGGCGCCAGCATGGATGCGGACGCCCTGCATGCGTTCACCGGCGACCTGCCCGGCCATCGCGGCATCGCCAATGCAGAGATCGAGAAGCTGGCGCTCTATGCGCGCGGCCTCGGACGAAATCTCGCGATGGCCGACATTCGGGCCCTGTCGGCAACCGACATTGATCATGACCTGTCAGCCACCATCCGCGCGACGCTCGACGGCAACATCCCCGCTGCCCACACGGCGCTGCAGCGTCTCGACGTCGCCGGCACATCGCCGATTTCCGTGCTCCGGTCCCTGCAAAGCGAAACGCTGAGAATGCTGGACGCCCATGCGAAGATCGCAGCAGGCCAGGCCAATCCGGGCATGAAACTGCGCCCACCTGTCTGGCAGAGCGACTGGCCCGCCTTCCGCGCACGGCTCGCCAAATGGCCGCCGAAGCGCCTCGCCCGCATACTGGAACGGATCTACGAAGCCGAACGGCAAGCCAAGTCCGGCGGCGCGAGCGCTTCGCCCGTTGTCCGTGTACTGATTACCGAACTTGCCCGCGCTGCAGCGGCGGCCTGATCAGGCTTTGCGTTTGGCTGTCAGGCGGCGGCAGACATCGTCCAACTGCTCGAGATCACGATACTTGATGCGGATTTCACCGCCCTCGCGGCCATGTCGAATGTCGACGGCAAGGCCGAGTGTGCGAGTCAGGTCCGCCTCGAGGGCCTCGGTATCGACGTCTTTTTCGTCGGTGGGCCGTGCGGATTTCGTTTCGATCGGGCTGCTGCCCTTGGCGTCACGCGCCCGGGCCTCAACATCGCGCACGCTGAGGCCTTTTTCGGCTGCCAGTCGCACAAGCGCTTCCGGGTCCGGCGCAGCCAGGGCAGCGCGCGCATGCCCCGCACTTATCTTGCCCTCCCGGATATATGACCGCGCGCTTTCCGGCAGCTGCAGCAGGCGCAGAGTATTGGCGATATGGACGCGGCTCTTGCCGACGCTCGTCGCCAGGCTGTCCTGCGTACGGCCAAAGCGCTTGATCAGCGCTTCATAGGCCTCCGCCTCCTCGATCGGATTGAGGTCAGCGCGCTGGACGTTCTCGATGATCCCGATCTCGAGCAGTTCAAGCTCGTCGATCTGGCGGACAATTGCCGGGATGGTTTTCAGGCCTGCGATCCGGGCCGCGCGCCAGCGCCGCTCGCCCGCGATAATCTGGTACTTGCCGGCGTCCTTCGGATCCGGACGCACCAGAATCGCCTGCAGCACACCCTTGGTCTTCAGTGAATCGGCGAGTTCCTGCAACGAGGCCTCATCAAATGTCCGGCGCGGCTGGGCCGGATTGCGGCGGATGAGGTCGACATCAATCTCGTCCGATGCACGGACAGGCGCCTCCCCGGTCTTCGCGTCCGGCGCAGGGCCGACGGCGTCGACCTCGCCCATCAGGGCTGACAGGCCGCGTCCAAGTCTCGATGGTCTGCTCTTTGCGTCTTCGCTCATCTCGTTCAGGCCGCTCTCGCCTTCTCGCGTTGCAGGACTTCGGACGCGAGCCGGATATAGGCTTCGCTGCCCGGGCAGCGGTAATCATACAGCAGTGCCGGCTTGCCGAAGGAAGGCGCTTCCGACAGGCGGACATTGCGCGGAATCACCGTATTATACACCTTGTTGCCGAAGAATTCGCGGACCTGGTCTGCAACGTCATCCGACAGGTTGTTGCGGCGGTCATACATCGTCAGCACCACACCCTGGATTTCCAGGGTCGGATTCAGACCGGACCGGACGACTTCGACCGTTCGCAGCAGTTGCGTCAGGCCTTCCAGCGCCAGGAATTCGCACTGCAACGGCACCAGAAGGGCGTCGGCGGCGGTCATCGCGTTCAGGGTCAACGCCGACAGCGACGGTGGGCAGTCGATCAGGATATAGTCATACCGGACCAGTTCGCCATTGACGGTGCGGTCGATATAATTGTGCAGCGCTTCACGCAGGCGGTATGACCGCCGCGGATCGGCTGCAAGCTCGGTTTCGACACCGGAGAGGTTCTCGTCGCCCGGCACAATGTCGAGCCGCGGCACAATCGTCGACAGGACCGTCTTTTCGAGGCCCACCCGGTCGATTACCAGGTCATAGCTGGTCAGAGTCCTGTCCTGACGAGAGATGCCGAGGCCGGTCGATGCGTTGCCCTGTGCGTCGAAATCGATGATCAGGACGCGCCGCCCGACGGCCGCCAGGGCCGTGCCGAGATTGATGGACGTGGTCGTCTTGCCGACGCCGCCCTTCTGGTTGACCACCGCAAATATTCTTGGCTTAGCCGTCGACACGCTTGAGCTCCCTTATTTTCAATACGACCCCAGCCCCGCCGCTGCGACTCGGAATCGCCTCATACGCGAAGTTCCACACTTGCCGGGCATCCGTCAATTCTTCTTCCCAGCGTTCGCCCTTCAGGAACAGCCCCTTTGCGCCGTTTTTCATCCACGGCGCGGCGTAGTCCAGCAAACGTGGAAGCCTGGCAAACGCCCGGGCGGTGACGAGGTCGGCCGGGTTCACGGGGGCATTTTCGACCCGTCCCTGGACGACATCCGCCGTCAGGGACGCCGCCTGGATCGCCGCGCGCAGGAAAGCGGCCTTCTTGCCGACGCTCTCGATCATTGTCACGTGGACGTCCGGCCGCGCGGCCGCGAGGATGAGACCCGGAAACCCCGCGCCCGATCCCAGGTCGACGATTCGCGCGCCGTCCGGAACATGATCGAGCAATTGCAGGCAATCCCAGACGTGCCGGAGCCAGATGTTCGGCCATTCCTTCGGCCCGATCAGGTTGCACCGCATCCGCCATGCATCGAGCGTATCGATCACCTTATCGAGCCGGTCCAGTGTTTCACGTGAAACATCGTGGGCGGCCAGGAAAGCCGCCCGGTCATTATCCGCCGCCATCTTTCAGCCCGCCTTTGCCCGACGTTTTACATGACTGAGCAGCGCCGTCAGGGCGCCCGGTGTGACTCCTTCGATCCGGCCGGCCTGACCGAGTGTGACCGGGCGGATGGTTTCGAGCTTTTGCCGGACTTCGTTCGACAAGCCACCGACCGTTGCATAGTCGATATCACGTGGCAGCGTCAGGCCCTCGTCTCGCCGGAGCGCGGCAACATCGGCCGCCTGGCGCTCCAGGTATCCGGAATAAAGCGCCTCGATTTCCAATTGGGCGCCGACGGGGGCCGGAATGCTCGCAAGATCGGGCCATACACGGACGAGATCAGCGAGTCCGATATTCTTGTAGGCGAGATAGTCCCACGCCGTCCGCATCCGTCCATCCTGGTTGATATCCCATCCGGCCGCCGCGGCTTTTGCCGGGGACAGGGAGACAGATCGCAGTTTTTCGCGGGCGTCGGTTAACGCAGATTGTTTCACGTGAAACACTTTGGCCCGAATCTGGCCCACAATCCCCGATTCCACGCCCTTTTCGGTGAGTCGCTGGTCCGCATTGTCGGCGCGGAGCGCGAGACGGTATTCTGCGCGCGACGTGAACATCCGGTACGGTTCGGTGACGCCGCGCGTCACCAGGTCATCAATCAGCACCCCGATATAGGCTTCGGCCCGGTCAAACATCACTGCGTCCTTGCCGTCGACCGCGCGCGCGGCGTTCAGGCCCGCAACCAGGCCCTGGGCGCCCGCCTCCTCGTAACCGGTCGTGCCATTGATCTGGCCGGCAAGATAAAGGCCGGGCATCGACCGTACTTCCAGCGATGGCGTCAAAGCCCGCGGATCGACATAGTCATACTCGATGGCATAGGCGTGTTGGCGGATCACGACGTTCTCGAGACCCGGTATTGTCCGAATGAAGTCTTCCTGGACAGACTCCGGCAGCGACGTGGAAATACCGTTCGGGTAGACCGTGTCATCCTCCAGCCCTTCCGGCTCCAGGAATATCTGGTGGCGATCGCGGTCGGCGAACCGATGCACCTTGTCCTCGATGGAAGGGCAGTAACGCGGGCCGCGCCCGGCAATCGCGCCGGAATAGACAGCCGACTGGTTGATATTGTCCGCGATGATCTGGTGCGTTTCGGCCGTCGTCCATGTGATCCCGCAGGAAACCTGCGGCACGTCGATCCTGTCGGTGAGGTAAGAAAACGGCACCGGTTCTGCATCGGCCGGCTGCATCTCCAGCTGGTCCCATGCGATCGTGCTGCCATCCAGCCGCGCCGGTGTCCCGGTTTTCAGCCGCCCCATCGGTAGGTCCATGGCGTACAGCCGGTCAGACAATCCAATCGCCGGGGCCTCACCGACACGGCCTGCCGGAATGCGCTTGTCACCGATATGGATCACGCCCTTCAGGAAGGTTCCTGTTGTAATTACAACAGCACCCGCCCGGTATGACTTGCCGGTCAGACCGGTCACACCGGCAATCCGACCATCCTCGATGACCAGGTCTTCCGCCCCGTCCTCGATGATCGTTAGGTTTGGATAGTCTGCCAGTTCCGCCTGCATCGCTTCGCGGTAGAGTTTGCGGTCGATCTGCGCGCGCGGACCCCAGACGGCCGGGCCCTTGGACCGGTTCAACATCCGGAACTGGATCCCCGCCTTGTCCGCCATGCGGCCCATCAGACCATCGAGAGCGTCGATCTCGCGCACGAGATGGCCCTTGCCGAGGCCACCGATCGCCGGATTGCAACTCATCTCGCCAATGGTGGCGCGCTTGTGCGTGACCAGCGCAGTGCGCGCGCCATAGCGCGCAGCCGCAGCTGCCGCTTCACAGCCGGCATGGCCGCCGCCGATCACGATCACATCAAACTGGTCTGGCATCGCCATCTTCAGCGCCTCGGGGATTGGGGTCTCTTGGCCGACATATAACGGCGATGGCCGTCAAACCCTAGGGGTCATTTACCGATGCAGAACTCGGAAAACACTGCGCCCAGCACGTCTTCCACGCCAACCGTCCCGATAATCGAGCCGAGTTGGCGCAACGCCATGCGCACGTCTTCGGCCGCAAGTTCGGCGCCCACGCCTTCGGCCAGCATGTCGCGCGCCGTTTCCAGGCTGCGCAATCCGTCTTCGAGCCGGGCCCGGTGGCGTTGGCGCGTGATCACGGGCGCTTCGACCGACGCAGCCTGGCGCCCGACAAAGGCAGCGATCGCCTGTTCCAGGTCCGCAACGCCGTCACCGGACCTGGCCGAGATCACATGGTCGGCAACAATGCCAGGCGGCAGGGACCCGATATCCGACTTGTTGAGGACCACGAGATCCGTATCAGTTTTATAGTCCGTAGAAAGAGCACTTGTATCGGGTGCGGCGCCGTCGACCAGGAACAGCCGCAGGTCAGCGTCCCGCGCTGCCTGTTCGGCCCGGCGCACGCCTTCGGCCTCAATCTCGTCGTCGGTGGCCCGCAGGCCAGCTGTATCTGCGATCCAGACGACATGGCCACCCATCACCCGGCGCACTTCGATGACATCCCGTGTCGTCCCGGCGGCCGAATTGACAATCGCGGCGTCGCGCCGGGCCAGCCGGTTGAGCAGCGTCGACTTGCCGGCATTCGGCGCACCGATAATGGCCACACGGAACCCGTCGCGAATCCGTTCGCCGATCCCGCCATCGCCCAATGCTGACTTGATCTCGGAAATGACGCGATCGAGTTTCTTCAGGATCGGCGCGGTCGTGTTGTCGGGCGCATCGCCTTCATCCGGGAAATCAATGGCGACTTCAACCAGCGCCAGAACGCCAGTCAGTTCCGTCCGCCATGTCGCATAGGTCTCCGACAGGCCGCCGCCCAGCTGTCTCAGCGCCTGAGCCTTCTGCGCGCGCGTTTCGGCTTCGATGATATCCGCGACGCCTTCGGCCTCGGTCAGGTCCAGCTTTCCGGCCTCGAATGCACGGCGCGTATATTCTCCCGGCTCGGCGATCCGGACACCGGCATGCGCGGTCAGCGTGGCCAGCGCATGCGCAATCACTGCTGCCCCGCCATGCAGGTAGAGTTCCAGCGTATCCTCGCTGGTATAGCTGCCAGGCCCCGGCATGAAGACAGCAAGGCCCCGGTCGACCAGGGCGCCGTCCGCATCGGTCATGTCGGTGAGGGTTGCGTGACGCGGCGCCGGAACACCGCACGCAAGATGCTGCTCGGCGAGCATGCGGACCTGCGGCCCCGAAAGGCGCAGGATCGCTATCGCAGCCGGCGGCGCGCCCGAAGCGAGGGCGCAGATCGTGTCGCGCTCGCTCATGTGCGCTCCATCATGCCTAGTTCTTCATGGCCTCGAAGAACTCGTCGTTGGTCTTGGTCTGGCGCAGCTTGTCGATCAGGAAGTCGATCGCATCGTTCGTTCCCATCGGGCCGAGGATACGGCGCAGGATGTAGATCTTCGACAGCTGGTCGGCAGGCGTGATCAGTTCCTCTTTCCGCGTGCCGGACTTCATGATGTCGATGGCCGGGAAGGTCCGCTTGTCGGCAATCTTCCGGTCGAGCACGACTTCGGAGTTACCCGTACCCTTGAATTCCTCGAAGATCACTTCGTCCATCCGGCTGCCGGTATCAATCAGCGCCGTCGCAACAATAGTGAGTGAGCCCCCGTTTTCCACGTTCCGGGCTGCGCCGAAGAAGCGCTTCGGGCGTTGCAGGGCGTTCGCATCCACACCACCGGTCAGCACCTTGCCGGAGCTCGGGACGGTCGTGTTGTAGGCGCGGCCAAGACGCGTGATGGAATCCAAGAGGATGACAACATCGCGCTTGTGCTCGACCAGCCGCTTGGCCTTCTCGATCACCATTTCCGCGACCTGGACGTGGCGGGTTGCCGGTTCGTCGAACGTCGAGGCAACCACCTCGCCCTTCACGGTGCGGCGCATGTCGGTCACTTCTTCCGGGCGCTCGTCGATCAGCAGCACGATCAGGTAGCATTCCGGGTGGTTTTCCTCGATTGCAGCAGCAATGTTCTGCAGCAGAACCGTCTTGCCGGTCCGTGGCGGAGCAACGATCAGGGCGCGCTGCCCCTTGCCGATGGGTGCGACGATATCAATGACGCGGCCGGAGCGATCCTTCTTGGTCGGATCGCGGCTTTCCATCTTCATCCGCTCTTCGGGATAAAGCGGCGTCAGGTTGTCGAAGTGGACTTTCTGGCGAGCCTTTTCCGGCTCCTCGAAATTGATCTGCGACACGTCGGTCAGCGCGAAGTAGCGCTCGCTGTCCTGCGGGGCCGTAATCGGGCCCTCAACCGTGTCGCCGGTCCGGATATTGGCTTTTTTCAGCACTTCCGGGCTGACATAGATGTCGTCCGGGCCGGGCAGGTAGTTCGATTCCGGCGAGCGCAGGAAACCGAAACCGTCGGTGAGGACTTCCAGCACGCCCTGGCCGGTGATCTCGACCTCGCTGTCGGCCAGTTCCTTGAGAATGGCGAAGAGCATGTCCTGCGTACGGAGCGCGGAGGCGTTCTCGACCTCGAGTTCTTCGGCATAGGCCAGAAGCTCTTCGGGAGATTTTGCCTTGAGTTCGCGCAAGGTGACGCTGGTAACGTTGTCGAGCATGGATAAAGCCAATTTAGGGTGGAATCCGGATGTGGGTCGGGTCAGGACTGAATGTGGGGAACCGGGCGAACAGGAGAACGCGCTGCACAAGGACTGTGCGCCGATTGCCGCGCATATGGGGCAACCAGGGCTGCTTCGTCAAGGCATGAATGCCCGTGCCGCCTCAGAACGGCTCGACGACAACCAGGATGACGATGGCGATCATCAGCACGAAGGGCACTTCGTTCATCATGCGCAGACGCCGCACGGACACGCCGTCGGCGCCGCGGTCAACCTTCTTGCCGACCGAAATGAAGTGCCCATGCAAAGCCGACAGGATCAGCACGAGCAGAAGTTTCACATGCATCCAGCTTTGCGACAGCAGGCCGGGATTGAGCCACAGCATGGTCAGCCCGAGCAGCCAGACCAGGATCAGGCTCGGATTCATGATGATCATGCGCAATTGCTGCGACGCTTTCTTCATTGCCTCGAACAGGGGCTCGCCTGGCGCGCTCGACAATTGGTGGATCTTGTACCGCGGATAGATCAGCAGGCTCGCCATCAGCGCGATGACGCAAATAATGTGAAATGCGCGTACCCATTCATACAACACGGGCCTGCTCCTCTTCTGCTGCCAGCGACACGGCATGGCCCGCCGTGCGCACCACGTCTGCATGCGGACACCCCGTCGCGCCGGTTGGGCAGAGCCGGCTGCCGGCACATGACCGGATCCGTCCGGCCATACCAAGTGCCGCTAGGGTTTCGCCTGCCAGCACCGCGATGAAATCCGGATGATCTCCCAACGCCTCGACCCGTGTATAGCTCGGTGCGCCATGCTTTTCGGCCAGCAGGCGGTATTCCTCGCCGAGTTCGACCAGCGTTTCGATATGCTCGGAAACGAACGCGATCGGCGCAATCAGGATGTTCTTCTTGTCGGTCGCCGCGCGCTCGACCTCCGCATCGGTTGCCGGGCCGATCCATTTCAACGGGCCGACGCGAGACTGGTAACAGCCGACGACATCCCACTCCTGCGGCACGCGCGCGGCAATCATCGCGGACAAGGTCTCGCACTGCCACTGGTAGGGATCACCCGCCTCGACGATCTTTTCAGGCAGGCCATGCGCCGACAATAGCAAGCGAACATTCTCCGGCCGGCCCGCCTGCTCGTGTGCCGCCATGATCCGGTCGACATGTGCGCTGACAAAGCTTTCGGCGAATGGATAGCAACACACCGTCCGCGTCGGACCTGAATAATGCCGCTTCCACTCTGCCAGCGACGAACCCGTCGTGGTTGTCGAGAATTGCGGATAGAGCGGCAGAAGGACAATTTCGTCCGCGCCCCAAGCTTTGACGGCCTTGGCTGCGGCCTTCGTGAACGGATGCCAGTAGCGCATGGCGATGAAGGTCTTCACTTCGTCGTCCGGCAACTGGACGGCGAGATCTGCACGCAATGCATCTGCCTGCTTCTCGGTTTCCGGCAGGAGGGGAGATCCCCCGCCCATGATTGCATAATTCTTGCGGGCCATCGGTGCACGGGTACGGGAAATGAACCGCGCGAGTGCCCAGCGGACAAGTCCTGGCGCCTGGATGATCGCCGGGTCGTCAAACAGGTTCCGCAGGAAAGGCCGCACGGCTTCCGGGCGATCCGGACCCCCTAGATTGAACAAGACAACAGCGATCTTCCTGCCCATGACGGAGGTCAGCCTTCCCGCAGGATGTTCAGGGCGCGCTCGACATTCGCAATCGGCGTGTCCGGTCGGACGCCATGCCCGAGATTGAATATATGGGGCCGACCTGAATAGGCTGCCACCAGTTCACGGATGCGTGCGTCCATTCGTCCGCCACCTTCGATCAGCAACAGCGGGTCGAGATGCCCCTGCACAGGCAGGTTCTCCGGCAGGCTCGTATTCACGAATCCAGGCACTGCCGCTGTATCCAGGCCCACGGCCGATACGCCTGTCTCGCGCGCATACTCGCCCAGCATCACACCTGCGCCGCGCGGGAACCCGATAATCGGAACCGTGACTCCCATCTCGCGGATCAGCGAAACCAGCCGTGTTGTCGGCGCAATGATCACTTCCCGGAAAATATTGTCAGGCAGGCCCTCGGCCCAGCTGTCGAACAGCATCAGCACGTCAGCGCCAGCTTCAACCTGCCGCGCAAGATAATGCGCCGTCGCCTCGATCACATGGTCCATCACGGACTGCAGCTCTTCCGGCCTGCCATGCGCCCAGCGCCAGGCCAGCGACTTGTCAGTCTTGCCACGCCCCTCGATGGCATAGAGGCTGACCGTCCAGGGTGATCCGGCAAATCCGATCAAGGCCTTGTCCGGCGCGAGGGCTTCGCGGACACGCGACACCGTTTCATAAACAGGCGCCAGACGGTCGGCAGCGAGCCTGGCAGGTACTTTCCCGAGATCCGCAGCACTGCTGATCTGTTGGACAAGCGGGCCAACGCCCTTCTGGAACTCGACCTTCAGTCCCATCGCATCGAGCACCAGAAGGATATCGGCGAACAGGATGGCAGCATCCATATCGTAGCGCCGCACCGGCTGCAGCGTCGCTTCGCTTGCCATGGATGGGGTGTAGCAAAAGTCGAGAAAGTCCTTCGCGCGGGCGCGCAGCTCGAGATATTCAGGCAGGTGGCGTCCGGCCTGGCGCATCATCCATACCGGAGGCGTCTTGGCTGGCGTGCCGGAAAGAACCGAAATCAGTTTGGATGTGCTGGTTTGCCCCATGACCTGCCTTGTCTTTCATTATCTCAAAAAGCCCGTCAGGGCGCTTATGATTATTATGCGGTGTAATAGGGGGAGAAAGGCCACTGGCGATATTTGTCCAGCAAATTCCACACGCGAGTCACACCGTGTCGCACCCCGTTAGGATCTTCTTAACCCTCCGATCCTGCGGGGGTTAATGGCAGGTTAACACGCCTTGTGGAGTCACAGGATGAAACATAGCGGGAACCATGGGGAGTCAGATTCGCGTCGGTGTGGATGGATTGTGACTCCCTGTGTGGCAAATCCCCTGTCCACAGGTTGCACACAGGCCTTGTGAAACGGCGCGTGCCTCGGCAAGAGATAGAGCCATGTCCATGCCGCCACGCCCCAGCATCTATTTCAACGTGCACCTTGTGTCCGACAGCACGGGGGAAACCCTGAATGCCGTGCAGCGTGCCGCCTGTGCCCAGTTCGAGAACGTGCAGCCGCTCGAGCACAATTACTACCTTGTCCGGTCGGAACGCCAGCTCGAACGCGTGATGCGCGAAATCGAAGCAGCGCCCGGCGTGGTCTGGTACACGATTTCCGACGAGGCCTTGCGGGCGCGCCTCGAGACCTTCTGCCGCGAGCGCGGTGTTGCCACCCTGCCTGTCCTGGATGCATCGATCGCCATGCTCGGCCGGCACCTCGGCATTGCCGCAAACCACAAGGTCGCCGGCCAGCATACCCTCGACCAGGACTATTTCGACCGCATGGAGGCGATCAACTTCACGCTCGCCCATGATGATGGCCAGAATGTCGACGGCCTCACCGGCGCCGATGTCATCCTGCTCGGTGTCAGCCGCACGTCCAAGACACCGACATGCGTCTACCTCGCCAACCGCAAGGTCCGCGCCGGCAACATCCCGCTGGTGCCGGGCGTATCCATCCCTCCTTTTCTCGAGCAGTTCGGCGAGAAGGATCCGATGGTCGTCGGCCTCAAGATCAGCGCCGAGCGCCTCGTCCAGATCCGCCGCCAGCGCCTGATCTCCCTGAACCAGGACGAGCACACGATTTACGCGGACGAGGACGCCGTGCGCGACGAGATCACCCAGGCAAACCGCCTCTTCCAGCGCAACAAGTGGAAGACGATCGACGTGTCGCGCCGCTCGGTGGAAGAAACGGCGGCGGCGATCCTGAACATGCTCAATGAACGGCGTGCACAACAATGAGTACTGCCATCACCCTCGCGTCCGGCAGCGCCAGCCGGCGCGCGCTCCTCGCCGCTGCGGGCGTCGATGCGGCCAGCGTCAGGCCGAACGTGGACGAAGATTCTGCACGGGCCGCCATGCGGGCCGATGGCATGTCGGTCCGCGACCAGGCCATGCGCCTTGCCGAGCTGAAAGCCATCAAGGTGTCGCGCAGCACGGAGGGCCTCGTCATTGGCGGCGACCAGATGCTGTCAATCGACAGGGACGCGCTCGACAAGCCGGCTGACCTCGCCGCTGCGGCAGACCATCTCCGCCGCCTTTCGGGCAAGGCGCACACGCTGGAGACGGCGATCGTCATCTGCGAAAACGGCGCGCCTGTCTGGCGGCACCTCGCCCGGCCGAAACTCACCATGCGCCCTCTCAGCGAAGCCTTCATCGCGGCCTATGTCGAGCAGGTCGGCGAACCGCTCCTGGCCACTGTCGGCGCCTACCAGCTGGAAGGGCTCGGCGCGCAGCTCTTCACCGCCATCGAGGGCGATTATTTCTCGATCCTCGGCCTGCCGCTGCTGCCGCTTCTCGACTACCTGCGCACGCGTGGGGTGCTGCCCTCATGACCCGGCTCTATGGCGTCATCGGCGACCCTATCGCTCACTCGCTATCCCCCCTGATCCACAATGCCTGGCTGCGCGAGCATGGCATTGATGCCGACTACAGGGCGATGCAGGTGCCTGCCGGCCAGCTCCCCGATGCGCTGGAAACCCTGACCCGCCAGGGCTCGCGCGGGGTCAACATCACATTGCCGCACAAGCAGGTGGCCCTCCAGCTGGCGGAATCATCCGGCAGTCTCGTGATGCGCATTGGGGCTGCCAACACACTCATCCGGACCGATTCAGGCGGCTGGCATGCCGAAAACACCGATGCGCCGGGCTTCGTGCATGCGCTGGAGTCCGCCGGTATCCAGGTCGCCGGCAAGCGGGTCTTCCTGCTCGGCGCCGGTGGATCGGCTCACGCCGTTGCTGTCGCCCTCACGGATCTTCGCGCCGCCCTCACGATCTGCAACCGTACCCTCGCACATGCCGAATCCCTTGCGACCCGGCTCGACATCACGCCCGATATCCGCACGCTCGAGGCTGGTCTGGCGGACCTTTCGACTGCCGATATCGTCGTGAACACCCTCAGCCTTGGCTATGAGGGTGGCGGGCTGGACCTGCCGCCCGGCAGGGGCCGCACCTTTTACGATATCAACTATGGCAGGGCCGCCGCCGCCACGCGCGAACGCGCTGTCGCGCAGGACTGGAAGACGCTGGACGGACTCGGCATGCTGGTCGCCCAGGCGGCGTTCAGTTTCGAACACTGGTTCGGTATCCTGCCGGACATGGCAGCCGCCGAGCAACGCTGCCGCGCCGTCGTGGAGGCAACAACATGATCATCCTTGGACTGACGGGCTCCATCGGCATGGGCAAGTCGGCCACAGCGGCCCTGTTCCAGGACGCCGGCGTGCCTGTCTACGACGCCGACGCGTCCGTACACCAGCTCTATGGCAAGGGCGGCGCCGCCGTTGCGCCGGTCGAGGCCGCCTTCCCGGGCGTGACCAGCGATGGTGCGATCGACCGCCAGCGCCTGCGCGAGCGCGTGCTCGATGATGCCGCTGCGATGAAACGCCTTGAGGCCATCGTCCATCCCCTGACCGGCGCCGCCCAGCACGATTTCCGCGCCGCGGCCCGCGAGGCAGGTGAACCCTTCGTCGTGCTTGATATCCCGCTGCTCTACGAGACGGGCGGCTGGCAGTATTGCGACTACGTCCTCGTCGTGACCGCTCCACCGGACGTGCAGCGGGAGCGGGTCATGTCCCGGCCGGACATGACCGAAGCGGTGTTCGAGTCGATTCTCGCGCGGCAGGTATCCGACGCAGACAAGCGCGCCCGGGCAGATTTCATCCTGTCCACGGCGCACGGCTTCGAGTTTGCGCGAGACCATGTTCAGGCCATAATCGCCCTCATGATTCGCAAGCACGAGGAACTGGACTCATGACCGATCCGATCCGTGAAATTGCCTTCGATACCGAAACCACAGGCCTCAAGCATGCTGAGGGTGATCGCATCATCGAGATGGGCGCCGTGGAGCTCCTCAACCATATCCCGACCGGGAACACATTCCGGACGCTGATCAACCCGAAGCGGCTCGTATCGGCCGATACTGTTCGGATCACCGGCATCACCGACGATCACCTGAAGGATGCCCCCTTCTTCGAAGACCCCCTCGTCGTCAACGCTTTTCTCGAATTTGTCGGAGACGACATCATCGTTGCGCACAATGCGGGTTTCGACCGGGGATTCCTCAACATGGAACTGGCCCTGTGCGGCCGGGCGCCAATCCACGATGACCGGTGGGTCGACACTGCTGCCATGGCGCGCCGGAAATATCCGGGTGCCCCGGCCAGCCTTGATGCCCTCTGCAAGCGCTTCGATATCTCGCTTGAAAGCCGCACGCTGCACGGCGCCCTGCTCGACAGCCAGCTGTTGGCAAGCGTCTACCTTGAACTGCTCGGCGGCCGGGCCCGTGCTTTCGCTTTCGACACGCCGGAAGACCAGGCCACCGCTGGAACCCGTCGTCCGGCCAGCCAACGCCCGCAGCCCCTGCCCCCGCGCATTACGGAGGCAGAGGCGGCAGCGCATGCCGAGTTTATCGAGAGCCTTGGTCCGGACACGCTCTGGAAGCGCGCCTGAGGCCTATTGCGGTGTGTCGGTGCCTGCGCTCGTAGCGGCGGCTGCGCGGCGATACTGCGCCTGGTACAGCTGTACGAAGTCGACCGGGTCGATCAGCAGCGGCGGGAAGCCACCTTCACGCGTGATTTCCGCGATGATGCGCCGCGCGAACGGGAACAGCAGGCGCGGACATTCGATCAGCAGCATGGGTTCCAGCTGGTCTTCCGCAACATTTTGCAGTTGGAAAAGGCCGGCATAGTCCAGTTCGGAGATGAACAGCACGGTCTGGTCCGCCGTCGCCTTCGCCGACAGCTTCAGCGACACTTCATACAGCCCGTTGCCATCGGCATGCGGTGTGGCGCCGACATCGATGCCAAGATCGATATTCGGTTGGGTCTGCACCGGCGGATGGCCAGGATTCTCGAAGGACAGGTCTTTCACATACTGGCCGAGAACGCGCATTGATGCGGCGGGTCCCGATGTGCCATTGGGGTCCTGTGGGCCACTGGGGTTTCCCGGCGCGCTAGTGTCTGTCATGATGTTTCCTCTACCTGGATCGCACCGCGCGCCTAGCATGCAGCCAGAAAAGGCGCAACGCATCACTGGCTTATCGCGCGCGTCGCGACTATCTAGGGTGAGCAAGCCGAGTGGCTAAAAGGAAAAACGCGCCCGATGTTCGATCCAGTTATAGAGGTACTTGTACTTGCCGCGATTGCGCTTTTCGTGCTGTCGCGCCTTTACATGGCCCTGGGTCGGGGCGGCAATGACCGGCCCGTCCAGCGCCCGGCGTCCCCGGCACCCGGCGCAGATGCGCCGTCTGTCGACACGCTTGACCGGCGTGACCGGCGCGAGCCGGCCGACCATCCGATCTTCACGGGCCCTGCTGCCGGTGGGCTCGAAGACATCTACAATGCCGATAACAGCTTCTCGCTGTCGGCGTTCATGCAAGGCGCCAAGTCTGCCTATCAGATGATCGTCGCCGCCTATGCGCGTGGTGATCGGGACAAGCTGCGCCCGCTGCTCGACGATGATGTCTATGAGGCCTGGGACGCGGCGATCACAGCTCGCGAGACCAGCGGAGAAAAGGTCTTCGAGCTTCTGCGCATCAAGCGCGCCGAGATCGAGAGCGCCGAACTCGATGGGCGCACCGCGCGCATCATGATCCGCTACGAGGCAGAACTCGGCGACGGGGAAGTGACCCGGACCGCGAAGGAAGTGTGGACCTATATGCGGGACGTGAAAGCCAGCGATCCGAACTGGATTCTCGACGACGTCGAAATCGCCAGCTAGCAGCGCCGACCTGATCGGGCCGGATGTTTAAGGTGACAGGCCGGCCCGAAGCGTTCCATAAACAGCTGATGCTGCGCTCCCTGGCTGCCCTCACCCTGTCATTTGTCCTGGTGTCGTGCCAGAGCGCCCCGCCGCCGCGGCCAGTTCCCGTTGCGCCGCCACAACAACCCGTCTTCTCCCCGCCGCCGGCCTCTACACCCATGGCCTATCATGCGCTGCCGGGCTGGAATTCGGCGCAGATCCTTCCAGGCCTCGAAGCTTTCAAGCGCAGCTGCGCCCGGATCGAAACGCGGCCCGGCAACAGCCTCCTGTCTGCCAAGGCCGCCTGGGCCGGATCGGTTTCGGATTGGACGGCCGCCTGCGCCGCACTCGATGTCGTGGCCGATGAAGCAAGCGCCCGCACCGTCATGGAAACGCTGTTCGTGCCGATCGGCGTATCGGCGCCCGACGGAAAGAGCCGGTTCACCGGTTATTTCGAACCGATGTACGAAGCGCGCCGCTCGCCCGTACCGCCCTTTACCGAACCGGTTCCGGCGCTGCCCGCTGACCTCATTCCCAACGGCGCTTCGCCGCTCCAGCGCCTGCCCAATGGCCAGACGCGGGCCTACCCTGCGCGCAAGGACATTGTTGCCGGGGGTGTCAGCGCCATCGCCTATGCCCATCCTTCGGACGTCTTCTTCCTGCAGATCCAGGGCTCCGGCCGCCTGACCTTTCCGGACGGCTCGACGACGCGCGCGGTCTATGCGGCGCATAATGGCCAGCCCTTCAGATCGACCGCCAACTGGCTGATCGAGACGGGCCGTATTCGTGCGGGAGAGGCCAGCATGCAGGGCATCCGCGCCTGGATGGACCGGGCCGGTCCCGCCGAAGCCCGCCTCGCGATGAATCAGAACCCGCGTTTTGTCTTTTTCCGGGCTGAACCGGAAGGCGACCCTTCTCTTGGTCCGGTCGGCGCCCAGGGCGTGCCGCTCACACCGCTGGGCTCGATGGCGGTCGATACCGACATCCAGCCGCTCGGTGTGCCCATGTTTGTTGAAACCAGCGCTCCCGGCCTTGGCGGCGCCTGGTCGGGCCTGCTCGTCTCGCAGGACACCGGCGGTGCCATCAAGGGCGCCGTGCGGGGTGATCTCTATTTCGGGACCGGGATGGCTGCCGGCGACCGGGCCGGCACGATGAATGCGCCGGGCCGGTTATGGGTTCTGCTGCCGCGCGCCGTTGCGGCCCGCCTGCTGGCATCGTCGCGTACCGCGTCCACCGGAGCCCTTGGCGGCGTGGCCAGTGCGCCTTAGACGGGGCACATGACCAAGCGCCGCCTGACTGCCGAAGAAGCCCGTGCCTGGTCGCGCGTCGCCAAATCGATCACCCCCATCGGCCCTCGGCCCGACGATTTCGATTCCATGATTTCCGCGCTGGAGGCCGGGCTGCCCCCTGACCCGTCCCCTGCCACACCCTCACCGCCCACACGGTCGGGCGCTGCCACCCGCATGCCACCCCCACCGGCCCCCTCCGCCACCCCCGCAAACCGGGGGAAGGAGAAGCGCGTCAAACGGGGCAAGCTCGTCGTGGCTGCAACGTTCGACCTGCATGGACACACGCAGCTGTCCGCCGCCCGGGCCCTGCCCGGGTTCCTGTCGGGCCAGCAGGCCGGCGGGGCGCGCTGTGTCCTGGTCATCACCGGAAAGGGACGGCTCGGCGAAGGTGTGCTGAAACGCAACTTCCTGGCCTGGCTTGAAACGGCCGAAGCCCGACGTCTCGTGTCAGGATACGCCGAAGCACACCAGCGCCATGGTGGCGCGGGTGCGTTCTATGTTTTCTTGCGAAAAGTGCAGTAACTACTGCAGGGTTAGACTAGCTGAAGTCGCGGAAGACGTCGGCGGCAGAGACGTCCTTCTTGGGTTCTTCCTTGGCTTCCGGCTCGTAGGCAGCAGCGTCATCCTGAGCGGGCTGCAGGCCCGGGCCTTCGGTGTTCGCCGCCTTTTCAGCGTCCATTTTCCGGCGCTTGTCAGCTGCCCTTGCGATCACGTCGTCAAGTTCGATCTGCGAGCACAGGCCCAGTGTCACCGGGTCGACCGGGCGGATATTCTGCGAATTCCAATGTGACTTGTCGCGCACATTGTTGATCGTCGACTTGGTCGTTCCGATCGTCTTCGAGATCTGCGCATCGGACACTTCCGGGTGGTTGCGGATGAACCAGGCAACCGCATCCGGCTTGTCCTGGCGCCGGATGACCGGCGTGTACCGGCTGCCCTTGCGGGGCGGCTGCGGAATGTGGGCAATCTTGGATTCGGCCATCTTCAGCACGTAGTCGGGATCGGTCTCGCCGCGCGCGATTTCCTCGCGGGACAGGATACCACCGGCGATCGGGTCAACGCCCCGCATGTTTTCGGCGACATCACCATCGGCGATGCCTTTGACCTCAAGATGGTGCAGCCCGCAAAAGGCCGAAATCTGGCCGAAAGTCAGGGTCGTATTGTCGAGCAACCAGACCGCTGTGGCCTTTGGCATCAGGATCTCGGGCATGGAATTCTCCTTGGGGCATTGGCGCCTGAAATGCAGCCGCCCGACACAACGTGCCGGGCGGTCAGGGTTTCAGGCAAGCTTGGAACCTAGAATTCCT
Organism: Hyphomonas johnsonii MHS-2; assembly: GCF_000685275.1. Classification (GTDB taxonomy): domain Bacteria; phylum Pseudomonadota; class Alphaproteobacteria; order Caulobacterales; family Hyphomonadaceae; genus Hyphomonas; species Hyphomonas johnsonii. Next base: position 213,103 of record NZ_ARYK01000005.1, read on the forward strand.
TATAAGTCATTGTCGCAGGAATGAAAAGGTGCAGCTTTCAGCGCGCCAGAATGATCTTGCCGGAATGTCCGCCGGCCTTCATGTGGGCTTGCGCGCCTTCTGCGTCAGCAAACGCGAACCGGCTGTCCAGCACCGGACGGATCCGGCCCGACACGACGTGTGGCCAGAAGTCCTTTTCGACGGCATCGCGTATCCGGCGCTTTTCGTCCACAGGGCGGGCTCGCAGGGTTGTTGCGGCGAGCGTCAGGCGTTTCATCAGCACCGGCGCGAAATTGACACTGACCTGGAACCCGTTCTGGTAGGCGATGTTGACGATGCGGCCGTCCACCCGTGCCGCGCCGATATTCTTCTGGACATAATCGCCGCCGACCATGTCGAGGACGACATGCGCGCCGCCAGCGGCGCGGACGATCTCTTCGAAGTCTTCCTCGCGATAGTTGATCGCGCGATCAGCGCCGAGCGATGTCGCCAGAGCGCATTTTTCCGCGCTTCCGGCCGTTGCATGGATTGTTCGGGCGCCTGCAACCCTGGCCATCTGGATGGCCATCACGCCGATGCCACTGGTGCCGCCATGGCAGAGGAAGTCCTCGCCGCTTTTCAGTCCGACCCGGTCAAAGACATTTGCCCAGACGGTGAACATGGCTTCCGGGAAGCAACAGGCATCCACCATGTCCATACCGTCAGGGACCGGCAGCAGTGAGCCCTCATCAACGCTCGCATATTCGGCATAGCCGCCGCCGGCGAGGAGTGCGCACACACGGTCTCCAACTGCCCAGCGGGACACGTCCGCCCCGACCGACGTGACCACGCCTGCGACTTCGAGACCCATGATCGGCGACGCGCCCGGCGGCGGCGGATAGGCCCCGGTGCGCTGGATCAGGTCCGCCCGGTTCAACCCGGCGGCCTTCACCTCGACCAGGACGTCGGACGGTCCGACCGCTGGAATGGCGACATCCTGCAGGCTGAGCGGCTTGCCATCCTCGGCGACCACCGCCTTCATCATTTTCGTCATCTGCTTATCCTTCGGAAAAACCTCTGTCTGGAGTCGCTTCTAGCGCGCGTTTCTGTTTTTATGAAAGCCCGGCACAGGAAGCAGCGAGGCCACAGAATGTTCGAAGAAGAGCCGATCCTGACAGATCGCGGTCAGACCCTGGACCAGATGTCGCTTGAAGACCTGCACGAGCGCATCAACCAGTTACGCCAGCAAATCGACGCGTGCGAGGCCGAAATTGCCCGCAAGCAGGCGCAGAAATCTGCAGCAGATGCTCTGTTTGGCGGAAAAGGTTAAGGCCCCGGAAACCCGTGGTATAGTTAGTGTGGACATTGGTATTTGGCGTTCAAAGGGTTTTGACATGGCGGCGAGTGAATCCCCCGAAAGCGAAGTCGGCGCCCTCGGTAGTTTCACCGGTGGCAAACTGTTCGACACCGTATTCGGCAAGGGCATGGCACTGGTTGAAGAGACGGCGTCCTATCTTGATGGTCCCGGGCGCGAGCATTCCCGTACGCTGCCGCGCGAAGCGGGCCTGACCTATTCAGCCTGGAGCATGGAGCTGACGACGCGCCTGATGCAGGCCGCGAGCTGGCTGGTCATGCAAAAGGCAGTTCGTGACGGCGAAATGCGGCGTGAAGATGCGGCCGCGCGCAAGTACAGGATTCGCCGGGACGATCCTCCGCTGGACCCGGATGCCCAGCGCGACAAGGGCCTGCCGCTGCGTTTTCTTGAACTGGTCGCCCGGTCGGAAGCGCTGTTCGAGCAGATCTGCCGTCTCGACAACGCCCTTTACGGTGCGCAGGGCGCGGGCCACGCGACCAACGCCGTCTCCGAACAGATCGCCCAGCTGCAAAAGGCTGCCGAAACGGGCGCGTTCGACCCGCTCATGGTCTGGCGCCGCGGCAAGTAGGACTCAGGACAGAAGGCGACCGGACTGGACGGCTCTTGCCGGTGTCAGCCGGAAAGGCGCGGGGCGCTGGAATAGCAGGTTCAGCCACGTGCGCACGGCGAGGCCGTGGAATGCCAGCGCGAGGCACATGGCGAGCATCACCGACAGGAACACAGCCAGGCCGCCGTCCGGGACCAGCCCGGTTGCCGCCAGCCCGCGCTGCAGCAAGGTCATGGGAATGGTGAAAACGAGGTAGATCGGCAGGAATTGACGACCGAGATAGGAGGCCGGCCCGGAAACCGGTGTCGAGCCAAGCGCCACTGCTGTGGCGACCAGGGCAAACGCGCCCGAAAAGCCCAGCACCAGCCCAATGATCGGCAATTGGTGGATATTGAGGGCAACGAAGGCGGCATTCACCATTGCCCAGCCAGCGAGCACGGGCCACAGGGTGCGCGCCTGCCCCGACATTCTTTGCGCGTATTCGAATATGTGCGGCGCAGCAGCGAACCCGGCAAAGAAGAAGACAAACCATTCGGCAAACAGGTTTGTGACATTCCAGCCGCTGACGATGAATCCGCTCGAGAACAGGACCTGGATCATGGCGGCAACCCCAAACACCTTCAGCGGCGGCAGGAAGCGGAGGATTCGCATGGCGGCGTGGAAGACTGCCAGCATGTAGATCAGGGACAGGCTTTCGGGTGGATCGACGAGGTTCGACACCAGTTGCCCTGCAAATTCCGACGGGCTGTTGATCAACGTGTCAGCGTCCAGGATCGCTGTCTGCAGCACCATCCACACGAGGTAGAAATAGGCGAGGCGCAGCAGCTTCCGGTCGATATAGGTGCGCGAGGAACCGAAGAGCGACAGGCTCAGGAACAGGCCTGCCACGAGAAATATGGCCGGGATCAGCGCTGGCTCCAGCCCGCGTGCGAGCAGCCCCATCCAGCCGGTCGGCTCGGACATGAGCGCATAGCTGGCTGCCCCGTAGGACGCCAGGATGAGGATAATGGCAATCCCCTTGGCGCGGTCGACCCAAGTTACCCGTTCGGTTGGCATTTTTGTTCATCCCCGGCTGCGTCAGCCCGGAACGATGCAATATTCGTGCAGGAATCCCGCCCCGCAGGCCCTAAAACGTCGCGTAGACCCGCAAGCAATTGCCTGCCTGCTCGGCGCAGAAGCCTTCGCGCACCGGTGCGCGCATGATCATCAGGCGATGCCAGAGCGGGCCGAGCAGCAGCTCAATGACCTCGTCCAGGTCAAAATCGCGCCGAATGACGCGCTTCCCGGCGAGCTCGGCAAGCAGCATCCGCAACGGTTGGCGGATATCGCGCCCGATCCAGGCCCGCCAGAGGTCTCCGGCGTCCTTGTCGTCAGCCGCTGCCAGCAATGCGACGCGCAGCACGGCATGCCCGTTTCCGGTCCGCGCCGTGGCTTCCAGCGGCACGATCAGCGCGGTGATCCGCTCCTGCGGATCGCGCCCGCCATCGGGACTGTCGGGAATCAGCGCGAGCGCCGCATCCACGCACATGGCGCCGATCGACGGCCACCACCGGTAAATTGTCTGCTTGGAGGCACTGGCCCGCTTGGCAACGCTGTCAACGCTGAACCCGCGCCAGCCCGTTTCGGCCATTTCCACGCGCGTCGCTTCAAGGATCGCAGCCTTGGACGCTTCGCTTCGAGTGGGGCCTTTGCGGGAAGGTTTGGTGCCTTCGGTTGTCGTTGACATGTATCTCTCCTGAAGAGGCGATCCGCCGCATGGGTTCGACGCCTAGATTGGCATTATACGCATATCGCTAATAATTTGTCCCGATTTGGCTTTCTGTATATGCAATATGCTCTAGTCCGACCGCGATGACGCAGGGAGCGGCACATGAATTCGATTGATGACCTGATTTCGGGCTACCGCCGTTTCCGGGCGGGCGTTTATGCCGAGCAGGCAAGCCTTTATCGCCAGCTCGGCCACGGCCAGTCACCCAATATCATGCTTATTGCCTGTGCCGACAGCCGGGCCGAACCATCAGACATATTCGATGCGGCGCCGGGGCAGCTGTTCGTCATGCGCAACGTCGCCAATCTTGTTCCGCCCTACCAGCCGAACGGCGGCCTTCACGGTGTCAGCTCCGGGCTGGAATACGCGGTGAACATTCTGGAGGTCGAGCATATCGTCGTTATGGGGCATGGCGGATGCGGCGGCATCGTGGCCTCGCTCGCCAGCGAGGGTAACCCTGCCATAGGTGAGTTCGTGACGCCGTGGGTCAGCCTGCTGGACGAGGCGCGCGACAAGGTCGTGGCGAGCGGATCGGTCAATCCTCATTTCGCGCTCGAGCTTGAGGGCATTGAAGTATCGCTCAAGAATCTCATGACGTTCCCGTTCGTCGCCCGGCGGGTCGAACAGGGCACGCTCAACCTGCATGGGGCCTGGTTTGCCATCATGCATGGAGAGCTGCACTGGCGGAATGCGACGACCGGCCGGTTCGAGGTGATTTCGACTACCTAGCCGTCGTCAGGAACGCGGCGAACAGCGCGGACGCCAGCATGGCAGCCGCTGCGAACCGGTTGAACCAGCGGGCGAAATCCGGATTCTGGAAGCGCCGGTTCATCGTGTCGGCAGCCCACGCGTAAACCGTCAGTCCCAGCATTTCGGTCATCGTGACGGTTCCCATGATGATGGCGGCCTGGGGAATGACGGGGCGGGCGGCGTCGAAATAGCTCGGCAGCAGAAGGCCGAAGAATACGAGCGCATTGGGATTGAGCAGCTGCAGGCCAACACCGCGCCCGAACAGGGCCGTGCGCAACGGGGCGAGGGCGGCGCTGGCCCGGGGCTGGGCCGGGTCGGTGCTGGCCATGGACCAGGCGAGCCATGCGATGAACAGCAGGCCGGCGATCTTGAGGCCGGTCAGGACAACCGGCAGGCTGGCCGCAAAGGTGGCGATCCCCGAAGCCGCGAGCGTCATCCAGACCAGGTTGGCTGCCGAAATTCCGACGGCGGGTATCAGCGCGATCCGGGCATTATACCGCAGGGACGTGCTCATCACGAGCATGACGGCAGGGCCAGGCGTCAGCCCGCCGGCAAAGAACAGGGCCAGCAGGGCAAGCCAGACTGATAAATCCATGGCTCGCCAGTGCGCCCCTCAGCCTTGATCGTCAGACTCTTTGCCGCGTTTGACGGCGAGTGAAATCAGCTCGCGCGCCTTTTCGATGCCATACCAGCCTTCGATCCGCGTCCACTTGCCCTTTTCGAGATCCTTGTAGTGCTCGAAGAAGTGCGCAGTCTTGTCGATCAGCGTCTGCGGCAGGTCGTGATACGTCGCGATCTTGTCGTAATAGCTGGTCAGGGCACCGTGTGGAACGGCGAGGATCTTTTCGTCCGGTCCCTTGTCGTCGGTCATCATCAGGACACCGACGGGGCGCGCGCGCACGACACTGCCGGGCACCAGCGGACGGTTGCCAACGACCATGACGTCGATCGGGTCTCCATCCAGGCTGAGGGTGTGCGGCACGAAACCGTAATTACAGGGATAGCGCATCTCGGTGTAGAGGTAGCGATCAACGAACATGGCGCCTGATGCCTTGTCGATCTCGTATTTGATCGGGTCGCCGCCCAGCGGCACCTCGATCAATACGTTGAGATCGTCAGGGGGGTTCTGGCCGGTTGTTATCTTCGAGAGGTCCATGGATCGGGCTCGCTTTTGAAAGCTGGGAGGATTGGATTTGCTGGCGAGGCGATGGCCTGTCGCGGCCTTCAGGTCAAGTCCGTGTCGGTGACGCGCGCCTCTACTTGCCCTGCCTTTCTGTTGCGTCGAATATCTTCATCCCGGTTGGCGCGGGAGACAATTCGCGGATTGCTCGGATGAATTCACCGCTGGCCGGAACGGCGAAGTGGGCGTGAAGGGCAGCCATGTCAGACCAATATTCCACGAACACCAGCCGCGCGGGGGTCTCGCAGTCCTGGTGCACATTGTGCGCGATGCATCCGGGCTCGGCGCGTGACCGGGCGACGTGTTCAAGGCTGAGGGCGAGGATATCCGCGTGCGAGTCGGGCGTGGTCACGACGCTGCCGATGACGATGATCATGCTGGGCAACTCCGGAAAACGATGCTGGCGGGCTATTTTCGCGTCAGCGCGTAATTGAAACTGATCGAAATCCGCGGGGTTTCGGACCGGTTTGCCATCACTTCATGGCGCAGCCAGCTCTCCCAGAGAAGGATCAGGCCATCTTCCGGTGTGACATAGACAAACCGGCGCGCGGTTTCAGGCGCATCGTCTTCCGGTTGCGGTGCAGCCATCATTGCGGTCAGGCGTGGATCCTCGAATTTCAGCTGGCCCGCGCCTTCGGGAATGCTGACATAGAGCGTGCCTGATATCACGCTGCCCGGGTGGACATGGCCGGAATGCGTGCCGCTTTCACCGAGGATGTTGACCCAGATGGCGTCGAGTTCCAGGGCGTGATCCCGCATGTCCCAGTGCAGGTCGCGGGCAAAGCCGGCAGCCGCTGCATCGAGACGGGTCTTCAGGTCGGCAAATTCCGGGAAGCGCTGCGGCAGGTCGTCGAGCGAGGCATAGGACGTGTAACCGTCATAGCCTTCCGCATCACACCAGTCATTGCCGGCCTCGTCTTCGTCCTCGAGGACCCAACACGCCTTTTCCAGCGCCTTGCGAAGCGCGTCATCATCGAGGCGGGCGTGTTTGACGAGAGTTGGGAAGAGGGTCTGGAGGGTCATGCGAAGGGGGTCCCAGGGGTGGCAAAGGGGTGTCGCCCCCCGGGGACAGGGGGTGGCAGGGCCGGTATCAGTCCGGCTTGACGAATTTCAGCGTCATCCGGTCGCTCTCGCCGATATCGGTGTAGCGCGTCGGATCGAAATCGTCCGGCGTGTTGCCGTCGCGGTCGGCTTTCGAGCTGACTGGCGGCAGCGTCCAGACGCCGAACGGGTGGTCAGCCGTGTCGGCGGGATTGGCGTTGATGTCGCTCGCGCCGACAAATTCGAAGCCGGCTGCGATCGCGCGAGCCTTGACGAAGTCTTCGTGCACATATCCGGTTGATCCGGTCGGGTCCTGGGTTGCAGTAGACGGCAGGCGGTGTTCGACAACGCCGAGCACGCCGCCGGGCTTCAGCGCGGCATAGGCATCAGTGAAGAATTTCTCCGTGAAGCTGCCGGCCATCCAGTTGTGGACGTTCCGGAAGGTCAGGATCGCATCAACGGTGCCCGGTTCGGTCAACGGGCCGCTGATGCCGGAAAAGACCGTGTATTCGATGGTGCCGAATTTCGGGTCGGCATAGTTCGCCTTGAATTCGGCGAGGCGCTCTTCGGTGCGCTGGCGGCGCGCTTCATCAGGCGCGGCTGCAGGGTCAAACCCCGCGGCGATCAGCTTGCCGCCGCCAGCCGCCAGGTAGGGTGCGAGGATATTGGTGTACCAGCCGCCGCCCGGCCAGATTTCGATGACCGTGTCGTCCGGTTCGATACCGAAGAAGGCGAGCGTTTCAGCAGGGTGGCGCCAGGCGTCCCGGGCCTTCTCCTCGTCCGAACGCGCATCATTGTTGATTGCAGCTTCCAGCGGCGTGAGTTCGGCAGCGGCTTCAGGTGCGGCTGCAGCAGGCGCGGCGGGGCTTTCGGCGGGCGTGCTTTTCGGTCCGCAGGCAGCCAGCAAGGCCATTGCGGCCCCGGCCATAAGGATATTCTTCATCGCGCCTTCTCCTCGTTCCACATCTTGAACACCCCTTTACGCTACCCACATAGCACTTGTCACGGTGCCGATACCGGGTCGTGGCCGGAAGCCGTACCAGTGCCGATACCGGGCTGGAAAATCGCGGTTTCCGAACCGAAACCGAGCCGCCCGGTTGCTATGGGCCGCTCACAGTTGCTTCAAATCAAGAGGACTGTTTCCATGAGCAATATCGATCTAACCCCTCTCTACCGCACGATGGTTGGCTTTGACCGCATGGCCACGATGATCGACACGGCGTCCCGTCTCGACGGGACCCAGGGATATCCCCCCTACAATATTGAACGCTCCGGCGAGAATGCGTTCGCGATCGAGATCGCAGTCGCGGGCTTTACCGAAGACGATCTCGACATCGAGACCAAGGAAGGCCAGCTGACAATTGCCGGCAAGAAAGGCGAAAACGAAGACGGCGACGGTCGTGAATACCTGCATCGCGGCATTGCCCAGCGCAGCTTCATCCGCCGCTTCCAGCTAGCCGATCACGTGATCGTGACCGGTGCCAATCTCGACCACGGCGTGCTGCGCGTCGACCTGGTGCGCGAGCTGCCGGAAGAGAAGAAGCCCCGGAAGATCGAGATCGGCGCAGACACGGAAGCGTCGAAGCCCAAACTGATCGGCAAGAAGGCTGCGGGCAACGCGGCCTGAGCCTTTGGCCTGACATGACAGAGCGGCGCGTCCCCATGGGGCGCGCCGTTTTTCGTCACGGACTGGTATCAGCCGAAAACGGGGCGCGTCACCATCAACCAGACGATCGCGAGCGCCGCGAAGAACGCCGGAAACCCGCAGGCAAACCATATCCGGTACAGGCGGAAATAGCGCTCGGGCAGCGGCTGGCCAGCCTGTACCGCGGCGCGGGCGAGGTTGCGCATCTGGTGTTGTATCCAGACCACCGGTAACCAGAACAGGCCGATCAAGACGTACAGCGCGAGCGAGGCAACCAGCCATCCTTCGGTCAGCGGCCAGCCTATGGCGCGCGCCAGAAGGACGCCTGTGACGGGCTGGGCGATCACGGCAGATGCCGTAAAGAGCCAGTCGGCCAGAACCACGATGGCGGCGGTGTGCGCGATCAGGCGCGCGTCGCGTGTCCTGTGCGCCATGACCATGAAGAAGGCGATGCCGGCCCCCGTGCCAAGAATGACGGCTGCACCGAGAATGTGTGCCCAGCGCAGGAGGGGGATCCAGTCCATCAGCGCGACTCGGCCAGTGCGCCGACAATGACGGCGAGCGCAATTCCAGGGATCACTTTCACCATCGGGCCAAGCGGGTCGGCCCAGAGCCATGGCACGAAGATGGCGGCACCGACCAGGTAGGCGAGGCTGAGCAGGATGGCCGCGAGGCAGGCGAGGCGCACAAGAGGGCGGACGAGGAGGCCCAGCCCGATGAGGATATCAAGTACGCCGCCGGAAAGAACAGCCAGTTTGACGAAAGGCGCCGGTACGGCACCCGCGATCAGGCCAAGCGCTGCGTCCTGGCGCAGGAGGCCGATCGTGCCGGACGCGATCCAGAACAGCGACAAAGTGATCAGCAGGAACGGAAACCAGAACATGGCGCGGGCGTGAATGCGTTCCTGAAGCGTCGACGGAAGGTCACGCAGGCTCTCGTCCAGTGTCCGCATCGTCTGGCCGCTTAGTGCCGGCCATGCCGCGGCATCGCCGAGCACATCGGTGGCGAGCACCCGCAGGGATGTGGTGCGCAGGGATGAGCGCCAGCCGAGATAGCTGGCGGCGTCCGCGAACAGGGCCACCACCCGGCCAAGGCCCAGCGGGACAGATACCGTGACAAGAGGCGGCCGGAAGCCGAGCCATTTCCGGACAGAGAGAGTCAGCGCGGTCAGCGTATGCGGTGCCTCCTCGACCAGCGCCGCATCAACGCCGGAAAGGGAGTGTTCAAGGGCGTGGAGAACGGCATTGGCGACGTCCCCGACATGGACAGTCTGGATCCTTGCCTGCCCCAGTGTGACGACCTGGATTGCGGGCATCGCTGCGAGGCGGCGGATCAGGCTGGTGCCGCCATAGGCATGGGGCGACAGGACGAGCCCCGGCCGCAGGATGGTCCAGTCGAGCCCGCTTGCTTTCAGCGCCTCATCCGCTTCGGCCTTTGTCCGGAAGAATTCGGTATCTGACGTGACGGTCGCGCCGGGCGCTGAAATCTGGACGAAGGCCCTTGCCCCGGATACCTCGCACGCCGCGATCAGGGCCTTGATCGCATCACGCTGCACCAGGGCCACCTGGTCGCGCAGGCCATTCTGCAAAAGGCCGGCCGCGTTGACGATCGCATCAACGCCTTCCAGCAGCGGCATCCACTTGTCGGCAGAGGTGAGGGTCGAGATGTCGGCTGTGACCCAGTCGGCATCAGGTGCGACAATCAGGCCTTTCGAGGCGGACCGGCCAAGACCGGTCACCTGGTGTCCATGCGCCAGCAGGGTTTGTGTAATAGCGGTACCGATCAGCCCGTATGCGCCGAGAACCAGTACTCTCAATCCTGCCCCCTGTTCGTCGGCGTGTCAGCCGATGTATTTATTGGCGCTCGCGCTCTCGAGGAACTCCTGGAGCGGCGTGTTGTCCTTCATCTCGCTGACGGCTTTCCGCACGGCCTCGAACGACCGAGCCGCATAGCGCTGGGTCGCCTGTTCGAACAGGCCGTCGGCCAGGGTTGCCGAGAAGCGTTTGCGGTTGCGCGAGGCGCTCGCCGCATTGGCACTCGCCCAGGGCAGGTAGGTCACCGCAAGTTCGCCATCGAAGAGCGGCACAAGGGTGGATTCCAGCGCAGCGAGGTCTTCGAACGGGCCACCGGCTTTCGGGTCTTCCATGTGTTCGCACCAGGCGGTGACGAAAGGCGCCCGGTCGTTCAGCCACACGCTGGGTGTCGGGTCGAGCAGCATCTGCTGGAACTGCGCGGCAATCGAGAAATCGGCTACCGAAGGGCGGCCGCCGAAGATGAACAGGTGGTCTTGCAGGTGCGTGTTCAGGCGCAAGGCAAACCGCCGGTAGGAGGATTCCAGCGTTTCGGAATTCTCGGCACCGGCGCCAACCAGCGGCAACCGCGCGGCCATGCGCTCGGCGATCTGCTTTTGCGGCGCCTTGCGGGCCCGTGGCGGCTTGCCGTCATAGAGTTGTGTGAGGACGCGCAGGGCGGCCGCCTCGCGATCCGGTGACTGGCCCCAACGCTGCTGGAACATGCACTTGTTCAGCCATTCGTCGCCATAGTCCTCGAGCACCAGGGCCAGCGCCGCGCAGGCGGCGTCGTCCGGCACGGTCGATGGTTCCGGATGGTCGGCCTCGAGCGCCGACAGGATGGCGGTCGAGTCCTGGCTGACGGGCCGCTGCGGCGACACGAGCAGTGGAACGGTCGCCAGTGTCTGGGCATTGGCCTGGAAGTCAGGCTCGTTGTTGCGCGAGCGCGGGATCCATTCAAACCCGACGCCCTTGTACCGCAGGAACGAGCGGACCTTGAGAGAATAGGGAGAGGTGTCTGCCCCGAACAGGCGATAATCAGTCATCAGGATACTCATGTTGGCTTGGCCCTTGTCTAGGGACTTAGCCTGCAACTGCCAAGCAGCGTTTGCCGCAGGGGCCGAGAATCGCTATGCGCAGCGGGGACAGCGGCCGGGGCGGGCCGAAAGACAGAAGGACGCAGACAATGCGCGCAATGCATGTGATGGCCGGTGCGGCCGAGGGCGGAGCCGAGAACATCATGCTGGAGTCCGTGCTGGCGCTGGCCGAGGCCGGCGTGGAGCAGCACGTCGTGACGCGGCCGGACAATGCCTTCCGTGTGCAGAAATTTCGTGAAGCCGGAATTGGCGTCGATGTCGCACCATTCAACAACAGCTGGCCCTTCCCGACGCGGCGCACGCTGGCAGAGGCGATCAAGCAGTTCCAGCCGGATGTCATCGAATACTGGATGGGCCGCGCCGGACAGTTCGCTCCGAAGCAGTACCGTGCCCGCTCGATTGCCTGGTATGGCGGCTATTACAAACTGTCGCGCTTTGCCAATTGCGAGTGGCATGTCGGCCTGACCATCGACCTGCTGCGCCACATCAGGGAGCAGGGCGTCAGCGAGGATCGCTCGGTTATCGTGCACACCTATGCAGACTTCACCGGCGAGGCACCTGCCAGCCGTGCGGCCCTGTCGACGCCGGACGATGCGCCCGTTGCGCTTGCACTGGCCCGCTTGCATGAAAAAAAGGGCCTCGACACGCTGCTTGACGCGACAGCGAAGATTGACGGGCTGTATGTGTGGATTGCGGGCGAGGGGCCGATCGAGGCAGAGCTGAAAGCACATTGCGCCCGGCTTGGTCTCGACGACCGGGTGCGCTTCCTGGGCTGGCGCAACGACCGCGGCGCGTTGCTTGCTGCGTGCGATGTCGTGGCCTTCCCGTCGCGCTACGAACCATTCGGGACGGTCACGGTCGATGCCTGGGCCGCCTCGCGCCCGCTGGTTGCGGCCGACGCGGTCGGGCCGGCGGCCTATGTCAAGGACGGTGTCAACGGCCTGCTCGTGCCCAAGAATGATGTCGATGCGCTGGCCGATGCGTTGCGCAAGGTGACCACTGACAAGGCGCTGGCGGCAAAACTGGTCGCAGGCGGGCGTGCCTCCTACGAGGCGCAATTCACCAAGACGGTGTTCCAGCGCGATTCACTGGCGCTCTACGAGAAAGTCGCGGCCCATGCCGGGCCGTTTGGTGCCTGACGGCCGGACTCAGCCGATCGACCGGAAAAACCTGTCATAAAGGCCCGCTGCCGTGTGTCGGCCAAGGCCGATGTCCACGCGGATACCGGCCAGCCGCAGGGCGGTGACCCCGCCATCGGCGAGCGGGTGCGGATCACGGATGGCGCAGACAACCCGGGCGAGGCCGGCTTCTTTCAGCCGGGCCGAGCAGGAGGGCGACCCGTTGGAGCGCTCCCGGCAGGGTTCGAGGGTGACATAGGCAGTGCCGCCGCGCGCGGCTTCGCCGGCTTCATCCAGCGCAATCTCTTCGGCATGGGGGCGCCCGCCAAGGGCTGTCACCCCTTCACCGACCGGGTGGCCGTCGCGGTCCAGGATGACGCAGCCGACGGACGGGTTCTCGCCGGTCAGGCCCTGGTTCAGCCGGGCGAGCGCAAAGGCGCGTCCCATCATCCGCCGATCGCGGCGGCGGGTGATCCGGTATGTCATGGCAGGTCCGGAAGCGAAGCGCTGCGCGCTGAATCCAAATACCGAACTTTGGTCGGCTTCAGGTTGGCGTCGAGGTCGATCAGGAGCGGGTTGCCGGTCGGAATCTCGATCCCGGTAATGGACTCATCCGGCACATTGAAGAGATGCTTGACCAGCGCGCGCAGTGAATTGCCGTGGGCGGCGATCACGGTATCGGTGCCGGCGGCCAGGACTGGCGTGATATCGCTGGTCCAGTACGGCAATACGCGCTCCAGCGTGTTCTTCAGGCTCTCTGTCGCCGGCACGTCGATACCGCGATAGCGTGGATCCTGCGCCGGATCGAACGGATTGCCGGCTTCGATCGGCGGTGGGGGAATGTCGTAGGACCGACGCCAGATATGTACCTGTTCGGCACCATGCTTCACGGCGGTCTCCGCCTTGTCGAGCCCGGTCAGGCCGCCATAATGCCGTTCGTTCAGGCGCCAGCTCTTTTCGACGGGCAGCCAGACACGGTTCATTTCCGTCAGCGCCATCCACAGCGTGCGAATGGCGCGGGTCTGCAGGCTGGTGAAAGCCATCCGGAAATCTGCATCGACATCCTTCAGCATCTGGCCGGAGTGGCGCGCTTCGGCTTCGCCCTTCTCGGTCAGGTCAGCGTCCCACCAGCCAGTGAAACGGTTTTCGAGGTTCCAGGCCGATTGGCCGTGGCGGACGAGGGCAAGTTTTGTCATCGGAGGGCTCTCTTCAATTCGGCGCCACGAAAGGCAACTGGCGGTCTTTTCGGGGTTTAAGCGGCAAGATTCAAGCGCGCATGATGCGCATCAGTTCGGAGAAGGCCAGCACGACATGGTATCCGGTCGACGCGGGCATGTCGCGCACCAGCACTTCGCCCTTGGCGCTGTAATGGTCGATCCAGCCGCCATCGGGGGTCAGGAACTCGTCCATGAGGACATCGAAGCTTTGGCACGCGGCGTCTGCGAAGCGGTCGTCACGCGTGGATTCGAACATCGCCAGATGGGCCTTGAGCGCCTCGGTCTGGGGCCAGGTGCGGCGCGAGCCGTCCTCGGCCGTGGCACCGCGCGTGACCTCCTGACAGGCCCGGCCATCCTGGTCGAGCGAGGAAATGCCGAATGTATACAGCCGCGTTGCCGCATCAGGCACAGGCAGGCCGGCGGCGGCGGCGTACGTATGCAGCAGCCAGACCCATTCGAACTGATGGCCGGGTTCGACGATTTCGGCATCGCGCCCGGTGGGCTCCTGCCACCCTGTGGTGAAGCGCTCGCCCAGAAGGCCGCCGGGCCCGGCGGTGAAGCGTGTCTCGAACAGGCTGATGATCTCGCCCGCACGGGCGAGATAGGGTGTGTCCGGGTCTGCGCGGTGGAGTGCCAGGCAGGCTTCCAGCAGGTGCATGTGCGGGTTCTGCAGGCGCATGGGTGGCGGTGGCAGGGTCTCGGCGTACCCGCCATTCGTCCGGTCGCGCATCTGGCGGTCGACAGAATCCAGCAGTGCATTGGCACTCGCCCGGACTGCGCCGGTTCCGCCGAGTGCCGCGCCGGCCTCGGCGAGGGCGAGCAGCGTGAACGCGATATCGTAGAGGTCTGCGGTGTCGTCCGCCCAGCCGGTTCCGTCGGCCCGCAGTGTCCGGCCAACCAGGCCGTCGGGCCGGCGGGCCAGGCCGGTGAGGACACCAAGGCCAAGTTCTATCCGGTCGCGCGCCATGTCCGGTCGCCAGCCGAGCCGCAGCGCCTCGGTGAATACGTAGGTCTGACGGGCCTGAACGCGGACGCGCGTGGTGTCGGTGTCGGCGGGCGTATGGTCAAGGTTGAGGGTCTCGCGAAACAGGCCACCGGGGCCGACGCCGCGTTCGGCCCATAGCGGGAAACAGGCGTCCATCAGCCAATGGCGCGCTTCCTTCGCTCTTCGCAGGAGAGCTGGCTTCGACATGACGACGGGTCCCTAAAAAGCACTGCAGGCGTCGCATTCGCCTCGCCAAACCGTTCGCGCTCCTGCTATCAGCAGATGCATTGAATGGCTAGCGCTTCGCGCGTCGGCCCCGGCTGGAAGGATGTTCAATTGCGAGACCGCTTTTTCTTTGCGTCCGCATTGGTGCTGGCTGCGCTGATGGTGTTCCTGGCGATCCGGCCCGGCATCGGCGCCCTGCCGACCGGGCCTGTCGCTGGAGACGGCACGCACTACGACAAGATCGTGGTGCAGGGAAACTACCTCCACAAGGTCTTCGCTGGCGGCAATGCGAAGACTGAACTTGTCGAAGGTGATGGCGGCAAGAAGCTGCTCTTCGTCGAGGCGGCCGCGGGGGTCTTGCGTGACCAGCCGGAACTCGGGCCGCACTTCCGTCTCGCTGGCGACCTCGAGACCCAGTTTTCCAGCATGACAATCCGGGTCACGGTCCGGATGCGCCCGGCCGATGACCGCGGCGCAATGCAGGCAGCGGTCAATTACTCCGCTGGCAGGGTGGGTGAATCCGGCTGGCAGATATTCGACCTTCAGCCGGTGTTTACGGATTTCAGCTTCGACTATGACGTGCCGATCGCGATTGGCGAACAGGGTGTCGACTATCTCGGCATTCGTCCGGTCGTGCCGGAGAAAAGCCGCGCCCTGCTGGTCGAGCGGGTGACGTTCGAGCGGCTCGGGCGCTGGGTCGAGTCCTCGCAGCCCTAGAGTGCCGGCTGGACCTTCGCCACATCCAGACGCGCCTCCAGCGCGCGGCCGAGCGTCAGCATCGGGCCTTCCCGGAACAGCGGCGACCACAGTGAAATGGCGACCGGCGTGCGGGCGGTCGGCGCCTCGGGATTGGCATCGGCATCGAACAGTGTCCGCGGGCGCGTCTCGTCGAAACCGCAGCGCATGACGAGGCAGGGGTGACCGGTGAAATTTGTCGGCGTCAGCATGCCGCTGGTAAAGCTCGGCCCGATCACGACATCGACTCCCTCGAACGCCGTGTGCATCGCCTGCATCCATTTGCGGCGCAGGCGGTCAACCTGGATCAGGTCGATCGCGCTGATGAAGCGGGCGGCGCGGAACGTATTCGGCCAGGCCACATCGTCCTGCCATTTGAGTTCGTCATCACGATTGGACAGGGTCAGGTCCTCAAACGCCGCAGCGGCCTCGGCAAAGAGTTGCAGCGAAAGTGGCCCGGACTCGAGGTCGGGCCGCCGGAAGTCGACGAGCTGTGCGCCTAGCCCGCGGGCCGCTTCGATGGCGGCGCGCTCGGTTGCGGTTGCCACGTCCATCCAGGCCGGATCGACACCGAGCCGGATGTCGGCGAGCGGCAGGGCGTGGTCATAGGCGAAGCCGGCGTCGATCGAGCCCGCATCGGCCGGGTCGTAGCCATTGATGGCTTCCAGGACGAGGGCGCAATCCTCGACGCTGCGCCCCATCGGGCCGGTCTTGTCGAGTGACCAGCAGAGCGCCATACCGCCGGCGCGGCTGACCCGCCCGAACGTGGGACGGATCGCGGTCGTGCCGCAGCGCATTGCGGGAGAGACCAGTGATCCGAGCGTTTCGGTGCCGATGGCAAAGGCGCACAGGCCGGCCGCCGTTGCGCTGGCCGACCCGGCGCTCGACCCGGAGGAGCCTTCACGCGGATCGAACGGATTGCGGGTCACGCCGCCGAACCAGATGTCGCCATAGGCGAGCGCGCCGCACGTGGTCTTTCCGAGCAGGACAGCACCTGCCGCTTTCAGCCGGCGGACAATCGCGCTGTCGCCATTCGGCTGCTGGTCCTTGTACGGGCTGGCGCCCCAGGTGGTCGGCGCGCCTTCGGCATCGAACAGGTCTTTCACCGCATACGGGATGCCGTGCAGCGGACCACGAACCGTGCCGGCCGCGATCTCGGCGTCTATGGCGTCGGCTTCTGCGCGGGCGCGTTCGGCCATGACGGTGACGAAACATTCCAGCTTTGGCGCATAGGATTCGATGCGCCGGAGGTAGATGTCCGTGATGGCCCGGCTGGTGATGGTGCCGGCGCGCAGCCAGGTGCCCAGTTGACGGATGGAGGCAAAGGCGACGTCGATTTCGCCCGGTTTGGCACCGAGCTGGAACGGCGACACCCGGACACGTGTTTCGGCCGGGATTTGATAATCGACACCGGGCAGGCGTGGGTCAAAGACGGTGGCTGGCGCCAGGCTGTTGGGCTTGTCGACGCTGCGCAGCTGGGCAAGCATTTCGAGGCGCCTGTCGAGTTCGGCCGCCATCTGGGCGCGTTCGGAATCCGTGTAGGTGACGCCGAACA
Organism: Hyphomonas johnsonii MHS-2; assembly: GCF_000685275.1. Lineage (GTDB taxonomy): Bacteria > Pseudomonadota > Alphaproteobacteria > Caulobacterales > Hyphomonadaceae > Hyphomonas > Hyphomonas johnsonii. Next base: position 230,089 of record NZ_ARYK01000005.1, read on the forward strand.
AGTCCTCGCTGGCGGCAATCTTGTCCGGCGATGGTCCACCCGGAATGTTCACTGCCTCATCAGGCTTCGAACAGGCGGCAACAGCGATGCCAGCGAGCCCGGCGCCTGCGCCGATCAGGAGGTCGCGCCGGGATCCCCCGGCCTTGCGGTTCGTGTCGCTCATTTGCATCCCCTGATAATTGCCTTGGTATTCATCCGGGACTATGTCGGTCAGCCATGCCAGTCGGCGAGTCAATTCTGGCGGAGGCCGACAAACCTGACAATCCCGGAGAGACTGGGCCCGCCGCCTTTGCCCCGCTTTGCCTGCTTGTGCTTACGGCCTGCGCCCAATCGTCCAACACGGAGGCCCTCGTGCCCGAAATGCCTGTACCCACTGCTGAAGTGACTGAAACGGACCCGAACCTGTGGCTGGAAGAGGTGGAGGGCGAAAAAGCGCTCGCCTGGGTGCGCCGCCAGAACAGCCGCAGCCTTGCCGTGCTGCAGGCCGATCCGCGCTATGCCGGTTTCGAGGCGGCCGCCCTCGACGCCCTGAACTCGAAGGAGCGCATTCCCTACGGCACGGTGCGCGACGGCATGGTCTACAATTTCTGGCAGGATGACGTGAACGTCCGCGGCCTGTGGCGCCGCGCCAGTCTCGAGAGCTACGCGACTGACGCGCCCGACTGGGAAACCGTGGTGGATTTCGACAGGCTGGCCGCCGACGAAGGCAAGAACTGGGTCTACAAGGGCGCCGACTGCCTGCGCACGCTGGATGCGCCGGCACGCCATTGCATCGTGTCGCTGTCGGATGGCGGCAAGGACGCCGTGATCACGCGCGAATTCGACCTGGGAACGAAAGCCTTCGTCGAAGAGGGGTTCGAGACGCCGGAAGCCAAGCAGGGCGCGGCCTGGGTTGATGCCGATACGCTGCTGATCGCCTCCGACTGGGGCGCCGGTACGGTGACGCAATCGGGCTATCCCTTCATCATCAAGCGGTGGACCCGCGGCACGCCGCTGGACGCGGCCACCGAAGTGCTGCGCGGCAAGGAGACCGATGTCGGCGTCTGGCCGATGACGATCGAGCTCGAAGACGGGCGCGTGCTGCAGGGCGGCGTGACGTCCGAGACCTTCTTTACACGGTCCTACTGGTGGCTCCCGGATGGCGAGACCGCGCCCGTGCGCTGGCCGATTCCGTCGAAATCCTCGCCGAACGGCATCTACAAGGGCCATTTCCTGCTCTCGCTGGAAGAGGACTGGGCGCCGGAAGGCCAGAACGCGGCGTTCAAGTCGGGCGACCTCGTCGCGTTTGACGTCGAGACCTTCCTGGAGACGCGCACTTTGCCGCCGGTCAGCCTTGTGTTCCGCCCGACAGCGACGCAGGCCGTCAACGGCGTGGCCATCGCCAGGGGCGCTGCGCTCCTCTCGATCAGCGATAATGTTGTCGGCAAGGTGCTGCGCCTCGAGCCCGGCGCAGACGGCTGGACGACTGCGGCGATCACCCTTCCCGGCACCGGCCAGGCCGGCATCGCCTTTTCCGATGAGCACGAAACCACCGTGTTCCTGAACTACGAGGATTTCCTCACGCCGGATTCGCTCCTCAATTACGATATCGCGACGGGCGAGGTCTCGACCCTCAAGAGCCTGCCGGCCAAGTTCGACACGACCGGCCTCACCGTCGAGCAGTTCTTCGCGACGTCGAAGGACGGCACGAAAGTCCCGTACTTCCTCGTGCATCGCAGCGACATCCCGTTCGACGGTACGACACCGACCCTGCTGTACGGCTATGGCGGGTTCCAGGTATCGATGAACCCGTCCTACAGCCCGGTGCTCGGGCGGCTCTGGCTGGAACAGGGCGGCGCCTATGCGCTGGCCAATATCCGGGGCGGCGGTGAATTTGGTCCGCAATGGCACCAGGCAGGCCTGAAGTTGCACCGCCAGCGCGTCTATGACGACTTTATCGCGGTCGGCGAAGACCTGGTCGCGCGCAAGGTGACGACGCCGGCGCATCTCGGCATCGAGGGCGGTTCGAATGGCGGCCTGTTGATGGGAGTCATGCTGAACCAGCGCCCGGACCTCTGGAACGCTGTCGTTGTCCAGGTGCCACTGCTCGACATGCTGCGTTACCATATGCTGCTCGCGGGGGCTTCGTGGGTTGACGAGTACGGCTCGCCGGACGTGCCCGAGGAGCGTGCCTTTCTCGAGACGATCTCGCCCTACCAGAACTTCGACGCGTCGACGCCCTATCCGGTCCCCTTCTTCGTGACATCGACCAAGGATGACCGGGTGCATCCCGGCCATGCCCGCAAGATGGCCAAACTGTTCGAGGACGCAGGCCTTCCCTTCCTCTATTACGAGAACGTGGATGGCGGGCATTCGGCGGCGGCGAACCAGACAGAACGCGCCAAGCGTTCCGCTTTGGAATTCACCTACTTGTCCGAGCGTCTTTTCCCTGCGCTGCGCGACTAGCGCATCTGAAAATGGAACTTAATTGAGAGCAGGTTCCCAACAGGAATGCGGATTTACTTGTCCCGGCACCTTTGTGTCCGTTGCGAACCGTGCGACGCTGGGGCATGCGGCTCGACGAACCAGGTTTGCACAATGATGTCGTGAGGCTCGACCTTCTGGAAGAGTCCGACAGGGCTCGGCTCGGCGGATCAGGCGCGATATCGGCCATGTGGGAATGGTTGCCGGTCATTCCCTCCGGAACGAATTTCCATGCCTATTTCGACTTGATGCTGGCGATGAAGGCGAAGGGCAGCATCATCCCTTTTTCGATTACGCGCCAGGCCGACGGCGCATTTGCGGGTGTGATCGCCTATCTCGATGTGTCGCGAACCCATCGCCGCGTCGGGATCGGCTACGTCTGGCACCCGCCCGAAATGCGGGGCACGGCCGTGCCTGTGGCGACGCAGATGGCAATGATCGGACGGGCGTTCGGCGCGCGCATGCGGCGTATCGAATTCCCGATCGCGGCTGCCAACGAGCGGGCCATCAGCTCGCTGGAGCGTCTCGGCGCGCGCAGGGAAGGTGTCCTGCGCCGTTACATGCGTCTCGCCGACGGCTCCTGGGCCGATCTCGCCATTCTGTCGCTTGTCGATTCCGAAATCCGCGTGGCAATCGACCTGCTCAAGGACCGTGTCGCCGAGATGCAGTTGGCTTGACCTCACGGCCCCCCCATGCTTTAGGCGCGCTAACATTCGCGCAAACATGAAAAGCGCGCTTTGACTGACACTTGAGGTCAGCGAGGCCCCCCGCCCGGCGAAGATTCGCTCAGCGGGGCTTCATGCATTGTGCGGTGCATTTGAGCGCCCATGTCTGGCTTACAGGCAAATGGCAAAGGAGTGGCCCATGTTCGACGCATTGAGCGAACGCCTCGGCGGAATATTTGACGGCCTGACCGGCCGCGGCGCGCTGTCCGAAAAGGACGTGAACGCCGCCCTGCGCGAAATCCGCGTGGCCCTGCTGGAAGCCGACGTTGCCCTGCCGGTGGTCAAGGATTTCATCGACAGTGTGCGCGCCCGCGCCGTTGGCGAGGAAGTCGTCCGTTCGGTGAAGCCCGGCCAGCAAGTGGTCAAGATCGTCTATGACGGCCTGGTCGAGATGCTGGGCGGCAGCGAACCGGACCGCGGCCTGCGCATCGACAGCCCGCCGGCGGTGATGATGATGGCCGGCCTGCAGGGCTCCGGTAAAACGACGACGACGGCCAAGATTGCCAAGCGTCTTGCCGAGAAGCAGCGCAAGAAAGTCCTCCTCGCCTCGCTCGACGTGCGTCGCCCCGCCGCCATGCAGCAGCTTGCGATCCTTGCCGACCAGTGCGGCGACAATGTCACGTCCCTGCCCATCATCGAGGGCCAGTTGCCAGCTGACATTGCCCGGCGCGCCGTACAGGCTGCAAAGCTTGGCGGCTATGACGTCCTGATCCTCGACACGGCGGGCCGCACGACCATCGACGAACAGATGATGGGCGAAGCCGCCGAGATCGCGGCGATCGCCAATCCGTCGGAAACCCTGCTGGTTGCTGACGCGCTGACCGGCCAGGATGCCGTGGAGACAGCCCGGCGTTTCCACGAGCGCCTGCCGCTGACCGGCCTGGTCCTGACCCGGATGGATGGCGATGGTCGCGGCGGTGCCGCCCTGTCCATGCGGGCCGTCACCGGCCTGCCGATCCGTTTCCTCGGTGTTGGCGAAAAGCTCGATGGCCTTGATTCCTTCGATGCCTCGCGCGTTGCCGGGCGCATCCTTGGCCAGGGCGACATTGTCAGCCTCGTCGAAAAAGCGTCCGAGCAGATGGACGCCGACAAGGCCGAGCGCATGGCGGCCAAGCTCAAGAAGGGCGAGTTCGACCTTGAGGACCTGGCCGACCAGTTCCGCCAGATGCAGCGCATGGGCGGCCTCGGCGGCATCATGGGCATGATGCCGGGCGCGCGCAAAGCCAAGGAAGCCATGGCGAACGCCAATCTCGACGACAATGTGCTGAAGCGCCAGGAAGCCATCATCCTGTCGATGACCCGCGCGGAACGGCGCAAGCCGGCCCTGCTCAACGCCTCGCGCCGCAAGCGGATCGCCGCCGGTTCAGGCACCAGCGTGCAGGAAGTCAACAAGGTGCTGAAGATGCACCAGCAGATGGCCGGCATGATGAAGAAGATGCGCACCAAGGGTGGCATGAAAGCCATGATGGGCGCAGCCGCGCAGGCCGGCATGTCTCCGGGCGACCTTGCGAAGATGGGTGGCCAGCAGATGCCAGGCGGCCTGCCTGGTCTTGGCGGCGGGTCGCTGCCGTCCGGCATGGGCGACCTTCTCGGCGGGAAGAAGAAGTAGATGCAGACCGCAGACAACACACTCGCCCGTTTCCAGCTGAACCAGCTGCGCGCCTCGATCGACAATCTCGATGCGATCCTCGTCCATACGCTGGCCGAGCGTTTCAAGGCGACCAAGGAAGTCGGCAAGCTGAAGGCGGCCCACAACATGCCGCCGGCCGACAAGACACGCGAAGCCGAACAGATCGAGCGCCTGCGCCAGCTGGCCAATGATGCCGGCCTCGACCCGGCCTTTGCCGAGAAATTCCTCTCCTTCATCGTGGCGGAAGTCATCCGCCACCATGAGCAGATCCGCAGCGAAGACGCTGAACTTTAATTCCAGAGACGACACTTTACAGGAGTAACCCCGATGTCCCTCAAGATCCGACTCGCCCGTGGCGGGTCCAAGAAACGCCCCTTCTATTCCATCGTCGTCGCCGATGCCCGTGCGCCGCGCGACGGCCGCTTCATCGAGAAGATCGGCGTCTATGACCCGCGCCTTGCCAAGGATTCCGGCGAGCGCGTGAAAATCGACGCCGCCAAGGCCGCCGAATGGATCAAGAAAGGCGCCCAGCCGACCGAGCGCGTTGCCCGCTTCCTGTCGCAGATCACGCTGGAAGGCGAATCCGCACCGGTCTACGCCTGGACCCACGGCACCAACCCGAAAAAGGGCGAGCCGGGCAAGAAAGCCCAGGAGCGCGTGAAAGAGCGCGCCGACAAGGCCGCTGCGCTCGCTGAAGCTGCCAAGCAGGCTGCTGAAGCGCCTGCAGAGGAAGCACCAGCCGAGGAAGTCGCGGCTGAGGCAGCACCGGCCGAAGAAGCCGCCAGCGAATAGCGCCGGCTTTCCCCTGATCCTGAAGAGGCCAGTGCAGATCGCACTGGCCTTTTTTGTTGGCGGCTGGGTCGGGGAGTTGCTGAACACGTGGCAACAGGGAACTCCGACCCGGTTCAGTTCGCTTCACCTAGACAGTGATCAAACTGAAAGGAGACCGCCATGATCCCGGTCAAAACATTACGCAATTGCGCCCTCGCCGCGGCAAGCCTTGCGGCCCTCGCCCTGCCCGCCCAGGCCGCGCCCGGCCATGCGCGCCATGGACCCGCCCATGGTGGCGGCGTGATCCTGTATGCCGATGCCGGGTTTTCCGGTGCGGGCCTGGAAATCGACGGGGCTGTGCCGGACCTGGCGCGCCTGCGCTTCAATGACAAGGTTTCCTCGATCGCCATGCGTTCGGGCGCCTGGGAAGTCTGCACGGACGCCAATTTTCGCGGCCGCTGCCGGATAATCGATACTAGCGTCTCGCGCCTGTCCGCCCTGCGGCTGAACGACAATATCTCGTCGCTGCGTCCGGCAGGCTATGGCGCCGGCGCACCGAGGGGCGACTGGGGCGGGTCAGGCCGCGGCAACCGGGCCGATGTGGTGCTCTTCGCCGATTCCGGCCTCAGGGGCCAGCCGATCGAGGTCAACCGGGACATTCCGGACCTGTCGGACTATCGCTTCAATGACCGGGCCAGCTCCATCCTGGTCAACAGCGGCACGTGGCTGGCCTGCGAGCATGCCAATTACCGGGGGCGCTGCGAAGTGGTTGGCCGCGGGTCCGGCGAGCTGCGGCCGATCGGCCTCAACGACAATATTTCGTCGATCCGCCGCTATGACAGCCGTTACGAGGCCCGCAACGATCGTGACCGCTATGGGCGACGCGACTAATTTGGGCGCGGCTGTTCTCACTTGCCCAGAGTGGCGTTAAACACGCCCGCATGAACAGCCGATCGAACAAACGCATCGTGGTGGGCGCCCTGAAGGGGGCCCACGGCGTGCAGGGTGAAGTGAGGGTGAAGAGCTTCACGACCGAACCGGGTGACCTGTTCACGTACGGACCGCTGACCGACGCCGACGGAAACGTGCTGGTGACGCCGGTCTCCGCCCGGTCGGGCAAGGACCATTTCATCGTGGCGGCACGCGAAAAGAAGCAGAAGGAAGAGTGGGACGCGCTGAAAGGCGCCCTTCTGCATGTCGAGCGCGCGATCCTGCCGGAAGCCGAGGATGACGAATTCTATATCGAGGACCTTGTCGGCCTTGCGGTCCATGCCGTTGACGAGGTGGCCGAGGGGCGGGTCAAGTCGGTGCAGAATTTCGGGGCTGACGACCTGCTCGAAATCCAGCTGATCACTGGCGGTGCCAGCGTGTTCGTGCCGTTCACGCTGACCGATGTGCCCGAAGTCGACATCAAGGCCGGCCGCATTTCCATCCCGAACCTGATGTCCTGGGTGGAAACCCCGGACAAGGAATAGCAGGAAATCGCGCCCACGTTGCGCGATGTTCAGGTGCCGGGGGCCATGTTACAAGGCGTAACATAGAGGAATTGGCCATGTTTGCCGCGCTCATGCGCTTCGGCGCCATCATTGCACTCCCGTTCGCGCTCGCCAGCGTGGCGACGGCGCAGCAGGATGTACCGCAGGAAGAGGCCGCGCTGATCCTGTTCAGTGGCAAGGACTTCCGCGGCGCCGCAACCAATGTGTTCGACCCGATCCTTTCCCTCCATGACCTCGACTTCAATGACCGTGCCCGCTCGGTGTCTGTGCTGTCAGGCGCGTGGGAGCTTTGCGAGAACGTTGATTTCACCGGCCGCTGCGTGTTCCTGCGCGAGGATTCGCCGGACCTCAGCTATTTCGGCCTTGAAGGCATCGTTTCGTCTGTCCGGCCGATCTACGAATATACCGATGCGGCCTCGGGCCTGATGTTCACACGCGACGAGAATGGCTACATCCACTACGCCGACGAAACCGATTACGGGTACAATGACTACGCCTATGATGATCGCTACGATGACGGGTACGGGGCAACAACGCGTGTGGAGATCTACCATTACGGCTATTCGCCGGCGTATCGCTCGTATGGCTATTATGATCCGCTGGCCGGGTATGGCCCCTACGGGTTCGGCTATTCGCGCGGTGGCTACAACAGCTACCGGCCTGCCTACTACAATCACAAGCGCCGGCCCGTGCGCGGCCACCATGGCGCCAAGAACGGTGCTGCGACACTGTATACCGATTCCAACGGGCGTGGCGCGTCGCTCGGGATCAATCACGGCATCAGCGATCTCAGCCGCTACCGGTTCAACGACAATGTCTCGTCGCTGGATATCAGGTCGGGCAAATGGGAAGTCTGTGAGCACGCCAACTACCAGGGCCGCTGCCAGGTCATTGATGCCTCGACCGGCAAGCTGAACGGCTACCGGCTGAACGACAATATTTCCTCGATCCGGCCGGTTCCCGGCACGTTGCCTGATACCGGGCGTGGCGACCGCAAGGGTGACCGCGACGGGCACAAAGGCCGCCGCGACGGTGACGCGCGTGGCGACAGGGGCCGCGGTGATCGCGACCAGGGTCGCAGGGGCGCTGTCGCGGCTGCGCCGACGACCCAGCAGCCCCGCGCAGGCAACCTTGCCGGCGGCCCCGGCACGATCCCGTCGCTGCCGGATACGACCCTGCCGAACCGCCCGACGCGCGGCCAGCGTGGTGTCGTCGCCCCGGACCCGGTCGCCACTACGCCGCAGGCCCGCCCTGACCGGGATCGCCGCGACTACAGCCGCAGCAATGCCACGCGCACCACACGGCCCGATTCGAGCACCAAGCGGTCCGACACGTCCCGCACACGGGTTGAGCGCCCGCGCGTTGTCAGGCCCGCAAGTTCAACGCCTGCCGCCCAGCCGCAGCGCCAGAAAGCGCAGCGCGCCCGGCCCCAGACGCCAGCCGTGCAGGCGCGCCAGCCGGTGAGAGCGCCCGTCCAGCGGGCCGCGCCGCAACGGGCACCCACGCGGGCTATCACACAGCGGGCGCCGGTCAAGGCCGCGCCTCCGCCACGCCAGGTCCGTTCCGCACCGTCGCCGCGCCCGGCACAAGCGGCGCCGACGCCGCGTCCTGCGCCGCAACGCCAGGTCCAGCGCCCCAATCCGCGATCGTCGGACGGCATGCGCGGGCGCCAGAATGGCCGCGTCGGGAAAAATCAGAAGTAGGATGATCCGGGTGCGGGCCTAGTCGGCGCGCGGGTCGTTCCATTCGGCGGCGATGCCGTAACCGCCGCGCCGCGTCAGCCAGAACATGCCGACAAGGTCGAAGAGGCCGGCGCCGAGGCGCCCGAGGAAGCCGTATTTCGATACGCCCGCCATCCGTTCGCGGTCATTGACCCGCTCCTCGCGCACATCCCAGCCCGCGCGCTTGACCAGGGCCGGCAGGAAGCGGTGCATCGAGGCGAAGAAGGGCAGGTCCCGGAAGGCCTCCGTGCGGACAAGCTTCCAGCCGCAGCCCGTGTCCGTCGCATCATCGCGCAGCACGAACCGGCGCACGCCATTGGCTACGCGCGATTGCAGCCACTTGAAGCCGGAATCGTTGCGGCTGTTACGCTTTCCGGCAATGATGCCCAGCCTGGGCGGGGCGCCGGGCACGATGATTTCGGCCCAGAGGCGGGCTGTATCATGCGGGTCGTTCTGGCCATCGCCGTCGAGCAGCTGCACCCAGGTGCCGCGCACCGATTTCAGGCCCGTGAACAGGGCCGCTGACTTTCCCCTGCGCCGGACATGGTTGAGCACGGTGACCGTGTGCGGGTGGCGCGCCATGGATTCAGCCAGTTCCACGGACGTTGCGTCGCCCGAGCAGTCATTGACGCAGACGATCTCGAAATCGATGCCGGCGAGCGCGGAATGCACCTCGTCGATCACGGGATGCACGTTGCCTTCCTCGTTGAAAAAGGGAATCAGGACGGAAAGGGCGGGAGAGTTAGCCATCCATCCTCCCGTATAGAACATGGCGTAGCAGCGCAATTTACACGCTCAGCATGCACGGATAAATGCACGGAAGAAGCCCGAAAACAGCCCGGACATTGCACGGACGTAATGGACGGGAGCCCGAAAGGCAGGATCATGGATATCTACCACGTCTGGTTCGACCTGAAGCCCGGTACGGACGAGCGGGCCTTTGCCGCCGCCCTGCCCGCCTTCCTTGATCACATGAAGGGGGAGGGCCGCATCGAGGCCTGGCGGATGATGCGCTGCAAGCTGGGCCTGAGGCCCGATACCGTGCGGGAATTCCATATCATGATCGAGACGCGCGACCTGGCCCAGCTCGATACGGCGTTCAGGGCAGCTGCGCGGCGCGAGGGCGAAACCGACACGCTGCACTTTGCGGCGAACGCGATGGTGACGAACGTGAAATTCGGCCTGTTCCGCGACTGGCCGGACTGATTTGGGATTTCACCAAATAGGCATCCCTGCCTTGGCTTTGCCGTTAAGCTTTGATTAGTCTCTGGTTTGGGCCGCAGTGTGGCCTCCCATGAGGTGAACATGACCCTGCCTGGTGACTGGAGTGACTGGAAGACATGGGCGATCCTGATCGCCGTCATCATCCTTCTGTATATTGCGCGCCCCCATCTGCAGCGCACGTTCCGCAGCCTGTTCATGGGCCTGGCCTACATGCTGAACCGCCTGGCGCTGTGGTTCGGCACGGCGGCGGCCAACATGTATGCCAAGTATTGTGAAACGGTCGCGGCCCATCTTGCGGACGAATACCAGGACAAGCTCTATTCCCACGAGGCCCGGCTTGGCGCGCGGTCGAACAAGCATGACCGCGAGATCCTGCATGTTGTCGGAAAGCTCGAAACCAGCAGCCAGGAAATCGAGGGCTCGGTCGAGACGCTGAAACAGATCAACCTGCCGCAGACCACGCTGGACGCCGTGCGGATGTCGCTGGCGGAGACGGTCAATGCCAAGTCACAGGCGCGGCTCACCAGTGCGATGAACCAGGTCAAGCGCACGGTGTCGGCGGAAATCCAGACCGTTCGCCCCGACCTGCAGAACATTCGCAGCCACCTGAAGCCGATCGGCGAGAATGTCGTGAAGCTGAAGACCTATGGCCAGGAGTTCGCGCGGCTGGCCGATCGCATCAACAGCGATTTCGATGTGTTCGAGGAAAGCATCCATTCCGACGATCGCGTCGCGGTGGCCCAGAAACAATCCATTCTCATTCCCCTGCTGATCGCCCTGATCGTGATGTTCGTTGCCCTGACGGGCGCGTTCCTGAACTTTTTCCTGATCGCGCGGCCGATGGCGGAAATCGTTGGCGACGGCCTGCAGATTCTCGGCATGCCGCTGCCGACGGCCGCCGCGCTTGTGGTGATCTTCCTCGAAGCGGTTGCCGGCATCGTTCTGATGGAAGCGGCGGGTGTCACCAAGCTCGGCTTTTTCCTGACGATCGGCGTCGCGGGCCGGCGCATCCTGTTCTGGGCGGCCTTCGCCTTTCTCTGCGGCTTCTCGTTCTTTGAGGCGATCCTCGCCATGCAGCGCGATTCCCTGATCATCCTGGACCAGCAGACGCAGGTGATGGCGCTGGGTGACCTCGTCGTCGAGGAACCGGCCGGCGTGTCGCTGATCATGATTGCGCAGATCATGCTGGCCGTTGTCATTCCCTGGCTGCTGGCAATTGCGGCCATCCCGCTCGAGACCGTGGTCAAGAACTCGGTCTTCCTGTTACGGATCGTGGGGCACGTGATCCTGGTCTTCCTGTCGAACTTCTTCCGGCTTCTCTCGACGGTGGTGAAAAGTGTCGGCCTGTTCCTGTTGCGGCTCTACGACCTGATCATCTTCCTGCCGCTTGCCATCGAGCAGGTCGTGCAGACCGTGCGGCATGCGGGCAAGGCCGGCAAGCCGGACGAGGCGCGGACATGATGCGCTGGCTTGCAGCGGCGCTCTCGCTCGTGATCCTGGCCGGGTGCGGCGCGATCAAGTCGAACTCGCGGGCCGTCTTCGTCCTCGTCGATGCGTCGGGCTCCTATGCCCGGACGATGGAGGAGTCGATCACGACGTCGCGCCTGATTGTCGCCAAGCTGAATCCGAACGATTCCATCGCTGTGGCGCAGATCAGCTCCTGTTCGTTCTCTGACGACAGTGTCGTGTTCAACCAGCGCCTGCCCGGCATTCCAAGCCAGGCCTCGCACATGAAGCAGGCGATCTTCGGCGCCCTGAATGCCTATGGCGAAGGCTTCAAGTCGTCAGACTTCACCGACATCCACGGGGCCCTGCGTTACGCCGCGAACGAACTGGAAGCGAACCGGGCGACGTCGCGCTACGTGGTTGTCTTTTCGGACATGATCGAGGACCTGGCGCCAGATTGCGACACCAGCGAGCTTAGCCTGGACCTTGCCGGGATTACGGTGATCGCGACCAATGTGACCAAGACAAAGGCCGATTCCAGCAATCCCGACCTGTATGACGAACGCCTGGCCACCTGGGAAAAGATCGTCACCGATGCGGGTGGGCAATGGCGCCACGCCAAATCGCGCGACCAGTTGCTAGACGAAGTGTTCTGACGCGCGTTCGCCGCGGCCCGGCCCCTGATCCCTGTCACGAGGCACAGCCTAGCGAAACTTGTCAGGTGTGACAGATCAGGGCATCCACGCACGCATGACTGACCCCATAGAAGCAATTCGCGAAAAGATGCGCGGGCTCGAGATCGAGCTGGAATCGGAACTCGCGAAGCAAAGGACGGGGCTGCGCTATGGTCTCGAACGCGGCCGCGCCCTGTTCGAGGAAGAGGTCGTGCGCCGGCACCGCGCCCTGCGCACTCATGTCGCGCGCTACATCTTCTCGGCCCGGCCGCTGGTCTGGCTGACGGCGCCGGTGATCTATTCCCTGATCATACCGTTTGTGATCGTCGACCTGTGGGTGTCGATCTACCAGGCCATCTGCTTTCGGGTCTACGGCATCCCGCAGGTTCGCCGCCACCGCTACCTGGTGTTTGACCGCAGCGGGCTGGCCTATCTCAACGCGATTGAAAAGCTCAACTGCGCCTATTGTTCCTACGTGAACGGCGTGATCGCCTATGTCCGCGAAGTCGGTTCCCGCACGGAACAATACTGGTGCCCGATCAAGCAGGCCCGGCGCGTGATCGGCACGCATGCCCGTTATGCCGGCTTCGAGCCCTATGGCGCTGGCGAGCACTATCATGAACGGCTGAAGGTATTGCAGGCAGACATTAGGGCCGCCGAGGCGCCAGCCGATCCGCTCGAGGATGCGTGACGCGGGTTGCGAAGACCAGGCCGACCAAGGCGCGGGTGAAGTTGTTCCTGCCTATTCCGCCGCTGCCGCCGCCATTTGCGCGGCGAGGCCGTCAACATAGCGGGCAAAGCTGCGCGCGTAGAAGCCCCGGCTTTCGCCCCACCATTCCCGGATCGACGGATTGGACAGGGAGTCCTTCAGCCGCGCTTCGGACCCTTCCCACAATTCCTCCTCGAACACGCCAAAGCGCCTGTGGGTATGCAGGACTTCGAAATGCCGGAAGGAAATGCTGAGGAAGTTCGTGACGCGCAGGTATTCGGCGTCTGTCCAGTTGTCGCGGCCCTGCTGGTTGACGAGCAGCGCGGCGAGTTCGCCGTTTTCCGCAACCCGGCCGAGATTGGACGAGAGGAGCTGGGCAGAGGTCTGCGCGGCGGCCATCCGCGTCAGGTGGGAGTTCTGGCGCAACTGCAAGCCGATGAAGACGAGGGTCAGCACTACGGCGCCGGACGCCATGATGTTCGCTATCGTTGCGATCGTGTCGAGATTCATGCGGCTCCCTCCCCCGGTATCTCGGTCCTATCAAGCGCCTGGCCGGGCGGGCCGTCAACCGGGCCGCGCGCCTCGGGCAACGGCGTTTGCCGCCGCGTTTCATCTGCTGTAGATGCGCGGCATGTTCACGACCACGATCATCACCCTCGTGCCGGAAGCCTTTCCGGGACCGCTCGGCGCCTCGATCCTCCAGCGCGGCCGCGAAAATGGCCTGTGGGACCTCGAGACGGTCAACCTGCGCGGTTTCGGTGTCGGCAAGCACCGCAATGTCGACGACACGCCGGCCGGCGGCGGCGCGGGCATGGTGATCCGGCCGGATGTCGCGGCGGCGGCCATCGACAGTATCGACCGGGGTGGGCGCCCGCTGGTCTACCTGTCCCCGCGCGGCAAGCCGTTCAACCAGCAAAAAGCCCGTGACTGGGCGGCCGGGCCGGGCCTTGTCCTGTTTTGCGGCCGGTTCGAGGGCCTCGACGAGCGCGTGATCGAAGCGCGCGGCATGGAAGAGGTCTCGCTGGGCGATTTCGTGCTGGCGGGTGGTGAAGTGGCGGCCATGGCGATGGTTGAAGCGGTCGTGCGGCTGTTGCCGGGCGTGGCGGGCAACGAGGCCTCGCTGACCGATGAGTCCTTCGAACAGGGCCTGCTGGAACATGCCCATTATACGGTGCCGCGCGAGTGGGATGGCCGGTCAACACCGGACGTATTGCTCTCGGGCGATCACAGGCGAATAGAAGAATGGCGTCGCAACAGCGCAAAGACGTTGACAAAGCAGCGCCGTCCCGATTTATACGCCGCTTACTCCGAGACCCCCAAATTCCAACCGCCGGAGACTGGCGATGAACATGATTGAACAGCTTGAGGCGGAAGAACGCGTCCGTGTCCTCGGCGACAAAACGATACCCGTATTCTCGCCCGGCGATACGCTGGCCGTGAACGTGAAGATCAAGGAAGGCGACCGCGAACGCGTCCAGCGCTTCGAAGGCGTCTGCATTGCCCGTTCGGGCGGTGGCCTGAGCGAGAGCTTCACGGTTCGCAAGATTTCCTTCGGTGAAGGCGTCGAGCGGGTCTTCCCGCTGGTTTCGCCGCTGATCGAGTCGATCGAGGTGAAGCGCAAGGGCCGTGTGCGCCGTGCGAAACTTTACTACCTGCGCGACCGTCGCGGTAAATCGGCCCGTATTGCCGAGCGGACCACGGGTCACGGCATCGAGATCGTCGAGATCGCTGTCTCGAAGACCGAGCGCCGTCGCCAGAAGGACGCCGAGAAGCTGGCCCGCAAGGAAGCGGCTGCCGCTGACCGCGACGCCGCCGCCAAGGCCAAGCTTGAGGCTGAAAAGGCCGCTGCGGCCGCCGCTGAAGCCGAAGCCAAGGCTGCTGCCGAAGCTGAAGCGAAAGCCGCTGCAGAAGCCGAAGCGCCAGAGGCAACTCCGGAAGAATAGATTTCTTCCACCCAACCGATTTCAGGAACGCCCTTGCCCTCCGGCAGGGGCGTTTTTCGTTCAGGCGCTGTGTCCGGCTTTCACATAGGCGCTGAGGCCGGTGGCGAGATGGTCGAAGACCAGGCGCACGCGTTGGTTGCCGCGCAGGTCGCCATGCATTGTCACCCAGGTTTCGAGCGGGAATGCCATCGTGTCCGGGAACAGGCGGACCAGCTGCGGGTCGCGCCGGGCAAGGGCGACCTGGCAGATACCGATGCCGAGGCCGGCGCGGATAGCGGACAACTGGGCAGCATCGCTGTCGGTTCGAAAGCTGAACACCTCGCGCCGGATATCGAGGCCCCTGTCGCGCAGGCTTTGCGCGGCCGTCGTCTCGTGGTCGAAACCGATCAGGGCGTGGCCGGCCAGGTCCTCGATCGCGGCGGGCGTACCGCGCCGGGCCAGATAATCCTGCCGCGCAAACATGCCGAGCCGAATGTCGCCGACCTTGCGGGCGATCAGCGCGCCCTGGCTGGGGCGGACCATGCGCACGGCAATGTCGGCATCCCGGCGCAACAGGTCGGCGGTTTCATTCGTTGCCACGAGTTCGAAAGTGAGCTGCGGATGTACGGCCCCGAGACTGGCAAGCATGGCCGGCAGGACTTCGATTCCGATGACTTCGCTGGCCGTGATGCGCACGGTGCCGGCCAGGGCATCGTCCGGCCCGGATGCAGCGCGCACCATTGCGGCGGCGGACGCTTCCATGGCGCGCGCATGGGGAATGAGGGTTTCAGCGGCCTCGGTGGGCGCAAGCCCCTGTGGCGAACGCGTGAACAGGGCGGCCCCGCCGAGCGCCTGCTCGAGCTGTTCGACATGGCGGGCGACGGTCGGCTGCGTCACGCCGAGGGCGCGGGCGGCGGCTGACAGGCTGCCCGTCCGGTACACACTCAGCAGTGACCGGCAATGATCCCAGGAAAGGGCTGACTGATCCATGATTTATGTTTAGCGGGTATACATATTACCGCAATTTCTTTTAGCTCTCCGTGAGGCGATCTTGTGGCGGTCATCAGAACAGGAGATCGTCATGACGCGGACCGGAACAGCCCTCATCCTCGGCGCAACAGGCGGCGCCGGATACGAAATTGCCCGCGCATTGCGGGCTCGCGGCTGGCAGATACGCGCCCTGCACCGCCGTCCGGACGCAGTGGCGGCCCTGATACCGGACGCCGATTGGGTGGGCGGTGACGCAATGGTGGCAGGTGACGTGCGGATGGCCGCCACGAATGTGGACCTGATCGTGCACGCCGTGAACCCGCCGGGATACCGCAACTGGGGCCAACTGGTGCTGCCCATGATCGACAATACGATTGCGGCCGCACGCGTGAATGGGGCCCGGATCATACTTCCGGGGACCGTCTACAATTACGGGCCGGATGCCTTCCCCTTGCTGGGTGAGGCATCGCCGCAGAACCCGACAACCCGCAAGGGTGCGATCCGGGTCGAACTGGAAGCCCGCCTCCGCCGCGCCTCTGCGGCGGGTGTGCGGGCGCTCGTCGTGCGCGGCGGCGACTTCTTCGGGCCGCACATGACCGGCAATTCCTGGTTTGCGTCCGGGCTGGTGAAGCCGGGCCGGCCTGTCCGGTCGGTGACCTATCCGGGCAGGCCGGGCGTGGGCCATGCTTGGGCCTACCTGCCGGATTTTGCCGAAGCGATTGCATGCCTTGTCGACCGGGATGCTGACCTGCAGCCATTTGATACCGTGCATTTTGGCGGCCACTGGCTGGCGGACGGGCGCGAGATTGCCGAGCGGACGCGCCATGTCGCCGGTGTGCCGAATGCGCCAATCCGTCCCCTGCCCTGGTGGCTTGTGCGGGTTCTCTCGCCCGGCGTGCGCATTTTCCGGGAATTGGCCGAGATGGAATATCTCTGGAAAGTGCCGGTCCGGCTGGACAATACGAAACTGGTCAGGCTGCTCGGCAGCGAGCCGCATACGCCGCTCGACGTGGCCCTGCGGGCAACTCTGGAGGGCATGAACTGTCTTGAGGCACCTGTCCCGCGTTCCCAGATAAAAGACGTGGCGGCGCCAGCGTAATGTCATCGCGGGTACGGGCTTCCCACGCCCGGATCTGCCGCTATGGTGCGCCGCAACAGTTGAGGATGAGCAAGACGAATGGCCGGCAAGACACTTTATGACAAGATTTGGGACGCGCATGTCGCGCATACGGACGACAGTTCCGGCGAGAGCCTGCTCTATATCGACCTGCACCTGATCCATGAAGTGACGACGCCGCAGGCTTTTGACGGGTTGAAGACAGCGGGTCGCACGGTGCGCCGCCCCGACCTGACGCTGGCCGTGGCCGACCATAATACGCCGACCGAGGGCCAGGCGCTCGGCATGGCCGGTGTCACCGATCCCGAAGCCCGCAACCAGCTGGAGACGCTGACCCGGAATGTCGCTGAATACGGCATCGAATATTTCCCGATGGGCGATATCCGCAACGGTATCGTGCATGTCGTGGGGCCCGAACAGGGCCGCACACAGCCCGGCATGACGATTGTCTGCGGTGACAGCCATACCTCGACGCACGGGGCGTTCGGCGCACTGGCGCACGGTGTCGGAACTTCCGAAGTCGAGCATGTTCTCGCCACGCAGACCCTGCGGGCACGCAAGATGAAGAACCTGGCGATCGACGTATCCGGCCAGCTGCGCGAGGACGTGACGGCGAAAGACCTGGCGCTGCACATCATCGCCCAGATCGGCACGGCCGGCGGCACCGGCTATGTCATGGAATATCGCGGCGAAGCGGTCGAAGCCCTGTCGATGGAAGGGCGCATGACGCTCTGCAACCTGTCGATTGAGGGCGGCGCCCGGGCTGGCCTGATCGCGCCGGACGAAAAGACGCTGGAATACATGAAGGGCCGCCCGGCCAGCCCGAAGGCGGGTGCCTGGGACTATGCCGTCTCCTACTGGAAGACACTGTATTCGGACGCCGACGCCCATTGGGACCGTATCGTGGAGATCGACGGCCCGTCGGTCGAGCCGACGGTGACATGGGGCACCAGCCCGGGCCAGGCGATCCCCGTGTCCGGCATCATCCCCGACCCGAAGACGATTGCCGATCCGTCGATCCGCGCGGCCGTGGAGCGGGCGCTCGACTATATGGGGCTGGAAGGCGGCACGCCGATTGCCGGTACGCCGGTGCAGCGCGTGTTCATCGGCTCGTGCACCAACAGCCGGATCGAAGACCTGCGCGCCGCCGCCGGGATTGCCAAGGGCAACAAGGTGGCTGACGGCGTGCGGGCGATGATCGTGCCGGGCTCGGGCCTGGTGCGGGCACAGGCGGAGGAAGAGGGCCTCGACCTGGTGTTCATGGAGGCGGGATTTGAATGGCGCGAGCCGGGCTGTTCCATGTGCCTCGGCATGAACCCGGACACCCTGTCGCCGGGCGAACGCTGCGCCTCGACCTCGAACCGCAATTTCGAAGGCCGCCAGGGCCGCGGGGGGCGTACCCACCTGATGAGTCCGGCGCTTGCCGCGCGGGCGGCGATAACCGGCGTGATCGGCTGATCCTGCGGCCGCGACGGCAATCGGGCGATTTCCGAATTGGCGATTTCAAAGGACCGCAAGACCGGCCATATTGCCGGCCTCAATCAAAGGGTTTTTCCAATGGCACGTTACACGCTCCACGGGATGTTTGCGTCCGGCCCGACCTACAAGGTCGGCCTGATGCTGCGCCTGACAAAGACGCCGTTCGACTATGAACATGTCGACCTGCGCTCCGGCGCGCACAAGGCGGATGCGTTCCTCGCCAAGAACCGCTACGGGCAGGTGCCGGTGCTTGAAGACGACGAGAAGGACATGTGCCTGTGCCAGTCGTCCGTGATTCTCGATTACCTCGCTGACGAGACCGGCCAGTTCGGCGGCAAGGACCGGGCCGAGCGCCTGCGGGCCCGCGAATGGCAATTATGGGGTGCAGGCCAGCTAACGACCGGTATCTACCGCACGCGTGCCCTGAAACTCGGCTTCTTCAATTTCAACGAGCAGGTGGCCGAGGCCAACCTGAATGCGGCGACCGGCGCGCTGCGGGAACTGAACGGCCTGCTGGAGGGCCGCGACTGGCTGGTCGGCGCCGCGCCGACCATCGCCGATATCGATATTTACGGCATTGCCGCCTACTCCGGTGAAGCGGTCATAGACCTTGCAGCCTACCCGCATCTTCGGCGCTGGATGGGCCGGGTCGAGGCGCTGCCTGGCTACAAGGGCATCGCCGACTGCCTGCCGAAGGAGACGGTTGCCGCGTGATCACCGGACTGGACCATATTGTCCTCGTCTGCCCGGAGATCGCCTCCGCGACGGAGGCCTATGTGCAGCTGCTTGGCCGGGCGCCGGACTGGCAGGCGACCGGCGACGGGGCGGCGACTGCGCTGTTCCGGGTCGCCAATACAGCGCTGGAACTGATGGGGCCTGATGGCGAGGGGCCGGTTGCCGACCGGTTGCGGGAGATTCTCGCAGCCGACGGACCGGGCCTGAAAAGCCTCGCCTTCCGGGCCCGCGATATCGAGCATGCCCATCACCGGCTGACGCGCCGCGGCCTGAAACCGCAGGACATTGTGCCCGGTGAAAGCCGGAACAAGGCTGACGGCCAAGTCCGCGACTGGCGGCGTTTCCGGTGCGATGATGCCGAGACGGCGGGCGTAAGGACCTTCCTGATCGAACACTTGACGGGCGCGCCCTCACCCCAGCCGGCGCCAGCCGATGCGGTCGGCGCCCTCGACCATATTGTCATCAACACGCCGAACCCGGACCGGGCAGCCGCGCTCTATGGTGCGCGCCTGGGACTCGACATGGCGCTCGATCGTACAGCCGAGCAATGGAAGACGCGGTTCCTGTTCTTCCGGACGGGAAACCTGACATTCGAGGTCATCCACCGGCTGGGCGAAACGCACGACCCGGCCGGCCCGGATTCGATCTGGGGCCTGACCTGGCTGGTCGAGGACCTTGACGCTGCCCACGCGCGCCTGACGGCCGCCGGGCGCGACGTGTCCGAGGCGCGGAAAGGCCGCAAGCCGGGCAGCCGCGTGTTCACGGTCCGCGACGGCACGCTCGGCGTGCCCACCCTGTTCATTTCGCACCAGCCGGAATAGGATATTTCCATGAAAGCATTCACCACACTCACCGGAACCGCCGCGCCTCTTCTGGACAAGGGCAAGCCGATGTCGAACGTCGACACGGACATGATCATCCCCAAGCAGTTCCTGAAGACGACGACGCGCAACGGCCTGTCGAAAGGCCTGTTCCATGAGCTGAAAACGAACGCTGACGGTTCGGAAAACCCCGATTTCGTGCTCAACAGGCCGCAATATGCCAAGGCCAGTATCCTGATCACCGGCGAGAATTTCGGCTGCGGTTCCTCGCGCGAACACGCACCGTGGGCCTTGCTGGACCAGGGCATCACCTGCGTGATCGCGCCGAGCTTCGCCGATATTTTCCATAATAACTGCTACAAGAACGGCATCCTGCCCGTGCGCCTGCCGGCGAATGTCTGCGAAGATCTCGCCGCCCAGGCCGGTGGCGCCAATCATGTGTTCACGATCGATCTTGAAAACCAGACGGTGGTGACGCCGGACGGTGTCGTGCATCCGTTCGATGTCGACCCCGGCCGGAAGCTCAACCTGATGGCGGGCCTGGACGAGATCGGCGCCTCGCTCAGTGCGGAGGCTGATATTTCGGCATTCGAGACAACCCGGCGCCTGATGACGCCATGGCTGGAACAGGCAAGCTGATCCACACCGTTCGGGAGGACAAGGACATGAAGCTTTGGAAACAGGCATGCGTGATGGCAGTTGGCCTGGTGCTGCTCGGCGCCTGTCACACCGATCCGTTCAGCATCAAGCCTGAAGTGAATGTCACGCTTCCCGAAAAGACGCCTGACACCCAGCCGGCACCGGAACCGGAGGCGGTTGATCCCGACGCGGAGCCCGGCGCTTGATCGTGATCGAAGGCACCGTCCGTATTCCGCCTTCCCGGCTGGAGGACGCGCGTTCAGCCATGGAACAGATGGTTCGTGCCAGCCGCGCGGAACCTGGCTGTGTTGACTACGCGTATGCCGTCGACGTGCTGGATGCCGGCCTGATCCGCGTATCCGAACGCTGGGAAAGCCGGGACGCGCTGGCAGCCCATTTCAAGACGGCCCACATGGCGACCTGGCGCGCCTTCTTCCCGCAGCTTGGCATTTCGGACCGTTCGCTGCGCCTCTATGAGGCCGAGCCGGAGCCTATCTGAGCATTTTTTCTGCAAGCTGACAGCGCGCCTGGCGCGGTCGTTCAGGCCGGCGTGGAACGTTGTTTGTTGCGCTTGCAGCCTTGCGCCGGTATTCATGGCGGACGGTTTATTCAGGAGACGCCCCGTGAAAATTGCCTCAATCGCCATAGCCGGGCTTTTCCTGGCGGCATGCCAGTCTGCGCCCGTCGCCACGACCGGGCTTGCCGCCACGCCAGCCGGATCTACCGACGCCGCGGAATCCGTGCAACTCGCGGAAGGCGGGGAAGACGTGATCTGCCGGAACATGAAGGTGACCGGCAGCCGCTTTGCCAAGCGCGAATGCAAGACGGGCGAAGCCTGGAAAAAATTCGATGCCTACACCAACCAGAATGCCCGCGAAGCCGCGGACAAGATCCAGCGCGTGGGCACTGGCAGCTCCGTCGGCGGAACCTGATAGCGCGGTAGATACACGCCACCACTGAGACAATTGCTACGGAGTCAAGGAATGATACGGATACCAACACCTCTTGCCATGATCGCGTCCGCCGCGGTCCTGGCGGCTTGTCAGGCCGCGCCGGTCGCACCTCAAGCAGCTGCACCCGCCGCCGCGCCGGCTACGGCCGAGGCCGACGCCGAGGGCGTCAAAGTCGCGTCAGCGGACGTGGAAGTCGTCTGCCGTTCGCTGAAGGTCACAGGCACGCGTTTCGCGCAACGCGAGTGCAAGACGCCGGAAGCGTGGGAAGCCTACGACGAATATACAACAGGGAATGCGCGTGAATCGACGAACAATTTCCAGCGTGTGCGCTCGGGCTGTTCGACACAGAGCCAGGGCACTTGCTGATCCGGACCGGGACGTTCGGCAGACAGACCAGACATCAAGAAGGGGGACCACCCATGAAACGCACGATGCTAATTCTCGCAGCGGGCTTTGCGCTTGCAGCTTGCGCGTCCAGTCAACACGCAGACATGTCGGTCGAAGAAGGGGCGCAGCGGGTATGTCGCTCGGTTACCGAGTCCGGCACGATCCTTCCCAAGCGAATCTGCAATAACAAGGCGACCTGGGCGGCGATAGACGAACAGAACCGCGAGGCTGCGGCAAAGACCATGGATGACATCCGCTCGCGCCGCGGCTACATGGATAAAGAAACCAAGATGGGTAATTAGATAATTCATGCACCAGACACTCTTGTTGCTTCCCGGGGACGGGATCGGGCCTGAAGTTGTGGCCGAAGTCCGCCGGGTGGCGGAGATTCTCGTTCCGGACCTGAAGTTCGAAAACGGTCTGGTCGGTGGTGCATCGCTGGACCAGCACAGTGTCCCACTCACGGACGCAACGCTTGAATTGGCGCGGCGCGCTGACGCTGTCCTGCTCGGTGCCGTCGGCGGCCCCAAGTGGATCAATGTCGCCCGCGACAAGCGCCCGGAAGCCGGCCTGCTCGCCCTGCGCAAGGGCCTCGACGTGTTCGCGAACCTGCGGCCGGCCTATTGCTTTCCGGCGCTGGTCGACGCCTCCAGCCTGAAGCGCGACATCATCGAAGGGCTCGACCTGATGATTGTCCGCGAGTTGACGGGAGATGTCTATTTCGGTGAACCGCGCGGCATCGACACCGATGCGAATGGCTACCGGCGTGGCTATGACACGGCCGTGTACACGCACCCCGAGATCGAACGGGTGACGCGGGTTGCCTTCGACATTGCGCGCGGCCGGAAGGGACGGGTCTGCTCGGTCGAGAAATCCAACGTGATGGAATCCGGCCTGTTCTGGCGTCAGGAAGTGACTCTCACTCATGCCGAGTTCGGCGCCGGCGTGGACCTCAGCCACATGTACGCCGACGCCTGCGCCATGGAACTGGTGCGCGCGCCGAAACAGTTCGACGTCATCCTTGCCGGCAACCTCTTCGGCGACATCCTGTCGGACGAAGCGGCGATGCTGACGGGCTCGATCGGCATGCTGCCCTCGGCGTCTCTCGGGGCGCCCGGCACGCCGGGCCTCTACGAGCCTGTGCATGGCTCCGCGCCGGATATTGCCGGCCAGGGCATTGCCAATCCCTGCGCGGCGATCCTGTCGCTGGAAATGGCGCTGCGCTGGTCGTTGGACCGGGAAAAGGCGGCCGACGCCCTTTACGCCGCTGTCGGCAAGGCGCTCGACAAGGGTGCCCGCACCCGGGATCTTGGCGGCACGCTGTCGACCCGCGAAATGGGCGACGCCATCCTCGCGGCATTCTGAACGCAGCCCTGTCGGTGATTGTCGTTCTCCGGCCCGTGTGACAAGTTCTCCGGAAAACATGCCGGAGGAAACACCATGACCTATGCAGGCGGCCGCCTTGTGCACGATGCCGACAGCCATTTGATGGAACCGGTCGACTGTCTCGACCCGTATTTCGATGCACGCCTGCTGGCGCGATTCCGGGCGCTGCCCTACATGGAGCGCCTGCGCGCCGAATGGGCCGCGTCGATCGATGCCAGCCTCGCCCGGCACGAGGATGCGGCGTTCCGCGCCGAGATCGACGACAATATCCTGTTGCGAAAGAACTACGAGGCCCACGGCGCCTGGGCACGCGAGGACCGTCCACACGCGCTCGACCTGCTCGGCTTTGCCAGCCAGCTGGTATTCACCACGCGTTGCCTCGGCAATTTCGGGCTGGACCAGGGCGACGACATGGAACTCTGCTATGCGGCCGCAGACGCGCATAACCGGATGATGACGGATATCTGTTCCGCCGACCGCCGGCTCCTCGCCACGGCCTATGTACCGCTGGAAGATATCGAGCGCGCCATTCAGACGGCCCGCGCCGCCATTGGCATGGGCGCAAAGGCGCTGATGGTGCCGTCGCTCTGCCCGCAGCACCATTCGCCAAGCCATGTCGGACTTGATCCGGTCTGGGCGATGGCGGAGGAGGCCGGCCTGCCGATCCTGTTCCATGTCGGCGGCGAGGAGAAGCTCAATCCCGCCTACAAGGAAAACGGCTTGCCGCCGGTGCCGGACTTTCATGGCGGCGACGACAATTTCACCTCGGTCAGCTACATGCCGATCCCGAATTCGGCGATGCAGACCCTGGCGACATTGATCTTTGATGGCGTGTTCGACCGCTTCCCGGCCCTGAAGTTCGGCGCGATCGAACTTGGCGCGTCCTGGGTGCCCGGCTGGATGCGGTCGATGGATTCAGCGGCGCATGCCTTCATGCGCAACGAGACCCGGCTGCAGACCCTGTCGGCGCGCCCGTCCGAGATCGTGCGGCGCCAGTTCCGCGCAGCGCCTTATCCGCATGAAGACGCCGGCTGGATCATCGCCAATGCCGGCGAGGAGGTCTGCCTGTTTTCGTCGGATTACCCGCACGTCGAGGGTGGTCGCAACCCGTTGAAGCGGTTTGACGAAAGCCTGAAGGGGCAGCCGCCGCGCGCCATCGAGGCCTTCTATTCGGGCAATTTCATCGACCTGATGGGCGAGGGCCTGGCGAAAGACCTGCGCCGACCAGTCGGGCAGACTGCAGCCTAGGCCGACACGCGGGTCTTGCGGGTGCCGGGCGGAGGCGGTTCTTTCGGCGGTCCGGCGAAGCATTGGGCATGCGCCATCCAGCGGGCGGCGTTCGGGCCGGTCACGGAAAGCGCCGTGTCAGCAATATTGCGCGTCTGCGTCACGACCTGGCAGAATTCCTCCGCGAGGCCCTCGATCCGTTCGCCATCCTGCACATCGCCATAGGTCCACGTCTCGCCTGACGGGGCCGTCAGCACGAGGTGCGGCATCGGCTGGGGCGCCTCTTCGCGGCGATTGGCAAAGGTCCAGCCATAGGTGTTGACGCCCAGGACGACGATATTCCGGATCCGGTCGGCGTTCTGGCGGACCACGCCGAGCTGGTCATAGACTTCCTGGCCGTGCGCCCAGGTTTCCATCAGGCGGGCGGTGATCGATGAGCGGGCACTCATGCTGGGCCCCACCCAGGCGAGCCGGCGGGACGGATCGGTCTTGCTGAAGGCGCTGGCGGTTTCGGCTGCCAGCGTGCGCCAGGCGGTGCGCAGGGCCTGGCCGGACAGGCCATTGAAATAGGCGGCTTCGTGCACAGGCAGCGACCCGCCCTTGACGGCGCCGCTGACGTCCGCGACCAGGGCCTTGAACGCCGCTTCGTCCGTCAGGGACAGCAGGGCTGCCTTGTTCCAGAAGTGGAGGTGGCGCAGCACCATGTCCACGGTCCAGTCCTTGAACGCGGTCTGCTGCAGGAAATCGCTGTCGGCCAGCGGTGCCAGCAGGGCGGCCAGCGCCTCGGTCTCGTCGAGAAAATCCTGTGCCTGTTGCATCATGCCCCCTTGGCGGTCAGCTGTAATCAGCGATCCGGCAGAGCAGGTTGCCACGGAACTCGAAGAAGCTTGCGCCGCGGACCTTGACCGTTTCGCCTGCCCTCACGCCGTTCGGCAGGTCGACCGCGGCCTTGCCTTCGAACTCGATTTCGGCCGCGGCCTTGCCCGAACCGGTCACGACATTCACCAGCCGCTGGCGGCGATAGGAGAAGGCATTGCCGGACAGGTCTGCCACCTGGCGCATCATGTCCTTGCCGTCGAGCCGCATTGACTGGCCGGAATTGGAAATGTTCTCGAACACGACATCGTCCGTCACGCATTCCAGCATGCCGTCTATGTCGCGGGCGTTGTAGCTCGCAATATACCGGGCGATAATGTCGTCAAGCACCACAAGGCTCCTTCGACTTTGGCAGGCTCTGGTCCTGCCTTACACATAGCGCGATGGCAACAGGCTTTCGCACGGGCCAAGAATGCGTCATAAGCCTGCGAAATACAGGATGGAGCTTTACATATCATGGCCACGCGGATTGCAATTGTCGGTGCTACGGGAAATGTCGGACGCGAACTCCTGAACATTCTCGACGAGCGCCTGTTTCCGGCTGACGAGGTGTTCGCTGTCGCGTCACGGCGCTCGATAGGCAAGGAAGTCAGCTACGGCGACAAGACGCTGAAGTGCCACGATCTCGAGAATTTCGACTTTTCGCGGGTCGACCTGGTCCTGATGTCGGCCGGCGGCAAGGTGTCGAAGCAATGGGCACCGAAGATCGCGACTGCCGGCGCCATCGTGATCGACAATTCCTCGGCCTGGCGCATGGACAAGGACGTGCCGCTGATCGTGCCGGAAGTGAATGCCGACGCGGTCATGGGCTATGCCAAGAAGAACATCATCGCCAATCCGAACTGCTCCACGGCACAGCTTGTGGTTGCCCTCAAGCCGATCCATGACGCGGTCGGCATCACGCGCGTCGTGGTTGCGACCTATCAGTCGGTTTCCGGTGCCGGCAAGGACGGCATGGACGAGCTGTGGAACCAGACCAAGGGCATCTTCGTCAACGACGAGCCGACGCCGCAGGTCTTCCCGAAGGAAATCGCGTTCAACGTCATCCCGCAGATCGACGTGTTCATGGACGACGGCTTCACCAAGGAAGAATGGAAGATGCGCGAGGAGACGAAGAAGATTCTCGATCCCGCCATCGAACTGGTCGCCACCTGCGTGCGGGTTCCGGTCTTTGTCGGCCATTCGGAAGCCGTGCATATCGAACTGGCCGGCCCGATGAGCGCGGCCGAGGCCAAGAAGCTGCTGCGCGAAAGCCCCGGCATCATGCTGGTCGATGACCCGAAGGAAGACCTCTACATCACGCCGAAGGAGTGCGTCGGTGACTGGGCAACTTTCATCAGTCGCGTGCGCAAGGACCCGACCGTCGAGCACGGTCTTGCCTTCTGGTGCGTCTCGGACAACCTCCGCAAGGGCGCTGCGCTGAACGCGGTCCAGATTGCCGAAGAGCTGCTGAACCGGGGCATTATCAAATCGGAAAAGCAGGCCGTCACGACCAGCTGATCCGGGCGTCGCCCGGCCGCATCATCTCATCTTCGACATGTCTTCAAGGCTCTTGCACAAGCCATCGAGGCATGTCCCGGTCATTTCGTCGAACAGGCTGGAATGCCCGATGTTGCCTTTCGGTTTGGGGGCGCCGTCCTTCAGGACGAAGTCAACGCGATGGGCACCCGCCAGACCCGTGGGGATGCCCGGGATGGACCCTTCGATCAGATAGGCACCATCGGGCCTGAAGGTTATCAGACCCGCTCCGAGAAGCTGAAGCAGGCCGGCCTGTCCCGGCAGGACATCATAGACAGCGACAGGTCGGGTCGACACGACCGCGCCGGGATCGAGCATGACAACTCCCGCCGGATAGAACCGTTTGAACTGGCGATCAGGGAAATTCCGTCCTCGTTTGTTGATGCGTTTCGGCTTGCCATCCTGGATGACATAGGTGCCTCCGCCGCCTTCGATCATCGGTCCCGCGCCGGCGCGGTTGCCCGGCCCGGGCGTTCCGGAGGGCGCATTCGCCGTGCCGAGACTATCAAGACCGATAACAAGAAGATCGGGGCGCCTCAGGACGGAGCGGAGTTTCTCAAGCTGTGCCATCGCCTCACCCTGCGTGTAAGAGTAGGCGCCTCCGCAAGCATCTGCCGTCAAAGCACTGACCTTTTTCGACGGCAATCCGGCGACCCCGACACCCGGCCCTTCCCGCTCCGATGGCGGCTGGATCACGAGGCGCTCGACCCGCTCGGTCGCGCCAGTCACGTTCCAGACCATCGCGCTGCCGTTCAGGGCGAACAGGTAGACAGGGGCTTCGCCGGCTTCGATGAATATCGTGGCAGCCGTCGTCTCGTTGTCGACGCCTGTAACGGCAATATTGGAGACCGCGTTTCCCCGGCCCGCAATGATGGCAAGAACCTGGGCCTCTGCACTCGGGGCCGGCATGTTGCAGGCGCGCGACATCCGGGGGATGAGCATGCGGCCGGGTGGCAAGGCATCTTCGGCCGTCTCAACGGGGACCCTGGTTCCAAGGGGTGGGACAAGCGGCCCCGATGACTGGTCACAGGCTGCGAGCATGACGAGGGCGACGAACGCCCATAGTGCGGCGGCTCTTTCCATGATCAGCTCCCTTTTCGGGCCTGTCATGACACGCAGTTCTTTCTATTGGGTTTCTCCTTATGGTAGAAGTTCTGTTTTCCCGATCATGCGCGGTCGATGCCAACAATCCGGACCAGTTTGCGACCCGAGGTGCAGGAAACCAAAATCTTGCGTGAGCAAGAATTGGGTGGCACCGCAGGGCGCGCAGGCCTACATGCGAGCGCATGAGCACATTGTCCTCCCTTCGCCTCGGATTTCCCGCCGCCCTCGGTGCCTATGTCATCTGGGGCTCGCTGCCGCTGTATATCCGGGCGATGCAACATGTCGGGGCGGTGGAGCTTCTCGCGCACCGGATCATCTGGTCCGTGCCGACGGCGCTGCTGCTGATTGCGGTTGCCGCGAACTGGCGTGACATCCGTTCGGCGTTCAAATGGCAAAACCTCAAATGGCTTGCCCTGTCGGGCGTGCTGATCGGCGTGAACTGGCTGATCTATATCTGGGCGGTGAACCAGGGCCGCACGATGGAGGCGTCGCTCGGCTATTACATCAACCCGCTGGTCAACGTCCTGTTCGGCATGCTGATTTTCTCCGAACGCCTGCGTCCGGCGCAGTGGGGCGCTGTCGTCATCGCGGCGATCGGTGTCGGGGTGATGACAGTCGCCTTTGGCCGGATTCCCTGGGTCGCCCTTGGCCTCTGCTTCACGTTTGCCTTCTATTCCGTGATCCGGAAGAAGGTCGCCATCGACAGCCGGGCCGGGTTCCTGGTCGAGGTTGCCGTCCTGACTCCGCTGGCCATGGCCTGGTTCACCTGGTTCCTGCAGCAGCCGGAGGGCCGCCTGATGGGTACTGGCGGCTGGGACATTCCCCTGTTGATGCTCGCCGGGCCGATCACCGCCACGCCGCTCATCCTGTTCGGCCTCGCGGCCAAGCGGCTGAAACTCTCGACCATCGGCATGATGCAATATATCGGCCCGACCCTGCAGTTCCTGATTGCGACCCTGGTGTTCCACGAGGCCTTCGGCTGGACTCACGCCATCGCGTTCGGGTGCATCTGGGCGGCGCTGGCGATCTACACGACGGACAGCATGCTGGGTGAGGCCAAGGCGCGGCGGCTTGCGCGCACGGCCCGCCCGGCCTGAAAAAAAGTCCCCGGCGGTCAAGGGGCGCACCGGGGACAAGGTCTTTGCATGGTGACAGACCAAGTCTGGCCTGTCCGGGTCAGTGCAACCGCTGTGCCAGAACCAGTCAGCCCGGCTGGGTCGATATCGCGATCCATACGGCGATCCCGGCAAGTGCAAGCGCGAAACCGAGACGGACGGGAAGCGCAGTCCGCCAGCGATCTAGCAAGCTGCCGAGACTCGCGCCCATCAGGACGATTCCGACATGGACCAGAATGGCGACGGCAAGGTGGATCAGCCCCAGCAAAACGATCTGTACCCAGATGGCGCCGGCCGCAGGTTCCGCGAACTGGCCGACGATCAGGAGGTAGAAGACCAGGGCCTTGGGGTTCAGGATATTGGCAATGAAGCCGCGCCGGAAGCCTTCACGTCCGTCGCCGCGCACTGTCGAGGCCGACCCGTCATCGTTGAAGGCTTCCCAGGCAAGATAGAGCATGAACGCGACGCCGGCCCAGCGCAGCGACTGGTAGACCAGCGGCAATTCCGCCAGCAGGGCGGACAGGCCCGTCGCCGCAGCGACAAGCTGGCAGGCCAGGCCGAGCGTCACACCGGCGACGGCGACAAGGCCGACGCGCCGGCCGGAGCGGGCTGACAGGGCGGCGAGCCAGCCCATGTTTGGGCCCGGTGTCAGCTCGACAGCGGCCATCGCGAACAGGAAGGCTGGCCAGTCGACATGTGCCAGCATGTCAGAGGCACCCATAGACAGCATTGACGAGGCGGACGGCGCGCGGGTCGCCGACCAGCACATTCGACTGCTTGTTCATGACATAGGCGCAGGTCAGGTGCCGGTCAGGATCGGCAATCGCCATCGAGCCGCCCCAGCCGCAATGACCGAGCGTTGCCGGGTTTGGTCCGAAAAAGCCGTGTGTGTTGCGCATGATTCCGGCGCCGAAACCCGTGTGCAGCGGCAGGACCAGGTCCGGTCCTTCCGTCCGTGACCGGGTCAGGGCATCAAACAGGCCGGCAGGCACCACAGGGCTGCCGGCGACAGCGCCGCCATGCGCATAGGCATCGTAGAGGGCCGCGACGCTGGCGGCCGTGCCGTGGCCATTTGCCGAGGGGATCTCGATCTCGCGCCAGATGGCCCCGCCGCGATTGGGCGCGGCCCATTTGGTGCCGAACGCGGCCCGGCGCGGCGGCGTCATCTCGCCCAGTTCCGGCAGGGCTTTCGGGCGCTGCACATCAGCGCAGCGTTGGTGTTCGCTGGCAGGCAGGCCGATATGGAAGTCGATGCCGTTCGGCGCGCAGACCGTCTCGCGCAGCCAGGTGCCGAGCGTTTGCCCGGCGATCCGGCGCACGATCTCGCCGACAAGGTACCCCCAGCTCAGCGGATGGTAGCCGTGCGCGCTGCCGGGAGGCCACATCGGCGCGAGGTCGGCGAGGGCCGCCGCGCATGCGGGCGGATCGAGCCAGAGGTCGGGGTCGATTTCATCGGGAAAGCCCGGCAGGCCGGCCTGATGGCTGGCCAATTGCCCGATCGTGACCGCGTCTTTGCCGTTCGCCGCGAATTCCGGCCAGACCGCCGCCACCGGTGTCTCGTAGCCATGCGCCAGCGTGGCGACATGGGCGCCGAGCACCAGCGCCGCGACGCCCTTGGTGGTCGAATAGATCGGCACGAGCGTCTCGGCGTCCCAGGGGCGGGTCGATTGCCGGTCAGCCCACCCGCCAGCGAGATCCACGACCGGCTGGCCGTCGAGCAGAACCGTGAATCCGGCGCCAAGTTCGCCATTATCCGCGAAGTTCGCTTCGAAGACCTCGCGGACCGGTTCAAACCCGTTTGCGACATGGCCAGAGACCGGCACGCTCATTCGATTTCCACTTCTGCTCTGCCCGGTTTCGTTTTCCGTTTCCGGGCTGTTCACACTGGAAAGCAGCTATAGAACATTCGAATAGCCATGAAAGCCCCGCGGCTGTGGCGCGGGGGATTGTTGATCTCGCCTGCCGGACAGGGCATTGACCGGGAAGACAATTCAGGAGTTCACGCATGCCAGTCCCAGCCCACCGCCCCCGCCGGTCCTGCCTCTACATGCCGGGCGCCAATACACGCGCACTTGAAAAGGCAAAGGCCCTCGCCGCCGACACGCTGATCTTCGATCTCGAGGACGCCGTTGCGCCCGACGCCAAGGCCGAAGCGCGCCAGGCGATTGCCAATGCAACCGGCGCAGGTGGCTATGGCGCACGCGAGATCGTCGTGCGCATCAATGGCCTTGAGACCGAATGGGGCGCCGACGACCTGAAGATGGCGGCGACATGCGGCGCCAACGCGATCCTTGCACCAAAAGTGGTCTCGGGTGCCGACATTGACCGGCTGGATTCGGCGCTCACCGCTGCAGGCGCCCCGGTCGACATGGGCCTCTGGGTGATGATCGAGATGCCGCTCGCCATTCTCAACATCCAGGAGATCGCTGAAGCGGCCCACCGCACGCGGCTCGCGGCCTTTGTCATGGGCACCAATGACCTCGCCAAGGAATATCGCGCCCGCGCCACGCCGGACCGCCTCGCCTTCCAGACGGCGCTGCAGCTCAGCATGGCGGCCGCCCGGGCCTATGGCCTTGTCGCCATTGATGGCGTGTTCA
Source organism: Hyphomonas johnsonii MHS-2 (assembly GCF_000685275.1). Classification (GTDB taxonomy): domain Bacteria; phylum Pseudomonadota; class Alphaproteobacteria; order Caulobacterales; family Hyphomonadaceae; genus Hyphomonas; species Hyphomonas johnsonii. The sequence goes on from NZ_ARYK01000005.1 coordinate 261,814, forward strand.
ACGATATCAAGGACGAGCAGGGCCTGATCGTCGAATGCGAGCAGGGCCGCACGCTGGGCTTCGACGGCAAGACACTGATCCATCCATCGCAACTGGACACCGCCAATCGCGTCTTCGCGCCAAGCCCGCATGATGTCGAACACGCCAAGGCCGTCATCGAGGCCTTCGCTGACCCGGACAATGCCGGAAAGGGCGTGCTCAAGGTCAACGGCAAGATGACGGAACTGCTGCACCTCGACGAAGCCCGGCGAACGGTGGCGATGGATGAGGCCATCAAGGCCTTCGAAGCGGCCTGAGGAGAGACTGACATGATCTATACAATCCTGCACAACCCGGTCTGCAGCACGTCGCGCAAGGGCCTCGACCTGCTGACCGAGAACGGTATCGAGCCGGTGATCCGCAAATACATGAACGAATCCGAGCGGTTGAGCGTCGAAGAATTGCGGGACATTGCCCGCAAAATGGGCGGCGTCGGCCCCCGCGCCTTCCTGCGCGAGCGGAACGCCACCGAAGCCGGCCTGTCTGCGGCGGCGAGTGACGCGGATGTCTTTGCTGCCATGGCGAATGATCCGAAGCTGATCCAGCGCCCGATCGGGATCAAGGGCGACAAGGCGGTCCTCGGCCGGCCGGTCGAGCGCCTGCTGGACATTGTCTGAATCGCCTGATCGCTGCGAATTCGGGCCTGAACCGGGCCAATCGATCAAATTTCACCGATCCGGGCGACGGAATATCAGCCTTGTTGCGCGATAAGGCGCAGATGATGTTCGTCCTTTCCGCCCTCGCTGCCCTCCTGATCGGTTTTGCCGGCTTCTGCCTGCTGGGCGTGCCCTACATGCTGGCCGGCCCGCGCGCGATCGACCGGTTTGCCGAACGCACCGACCAGCAACTGATGGCAGCCTGCCTGCTGGGTGCGGCGATTTCGCTCGTTCTGGCGCCTTTTTTCGCTAGCGGCTTGATTTCAGGCTCCGCCCACGTGCAGGTGTTCGCCGACACCCTGACGGGCTTCACCGGTTGCGCCTGACCCTCTGAGCGCAACCGTTGGGGCCTCATATCAAGAGGCGGCAGATGGCAAGCGCACAGAAATCCAAACCCGGAAACTATTTCGAGGACTTCCATGTCGGCATGGAGATCATCCATGCGACTCCGCAGACGCTGACGGAAGGCGATATCGCCCTCTATCGGGCGCTGACGGGCAACCGCTATGCGCAATATTCGTCGGCCGAATTCGCCCGGGCCGCCGGCATGGCGGGCCTCAGCATTGATCCGCTGCACGCGTTCCATGTCGTTTTCGGCAAGTCCGTGCCGGACATCTCGCTGAATGCGGTCGCCAATCTCGGCTATGCGGACGGGCGGTTCTTCCTGCCGGTCATGCCGGGCGACACGCTGAACACCGTGTCGGAAGTCATCGGCATCAAGCAGAACTCGAATGGCAAGACCGGCGTCGTCTGGGTGCGCACCCGCGGGTTCAACCAGCGTGGCGAGACCGTCATGTCTTTCGTGCGCTGGGTGATGGTCAACAAGTTCGAGATGGACAATCCCGCGCCCGACCCCGTCATTCCGGACCTGCCGGATGCCGTACCGGCCAGCGAACTGGAAGGCTATCCGGACATGCGGGACTGGGATGCGGCGCTGTCCGGCAGCCCGCACATGTTCGATGACTACGCTGTCGGCGAGAAGATCAACCATGTCGACGGCATGACCGTGGAAGAGGCCGAGCACCAGATCGCGACGCGCCTCTACCAGAACACCGCCAAGGTCCACTTCGACGCGCATGGCCAGAAGGACAGCCGGTTCGGCAAGCGCCTGATCTATGGCGGCGTGGTGATCTCGATCGCCCGTTCGCTCGCTTTCAACGGCCTGGCCAATGCCGGCCAGATGCTGGCGATCAACGCGGGCAGCCATGTCAGCCCGCTTTTCGCTGGCGACACGATCTATGCCTGGAGCGAAGTCCTGGACAAGGCGGTGCTTTCGGAAACGTGCGGCGCGCTTCGCCTGCGGCTTGTCGCGGTGAAGGACCAGGACCCCGGCGCCTTCGCCTACAGGACCGATGCCGGCAAGTACGCCGACGGTGTCCTGCTGGACTTCGACTACTGGGCTGCCATCCCGAAGCGCTGACCAGCATCTCTTCCGTGCTTCCGTCCGGACGCGGTATGCCTATATAGGGCGGATGAGCGGATATGGACCCTTCGACGATTTCACGCTGGCGGCGATCTCGCTGGCCATCGTCCTGTCGGCGATTATCAGCCTGATCGGCACGTCGGCGCGCAAGCGGTCGATCTATCTGGGTGAAGCCCGGGCTGCGGATCTTGCCGAGATGACGGGCATCCTCGACCCGAAACAATTGCTCGCAGCCTTCGGTCCACCCGACATGGGCCGGGTCTGGCGCACCGTCACGCTGCTGGACGTGCGGCGCGCAAGGCAGCCGCAGGGCTGGTTGATGTCGAGCGATCTTGTGGACTATGGCTGTGTCCTTGTCGCGGTCCTGGCCTTCTTCATCTCGCACCCGCTGATGTATGGCGCGCTGCTGGTGGCATTGGCGATCCAGGTCGGCGGGTGGGTCGTTGCAACACGATTGCCGAGATAGGTTGAAATCTCCGGTTTTCCGGCGACACAAAAGCGAATAGGGACAACGCCATGAGAGTCTGGAAGATGAACGGTGCCGGCAACGCGTTTGCCATATTCGATGCGCGCTCGACGCCGTTTGCGCCGACGCAGGATCAGATTCGGCAGATTGCGACCGACCTGAAGGCCGACCAGGTGATCGCGCTGGAGCGCGATGCCACCAAGGACGTGTTCATGCGGATCTGGAATTCCGATGGCGGGGAAGTCGCCGCCTGTGGCAATGGCGCCCGGGCCGTCGCGCACCTGATTCTCGAGGAAACCGGCAAGCAGATGGTCACGATCCAGACCGAAGCGGACATGCTGAAGGGCTTCAAGGCGATCGACGGGCTCGTAACGGTCGACATGGGCTCGCCCCTGATGGGGTGGGAAGACATTCCCCTCGCTGAAAAGATGGATGTCCGCGGTGTCGACGTGAAAATCGGGCCGATGGACAATCCGACCCTGGCGCGCCCCGCGGTGGTCTCGATGGGCAATCCGCATGCCGTCTTTTTCGTGAAAGACGTCAACGCCTACAACATCCCGCAGCTGGGCCCGCTGGTTGAGTGGCACCCATTGTTTCCGGAAGGCACGAATGTCGGCTTCGCCCAGGTCCTCGACCGGGAGCATATCCGGCTGCGCGTGTGGGAACGTGGCGCCGGGCTGACCAAGGCATGCGGGACTGGTGCCTGCGCCGCCCTCGTCTGTGCGGCCCGTGCCGGGCTGACGGAGCGCACCGTCAAGCTGATCCTGGATGGTGGCGAACTGCTCATCGACTGGCGCGAAAATGACGACCACGTCTACATGACGGGCCCTGTCGAGATCGAGTTCGAGACGGTCATATAGACCCAGACTGGCCCCTCAGGCTTGATTCTGCCGTCAGGGCGCGCGATGTGGCCCCTGACACACCTGCCATGACTGACACGAAATCATCCCCCAGCCCGACGCTGATCACGCTCGGATGCCGTCTCAACACCTATGAATCGGAGGTGATGCGCAACCATGCGTCCGATGCAGGCCTGAAGGACGCGGTGATTATCAACACCTGCGCCGTGACCTCCGAAGCTGTCCGCTCGGCGCGTCAGGCGATCCGGCGTGCGGCGAAGGACCATCCCGGTGCGCCGATCCTGGTTACCGGGTGTGCTGCGCAGATCGACCCCGCCATGTTCGCCGCCATGCCGGAAGTCACCCGCGTGATCGGCAACCACGAAAAGATGCAGGCCGAGACGTGGGAACCGGCCACGCTGCTTGCCGGCAACGAAAAGGTCCGCGTCAACGACATCATGGCGGTACGTGAGACCGCCGCCCACCTGATCGACGGCATGGAGGGCCGGGCCCGCGCCTATGTCCAGGTCCAGAATGGCTGCGACCATCGCTGCACCTTCTGCGTCATCCCGTTTGGCCGGGGCAATTCCCGCTCAGTGCCGGCCGGTGACGTCGTGGCGCAGGTGCGCCGGCTGGTGGAGACCGGGCATCATGAAGTCGTGCTGACCGGCGTCGACCTGACCAGCTGGGGCGCCGACCTTCCGGGTGCGCCGCAGCTTGGCAACCTTGTGCAGCGCATCCTGAAACTGGTGCCAGGCCTCGCCCAGCTGCGCATTTCCTCCATCGACGCCATCGAGATCGACGATGCGCTGGTCGAAGCCCTCTCAGACACCCGCCTTGCCCCTTACATGCACCTGTCGCTGCAGCACGGTGACGACCTGATCCTGAAGCGCATGAAACGCCGCCATTCGCGGGACCAGGCCATCGCGCTCACCCGGCGCCTGCGCGACGCACGGCCGGACATCGCCTTCGGCGCCGACCTGATCGCCGGCTTTCCCACCGAGACCGAAGCGCATTTCGAGAATTCCGTCCGGCTCGTCGAGGATTGCGGCATCAGTTTCCTGCATGTCTTCCCCTACAGCCCCCGCCCCGGCACGCCCGCCGCGCGGATGCCGCAGGTCGACAAGGCCACCATCAAGGCGCGCGCTGCCCGCCTCCGTGCGGCCGGTGACATCGCCCTCGTCACCCACCTTGCCCGCCATGTCGGCACGACCGCCCCTGCCCTCGTCGAGAGCGGTCCTGTCGCCCGCCTGCCTGACTTCACCCCGGTCCACCTCGAGGGCACCCTGCCGCCTTCTGGACGCGTCGTGCGCACCCATATAACCGGGCACAACGGCACACAGCTTGTTGGGACGATTGAATGATTCTCTGGTTCGGGAAGAAAAAGGCTGAGGACGCAGCGAAAGCAGCGGGTGCGGCGATGCCGGAACCGGAGCTCTCGGCTGACGAGATTGCTGCCCGCGACGCTGAAATCGCTGCGAAAGAGGCCGAAAAGGCTGAAATTGAACGCGCAGTCGCCGAGGCGAACAAGGCGTGGGAAGACCGTCAGGCCCGCGAAGCCGCTGAAGCGGAAGCTGAATCCAGGCGACTGGACGACGAGGCGCGCAAGGCCGAAGCGGCGCGCGCCGAGGCCCTTGCCCGCGCCGACGGTGCCGAAGCCCGGCGTCTTGAGGCCGAGGCGGAAGCGGCCCGCCTGGCCCGCGAGGAACGCGAAGCGACGCGCGCCAAGGCTGCGGCCGAACTGAAACTCCTGGAAGACCGCCGCGAAGCCGTGCGCCTGCGGGAAGAACGTGAAGCGACCGCGCGCGCCGCGCTTGAAGCCGAAGCGAATGATCCGGGGTTCGTTGCGAAACTCGGGTCCGGCCTTGCGCGCTCGTCTTCCCGGCTCGGCTCCGGCCTTGCCGCGTTCAACAAACGCAAGCTGGATGACGAGACACTTGAAGACCTTGAAGACCTGCTGATCACGTCAGACCTCGGCGCCGCCGTTGCCCAGCGCGTGACGAAGGGCCTGGCGAAGGGGCGCTTCGATCGGGAAATCACCGAAAACGAGATCAAACAGGCCCTGGCGGCCGAAATTGAAGCCGTTCTCGCGCCGCACGAGCAGGTTGTCGACTTTTCCGACGGCCCGCGCCCGCGTGTGGTGCTGTTCGTTGGCGTCAATGGTTCGGGCAAGACAACGACGATTGGCAAGATCGCGTCGAAACTGAAGGACCAGGGCGCCAAGGCCCTGCTGGTGGCAGGCGATACGTTCCGCGCTGCCGCGATTGAACAATTGACCGTCTGGGGCGACCGGGCCGGGATTCCGGTCATGTCCAAGCCGACCGGCGCGGACGCGGCGGGCCTTGTCTATGAGGCGATGGAACGCGCGAAAGCCGAGGATCTCGACCTCGTCCTCGTCGACACGGCCGGGCGGCTGCAGAACAAGACGGAACTGATGGCCGAACTCGCCAAGGTGGTTCGTGTTGTCCGCAAGCTCGATCCTGCGGCTCCGCACGATGTCATCCTCGTGCTGGATGCGACGGTCGGTCAGAATGCCCTCAGCCAGGTCGAGGCGTTCCGCCACACGGCGGGTGTGACGGGACTGGTCATGACCAAACTGGACGGCACGGCCAAGGGTGGCGTGCTGGTTGCGATTGCCGAGGCGCACGACCTGCCGATCCACTTCATCGGCGTCGGTGAAGGCGCCGATGACCTGCGCCCGTTCAGCGCCCACGCATTTTCGCACGCACTGGTCGGGGCCATCGACTAGGCTTTACTCCGCCGCTTTGGACACGCTCAGTCCATCATCGAAAATCTCTTCGATCCCGCGCTCGAACAGGCGTGCGATGGCGAAGGCGAGCGGCAGGGACGGGTCATATTTTCCCGTTTCGATGGCATTCACCGACTGGCGCGAAACGTCGAGGCGGTCGGCCAGTTCTGCCTGGCTCCAGCCGCGTTCTGTCCTCAGGATTCGCAGGATATTGTTCATCAACCTAAACCGTCTTGCCAAAAATAGTTCGACACGAAGCGAGGCCGAACGCAGCGAAATAGGCCGGCCCAAACCAGAAAACGTCCACCGGGCCGATCACTTCGAAAATCTGGAGAAAGCCGACAAGGAAGACCGCGCAGGCGATAATCGCGCCGCCTTCTGCCAGGGCCCGCATCTGACGGGCGCGGGTATATTCGTCGGTCTCGTAGGTCATCCGGAGACCAGCCCATATGCACCCGATGATCGGCGCAGTCGTGGCGATCGCGCAGGCAATCCGCAGCCAGAGCGGCGCCGTGTCCTCATCGAACAGCCATTTCGCCCCGAAGATGACAGCGACGTAGATCGCGATCATTGGCCAGAACAGCCGTTTGTACCGCTTGTTTGCCGTGCGAAATCCGAGTGTTGCCATGATGGCCTCCTTGTCCAGTGTGCTTTACATTTAGACAAGGACACTTTACATGTCAAGGGTGCTTTACATGTTGCCTATTCCGCCGCCATTGCCCGCACGGGCGCGGCTTGCGCGCCGCGAACAAGGCGACCGGGTTTCGCGCCTGTCGGGTCGCCGTCGCGATGGGTCACCTGTCCCGCCAGGAGCGTGGCGGTATAACCGCTGGCTCGCTGCATCAGGCGCCGCCCGCCGGCAGGCAGGTCGTGCAACACTTCAGGCAGGTGCAGTTTCAGGTTCGCGAAGTCGATGACGTTGAGATCGGCCCGGTATCCCGGCGCGATCAGGCCGCGATCGTCCAGCCCCATCCAGCGCGCGGTCATCCGTGTCTGGCGGTGGATCAGGTATTCGAGCGGCAGTTTCGGGCCCCGCGTGCGGTCCCTGGCCCAATGGGTCAGCATGGTCGTGGTGAAGCTGCCGTCGCAGATCATGCCGACATGCGCGCCGCCGTCTGACAGGCCAGGCAGCGTGGCCGGGCTGTCCATCATCGCGCGGGCCGGCTCCAGGCTGCCTTGCGAGTAGTTGAGGAAAGGCAGGTACAGCATGCCGCGTCCGTCGCGCTCCAGCATCAGGTCGAGCGCGGCTTCTTCGTTGCTGACGCCGCGCCGGGCCGCAATCGCTTCGATCGTGCGCTCGGGACCGGGCTCGTAGTCGACCGGGTCGGTCAACTGGAACATCTTGCCGAAGCTGCGCAGCATGACCTTGAGGAACGGGTTGTCGGTCTGGGGGGCATCGGCCAGCAGGCGCTTGCGGAAGTCTGCATCGTTCAGGCGGCGCACCTTGTCTGCGAATGGCAGGTCGGCAATCTCCCTGAATACGGGATACGCACTGAAGGTATTGAGTGTGAGTTCAAGACCGAGCAATACGCCAACCGGGCGGGGAGCGACCTGCGCCGCCATGGGCAGGCCGTCATCGACAGCCTCTTCGATGGCTGCCAGCAGCTTGCGCCAGCCTTCCGGCGCGACATCGGCCTGCGCCAGCGATACCGACAGTGGCCGGCCCGAGGCTTCGACGATCCGGCGCAGCATGGCGGCTTCCTTTTGCGGATCGTTGAAGTCCGACACGAATTGCAGCACGCCGCGCCCGGCCTCGGCGAGGCCCATCGCAATTCCGGTAAGTTCGGCCTCGCTCGCCGTGAGTGTCGGCGTCGGCTGGCCGTCCGAGGTGCGGTGGTTCAGTGTCCGAGACGTCGAAAACCCGATAGCGCCGGCCATGACGGCAGCTGTCGCAAGGCGCGCCATCTCGGCAATCTCTGCCGCCGTCGCGTCTTCCCGGTTGGCGCCGCGCTCGCCCATGACATAGACGCGCAGGGCCGCGTGCGGCAGCTGGGCGGCAATGTCGACATCGAATTCGCGCGCTCCCAGGAAGTCCAGGTAATCCGGGAAGCTCTCCCAGCTCCAGGGCAGGCCTTCGGTCAATACCGGGAAGGGAATGTCCTCGACGCCCTCCATCAGGCGGATCAGCCGGTCATGATCCTCGGCCCGGCACGGCGCGAAACCCACACCGCAATTGCCCATGACAGCAGTCGTGATGCCGTGCAGCGAGGAGGGGCTGATGGCGCTGTCCCAGGCGGCCTGTCCGTCATAATGGGTGTGAATGTCGACAAAGCCAGGCGTGACGATCTGGCCGCGGGCGTCGATTTCCTCGCGGCCCGTGCCGTCGACCTTGCCAATGCGCGCAATCACGCCGCCATCGACGGCAACATCCATTTCCCTGGGCGGTGCGCCGCTGCCGTCAAAGACCAGCCCGCCGCGCAGGATGATGTCATGAGTGGCCATGGCGATCGTCTCCCTCTTTTCGCCGGAGAATGACCCCGATCGGTCTTTAGTCAAACCCTAACGCCGCGTCGGGCTTTTCGCAGCGCCAAAAGCCGCGCATACAGCGCCGCCATGACAACTGCCCTGTTTCCTGTTGCGCTCTGCCTTGCCTCGGCCATCTCGCTCGCCGCGACGAATGTCCTGGTCAAGCGCGGCGGGGACGTGCTGACGGCGCGCATGCTGGTGTCGCTGGTCATGGCCGTCACCGTGCTGCCACTCGTTCCCTTCGTGCCGCTGCCGCCGCGCGAAACATGGCCGCTGATCGCGACGTCCATGGTGGCGCACTGGTTCTACCAGTTCAGCGCCGTCCGGGCGATGCACCGGGGTGACCTGTCACTCGTCTTCCCGGTGATGCGCGGCCTCGGCCCGCTTGCCACGGCCTGCTTTGCCGCCGTCATGCTGCGCGAGACACTCAACCCGATCCAGATGGTCGGCCTGTTTGCGGCGAGTGTCTCGATCATCGTCTTTGCCCTGCCGACGGGTGCGACCCTGCATGCCCGCCGTCTCGACCGCCGGGCTCTGTTCTGGGCGGTCATGACCGCCGTCGGCGTCGGGCTCTATGCGGTTGCGGATGCCCGCGCCGCGCGCGAGATGCCCGGCCTGGCGCTGCCCGGCTCCATGACATTCATCGTCTGGTTGTTCCTGATCGACTGGATCGGCGTCACCGTGGTGACGGTGTGGCAGCGCAAGGGGCGCCTCCTGCAAACGGTACGCCCCCTGATGCGCGGCGGCCTGATCGCCGGTCTGCTCGGCTCGCTGTCCTATGGCATGGCAATTGTCGCCTATACGCTGACGGATGCCGCGATGGTGACGGCGCTACGGGAGACCTCCGTCGTGTTCGCGGCCGGGTTCGGCGCTTTCCTGCTGCACGAAGGGTTCGGCCCGCGGCGTACCACGGCGGCGGCCGTGCTGGCGTGTGGTCTCGTTGTCATGCAGGCGGCGGGGTGATCGGGGTCTGGTGGGACAGGGCCCTTTGTGCAAGACAGTCGCAAAGCATCCAGGGACGGCCCAGCCGCGTAAGACTCCATATGACAGACACGCCCGAACAGACCGCCGACTCCGTCACCAAAGGCCGCAAGCCCGGCAATGTCTGGGTAGAGCTTGGGCCGACGCTGGTCTTTGTAGTGATCTACAACGTGCTGCTGCGCTTCCCGGAAGGCGACGGCTTGTTCACCAAGGACACGGCACTCTACTGGGCCACCGGCGCGCTGATCGTGATGACGCTCGGCGTGATCATCCAGAAGCTGGTGAAGGGGGAACGGATCCCGCCTTTCCTGATCATGTCGTCGGCACTGATCGGCACATTCGGCACGATCGGCATCGTGCTGCAGTCGAAAGTGTTCCTGTTCATCAAACCGACCATCATCAACTTCCTGTTCGCCGGCATCATATTCGGCGGTCTCGCAGTTGGCCGCAATATCTGGAAAATGTTCTTTGACGGCGCGTTCCACCTGCCGGATTTCGCATGGCGCACGCTGGCAATACGCTGGGGACTGTATTTTGTCGCCATGGCGATATGGAACATCGTCCTGTGGCAGTTCTTCACCGAGGAAACCTGGGCCAATTGGCGTCTTGGCAATGTTGCCGTGGGCTTCGTCTTTGCACTCATCAACATTCCCTACACCATGAAACACATGATCGACCCTGATGAGGCCGATACATCGGCCTAACGGGTCAGTCTTTCCGTGCCCGGCGGATTGGTAAATGGTGGGAAACCAGATAGGAAACGCGTCTGGGCATAGTGTGTCAGCGCCCAGACCACGGTCGGGAAGGCGAGTTCGGACCAGGGAATATCCTTCCAGTGAAACAGGCCGACTTCCTCGCTTTCAGGCCCCGCTGCAATACTAGATGCAAGCCTTGCCCGGAACATGACCTGCACCTGGCTGATGCGGGGCACGGAATAGATCGCGAGAATTTGATCGAGCCGGATATCCGCACAGGCTTCTTCCTGTGCTTCGCGCCGCGCAGCGTCTTCAACCGTCTCGCTTTGCTCCATGAATCCTGCCGGAAGCGTCCAGAATCCCTTGCGCGGCTCGATGGCGCGCTTGCAAAGCAGGACCCTGTCATCGCGCGTGACAACTGAACCTGCGACGATCCGCGGGTTGACATAGTCGATAAAACCGCACGTGTCACAAACGCGCCGCGACCGATCGTCACCTTTCGGCACGCGCATAATAAATACAGGCCTTTTGGAACCTTTTGCTAATTGATCCGTCATCAAATCTTCAACCTATGTCTCGTATGGAGAAAACCGTTGATCCGCACACGGGCGAGCTGTTTAAAGGCCGCATAGACAAGTTTTTGGCGAATTCACGCCAACCAGACCAGGAAAGTAGACACTAAAATGGCAACGACAACCAGTTTCAATCTCAACAAATCACCGAGTCACTTGCTGCACCGCGCCCAGCAAATCGCTGCGAACCACTCCGCGTCGGCACTGAAGGCTGCCGGCGTCACGCTGCGCCAGTTTTCGGTGCTCGCCGCGCTTTCGGGCAATGAAGGCGTCAGCCAGTCTGATCTCGTGAACGCAACCGGCATCGACCGGTCGACGCTCGCCGACATGGTCGCCCGCATGGAAAAGGCCGGCCTGATCAAGCGCGTCGCCTCGAAAACCGATGCCCGCGCCAAGTCCGTCTCGCTGATGGCAAAAGGTCGCAAGGCGCTGGACAAGGCGCAACCGGCTGTTGACGCGGCTGATGCCGCCCTGTTCGACGCCATGCCGAAAACCAAGCAGGACGCGCTCCTGTCGGGCCTTTCGAAGCTGGTTGAAGATACCGAAGCGGCGGCTGCAAAGCCTGCTGCGGCAGAGGCACCTGCGGTTGTGCGTGCGCGGCCGAAGACCGCTACCAAGCGGAAAGCCGTGAAAGCCAAGCCAAGGGCAAAATCCAAGGCCGCAGCGGAAAAGGCGCCGGTCTTGAAAGCCAAGCCGAAAGCCAAAAAGAAGAAGAAATAATTCCCGTCAGGGTTCGCGGGGCGCGTTCAGCGCCCCGCTCACCTCGCGCACGGCCTTGGCGTCCAGCGGACCCGGTACGTGCAGGAGGATTTTGCCTTCGTGCGAGATGACGAAGGTTTCCGGTACGCCGGTCAACCCGAAATCGAGACCGCCCTGCCCGTCAGGGTCCAGCGCCACCCCGGCAAAGGGGTTGCCCATGCGGTCAAGGAAACCGGCGCCATTTTCGGGGCTGTCCTTGTAGAGTATTCCGTAAACCCGGCCCGGGAACGCCTTTGACAGGGCAACCAGCTGCGGATGTTCTGCCTCGCACGGCGCGCACCAGCTCGCAAACAGGTTCACGACGATTGCCGCGTCTCCCGGGGGCTGCGAATAGGTCACCACGCCGCCTTCCATTGTTTCGAATGCCCGGTCCGGTGCGTCGCGGGAGACGCGCTCGAATTCGCCCTTTTGGGGACTCAGCAGCTGCGACAGCCCGAGTCCGGCGAACAGGAGGAGTGCGATTACAGGCAAGGCGGCCAGCCAGCGAGTCATTCCTTGTCCCCTTCATCCAGCGTCAGGCGCGCGAGTTCGGCCCTGGCTGCGCGCGCCCGCAGGACAACGCCGAGCAGCGCGCCGCCGATCAGTACAAGCCCGAGGCCATAGCAGGCCCAGATATAGGCCGCGTTCTTGTCGAAGGCCGGAATGATCTCCATCAAGCGCCCGCCAGCAGACGTGCGCGCTGGCGCGCCGCGCGCCGCGTCCATATTTCAGCCCGCATCAGGGTCATCACCATGGCGCCGAACAGCAGCGAATGACCGAGGCCGCTCATCAGCAGCGGCCAGAGATAGACCGCCGCCATTTTCGGCCCTTCGGCGGTCAGTACACTGGAATCCTGGTGAAGCGACGTGAAGAGATCGACCGAAAACTTGATCAGCGGCACGTTGATGGCGCCGACCATGGCGAGGATCGCCCCGGCCCGCGCGGCTTTCTGGCGCGAATCCATTGCGGCCCGCAACGCCATGTAGCCAAGGAACAGGAAGAACAGGAACAGCACGCTCATCATCCGTGCATCATCCCATTGCCACCATGTGCCCCAGGTCGGCTTGCCCCAGATTGATCCGGTCGCAAGGCACAACGCGGTCCAGACAGCGCCGAGCGGTGCAATGGCCTTGGCCGCGATGTCGGCAAGTTCATGGCGCCAGATGAACCAGACGAAGCTGGCTGACGCCATGGCGGTATAGCTCGCCATTGCCAGCCAGGCCGCCGGGACGTGCACGAACATGACACGCATGATGTCACCGCCCTGCACCTCGTCCTTCGGCACCACATACAGGCCCTGCCAGAGGCCCCAGGCGATCAGCCCGGCGCCGAGCAGGTAAAAGACCGGTGCCAGCCATTTCGACAGGGCCAGGAACCGGTGCGGATTTGCGAACGCAGATAACATGCCCACCAGATAGCCTCCCCTCAATCCGCCGCCAAGCGCAGCGCCGCAGCCATGGCGAATGGCGCGACCGCCAGTGCGAACAGGGTCGAGGCGGCAAGCAGCAGGGGCGCGGCCGTGGTACCCGCTGCGCCGGAAACCGCCATCGATCCGAAGATCGCCGTCGGCACATAGAGCGGCAGGGCGATCAGGGCAATCAGCAGGCCGCCGCGCCGCACCGTCGCAGACAGTGCTGCCCCGACACCGCCCCAGAAGAAGAAGGCCAGTCCGCCAAGCCCGTAGGCAAGGGCGCCGGACAGGAGGTTCACGTCGGCATCCGCCTGGAACATGAGGGCAAGAACCGGGCTCATCAGCGCCAGCGGCAGACCGGCGGTCAGCCAGTGGGCGAAGGTCTTGGCCGCCGCAATGGCCGAAACCGGCGCACCTGCCTGCAACCAGAGGTCCAGCGCGCCATCCTCGACATCAGCCTGGAAGATGCGCTCCAGTGTCACCAGGCTGGATAGCGCAAGGGCGACCCAGAGGATGCCGGGCCCGACCGCGCGCAGCATGCCAGGTTCGGTTCCGATACCCAGCGGCACCAGGACAGCCGCTCCGGCGAAGAAGCCAAGCGGCAATAGCGCGCCTGCCCCGCCTGCCCAGGCTTCGCCCAGGGCCTGTCGGAAGGCGGAAAGGATGGGTGCCGGGCTCACAGCACCATCTCCTGGCTCGCCACAAACCCGGAGTCGCCATGCACCGCAGCCACGACCGCGCCGCCGTTCTGACGGTGCTTGTGAACCATGGCCAGTACCCGCTCGCGACCCTCGGCATCCAGCGCCGTGAACGGCTCATCCAGCAGCCAGACCGGGCGGATGTCCAGCATCAGCCGCGCCAGCGCCGTACGGCGCCTTTGCCCGGCGGACAGGTAGCGCGCCGCCACATCGGCGGGCCGCGAAAGCCCCATATCACCGAGAATTGTATTCGTATCGGCCTCGGCACCCCAGGCCTTCGCCCAGAGCGCGAGATGCGCCCGCGGTGTTTCGTGCGGCTTCAGCCCTTCACGGTGCCCGATCCAGTGATGCGCCGCGCCGCGGGTGACGTGCCCGCTGTCCGTCCGGGTAAGGCCGGCCAGTATGCGCAACAGGGTGGTCTTGCCGGCACCGTTGGCGCCGCGCAGCAGAACGGCGTCGCCCCGGCGAACTTCAAGCGACACGCCCTCGAACAGGACGCGCTCGCCCCGCAGGATCCCGAGATTTTCGGCGCTCAGCAACACAGTTTCCACCCGGAATAGACCCTTTGTCCCAATTGCATCGGGTCCATACCCCCTATATGACACCAGACAACACGCCGCCTTGCTGCGGCACCTGCCTGAAACACCAAGACACGAGGTCTCCCGCATGCCGTCTCTCGACAGCTTCAAATCCAAACGCACGCTTACCGCTGCTGGCAAGACGTACACTTATTATTCGCTCGCCGCAGCCTCTGAAAACGGTCTCGGCGATGTGTCGCGCCTGCCGGCCTCCCTGAAAGTGCTCCTGGAGAACATGCTGCGCTTCGAGGATGGCAAGACGGTCACCAAGGATGACATCCTGGCGTTCAAGGCCTGGCTCGACAACAAGGGCCAGACCAGCCACGAAATCGCCTATCGCCCGGCCCGCGTCCTGATGCAGGATTTTACCGGCGTTCCGGCGGTTGTCGATCTCGCCGCCATGCGCGACGCAGCCGCGAAGCTGGGCGCCGCACCGGATGCGATCAACCCGCAAGTGCCTGTCGATCTCGTCATCGACCACTCGGTCATGGTGGACAGTTTCGCCACGGCCAATTCGTTCGCCAAGAACGTCGAGCGTGAATACGAACGCAATGGCGAACGCTACGAATTCCTGCGCTGGGGCTCGTCGGCGTTCAAGAATTTCCGCGTCGTGCCGCCCGGCACAGGCATCTGCCACCAGGTGAACCTCGAATATCTCGGCCAGACGGTCTGGACCAAGGAAGAAGGCGGCGAAACCGTCGCCTATCCCGACACCCTGGTTGGTACTGACAGCCACACGACCATGATCAACGCGCTGGCCGTGCTTGGCTGGGGCGTCGGCGGCATCGAGGCCGAGGCGGCCATGCTCGGCCAGCCGGTTTCCATGCTCATACCGCAGGTCGTCGGCTTCAAGTTCACCGGCAAGCTGGCGGAAGGCGCAACCGCGACCGATCTCGTGCTGACAGTGGTCGAAATGCTGCGCAAGAAGGGCGTTGTCGACAAGTTCGTCGAATTCTACGGCCCCGGCCTCGACCACCTCACGCTCGAAGACGAAGCCACGATATCCAACATGGCGCCGGAATATGGCGCGACTTGCGGGTTCTTCCCCATCGACAATGAGACGGTCACCTACCTGACCGAGACCGGCCGTGATGCCGACCGCGTCGCGCTGGTCGAAGCCTATGCCAAGGCCCAGGGCTACTGGCGCCCCGACATGGAAGATCCGGTTTTCTCCGATACGCTGGAACTCGACCTCGGCGACGTCGTGCCGTCGCTCGCTGGCCCCAAGCGGCCACAGGACCGCGTCCTGCTCACCGAAGCTGCGGCGCAGTTCAAGAAGGATGTTCTCGGCATCAAGGGCGGCGGCGTCGAAAAGGACAAGGAGCCGGAATCGGTTGGCGAAGCGCGTTTCGTCGACGAAGGCGCGACGATGAACAAGACCATCCCTGACGATTACGGCGTGCCGACCTACGCCGTCGAAGGCTGCGACTACCACCTGCATGACGGCTCGGTCGTCATTGCCGCAATCACGTCCTGCACCAACACATCGAACCCGTCGGTCATGCTGGCTGCGGGCCTGCTCGCCCGCAATGCGCGCGCCAAGGGCCTCTCGTCCAAGCCGTGGGTGAAGACGTCGCTCGCGCCCGGATCGCAGGTGGTGACGGACTATCTTCTCCGTGCCGGCCTGCAGGACGATCTCGATGCCATGGGCTTCAACCTGGTCGGCTATGGCTGCACGACCTGTATCGGCAATTCCGGACCGCTGGCACCGTCGATCGCCAAGTCGATCAACGAAAACGACATTGTCGCCTGTTCCGTTCTCTCCGGGAACCGGAATTTCGAAGGCCGGATCGGACAGGATATCCGCGCGAACTATCTCGCCTCCCCACCGCTGGTCGTCGCCTATGCGATTGCCGGATCGCTGCACAAGAACCTGACAACCGACCCGCTTGGTAACGACCAGGACGGCAAGCCGGTCTACCTCAAGGACATCTGGCCGACCTCGAAGGAGATTGCCGAAGTCATGCGCGCCTCGGTGACGGCGGACATGTTCCGCAGCCGTTACGCCGACGTGTTCAAGGGCGACGAGAAATGGCAGGGCATCAAGGTGTCCGGCGGACAGACCTATGACTGGCCGATCAATTCGACCTATGTCCAGAACCCGCCCTATTTCGAAGGCATGGGGCTGGAACCCGCCGCGCTCGAGGACGTCAGCAACGCCCGCGTACTCGGCCTTTTTGGCGACTCGATCACCACCGACCACATCTCCCCGGCCGGCAATATCAAGTCCGATGGCCCGGCTGGCGATTACCTGCGCGAGCACCAGGTGCCCGTGCTCGAGTTCAACTCCTACGGCGCTCGCCGCGGCAACCACCAGGTCATGATGCGCGGCACGTTCGCCAATATCCGCATCAAGAACCAGATGGTTCCCGGCGTTGAAGGCGGCGTGACCAAGCATTATCCGGGCGGCCAGGAACTGCCGATCTTCGACGCCGCCATGATGTACAAGGACGAGGGCGTGCCGCTGGTCATCTTCGCCGGCCAGCAATACGGCACGGGTTCATCGCGTGACTGGGCCGCCAAGGGCACGATTCTGCTGGGTGTGCGGGCCGTCATCGCCGGCAGTTTCGAGCGGATCCACCGCTCGAACCTGATCGGGATGGGCGTCCTGCCGCTGGAATTCACCGGAGACCTGACCTGGGAAAAACTCGGCCTCAAGGGCGACGAGCAGGTTTCCATCCAGGGCATCGGCGATATCACGCCTCGCATGACACTGCCGGTCACCATCACCTCTGCCGACGGGTCGGTCACCAGCATCGATTGCCGCGTCAGGATCGATACGGAAAACGAGCTGGATTACTACCGCAATGGCGGCATTCTCCACTACGTCCTGCGCAATCTTGCCAAGGAAGCGCTCTGATACAGGCCGCCTCCCCCGTTTGCGGGGGAGGCGGCGCCATATTGGGGGGTGGGGTTAAAATAGCAGTTCTCACACCCCTGTGATTGTCATGCGATTTCGCACGAGACTATAACTGGGCACTCATGAAACGCGCGCTCACATCCTTCGTCCTGCTTTTAGCCGGCCTGGCCTTCCCGGCCCTGGCGGACGATCCGGTATCCGTACCTGACTCCGGTCCGGTCCTTGTTGAGCTTTTTGCCTCGCACAATTGCCGCGTCTGCCCCAAGGCGCACCGGACAATGCGCGAAGTGGATGCCAGCCGGAAAGACGTCCTGATCCTGACCTGGTCGGTCGATTACTGGGATTATCTCGGTGACAAGGACCCCATGGCGATGACCGAATCGAAGGACCGTCAGCGGGCCTATGTCGACCGGTTCCGCCTGCGCGGGCCGTATACACCCCAAACCGTCTATAACGGCATCGAGCAATGCCCCGGCAGCAAGATGCCACAGGTCCGGTCGGCACTGGACCGCGTGATGATGGTCGCGCCATCCCCGGCGCATCTCGCGCGCAAGGGCAAGATCATCGAACTCACCGGCGACGTCAAAGAGCTCACGGACATCTTTGTCATCGATTACCTCGACGGTGATGCGAACCCGACCGACATGGTCCACCCCGTGACGCATGTGACGTCGATCGGTCCCTGGCTTGGCGGCCGCGTCGAAATCGACCCGTCTGTCTGCAAGGCGACATGTGCGCTGGTCGTCCAGGAAGCGGGCTTTGGCCGCGTTCTGGCAACAATGAAACTCACCAACTAGCCGCTGCCTTCACGGCTGTGTCGGTGCGGCGTCCTCGTCGGGCGTGTCCGGTACCGGGGGCCGCACGATGGAGGAGATGTTCGGTGTGAACTCGTTCCAGTCGAACTCGGTCAGTTCGAACGCCCAGCCCTTGGCCTTGTCATTGATCGTGCTGCCGCGATTGGCGCCCTCGCCCGCCTCGATGGCGCGCAGGGTGACGAAGAAACCATCCCGCTCACGATAGGCCTTGAGGTCCACTTCCAGTCCGTCATGCGTCTCGGTGATGTGGCGGGCAGCCGGCCGTGTCGCCAGTTCGGACGCGGGTTTCACGCCGATCGGCTTGAACCGGGCCAGGGCCAGCGCCGGTGTCGAGGCCGCAATCCGGCTGACCAGTCGGTAGTCCTGGTAAGGCGGGGCCGGGCGAAAGCTGCGGTCGCTGCTGCCGACCGTGCGTTGAAGGTAGAGGCTGGCGCCGCGCGAATCCGTCAGCCGGACGGCCGATACGGCGTCGCTGTGAATGTCGATAATGTCGAGATCCAGCCAGGCATCGTGATTGTAGAGCGGCGGCAGGTCGCCGGAGACCCTGAAGGCGCGCTGCTCGTCCGGACGGCGGGCATAGACATGCTCGCCCTTGCGGCCCGTGATCAGCGACGCGGTGACCGCCCCCGCCTCGTTGACGATTTCCACCAGCGCACCGGTGCCGCCATCGCGCGGATCGCCGAGACCGATCCGGTTCATCTTGTCCGGGTCGCGCGTTCGGCTCTCGCCCCATTTCAGCTCTTCCAGCCCGCTGGCCAGCGCGGCCAGCCGGTCCGGACGGACGGGATAACCTGCCTGGCTGCCCAGCTTCCAGCCATCCGGACCATTGACCAGCTGGTAGGATTCGTCGGCCAGCGTGACGCGGATCTGGGCGGCTTCTGCGCGGATCATGGCAAAGTTCGGGATCACCGGCTGGCCCGTCCGCTCGTTGCTTTGCGGCGCTTCGGGTGCGCCGAGATGCGCGAACACGGCAAGCACGGTCAGCAGGGCGGCAACGGCCCCGAGAATCTGGAGGCGGCTGTTGCGCTGTTGGTCAGGGGGCCGGCTCATGAGTCAGCCTGCGTATGCCGGCGCTGGCGCTGCCATACCAGCCCGCCGATCAGCACGACGACGAACGGCCCGCCCCAGATGTTCAGCAGCTTGAGCGTTCCCTCCATCCGGTCGATATCGCGCCGGTAATCGCGCTCGATGCCGCGCAGGCGCCCGCGCAGCGCCACGATATCGGCGCGCAGCTTGCCCAGTTCGGCCCGTTCCTCTTCCGTCAGGTCGGCCTCGATGTCGCCGGCAAAGAAGCCGTCGGTCGCACCGATCTGCTGCAGTTCCTCGAGCCTGGACTGGGCCGTCGCCAGCCGGTTTTCCAGCTCGCTCTGCTGGCGGAAATACTGGGCCTCGGCAGCTTCGCGCATCTTGTCGATACGGGTCATCGGTCTCAGGCTGGGCGAGCGTGACCGCAAGCGTGACAGTGCCCCGCCGCCGGACAGGGCGTCGAGCGCGTTCAGCACGAGCGCGCCATTGTCGGCCACGACGACACCGCGCCCCGGCACGATGTAGAAATCGTCTGCCAGCAGGTCGACATCCGCGATCAGCACGATTTCAGCGTCGGTCTGGCTCTTGGCTATGTGCGGCGGCGCATTGGCCGCTTCTGCCCGCATCAGTTCGGCCAGCGCCGGGTCTGACGGTTCGTCCAGGGCCGGCGCACCGGCCGGGAAGGCCGTCACCAGCCGGCCGGACAGGCGGCCTGCCAGGACGAGCGGCTCAGGTTCGGTCCGGTAGGCCTTGAGCACCTCGCCGGGCGGCATGTCGCGCACGGCCTTGGCAGCGTCGATATAGGACGGGCTGGGCCCGGTGATGATCAGCGGCGAAAAGACCACCCCGTCGGGCAGGGCGGCCGTCACGAACGCGCCGGGCGCCCCGAAATTGACATTGCGTGTCAGGTCAGCCGTGACGAGGTCCTGCTGGTTCATGTCGCTCGCCGGCTCGCCGAGGAAGAGCGGGTGGGCGAGTTCTTCCATGCGTCCGTTCCCGGTATCGACCGGCACCGGCAGGGCACTCGCAGCGTCAGCCACGGCATCTTCCGACAGCGCGACGCCCCATGCCGTTCCCAGCACACCGAGATCGGACCGGGGGTGGTTGTGCATGACATCCATCAGGCCGCTGCCGACGGCGGTCTTGGCCGCCGGGTCGACCAGGATCACCGCGCGTCCGTTGCGCAGGACATACTGGTCGATCAACCATTGCTGGCGCAGGGTCAGGTCTGGCGGGTGTGCCATCAGGAGGACGTCAAGGTCTTCCGGCATTGCCTGGAATTCCTCGGAGATTGGCACGAGTTCGAATGATTTCGCGATGTCGGCGAGCAGTGTGTAGCCACCCTCGCCGCCGGGCGCGGTCATGCCGGGCAGGGAGGACAGGATGCCGACGCGCGGTGGGTCCGGGTCGTCCAGGCGGGCGACCATTCGGGTCAGGTCGTATTCAAGGGTCACTTCCCGTTCCGGCGCCAGGAACGGGATCACCCGCTGGTCATCGACAGCGTTGCGTCCGATCAGGCCGAAATAGAGCGGGTCCGTGCCATTCGTGCTGACTGCCGTGATGCCGGCGGCGAGCGCCTCGTCTTCGGCTTCGGAAAAGGGCGACGGGTCGATCTCGCGCACGATCACCCGGTTGCCCGACTGCGTCCGGTAGGCCTCCAGCAATTCCCTGACGCGCGCGGCATAGGCGCGGACGGCCGGATATTCCTGCCCGACGCCGCGCGTGTAGACGAACGTGATCTCGACCGGCTCGGCGACTTCCTTGAGCGCGGTCTTGGTGGCGTTGGACAATGTGTAGAGATGGTTCTCGGTAAAATCGATGCGGCTGCCAGCCAGCACTTTCTGCATCAACAGGTTGCCCGAGACGAAGATCGTCGCGGCGAGCGCCGTTGCGGCGAGAAGGTAGTGCTTGGCCTTCATCCGGTTAACCGAGCCTCCGGCGGGCAGCCCAGAGCCCGTTCAGCACCGCCCAGAAGGCAGTGAATCCGATGAAGAACACGATGGCCCGCATTTCCAGCACGCCGCGCTGGGCGCCCTCGAACTGGGTCAGGAACGAAAAGTCGGCAACGAGGTCTGCGACGCTGGGACCGAACACCGATTTCACGCCCGACAGGACCAGCGGCCAGCCGGCAGCAGTGAACACGAACGCGACCACGACGCTGATCACGAACGCCGTCACCTGGCTGCCGGTCAGGGCCGAGACGGCAGCCCCGACAGACAGGTAGGCCCCGGCCATCAGGAAGCTGACGAGATAGGTCAGCATGATCGCGGCATTGTCGGGACTTCCGAGGAAATTCACGGTCAGCCACATCGGCGCCGTCAGCAGCAGGCCGACGCCGGCAACGGTCCACGCTGCCAGCAGCTTGCCCAGCACCAGCCCGGGCATGCCGAGCGGCAGCGACAGCAGCAGCTCGTCTGTCCCCGCCGTGCGTTCGTCCGCCCAGAGCCGCATGGCCAGCGCTGGCAGGAAGATCATGTACAGCCAGGGATGCCAGACGAAGAAGGGCGCCAGGTCGGCCGAGCCGGTATCGAAGAAGCGCGATGCTTCCCAGGTGAACAGGCCCAGCGCCAGCAGGAACACCGCGAGAAAGACATAGGCGAGCGGCGTCGCGAAATAGGCGCCAAGTTCGCGCCGGTAGGTCGCGCCGAAACCGCCCATCTGTTCCTTCAGCCAGTTCATATGGTTTCGGCCTCGGCCTGGTCCGTCAGGCGCGTGAACGCGCTCTCCAGCGTGCCGTCCTCGGATTTCGCCGCGAGCCCTGCAGGTGTCTCGTCGGCAATCACCAGGCCCCGGTCGATGACGATCGCCCGGGTGCACATGGCGGGTACTTCGGTCAGCGTATGGGTGGAGATGAGGATTGCCTTGTGCGGTGCCATGCGGGCGATCAGCGCACGCACGGCGCGCTTCTGGTTCGGGTCGAGGCCGTCGGTCGGTTCGTCGAGCAACAGGACCGGCGGGTCATGCAGGATGGCACCGGCCAGGCCGACGCGCCGACGATAGCCCTTCGACAGGGCGCCGATCCGCTGGCCGCACACCGTGGTGATCCGCGCGTCCGCGATAGCCCGTTCGACGGCATCCTTGCGGGCAACGCCCTTCATCCGGCGCGCGGAGGCCATGAAATTGAGGAATTCGGGCGGCGTCATGTCTTCGTAGAGCGGCGCACCTTCCGGAAGGTAGCCGAGCGCGCGCTGGGCTTCGCGCCGGTCGCGCAGGATGGACTTGCCGTCGATCAGCGCGTCGCCGCCGTCAGGCTCCAGCACGCCGGCAATCATGCGCATGGTTGTCGACTTGCCAGCGCCGTTCGGCCCGAGGAATCCCAGCACCGTGCCCTTTTCGAGCCGGAACGAGACACCGCGCACAGCGTGCTTGCCACCAAATGATTTTTCCAGCCTCTGGATGTCGAGCATGTGTCCGGTTCGCACGCCTTTCTGGAAGCAAGCCGTGATACCGCCCTTCGCGCGGTCTGGCCAGAGTCCGCGCTGTGCTCAGGCTGAAAACCGTTTCACGTCTTCCAGCATCGCCCGTGCAGACGCTTCGACGATCTTTTCGCCGTCTGCGGCATTGGACTGGGTCGGATCGGAGCCAATGCGGCCATCGGGAAAATCGCGCCGGTACTGGACCGCATCGCTGATCCGGCCGTTCGGGGCAATCTTCGGACTCATCTCGACCTCCGGCCGTGCCCGGTCCGGATAACCGAAATAGGTCACCGACACTTCCGATGCCGTGGCATGGCTGCCGTGGCCCGTTGGGTAGAGCTTGTTGCACAGGCCCATGACGTCCCGGAAATCCCACCAGTCGCGCCGCTTCAGCGTCAGGCCGGGCCGGTTGTCCTCGCCGCGCGGGTCGAAGCTGCGCTTTGCATGCATCTCGCTGAAGGCCGTCTCGATCGTGTGAATGTTGCCGCCATGGCCGTTGAACCAGTAGAGGCGCTCGAAACCGTGCCGCATCAGGCTTTCGGTCCAGTCGACCATGGCAGCGATCATGGTCGTGGGGCGCAATGTGATCGTGCCGGGAAAGCCGAGATGATGCTGGGCGCAGCCGACGCTGAAGGTCGGGCCGACAAGGATGTCGTCCGGCGCGAGGCTTTCGGCATGGCGGGCGATGATTTCCGGGCAGAGGGCGTCCGTTCCGACGAAGCCGTTCGGTCCGTGCTGTTCCATCGAACCGATCGGGATAACGATTGTCCGGGATTTTTTCAGCCAGGATTCAATGTCCTGCCAGGTCGCAACGGGAAGCAGCATGGTGTCAGTCCTTTCTGGGGTCGAGACGGCGCGTGATGTGGCCCATCTTGCGCCCGGCGCGTGCTTCGCGCTTGCCATACAGGGTCAGGGTCTCGTTCGCGGCGAGGCCTGCCGGGTCGACATGACCGGCCTCGCCGATCAGGTTTATCATCTCGGCATCGAAAAGCCGATGCGTGTCCCCCAGTTTCCAGCCGGCAATTGCCCTGATGTGCTGTTCGAACTGGCCGGTCTGGCAGGCTTCCGGCGTCCAGTGGCCGGAATTGTGGACGCGCGGGGCAAACTCGTTGGCGATCAGGCTGCCGTCGGCCATGACGAAGAATTCGAGCGCCAGAACGCCGACATGACCGAGTGCGTCGACCAGCGCGACCGCCTGGCGCCGCGCCTCGATCTCGATGGCGCGGTCGAGCCCTGACGGCACGACGGACTGCGCGAGGATGCCGTTGTCATGCACATTGCGCGGCGGGGCCCAGCTGGCTGTCTCGCCGGTCGATGAGCGCGCGACGATCACAGATATTTCGCGGTCGAATGCGATGGCTGCCTCAAGCACGGATGGCGCCCGGCCGACGCTTTCCCAGCCTGCAGCAATGTCCGCCTCGCCCTTCAGCCAGGCCTGGCCCTTGCCGTCATAACCGTCACGCCGCGTCTTCAGCACGCCCTTGCCACCCAGCGCCGCCAGCGCCGGGGCGATGTCGGCTTCCGCCGCAATCACGCGATAGTCTGCCGTGGAAATGCCGATCCCGTTGAGGAACGCCTTTTCGTCGGCCCTGTCCTGCGACACGGCCAGCGATTTCGCGCCGGGATGCAGCGGTGTCCCGGTTGCGGCGATGGCCTCGACCGTGCTCACCGGGATATTCTCGAACTCGAGTGTCACGACGCTGCAGGCCCGCGCAAAGCCGCTGAGCGCCGCGTCGTCAGTATAGTCGGCCTGCCAGTGTTTCATCGCCACGCGGGCCGCCGGGGCGTCAGCTTCCGGGCAGAACACGTGAACATCGAACCCCAGCTGGCTTGCTGCTGCCGCCAGCATCCGGCCGAGCTGTCCGCCACCAAGAATCCCGATCACAGTGCCGGGCGGCAGCGCCGTCATCCCTCCGGCACCTCGCCAATGCTGGCCGTCTGGGCCGCGCGGAAGGCGGCGAGTTTGGCTGCCACGTCCGTGTCACCAAGGGCGATGATGGCAGCGGCCAGCAGGCCGGCATTGACCGCGCCGGCTTCGCCAATCGCCAGCGTGCCGACCGGAATTCCCTTCGGCATCTGGACAATCGACAGGAGGCTGTCGAGCCCTGACAGCGCCTTTGACTGGACCGGCACACCCAGCACCGGCAGGGCCGTCATGG
Organism: Hyphomonas johnsonii MHS-2; assembly: GCF_000685275.1. Taxonomy (GTDB): domain Bacteria; phylum Pseudomonadota; class Alphaproteobacteria; order Caulobacterales; family Hyphomonadaceae; genus Hyphomonas; species Hyphomonas johnsonii. The sequence goes on from NZ_ARYK01000005.1 coordinate 286,401, forward strand.
CCGCCGTCATGCCAGGCAGGTGGGCGGCGCCGCCAGCGCCTGCGATGATCACTTTCAGGCCGCGGCCTGCGGCGCTCTTGGCATAGTCTGCCAGGCGATCAGGCGTGCGGTGTGCCGAGACGATCCGCGCCTCATGGGCAACGCCCATCTGGTCGAGAATGTCGGCAGCGCCCTTCATGACCGGCCAGTCCGACTGGCTGCCCATGATGATGCCGACGAGAGGAGATGAAGTCATGCGCGATACGGCCCTTCGGGGCTGGAAAGCGCGCACAATAGGAAAGCCGCGCGCCCGGTCAACTGGCGCGGCCAAAGCGACCTTCCGGCAATTCGTGAACCTGCAGTCTCCACAGCGGATGAAAACGTGTATATCCTTGGGGAATGTCGGGAGAATATCATCAGGTGACTCAGGAGGAACGGCGGGCACTGCTCGACATTCTCGGTGTCGACCTCGCGACCAGCAGGCCGCGCGAGCGTGCAGCGCTTGAGGCCCTTGCCGAGGAAGTCATCGCCCTGCGCGCCGAATCGGCCGGGCTGCGCGCGGCCCTCGCCGATGCCGAGCTGCTGGCCGACAATGATGCGCTCTGCCCGGTGTTCAACCGGCGCGCCTTCGAGCGGGAGGTCCGCCGCGAGATCGCCCTGGCCGGCCGCTTCCAGACTCCCCTGTCGCTGATCTTCATCGATCTCGATCACTTCAAGAAGGTCAATGACGCGTTTGGCCATTCGGCGGGCGATGACGTGTTGATCCGAGTGTCCGATATCCTGCTGCAGAACACGCGCGAGACGGACATTGTCGGCCGCCTGGGCGGGGACGAATTCGGAATCGTCCTGGCCCACGCCACCCATGGCGACAGCGTCGCCAAGGCCGCCGAGCTGGCCAGTCGGATCGACCAGCTGGTCGTCCTCAATGGCGATGACGATGCGCTCTCGCCGATCCGTGTCGGCGCGTCCTGCGGGGTCGCTGAATGGCAGGACGGGCAAGGCGCCGACGGTCTCATCGCTCGGGCCGACCAGAACATGTTTGCCCAAAAAGCGCGCAGGAAAGCGGCCGGATCGCTGCCTGCCTGACCCGGCCAGATTAAACTCGCGAAATCCTTGGGCGACCCCCGTGACGCGCCATCGCTTCTGTGGTTTAGTGTTGCCCTAAAGACACAAAATCTTAACCGCAAAAGGAGACTGCCTATGTCGCTCAACGGTCGGATCAGTGAGCTTGCCAGCAAGCATCGTCAACTGGACGAGAAAATCTCCGAGAAACAGAAACACCCCTCGACAGATACGCTTGAGCTCAAGGATTTGAAGCGGCAGAAACTCAAGATTAAAGAAGAGCTGCGATGGTTGAAGGTCAGCTAGCGCGGTAGAGGCGGACACAGTCCTCCGCCGCTGCGCAAGCGATTTGCGGAGGACGACCCATGAGAGACGTGTTTGACCAGGACCGGCCAATGACGCTCGGTGCTGTTAAAATGGCCACCGCCATACTCGGGATCGCGCTCGCCGCCGCCGCAGTCCTGATCCTGATCGGCGTGATCATCACCCTGTTCAAGGGCAAGCTCCTGATCGCGCTGACACAGCTCGTCCTCGGGTTCGCTGGCCTGATCTTTCTCTTTGTGACGGTGCGGCTGCTCGGCGAGATTCTCGCGGCACTGCACCGCCTCAATGACCGGCTTGCCATTCTCGGCGATGATATCCGCAATCCTCGCCGGGTGGCCGGCGCCCCGGGCGACAAGGCCGAAGGCTGACCTGCCATGAGTGAGCCCGTTACAGCTATCCTCGGCCTTGGCCGGGAAGTCGGCGACTCGATCGCGCGCCGCTTCAGCGAACAGGGCCATCGCGTGCTGGCCGCAGACCCGAACCCCGAACGCCTGGCAACGGCACGCAGTGCGATGCCAGACGACGTCATCCTCCATCAGGGCGAACTGCACACCCGGCTTGGCCTGCGCAATGCTTTCACGGCCGCCATTGAAGGCTTCGGCCGCATCGACAATGCCGTCGTCATTCCGCAACTCGAAGAGCCGGATACGTTGATGGATTTCTCCGCCGAGAAATTCGACAAGGCGATGGCCCGCTCGATCCGCGGGTCTGCACTGGCGCTGCGTGTATTCGCCGAACGGATCATCGAGCAGGATGACCAGCCGGTCGCCGGTGTCGAGCGCCTGCGCCAGAAGGGTACCGTGACGTTCGTTCTGTCTTACACCGCGATCGCGTCGAGACCGGGAATATTCTCCGAAAGCATCGCACAGGGCGGCGTTCTGGATGTCATGCGCGCGGGTGCAATCGAACTGGCCGACCAGGCGATCCGGGTGAATGCGATCGTGGCGGTCCGCCCCCGCGAGGACAAGACCGAGGCCTGGACCAGTCGCCGCACGCCGCTCGGCCGGACAGCGCTGGCCGACGAAATCGCGGATGCCTGCCGCTTCCTCGCCTCGCCGGAAGCGGCGTTCATCACCGGCGAAGCGCTGAAGCTCGATGGTGGGCGGTCACGCCTGTCCGGCGTGATTGACGACTGAGGCTCAGACCCTGCTCAGGGCCGATACGCCCGCCTCTTCCGGTACGGCCTGATAGGTCGCAACACGCGTCACGTCGAAGTCCGGATCGGTAATTGTCGACACCTTGACGAATTCGCCGGTCACGCGCTCCGGCGTCAGGGTGACCAATGTGTAGCCGTGGCCCCATGGGTCGAACCAGTCGACTTCGCTGTTGGCAGCGGCGAACCGTTCGCCCAGATCCGGAATGTCGGAAATATAGTCGCCCATGCCGGGTGAGGATATCGACGCGCAAGCGAACTCGACCCCGACACGCTTGCCTTCATCATCGGCCAGCGTGTTGGCCCAGGCGGTGTGGGTGTCGCCAGCCAGTGTCACGAGGCGCGCGCCTGCGGCCTGCACGCTGTCATACAGCCGCTCGCGTGCAGCAGGGTAGCCGTCCCACGCATCGAGGTTCCACGGCAGGCCCATCGCCGAGAACGGGATCATGGCCTGGACCTGGGGCACCGTCTGGGCGGCGATCTGCTCGGGCGTCAGGGTTGCCGCGAAATTCGGCATGGCAACACGGGCCATCACGACCTGGTTGGCGAGGACCTGCCAGGTCTTTCCGGCAGCAACCGACTGTGCCAGCTGTTCGGTCAGCCAGGCTTCCTGCTTTGCCCCCATCATTGTCCGGGCCGGGTCGTGGATGGCCTCGAAATGGGCCATTGCCTGCGCGGCAACTTCGTCCGGACCGGTCGCGTCGCTGAGCACCTCGGACCAGCCCACGCTCGGCGAGCGGCCGGTCAGGCGCGTTTCGGTGGCGTAGACGGTCGCGACATCGCCAAAGGTGAAGGCGCGCCAGACGGCCGACGTGATGTTCCCGGATTCCGGTTCGCGCATCGGCATCCATTCGAAATAGGCCTGGATGGCGGCCTGCTTGCGGTCTGACCAGTCGCCTTCGCCCTGGTCCGGATTGTGGTTCTCGCCGCCGGTTCGGTAGCTGTCATTGCAGCTTTCGTGGTCGTCCCAGGTGCAGATCCACGGCACGTTGGCATGCGCGGCCTGGAGGTTGGGGTCGGTCTTGTACTGGGCGTGGCGCGTCCGGTAATCGTCCAGCGTGATGATCTCGGTCACTGGTTCGTGCGGGCGCCCCAGCGCCTTGGCGGTTTCGCCGCCATACCCGTCGATGCCGTACTCGTAGAGATAGTCGCCGAGGAAAACGATCGCATCGAGGCCCGGCTCTTGGGCCAGCGCCTTGTAGGCGTGGAAATACCCGAACTGCCAGTTGGCGCAGGAGGCAACGCCCAGCTTGACCGGCGTCGTGCCGGTCATGGCGGTGGTGCGGGTCCGGCCCGAAGGGGACACAACCTCGCCAGCGCTGGTCAGTGCGGCGAACCTATAGGTGTAACTTGTTGCCGGCGTCAGGCCGGTGACGTCGACCTTGACGCAGTAATCATGCGAAGGGTCGGCCGACACGATGCCCGAATGGATCGGGGTCTCGCCGCTGCTCGCGCTGTAAACGTCAAATCGCACGGGGATCGGGCCGGTCCCGGTCTTGGGTGTAACACGGGTCCAGAGGATGACCTTGGTCGGCAGCGGGTCGCCGGAGGCAACGCCATGACCGAATTCGACTTCGCCGTCATAGGACGGCGCTGTCACCAGGTCGGTCTGGGTCACGGCGGGTGTCGCGCAGGCTGCAAGGCTCAAGGCCCCGGTTGCTGCGGCACCAAGCAGGCCGCGTCGTGTTACTGTGCTCATGATTTCCTCCATCGCGTTCGCGTCGCCTATAGAGTGCGACTACGACAAGACCATGACGCGCAGCTCGGTTCGCGTCTATAAGGCGGGGCAATGGAAAAGTTCACTTTTACGGCCCGTCCGCAGGATGCCGGCCTTCGTCTCGACAGCTTCCTGGCGGAGCAGGCCGGCGCCCTTTCGCGATCGCGCGCCAAGGCGCTGATCAAGGAAGGCGCGGTCAGCATTGACGGCGCTGCCACGGACGACCCCCGCAAGGCCGTCATTGTCGGCAGCGTCTATACGCTCGAGATGCCTGACCCCGTGCCGGCGGTGCCGCAGCCGGAGGACATCCCGCTCGATATCCTGTTCGAGGACGAACACCTGATCATCCTCAACAAGGCATCCGGAATGGCCGTCCACCCCGCGCCGGGCAATTGGGACGGCACGCTGGTCAATGCGCTGCTGTTCCATTGCGAGGGGAAATTGCCCGGGATCGGCGGCGTCGAACGCCCCGGCATCGTGCACCGCCTCGACAAGCTGACGACGGGCGTCATGGTCGCGGCGAAGACAGAAGTCGCGCATACCGGCCTGTCCGCCCTGTTCGCCGAACACGATATCGAACGCGCCTACCTCGCTGTCACCCGCGGTGCGCCGCGGCCGCTTTCCGGGACTGTCGATGAGCCGATCGCCAGGTCGACTGGAGATCGCAAGAAGATGGCCGTTGTGCGAAATCCCGACGGGACGGCTGGCCGGCCCGCCATCACGCATTACAAGGCGCTGCAGACTTTCGGCCTGCGCGACAGGGGCACGGGCCTGCCCGCTGCGGCATTGATCGAATGTCGCCTCGAAACCGGCCGCACCCACCAGATCCGCGTTCACATGAGCCATATCGGTGCGAGCCTCATTGGCGATCCGGTCTATGGCCGGTCGAAGGGCATCACGGCCTGGGGATCGGGAGACGGCTACGACGCCGCGAAGGCCGCCGCCCGCAGTTTCGAACGCCAGGCCCTGCATGCAGGCGTGCTCGGCTTCATCCATCCGGTCACGAAAGCGGCGCTCCGTTTCGAAGCGCCGCTGCCGGATGACATGTCAGGCCTGATCGCGGCGCTGCGCCGCCTGCCGACCGAGGACTGAGCGAAGGCTCACCCGCCGCCGGGGGCGACAGCCGCCTCTTCGGTCACGATCGGTTCAAATCGCAGTTTCCTGGCTTCCAGCACGACCTTGCCGATCTTGTCGGTATCGGCCTGGATCTTGATCGGCACTGTTGCGCCATTGCCGAGCGGCGCCAGCCACATGCGCAGGGGGCCATCAATGCCGGACAGGTTATCCTTGTTGGATTCGCCCTTCTTATAGCCGGCAACCTTGTCCATCGTGACATGGCATTCGATCGCCTCGCCCGTCCAGGCCGCCGTCTTCATGTGCTTCATGCCGGCATTCTTGAGGTGCAGGTAGGTCAGTTGGCGCCCGTCAAAGATGCGGATCGGCCCGCCGCACGGGTCGGCGCCCGGCGCGCGGGGCTCCAGCGCGAAGGTGATCAGCGCCGTGATCGGGTCATTGGTCTTCAGCACCTGTTCGGTCGTCGCGGCCGGATCGCCGAGATTGCCGAATTCCGGTACGGCCTTCATCGAGAAGGAATTCGGGCCGATGGTCAGGTTCACCTTGCGGTTCTTCTTCCCGTCGCGGTTCTGGGACACGTAATTGTAGGTCTTCAGCTCGTTCTCGCGGGTATAGCCTGAGGCCTGCAGCACCATGTCGTAATTGATGAACCAGTCAGCGATGCCGGTCACCTTGACCCGCGAACTGATCAGGTAATTGTCGGGCCGCATCTCGACATCGAAGCTCGCCCTGCCGGTCGCGGGGATGAACAGGACACGCGCCTTCGCCTCCAGCTCGTAGATCATCCGCATCGGTTCGCCGGCTTTGACATTGGCGAGCAAGGCCGTCGCTGCCGGACGTGCGGGCACAGCGGTATCGGCCACAGCGAACCCTGTGATGGCGAGGGCGAGGCCTGAGGCCAGAAGGAGCGGTTTTCTCATGAGACGAAATCCTTTGGGTCGGTTCGCATTAAGCCCGTCCTATATATAATGGACGCCAACGCCGCCTGAACAAGATTGCCCCCATAATGCCCCAATCGCCGGCCGGTTAGCAGTCAACTATCATGACAGGCCATGACACGGGCTGCAAAACCGCCAATTGCCTGCCTCAGAGAGTTGACATGAGTGGCCTTGGCCCTGTAACGACGCGCCTTCGAGACAATCCTGAACCTGCAATCGGAGCGAGGCCCATGTCCCGCGAATGTGAACTCACCGGCACCAAGCCGATCGTTGGCCACCTGGTCAGCCACTCCCAGCACAAGACCAAGCGTCGGTTCCTGCCGAATCTGGTCGATGTGACGCTTCATTCCGAAGCGCTGGACCGCAAATTCAAACTGCGCATTGCGGCGAAAGCCCTGCGCACGGTCGACAAGCTCGGCGGCCTCGACGGCTTCCTGGCGAAAGCCAAGGACGCGACGCTTCCGGCCAAGGCCCTGAAGATCAAGCGCGACATCGCGAAGAAGACGACCGCAGAAGCCTGATCGCTTCTGGCATGCATGCATTACAGAACGCGCTCCTTCCGGGGCGCGTTTTTGTTTGCAGGCAGGGTTGCATGGCCAGGGTGGCCGGGGCCTGCCAAGCTTGACAGGTGGGCAGGGGGGCTTTCAGGTCGGGGCAACCCGTTCCTCTGAAACAAGGCCCGCCGCTCATGCGTCTCTCCTGTCTCGCCCCCGCCGCCCTCCTGCTCGCTGCCTGCGCCACGCCGGCCCCGGCAACGCCCGTTCCTGATGATGTACGGGCCGACACGGTGACCGTCTTCAGCGGCGGCACGATCTATACCGGCAATCCGGACCAGCCGACGGTCGATGCCGTTGTTGTCGGTTCCGACGGGCGCATCATGGCGACAGTGCCGCCAACATCCGCCGACTGGAGCGAGGATGAGGTCACACTGATCGACCTCAAGGGCGCTGTCATGTTCCCGGGCTTCACGGATTCGCATGTCCACCTCCTCGGAGTCGGCCAGCGCGAACTGATGCCGAATTTCGAAGGCACCACCTCTGTGGCAGATCTCGTGACCCGGCTGCAGGCCGAGCTTGAAGGCAAGACTCCCGGCGGCGTGTTGTATGGTGGCGGCTGGATCGAAACGGGCTGGCCGGAAGGTCGCATGCCCGTTGCCGCAGACCTCGACCCCGTCAGCGGCGCCTCCAGGGTCATCCTCTGGCGCGCAGACGGCCACGCCATGGTGGTCAACTCCGCCGCGCTTGCCGCAGCGGGCATCACGGGGCAGACACCAGACCCCGACGGCGGCCGCATCGAGCGCGGCCCGGATGGCGCGCCCAACGGCCTCCTGATCGACAACGCCATGAGCCTGGTCGCGCCGTTGATCGGCAGGCCGGATGACGCCGCGATCAGGCTCGGCCTCGAAACCGGTGCCAGGCTGTATGCCTCGCGCGGCTGGACCGGGGGCCACAACATGAGCGTTGGGGCCGCGGAGATTCCGTTGATGGCCGAGCTGGACGCGGAGGGCCGCCTGCCGATCCGCCTCTACAACGCACTCGCCATTAAAGGCTTCGACATCGCCGCGAACCACGACATGGAGACCGACACGATCCGCAATCGTGCGGTCAAGCTCTACATGGACGGCGCCCTTGGCAGTCGCGGGGCCTTGCTGATTGCGCCCTATAGCGACCGGCCGGACACGTCCGGGCTTGCCCTGATGAGCCCGGATGGCCTGGCAGCGGTCATGGCCCGGGCCGATGCAGCTGGCGTCCAGCTTGCCATCCATGCGATCGGCGATCTCGGCAACCGCCGCATCCTCGATGCGGTCGAGGCTGGCGGTTATGACGGCGCGCATCGCTGGCGGATCGAACATGCCCAGATCATCGCACCGGAAGACCTTCCGCGCCTCGCCGCAGACGGCATCATCGCGTCCATGCAGCCGTCCCACGCCATCGGAGACCTGTTCTTCGCGCCGTCACGGCTTGGCATGGACCGGCTGGCCGGGGCCTATGCCTGGCGCAGCCTGGTCGATTCCGGCGCCGTCGTCATCGGCGGCTCGGACGCCCCCGTCGAAGTCGGGTCGCCCCTGATCGAATTCTACGCTGCAGTTGCCCGCAAAAGCCTCAAGGGCGAATCCGGCGAGGGCTGGCATCCCGAACAGGCCCTGACACGGGAAGAAGCGCTCGCCCTCTTCACCTCGGCCGCCGCCTATGCCGCCTTTGCGGAAGACGATCTCGGCACGATCGAGCCCGGCAAGTTGGCCGATTTCACCGTGTTTGACCGTGATCTCATGACCGTGCCGGAAGCGGACATCCTGCAGGCAAAGCCGGTCATGACCGTCATCGGCGGCGAAATTGTCTGGCAGGCGGCAGACTGAGCCTTTAGGTTTCCGACGGTTTCGAACGCATGGGGCAGCCCGCCATAATCGAGCTGTGCCTTGATCCGGGCCGAGCCCCAGCCCGGTGTGCCAAACAGGATTATTCCGGCCATACTGGCACCGTGAGAGGCCCGCCGTGCGGTGGTCAAGAAGCAGTCCGGCCGGTCCGGACCGCCGCGGCGGGATTCGTGTTTTCCCTTACGTCGCACTAGGCGTCGGCGCTTCGCGTGCTAGAACCTACCCTGAGACAATAATTCCTCCCCGACGAGACAGAGCTTCCATGACAGTGATGAGTGATACCGATGCCCTTGAAGGCATGAAGCCGACCGAAAAGATCAACGTGAAGAAGGTCTTCGGCCTCGACACGACGATGACTGTGCACGGCTTCAAGACGCGCACCGAATATGTGCCCGAACTTGACCCGGCCTACCGGTTCGACCCCCAGACCACGATGGCGGTCCTCGCCGGGTTCGAGCACAATCGCCGCGTCATGGTCCAGGGCTATCACGGCACAGGCAAGTCGACCCACATTGAGCAGATCGCGGCGCGCCTCAACTGGCCGATGATCCGGGTCAACCTCGACAGCCATGTCAGCCGGATCGACATGGTCGGCAAGGACGCGATCGTCCTCAAGGACGGCAAGCAGATCACCGAATTCCGTGAAGGCATCCTGCCTTGGGCGTTGCAGCGCCCGGTCGCCATCTGCTTCGACGAATATGATGCCGGCCGGCCGGACGTGATGTTCGTGATCCAGCGCGTGCTGGAAGCCAGCGGCAAGCTCACCCTGCTCGACCAGAACCGCGTCATCGCGCCGAACCCGTTTTTCCGCCTGTTCGCCACCACGAACACGGTCGGCCTCGGCGACACGACCGGCCTCTATCACGGCACCCAGCAGCTGAACCAGGGCCAGATGGACCGCTGGAGCATCGTTACCACGCTGAACTACCTCGAGCACGACGCCGAGGTGGAGATCGTGAAATCCAAGGCGACCGGCGTCGACGATGACACGCTCTCCAAGATGGTCACGCTCGCCGATCTCACCCGCAATGCGTTCATGGCCGGAGACCTCTCGACCGTGATGAGCCCGCGGACCGTCATCACCTGGGCCGAGAATTTCGTGATTTTCGGCAATCTCGGCCATGCCTTCCGCATGACATTCCTCAACAAGTGCGACGAACTGGAGCGCCCGCTGGTCGCTGAGATGTACCAGCGCTGCTTCGCCGAGGAACTGCCGGAAAGCGCCCTGATGGTGAAGGTCGCCTGAACGGATACGGACACGCCATGACCACGACCAGCCTGACCCTGACGAGCCGCGACGGTTTCGAATTCGGTGCCGTGCGCATCGAACCGACGGGCGCACGTCTGGCTGGCCTGATCCTGGTGCAGGAGATCTTCGGCATCAATTCCCATATGCTGGATGCCGGCAGGCGGTTTGCCGCCGAAGGCTACGAAGTCCTGATCCCGTCCATGTTCGACCGCCAGAAACCCGGCTTTGTCCGCGAGGACCATTCGCCCGAAGCGATCACTGAAGGCGGCGGCTATGCACGCGCCAACGGGCTGGAAAATGCCATGGCCGATATCGATGCCTGTATCGACGCACTGGAGCGGCCGGTCTTCATAACCGGATTCTGCTATGGCGGTTCGATCGCCTATCTTGCCGCCTGCCAGTTGAGCGGCCTCGCGGCGGCGTCGGCCTTCTATGGCAGCCTCCTGCCGGCCTTCAAGGACTCCGAGCCCAGATGCCCCGTGATTGCGCATTTCGGTCGCGACGACGCGCATATCCCGATGGAGGGCGTCGAAGCCTTTATCGCCACCCGGAATGATGTGCCGGTCCATGTCTACGAGGCCGGCCACGGATTCGCGCGGCAGAATTCCGATGACCATCACGCCGCCAGCGATGCGCTCGCCTTCCAACGCACGCTGGATCTGTTCTCGACCACGGTCCGCTGATGGCCAAGGACACCACCCCCCAGGACCTGTTCAAGCAGGCGCTCGCCACGACGACAAAGGCGATGAGCGCCGACCACGACGTGGAAGTCGGGTTCGGCAATGATGCCAGCGATGGCGAGCGGATCGTCCTGCGGCCGCCCCCGATCGACTTGCCGCCGGCCGTGGCTGCCCGGATCCGGGGCGAGGCGGACGCCGTGGCGCTGCGCCGGGCGCACCATGATGACGCTGCCCATATCCGGAACCGGCCGCAGGGCGACCTGGCGCGCAAGGTCTATGACGCCGCCGAACTGGCCCGCATTGAAAGCCTCGGGTCCAACGCGATGCGTGGCACGGCCGAGAACCTCGAAGCGGTGCTCGAACAGCGCTGCACGTCCGGCGAATTCGGCACCGCCGCCGACGATCCTGACGCCGTGCTTGCCCCCGCGCTCGAATTCCTGCTGCGCGAGAAGCTGACCGGCCGCGCCCTGCCGGAAGACGCCCGGCGTATCGCCGACGTCTGGCGTGAACGTGTCGAGGCTGAAACCGGCGGCGCGCTCGACACGCTGATCGCCCAGCTGCGTGACCAGGCGAGCTTTTCCCGTACCATACGCGACATGATCCGTGACCTGACAGCTGGCGACCAGTCGGGCGACGAGTCCACCGCCGAAGACGAACAGGAACAGGACTCCGAAGACGAGGAGCAATCCCAGCAGGGCGACCAGGACATGGAGTCCGACGAGCCGATGGGTGCCTCCGCCGAGCAGATGGAGGCCGGCGACACGGAAGAACTTGAAGGCGAGGAAACCAATGTCAGCGTCGACCAGGACGCCGACCTCGAAGCTGATGATGACGCCGACGATGCCGATGACGGCTCTAAACCCCTGCGTCCGAACTTCCGGGACGGTGACGAACGCGACCGGTTCAATTATGCGGTATTCACCCGCGCCCATGACGAAGTCGCGCAGGCTCCCGATCTTTGTGATCCGGAAGAGCTGACGCGGCTGCGTGCCTATCTCGACCACCAGCTGCAAGGCTTGCAGGGCGCGGTCTCCAAGCTCGCCAACAAGCTGCAACGCCGGCTCATGGCCCAGCAGAACCGGTCCTGGAGCTTTGACCTGGAAGAAGGCGTTCTCGACACGGCGCGTCTCACGCGCGTCATCACGGACCCGACCGCGCCGCTCACCTTCAAACAGGAAGATGACAGCGATTTCCGCGATACGGTCGTCACGCTACTGCTGGACAATTCCGGCTCCATGCGCGGTCGCCCGATCATGGTTGCAGCCCTCTGCGCCGATATTCTCGCCCGCACGCTGGAGCGCTGCGGCGTCAAGACCGAGATTCTCGGCTTCACGACCAAGGCGTGGAAGGGTGGCATGGCGCGCGAAGACTGGGTCCGGGCCGGCAAGCCCAATGGCCCCGGCCGCCTCAACGATATCCGGCATATCGTCTACAAGCAGGCGGATGCCCCGTGGCGCCGCGCCCGCAAGAATCTCGGCCTGATGATGCGCGAAGGCCTGCTGAAGGAAAACATCGACGGCGAGGCCCTGCTGTGGGCACACGACCGCCTGCTTGCCCGCGCCGAACAGCGCAAGATCCTGATGGTGATCTCCGATGGCGCGCCGGTCGACGATTCGACGCTCAACGTGAACATCGGCAACTATCTTGAGCGCCACCTGCGCCAGGTCATCGACGAGATCGAGAACCGCAGCCCGATCGAACTCATCGCCATCGGCATCGGGCATGACGTGACGCGCTATTACAAGCGCGCTGTCACCATCGTGGACGCCGAACAGCTTGGCGGTGCGATGACCGAGCAACTGGCCAGCCTGTTCGACGAAAACGGCCCCAATCCCAAGGCCATGGCAATCCCGCCGCTGACCGACCGTACCGTGCGCGGCTCCACCAGCGGCGCGCCCAGTTATGGCGGTCGCAAGGTGGGCATTGGCCAGGCGGTCAAGAAAACCACGCTGCAGGCGGTCAAGGGGCCGAAATCCTGACCGCAGGGCCTGTCCCACAATTCTGCCTTCATGCTAGGGTCGGATGGGTCAGTCAGGGGACAGCACACATGCCACGCAATCCAATCCGAACGCCGCTCATCCGTCTCGCGCTTTCCGGGCTGCTGCTCGCCGTTGCGGCCTGCGCCTCCGGGCCCGAACCGGACCGGCTGGTACTGCTCGGCGATGCCCAGGCAGCAGGTGACAGGGTCGAGGAAGTCGCCCAGGCCCGGGCCCTGCTCGCTGATCCCGCCGTCACCGGAGACTTGCGCACCGATCTTGGCGACATCCTCGCCTCCGCCGGCCAGACAGAGGCGGCTCTCGTTGCCTACCGCCAGGTGCTGACCGAAGCGAGTTCGCAATCCCCGCCCGATTATGCCTACCAGATCGACCTGCGTGCCCGCATGGCCGAGATTGCGCTGGACGCCGGTGACAAGGCCCGCGCGGCTGACGAGATCGGCGCAGCGGCCCGCCTCGCGCGCGTGCATCTCGGCGCAGACCATCCGCGCCTTGCCCCGTTGCTCGCCTTCGCCGTGGAAAACGACCTCGACACCGGCCGCATTGCAGAGATCGTCGGCCTGCCCGTCGGGGTCATGCTGAAGGACAGCATCAACCGGTCCCGCGAGTCTGTGGTGTCGGCGTCCAGCGTACCGACCCGCGCCCTGGGCGTTGAGCCTGACTTTGATCTCGTCCGCGTCTTCTTCGGCACCAACCGCGCGCCGCGCCATGCCACGCCGCTGCTGGTCGATGGCCAGCCGGTCCTCGACCCCAGGAAATACTATGGCGGCAAGCGCGCCCCGCTGCAGACCGGCAGCGTCATCGTCTCGGTGCCGCGCAATCGCGCGCTCGGCGAGATCCCGAAACCCAGCATCTTCAGCTTCGACCGCCGGCCGGACCCCGCCCGCCACGTCATCCTCGGCGACATGACGCTCGACCCGGACATGCAGGCCTTCGTCAACAATGTCCGCCTCCAGCTTGTCCAGTCGGATCGCCGTGAAGTGTTCATCTTCATCCACGGCTACAACAATGATTTCCCGACCGCCGTCGAGCGCACGGCCCAGCTGGCTGTCGACCTCGAGATTGACGGTGCGCCGGTGCTGTATTCCTGGCCGTCGGCCGGCAGTGTGTTCGGCTACAAGGCAGACCGCTCCCAGATCACGCAGGCCACGATCGACGACCTCGAACATTTCCTCCACGTCCTCACCGAGCAGACAGGCGCCGCGCGCGTCAACATCGTCGCCCATTCCATGGGCAACGAATTCCTCGTCCGGGCCCTGCAGGAAATGGCCGATGACGAGCGCGCCGTGCCCGCCCCGTTCGACCAGATCGTCTTTGCCTCGCCGGATGTCGATGCCGATGACTTCATCGAGATGATGGGCCGGGTCAGCGGGCTGGCCCGCGACATGACGCTGTATGCGAGTTCCCGCGACCGCGCGTTGCAGGCGTCGCGCCGCTTCAACCGGTCCGGCCGCCGCGCCGGGGAATCCGACGAGCCGGTCCTGCTCGCCGGGCTCAACACGATCGACACGACGCAGGGCTCCACCGGCGGGCTGGCGCTCGGCCATTCGGACATTTTCGGCGCTGCCTTCCCGGATTTCCAGGCCATCACCTGGCTCAGCCTCGAGCCGGAACAGCGCTGCGTGCTGGGCAAGCGTGAGGTGAAATCCGGCACGGCGTGGATCTTCGGCACGCCGCGGGCGGACTATTGCGGCGCAGCGGATTTTGCCACCGCGATGACCACCGTGCGCCGCCTCGGTGTCGCCGACTCGATCAGCGAATTGCAGGCCCTCGCCGCGTCAGACCCGGCCGGTGCCAGTCACTGGATGTCCGCCCTGAAAGTCGTGGAAAACCTGAAGTAACGGGCGCGCCGCCACCGCCCCGCAAGCGAGGCCACCGCCGGTTTCAGGGCGCATCAAGCCTTGGCCAAGGCCTCTTCCATGAAGGCGATGGTGCGGTGCGCATAGTCCTTCTGCACTTCGCCGCACACCCGCGTCTTGACCCGGTCGGTCAGGGCCGCGCGCAACACGCCCAGCGTCCGGCTGTCTGCCACGATCACAAGCTGGCTGAACCTGTCCTCCATCGCCCAGCGGTCGAGCATGCCTGCAAGGTCTTCGGCAAAGCGGGTTTCGGCCAGCTGGTGCCAGTCGGTTTCCTGGGTCGTGCCGCGCCGGTCCGGCGAGATGGCAAACCGGCCGGGCCGGTCGGTGCCCTGCGCGCTGGTCATCGGATTGTCAGACGTGTCATGCGCCACCACGCGCAGGTCCATGATCGCCTCGTCGCCATTGTTTTCAAGCAGCAGGAACTTGCCGCCGTCGCACACAATCACCCAGGTTCCGTTTTTCAGTTTCATGACATCCACCTCTGCTTTCCAGGCAACCTAAGCCATCAGGCCGCCGCGCGCCAGAACAGGCTCGGAGAGACGGTGGGTCAGCAGTGGGTATCGCTCAGCTCAAATCACCCTACGTGTGCTTTATTCCAAATCAGCTAAGCGGCTTCTAGGCGATGGAATTCACGATGCCAGCGTAAAAATTCAGGATGGGGATGGTATTCAGTCTTCTTGGGGCGAACCAACTTCCTCGTTGGATTGATCAAGCGTTCGATACTTTCACGATCGTTCACTTTTCGAGAGATGATGATCTCGTCATTGGCGGCGACTCCAATCAGCCCTCGATCGAACATCCAATGAACGGTGCCCGATAGAGCCAATCCATTGCAAATTTTGTCGGGACCTCCATGCTCCACAGGTCGAATATGTGCGGCTTCGGCTTCGGCCCTTCCTCCACCATTGATAAAGTTCCATCCCGTAATTGCGCACCGCTTCTCATAGGCATGTAACACAGCGGTACGAAACCTAGCGTCACGTACTTTTCGGTTGAGTAACTGGGCAACAATCTTGCGCTCGGTCTCATGCACAAAGCCGAGTTGATCCTCCCGCACGCCATTTTGCCGATGTTCGTTATCTAGATCGTTCCGGCCGACGCGTGGCAATTCTACGCCTGCGTCGGGCCAGGCTAGGCCAAGTATGCGATCAAAAGCTTCATCGGGGATGTGACGAACAGCTTGGAGTGCGACGCCAACATTCGTTGAGCCGTTCTTTCCCGCCAAGCTAGGCTCAATGAAACTTCCATCCACAATCCTCGGAACGGGGCTCGCAAAGTCTGCATAAGTCTCCGACCGAATTTCTACATAGTATAGGCCGTCATTCGAAGGGTCAGGAGATATTGGGCCAAGTTCGGCTGTCGCAAAGTACGATCCCCGGCTTTCCTCGCTTACGCCAGTATCTTTCACGGGCCGATAAAATACAGCCCAATCCCGTACGGCAGATTCGACGCGATTAAGATAGCGTCGAGGGAAGTGGTATCGGATGCCAGTATCATCGTCGTAGATGGAGGATGATTTTTCAACCAGAACCACTTTGACCATGAAAGTATCTCCTACCTAGTTCTTCCCGAACTTCCTGTCCCGTCCCGCCAGCAACCGCAACCTGAGCGCATTCAGCTTGATAAAGCCTTCCGCGTCTTTCTGGTCGTAGGCGCCGTGGTCGTCCTCGAAGGTCACGATCTTTTCCGAGTAGAGGGAATAGGGTGACGAGCGCCCGGTCAGGTAAGCCTGGCCCTTGTACAGCTTGAGCGTCACGTCGCCGGTCACCCAGCGCTGCGAGTAATCGATCGCGGCCTGCAGCATCTCGCGCTCCGGGCTCCACCAGAAGCCGTTATAGATCAGCTCGGCATATTTCGGCATCAGCTCGTCTTTCAGGTGCGCCGCGCCGCGGTCCAGCGTTGCCTGTTCGATGCCGCGATGCGCCACCAGCAGGATCGTGCCGCCGGGCGTCTCGTAGATGCCGCGCGACTTCATGCCCACGAACCGGTTTTCCAACAGGTCCAGCCGCCCGATGCCATGCTTCTTGCCATAGGCGTTGAGCGCGGTGAGCAAGGTCGCAGGGCTCATCGCCTCGCCATTGATGGCGCAGGCGTCGCCGCGCTCGAAACTGATCGTGATCGTTTCCGGTTTGTCGGGGGCTTCTTCCGGGCTGATCGTGCGCATGTGCACGAATTCCGGCGCTTCCACGGCCGGGTCTTCCAGCACCTTGCCCTCGGACGACGAGTGCAGCAGGTTCGCGTCGACGCTGAACGGTGCGTCGCCCTTCTTGTCCTTGGCAATCTCGATGCCGTGGGATTCGGCGAATTTCATCAGGTCGGTGCGGGACTTGAAGTTCCAGTCGCGCCACGGCGCAATCACCTTGATGTCCGGGTTCAGGCCGTAATAGCCCAGCTCGAAGCGCACCTGGTCATTGCCCTTGCCGGTGGCGCCATGACACACCGCATCGGCGCCCACCTGGTCGGCAATCTCGATCTGGCGCTTGGCGATCAGCGGCCGGGCAATCGACGTGCCCAGCAGGTACACGCCCTCATACACGGCATTGGCGCGGAACATCGGGAACACGAAATCGCGCACGAATTCCTCGCGCACATCCTCGATGAAGATGTTTTCCGGTTTCACGCCGGCGGCCAGCGCCTTGGCCCGTGCCGGTTCCAGTTCCTCGCCCTGGCCAAGGTCGGCGGTGAAGGTGACCACCTCGGCGCCGAACTCGGTCTGCAGCCATTTCAGGATGATCGACGTGTCGAGACCGCCGGAATAGGCGAGGACGACTTTTTTCGGGGCGGTCTTGGCGGATGGCATGAGATTGCACCTTTTTTGTGCGCGGCAATAAAGAGTGTTGCCATAAGGACAGAACCCGTGACTGACAAGGCAGGCGCCCGGGCATTTCCTATGGTTAAAGAAGTCCTGAGCCCCTATACTCGCCCCAGACGCGTATAGTGACACCCTTCCTCCCGACCTGCTGACGAGACGGCATATGTTCACCAAGGATTTTGTCAAACCGGAACCGGCCAGGCCGATGATTCCGCAGAGTGTGCTGGACGTCGTGCGCGAGGCGCAGGCCGCTGGCCGTCGGGCAGAGGAAAAAGCCAACCTTAACATGCCCTTCCGCGCCCGCCTGCGCGCGCGCGAGGCCGTGCGTCCGCAATCCACGCTGGCCATCATTTCCGGTATACAGGCCAGGCCCCCCGCACAGGCCGCCAAGGCGCGGCCTTTCCGCCCTGCCCCGCCTTCGCGCGCGCCCAAGCGGGCCATGCGTGCTGCGCCCGGCCAGTCGGGCCCGCTGCAGATCGGGCGTGGCGGCAAGGGCCTCGCCCTCGCTGGCGGCGGCCACGACGATGATGGCGGCTCCAGCAGGCTTGGCGACATGTCCCAGTTCGCCTTTGCCGGGCTCGCCGTCCTCGGCCTTGCGGGCCTCTCCTTCATGGCAGCCGACAGTGCGCTGAACGGCGGCTTTGCCGATCAGGACGGCGGCGATGGCCAGCCGGACACATTCGCCAATGGCCACCCGACACCGCCTGCGGGCGACGCCTCCGTGGCCGCGATGGCGGTTGCCTCCACCCCGGTCGGGGCTGCGCCGGTCCAGTGGTTCGATTATCGCAAGCTGGCCGATACGCTGGCCGCGCAGAAGGCCAGCTTCCAGGCTGCTGCTGCCGAAAGTGCGAAGGCCGACGCTGCCGCCGCCCGGCAGGCCAAGGCGCAGGCCGCCACTGCGATAGCCGAGGCCGAAGCCGCT
>NZ_ARYK01000006.1 GCF_000685275.1 Hyphomonas johnsonii MHS-2
TTCGCGGCGCCAGGCCAGGATCAGCAGGATCACCAGCAGGCCCGCGGCCAGGATTCCCGGCAACAGCGGCTGGCTGGTCGACGAGCGCACGGCATAGGCGCCGCGCTCGCGCAGGCCCAGCCAGCCTGCGCCCGCTGCCGATCCGCGCGCACCGACGCGGCGAATGTCCGGCAGGTTGCTGCCCGCCGCATTGAGGCGGAAGACGCCGCCGCCGGTCTGCCGGGCGAACGGCTGCAGGATCTCGGTGGAGGATTCGAGGTCGGCATATTCCTTCGGATTGGCCGGCCCGTTCAGGGCCACCGCTTCCAGCCCGCCGGCCGCCGCGCGGTAGAGGCCCAGCTGGTCGATCGCCGCCACGGCCTCGAACTGGCCGGGGCCTGTCTGGGTCCAGAGCGGTTCGATGATGCGCCCCTCCGGCGTTTCCAGCTCCAGCGGCGGGGCAGTGTCGAGCAGGGTGCGCAGCGAAATCTTGGCGGTGTCGCCCTCGGCGACGAGGCTCAGGCGGCGCTCTTCCAGCTCCGGCTCCTTCATCATCCAGTGGACCACCCGGCGGATCAGTTCCGAGAACGGCCCGCCACCATCATGGCCGCGTGCCCACAGCCAGATCTGGTCCGACATCAGCATCCCCACCCGGCCCTTGTCCACCCGGTCCACGATCAGCAGGGGCTTGTCGTCCGGCCCGCTCATCAGCACATCGCCAGCCTGGGCCGTCGCCTCGATAGAACGCATCCAGCCGCCCCATTGCTGGCCGTCCAGCGGCGCCGTCACGGCGTGGCGCTTGCCGGCTTCGGTCAGCTTCGGGATGAACTCGCCGGTCCGGATCGTGCCGGTCGGTGAGGCGGGCAGGACAGCGGCCAGCGGAGAGCGGGCAAGGCTGCCCGGCCCCGCGAACGGTTCGCCCGCCGCAATCAGCAGCGCCCCGCCATCGGTGACATAGCGCGCCATGTTGGCGAGGTAGGACTGGGTAATCACGCCGCGCCGCTCGTACTGGTCGAAGATGATGAGGTCGAATTCCTTCAGCTTGTCGACGAACAATTCCTCGGTCGGGAACGCGATCAGCGCCAGTTCCTCGGTTGGCGTGTAATCGGTCTTGTAGGGCGGCCGCAGGATCGTGAAGTGGACAAGGTCCACCGACGGGTCGGACTTCAAGAGGTCGCGCCACACCCGGCCGGCCTGGTTCGGCTTGCCGGTCACCAGCAGCACGCGCAGGCGGTCGCGCACCCCGGCCAGCGTCGCAGCGGTGCGGTTATTCGCCAAGGTCAGTTCCTCGCGTCCGGGCGGCGCCTCGATGACGATGACATTGTCGCCGCGCCGCTCGATCTCGACCGGCAGTTTCGTGTCCTCGCCCGCATTCACGCGCACCCGCTCGGGCGTGCCGCCATTCAGCGAGACGCTGAGTTCAATCTCGCCGCCAGCCGGGTCATCCACGCGCACGACCAGGCTCGCGGTCTCGCCGACAATCCCGAAATTCGGCGCATCCACGATCTGCACCCGCCGGTCGCCGCGATCGGGATCGCCAACCACCAGCCCGTGCACCGGGCCGATCGCGCTGCCTTTTGCTGCCTCGTCCGGCAGGTCATGAACCTGGCCGTCAGTGACGAAGATGGCACCGGCAATCCGGTCGCGCGGGACATCGGCCATCAGGCCTTCCAGCGCGCCGTAAAGGTGGGTGCCGTCATCATGCGGATCGGATTCCAGTACACGCACTTCAAGCGAACTGTCGGCCTCCAGTTGCTGGCGCAGGGCCGCGAAGGCATTTGCTGCGGCCTCGGCCCGGTCGCCGAACTGCATGCTTTCCGACCGGTCGAGAATGATCGCCGCGACCGAGGGGAGGGGCTCGCGCTCCTCTTCCACGAGTGAGGGGTTCGACAAGGCTGCCGCGAGCAGGGTGAGGCCCAGGCCGCGGGTCAGCGCCGCCTTGCCGCGCAGGAAGACATAGGCAATCCATGCCGCCGCCGCGATGGCGATCACGGCCCAAAGCAGTGGCCATCCGAGGAAGGGGTCGAAGGCAATACGGGTGGCGTCAATCATTATGGTCCACTCTCCGGCAACCGGTCCGGCAGGCGGGGATCGGGTGCCTCGTCATCGCCATTGCCAAGGCGTTCCAGCAGGGCCGGCAGGTGGACCTGGTCGTCCTTGTAGCTGCCGGTCAGGACGTACATCACGAGGTTGACGCCGAACCGCCGGGCCATTTCGCGTTGCTGTGGCCCGCCATCGACGGAATAGAGATCGCGTCCACGCGGGTCCACCGCCCAGGCCGAAATCCAGTCTGCGTCACCGATGAACAGGCGCGAGACGCCATCGCCGCGCGCAGCGCCGGGCGCGCCGGTCTTCTCGATCCAGAGGCGGCGATTGGCATAGCGCCCTGGAAAATCGTCAAGCAGGTAGAAGCTGCGGGCGATCACGTGATTGGCCGGCACAGGCTGCAGCGGTGGCGCATCGAGGCCTTCCAGCAGTGTTTCCAGTGGAGCGACATCCGTATCAGTGCCGATCGTGCCGCCGGCCCGCGTGTCGATCACCAGTGCGCCGCCAGATCGCAGGTAGGCATTGAGGCGGGCGATTGCCGTCTCCGAAAGGGGGGCGGCGCTTTCCGACACACTGAAATAGATCAGCGGGTAGAGTTCGAGCGCATCGGTTTCCAGGTTGAGCGCATCCGGTTCGGCCGGCTCCACCGAGGTCCGCATGCTGAGCACGGCCGACAGGCCTTCGAGGCCGGCGCGCGTGCGGGCATTGAGAGAGGCGTCGCTTGTCTCGACATAGCCGAACCGCATGTCCAGCGCCGCCGCGATTTCCTTCGCCGTCGCCCGGCCCGATTTCGGCAGCGGCACGACCTGCGCCATTGTCGAGACGCGCCGGTAGGTCCCGTCCGGCTGCATCTCGTAGCGATAGGCCTGCGCTTCCGACACAGGGGCGAGGCCGAAGGCGAGGAAGCCGAGCGCCATCAACGCGACAGCGGCCTTCGGCGCGCGGCCGATGCGCGGCAGGTATCCAGCTACCATCAGCGCGATGAAGAGATCGATCGCAAGTAGGACTGCGGCGAGTGTCAGGAGCGGCCCGGCGAGGCGCAGCGAGCGGGCTTCGGCGTCGCCCAGCAGGCGGGCAGATGGCGGCCAGGCTTCGATCAAAGCAGGCTTCGTGCCGGCGCCGACATTCAGCGCACGCGTGCCGCCCGGGCCCTGGTAGAGGCCCGGAGGGTGGGCCTCGGAAGGTTTGACCGTGCCGAAATCAACCGCCTTCAGCGGCGCGGCATTCGGTCCGGCGGCCTGCAACCGGCCATAGCCGTCAAGCACCAGCTGGGGGGTGTAGGCGCCTTCGGAATCATTAATGGTTTCGCCGCGGCCTGCCGCGATCGACCGGCGCAGCATCTGCTCGAAGGTTCCGGAATAGGGCAGGTCCGACCAGTCGGGTCCGGCCGTGATGTGGAACAGGATCAGCGTGCCGCTGCCGCGCGCGTCTGCCGTCACCAGCGGGCTGCCGTCGGCAAGGCGGGCCCAGGTCTTGCGGGCAAGGTCCGGCGCAGGCTTGGCGAGAACCTGCTGGCGGATGCGGACATCGGCCGGCACAGCGAGGCCATCAAAGGGCGAGGTCGCCGGGAAGGGCGCCATCGCCTGCGGTTCGTCCCAGGCGAGCGCGCCGCCAAGGGCACGCGAGGCCCGGCGCAGGGCCACCGGCAGCAGGTCGTCGCCCTGCGCGGCAAGGTGGGGGCCGGCAAAGCGGATCAGCGCGCCGCCATCTTCCACCCACGCGGTGAGGAGTGCGGCGTCTTCCGGCTGTATCTGGCCGACATCCGTCAGTACGATGGCATCGGGCGCCGTGCTGACCAAGGCTTCGATGTTGCCTTCCGTGATCGTGGCGAACGGTTCCAGCGCCTTGCGGACATAATGCATGTCGGAGAGCAGTGGCTGGGCGACGGCGCCTGCATCGACCAGGCCGACCCGGCGCGACCGGTCAGTGGAATCCCAGAGCCAGACCGTGCCGGCGCCCTGGCGGCCGGTTGCTGTAAACCGCGCGATGCGTGCCAACGCGGCCGATGGAATGTCGAATTGCGCGGTCCCCTCGCGGGCGCCGTCGGCGAACACGACTTCAGAGGTTGCCAGCGCTGATCCGTCCAGCGTCATCGCCGAGACAAAGCTGCGTTCCTCGCCGCGCGACTGGACGCGGCGCAACGTCACTGAAACAGAATCCGTTTCGGAGGAAATCCCGGTGATTGCGGCCGGTCCACCCGGCGGCGCAGCATAGACCGACAGTGGCGCCATCGCTGCCAGTGCCGTGGCAAGGGCGCGCCCGCCTTCATCCTCGATGCCGTCGCTTGCCCAGAAGATGCGCGCAGGCCGCAGGCCGGAGTCTTTGAGGCGCGCGAGCGCATCGGTGCGGTTCGTGTTCCACGCTTGCGGCCGCAGCGACGTCAGGCGCTTGGCCATGTCGGCGCGCGACAGGCGCTGTGCCGGGTCGGCGTTCAATTGTTGTGGTGCGGTTAGAAGCAGGTGCGTCGGAGCATCGCGTCCGCCCGTGTCGAGCGTGGCGGTGGCCGCATCGATCAGTTCGCTCCAGCGCGGCGCCGAGGCCCAGCCATTGTCGACCACGATCAGCAGCGCGCCGCCGGCGTCTGGTGTCTGGTTCGACGCGCCCGGTGCATAGACCGGCTGGGACAGGCCGATAATCGCTGCGGCTGCCGCCAGGGTGCGGATCAGCCAGACCCACCAGGGCGTGCGGGCAGGTGTTTCTTCCTTCGGTTCGACGCCTTCCAGCAGGCGCAGGGAGGGCAGTTCGATATCCTTCGGCGCAGGCGGCGTCGCTCGCAGCACCCACCAGATGATCGGCAGTGTCAGCAAGGCCAGCAGCGCGAGCGGCGCACCGAACAGGAAGGGACCGAGCGCGGTCATCCGCGTGCCCCGAAACTCTCAAGCGCCAGTTTCAGCCGCGCCGCGCCATGCAGGCTGGGCGTGCCGGTCGTGTGCGCGACGAAGCGCCAGCCGATCTGCGTGGCGAGCGCCAGCAGTGCTTCGCGGTGCTCGGCAAAGCGACGTTGATAAGCGTCGCGCATGGTCTCGGCGCGGCCGAGAATGCGGTCGACATTCGCGCCGGGGCGCCGCAGCTTGACCCGGCCATGGAACGGAAAGTCGAGTTCGATCGGCGCGGCGACCGCCAGCAGGACGCCCTCCGGGCACTTGGCAGCGAGCGGCTTGAGGCGCAGCTGCCATTCGGGGATCGGATCATAGAAGTCGGACGCGATGACCAGGGTTGCCGGTGTGCGCGGTGGCGGCGGGAAAGGGCGGCCTGCGCCATTGCTGATGTCCTCGGCGAGGCGGTCGACGGCACGCTTGCCGAAGCTCGGGCTGCGCCCGGCGCCGAGCGCGCCAATGCGTTCGCCATCCTTCGACATCATCAGGCCAAGGGCCAGCATCAGGAGGCGCGCCTCGTCTGCCTTGGTGCGCAGGTCGCCGTCGCCCTTCCAGTTGAATCCTGGATGTGGGTCGCACCAGAACAGCACCGTGCGGGCGGTTTCCAGTTCAGTTTCGCGCACGAACAGCTCATTGCCCTTGGCCGAGCGGCGCCAGTCGACGCGGTCGGCGGCGTCTTCCTGCGCATAGCGCCGGTATTGCCAGAACTGCTCGCCCGTGCCCGCACGGCGGCGCCCGGCGCTGCCAATATGGGCGGCTTCAGAGGCCTCGGCCTTGAAGTTCAGGTTCGGCAGCTGGCGGGCCAGCGCCTCAGCTTCAGCACGAAGGTCGGAGGCAGGAGTCATTCCGGAACGATCAAGCCACCTTCCGCGCGAGCTCGTTGATCAGGTCGGCGAGGCCTGGGGCTTCACCGGTCGGATCGTAGCGCATGGCCATGCGGTGGCCGAGGGCGGGTTCGGCAAGGGCTTCGACATCTTCAATGGATGGCGCGAGGCGTCCGCGCAGCAGGGCGCGCGACCGGGCGGCCAGCATCAGGGCCTGACCGGCGCGGGGGCTGGGGCCCCAGTCGACAAGGCGCTGGACGCGGGCGTCCGATGTCTGCTCGGGCCGGGCTTCGCGGATCAGGCTGAGGATTGCCGCGACGATCTTCTCGCCGACGGGCATGCGGCGCACCAGCGCCTGGATCGCCATCAGGCGCTGCGCGTCGAGGGCGGGGCGGACGGCGTCCTCGTCGCCACCTGTCGTCTCGATCAGGATGCGGCGCTCGGTGTCGAGGTCGGGATAGTTGACGTCGACTTTCAGGAGGAAGCGGTCGAGCTGGGCCTCGGGCAGGGGATAGGTGCCTTCCTGCTCGATCGGGTTCTGGGTGGCCAACACGTGGAAGGGGGCAGGCAGGTCGTGGCGCACGCCGGCGACGGTGACATGGCGCTCCTGCATGGCCTGCAGCAGGGCGGACTGGGTGCGCGGGCTGGCGCGGTTGATCTCGTCGGCCATCAGGAGCTGGGTGAAGATCGGGCCCTTGAGGAACCGGAAGGTGCGCTGGCCGGTGGCACTTTCGTCCAGCACTTCAGACCCCAGGATGTCGGATGGCATCAGGTCGGGCGTGAACTGGATGCGCTGGTTGCTCAGGCCGAGCGCCGTGCCCATTGCCTCGACGAGGCGGGTCTTGGCGAGGCCCGGCGCGCCGATCAGGAGGGCGTGCCCGCCGGCGAGCACCGCCGCCAGCGCCAGTTCCACCACGCGTTCCTGCCCGAAGACGGCCTTGCCGATTTCAGCCTTGACCTGACGCAGGGTCTCGGTGGCAGCTTCAGCCTCGGCAACGATGTCATTCGTATCTACTGCAGTATCGGCCATATAAAAGGCGCCTCCGGCTTCATAATCTGGCAAACAAACCTATGTCTAAGGCCTCATCATGGCGGAGTGAGACGTGAAATCCAGTCCCGGCAACACATTGAGCCTTGAGGAGACGCTTAAGGCTATCTTGCCGGATGGCAAGCTGTCGGGAAAATTGCCACCCGTTGAATCATGGAATCCCGAGCATTGCGGCGACATCGACATGGCGATTCGCGCCGATGGCAGCTGGTGGCATGAAGGCGGCCGGATGAATCGCGAACGCATGGTCAAGATGTTCTCCCGCATCCTGCGCAAGGACGAGGACGGCGAAACCTATCTCGTCACGCCGCATGAAAAGGTCGTGGTCCGGGTCGAGGATGCGCCTTTCATTGCCGTGCGGGTCGATCGGGCGGGCGAGCCGGGGCCAGACCAGGCGCTCGCCTTCCTCACCAATGTCGGGGATGTGGCGGTCGCCGGGGCGGACCTGCCGCTGCGCATCGAGACGGATGCCGAAACGGGAGAGCCGTCACCTTATGTCCGTGTGCGCGGACGGCTGGAGGCGAAACTCGCCCGGCCTGTCTTCTATGAACTTGCCGCGATGGCAGTGCCGCATCCCGATGGCTCGCCGACGCTTGGCGTCTGGAGCCAGGGCACGTTCTTTCCCATCGGTTCGGCGGCCTGACCCTCATGGCGTACGCAGGTCTCGATGATTTCCTGAAACGGGCGGCTGCGCGGCTCGACCCGCCGGCGGGCGCGATGCACCTCGAGGAAGACGGCGACATGGACTTCCTGACGCCGGAGGAGGTGGCGATCATCCGCCCCGCCGCTGTGCTGATCGGTGTCCTGCCGCGCAAGGAGGGGCCCACGGCCCTGCTTACCGTGCGGCCGATGACCATGGCCTCCCATCCCGGGCAGGTCGCCTTTCCGGGCGGCAAGGTTGATCCGATTGATGTCGACGAAGTGGCTGCGGCCCTGCGCGAGGCGGAAGAAGAAGTCGGCGTGCCGACTGCAGATGTGGATGTCATCGGCAAGGCTGCACCCTATGTCACCGGCACGCGCTTCCGGATCACGCCGGTGGTCGGCCTGCTGCCGGCAGATTTTATCGCCGTGCCGGACCCGACCGAAGTTGCCGACGTGTTCGAGACGCCACTTGAGTTCCTCATGAACACCACCAATCACCAGATGGGCCACGCCTTCTACAAGGGGCGCGAGCGCCAGTATTACGAGATGCCGCACAATGGGTATCGCATCTGGGGCGTCACCGCTGGCATCATCCGGCGGCTTTACCAGACGCTCTACGAGGGCTGAACGTCCCTGCAGCGCGATTAGGGGTTTGGTTTGCGCGGCGGGGAGGTTAACTAGAGCAGTGTAACAAGCAGACGGGACATTCCATTGGCAGGACGGCTTCTCTTTGAATTCTTTGTCTTTTCGATTCCGTTCGTCCTGTTCGGGATCTACCTGCTTGCAACCGCAAGCGCCGAGGAGGAAGGCCGCCGCAAATGGCCGATCCAGATCCTGTTCCTGTGCGGGCTGGGGCTGGCAACGGCCGCCTGGCTGGTGCTCATCCTGATGGAGAAGAAGGAACGCGACGTCTGCCATGAGCCGGCCCGGTTCGAGAACGGGAAGATCATCCCCGCACGCGACTATCCGTGCGAGCAGAACGTCAAGGATGTCGGCGTGCCGCTGAGGCGCGATCCGGGTGTCGTGCCGAAAGGCGTCGAAGGCCCGGTCGACGCCCGCGATCCGTCTGACATCCAGGCGCGGTACCCGGAGACCGAAGCGTCCGGTAGCTCCGATGACCCCGACTGATTCCATTTCGCCGGACTGGCTGTCATTTGCGGGCACGCAGGCCGTGATGGCCGCGCTGGAGGCCGCCCGCCCGGGCGGCTCGCGCTTTGTTGGCGGATGCGTGCGCAATGTCTTCCGCGAATCGACACGGCCTGACGATGATATCGACATTGCCAGCCAGCTGGAGCCGCCTGCGATCATCGCTGCGCTGGAGGCTGCCGGTATCCGGGCCTTGCCGACCGGCATCGACCACGGAACCATCACCGCGCTGTTCGACAGCCGCCCATACGAGATCACGACGCTGCGCCGCGATGTCGAGACAGACGGGCGCCGCGCCGTGGTTGCGTTCACCGAAGACTGGGCCGAAGACGCGGCCCGGCGCGACTTCCGCCTGAACGCGCTCTATGCCGATGCCGACGGGACTGTCTTCGAGCCGATTGCCGGCGCCCTGGACGATGCGAAGGCCGGCCGGGTCATTTTCATCGGCGACGCTGACCAGCGCCTGCGCGAGGACTATCTCAGGATTCTCCGATTCTTCCGGTTCAATGCCTGGTATGGCGAGGCGCTGGATGCCGATGGACTGGCAGCCTGTGCCCGGCAGCGCCAGGGCCTGCAGAAGATCGCGGCCGAGCGGATCTGGAAGGAACTGAAGAAACTGCTCGGCGCGCCAGACCCGGCGGCGGCCATGCTGGCCATGGAGGAAAGTGGCGTTCTGGCAGAAATCCTGCCGGGGGCTGACGCCGGCGGGCTGGCGGCGCTGCGCGAGGCAGAACGCGAGGCCGGCACCGCGCCGGATCCGATGCAGCGCGTCATGGCCCTGATGCCTCGCCGCAGCCGCGATGTCGATGCGCTGGCGCAGCGTCTGAGACTGTCGAACGAGGAGCACCGGCGCCTCGCCGCATGGGCGAGCGCCGGGATGTCGCACGTGATGGGCCTGGCTGACTGCGACCTGCACGCGGCGATCTACCAGTTCGGGCGCGAAGCCATGCTTGATCGTGCGATGCTGGAAGCGGCCCAGTCGGCGGATGCGCCCAAGGTGATCGCCCGCATGAGGACCATCTCCGAATGGCAACGCCCGGACTTTCCGCTCGGCGGCGATGATGCGCTCGCGCTCGGCCTCAGCGGGCCGGATGTCGGGGCGGCCTTGCGGGCGGCCGAGGCGGCCTGGATCGAAAGCGATTTCACGCTCGGGCGTGACGCCCTGTTGGCGGTTCTCACCCGCCGGGATTAGCGCCCCAGATTCCGGCATTGAGATAGGCAAGGAACGCGATCCAGAGGGCGACCGGCACCTGGAGCCAGGCGGCCGGGCGGGAAAACCGCAAAAAATCGCGCCCCATCGCAATCACCAAAATAAAGAGGACCGCCAGCACGCCGAGCGACAGGGCGATATCGCCGACCCCGAAAAACACCAGTGCCCAGCCTGTCAAAACACCCTGCGCCGTGAAGAAAAGGCCGAGCGGACCACTCGCATCGCGGAAGTTTCCGGTGCGATAGGCGACGAGGACGGCGCCGGCGGTCATCAGTAACAGTGTCAACAGGGACAGCGATGCGAACACGCCTGGCGAAGGCACCAGTGGCGGCATTTCGAGACGAGAAAACGAGGCCCGGCTGCGCGTCGTCGCCACTGCGGCAGTGACCCAGCCGGTCAGTCCGACGCTGGCGGCAATGATGAGAAAACTCAACCAGGGCAGGGGGTGCAGACGGACCGGCATGCCAGCCAGTCTACGCTATCAATGCCGCAGCGTCATGACAGTCCTTTGAAAACAGGGAAAGTTTCTGGTGCGGGCGCCGGGCCATGCGGCATGGGTTCGGACTTATTCCCTGTCCAGGATGTCGCCAGGCTTGCAGTCGAGCACGGCGCAGATCTTGTCGAGCGTCTCGAACCGTACGCCCTTCACATGGCCCTGCCGCAGCATGGAAAGATTCTGTTCGGAGATGCCGATCGCGGCGGCGAGGTCCTTGGACTTCATCTTGCGAAGCGCGAGCATGACATCGAGGCGCACGATAATTGCCATCAGATGATCTGCTCGTTCTCTTCGGCGATCGCCACGGCCTGCGTCAGGATCTGGCCGATCACCAGAATCACGGCACCGATCATCAGGAGGGTCACCTGGGACGAACCGACCGACACGCTGATCGCTCTCAGACCTTCGTCATTGTCATATGTCAGGGCGAGCACCATGAGTGTGGGCAGGGCGAGCTGGATGGCCGCAAACAGCACGATCATCAGGCCGAGGGCGCGCACGGCCTTGACCGCGGCGCTTGAGAAGACGGTTCCCTTCTGGAAGACGGAAAAGACCCGGGCGGCACCGAAAATGATCAGCAAGATGCTGAAATAACTGGCCCCGGCCAATCCGTGCAGAACCCCCTTCTTGGTGGCGGTGTAGGTGACGGCTTCGCGAATGTCCGGCTGAAGGTTGTTCCACACCGCGTTAATGATGTTCGTCGACGCATCCCCCGCAACGAAGATGACGGCGATCAACACGGCGACGACCAGGCTGGCCCATTTCAGGATGCGGCAGATGAGCCGAGTCCGGTCCGGCAAAAGGTGGGGCGCGTTCATGCTAAATCCTTTACATGTAGTAATTCATGTTTTACATGAATTTATTGCTGTAAGGAGGGTATGCGCATGTGGCGATGCATTGCAAGGCCAATCGTCGTCCTGGTTGCCGTCCTTGGCGCCGTGGCGTGTACCAGCGTGCCGCTCACCAGCCTACCGAAGCTGGCCGCGATGAGCCCGGAAACAATGGATGCATCGCTGATGGAAGTGGCTGTCCGGGTGCCGGAGGCCTATGGCCTGCCGGACGGAAGCGCCATGCTGACGATTTCGGTGTGGCGGGACGACGGAACGGATGAACGTCATGAGCGGTTTGACCTCGTCGCGGTCGAGGGGGCACCGTCTGCGTTCCTGGAGCGTCAGGAAAAACCCGGCTTCACGATCCACCGGCTGCACATCGACCCGGCCGATGCACCGCGCATGCAGGCTTTCCGTGCCTACGCCCTGGGCCTGAAGGACATGCCCGGCCAAAAGAGCCTGTCACTCAGCGCGACGGCCCGCCCGTGTCTTGCGGCAGGCGCCAATCCGTTCCGGGACCCCCGTGTTGCCATCTATCTGCGTCTGAAACCGGATGAAGACTACTTCACCCTGATCAAGGAACGGAAGGTCTCGCTGCAAACGCCGGACGGAGAGATCCGCTATTGCGCGGCCAATTGAGCGCTCAGGGCCATTTCACCACGGGCGGCATGCTCGACAGGATGCTGGTGACATTGCCGCCGGTCTTGAGGCCAAAGGTCGTTCCCCGGTCATAGAGCAGGTTGAACTCGACATAGCGCCCGCGCTGGATCAGCTGTTCCTCGCGCTCGGCCTCGCTCCAGGCCTGGTTCATGCGCCGGGCGACAATCTCCGGATAGGCGCCTGCGAACTGGCGGCCGACTTCCTGCGTGAAGGCGAAATCGTCCTCCCAGTCGCCCGTATTGAAGCGGTCATAGAAAATGCCGCCTGTGCCGCGCGGTTCGTTGCGGTGGGGCAGATGGAAATATGTGTCGCAATGATCGCGCATTTCCGTGAAGTCCGCGCCGGCATAAGAATCACATGCCGCCTTCATTGCGGCATGGAAATCCACAGAATCTTCAAACGCCGGGTCACGCTGGTAGGCGAGCAGGGGATTGAGGTCTCCGCCGCCGCCGAACCAGCTGTCGCTGGTTACCAGCATGCGCGTGTTCATGTGCGCAGAGGGCACATGCGGATTGCGCGGGTGCGCGATCAGGCTGATGCCGCTCGCCCAGAATCGGCCATCCGATTTGTCGGCGCCGGGGATCTGTGCGGCGAAAGCCTCCGAAAAAGTCCCGTGGACAAGGGAAAAGTGGACGCCAACCTTCTCGAACACCCTGCCGCGCATCAGGCCCATCCGGCCGCCGCCAAGGTCCTCTGTGCCATCGCCGCGCGTCCATTCCGTCAGCTCGAATCGGCCCGCAGGCCCGGAATAAAGGGGCGGTCCGGCGGCGTCTTCAAGCGCTTCGAAGCGGGCGCAGATGTCTTCCTGCAGGGCGCGAAACCATGTGCTGGCGCGAATCTTTCGGGTCTCAAGGTCGGTCTTTGTCATGGTGCTTTTGATGCGCTGTCCTGCGGCATGCGACAAGCGCGCTGTTGTCACAGGCGACAAGTCAGGATAACGCGCGTGGCATAAAGTGTTTTACCGGGGTTCCCGTGTCGCCTTGCCGCAATGTGCAAGCGATCGGGCTCTGTGTAATACGGGGCCAAGAATCTGCCTTAAAGGACGGGAACCGCGTGACTGAACAAACTGCACAGCCTCTTGACGAAACCGTCGATGATGACCGCCGCAATTTCATTCACATCGCCACCGGCGCTGTTGCGTTCGGCGGCGTTGCTGCATTTGCGATTGCTGCCATCGACCAGTGGAACCCTGCCGCCGACACGCGCGCGGCGTCGTCGCTGGACGTTGATATATCCAAAGTGCCGCTCGGCAGCGAAATCCGGGTCCTGATCGGCGGCAAGCCGTTCTTCCTCCGCCACCGCACGCCGGCCGAGATCGCCGAAGCCGAGGCAGTGAATGTCGAGAACTTGCGCGACCCCGAGACGGATGACGAGCGTCTGCGCCCGATGCAGGATGGCAAGCTCAACCGCGCCATGCTGATCACGTCCGGCGCCTGTACCCACCTTGGCTGCGTGCCCGTCGGCCCTGCCCAGGGCAATACAGGCGAGTATGGCGGCTGGTATTGCCCCTGCCACGGCTCGGAATACGACACGTCAGGCCGCATCCGCAAAGGCCCCGCCCCGAAAAACCTCCCGATTCCGAACTACGTCTATGTGTCGGATACCGTGGTCAACATTTCCCTCTAAGGAAGGATATCTCTGATGAGTGGACATGAGTCGTCCTATACGCCGACCAACGGCTTCACGAAGTGGCTGGACAAGCGCCTGCCGATCGTCCGGTTTGCCAATGATACGGTCGTCACCTTTCCAACACCGAAGAACCTGAACTACTGGTACACGTTCGGTGGCATCCTGGCTGTCTGCCTTGCCGTCCAGATCCTGACCGGTGTCATTCTGGCCATGCACTATGAGCCGAACGTCAACGGCGCATTCGCGTCGGTCGAGCGCATCATGCGCGATGTGCCGTTCGGCTGGTTGCTCAGGAACATCCACGCCAACGGCGCCTCGATGTTCTTCTTCGCCGTCTATATCCACATGTTCCGCGGCCTCTATTACGGTTCGTACAAGGCCCCGCGCGAGGTTCTCTGGATTCTCGGTTGCGTAATCTTCCTGTTGATGATCGCCACCGCCTTCCTCGGCTACATGCTGCCATGGGGCCAGATGTCCTATCATGGTGCCAACGTGATCACGTCGCTGTTCGGCGCCATTCCGCTGGTCGGTGAAAGCCTGCAGACCTGGATCCTCGGCGGCCCGTCGATCGGCAACCAGACACTGCAGCGGTTCTTCTCCCTGCACTACCTGCTGCCATTCATGATCGCGGCGGTCGTTATCCTGCACATCTGGGCGCTCCACGTGCCGGGCAACAACAACCCGACCGGTGTTGAAGTCCAGGATGTCGAAAAGGACACCGTGCCGTTCCACCCGTACTACACGCTGAAAGACTCGTTCGGGATCGTGCTGTTCCTGATCGTGTTCGCCTATTTCGTGTTCTACGCCCCGAACGCGCTCGGCCATGCCGACCAGTCGATTGAAGCCAACCCGCTCGTGACACCAGCGCACATCGTGCCCGAA
The DNA here is from genome assembly GCF_000685275.1 of Hyphomonas johnsonii MHS-2. Taxonomy (GTDB): domain Bacteria; phylum Pseudomonadota; class Alphaproteobacteria; order Caulobacterales; family Hyphomonadaceae; genus Hyphomonas; species Hyphomonas johnsonii. The sequence goes on from NZ_ARYK01000006.1 coordinate 14,269, forward strand.
TGGTACATGCTGCCCTTCTACGCGATCCTGCGTGCGATCACGTTCGACCTCGGCCCGATCCCGGCCAAACTGCTTGGCGTGATCTTCATGTTTGCCGCGATTGCCATCCTGTTCGTGCTGCCCTGGCTCGACACGTCGAAGGTGAAGTCGATGCGCTACCGTCCGGTGGCACGTCAGTTCTTCTTCGGATTTGTGGCGGTCTGCCTGCTGCTTGGCTGGTGCGGTGCCTCGACGCCGTCCAATCCGGTCTTCCCGGCGCTGCAGGGCGAAGATGCCCTCGTGGTCAGCTACACGCAGGACGGTGTCGAAGCGACGAGCACCTACAAGGGCGGTGGCGAAGCCTATGTTGACGCAAAGCGCTTCATGGACGGCCTCCCGGAGGACGCCAGTCCGTCCCTGTCCGCGGTTCCGGCCCCGGCCTTCACGTTCAGCCAGCTGTCGCTGATCCTGACCTTCTGTTATTTCGGATATTTCTTCATCCTCTTCTTCATCGGGCTGACCGAGAAGCCGAAGGAGCTTCCGGAATCGATTCACAAATCCGTGCTCAAGCGCCACAAGGCGACTTCAGCAACCACCGCTCCGGCGGAATAGGGAGCCTCGAGGTAGATCTATGAAAGCGTTCCGCATTCTCGCCGCCGGTCTTGCCGGCCTCAGCTTCGCAGCGATGGCGCATGCCGAGGGTGGCGCCGCCCACCCACACGAGCCTGAAGGCGGCTGGCCGTTTGAAGGTGCGTTCGGGCAGTTCGACTTGCCGTCCGTCCAGCGCGGCTATCAGGTTTACCGTGAAGTCTGCTCGTCGTGCCATTCGATGAAGCTGCTGAGCTACCGCAATCTCGGTGAGCAGGGCGGCCCGTTCTTCGATCCGGAATACCCGAATCCGAACAACAACCCGTACGTCAAGGCACTCGCCGCCGATGTCGAGATCCTGAGCCCGACGCCAAACGAGTTCGGTGACTATGATTTCCGCCCGGCCACCCCGGCCGACCAGTTCAAGTCGCCCTTCGCCAACGAGAACGCAGCCCGCGCCGCGAACAACGGCGCCGCACCGCCAGACCTGTCGGTCATCGTCAAGGCCCGCCATGGCGGTGCCAGCTATATCTACAGCCTTCTGACGGGCTATCCGCATGAAGATGCGATCAGCACGCGTGAAGTGACGCCGGCTGTCGTGACCACGCCGGCCTCCGACAACGGTACGCCGGACGATCCGACCGACGATATCGCTGAAGTCACGACTCCGGCCGTGATCCAGACCGTTATCGACGTGTCGAAGGTCCACATTGCTGGCCACGACGCAGCCGAAGGTGAGCATGGCGAAGCCGGACTGCTGATCCAGCCCGCCGGCCAGTACTACAACCCGTTCATGGCCGGTGACACGACGCCGCAATATGAAGGCGACCCACGGCACGCGCCGCCCGGTGGTTTCCTCTCGATGGGACCGCAGCTGCTGCCCGACCGCGTGACCTATGCCGATGGCACCGAGGCGACGCCCGAGCAGATGGCGCACGATGTCGCCCAGTTCCTGGCCTGGGCCAGCGAACCGAAGCAGACCAACCGCAAGTCGCTTGGCCTGCCGGTGATGATCTATCTCGGCATCCTGACCATCCTGCTCTGGTTCTCCTACAAGCGCGTGTGGCGCAAGATCGAGCACTAGGCCCGGCCTGCTCTGACATTGAGTTGAATTGACGACCCCGCCCGGACTGGTGTCCAGAGGCGGGGTTTTCGCATTCAGGAGTACAGCATGACCAAATGGACCCTCGGCATTATCGGCGGCTCCGGCCTGTATGAGCTGGACGGCCTTGAGGACCGGCGGGAGGACCGGGTCGTGACCGCCTGGGGCGAGCCGTCCGACACGCTCGTGCGGGGCCGCATCGGCGACGTTGATCTCGTATTCCTGCCGCGCCACGGCAAGGGTCACCGCCTGACGCCGTCAGCCGTGCCTTACCGGGCTAATATCGCCGCCCTGAAAGCGGCCGGTGTCACGGACGTGCTCTCGATCTCGGCCTGCGGCAGCCTCAAGGAAGACTATGTCCCCGGCCACTTTGTTGCGGTCGACCAGTTCATCGACCGCACGGTTGCGCGCGAGTCGACCTATTTCGGGCCGGGCATGGTGGCCCATGTGTCGATGGCAAGGCCGGTCTGTTCGCGCCTGTCGGCCTTTGCTGCGCAGGCGGCCGAATCGGCCGGGGCCACGCTGCACCGCGGCGGCACCTACCTGGCCATGGAGGGCCCGCAATTCTCGTCGCTGGCCGAATCCCGGCTGTATCGCCAGTGGGGCTGTGACGTGATCGGCATGACCGCGATGCCGGAAGCCAAGCTCGCGCGCGAGGCGGAATTGCCTTACGCCACCCTCGCCATGGTGACCGACTATGATTGCTGGCGCAGTGACACCGAAGCCGTCAGCGTCACCAATGTGCTTGAAATCATGGGGCGTAACAGCGCGATTGCCCGCACAGCCATCGTCAACCTTGCTCGCACACTGGACGGTACGGAGCGTACACCATCGCCTGACGGGATCGAGACGTGCCTTGATTTCGCGCTGATCACGGCGCCGGACGCGCGCGACCCGGTCCTGCTTGAGAAGCTGCAGGTGATTGCAGGCCGGGCCCTTGGCGGCTAAGGTTCGGTTTCAATTGACCGCTGGCAGCCTTGGGAGGCCGGGCTCGGCGATTGAAGGGGACCTCAGAATGAGCGAATCGGACTTCTACAGTTTCTTCACGGGCGGGCTGGGCCTGTTGATCGCGGCAGCATTGCTGATCGCCTGGCAGATCTGGCGCATGCGCGATGACGAGCGGGAAGGGGCGATCTCCGCCCTGGAAGGGGTCAGCCATGAATTGCGCATCAACCTGCAGCGCATGGTGACCGAAATCGCCCAGATCGCGGCCAATCATGAAGCCGGTCCGGATGCGCTCCTGCCGATTCGCCACCCCCAGCTTGATGGCGTGAATTCCGCCATGATCCGCGCCAATCGCAACGCGATTGCGGTGCTCGGCGCGACATACCAGGAACTCGAAGCGCGCAAGATGAGCCTGCGGGCCGTACTGGCCCAGGGCCGTGACCCGGCGAATGCGCTGGATGACGCGATGGATGCCACCATCAACGGCATCGCCACGCTGTATATGTGGGAAGTGCACGATGGCGCGCGCCCGTCCGATGCCGGCACCGTTCGCAGCTGGCATGTGCGGGACTGGATGAAAATGCACGGTTTCCGCCAGGATGCGCTGCCCGGCATGTACCTGCGTGACGAGGTTGTCGAACGCCTGCGCAGCTACGGTCTGCACCTGACGCCGCAACCGCTGACCCATACCGCGCATGAATATTACAACATGCAATACGATCGCCACGCCGACATTCGCGGGCCGCTCGGGCGCCGCAAGCCGGACAAGGTCGTTGCCGAAATTGTCGACGACGAGGCAGACGATGATGAGGTTGCCGCCGCCGCAGACGAAACGAATGGCACGGAAGCCGAATTTCACTAGGCCGCGCCTGCCTGCCGTTTGGAGTGCCTGTCCATGAAGTCCCTTGCCGCTGCCATCCTTCTCGCCGCGTCACTCGCCGCCTGTGCGAGCCCTGCGCCCGCCACTGCGCCGCCTGTTCCTGCCACCGCGGCAGCGGATGCCGAAATCGCCGCCATCACGGCGGTGCTCGACGCGCAGGATGCGGCGTGGAACCGCGGCGATATCGATGCTTTCATGGCGGGTTACTGGCATTCGCCGGACCTGCGGTTTGCCTCCGGTGGCACGGTCACCCGGGGTTGGGAAGGCACCAACCAGCGCTATCACACCCGTTACGCCACGCCGGAACTGATGGGCCGGCTCGATACGTCCGACTACGAAATTGTCCTCCTCGCGCCGGATGCAGCGATCGCGCACGGTGCGTGGCGCCTTGACCGCGCCGGCGACACGCCGTCCGGCCTTTACACGCTGGTCATGCGCAAGATTGAGGGTGCGTGGCTGATCGTGTCCGATACGACAACATCGGCCGACTGATCGCGCCGCCTGTCCAATTGTGCAATTGGCACATGGCGGCAATGCGGGCAAAACCTATCCCCTGAAGACGCAATAACCGCAAGGAGGCTGGGGAATGGCACGCGCGACACTGGACCATACGACAAGCAATTCGCGGCTGGAGCTGGAAATCGAGCGTCCGTGGTTTCGCCACCTGATCACTGTCCTGATCATCGTCAACGCCGTCGTGCTTGGCATACTGACCTATCGTCAGGACCTGCCGCGCAGCCTGGTGGCGGGGCTGGAAATCTTCGACCACGCGGTCACATGGATATTCGCGCTGGAAATCCTGTTGAAGCTGTCGGTGTACCGCCTGCAATTCTTCCGGCGCGGCTGGAACTGGTTCGACTTCGTGGTCGTCGGCGTGGCGCTGGCGCCGGGTGGAAGTGCGTTCAGTGTGCTGCGGGCGATGCGCGTGCTGAGGGTACTGCGCCTGCTGCACGTCGTGCCAATGATGCGGCGGATCACCGAAGCGCTGATGAAGGCACTGCCGGGCATGGGCGCAATCTTTGCCGTCCTTGCGCTGGTGACCTATGTCGGTGCCGTCATGGCGACCAACATGTTCGGGAACACGAACGACCCGGATGTCGTGCTCCTGTTCGGCGACCTGCCGAGGTCTGCCTATTCCCTGTTCCAGGTGATGACCATGGATGGCTGGCGGTTCGAAGTCGTGCAGAAAGTGATCGATGACGGACATCCCTTTGCCTGGATATTCTTCATCATCTTCATCTTCATCGCGAGCTTCGCCATCCTCAACCTGTTCATCGCCCTCGTGGTGGATGCACTGGCGAGCGAGCAGAAGGCCCTGCTTGAAGACGAGCTGGAAGATATCGAGGAAGAAATCAGTGAAGAATTCGACGAGGCCGAGGGCCAGCGGGGCGATATCCTCGCGATGCTGACCTCAATGCGCGAGGAGATTGCGGAGTTGAAACAGCTGGTTGCAGCCGAAAATAGCTGAGACGCGACCAAGGTGTGGCTATTTGCTTCACCAAATTGTCAGACTTGCTCACTCACGCCCGCCCGATTTCCTGCTATAAGACGGCACGATGAGTCTGTGGACACGACTGCTAGAGGGCGGCAACCGCCCGTTTGAACCGGATTCGCTGCCCGAACCCGCGACCGGGGATATCGATTGTGCTCCGGATCCAAACGATGTCGGTTTTACCGCGGCAGTGGTCGGCCTCGGCGCCAAGCTCGCGATGGCGGATGGTGCCGTCACGGACCAGGAGATCATGGTGTTTTCACGTGTCTTCCGGGCGGCGCCTGAAGATGCGGACAATGTGCGACGCGTGTTCAATATCGCCCGTCAGACAGTACGCGGATATGAAAGCTATGCGCGCCGGATCGGCCGAAAATACAGGAGTCGCCCGTGCCTGCTGGAAGGCGTGCTGGATGGCCTGTTCCAGATTGCCGGTGCCGACGGCGTGATCACCGACGCGGAAATGGTGTTTCTCAGAAATGTCAGCGAAGCGTTCGGGTTCAGCGAGGCGACATTCCGGCGCATCAGGGCAAGCCATCTCGGGCCGGACCGGGACGATCCGTATCATATTCTCGGTGTCCCGCATGATGCGGAGTTCAAGTCGATTCGGGCCGCCTATCGCCAATTGATGTCGGATAATCACCCCGACCGCGTGGTGCAGATGGGCGCCCCACGGGAATTTGAAGACGCCGCACACGCAAAGGCTGCTGCAATCACGGCCGCCTATGCCCAAATACGTACAGAACGTGGCCTTTTGGTGCGTCCGGACTAGGCGAGCTGCGTTCCGGCACGAATCCAGCAGGGATGCGCATTGACGCCCCGCAATCATGCCGCCATCTTGAAAGGTGAGACGAGGACAAGCCATGACACAGAACGCGACCGGCCACCTGCATTTCAACCTGTCAGACGCTTTGCGCGGTGCTGTCGGTCTTTTTGTCCGGCTGATGATCGGGATGCTGCTGGTCATGACGGCGGGCATTGTCGCCGTGATGACGGCGATAGCCGGCCTGATGCTGGCGGGTGCCGCGCTGGTGATGCGCTTTGCCGGAAGTCCTCGTGCCCACGGGCGCACGACGCGTCCGGCGCAGGATGACGGCCCTGTGACACTGGATGCCCGGCGCACACCGCGCGGCTGGACAGTCGAGTAGCACCTGCTTCCACACTTCGAATACCAGACCTGACCGCTGGGCAGCGTGTGAGGCATGCCGCATGCGTTTCTCTTGACACGAATGCGTTACATATGTAACGAACAGGCTACGCCAATTGCGGAGCCTGCATCATGTCCCAGCCTAACCCGTCCGAACTCGCTGTCCTGAAACACCTCTGGTCGAGTGGCCCGCAGAGTGCGCGTGAGGTGCACGACGCTGTCGGTCCGGGGCAGGCCTGGAAGGCCTCGACCACACGCACGATCATCAATCGCCTTGAAGACAAGGGTTGGGTTGTTCGCCGCGATGTCCATGGCCTTGCCGTCTACGACGCGGCGCTTGACCGGACCCGGACGCTGGGCGGCCTGGTGCGCCACTTCGCGCGGCAGGTGCTCGACATGAGCGGCCCGCTGCCGGCTGCCCTGTTCGCGGAGAGTCCGCACCTGTCGGACGCCGAACTCGATGACCTCGATGCCATCATCAACGCGGCCGAGACACAGGATTCGGAGGGCGAGGCATGAGCATCCCGGTTCTCGTTCTCGTCTCCCTCACATGGAGCGCGCTGCTGTGGACTGCGGCCAGCCTGCTCTGTCGCCTCCGGCCATTGCCGCACCAGGCACAGGCCATCTGGCGGGTCGCGGCCGGTATGACAGTGCTGCCATTCCTGGCCGCACTCGTCCTGCCGGGCCTGCCTGCGCGCCAGGTGGCCGATCTTCCGGACCTGCCAATGATGGAAGCCTTCGTGGTCAATTCGGGCGCTGCCACCGCTGCTTCGCCGCCAGCCGGCCTGCTGGCTGAGATGCCCTCGCTGGCGACGCTCGTTCTTGGCATGCTGCTGCTGGGGTGGGGCCTGCGGTTCGCCGCCTGGCTCCTGGGTGAAGTCCGCCTGCAGCACCTGAAGCGGGCCTCCACGGCGTCCGGCCTGAGTGCGATGCGCTGGGCCCGTTCCCTCGGCCTGAAGCATGTCCCTGAAATTCGCCTGATCCCGGCCGGTTCACCCTTCGTCGCGGGTCTTGCCCGCCCGGTCATCTACCTTCCCCAGGGCATCAGGTCCTCGGCCGACGTGGACCAGGTGATTGCGCATGAGTGCGTGCACCTGAAGCGCGGCGACCTGGTCACCAGGCCCGTCGAGCGTCTCGTCTCCGATGTCTTCTGGTTTTCGCCTTTCGCCTGGGGCATGCGCGGCGCGCTCGACTATTGGCGGGAGGCCGTCGTCGATGCCGGGGCCAGCCGCCTCACCGGCGACCGTATCGCCTATGCCCGCGCCCTCACCCTTGTCGCTCGCCTGTCCCGTCCCGTGGTCGCCCTTCCGGTGGCCGCCTTCATCCTGCCTCGCAAAGGAAGCCTCAAAATGCGCCTGACCCACCTGCTGCACGACACGCCCCGCCAGCCGAAACGCCTTGCTGCCGCCGCTGCGCTGGCGCTTGTCCTCGCCGTGCCTGTCGCGCTGGCACAGGGCATGTTGATGAAGGATGCGCCCATCGCGCAGACCGCGCATTATTCTCACGCGGTCCTCGACAAGGCCAAGCTGACCAGCCGGTTCGGCACGCGCGTCCACCCGATCACGAAACAGCCCCGCATGCACAACGGGATCGATCTGGCTGAAGAAGAGGGCAAACCGATCTATGCCCCCGCGGATGGCGAGGTCCTGTTCGCCGACATGAAGGATGATTATGGCAACCTCGTTGAATTGCGCGTGGCCGCCGACACACGCCTGCGCTTCGGCCAGATGTCCGTGATCGATGTCAGCGACGGGCAGCAGGTCAAGGCCGGCGACGTAATCGGCCGGATCGGCCAGTCGGGCACGGCAACCGGCCCGCACCTGCATTTCGAAGTCTGGCACGGTGACCGTCCGGAAGACCCGGAAGCAGAGCCGGGCCTGGTGCTCGCTGACGTGCTGAAGGAAATGGCACCGCGCTCGACCGGGCCTGCCCCAGCCGCACCTGCACCTCAAGTCCAACCCGCAGCGGCACCTGCCAATGCGCCGACGGCGATGCCTGATGCCTGCGCCGCTCTGGACACATGGTTCCGAGATACACCGACACCTGACAGCTGGGCCGCGCGCCTGGACGAGGCAAGGATCGCGAATGCCACGCTCGGGCTCGAAATTTCGCCCAAGGCCTTCAATCCTGAGACGACCGCTTATCCGAAACCCATCTATCCTCGTGCGGCTGCCGCTTCGAAAAAATCGGGTTTCTGCCAGGTGCTTTTTGATATTGGCCCTGACGGGCATCCGGTGAACGCTGAAGCCAATTGTTCCGACCCGGTCTTCGTTGAATCCGCAAGGGCCATGCCGGATGCGGAATTCGTCCCCGCGGAAGTCGATGGCAAGGCGGTCACACTCAGCGGTGTGATCTATCCCCTGCAGTATTGCATCGAGTAGTGGCGCCTAGCGGTCGAACAGTTTCGAGACGCTTTCTTCATTGGCGATGCGGCGGATCGCTTCGCCCAGCAGCGGGGCGATCGGCAGGATGCGAATGGATTTCGATTTCAACGCCGATGCCGATGGCTGGATCGTGTCGGTCATCACCAGCTCGTCCAGAACCGAGGTTTCGATGCGATTGACGGCGTCGCCCGACAGGACGCCGTGCGTGACATAGGCCGACACCGAAGTCGCGCCATGTTGCTTCAGCGCCGCCGCGGCGTTCGCCAGCGTGCCGCCACTGTCGCACATGTCGTCAAGCATGATGCAGCGGGCGCCTTTGACGTCGCCGATGATGTTCATGACTTCCGATTTGCCCGCTTCAGGGCGGCGCTTGTCGACGATGGCAAGGTCGGCATCGATCCGCTTGGCAAGCGCACGGGCCCGCACCACGCCGCCGACATCGGGCGAGACGACCACGATCTTGTCGCCGTTGAACCGCTCCTTGATGTCATCGACCATGACCGGTCCGCCGAACAGGTTGTCGGTCGGGATATCGAAGAATCCCTGGATCTGGCCGGCATGGAGATCAACTGTCAGCACGCGGTCCGCGCCAGCTGAACAGATCAGGTTTGCCACCAGTTTGGCAGAAATCGGCGTCCGGCCGTCAGTCTTCCGGTCCTGTCGCGCATAGCCGAAATAGGGGATCACGGCCGTGATGCGGCGCGCCGAGGCGCGCTTCAGGGCGTCCATGCAGATCAGCAGCTGCATCAGGTTGTCATTGGCGGGGTAGGAGGTCGACTGAATCACGAACACATCTTCGCCGCGGACGTTCTCGTCGATGCGGACGAAGATTTCCTGATCGGCAAAAGACTTTACTTCTGATCGTGTGAGACGCGTGTCGAGATAGTCGGCAATGGCTTCGGAAAGCGGCCGGTTTGCGTTGCACGATAGAAGTTTCATGGTCTCGTAACCCCTGGCTGCCCGGCACTCGTGTCGCTTTTGTAACAAAGCCCCGCGAGTCGCAACCGGCAAACACCGTCATGCGCACCTGCGGGCCGGAACAACACGTGCGCGCGTCGAATCGGCAACACTTTCGCGACGGTTTGTCCCGGTCGCCTCAGCCGGTCAGCATGATGACCGAGCCGTTGCGGCCATAATCCGGCTCTCCGCGATGGTTGCGGCGGCGATTGGAAAAATACGTATCTTCCATGGCGCACGTGTCATGGCCGATATCCGTGATCTGTCCGATGCCTGATGCGTCGAGCCGCTGGCGGGCAAAGCCCGGCAGGTCGAACTGGAACCGGTCACCCTTGCCCGGAAGGAACAGGAGCTCGCTGCCGGCGGACTGCGCCATGAATGTGTCGCGGAATTCCGGACCGACTTCATAACTCGCCTGGCCGATTGTCGGTCCGATCGCGGCCTGGATGCGGGTTCGCTCGGCGCCGAGCCGGACCATCGCTTCAACCGTCTTTTCAAGGACGCCCGCAAGCGCGCCTTTCCAGCCGGCATGCGCTGCGCCAATAATTCCCGCGCCGCCATCGGCGAACAGGACGGGCGTGCAGTCAGCGGTCAGGATGCACAGGCCGATGCCCGGCACATCCGTCACCATGGCGTCGGCCTGCGGGCGCACCGTCCAGGGCGTCTGGACCGGCACGACACTGGCGGAGTGGACCTGGTAGCATGACAGCAGGTGGTCCGCGCCGAGCGTGGCCGCCAGCAGCGTGCGGTTGCGGGCAATGTTGGACGGCCTGTCGCCCGATCCCTCGCCGACATTCAGGCTGTCATAGAGTCCGGTCGAGACACCGCCCCTGCGCCCGAAAAAGCCGTGCGCCACGCCGGACAGCTTCGACAGGACCGGGCTGGATTCGAACGGAATGCCGCCCTTCATGCGTCAGGCTCCCCAGCTGTCTTGCGGGCCGGCACCGGCAGGCTGCAGACGTCCAGCACCTGCGGCGGCGTGTGAACGAACGCGTCGATACTGGCATAGTCGCGCTTCGACGTTTTCAACGCCTCCCATTCGGTGCCCGGTGTGGCCATGACCTGGTAAGTCGGCCGGTCTGATTCGGGCAGGTCGGCAGCGAGCGACACGGACACTATCTGGTTGCCACCAAGGCGCACGGCGCGGGCAGCGAAGGCCGCCTCCGCGACGGCCGGGTCCGTATCGAAGAAGGCGGGAATGGCATCCTCGTCAACCGGATCGACGCGCTTCAGCCGATGGATATTGTCCATGCCGGCAATCACACGGCCGAAGACAGTGTAATTGCGATCAAGGTAGCGCCGGGGGGCGAGCGGGATGAAGAATTCGATAGAGCCCGAGTCCGGCGCGGCGTTGCGGGCCATGCCGAGTGCGCCGGGACAATTGAGCAGCCATTCCTGATTGCCTTCGCGGCCGGCGGCAAAGCCGTTCCGATGGCCTGCCGTGGCGGCGAACAGGTCGGCATTGCCGAGCGGGGCGAAGCCCGCTCGTGGCGCGGTGCGTTCCGCTTCGAGTGGCAGGGTCGGCCAGTCGCCAAGGCGCTGGTCGAATTCAAGGCCCGCCTGCGCCACATGGCCTTCGACCACGCGGTAGAAATATTCGCCGTCAAACACGCCAGACCGGACTGCCGCCCGGAACTGCCCGGCATGGCGCGGAGCTGCCTCCGTTGCGAGTTCGATGGCGACCATGCCGGTCTTTGTTTCGAGCAGGACCAGGTTTTCGGGTGCGACGGTCCGCCAGTTGGCGACGGGGACAGGGGCGTCATGGGCCTGAGGCGCGCTGGCGCAGCCAGCCAGTGCCAATGCCGCAGCAGCGATCCCGATGCGTGCTCTCATCAATTCTCTCCCGCGACTCACCACTGGCGCAGGTTTGCCTTGCCTGCTAAGCGCCTGCGCCATGTACCAGATAACTGCAAAGGGCGCACGGGCGCCGGTTGAATTGGCATGGGACGCCCTGGCCTGGGCCGATCCATCGCCTGCGGGTGCCGTCGACGCCAAGGAAGACGGCCGCCTCGCCTGGCGCCTCGATGCTTTTTGCGAAACGCAGGAAGAGGCCGAACTCTGCGCCGAGATGATCCACGAGGCGGCACCGGAACTGACGGCGCGCATCGAGGAGCTTCAGGATCGCGACTGGGTGACGCTGTCGCTGGAAGGCCTTCCGCCGGTTGCGGCCGGGCCGTTCATCGTGGCCGGCAGCCATGCGCTGGCCAAGACCGCCCCCGGCAAGATCGCTGTCCTGATCGAGGCTGGTCCTGCGTTTGGCACTGGTCATCACGGCACGACGCTCGGCTGCCTGCTGGCGCTGGATGAAGTGCGTCGCCGCCATGCCATCGGCAAGGTGCTGGACCTCGGCACCGGCTCGGGTGTGCTGGCGATTGCCGCGATGAAGGCGGGCGGGACATCTGCCATCGGCACGGACATCGATTTCGACAGCGTGCGCGTCGCCAATGAGAACGCAGCCAAGAACCATGTCACCGGTTTCACCGCCCTGCATGTCACCGGCGCCAACACGCCCCGCATCCGGCAGGGCGGGCCGTATGATACGGTCTTCGCCAACATCCTGATGAAGCCGCTGATCGGCCTTGCCCCCACCATCGCGCCCCTCACAGCGCCGGGCGGGACGATCATCCTGTCAGGCCTGTTGCATCACCAGGCCGGGCCCGTGCGCAATGCGTTTGCGTCGCGGGGGTTGAGCTTCCAGCGCCGCATCAAGCAGGACGGCTGGTCGACGCTGGTATTCCGGAAGCCGGACTCCGTTCAGGCATAGGCGATCCGACGGGCCCAGCGCGCGGCGCGGCGTTCCAGGATGCGGGGGCGATGCATGTCCCGATGGGCCGGGATGCCTTGCGACTGGCCCATCAGGTGATTGAGCTGGGCGCCGGGCACCACATTTTGAATGATCATTTCGCCCGCAGGCGCCGTTTCGATGTGCTTTTTCATAACTCTGTTCCAAATTTATTGTGCAGTGCACAATTTCTCGCGTGCCCTGCATATGGCTGCCAGAAGTAAACAAACGAGTACGGCATTTGGGCGCACTGCATGCGAAATTGCATAGCATCGATGTGCCTTTCCATGACCGCGCTGCAGCGGTAAGACTGCTGGCATGAGACAGACATTTGACATCAAGGGTGGGCCGCAGGACGGCCGGACCCATTTGCCGCTCCTCCGCAAGGAGCTTTCCGCCATGAACCTCGACGGCTTCTACGTGCCGCACGATGATGAGTACCAGAACGAGTACCTGCCGGACGCTAACGAGCGCCTCGCCTGGGTCAGCGGGTTTACCGGCTCGTTCGGCAATGCGTTCGTGTTTACCGACCGGGCGGTGATCTTCGCCGATGGACGCTACACGTTGCAGGCGGCCGACCAGACCGATCCGGACCTGTTCGAGCGGCTGGCGATTCCCGAGCCGGGCGCCTTCGGCTGGCTGAAGACGCAGGACATGGCCGGCAAGACGATCGGCTATGACCCGAAACTGATGAGCCCGAATGAAGTGACGCAGCTGAAGGCCGCCGCCACTGCTGCTGGCGCCAACCTCGTCGCTGTCGCCGAGAACCCGATCGACCGGGCCTGGAAAGGCCGCCCGGAGCAGCCGTCGGCGCCTGTGGTTCCGCATGGCGTTGCCTTTGCCGGGGTGGAGCATGCCGAAAAGCGCGCGCGTATCGGTGAAGCCCTGAAAGCCGAAAAGGCGGATGCCGCGGTCATTACCTCGCCGGCCTCCGTCGCCTGGGCGTTCAATATCCGGGGCGGTGATGTCAGCTGCACGCCACTGCCGCTCGGCCGCGCCATCCTGCGCGCCGATGGCTCGGCGGATCTCTTCCTCGACGAAGCCAAGGTCAGCGACGAATTGCGATCGCACCTCGGCAATGGCGTCACGTTGCGGCCGCTGTCGCAGCTTGAAACGGCTCTGGCCGACCTGAAGGGAAAGACCGTCAGCGTCGACCCGGACGTGGCATCTGCCTGGTTCTTCGACACGCTGGAAGCGGCGGGCGCGAAGGTTCTGGCGCAACGTGACCCGGTTGCGCTGCCGAAGGCCTGCAAGAACGCGGCGGAGATCGCCGGCACGACCGCCGCCCATATCCGCGATGGCGTGGCGCTGACCAAATTCCTCCACTGGCTGGATACCGAGGCACAGAGCGGCAAGGTCACGGAAATTGAAGCCGCCATGAAACTGGAAGCGTTCCGCGAGGAATATTCCGGGCTGAACGACCTGTCCTTTCCGACGATTTCCGGCGCGGGCCCGCATGGCGCCCTACCGCATTACCGTGTCTCGACGGCCTCCAACCGTGTGCTGGAGCGTGACTCGCTGTTCCTCGTGGATTCCGGCGGTCAGTATCTCGACGGCACCACCGATGTGACGCGCACCGTGCCGATCGGCACGGCCAGCGATGACATGCGCAGGCATTATACGCTGGTACTGAAGGGTCATATCGCGCTCGCCGCCGTGCGTTTCCCGCACGGGACCACAGGCACGCATCTCGACATTCTCGCGCGCCATGCGCTGTGGCAGGCAGGGCTTGATTACCAGCACGGCACCGGTCACGGCGTCGGCGTCTATCTCGGCGTCCACGAGGGCCCTCACCGCATCGCGAAGGCATGGAATGCAGTGCCGCTGGCGCCGGGCATGATCGTGTCGAACGAGCCGGGCTATTACCGCGAAGGCCAATACGGCATCCGTATCGAGAACCTGCAATATATCACCCCGCCGGCGCCCATTCCGGGCGGCGAGATCGACATGATGGGCTTCGAATGCCTGACCTGGGCCCCCCTGGCACGGGACCTGATCCGCGTGGACCTCCTGTCGCAACAGGAGCGGGACTGGGTCAACGCCTATCATGCGCGCGTTCGGGACATCTTGGCGGACAAGCTTGAGGGCGACGTGAAAGCCTGGCTGGAGACGGCCTGCGAGCCGCTCTAGCAACAGGCGCTGCCGCGTTAACGAAAAACCGTATTGTTCCTGTTTTGTTCTAGTGGTATGGGAGAGGCATGATCCTCTCCCTGTCCATCCGCAATTTCGTTCTGATTGACCGTCTCGACATCGATGCGGGCAGTGGGCTTACGGCACTGACCGGTGAAACCGGGGCAGGCAAGTCCATCATCCTTGACGCGCTCTCGCTGGCGCTGGGTGCGGCGGCGGACCGGTCGCTGATCCGGGCCGGAGCAGACCAGGCGAGCGTCGCCGTCGAGTTCGACCTGCCACCGCACCACCCGGCATGGGATGTCCTGAAGGACCAGGGCATCGCCGCGCAACTCGACGAGGCGCTGACCCTGAAACGCGTCCTGCGCGCGACCGGTCCGGCGCGGTCCTTCGTGAATGACCAGGCCGTCAGTGCTGGCCTCCTGGCGGAGATCGGCGAACTGGTCGTCGAGATCCATGGCCAGCACGCGGCATCCGGCCTGATGCGGCCGTCGACGCACCGGCGCCTGCTCGACCAGTTCGCGGGTAATGACGCATTGCTCGCGGCATGTGCGGCGGCGTTCAGCACGTTCCAGGAGGCTGAGGCGCGCCGCGACCAGCTGGAAACGGACCAGGCGCAGGCGATCGAGGCCCGTGAATGGCTCGAAATGGCCGTGGAGGAAATCAGCCGCCTTGCCCCCGTGGCCGGCGAGGCGACTGAACTTGCAGGCCTGCGCACGCGGCTGATGCAGTCTGAACGCGTCACCGAAGCGGTGGCAGAAGCCGAGACGGCGCTCGAAGCAGCGTCAATCGAGACGGTGCTTGCAAAAGTGTCACGGGCGATGGAGCGTATCTGCCGGCTGCCTGGCTTCGAAGCGTCAACCGATGCCCTGCCGGTGGCGGCACGGACAGCGGCGGAGGCGGTCGAGCGGGCCCTGATCGAGACGCGCGAAGCGTCTGCCTGCGTGTCAGCGCTCGAACGCCTGATCGATCATGACACGGACGCGCTCGATGCGGCCGAAGCGCGGCTGTTCGCGCTGCGTGCCCTCGCCCGCAAGCATGTGACCGAGCCGGAACTGCTGCCCGACTTGCTTGTCAGCCTGCGCGGCAAGCTCGATCTCGCGGAAGCGGGCGAGGACGCCCTGCTGAAGGCGCGCAAGGATGCTGCGCGGGCCCTGGCGCACTGGCACCAGGTGGCGCAAACTCTCACGGCGGCGCGGGTGTCGGCAGCCCGCCGCCTCGAAACCGTGATTGCAGGCGAACTGGCACCGCTGAAGCTGGGGCGGGCGACAATCCGCATCGCGGTGGAGCCCCTGGCGGAGGGGGAAGGGGGTGCCAATGGCGCTGACCGCGTGGAATTCGAGGCCGAGACGAATGCGGGCAGCGGGTTCGGGCCGCTTCGCAAGATTGCGTCCGGCGGCGAGCTTGCGCGGTTCTCTCTGGCGCTCAAATGTGCGCTCGCTGAAGCCGGTGTGGCCCCGACCCTGATTTTCGACGAGGTCGACCAGGGTGTCGGCGGATCTGTCGCCGCCGCCATCGGCGAACGGCTGGTGCGGCTGGCGCGTGCGCGGCAGGTCTTTGCCGTGACCCACAGCCCGCAGGTGGCCGCCTCTGCCGCCACCCAGTGGCTCGTGGAGAAGGACCATGATCAAGGGTCTGGCGGGACGCGCGTTCGCGGGCTAGATGACAGCGCAAGGCAGGAAGAAATTGCCCGAATGCTCTCTGGCGCCGAGGTCACCGAAGAGGCCCGGGCCGCTGCAGGGAGGTTGCTGGAGGATGCATGAGCAAGCCGGACCCTGTCGAAGCGCTGACACCGCAGCAAGCCGAGGAAGAGCTTGCGCGCCTCGCCGAGGCCATCCGGGCGGCTGACGAGGCCTATTACCGCAATGACGCACCTGACCTGACGGACGCCGATTATGATGCGCTACGGCAGCGCAACCTGGCGATCGAGGCGCGATTCCCGAACCTCAAGCGTGATGACAGTCCCTCCATACAGGTGGGTGCCGCTCCGGGCGAAGGGTTCGCCAAGGCCGCCCACGGCGCGCCCATGCTGTCGCTCGACAATGCCTTTTCGGACGAGGATGTCGCGGACTTCGTCGGCAGGATTCGCCGTTTCCTCGGTCTGGGTGAGGATGAGCCGGTCGTGATTACGGCAGAGCCGAAGATAGATGGCCTGTCACTCAGCCTGACATACGAGAAGGGACGGCTCGTCCGGGCGGCGACGCGGGGCGATGGCCAGGTCGGTGAAGACGTTACCGCGAATGCCCGGACGCTGGAGGACATTCCCGGGACGCTTGGCGGCCGGGGCTGGCCTGACAGCATCGAGGTGCGCGGTGAAGTCTATATGAGCCACGCCGATTTCGCGGCGCTGAATGCGCGCGAATCCGAGGCCGGCCGGAAGGTTTTCGCCAATCCGCGCAATGCTGCGGCAGGCAGCCTGCGCCAACTCGATGTCGAGATCACGAAATCCCGTCCACTCAAGTTTTTCGCCTATGCCTGGGCTGCGGCAAGCGCCCCCTTCGCAGACACGCAGACCGGCGCCGTGGCTGAATTCGCCAGCTGGGGCTTCGCCGTGAACCCGCACATGTCGTGCCACGAGACCGTGGACGGCCTGCTGGCGGCCTATCGGACGCTCGAGGCGGAACGTGCCAGCCTTGGCTATGATATTGATGGTGTCGTCTACAAGGTCGACCGGCTCGACTGGCAGGCCCGGCTTGGCTTTGTCAGTCGTGCGCCGCGTTGGGCGATTGCGCACAAGTTCCCGGCCGAGAAGGCGACGACGGTGTTGGAAGGCATCGATATACAGGTCGGGCGGACGGGGTCGCTGACGCCTGTGGCGCGCCTGGCGCCGGTGACGGTTGGCGGTGTGGTCGTGTCGAATGCCACGCTCCACAATGAAGACGAAATCGCGCGCCTTGGGGTCAAGGTGGGCGATACGGTCGAGATCCAGCGGGCAGGCGACGTCATCCCGCAAGTATTGCGTGTGGTCGCTGATGGCGGCGGGGCGCCTTTCAAGATGCCGGACGTCTGTCCCGTGTGTGGGTCTGCTGCGGTGCGGGATGTCGACGAGAAGGGGGAGTCGGATGTCCGGCGCCGGTGCACCGGGGGACTGGTGTGCCCGGCCCAGGCTGTCGAGCGGCTTCGGCACTTCGTTTCGCGCAAGGCCCTCGACATTGACGGGCTTGGCGCCAGGCAGGTCCAGTTGTTCTATGACAAGGGTGTCGTCCATGCACCGCAGGACATTTTCCGGCTGACGGCCAGGATCGCCGAGGCCGGCCTGCCGCCATTGGCGGAATGGGAGGGGTTCGGGCCGGCATCGGCAGCGAAACTGGTCGCCGCGATTGACGCACGCCGACATGTCCCGTTCGCGCGGTTCCTGAACGGGCTTGGCATCCGGCATGTCGGCCAGACGACCGCGAACCAGTTTGCCCGGCATTTCCTGTCCTGGCAGGCGTTCTGGACCGCCGTCACGGACGCGGCGCAGGGCGGCCCTGAAAGCGAGGGCTATGGCGAACTGATGAATATTGACGGGATTGGCGGCGCGGCGGTGGGGTCGCTTTGCGCTTTCATCGCGGAGCCCCACAATACCGAGATGCTGGCAGCCCTGTTGTCAGAGCTGTCGGTCGACGACGAGGTGCCGGCAGCCAGCGACAGCCCCGTGGCGGGAAAAACGGTGGTGTTCACCGGCACGCTGGAACGCATGACGCGCGACGAGGCCAAGGCACGTGCCAGCGCACTGGGCGCGAAAGTCTCGGGATCGGTATCAGCGAAGACCGACATCCTGGTGGCCGGTCCCGGCGCCGGGTCCAAGCTGGCGAAAGCGGAATCGCTCGGCGTCAGAACATTGACGGAAGACGAATGGCTGGCGCTGATCGACGGCGCCTGAGGCGCTATTTGCCGCCGGGCAGCATACGCTGCAGCAGTGTGCGGCGTGTTTCAGGCGTGAGCGCTTCGGGATCAAGGCCCTGTTTCGTGAGCAGCCGGTAGCTCATCTTGTACCAGTCGCTCTGCGGGTAGTTGTAGCCGAGCGTCGAACCGGCCGCGAGCGCCTGGTCGCGCAGGCCAAGCGTCAGGTAGGATTCGACCAACCGGTGCAGGGCTTCCGGCGTGTGCGATGTCGTATCATACGTGGTCACGACCGTGCGGAACCGGTTGACGGCGGCCAGTGTCTGGTTGGAGCGCAGGTACCAGCGTCCGATTTCCATCTCCTTGCCGGCGAGCTGGTCCTTGACCATGTCAATCTTCAGGCTGGCGTCGCGGGCATACGGGCTTTCGGGAAAGCGGCGTGTGACGTCCCGCAGCGCGTTGAGGGCAAGTTCCGTTGTCTTCTGGTCGCGGCCGATATCAACGATCTGGTCGAAATAGCTGACGGCGATCAGGTAATAGGCATAGTCGGCTTCCGAGCCGCCCGGGTGCAGGCCGAGATACCGCTGGGCCGCCGAGATGGCCTCGTCATAGTCGTGGGCCTTGTAGGACGCGAAAGCGGTCATCACCATCGATTT
Organism: Hyphomonas johnsonii MHS-2; assembly: GCF_000685275.1. Taxonomy (GTDB): domain Bacteria; phylum Pseudomonadota; class Alphaproteobacteria; order Caulobacterales; family Hyphomonadaceae; genus Hyphomonas; species Hyphomonas johnsonii. The sequence goes on from NZ_ARYK01000006.1 coordinate 33,133, forward strand.
GCGCGCCCATTCCGAATAGGGGTGCTGGCGCTCGACTTCGTTGAACATGAGGATCGCGCGCGGATAATTCCGCTTGTCCAGTTCGGTGGCGGCCTGATTGTATATCTGTTCGACCGGGCGCTCGACATAGGCAAGCTCCTGGCGCCGCTTGTTCGCCGACTGACAGGCTGTCAGCGCGACAAGGCAGGTAATGATCACGAGACCGGAGAGGGGCTTTCGAAGGGACATGACGAAGCGGAGCTTTCTGCTGTGAATCTCAGCCTTTTGCATAGCCCGAACAGGGCCGCAATTCCAAGGAAGATTGTCAGGCGGGTCCGATCAGACTGCCGCGCTGGCGCGCAGGTCGGGCTGGCGTAGTGTGCCAGCGTCGCTTTCCCAGCACCAGACTGACGGCGTGGCCAGCAGCTTTCGCACCAGCGCGTTGTTCAGCGCGTGGCCGGGCTGGACAGCGTCATAATTGCCGGCAATCGGTGCGCCCGCGAGCATCAGGTCGCCAACCGCGTCCAGCATCTTGTGCCGCACGAACTCGTCTTCGGCCCGCAAGCCTTCGGGGTTCATGACGGCGCCATTGTCGAGCACAACGGCATTGTCGAGCGAGCCGCCGCGCGCCAGGCCGATCGCGCGCAGCATGTCGACATCGCGTGCAAAACCATAGGTGCGGGCGAAGGCGAGGTCGCGGGCGAACATGCCGGGCGCAAGGCGCACCGCCATCTGCTGCACCCCGATCACGTCATCATCATATTCGATCCGGGCCCGAAGGGTGAGCAATGTGTCAGGGGAGGGGGACAGCGACGCGCGTTTCGGACCGTCAACAATCTCAATCCGCTCGAGCATGCGAATCCGCTTGCGGGGGGCCGATTGCACTTTCAGCCCTGCCTGCAGCAGCAATTCGCAGAATACGGCGGACGAACCGTCCATGATCGGGACTTCCGGCCCGTCGATTTCGATCAGCAGATTGTCGATGCCCATGCCTGCGAGGGCTGCCATGAGGTGTTCGACGACAGCAACAGACACGCCCGCTTCGTTTGTCAGCGTCGTGCCGAGCCGCGTATCGGACACGCTTTCGGCATGTGCGGGGATCAGGGTGCTGGAGGCCTCGACGTCGGTGCGGCGGAAAACAACGCCCGTTCCGACTGGCGCGGGCTTGAGCACCAGCCGGGCTTTTTCCCCGCTGTGCACGCCGATACCCGCGCAAACCGCGGGGCGCTCAATCGTCTGCTGCATCTGGACGTCACTCAACACATCAACCCTCCGGCTCAGGAACGTAATCTGGATGGGTTGAGGGAAGATAACAAAACACGCCTTGTTTCGGCGTGTTACAAAAAGGCCGTGACGGTTGTCACGGCCTTGTTAAATAAAGTAATTTTTAGAAACATTCGCCACGGTCCGAGGCGCATTTAATTCAGTTCGTTCAGTGGTTGGCCGACCGGCGCAGGAAGGCCGGGATTTCAAGGTCGGCATCATCGAACGGCGCGGCTTCGGGATGGTCGTCCGGCGAGGAGATGATCTGGGCCGGAACGGCGGCGTCGGGCGTGTCATCGTTCTCGCCCTGCGGGCTGCGGCGCCATCCGAAAAGATGGGAAAATCCCGACGATCCATGCTCTGGGCGGGCGCGGTCCGTCGAGGGAGCCTCCTTGCGGGAACCGAAGATGACGTCTGCGGAGACTTCGTCTTCGCCCTGCGCGCCGGCATAGTGATCGGCGGGCAGCGGCTGGCCGGCAAAATCCGAGCGTGGATCGCTTTCCCCGGTGCGCAGCGGCGATGCGGATCCGGTGACCACGAGCGGACGCTCGTCGCCTTCGGCTTCCAGGGTGTCTTCGCTTTCGGCAATCGGTTCGGCGATCGGCTGGCGGACCGTTTCCTGGACCGGGCTGGCCGGTGCCAGCGCGTGCTGGCCGGATTCGATGCCTGCCGCGACGACGGAGACGCGGATCTTGCCCTCAAGCTCGCTGTCAAAGGCCGAACCAAGGATGATATTGGCATCCGGGTCGATTTCCCGACGGATTTCGTTGGCCGCCTCGTCCAGTTCGAACAGGGTCATGTCATAGCCGCCGGTGATATTGATCAGGACGCCCTTGGCGCCTTTGAGGCTGATATCATCGAGCAGCGGATTATCGATCGCCTGGCGGGCGGCTTCCAGCGCGCGGTTTTCACCTTCGGCTTCACCCATGCCCATCATTGCCGTTCCCATGCCGCGCATGATCGACCCGACGTCGGCGAAGTCGAGATTGATCAGGCCGGGCATCACCATCAGGTCGGTAATGCCGCGCACGCCGGAATACAGCACGTCATCCGCCATGCGGAAGGCTTCGGCAAATGTCGTGCGGTCATTTGCAATGCGGAACAGGTTCTGGTTGGGGACGACGATCATCGTGTCGACATGGTCGCGGATATCCGCGAGGCCAAGGTCGGCCAGCGCCATGCGGCGAGCGCCTTCAAAGCCGAAAGGCTTGGTAACGACAGCGACCGTCAGGATGCCCATTTCGCGGGCCGTGCGGGCAATCACTGGCGCAGCGCCTGTGCCGGTACCACCGCCCATTCCGGCGGCGATGAACACCATATGGGCGCCTTCGAGGTATTCCTTTATCTCTGCGATCGACTCTTCGGCCGCCTTTGCGCCCACTTCGGGGCGGGCGCCGGCGCCGAGGCCGGCAGTCGTTTCCGGGCCAAGCTGGATGCGCAGTTCGGTCTTCGAGCGGAAGAGGGCCTGGGCGTCGGTATTGGCGACGATGAACTCCACGCCCTGCAGGTTCGCTTCGATCATGTTGTCGACCGCGTTACCGCCGGCGCCGCCAACTCCGAAGACGAGGATCCTGGGCTTCAGTTCATGTGTCATTCGCGTACCTCAATCTACCTGCTTGGAACCAACCTGAACGTCACCATGGCCTCTTCCGGCTAAGGGACAGTTAAGTGCAGGCAGGTGGCGTCAGAAATTTTCTTTCAGCCAATGGAACGCCTTGTTCACAACGCCGCTGCCCGTCTCGGTCCCGTATTCCTTCAGTGCAACGCCCGACCGGGCGACATCCACAAATCCAAGTTCACCATACAGTAGCAGACCCGAAGCTGTAGAAAAAGCTGGTGTTCCCAGTGTCTCGCCGAGAAATTCAGCGATCGTCGGGCGGCCCAGGCGCACTGGCGCGTTCAAAACGCGCGCAGCGACGTCGCGCACGCCCGAAAGCTGGCTGGCGCCGCCTGTCAGCACCACGCGGCGTGGCAGTACGGAGCGTACACCGCTCGCATTCAGACTTTTTTGCACATATTCGAAGATTTCCTCGATGCGCGGGGCGATGATGTCCGCGATGGCGCCCTTTTCCATCTTCATGCCCTGCAGACGGCCGTCATCGCCGAGGCGCGGGGCCTCGATCCGTTCTGCCAGGCCGGGGCCTTCGAGGTTTGCCGTGCCGTACACTGTCTTCAGGCGCTCGGCAGCGGCGAACGTCGTGCCGATGCCTTGCGCGATGTCTGCGGTCACATGCGTGCCGCCCGCCGGTACAAGGCCAAGCCAGGCCGGGGAGCCGTTGAGGTAGACCGAAACGGCCGTCACGCCGGCGCCCATGTCGATACAGATGGCGCCGTTCTCGATTTCGTCATCGATCAGCGTGCCTGCCCCACTGGCGATGGAGGAGGGGACCAGGGCGGACACGCCGAGATGGGCCCGGCCCACGCATTCGACGAGATTCTTCACCATCGGGCGCGGCGCAGTGACCACGGACAGCAGAATTCCGGCGCGGTCTGCGAACATGCCAGCGGGCTGGCGCACGCCTTCCTGCTGGTCGACGCGATAGGCAACCGGCCAGGCGGCGAGAATGTCGGCGCCCTTGGTCGGCACCTTGGAAAGGGCGAGCGCCTGCAGGCGCTTGACGTCCTTGTGGGTGATTTCGTGGCCGCCAATGTCGATGGCAGCGGTCACCAGCGTGCATTCGAGCCGGGGACCGGTGATGCCAAGGATGACTTCGCTGATCTGTTCACCGGCTTCGCGTTCGGCATCTTCCACGGCGAGGCGGATCGAGCGCTCGAGGCCTTCCATGTCCGAAATTGCGCCGCCCGTGAATCCGCGCGACTGCTGGCGGCCGCCGCCGAGGATCTGGAACCGGCGGGGACCGGACCCGTCATTGCGACCGATCAGGCAGGTGATCTTGGAACACCCGATATCGAGCGTGGCCACCGTGCCGGTACGCCGGCTTCCGCCCAGGGCGCTGCGTCGGGACTGGACATTGGCCATCAGCTGCGCGCGGCCTCCGCAATCTTGCGGGCGCCGGTCGATGGCGACAGGTAGACACGGCCCTTGTTGCGCAGGTCGATCATTTTCAGCGGGCGCTGCATCAGCGCTGTGCGCGTCTGCAAGGTGGCAAGGCGGGTCAGGGATGTTTCGAGCGCGTCATCCTCGGGAAGGCGCACGGTCGCGCCGCTGATCAGCCTGATGTCCCAGCGCCGGTCGGCGACACGGGTGGCAACGGCCATCCGCGACGCGACATCGGGTGTGTTTGCGAGCGCCTTGACCAGCGCGGGGGCCGCTTTTGGCGCACCGGTGCCGGCGAGGCGGACGAGGGTCTTGTGATCATCGGCGCGGGCGTCCGGCAGGATCCGGCCGAGGCCGTCAACCACGGTCCATTCCTTGCCGTCATGCCAGAGCGCCACCGGCTCTGCGGCGTCTGCAATGATCACGATCTGGCCGGGCCAGAGGCGGTGGACACGCACGTTCAGCACTTTACGGGTCGCTTCGACGCGGCGGCGGATCAGCTTGGGGTCGGCGCGGAACATGTTCTCGCCGGGCTCGATCATGGCGGCGGCACGAACGTCTTCGGCCAGCGCCGGGTTCTGCTCGAGGCCGAGCACGGAGACGTCATTGACGGAGACACCTGCCATGCGGGCCGTGTCGTCCATGAAGCCGCCGAAACGGGTTTCGATCTGCGACAGCGATCCGCCCATCCAGGCAGCCGTGGCGACAACGATGGCGATCAGCATGACCAGTCCGAACAGCACGGACGAGACACGGATTTCCTCGCCCGTCGCCTCGTCGACGATGGTGGCGGGGCGGCGGCGCGAACGCGAGGGGACAGACTTGTTCCGGCTTACCTTTGGCATGAGGCATCCTCGATCATCCAGGCGACAAGCGCTTCGAAGGACATGCCAACGAAAGCGGCCTGTTCGGGGACAAGCGAGGTGGGCGTCATGCCGGGCTGGGTATTTGTTTCCAGGATCACGAGGCGGTCTCTCTTGTCGTCATAGCGAAAATCGGATCGCGTCGCGCCCCGGCATCCGAGCGCCTGATGTGCCCTGAGAGCTGCGTCCATCGCGGCTTCAGTCACATGCGCAGGCAGGTCTGCCGGGATCACATGCTGCGATCCACCGGCCTGATATTTGGCATCAAAATCGTAATAGTCCCTTAAGGTCGTGATCTCCGTGACAGCGAGTGCACGATCACCGAGCACACCCACCGTCAGCTCGCGCCCCGGGATGAACTCCTCCGCCATGAGATTGTCGCCATAGTGCCAGCTGGGCCCCAGCAATTCTTGCGGCGGGCTGTTGGCGCCTTCGCGCACGATCAGCACGCCGAAGCTTGACCCCTCCGCGACGGGTTTGACCACATAGGGCGGCTTGAGCGGGTGGCTCGCGGCCGCTTCGGCGCGGGTGACACGCCTGTCGGCAGCGATCGGCAGGCCCGCGTCGCGATAGACGGCCTTCGACTTCAGCTTGTCCATGGCCAGCGCCGACGCCAGAACGCCGGAATGGGAATAGGGCAGGCCCATGACTTCGAGCAGGCCCTGCACGCAGCCATCCTCTCCCCACGGGCCATGCAGCCCGTTCAGAACGGTATCGGGTGCAGCCTCGGTGAGTTGCAGGGACAGATCGCGGCCAGCATCGATTTCGACCACGTCGTAACCGGCAGCAACAGCAGCCCTGGCCATCTGCTTGCCGGAGGACAGCGAGACCTCGCGTTCGGACGACCAGCCTCCGTAAATCACCGCTACGCGTTTCATGGCCGGTCCCTTTCCACTTTGGGCGCGATACGTGCCCGTCTCTAATGGCCTTTGTCTTAACAAAGCGGCGTGAGTCAGGCGAAACCGGATCTTGTACGTGTTCAAGTTACGAAAAAGTCACTGAAGCATTATTGCCAATTAGTGACTACATGTGTAGTCGTTTTGTATCGAAAGACGATGAAAGTGACGGTTACCTCCGTTGTTTTCCCAAAAAGAAAATTGCATGAGGAAGCGCCCGCATGATCCATCGCGTCCCGTTCTGCATGTCGGTTCTGCTGGTGTTTTCAGTACAGAATGCTTTTGCAGCCGACCTGGCAATCGCTGTCGATTCATCCGCTCGAAATGAATACAAGGCAGCGGATTTCGCGCAGTTTGCTCCGCGTACCGCGCTTGATATCGTTCGGCGCATTCCCGGCTTTTCGATTGACAGCGGCGACAGCGGATCGCGCGGATTCGGGCAGGCGACGGGCAATATCCTGATAAATGGGCAACGGGTTTCGGGTAAATCGAATGACGCCGAAGCGGTGCTTGGCCGCATCTCGACATCCAATGTCGACAAGATCGAAGTCCTCGACGGCACGGCGCTCGGCATTCCCGGCCTGTCCGGTCAGGTCGTCAACGTCACGACAAGGGATTCCGGCGGCGTTTCGGGCACGTGGAGATGGAAGGTGCGCAGCAGGGAGAACATGCGCCCCACCTACAATGATGCCGGCGTGACCGTGTCGGGCCAGAAAGGCGCGCTGAGCTGGGCGGTTGAGGCCGCGAGCGCGCCGGAACGCGGGGCCAGTGCCGGGCCCGAGAGAGTCACGGATGGTGCAGGCGACGTGATCGAGACGCGAAAGGAAGACTACACACATGAAGCAGAGGCCGGATCGCTTTCCGGATCGCTCGCATGGACTCCGGCCAGCGGTACAGTGGCGAACCTGAGCGCGGAATTTGCAGCCTACCAACCGGAAGACAAGGAAGTTGCGAAGCTGTTCCCAGTGGGCAGCGCGGTCGGTCGTCGCCTATTTCAGGGCTCTGAAGATGAAACGACCGCCGAAGTCGGAGCGGACTATGAATTCGGCTTCGGACCGGGCCGCCTGAAGGCGATCGCCCTGGTCCGTCGGGAAAACAGCCCGACCGTTGACCATGTCGTGCGCGGCAACCTGGATGGGACGGGCCTTTCGGAATCCGTATTCGAACGGACTGTCGACGAGGGAGAGTATATCCTTCGCGGTGAATACGCGTGGGTGCCGTCGGCAGGCCGGGACTGGCAGGTCTCTCTTGAAGGCGCCTTCAACTTCCTGGATGCGGAATCGGCGCTGTTCCGTGCAATCGGCGGCGCGCCGCTGGTGGAAGTGGCCCTGCCGAACGCCAACTCACGCGTCGAGGAGCAGCGCGGAGAAGTGTCTGTCACGCATGGCCGGGCGCTTTCTCCGCGCCTCAACCTGCAGGTTTCGCTGGGCGTGGAAATGTCGGAACTGTCCCAGTCGGGCGACGCTGAAAACGTGCGGACATTCACGCGCCCGAAGGGGTTTGCCAGCCTGTCATGGCAGGTCGACCCAACCATTCAACTGGTCACGCGGCTGGACCGGGAGGTCGGCCAGCTCGATTTCTTCGACTTCGTTTCATCGGTGAACCTGAACCAGGGCAATGGCAGTGAGGGCAATTCCGAGATCGTACCCGAGCAAGCCTGGAAGCTGAGCGTCACAGCCGAGAAGGACTTCAAGGACTGGGGTGCAGCGACGCTGACCGTGTTTGGATCGGATATTGAAGACCTTGTCGACCGGATCCCGATCGGGACAGGCGATGGGCCGGGCAATATCGATTCGGCCTGGCGTGTCGGCGTGGACCTGGATGCCACGGTCAAGTTCGCCAAGCTTGGGTTGCCAGGAACCGAGCTGACTTTTGGCGGTGAATGGCGCGAATCCCGTGTCGAAGACCCCCTGACCGGGATCGAGCGCGCGTTCAATGGCAGCACCCTCTATTACCTCGACGCAGAGCTGCGCCGTGACATTCCTCAGACGGATTGGGCGCTCGGCGTCTATCTGGAATCGTACAATGGCAATCCCGAATACACACTCAACGAGCGCTTCCATTCAGGCAGCCAGCCGCCTTTTTCGTATGCCTATGTCGAGCACAAGGACTTGCTGGGCCTGACGGGGAAACTGGTTGTTGCCAACATCCTCGACCAGCATGACTGGCTGCGCAGGGATATTTACCAGCCCAACCGGCTCGGCCCGATTGTCATCTCTGAATCCCGGACCCGCCATTTCGGGCCGATTGTCACGTTTGAACTGAGCGGCACGTTCTGACGCCTGTCACGCGGGCGGGTGAAGGCGTCCGATCCGGCGCACTTCCCACCGCAGTTGAATGCCGCTGTGATCGAACACACGTGCACGGACGAGTTCGCCGAGAGCTTCAAGGTCTGCAGCCGTTGCGTCGCCCGTATTGATCAGGAAGTTGCAGTGTTTTTCCGAAACCTGTGCGCCACCCACACGCAAGCCGCGGCAGCCGGCCGCGTCGATGACCTTCCAGGCCGACCGCTGGTTCGGCGTTCCGGGCGGATCAGGATTGGCAAAGGTCGACCCGGACGTCTTGTCGCGTATCGGCTGGGTCTCTGCGCGGCGGGCCTGCAGGGTTTCGATATCCTTCAGGATGGCACCCGGATCGTCGGTGCCGTCGCCAGACAGGACAAGGCGCGTGACGATGAAGTCTTCCGGCAAGTCGGAATGACGGTAGGCCATCTGTACCGCTGGCAGGCCCTGGTCGCCCGAATCACCCTGATAGACAACGCGTTTGCCTGTGCGTGTAATGCCTTCAAGCGAGGTGAGGACATCCTTCAGTTCGCGGCCATAACACCCGGCATTGGTTCGCGTGGCCCCGCCGATCGAGCCGGGAATGCCCGACAGGAATTCGAGGCCCCGCGTGCCATTGGCCGCAGCGGCCTTGGCGACCGAGAGGTCGAGTGCGCCGGCACCAGCCGTCAGTGTCGTCGCATCAACCGCGGTGATCTCACCCCAGTGCTTGCCCATCAGGCGGATGACGACGCCTTCGATGCCACCATCGCGGACGATCAGGTTGGAACCGACGCCCAGCACGGTGACGGGAATGGCCGGGTCCAGCGCCTGCAGGAACGCTGACAGGTCGTCCGTGTCGGCCGGCAGGAACAGCCAGTCGGCGGCGCCGCCCACGCGGAACCACGTATAGGGCGCCAGCACGGCATCTTTCAAAAGCTTGCCACGGACGGGCGGAAGGGGAGGCGAGACAGTCACGCCGATGGCGTCGCCGGAGTTCGGGCCGGTGTCAAGCAGGGGGTGGTGAGGGCCGGGTCAGACCGGACGCGCCGCTGCGCCGGGGGCGGCAGCCAGTTTCTGGGCCTGTCCGACCCAGTTGTCGCGCTGGATACGGCCCTTGAAGTGCATCAGCTTGCTGTCGACCCATTTGACATCTTCCGGCGTCCATTCGGCGATCTGCCAGAAATAGTAGACACCGATTTCGTTGAGCAGTTCGCCGAGCATCGGGCCGACACCGATGATCTTCTCGAGGTCGTCGGCATCCCCGAAGGCAGCTTCGACGAGGAGGTTGGCTTCATCATCCTCGCGGCGGGCCTCGTTGATCGGGTCAGCGTCACGCGGCGGTTTCGCAAGCGGCGCCGTTGCAACCACGCGTTCGGTGCGCGGCGTCGACAGGGGCGCGGTGCGGACCGTCACCTCCCGTTCCGTGCGCTGGACGGCTGGTTCGCTGCGTGCCTTGAGGGTGTGGTGGATGGCGGCCAGGCCATACTCGATCGCGTTGAGGCGGTTTTCGACAGCCTCGAGGTCGAGGCGGCCTTCCATCGTTTCAACGGCGTACAGGACCGGGGACAGGTCAGGCGGGGCCTGGGTCAGGAAGGCTTCCTGCAGGCCGGCGAGCCGGCGTTCAACCGGGGCGAGGTCCGGCGCTGGCGGCTGGGCGTTCCGCAAGGCGCCGATGGATTCTTCCAGCATGGCGAGGCGCCCCAGCAATGGCTGGAAATTCGGCTCCGGGATGATGAAGTTGGAGATCATCTGTTCGACACGGACAAGGCGCTGCTCGAGCGGGCCGAGGTCTGCGGGTTTAAGGGCTGCCATGCCGCCGGAAAGGGCCGTGAGGCTGTCTGAAAGCGCGGCCAGACGCGTGTCCATGCTGCCGATCTGGCCCTGTACGGGCGCAAGATCTGTCTCCGGCCGGTCGAGGCCGGCAATTGTCAGATCCAGGCGGGCAAGGCCGCTGTGCAGGGGGCCGAGATCGACTTCGGGAATGCGTATGCCATTCAGGCCTTCCTCGATCTTCACGAGACGCGCTTCGACCTGTTCGAGCGCAGCAAGCGAAGCGGACAGGCCGGACAGGGCGCCTTCGACATCGGCAAGGCGGGCCTGCACGGCATCGACATCCGGGCGCGGTGCAGCGAGGCCGGTTTCGATTTCGCCAAGTTTGCCTTCGAGGCCGCTGAGGTCGGTCTCCGGCACATGGATCGCGCCGACCGCCGCCTCGACTGCCGCAACCCGCTCCATCAGGGGTGACAGGTCCGGTTCCGGCAGGCCGCTGATCGCGGACGACAGCAGGCCGACACCGGCGTCGAGTTCGTCGCGGGTCACGGCGTGCGGGCGTGCGTTCATCGCCTCCAGCTGTTCGGTCAGCTGGGCATGGCTTTCAGTGATGTCTTCGTACCGGTTCTTCATCCACCAATAGGCAAGTCCGGCCCCAAGCACGGCGGCGAGGAGCAGGAGGACGAAGATCTGGGTCAGGAGAAACAGCATGGTTGTAAACTTTCAGGCCAAGAAGACCTCATTTGCCTTGCAGCGGTCAATCAGATGCGCGGATGACGCGAATTTCGATGCGCCGGTTGCGGGCGCGGCCCTCGGGCGTGGCATTGTTCCCGACCGGCGCAGTGGCGCCAAAGCCCTGGGCGATCAGGCGGTCAGCGGGGACGCCCCGGGCGATCAGGGCATCGCGGACAGCTTCCGCCCGTGCTTCGCTCAGCAGGTCGTTCGCATTCGGGTTTCCGAGACTGTCGGTATGGCCTTCGATGCGCAGCGTGCCGGGGCAAGCCGCCGCGGCGGCGGCGATCCGTTGCAGCAGGTTAGAGCTTGCCGGTGCGATCTTCGCGCTGGACGGGGCAAATTCGATCCGCGCATCGCCGAGCAATTGCCCGAGCGAGCTTTCGCATGAGGCGACCGCGCCGTCCGGCAGGATATCGACATTGCCGAGGCGCCCGACCGGAAGCGGGGCCATCACGAGGCGTCTCACCGTTTCGGCCTCAGCATCCGGCAGGTCACAGGCCAGCGAGAATTCGCCCGCGAGGAACGAGGCCGTTCCGCTATCGCATTTTGCCACCGTGTTCACGCCGCGAAGCGCGATGTTCAGGTATCCGACATCGCCAGAGACATCGGCCACGGTGAGTTGGTCGTCTATGCGCGCCAGCCGTGGCGGGTCCAGCGCCATCCCGGCGGCCTGGAGCAGCGTGTCGCGGGTGACGGCGTCCGGCACCTGGCCGGTGAGTGACAGCGCGCCATCGGCAAGCTTGAATGTCCATTCCGGCTCGGGCGCGTCGGAGACTTCTTCGCGCGGCCAGACGAAGTTTTCGTTGACCCGCGTCACCGGGCGCGCCGGGCCGAGCCAGGTCGGCACGCGGGCATTGCGGATGGCGATCAGCAATTGTTCGCCCTCAAGGCGCGACGGCGGTGCGCCTTCGAGCGTCACCCACTGGCCCGACACCATCGGGTGCGCCCAGATCGCACCGTTCTGGTCGATCGCCTGCCGGGTGGCACGTGTGGCCGATTGTTCGATGATCTGCTGCGCGAAGGGCACCAGCGCAAACAGCAGCAGGAACAACAGGCCCCCCAGCGGAAGCAGCCCGAAGGGCACGAACGGCAGGTCGGTCCGCGACGTGCGGCGCACTCGCCGGGTCGTTCGGCGTATCGTTCCGCCGGCATTGTCGGACATGGTCTGGCTCCGTCAGGGACACGAAAGGACCGGATTAAACAGGTGCAGGCGGAAAGCCGCAAGCCAATGCCCCATTGGGGCGAAGGTGGCGTGCACCCGCAGCCAGGCGCTCTAGCTGAAAGGCAGGGCTGTCCAGACCCGGAACAGCAGGTAGATCGCGCTGGCCAGGCCTGCACCTGCGGCGACGAGCACGAACCCGTCGCGTGCCGTCAGGCCGAGGCCGAACAGGAGCACGGTCAGGCCGGGCAGCACCGGTCCGAACGGGATGAGCCCGAGCGGGAAGGTGACCAGCGCAGCAGCGATACAGACCAGTGCGGACAGGCCGATGAAAGGGGGCTGCGACAGGAAGGCGAGGCGCGGTTTCAGCACCTTGTCGACCGGCCGGGCATATTTCCGCGCCTGGTCCACGCCAGCAACCAGAGCCGAACGCGGGAAGGAAAGATCAAGCACGCGTTTCGGCACCCACGGAAACGCCCGCCCCAGAACGATCTGCCCCGCAATCAGCAGGGTGATCAGGGCAACCAGCCAGCTGGTGCCCGGAATGATCGTCAGGGGCGTGATCGCGATGAACCCGAGCAACAGCAGGATCGGCCCATAGGACCGGCGGCCGACCGCGTTGAGCATGTCGCGCACGGTGACATGCTCGCCAGTCGTCTGCTCCGTCAGGCGCGCCATGAGCGATTCGAGGTTGTTTACCTTGGCCATGCCCGTTTCCTAACCCGATCAGACGCGTGTGCACATCTCTATCGTGTCGGACGGGGATTGGTTCCCTAGGCCGCCTTGCTGCGCTTGGCCTTGCGGGCTTCGAGCTTGTTGACCGCGTGGAGATAGGCCTTGGCGCTGGCAACCAGCGTGTCGGGATCGGACGAGCGCCCGGTTGCCATGATGCCTTCGCCATTGAGGCGGACCGACACGGTTGCCTGGGCGTCCGTGCCGCCCGTGACGGCGTGGACCTGGTAGAGCTCCAGCTTGCCGTCGTGCGGCACGATCTGCCGGATTGCCAGGAATACCGCGTCGACCGGGCCATTGCCGCGCGCGATGGCATACTTCTCTTCGCCGTCGACCGTCAGGTCGATCTCTGCGGTTTGCGGGCCGTCGGTGCCGCAGACGACGCGCAGCCGCTGGAAGACGATCCGCCCGCCTTCGGCAGACAGCTGGTCGTCGACAAGCGCGATGATATCATCGTCGAACACGTGTTTCTTCTTGTCCGCCAGGGCCTTGAAGCGTTTGAAGGCATCATTCAGGGGCTCGCCCTCGAGGAAATAGCCCATGCTTTCCAGCTTGTCGCGGAAGGCGTGACGGCCGGAATGCTTGCCCATGACCAGCGAGGTCTGCGCGACGCCGACGTCTTCCGGCTTCATGATCTCGTAGGTTTCGGCATTTTTCAGCATGCCATCCTGGTGGATGCCGCTTTCATGCGCGAACGCGTTCTTGCCGACGATCGCCTTGTTGAACTGCACGGGGAAGCCCGTGATGCGACTGACCATGGCCGAGGCGCGCGACAGGTAGGCCGGCTTGACGGCCGTCGAGAAGGGCAATGTGTCTTCGCGCACCTTCATGGCCATGACGACTTCTTCCAGAGCGGCATTGCCGGCGCGTTCGCCGAGGCCGTTGATGGCGCATTCGATCTGGCGAGCACCATTCGCCACAGCCGAGATGGAGTTGGCGACGGCAAGGCCGAGATCATTGTGACAATGCGCCGACCAGATGACCTTGTCCGAATTGGCGACATTCTCGATCAGGCGGCGGAACAGCGCGCCGTATTCGTCAGGGTGGGAATAGCCGACCGTGTCGGGCACGTTGATCGTCGTGGCACCGGACGCAATCGCAAGGTCGATGCACTTGCACAGGAAATCGAACTCGGTGCGCGTTGCATCCTCGGCGCTCCATTCGACATCGTCGGTATGGTTGCGGGCCTGCGCGACCGAGCGGCCGACAGCTTCGAGCACGGCGTTCGCGCCCATTTTCAGCTTGTGCTTCATGTGCACGGGGCTGGTCGAGATGAAGGTGTGGATGCGCGGGCGGGCGGCATGCTTGACGGCTTCGGCGCAGCGTTCGATGTCGCTGGGCGTGGAGCGGGCAAGGCCGCAGATGATGGCGCTTTTCGACTGGGCAGCGATGGCGCTGACAGCGGCGAAGTCACCGTCGGAGGCCGCGGGGAAACCGGCCTCGATGACGTCGACACCCATGTCTTCCATCAGGCTCGCGAGTTCGAGCTTTTCCGTATGGGTCATGGATGCGCCGGGCGACTGTTCGCCGTCACGCAGGGTCGTGTCGAAAATTCGGATATGGGGATTGGCAGTCATGGTTTTGCGGCTCTGCTTGAAGTGTGAGGGGGCTGGAACATTCCCCTGGCCGCGCGACTACCCCTAGGCAGACGGCTCCGGCCAGGGGCCAGTAAGCAGGAGATCAAGGGGCAAAATTTTCCACATGAGGGGTTTATTCATCTGGTTTCGCCCCTGTGTCAACCGGCTTATCGCCGATCAGGGGAACAGATTGCCCCTTCGGACCGAGGCGCGTTCGGGCATAGAGGGCAATCGCGCCATAGATGGCTGCAGCCACCATCGCCGTGAGGATGGCGACGCCGGGATTGCCCTTCAGGGCGGCAAACAGGCTCTGGCCTGCGAAGGCAATGAGGGCCAGCTTGGGCAGGACCCCGAACGCCATGCCGATGGCAAAGTCGCGATACTTCGCGGTGCTGACGCCGAACGCCATGTTGACCACGATGAACGGGCCGGTCGGCACATTGCGCACCAGCGCGCTGGTCGCGAGCGCATTGCGGCCGACGAACGCGGCAAGGCGGTTGGCTGTTGCGCCGGCATAACGGCGGAACATCTGTTCGCCGGCCAGGCGGCCGACCCAGAATGTCAGAGAGCCGGAACACATGTTCGCGATCCACGCATAGGTAAAGCCGAGCCACGGGCCGAACACGGCGACGGCGGCGGCGATGAGGGCGAATTGGGGAACTCCGAGAAAGGCGGCGCCGCAGAAGACGAGGATCACGGCGGGCAGGCCCCAGGGGCTGCCGGCGACGGTTTCCATCCACGTGTTGAGCAACTCTACCCGCGGCAGAAGGCCGAGCTTGCCCATGATGAAGATGACGAGCACGGCGACGAGCAGGCCACCGCCGAGAAGCAATGTCCGGCGGGCCGGCTGGCTGGCGGTCTTGTCAGTCTGGCTCATGCGCGCATCGAATGCGGCCAGTGCGCCCTTGCGTCAAGCAGTCTGTTGCACTGCGTTTGCTACGCGGCCGCGCCCTCTGCACCGGCGGCGGCACTCGCCCAGGCCCACTGGAAATTATAGCCGCCGAGCCAGCCGGTCACGTCGACGCATTCGCCGATGAAATAGAGTCCGGCAAGGTGGCGGCTCTCCATGGTTTTCGACGAGAGGCCGGACGTGTCTATCCCGCCCGCCGTGACCTCTGCCGTGCGCCACCCTTCGGTGCCGGCCGGGCGTACGACCCATGACGACAGGGCGCCGGCAAGGGTGTCGAGTGTGGCGTGGGAGGTGTCGGCGAGGCGGGACGTGGGCGTGGTGTGGGTGCGGCTGAGGACGAGGTGGGCGAGGCGGGAGGGGAGAAGCGCCTCAAGCGCGGAGGCAAGCGTCTGCTGTGGCCGGTCGCGCTTGGCGGTCTTCAGGGTCCCGGCAATGTCGGTGCCGGGCAGCAGCGTAAGCGTCACCGGCTCGCCGGGCGACCAGTAGGATGAGACCTGCAGGATGGCGGGGCCGGAAAGGCCGCGATGGGTGAACAGCATGGCCTCGTCGAAGGCGGCCCGGTCGGTGCTGGCGCGCACGTCACAGGCGACGCCGGAGATTGACGCGAAGTCGTCATGGTCCGCGCCCGTGAAGACGAACGGCACGAGGGCCGCACGGGTCTGGACGATGGCGTGACCGAACTGGCGGGCAATGTCGTAGGCGAGGCCGGAGGCGCCCATTTTCGGGATGGACAGGCCGCCGGTGGCGATGACGAGTTTCGGCGCGGCCAGCCGCCCGCCCGACGTGTCGACCGTGAACAGGCCGTCGGCGTGGCTGACGGACGTGACCTGGGTATTCAGGCGCAGTTCGCCGCCACCGGCGTCCAGTTCATCCAGCAACATCCTGATGATGGCGCCGGCCTTCTGGTCGCAGAAGAGCTGGCCGAGCGTCTTCTCGTGCCAGGTGATTTCGTGGCGGGCCAGCAGATCGAGAAAATCCTGCGGCGTGTAGCGGGCAAGCGCCGACTTGGCGAAATGCGGGTTCTCGGAAATGAATCGGTCGGGCGCAGTGTGGATATTGGTGAAATTGCATCGTCCGCCACCCGAAATGCGGACCTTCTCGGCAGGTTTTGCCGCATGATCGATGACAAGCACCTTGCGCCCCGCCCGTCCCATGCGGCTGGCGCAGAACAGGCCAGCGGCGCCGGCGCCCAGAACGACGGCGTCGAATGCAGGGGAGGGGGGCGCAGCGGGCATGGCTGGCCTATGCCGCAGGCGGGGTGCGGCGTGCAAGCCTGATCCACCGCCGGGACAGCTTACTTCGTCTGGCCACCATCGACGGGCAGGATAGCGCCAGTGACGAAGCTGGCCAGCGGGCTGAGCAGGTAGGCCGCTGCCGAACCGATTTCGTCGGGGCGACCGAACCGGTTGAGCGGCACTTCACGGCGGATCCATTTTTTCCAGGCTGCGCCGCGCTCGCCTTCGGAGCGGGTTTCCCAGTCGCCGCCGGGGAAGATGATATTGCCGGGGGCAATCGCGTTGACGCGCACACCGGACGGCCCCGCCACGCGGGCAAGCTCCTTGGCGAGGTGGTTCATCGCCGCCTTGGAGGTGCCATAGGTGACGGGCGTGCCAAGTGCGCCGAGACCGGCGATGGAGGTGATCATCAGGACCGAGCCTTCGCTGCGCGGCGTCATCTGGCGCAGGGCCGAACGGGCGAGCTTGAAGGCCGAATCGAGATTCTGGCTGATGCCGCCATCCCAGGTTTCGTCGTCCACTTCAAATCCGGGCGGGCAGGGGTGGAGGCCGATATTGGCAACTGCGCCCCAGAGCGGGCCGAATTCGGTTTCGATTGCAGCAATCATCGTGTCGATCGTGCCGGAATCGCGCAGGTCTCCCGCCCGGGCCCAGAGCCTGTCTTCGCCATATTGCTTGGCGAGGCGGGCGCGTTGTTCCTCCAGCGCCTCGGCGCCGCGCGCGGCCATGGCGACTTTTGCGCCTTCCGCGAGGCAGGCTTCGACAATGCCAAGCCCGATGCCCCGGCTGGCGCCTGCCACGAAAATCACCTTGTCCTTCAATCCGAGGTCCATGCCCGTCAGTCTCCCTTTTGCTTTATTACTGTGTCTGTAGGCGGTTCAGCTGCCGGGTCAAACGGTGCCTTGCGACTGATCACGAACGCGGCGCCGATGGCCAGCAGGCCGAGGCTGCCGGCCATCGCCCAGGGCATCTGCCAAAACAGGAAGATCGTCCCGGCGGCGGCGAGCGCCATGCCCGACAGGGCGGCGGCCTTGCTGCGCATGTTCATCCGGCCGTGTTCGGCGAACGTCCGGATCGGTTCGCCGATGCCCGGCCGCGCATAGATCCACGCGGCCCAGGCGGGGTTGGAACGGGCAAAGGCAAGCGCTGCGGCGATCCAGAAGATCGTTGTCGGCCAGACCGGGAGCACCAGGCCGATCGCGCCCAGCGCGAATGCGATAAGTCCGAAGATCCGCCAGGCCCACATGGGGGCATTCTTCGGGTGGATTGGAACGGCTGGCAAGCCGGTGCGGAGCGCACGGCGAATGCCAATGGCGTGAAGAATTTGCAATAATCCTTTGAATTGACCCAATCGCGCCCTGTTCGCGCCGCGGCGAAGGTGTGTAAGGATGCGATAAGAAGATCAGAGGAGTGGGAACATGTCGCACGACACTTTCGGCAAGCGGGGAACCTTTCGGGTCGTACTGGCAGCCATGTTGTTCGCCGTGGCGGCTGCATGTGGCGGTGGGTCTGACAAGGCCAAGACGCCTGACGTCGCCAGCAGCGCGGGTGAAGTTGTCCAGCGCTCGCCCAAGGATCGGGTCGCCGCGCGCCAGCGCGAACAGCGCCGCCAGAAGGCCCTTGATGCCCAGGCGCAGGAGTTCTCCTATTTCCGTTACCGGATCGACACCAGCGCCGATCAACCGCTGGCCTGTCTCGTTTTCTCTGCCGCGCTCGACCCGAAAACCGACTATTCGCCGTTCGTCGAGTTCCGCCCCGCGTTCCGGCCGGCGCTCAGCGTCGAGGGCCGCGAGCTGTGCATCGGTGGCCTGACCTTCGGGACGAGCCGCACGGCGACGATCCTGTCCGGCCTGCCGGCCGCTGACGGGCGCACCTTGAAGGGCGAAGAGACGGTCGCGATCGATTTCGCCGACCGGCCGCCGTATGTCGGCTTCAAGGGGGCGGGCGTCATCCTGCCGCGCGAGGATGCCGACGGCCTGCCAATCGAAACGGTCAATGTCGACAAGGTGAAGATCACGGTGTCGCGCATCAATGACCGCGCGCTGGCCTTCAAGAGCATCAGCGAAGGCGAAACCAGCGCGCAGGGACGCTATTCCTATTCCTGGGGTGAAGACGATCCGAGTGACGTGGAAGCAGAAATCTGGTCCGGCACGATGGAGGTTCCCTCCGAGCAGAACGCGCCGGTAATCTCGGTCTTCCCGCTGCAGGATGTCATCGGCACGCTGGAGCCTGGCGCCTATTATGTCCGCGTCACCGACGCGGCGGAGCTGAATGCTGCCGAAGGCCCGCCTGCGTCGTCCAGTCGCTGGATCATGCTGACCGACCTCGCGATCACCGCCTATGAAGGCGAGAACGGCCTCGACGTGACCCTGCGCTCGCTGCAGGACGGCAAGCCCGTTCCGGATACGGACGTCCAGCTTGTGGCCATGAACAATGAAATCCTGGCCGAGACCCGCAGCAACGAACAGGGCCGGGTTGCGTTCGACAAGCCGATCATCAGCGGGCAGGGCAACCTGGCTCCGAGAATGCTGCTGGCGTTCAGCGCCAAGGGTGAACTCGCGGCACTGGACCTGACACGGGCACCGGTGGACCTGTCTGAGCATGCTGTCGGCGGACGCCGCACGCCCGGTCTGGTCGATGCCTATGTCTATACGGATCGCGGCATCTACCGGCCCGGCGAGACAGTCGAGATTTCGGCGCTGCTGCGCGACCGGACCGGACGGCAGATTTCGTCCCGTGCCGGCAATCTGGTCATCTATCGCCCGAACGGCCTGGTTGCGACCAAGGTGCGGTTCGACGACCCGGAGTCGGGCGCGGTCCTCAATGGCTTCGACCTGCCGAGGGGCGCCTCGCGTGGCCAGTGGCGGGCTGTCATCGAAATGGACGGCATGGCCGAGCCTGCCGGGACGGCGCGGTTCTCGGTCGAGGATTTCGTGCCCCAGCGGATCGCGGTCGACCTGACAGGCGACGACAAGACGCCGATCAAGGTTGGCGGCAGTGTCGACCTGAGCGTTGCCTCGCGGTTCCTCTACGGGGCGCCCGGCGCGGGCCTGACCGTCAAGTCAGAAGCGCGTATCGAGCCCCAGCAGAACCCGTTCCCGGCATTCGACGGCTTTGAATTCGGTCGCCATGACGCAACGTTCGAGGAACGCATCGTCGAACTCCCTGACCAGACAACGGACGGGGCCGGCAATGCGACAGTGCGCGTGGCACCGGGCTCAGCCGGCAGCAATGCCGGGCGTCCGCTGCGGATCAATGCCGTGGTCAGCGTGCTCGAGCCTGGCGGCCGCGCGGTCACCGAGAGCCTGCGTGTGCCCTACCGGCCGGAGAGTCTTTATATCGGCCTGAAGCCCGGTTTCGAGGATTCCGTCGATGAAGGCGGCGATTCGGTCTTCCAGGTCGTCGCGGTCAATTCCGATGGCGTGGCTGTTGGCCAGCGCCTGAAATGGAAAATGCTCGCGATCGACTACCATTATGACTGGTACCGCGATGGCGATGAGTGGCGCTGGCGCCGGTCGCGCACGGTGACCAAGGCGAACGAGGGTGTCGTGACGACGCCGGCTGGCGGAACCGCCGAGATCAAGGTCAGCGGCCTCGAATGGGGCAGCCATGAACTCGTGGTCGAAGCTGAAGGCGTCAATGTCGGCGCCCAGGCCAGCAATGCGTTCTATGTCGGCTGGGGTGGCCGTGTGTCCGGTGACGGTGTCGAGGCACCCGACCGGGTTCGCGTGATCGGCCCGGACAAGTCTCCGTCGCCCGGCCAGACGGCCGTGATGACGATCATCCCGCCTTATGACGGGCAGGCCCAGATCGTCGTGGCAACCGATACGGTCCTGTCGGTCCAGAACCTGGCCGTCACGGCGGCCGGTACCCGCGTGACCTTGCCGGTGACGGATGCCTGGGGCGAGGGCGCCTATGTCATGGTCAACGTCTATACCCAACGTGACCCGATCCTGCAGGCCAAGCCGCGCCGTGCGGTGGGCGTGGTGAACGTGCCGGTCAACATGGACGCGCGTACATTCGCCCTGACGATCGCCGCGCCGAAGGTGGCCCGCCCGCGCGGCGAACAGGTGGTCGAGGTCAGTTTCGGCAATGGCCCGCGCGAGCCGGTGTTCCTGACCCTGGCCGCCGTGGACGAGGGCATCCTGCAGCTCACCAAGTTCAAGAGCCCCGACCCGGTCAGCTATTATTACGGCCAGAAGGCGCTCGGCGTTGAACTCTATGACGATTACGGCCGCCTGCTGGACCCGAACATGGGCCTGCCGGCAGAGGTGCGCACCGGTGGTGACCAGCTCGGCGGTGAAGGCCTGACGGTTGTGCCGACCAAGTCGGTGGCGCTGTTCTCCGGCCTCGTCGATGTCGGCCGGTCCGGCAAGGCGAAGATCCGCTTCGATGTGCCGGACTTCAACGGCGAACTGCGCCTGATGGCGGTGGCATGGTCGAAGACCGGGCTTGGCAGCGGCGAGTCGAAGATGACCGTGCGCGACGAAGCGCCGTCCGAGATGATCCTGCCGCGCTTCCTGGCGCCGGGTGATGAAGCGTTCCTGACGGCCAGCATCGACAATGTCGAACTGCCTGCCGGCGAGTTCAGGGCCGACATAACCGGATCAGGTCCGCTGACCGTTGCCGACAGTCACTTCCGCAAGACCCTGCCGACAGGCCAGCGCTCGGATGCACCGGTGCGGGTGGATGCGACGACCGAGGGTATTTCCCAGGTTCGCATGGCGGTGACAGGGCCCAACAAGTTTGCGGTGACCCACACCTATGACATCCAGACCCGTTCGCCCTACCTGCCGGAAACCCGCTCGACGAGCGCGTTGATGCAGCCTGGCGACGAATACGCGATCGATCCGAAACTGCTCGCCGGCTATATCCCGGGATCGGTGGACGTGACGGTCGGCTATTCGAGCATTCCGGTCGACCCGGCGACGCTCTATGCCTCGCTCGACCGCTATCCCTATGGCTGCACCGAACAGACGGTGAGCCGGGCGCTGCCGCTGCTCTATTCCGAACAGCTGGTCGCGATGGGGGCGCGCGGGACGCGCGACAATGCGCGTGACCGCATCCAGACCGCCGTCAACACGCTGCTGAACCGGCAGAGCGCCGATGGCGCGTTCGGCCTGTGGCGTGAAGGTGACGGCAATGCCTCGCCATGGCTCGGCGCCTATGTGACGGACTTCGTCTATCGCGCCAAGGCCGAAGGCTATGAAGTGCCGGCTGAATCGCTTGACCGGGCCTATGGCGCGCTCAGGGCGATCTCGACCGGCGACCAGTGGCGCGTCTACGGCTATGATACGGACGTCTATGAAAGCCGGTATTCCAACGATACCGCCGAGCAGATGATGTACCGGGCGTCGGCCTATTCGCTCTATGTCCTGGCCAAGGCAGGGGAGGCGGACATTTCCCGCCTGCGCTACCTGCATGACCGGGAACTGCCGAAGATCAACAGCCCGCTCGCCCGTGCCCAGATCGGGGCCGGCCTGGCCCTGCTCGGCGACCGGTCGCGCGCCACATCGGCGTTCGAGTCGGCGGAAAAGGCGCTCGGCTACACCAATACCGGCGATTACTACCAGACGCCGCTGCGTGACGTTGCAGGTGTCATGGCCCTTGCCAGCGAAGCCGACATGGCGCCTGTCGTCGCCCGTCTCGCCGAAAAGCTCGGCAAGGACGTGCCCGACGCCGACACGCTGACGACGCAGGAAAAGGCGTTCATCCTGCTGGCGGTGAATGACTTCAACAGGGGTGAGAATGCGTTCCGCCTGGTCGTTGAAGGTCTTGGCCGCAACAAGGACAACCAGCGCCAGTACCTGATTTCGGAAGAGCAGGTCGCCTCGGGCGTCACGTTCAAGCTCGAAGGCAAGGCGCCGATGTTCCGGACCGTGATGGTCACCGGCGCACCTGAAAAGGCGCCGCCAGCCGCGTCTTCGAAACTGAAGGTCGACAAGACCTACTTCACGATGACTGGCGGGAAGGTCGACCTTTCGCGGGTCAACCAGGGTGACCAGCTGGTCGTGCGCCTGACGGTCACGCCGGAAGAGCGCCGCCTCAACCCGGTGATCGTGGCCGACCTGCTGCCGGCCGGCTTCGAGATCGAAACGGTGCTGAAGCCCGCAGACGGCAAGCGCACCAACAATACGTCAGGGGCTTTCGCCTTTGTCGGCGAGATTGCCCAGGCCCAGTCCGAGCAGGCACAGGATGACCGCTTCGTCGCGGCCGTCGATGTCTATGGCGATGCCAAGACGCTGGCCTATGTCGTGCGCGCGGTGACGGCCGGTGATTTCGCCATGCCGGGCGTTGTTGCCGAGGACATGTATCGGCCGGCGGTCTATGCCCGCTCGCGTCCGGGACGTGTCGTAATCACCGGGGCACCGGGCACGACTGCAGGAGGCAAGTAGGCCCATGAGCCAGCCGGGGCGCCTGCTTGCGGCCCTTGCGGTCCTTCTGGCGGCGGTGTTCGGGCTTGATGCGCTGTTCCCGCCGCCGCTGGCCAGGGCCGGGCATATCTCGGCCATGGTCACCGACCGGCAGGGCAAGCCGCTGCGCGCCTTTCCGACCGATGATGGCCGCTGGCGGTTCCGTGGCGATCTCGACAAGATCGACCCGGAATTCGTCGAGGCCCTGATCCGCGTCGAGGACAAGCGCTTCCGCCAGCACCAGGGCACCGACTGGATCGGCATGGCGCGGGCGGCGGTGGATTCCGTTTTCGCCGGCCGGATCGTGTCCGGTGGATCGACCATCACGATGCAGACGGCGCGCATGCTTGAGCCGCGCGACCGCACCATCGGGTCGAAACTGATCGAGATCATCCGGGCCCGGCAGATCGAACACCGGCTCAGCAAGGACGAGATCCTCGAACTCTACCTCACGCTGACACCCTATGGCGGTAATCTCGAAGGCGTGCGGGCGGCAAGCTGGAGCTATTTCGGGCACGAAGCGGACCGCCTGTCGGACGACGAGATCGCGCTGCTGATCGCGTTGCCCCAGTCGCCGGAAGCGCGGCGCCCGGACCGGCGGCCGGTCCAGGCCGCCAGGGCGCGTGACTGGGTCGCGGAAAAGCTGGCAAATTATGGCGTGTTTTCCGAAGCGGACGTCGCCGACGTTGCGGCCTTGCCAGTGCCGGGGCGCCGCCGGGATTTCCCGGATCGCGCCTGGCATGGCACAGCCAAGGCGCTCGCCAGCGGGCCGCGCGGTGATGTGCGCTCGACTCTCGACTCCAGCCTGCAGGCCGAGGTCGAGCGGATTGCGCTGACCCGGGCGGACGCGGCAGGCCCCGAGGTGCAGGTTTCGGTACTGGTCGTGGACATCCCGACCCGGGCAGTACGGGCCATTGCCGGGTCGGCCTCGCGCGACCGGCCGGGCGGCTGGCTTGACCTGACGGCGCAGGCGCGCTCGCCGGGATCGACGCTGAAACCCTTTATCTATGCGATGGCCTTCGATGACGGCTCGGCCGCGCCGGACACGCTGATCTCCGACCTGCCGAGGCGGTTCGCCGCCTACCAGCCGGAGAATTTCGACCGCATGTTCCGCGGCGACGTGCGTGTGTCGGACGCGCTGCAGCACTCACTCAACGTGCCGGCGGTGATGATGCTCGACAAGGTCGGGCCCGAACGGTTCGCCGCGCAGTTGGCACTGGCAGGCGCCAGCCCGCGGATTGCCGGGTCTGCCAGCCATGAGGCCGGGCTGGCGATCGCGCTTGGCGGGGCTGGCCTGACGGCGCGCGAGCTGGCCGTGCTGTATGCCGCGCTCGGCGACAAGGGCGTTGCCAAGCCACTGGTCTGGCGGGCCGACGCGGAACCGGCCAGCCGCGCCCTGCCGGGCCAGCGCCTGATCGGTGAGGCCAGCGCTGACGAGATTATCCGCATCCTGCAGAATGGCCCGACGCCGGAAGGCCGGGTGCCGGGTCGCCTGACGGAGAATGCGCCGCAGATCGCCTTCAAGACCGGTACGTCATACGGCTTCCGCGACGCGTGGGCTGCGGGCGTGGCCGGCGACCTTGCGATCGTGGTCTGGGTCGGGCGCGCCGACGGGGCGCCGCGTCCGGGCGTTACCGGCGGCGATGTCGCCCTGCCGATCCTGTTCGAGATTGCCGACCGTGCGGCCCACCACCTGCGCGATGAAGGGGCCGCACGCGGCCGCCTGACGGCTGAAGCGCGGCCGAGGTCGAAGGGCGCGATCCGCGACTTTTCCGCTGACGCACCGCCACAGATCCTGTTCCCGCCGCGCGACGCCGAATTGTGGGCGGGAACCGTCGATGGCACGCCGGCAAAGGGGTTTGTCCTCGCCGGCCGGGGGGAGGGACAGCTCACCTGGTTCGTTAACGGAGCGCCTTGCGCCATTGATGACGCGGGCGCGCCCGTCTGGCAGCCGACCCGCGAGGGATTCTACATCGTCACTGCAGTGGATACTGCAGGACGGACGAGCCGGGTGCGTGTGCGCGTCCTGACCGGGCCTGCTTGACAACACAGCTTCGCCCCAAAATTGCCACTGCCTGACAACACGCGGTCAACACAAACCTGTTAACTGTGCAGTTGTCCTCTTTCCAGCAAAGGGGCGCATCCCATATGGGACTTTGGTAGGCGGCACGTACGCCTATAGTCGTGTTTAAGAGTTTGTCATGCGTAACCGTTCCGCCACCCTTATCGCCTTGTCTGCCGGGATTGCCGCGGCCGGTTTCGCGTTCATCTCGAGTGCCGGCGCAGAAGACCAGCCAGCAACCGAATCGGCCAAGCGCCTGTCGACGGCGGTGTTTGCCGGCGGCTGCTTCTGGTGCACCGAAGCGGATTTCGACAAGGTCGACGGCGTGATCGACACGATCTCGGGCTATACCGGTGGCGACGTGGCCAACCCGACCTACAAGCAGGTCAGCCACGAGACCACGGGCCATTATGAATCGGTCAAGGTGACCTATGATTCCGATGTCGTGTCGTATGACCAGCTGGTGACCTATTTCCTCCACCATATCGACCCGACCGACGCCTTTGGCCAGTTCTGCGACAAGGGCGACAGCTACCGGTCAGCCATTTTCGTTGCCAATGACGAAGAACGCCAGGTTGCCGAGAGCGATATTTCCGCAGTCGACGCGTCCCGCGTCCTGCCCAAGCCGGTCGTGACCAAGGTCCTTGCCACCAGCACGTTCTGGCCGGCCGAGGACTATCACCAGAATTATTACAAGAAGAACCCGTTGCGCTACAGCTACTATCGCTCGTCCTGCGGACGCGACAAGCGCATCGAGGCGCTCTGGGGCGACGCCGTCGCCACGCACTGAGCCGTTGGCCTAGGGGCAGGGCGGTTCCCGGAATTCGGACAGCCCCGCGTGACGCGCTTCCCAGTCTGCATCGTGCGGGTCCGGCGCAAAACCTGATGCAAGATAGAGATGGAAGCGCCGCGTGAGCGAGCAGCCGTTGCGGCGCGTGCCCAGCGGTATGGCGATTTCGCCGGCCGATTGGAACCGCCGGAAGTCACTGCGCAGCATCGGCCGCATTTCCGCATGCAGCGACACGACCAGCACATTCCCGTCGATCGGCGGCGCCAGCGGCCGGGATTCGGAAAAGCTCTTGGGCACGCCGTAGCGCCGCCAGGAAATCAGCGGGATCGTGCGGTCGCGCGCATAATAGTCGAGCCCGTGCCAGACTTCGCGCTCGTCGACGAGAACTGCGGTTGCGCCGAGATCTGCGGCCCGGCGGAACACTTCCTCGGCGGCCGTATCCCATCCGCGGGTGCGTTTCAGGGCATTGTCGAAGCCGAGATTGCTGGCGGTGGCTGCCGGCAGCAACGCGACGGTCATGAACGCTGCGGCGATGACGCCGTGCACCGCGAGGCTGGCCCAGAGAAGGCCGGATGGGCGGTGTTTCACGAAATGCCCGAAGCCAACCATCGCGGCGGCGACAAGGCTGCCCGCGGCCAGCCGTGCCCAGACGGGGACGTCCGGCACGAATTGCAGGGCCACGAATGTCAGGCCGGCGACAATCCACCAGAGCCGGCGATTGGGCCGGGCCCGTGTCAGCCAGGCGGCGACCAGCACGCTGGCGGCGGGCCAGGCGGTTGCAGCCCAGTTCGCATTCGCGCGCGAGAGCACGGCCTGGAACAGGATGATCACCAGAACCGGCAGGATGAAGCAGAGCAGCCAGCGGTCCCGCCCGGTCACGCCGGCATCCTCACTGCGCATCACGAACAGGCCGACGGCCAGCGACAGGAAACTGATCGGCCCGAAGACACCGATCTGGTCGACCAGGAACGTGATGGCGTGGTCCGGATGGATGAGGTCGCCGCCGAGATTGGCATTGTCGACCGTGTGGCTGACGGTCTTGAAATCGTTGGCAGCATTCCAGGCGAGGTGCGGCGCGAAGATGGCTGCGGCGACCGCCAGCGCGGCAAGCCCGTGCAGCGACAGCAGGGCGCGCCGCGTCTGCCGGTCCAGGAGCAGCGTCAGCACGATGCCGATGACAAAGTAGAGCATGGCGTATTTCGACAGGAACCCGGCGCCGACAGCGACGCCAAGGCCAACGGCGCTCGCCCACCCGCCTTCGCCGCTGCGCAGCCGCCAGAACGTGTAGAGCCCGGCGCACCAGAACGGCATCAGGACGCCGTCTGTCGAGATCACGGCGGATGACAGGATGACAGCCGGCATCAGTGCATAGCCGAGCGCGGCAAACATGCCGACGCGCGTGCCGTACATCGCCCGCCCCAGCAGCAGCAGGAACACGGCGCCCGCCATGTGCAGGAAGGGCGCGGCCAGCCGCACCGCCCATTCGGAATCACCAAACAGGGCCGTCACCCCATGGATCACCCAGGCGATCATCGGGGGCTTTGAATAATAGCCCCAGTCCAGCACTTCGCCCCACCGCCAGTATTGCGCTTCATCGGCATAGAGGTTGAGCGGGGAGAGGACGAGCGCCCCGACGCGAAGCAGGAGAATGGCCCCGAGGACCATCAGAACAGGCCTGAGACCCTCACTCGCCGAATCGGTTTCCGTGCGCTGCATGCGATCTCACCTTGATACGTTATGCGCTTATGCAGCGCACAGTCTCGCGAATACAGCCCCCATGTGAGGCAATCTGTACCTTTGAACGCCCCAAACCGTGGCTTTTTTGCATCGCAGCATAGTTAATGGCTGTATTCGCTCATACGTACGTTGAACCTTCAAAAACTTGTCACTAATCCGTCATGCAGCGGGAGTAAGCGACCGCAGGCCGGCCTGCACCAGTGTTTCAGGCCGGGGGCTCATTCGGATCAGGGGAATATCATCATGAATTGGACTACATTCGGTCGCGGCATGGCAGTTTCTGCCATCGCTCTCGGCGTTGCAGGCCTCGCCGCAGCGCAGGTCACAACTTCCAGCATTCGCGGTCAGGTCACTGACAGCAACGGGACAGCCGTTTCCGGCGCCACTGTCACCATCCTGCACGAACCCACCGGTACGGTTGCGGTCACGACGACCTCCAACACCGGCGCGTTCGGTGCGCAAAACCTCCGCGTTGGCGGCCCCTACAGCGTCACCGTGACCGGCCCGGGCTTCGTGCCAAGCCGCGCCCACGACATCTACGCCAACCTTGGCGATGCAACGTCGCTCAGCCTGGTCGTCGACGTCGCAGCTGAAGGCGACGACACGGCCCGCATGGAAACAGTCGTCATCACCGGGTCGGCTGTTTCGGCTGCCCAGGTCGCGTCTGGTCCGTCATCGACCTACAACCTGTCGACGCTGGAAAATGCACCGGCCATGAACCGCGACATCAAGGACATCGTTCGTCTTGATCCCCGCGTTTACGTCGACGAAGCCTTCAACGACTCGATCAGCTGCGCCGGTGCCAACCCGCGCTACAACTCGCTGACGGTCGACGGCGCACGCCTCAACGACAATTTCGGCCTGAACTCCAACGGCTACCCGACCGAGCGTATCCCGTTCTCGTATGACTCGATCGAACAGGTTTCGGTTGAGCTTGCCCCGTTTGACGTCGAGTACGGCCAGTTCACGGCGTGTAACATCAACGCCGTCACCAAGACCGGCGCCAACGAATTCCACGGCGGCGCCTTCTACGACTTCACCAGCGACGGTTTCACTGGCGACAAGGTTGACGGCACGGACGTCGATCTCGGCGATTTCGAAGAAAAGCGTTACGGCTTCAACGTTGGTGGACCGATCATCAAGGACAAGCTGTTCTTCTTCGGTTCGTACGAAAAGTTCGAAGGCGCGAGCATCTTCGGCTTCACGCCGGAAAGCGCTGGTCTCACGCAAGCTGATTACGACCAGATCATCAACATCGCCGAAGGGTATGGCTACATCGCCGGCGGCCTGCCGACATCGATTGCTGTTGAAGACGAAAAGATCTTCGCAAAACTCGACTGGAACATCACCAACAATCACCGCGCCATCCTTACCTATAACTACAATGACGGCTTCAACTTCAGCCCGTCCGACGATGGTTCGAACCGCCTTTCCGATGGTAACCACTATTACGAGCGCGGCGCGAAGCTGCAGAACTACACGGGTGCACTCTACTCTGACTGGACCGAGAACCTGTCGACCGAGTTCCGTGTCACCTACGTTGACCTTGAAAACCGCCAGATCCCTGTCGGCGGTCTCGACAATTTCGGTGAAGTCCAGGTGCGCGTTGGCGGTTCGACCGTCTACCTCGGTGCAGACGACAGCCGTCATGCCAACGAGCTGACCTACGAAACGCTGAACTTCAAAGGCAAAGCCGACTACACGATGGGCAATCACCTGTTCACGGTGGGTGCCGAGCGTGAAGAGTTTGAAGTGTTCAACCTGTTCATCCAGGAAGTTCAGGGCGAATGGGTGTTCGACTCGATTGCAGATTTTGCTGCAGGCGACTTTTCGGATTTCCGTTACGAGAACGCGGCTGGCACGAACAACCAGGATGATGGCGCGGCTGCGTTTTCCTACGCAATCAACACGTTCTACGCGCAGGACGAGTGGCAGGTTAACGACAAGCTGAACATCGTGGCCGGTCTGCGCTACGATACTTACCAGTCTGACGATGCACCTGCATTCAACCAGACTTTCCTCGACACTTACGGTATTCGCAACGACGAAACCATGGACGGCCGCGACCTGCTGCAGCCGCGCCTCGGCTTCAAGTACGAGTTCAGCGACAATGTTGAATTCCACGGCGGTGCCGGCCTCTATTCCGGCGGCAACCCGAACGTCTGGATCGCGAACAATTACTCCAACAATGGTGTGACCCTGTTCGAATGCCGTGAGCGGACCCGCACGAATGACTGCCTGCCAGGCATTGGTGGCGTTGCGCCGAACATTGCTGACTACACCTATGCCGGTGGTGCGGGTCGTCCGTTCATCGACGTGCCGGATGAAGCAGTGGCTGCTGTCGCTGCGGCAACTGGTGGTGGCCCCGTCAACGCCATCGACCCCAACTTCGAAATCCCATCCGAGTGGAAGTTCGCTCTGGGTACGGTTATCGACTTTGACAGTGCGAACCCGATGATCGGCAGCGACTGGCGCATCATGGCCGACATTCTGTATTCCAAGACGAATGAAGCGGCCCTGTCGCAGCCAATCAGCTGGGTCCAGACGGATACGGCACCTGATGGGCGTCCGATCTACGGCACAGGCAACACGAACGACTTCCTGCTGACCAATGCGAAAGAGAAGGGCTCCGCGCTCGTCCTGTCGCTTGGTGTGTCCAAGCAATATGACAACGGCATGGATTGGTCGCTCGGCTACGCCTACACCGATGCCAAGGATGCCAACCCGATGACGTCTTCGGTGGCCTTCTCGAACTTTGTGAACTTCTCGACGGACAATGCATTCCAGCCTGACCTGGGCACGAGCGACTATGAGATTGCTCACCGTTTCACGTTCCAGTTCAACTATGAGAAAGACTTCATCAACAACCTGACGACCCGGGCATCGCTGTTCGGCACGGCCAGCGAAGGTGCGCCATACAGCTACACCTTCGGCTCGAACACCGGCATCTTCTCGCCGCTGTTCAACAATGCCCGCGCACTGGCCTATATCCCGGCAGGTGAAGGTGATGGCCTGATCTCGCCACTGTCGGATCCGGCAGCCGTTGCTGCGCTGAACCAGTACGTCAGCGAGAACAAGGATCTGTGGGACTATCGCGGCGGTGTCGTCGATCGTAACTCGGCTGCTGATGACTGGTGGACGAAGTTCGACCTTCGCCTGTCGCAGGAACTGCCAGGCCTTCGTGAGAATGATCGCACGGAAGCGTTCATCGTTATCGAGAACCTGGGCAACCTGTTGAACGACGAATGGGGCGTCCTGCGCGAGCACGGCTTCCCGGGTAATGCTGATCTCTATGACATCAGCGGTATCGACAACGGCCAGTACGTCATCACGAGCTTCAATGGCGACGCTGACCGTGACCGCATCGTCAACAGCGCGTCGCTGTGGCAGGTTCACTTCGGCGTCAAATACAAGTTCTAGGCCGCTTGCGATCCAGGACGTAGATTGGGGAAGGGCGGCCTGCGATGCGGGCCGCCCTTTTCGTTACCGGAAAGGTATGGCAAGCGCTGCAACCATGATCGAAGCCAAATCCATCCTGCCGCCTGAATGGGCGCCGCAAGCCGCCCTGTGGTGTGGCTGGCCGCGCCTCGCCGAGGAATGGGGCGGTGATCTTGAAGGTGCCCGCGCCGAGATCGCGGCCTTCATCCGCACCGCCGCCGGGTTCGTACCGGTCAAGGTCGCGGTGGGGTCAAGCGAAGCGCTCGCATCGGCGCGTGCCATGCTCGGCGAAACCGCTGAACTGGTCGAGATTCCGACCGGCGATATCTGGCTGAGGGATACAGGCCCCATCTTCACGTCCGGGCCCGAAGGCCGCGAGGCGCAGGCCTTCCGGTTCAACGGGTGGGGCGGCAAGTATGTCATGCCGGGTGATGACCAGACGGCGGCCGCCCTGGCCGGTGTCGAGGGCGTGCCCCTGCACGCCCACGATTTCGTGCTGGAAGGCGGCGCGATCGATGTCGATGGCGAAGGGCGCCTCCTGACAACCCGGCAATGCCTGCTCAATCCGAACCGGAACACCGGCTGGGGCGAGGGCGATGCGGAAGTTGCGTTGTCGGTGGCCTTTGGCGTCAACGAAATCATCTGGCTCGGCGACGGCCTGCTCAACGACCATACTGACGGCCATGTCGACAATGTTGCCCGTTTCATCGCGCCGGGCCATGTGCTGTGCCAGCATCCGACCGGCAAGGAAGATCCGAACGCCGCCATCCTGCTGGCCATCGTCGACCGGTTGCGCACGATGGGCCTGATGGTCTCGACGATCTCCTCGCCGGGCCGGATCGACCTTGGGGATGGTAAGGCCGCGCCGGCCAGCCACATGAATTTCACCATCACCAATGGTGCCGTGATCGTGCCGGTCTATGACGAACGCTTCGGCCTCGTCGCCCTGTCGGAATTGCGTCCGCTTTTCCCGGGGCGCAAGGTGATCGGCCTGCCGGCATTGAACATTCTGCGCGGTGGCGGCAGTTTCCACTGCATGACCCGTGAAATTCCCGCCTGACACCCCATCTGCCACACCCGCCCCCTCACCCTGTCGCCCCCATCCGGACTTCCGCCCATGCCCCGCCCGATCACCCTTGCCGCCATCCAGTTCGCCCCGTCTGACGACGTCCAGGCGAATATTGCCCGGGTTGCCGGCTTCGTGCGCGACGCGGCCGGGCAGGGCGCCGATGTCGTGCTGCCGCCTGAACTCTTCTGCGGGGCGTATTTCTGCAAGACGCAGGACGAAGTGCATTTTGCCCGGGCGCACCCGTGGAAAACGCATCCGGCGGTCGTGCAACTCTCTGAAATCGCTGCAGAACTGGGCGTCGTG
This sequence comes from Hyphomonas johnsonii MHS-2, assembly GCF_000685275.1. Classification (GTDB taxonomy): domain Bacteria; phylum Pseudomonadota; class Alphaproteobacteria; order Caulobacterales; family Hyphomonadaceae; genus Hyphomonas; species Hyphomonas johnsonii. The sequence goes on from NZ_ARYK01000006.1 coordinate 65,326, forward strand.
ATTCCCGTCTCGATCTACGAGAAGGACGGCCCGCACTATTACAATTCACTGGTCATGCTGGATGCTGACGGCAAGGCGCTGGGCGTTTACCGCAAGAGCCATATTCCTGACGGGCCGGGCTACCAGGAGAAATTCTATTTCCGCCCCGGCGACACGGGGTTCCGCGTCTGGGACACCCGGAAGGGCCGCATCGGGGTTGGCATCTGCTGGGACCAGTGGTTCCCGGAAGCCGCGCGGGCCATGGCCCTGATGGGCGCCGACGTCCTGCTGTATCCGACAGCGATTGGCGCCGAACCGCAGGATTCAAGCCTCGATACTGCCGCGCGCTGGCGCCGCGCCATGCTGGGGCACGCGGTATCGAACGTCATTCCGGTGGCTGCCGCCAATCGCATCGGCGATGAAGACGGCCAGGTGTTCTACGGCACCAGCTTTATTGCTGACCAGGCCGGTGAGGTCGTCACCGATCTCGGCCGAACGGAAGAAGGCGTGATCAGCGCGACGTTCGACCTTGAAACGGTCGAGCGGGACCGGGCGGCCTGGGGTTTCTTCCGCGACCGGCGCCCGGACCTGTATACGTCGCTGGCCTAGTCCTGCGACGGGCGCCGCGCGGCATCGAACCAGTCGGTCAACACGGTGCCGGGCACTCTGGACAGGTCACGGTACCATTCCGGCAGGGTCTGCAGGGCATCAGCCGTCTTCCCCCAGCGGCGCAGGTTGGCGCCGGCTGCGGAATGGAATGCCTCGCGCATGCGGGCCTCGTCCATCGGCTGCATGCTGGCAAGCCCTGCGCTGCCGATCATGTTTTTCTGGGCCTTGAGCATCATTTCCAGTGCAGAAGTTGTGAGGGCGAGAGACGCTCGCCACGGTGCGAGCCAGAGTTCCATCATGGGCCTTGATCCTTGTTCCTGTTCAATATGTAGTCCTTTATGTTGCGGTGCACAACAAACCACATGACAGTGCCGTGGAACTGCCCCGTTTCCGCCGTCTGCGAATGCACATATCATTCCGTGATGACCGAGTTCCTGCCGAATAATTTCGTCCCTTCGCCGGCCCGGGGCCGGGTCCTGGTGTTCGATTCCGGGGTTGGCGGCCTGACGGTGGCGGAAGAGATCCGCGCCCTCGGGCCAGCGCTCGGTGTCCATTATGCTGCCGACAGCGCCTTTTTCCCCTATGGCGACAAGTCGGATGAGGCGCTCAGGGAGCGGCTGCCGCGGGTGGCCAAGGCCCTGTGCGACCATGTCCGGCCGGACGTGTTCGTGATCGCCTGCAACACGGCCAGCACGCTGGCCCTGCAGGAGGTTCGGGCTGTGCTCGACATCCCGGTTGTCGGAACGGTGCCGGCGATCAAGCCGGCAGCGGCGTTTACCCAGACGGGCACGATCGGCCTGCTGGCCACGCCTGGAACCATAGGGCGCGCCTATACGGCCCGGCTGATCGCGGAGTTCGCCGGCAGCCGGCGCGTGATCCAGCATGGCAGTATCGAACTGGTCCGCCTGGCCGAGGCCCATGCGCGGGGGGAGGACGTCCCGATTGAGGCGATTGCCGCCGCCCAGGCCCCGCTGTTCGAGGCACCGGGCGGCGACGAGATCGACACGATCGTGCTGGCCTGCACGCATTTCCCGCTGGTGCGCGGCCAGCTTATCGCCAGCGCCCCTCACGCGGTGAGCTATGTCGATTCGGGCGCGGCAATTGCCCGCCAGACCATCCGCGTCCTGCCGCAGGAAACCGAGGCGCGCAGCGTGGGCGGCTCGGCCTATCTCACCAGCCCGCCCGAGGAGGCGCCGGACCTGGCGCTTGTCCTCAGACGTTACGGTTTTCCGGAGGTTCAGTTCGTGGCTTTGGAGCCGATCGCGATCACTTCCGCGCCGACCTTGTTGTAGAGGCTCGGCCACGGCGCATCGTGAACGATGGCTACTTCGCTTTCACCGAACCCGTTGAACCGGCTGGCCATCGCACGGCCATAGGCGCCGATATTGCCGAACTCGATATAGTCGCCTTCGGTGAGCCCTGCAGGCAACCAGACCTTTTCGGGGAACTTGTCGGTCGAATCGCAGGTCGGCCCATAGACCGTGTACTCGGCCATGCCGCGCAGCTTGCGTCCGTCGCCGGTGATGGCCCGCATCGGGAACTGCCAGCGCTCGTGCACGGCGTCATAGAGGGCACCATAGGAGCCATCGTTGAGATAGAGCGAGCCGGGTTTGGCGAGTTCCACGCGCAGCAGAAGGCTTTCCGCTTCCGCGACGAGCGCGCGGCCGGGTTCGCACCACAGGTCGGCGTTTTCGAGAACGAACATGGACTCGAACGACCGCTCGACCATGGCGGCATAGTCTTCCAGCGACGGCGGGGGCGTATCGGCATAGATCGACGGGAATCCGCCACCGACATCCACGATATCGACCGTGACACCAGCCGAAATGATGATGCGCGAGACGTCTGCCATGGCGGTCGCCCAGGCCGATGGTTTCATCGCCTGGCTGCCGACATGGAAGGAGACGCCCAGCTCGTCGGCATAGCGGCGGGCTTCGCGCAGGATTTCCGCAGCGTCATCTTCATTGGCGCCGAACTTGCCGGTCAGCGGCAGGGTCGCGCCGTCATTCGAGACGCCGATACGCACGATGATCGTCAGGTCGCGGGCAAAGCCGGTTTCCTCGAGGATCTTCTGCAATTCGGCATGCGTGTCGGTCACGAAGATGCGCACGCCATACTGGTGGTAGGCGCGCGAAATCGCGCGGCGGTTCTTGACCGGATGCAGGAACGCCATGCGGGCGCCCGGGAAGCGGTTGTAGATCAGCTCGACCTCGTTCTCGGAGGCAACGTCAAAGCTGTTGATGCCTGCGGCCCAGAGGGCGTCGAGCACGTGAACGCCCGGATTTGCCTTGACCGCATAGAACGGCTGGCCCGGAAAGCTTTCGCGGAACCATTTTGCAGCCGTCGTCACCCGGTCGGGGCGGAAGCAGTAGACAGGCATGTCGGGCTCTTGCGAGCGCACAATATTATAGGGGGTAGCATAGGAGTGCATGACACCTAACCTCCAAAGGGCTTTTAACCAGCTTCGGGCGTTAGTGCAGGGGGCCCCCAGTTTAAGGGTTGGCCCAGATGTCCGCCACATCCGTATTCGGAGCGTGAGATATGCGAACATGATCGCGAGTGCAAGTGAAACTTTTGGTCCGGCTGCAAACTGTCGCAAAAATGTTACTTTTCATCCATACCACCGTCATCTGCGAGCCGTATTGCGGGAGACAGATTCCCTGGGAAATGTCCCATGCAACATCGGAGATTCCTTCATGAAGACCGGCATGATCTGCGGTACTATCGGCCTTGCGGCCCTGACGCTTGTCGCCTGTGGCAAGAGCGACCTGTCATCACTCGACACATCGGATGGCGTCGCTGCGGCGCCTGAAATGAGCGGATCGACCCAGAAGATCAAGATCGTGGGGTCTTCCACGGTTTCGCCCTTTGCCACGACCGTGGCCGAGCGCTTTGGTGCGACGTCCGGCTTTTCGACGCCGATTGTCGAAACGACCGGCACTGGCGGCGGCTTCAAGGCCTTTTGCCAGGGCCTCGGCCCTGACCAACCGTCGATTTCCAACGCATCACGCCCGATCAAGGCCAGCGAAACGGCGCTTTGCGCCAGCAACGGCGTCACCGAGATCACGCCGGTCGAAATCGGCTATGACGGGATCGTTGTTGCGAACTCGAAGAACGGGCCGGATTTCGACATCACGAAGACCCAGCTCTACCTCGCGCTGGCAAAGGACATTCCGGATGGCGCCGGTGGCTTCCAGCCCAATCCGTACAAGTCCTGGCACGATGTCGACGCCGGCCTGCCGGATGAACCGATCCAGGTATTCGGCCCGCCGCCCACTTCCGGCACACGCGATGCCTTTGTCGAGCTTGGCATGGAACACGGGGCCGAATCGCTGCCCGCCCTCGACGCGCTGAAGGCGAGCGACAAAAAGGCGTTCCAGGTGCGCGCGCATACGATCCGCACGGACGGCGCCTGGATTGACGCGGGTGAGAACGACACGGCCATCATCCAGCAGCTGGTGAAGTCGCCGACGGCGATTGGTGTGCTCGGCTATTCGTTCCTCGAACAGAATGGCGACCGGGTGAAAGGCGCCCAGCTCGCCGGGGTGCCGGCGACGTTCGAGAACATCGCGTCGGGCGATTATGGCCTGTCGCGCATCATGTATTTCTACGTCAAGGACCAGAACCTGACGCTCGTCCCGGGCCTGATCGACTACATCGAGGCGTTCACGTCGGACAGCGCGTTCGGGCCGGACGGCTATCTCGTCGAGAAGGGACTGATCCCGCTGACGGATGAAGACCGGGACGCCCAGCGTGCGGTTGCCGAAAGCCTGAAGGCGGCGGCGTCGAACTAGGCATGCCCCTTGACCTTGTCGGGAAGGCGCTTGTGCAATGTCCCGGCAAGGTCTTCGAGTTCTGCCTCGGTCATTGAATCATACATGTGTCGGGCCGCGCCGGTCAGGTCCTTGCGGTCCTGTTCGCCGCGTTTGGCGGCAAGCGCGGCGCCAGCGGCCTTCTGTTGGGCTTTTGAGCGTGCGGGCATCGGTCTTTCCTCCTTTCCAGTGCCTGTGATTTCCCTACGCACGAGGCGCCCGGAAGTTCTCAGGGTGAGGTGGAAACCTGCCTCTAGAGGCCTTCGATCGGCGGGCGCTTGCGCCGGCGCAGGCGGATCTTCTGCCAGAAGCGGCGCCGGGCAGGGGCCGGCAGAGGCTGGAGGTTTTCGATGAACGCCTCGGCGCAGGCTTTCCAGCTATAGGTCTCGGCAAAGGTCCGGCAGGTCTTGCGGTCGAGTGACAGGCAGTCGATGGCACCTTTCGCAAGGTCGCCTCCGACCGGCGTGATCGTGCCGGCGCCCGAACCCGGTATCACGTCGCGCGGGCCGGTCGCGTCGAAGGCGGCGACCGGGATGCCGGATGCCATGGCCTCGAGCACGACGAGGCCGAACGTGTCGGTCAGGCTCGGGAAGACAAAGACGTCGGCGCTGGCATAGACCGCTGCCAGGTCCTCACCAAACCGGCTGCCAAGAAAGGTGACGTTCGGATAGTTGCGCTTCAGTTCTTCCAGTTGCGGGCCGTCGCCGACAATCACTTTCGATCCCGGCAGGTCGAGTTCGGCAAAGGATTCGATGTTCTTTTCGACGGAGACGCGGCCGACATTCAGGAAGATCGGGCGCGCCAGTCCCTTGAACGGGTCTTTTTCTTCTCCTTCCGGGACACGGCGGCTCGGATTGAACATTTCGGTATCGACGCCGCGCGTCCATGCGACCAGATTGATGAAATGGCGGGCCCGCAATTCCTCGACCATCGAGGGGGTCGGTACCATGACCTTGCCGGAGTATTTGTGGAACCAATGGACAAACGAATATCCAACCGACGTCGGAATGGGCAGGCGCGCAGACACATATTCCGGAAACCGCGTGTGGTAGGCCGTCGAAAACGGGTGCTTGACGGTCAGGCACATCGCCCGGCCGGCCATGCCGAGCGTGCCTTCAGTGGCGATATGGATGGCATCCGGCTCGAACTCGCGAAAGCGCTCCTCGATCTTCTTGCGGGCGAACAGGGCCAGCTTGATCTCGGGATAGGTGGGCAGCGGCACCGTGCGGAAGCCGTCGCCGGGATGCACGATCTCCCAGATGTGGCCCATTGCCTCGGATTCCTCGATGACGCGCTTCATCGTGCGCACGACGCCATTTACCTGAGGGTCCCAGGCGTCTGTGACGAGCATGATGCGCATGAGTGTTCCTTGAGGCCATTGGCGGGTCGCGGCGCAATGTGGCCGGGTTGTGCGCATGCGTAAAGGGGCGGAACAACTGCAAACTTCCTCGCGTTACAGAATGGACCGCGATATATCTATGCCAACAAACCCGAATATGACGGCAGGATTTTCCCTGCCATGGCGCCCATCCTTCAAACCTTCAGATGACCGGACCCTGCATGCCTGACTCGATTCCCCCCATTTCCATCGATTGGGACACCCTGGACGACGAGAAATTTGTCGATGAGGAGGCCTTGCTTGAAGGCATCCTGAACGCGGCGCCGTTGAGCGAGGGCGCGCGTCACACGGCCGTGCGGCGTGGCCGCGAACTGGTCGAGATCGCCCGGTCACGTGGCCGCAAGAAGGGCGTGATGGAGAGTTTCCTCGAGGAATTCGGACTGTCGAACTCCGAAGGCCTTGCGCTGATGTGCCTCGCCGAGGCGCTGCTGCGCGTGCCGGATGCTGATACGCGGGACGACCTGATCGCGGAAAAGATCCGGTCGGGCGACTGGTCCTCGCATCTCGGCCAGTCCGAGAGCTGGCTGGTGAATGCCTCGACCTGGGGGCTGATGCTGACCGGGCACGTGATCGGAGTGCCGAACTCCCTTTCCAAGGGGCCGGCCAATTTCGTCTCCGGCCTGATCCGCGAGAGCGGCGAGCCGGTGATCCGGGCCGCGATGATGCAAGCCATGCGGATCATGGGCGAGCAGTTCGTCCTAGGGCGCACCGTCAAGGAAGCGCTGAAGCGCGGCCGCCGGATGGTGAAGCTCGGCGAAGCTGCGCATTTCAGCTTCGACATGCTCGGCGAGGGCGCCCGCACCAGCGCAGATGCAGCGCGCTACCTGAAAGCCTATGAACTGGCGATCGATGCCGTTGCCGTCGACAAGGACAGGGCCCTTGCGCCGGAAGCGGCGAATGGCGTGTCGGTCAAGCTGTCGGCGATCCATCCGCGCTTCGAGGCCGTCAATGAAGCCCGCGTCATGGCCGAGCTTTATCCCCAGCTCCTGTCGCTGTGCGAAAAGGCGGCCGCGGCCAATATCCATCTCTGCCTCGATGCCGAAGAAGCGGACCGCCTGGTCATCAGCCTGAAACTGTTCGAACGCCTGGCGCGCGAACCGTCGCTGAAGGGCTGGGCCGGCCTCGGCCTGGCCATCCAGGCCTACCAGAAGCGCACATTGTCGGTGATCGCCAACCTGACCCGGCTGGCTGAGGATACGGGCCAGCGTTTCATGGTGCGGCTGGTCAAGGGCGCCTACTGGGACAGCGAGATCAAGCACGCCCAGGTCGAAGGCTATGCGAACTTCCCTGTCTTCACCACGAAGCAGGGGACAGACCTGCACTATATCGCGTGTGCCAAGGAGATGCTGGCGGCCTCGCCCGCGATCTATCCGCAATTTGCCACACACAATGCCCACACCCTGTCGGCGATCGACATTCTCGCTGAAGAGGCTGGCGTGACGGCGTACGAGTTCCAGCGCCTGCACGGCATGGGAGAGGCGCTGTATGATGCTGCCGAAGCCGGCCGCCGGGTGCGCGTCTACGCACCGGTCGGCGCGCACAAGGACCTTTTGCCCTATCTCGTTCGCCGCCTGCTGGAGAATGGCGCGAATGCCAGCTTCGTGCACTCCTTCCTCGACCCGGACGTGCCGGTCGAGGATGTCGTCGACGATCCGATCATCAAGGTGGAGGTCGGTCCGCGCCGGCATCCCGGCATTCCGACGCCGCCCCGCATCTATGGGCCGGAGCGTCGCAACTCCCAGGGGCTCGACCTCAGCCAGGCCAGTGTGCGCAAGGCCATGGCTGCCTCGCTCAAATCCTTCCGCGACAGCCCGGCGATTGCGGCCGGCGCGATCGTGTCCGGCAAGCCGGACGCCAATGGCGGAGACCTCGTGCGCGTGCCGTTCGACACGGAGACCGTGCTCGGTGCCTGCAAGGAAGCGAGCGAAGCCTCGATCAATGCGGCGATGGAGGCCGCCACGCGCTTCCAGCCCAAGTGGGATGCGCTGGGCGGCGCAGAGCGCGCCGATCACCTGCGCGCGATGGCCGATATTCTTGAAGAGCACGCATCGCGCCTGATCGTCCTGATGGCGCGCGAAGCGGGCAAGACACTGGCCGACGGCGTCGCTGAAGTGCGTGAAGCTGTCGACTTCTGCCGCTATTACGCGGCGCAGGCAGAGCTCGATTTTGCCGGCCCTGTCCGCTTGCCGGGACCGACGGGCGAGACCAACCACCTGTCACTGCACGGGCGCGGCGTGTTCTGCTGCATCAGTCCGTGGAACTTCCCGCTGGCCATTTTCACCGGACAGATCGCTGCCGCCCTTGCGGCCGGCAACACGGTCGTTGCCAAGCCGGCCGAGCAGACGCCGCTGATTGCGTTCGAGGCGGTCCGCCTGTTCCAGCGCGCGGGACTTCCGGTGGATGCACTTCACCTCCTGCCGGGCCGGGGCGAGACGGTTGGCGCAGCGCTGACGTCGGACCTGCGCGTGTCTGGCGTCTGCTTTACCGGTGGCACGACGACGGCGCGGCTGATCAATCGCACACTTGCCGGCCGCGACGGGCCGATCATTCCGTTCATCGCGGAGACGGGCGGCCTGAACGGCATGTTCGTGGACACGACGGCGCTGCGCGAGCAGGTGATCGACGACATGATCGTGTCGGCCTTCGGGTCTGCGGGCCAGCGCTGTTCGGCGCTGCGCCTGGCCTTCATTCCGAAGTCCACGGCGAACGGCCTTATCGAGGGCCTGATCGGCGCAATGAATGAATTGAAGCTTGGCAACCCGGCCGAGGCCGACACGGATGTCGGCCCGGTGATCGATACCGACTCGCGCGAATTGCTGAGGGCGCACCTCGAAAGGATGAAGACCGAGGCCAAGCTGCTGCACCAGGTCGATGCCGGGAAGATCGGCGAGGACGGCTACGGGTTCGGGCCGGCGCTGGTGGAACTGTCATCGCTGGACCAGATCAGCGAAGAGAATTTCGGGCCCATCCTTCATATCGTTCGGTATGATCCGGACAATGTTGCCAAGGTGGGCAAGGCATTGGCGGCCAAGGGCTACGGCCTGACGCTGGGCGTGCATTCGCGCCTTGAATCCTTCCATGCGAAAGTCATCGCGGCCTGTCCGGTTGGCAATACATATGTGAACCGGTCGATGACCGGGGCGGTTGTCGGCGTGCAGCCGTTCGGCGGGGAAGGGCTGTCCGGCACAGGGCCGAAAGCGGGCGGGCCGCACTATCTCCATCGTTTTGCCTCGGAGCGCGTGGTAACGGTAAATATCACGGCGCAGGGCGGGGATGCCGAACTGCTGAGCCTTTGAGGAGATTGTCCATGCTGAAACTGGCCTGCTGCGCCGCAATCGGTGCGCTGACGCTTGGCGCCTGTAGCGGAAAGACCGAACCGGCCGCGCCGGCCGCACCTGACGCGCCAGCGACGAATGTGGCGGCGACCGGCGGCGCGGAGACTGTCGTCGCGCCACCAGAGGTGCCTGTTGTCCAGCCGGGGCCGGCGCATGAGATTTCGGTCAAGACCGACAGTTTCACCGGCTCGTCGGTGATCGACGACCGCCTGTTCGAGATCGCCCCGAAGATCGCGGCTGACCTGGCCTATGATTCCAGGGTGCGGATCGACGCGATGGATAATGACGCGACCACCTACAAGCTTGAGGATCCGGCATATTTCACGCCCTTCAGCCTCACCATCAAATGGTCGCTGGTGGCCGAAGCCGGCGACCTGATCAGTATTGAAGGCTTTACAGGCGCCTATTCCGGCGGCGCGCACGGGAACTATTATACGGATGCACGCATCCATGACGTGACGACCGGGCGCGAGCTGACATTGCGGGACCTGCTGACGGATCCGGTTGCGACGGTCAGCGCAAACCTGCCGCTGATCTATGCCGACATTGCCGACAAGCGGGTGGCGGCTGCGGGTGACGCGAAATCGCGGGAGGTGTTCCGGGCCGAATCAGCGGACGCCATTTCCGACAACAGCATTCTCGACGGCGAGGTCGGCCTGGCGGCGTCAACCGAGGCCGGCAAGTTCGGCGGCTATACCGTGCATTTTGCGCCTTACGAGATCGGCTCGTTTGCTGAAGGCGCCTATCGTATCACCGTGCCGCAGGCGGCCTTCCATGACGGACTGAAGCCCGAATACCGGGACCTGTTCGCCGGTGAGCCGGTCGATCCTGAGAATTAGGGCCTGGCCGGCGCAGGGCCGGAAAACGAATTCAGCGGACGCTGATGGCTTGATCCAGCGCCTGCGGCGCCTGTGAGGGCGCTTCGCATTCGAGGACGGGTTTTCAGAGGTGGGCCGGGGTCAGGTGTCGGGGATGGGGCCGATCCGGACCAGCCTTGCGCTTGGGCCTGCTGCGGGGCAATCGCAATGTGATTGCTGATCCCTTCGCAGCCTCGGCGCGCGCCGAAGGCATGGGGGAGGGGTGGTATCCGTGAGGGCCAGCCGCAGCCTGCTCGACACAGGTGCACGGAAACAGCCCGAACGCTGCACGGACATGTCGTCAGACAGACGAATGAGCACGACACGCCCGTTCCGCATCACGCCCCACAGCATCTGCGCCCCGGGATGCCCTGCCGCGCGGAACCACTTCTTCAAACGCTGGATGCGCCAGAAGATCAGCGGCCAGAGCGGCAGCAGGTACCAGGGCAGCCCCTGCATGGGGGTGAGGAGGGAGAAGGGTGGCATCGGCGCATTATACGCCGGACGCCAAAGGGGTTGGATAGGCAGGGAGCCAGACGGGCCGTTGCGGCTCAGGCGGGGTTGAGGCCGAGATAGATCGTCTGCGTGTGATTCTTGTCCTGCAGGGGATTGTAGAACGTGACCGGTTCGGCCGAGGCGCTCGCAAAGACGCCTGACAGGCGCTGCACGAAGGCCTCGTCCGGCACGACATCCGACCAGAGGCCCATGATGCCGCCCGGCTTCAGGTGCGTGCGCAGTTTCCGCAGGCCCGCCTCGCTGTAGAAGTGGCCGCTGCGCGCATCGAGCAGCCAGTCGGGCGTGTGATCAATGTCGATCAGGATGGCGTCGAACTGGCGGCCCGGCTGGGCGGCGTCAAAGCCGGTATCGGACTGGGCGAGGGCGAAGAAATCATCGCGCACGATCTGGCAGCGATCATCGGCGCTGAGTGGCGGGTCGAGCGGCACCAGGCCGGCATCGTGCCAGTCGGCCACGGCGTCCAGCATCTCGACGACGCGCAGCGAGGCAACGCGCGGATATTCCAGCACCGCGCCGGCGGTGTAGCCGAGGCCGAGGCCGCCGACGACGACATCCCATTTTTCATCCGAGCCGGGACTGAGGCTGGCCAGCCTGTCGAGGCCGAGGCGGGCGAGGGCGATTTCCGACACGGTGAAGATGTTCGACATCAGGTGCTCGTCGCCGAGGATGATCTCGAACACGTCCACTTTCAGCAGGGGGTGGAAGCGCCGCCGCAGGCTGATCGGCCCGATCGGCGTGTCGCGATAGTCGAGTTCTTCAAACAGGCGGCTCATGCGGCGACGTCCTTGCGTTGTAGCATCCTCCCTAGCGGGTTCGAGCGGCGGGGCATAGGCGGCTGGCCAAGCGGTCGCTTACAATGTCTGTTTGATCCTGAAAGCGGACATTGGGCGGTACGATTTCAATGTTAGAAAATCGCCAAAGATGGTCATACGATATCCAAATTCGGACGGCTGCTTCCGGCGTCAAAGCTGAAACTGGCGAGAGGGTTTAAATGCAACTAATTGTCGTCACGCGATTGCAAGAGTTGCCTCGATATCGACGACGGCTCACGGATTAGAACCATCGTCGGAGTTCCAAGCTTAATTGACTAAAGTGATCATCTCACCAACAGTAAGCTGGCAATGCTTGGGTGGGGAATAATATGGGTGAAGTACCTACTTCGCGTCCGATTGGCTTTTGGGGTATTTGGGCGCTGACAGTCGGCGCGATGGTCGGCTCGGGCATATTCTTGTTGCCGGCGGTACTGGCACCATTTGGTGTTTATGCGCTTGCAGGTTGGCTCGTAACCGGGGCCGGGGCGATGTGTATTGCCGTGGTAATCGGCAAGCTCGCGGTAAGATCTCCGCGATCTGGCGGACCTGCAGTTTTCGTAAAAGATGCATTTGGCCGCTTTGCTGGATTCATGGCAGGGTGGAGCCTATGGGTTTCGTTTGTTATCGCAGTGCCAGCCATTGCAATGGCCTTTGTCGGATACGCAGGAAGCCTGTACCCTGACTTATCAAACAACAATTTTGCACAAATGGCGGTTGGACTCGTTGTCATTTGGAGTCTGACTTTTATTGCCTTGAAAGGCGTTAAAGAAGCTGCGCTCGCGACCATCGTTTTAACAATGTTGAAGCTGCTGCCACTCATTTTTGTAATTGGTCTAGCGATTGTTGTCGGTTCGCCAAAAGAGCTTTTAGCATTGGACGTTCCTGAGACCAGTTTCTTCCCTTCTTTGGCGGCAACGGCTCTGCTCACAATGTGGGCATTTCTTGGGCTGGAGGCAGGTGTTGTTTCAACTGATGCTGTGGCCGATCCTCAAAGAACACTACCACGTGCCGTCTCTCTCGGCGTTTTGACTGTCATGAGTATATATGTGCTCATCACGCTCGCCACTATGGTGCTGGTTCCGCAAAATATTCTGATGAATTCCGAAGCCCCCCTGGTTGATGCCACTCGGTCGCTTGGCCGTGCTGGCTTCACAATTGTCGCTGTGGGGGCCTTGGTTTCGACGGCGGGAGCGTTGCTCGCAGCCCTGTTCGTCATTGGCCACCTCGCGTTTGGCATGGCCCAAGACGGTATCGCCCCGCAATTTTTTGCCCGACAGCGACCTGGGGGCGCGCCTGCAGCTGCGCTTGTCGTGGGCGCGTCGATTGGGTCGGTGCTCGTGTTGTTAAACGCAACGGAAGGACTCCTTGGAGCCTTTACTTTCCTGCTGATGATGTCCACGGCCACCGCGTTATTGCCGTATTTTCTTTGTGCATTGGCGGAACTCAAACACTCTTGGGGATCATCACGAGGATGGATCACGCTCGCCTTTGTTAGTGCAATGTATTCGTTTTTCGCCTTAGTGGGATCAGGCTTTGTTGTGCTGATGTGGGGCGGGATACTGTTGTGCGCTGGCATACCTGTATATTGGCTAGCCGACCGAGAACAAAAGGTGATGGCGATTGCTCACGAATGACATAGTAAATAATGTCCGCTCATGACCCGAAGCAGAAGCAAATCAGACGCTCGCAATAGGAGTAACGACCGGCGACAATGGGCCAAATGCGGACCTTGGGCATCTGTGAACTGGATGTCTCCTTTTGAGCCCAAACCGGACATCGCAGTATTGTAGACTACTGCCGCTTTCTGGCGAGTTCCCGCGTTTGAGAGCGGCCAATCGATCCTGCCCCGCGTCAGTCTCCGCCGACCATGAAATGGGCCATCAGTATGGTGACGGGTTTTGACTTCTCGTCCTGCCAGGCAACGGCCTGGACCGAGCACATGCGCCGGCCCATCTTGGTGATGGTGGCGCGGGCGTAGAGATGCTTCGCGTGGGCCTGTCGCAGGTAGTCGATGGTCAGGTTGATCGGGCGCGGCGGGCGCGTCAGGTGTTCGGTGACGAGGAAGACCTGTGCCATGGCGGTGATCTCGAGGAAGGCGCCAATGGCGCCGCCATGGATGGCGCGGATGGCGACATTGCCGATCAGCTTGTCCTGGAAGGGCAGGACGGCGGTCATCTCGTCGCCCATGACTTCGCAATGCATGCCGAGTTCCTGCGCGAACGGCGTGCGCGCGATGAAAGCGGCCACTTCATCTGCCCGGCTTGGGGGGGTGTCACTCGGCATCGGAGGCTCCCATCGTGGAGGGCGCGCGCGGCTTGGTGATGGCGAAGGCACCGGCAGCGGTGGCGATCACCTTGTCGCGGGTTTCGTGGAAGGCCCAGGCGCGGGTGAAGCAGATCGAGCGGGTGACGTGATAGCACTCGGCCTCGCCGAGAATGTCGCGGCGCGGCTCGGCCGGGCGCATATAGTCGATGCGCAGGTCGAGCGTTGCGACATAGCGCAGCTGCTCCATCGCCGAGCCGGCGGCCGTGCCGCAGAGATTGTCGAGGAAGGCGGTCAGCACGCCGCCATGGATGACGCCGGTGTCGGGGTCGCCGACGAGGCGCTCCTTCCAGGGCTGGACGCCCCAGACATGGCCCTTTTCCACCCTGGTCATGCGGAAGCCGAGACGGCGGCCCCAGGGGATGACACCGGAGATCATGTCGAGGTTTTCCTGCATCAGGCGAAGCGGCAGGACACCGCTTTCGGGGGCTGACGTCGGGTCATCGCTCATGTGCTGGCCTCTTCGTTTGACGTTCCGGTCGCCCCGGATAACATCTGGTCAGGAGCGTGGGAACACATCACGCAAGGGAGGACACTGCAAATGGCATTTGATGGCAGCAGCAAACCGAAAACGTGCATCATTGGCGCGGGATGCTCGGGATTCACCATGGCCAAACGCCTGAAGGATCATGGCCTGCCTTATGACTGTTTCGAGATGTCGGACGATATCGGGGGCAACTGGTACTACAAGAACCCCAACGGCACCTCGTCCTGCTACCAGAGCCTGCATATCGACACGTCGAAATGGCGCCTCGCCTTCGAGGACTATCCCGTGCCCGAGGACTGGCCGGATTTTCCTCACCATGCCCAGCTGCTGCAGTACTTCCATGATTACGTGGACCATTTCGGCCTGCGCGAGACGATCACGTTCGGCACGGCGGTGACCGATTGCGAGAGCCTGACGGGCGGGCGCTGGAAGGTGACGCTGTCGACCGGCGAAGCGCGTGAGTACGATGCGCTGGTGGTGGCGAACGGCCATCACTGGGACGCGCGGATGCCGAGCTATCCCGGGCATTTCGATGGTTACCAGGTGCACTCGCACCACTATCGCGATCCGTTCGAACCGTATGATTTCCGGGGCCGGAACGTGATGATTGTCGGCGCCGGCAATTCGGCGATGGACATATCCTCGGAACTGTCACAGCGGCCGATCGCCGACAAGCTGTTCATCTCGATGCGGCGCGGTGTCTGGGTGCTGCCGAAATATATCGATGGCCGGCCCGCCGACAAGGCGGCGCTGCCGGCCTGGATGCCGGCGAAACTGGGCCGCAAGCTGGCCCGCGCGAAGATCAAGAAGACGATCGGCATGATGGAGGATTACGGCCTGCCCAAGCCCGACCATGAGCCGCTGGACGGGCATCCGTCGGTGTCGGGCGAATTCCTGACGCGGGTGGGGTGCGGCGATATCTGCCCGAAGCCGGGGATCGAGCGTCTCGACGGCGACGGCGTCGTGTTCACCGACGGCAGCCGGGAACAGGTCGACGCGATCGTCTGGGCGACCGGCTATAATGTGACCTTCCCGTTCCTGAAGCAGGCGGACCTGACGCCGCAGGAGAATACGTTCCCGCTGTTCAAGCGCATGGTGAAGCCGGGCCGGGAGACCTTGTTCTTCCTCGGCCTGGCGCAGCCCCTGCCGACGCTGGTGAATTTTGCCGAACAGCAATCCAAGCTGGTCGCCGCGGCGCTGACCGGCGCCTATGCCTTTCCCGATGCAGCCGAGATGGAGCGGGTGACGATGGCGGACGAAGCCGAGCACCTTGGCCATTTCTATGACAGTCCGCGCCACCGGATGCAGGTGGATTTCGGCGTCTATGTCGCGGATTTGCTGAAGGAAATAAAGCGGGGCGAAAAACGCGCGTCCGTGGTTGCCTGATATTAACGCGCCGCCCGGCATAAGGGTGTGATGACCCGCTTCGTCCCTGCGATCTTTCTGCTGCTGGCCGTTTGCGCCTGTGCGACGGCCCCGGCGCCTGTCGTCTATGGCCCGCCGGGCGACCCCGGCAACCCGGTGCAAGGCCCGTTCCAGCCGAATGCCTACCTGCAGGTCTGCGGCGGCATGTCGGTGTCGAATGCGCCGGTCTTCTATCCGGGCGGTTGGGTGGCCGATTTCAAGCCGGTGATCGTGGTCGACGGCGTGGTACTGGTGACGGTGCCGACGAATGATGCCTGCCTGTCTTCCGGGTTCGGCTACAGGGGCGGCAGGCTGCACGAGGGCATCGACCTGACACACCGACCGGCGGGCACCGTCTATGCGGCGGCGCCGGGCCGCGTGGTCGAGGCGCGCATGTCGACCGGGTACGGCCTGCAGGTGCTGATCGACCACGGGCGGGGCGTGTACACGCGCTATGCCCACCTGGCCCATACCGACACGCGCGTCCGGGTCGGCCAGCCGATCGGCTATGGCCAGCCGATCGGCGTGATGGGGCAAAGCGGCAACGCGACGGCGATCCACCTGCATTATGAGATACTGACCGGAAATTATCGCAATCCGAAGGGCTCAAAAGGGCTGTCCGTGCACGATCCGTTCAGGTTTCCTGCCTATGAGCCGGCCCTGACGGGATACTGAACGGGGGAGTGGGGGACAATGCAACCATCAGGCACGGCCACATGAGCGGCCGCTTTTTCGATCCGGCCGTCCTGGCGCGCACCTTCCGTGATCCCCTGACTTGGCTCAGCCTCGTGACAGACCTGTTGCCGATCCTTGCGATCATCCTGTTGCAGTGGGGGCCGACACCGCTGGTGGCCCTGTACTGGCTGGAGAACCTGGTGATCGGCGCCTATACGATATTGCGGCTGGCCGGTTCGGCGACGGGCAATATCGCGAAGCTGGGCGCGGCGATCTTCCTGATACCGTTCTTCACGCTGCACTATGGCATGTTCTGCTACGGCCACGGCGTGTTCCTGAAATCGTTCGCGAGCAATGCCGGCGGCGGCGATGGCATGATGGACATCGTGCGCTGGGCAGTCGGTTCGGGCGAAGGCATGCCGGTGTTCCTGGCCATTATCGTCTTCACCAACGCGGTATTCTTCGCGGTCGACTATATCGGCAAGCGCGAATTCGTGACGGCCAACCCGGCCGCCGAGATGTTTGCGCCCTATGGCCGGATCGTCACGCTGCACGTGGCGATCATCCTGGGGGCCTTCTTCTCGATTGCCACGGACCAGCCACTGCTGGGCGTGCTGATCCTGATCGTGATCCGCGTCGTGTTCGGACTCGTCCTGTCGGTGCTGCGGCGCCTGAAACTGGACGGCCAGCTGGGCGCCAGCCTGTCTGCGTTCGAGCAGGCGGGATGATCACCGCCGCCGTGACCGGCGCATCAGTCGGGCAGGACGGTGACGATAACCCGCTTGTAGCGCGCGAGCGGGGGGCTACCCTTGTCGGTTACCCGCAGGATGAAATGCAGCGTTGACGGCGTGGTAACGTCCGGCGCGACGACATGGACCCGCGCGATGTTCTCGGCAGAGTCGATCGGTACCGGGGCGTCCAGCGTGCCGGCCTCGGGATAGTTGAACCAGACATAGCTGAGGCTGTCGCCGTCGGGATCGGTCGTCGGGGTCGCATCCAGCGTGAAGCCGCTGCCGGACTTGACGGTGAGCGTGTCGGCATGGCCGAGCACCGGGACAGGCGGGTGGTTGGCGTTCCCGAACGGTTGGGTCGTCCAGTCCATGCGGGCCGCGAAGTCGTTCTGGATGTCCTTGCGCCACCGCCACAGCGTGGCCTTGTTGCCGTCGATGGCTTCGGATCCGGCATGTGTTGCCCGCCCGTATGTGCCGGCAACGAGCGGGACATATTGATCGGACGCATTGGTCCAGATGGCCCGCGGCTCGGCTTCGACCGGGACGCCGCCCGTGAATCCGTCGGGGTCGAGCGCGGCCCGGTCCGGCCGGTAGAGTTCGTAGCGCCCGCCCCAGCCGCCCCAGTCAGGGTGTTCGGGGGCGTTCAGGCCATTCGGGATGAGCGCGAGATAGGCGGGCGTATCGCCCTCCATGCCATAGGCCACGTCGGGATACCTGGCGCCAAGGACGCCGTGGCCCTGCTGGATGTTCCCGGCCAGCCAGGCATTGCTGATCTCGTGATTGTCAAAGCCGGGAATTTCGGCGTTGATCGCTGTCCAGGTTGCGCCGCCATACCCGCCGGGACTGACGATGTAGAACAGGTCGGGGAAATTGCGCCGGATCCAGATGCCGGAATCATCCTGGTCCGAGATCGTGTAGACGCGCAGCTTGGCGACCAGGCGCGCCGCGTCGGCCTTGCTGTGGGTGCGCCGGATCTTGTGCAGCGCCTGGGCCAGCGTGTTGGCGCCGCCCCAGACCGATACCCAGACCGGCCGGTCGTCATCCTGTTCCAGGACATGGATGATCCAGTCCGATCCTTCGCTGTCCTTTCCTGCGCCGACGCCGCCCATCCCGTATTCCGGCAGGCCGTGCAGCGTGATCGCCTTGAGCGCAGCGCCGGTGGGATAGCCGGCGGCATGGGTTTCGAGATTCGGCCGGACGTGTTCGTAAGTGTCGAGGACCGCGCGGATCGACTCGGGCGCGACGCGGGTCTTCTGATGGACTGACGTGGTGGCGATCAGCCCCTCGATGTCAATTTCATTGGCGTAGAGCAGCAGGCGGATGAGCGACTGCGTGTCATCGGGGTCGGCCTCGATGTCGGTCAGGACGATCAGGCGCTGGGCCGGTTCGGCCGTCGTGGTCTGGGCCGATGCCAGGGGGGCGAAAACGAGCCCCAGGATCGCCAGGGCGCGTAATACTGGTTTCGGCGTGACGATCATGAACCACCTGTGGAGCGTTGAAGGCGAAGCGCGAGAATAGGGCGCACGCCCTTTTTGTCTAGCGCTAACATTCGAGCGGAATCGGATCGGCATGGGCGGCTGGCCCCGGCGACAGGGCAGGGTGTTCGCCTCGCTGACGTATAAAGTTGACGCATGATGACGGTTGGGCGCATTATCCGCCGCTGAAGCCGGATTCGCGGCACAGAAGGGTTTTTCATGACGTCTACCGCCGACAGTCTCACCGTTCCGGGCAAGCGCGCCCGGTCCAAGGCCGCCAATCGCCGCGCGATCCTGCTCGCCGGGCGGCGCGTGTTTGCCCGCATCGGGTTCGAGGCGACCACCGTGCGCGACATCATCCGGGAGACTGAACTGGCGGCGGGCACGTTCTACAATTACTTCAAGTCCAAGGAAGAGGTCTTCGAGGCCATCGCCGAGGATTCGACCTATCGGTTCCGTGCGCGGCTGAGCGATGTCCGGGCGCGGGCGACCTCGCTGGAGGACTATATCGACCAGGCCTATCGCGCCTATTTCAGCTTCATCGCCGCCGAGAACGAACAGGCGATCAGCGATGGCGCGCCGCATATGGCCCTGATCGGCGTGCGCGTCGACACGCCGGAAATGCTGGCGGTCGCCGACGAGATCCGCTCCGATCTCGACCATGTGCTTTCGGCAGACGGCGCGCCGGACGTGGATATCGACTACCTGACATCCGCCGCCATCGGGATTGCGCGTGAAATGGGCGACGACATGTTGCAGCGCCGCCCGGTCGATGCGGAGGGCGCAACCCTGTTCGCGACCCGGCTGCTGCTGGCGGGTGTAAAGGAAGTGGCTGGCAAGCGGCCCTAAGGACAAGCCTTGGCGAACCTCACGGAAGGGGACTAAGCTGCCGGAAACAAAGGCAGGATGGGAGCCCGGGCATGAGCCTACAGCAGACGATCGCGAAATTGATGTTCAAACTGCCGGGCGGGTGGCTCGTCAGGCTGGCGGGTGGCAAGCCGATCGAGATCAATGGCCGCGTGCTGGAGCCGCAATTGCAGCTGGTAGCCTGGAATGGCCGCAAGGCGCCGCCGCTGTCCAGCCTGCCGGCCGATGTGGTGCAGGCGGCGACCAAGGAACAGCTCGCGATGCTGGCGGCCGATCCCGAGCCCGGCGTGGCGTTCGAGGACTTCACCATTCCCGGCCCCGACAAGAACGAGATTCCCGTCAGGCTGTACCGGCCGGACGAACAGGAACCGGCGCACCCGATGATGGTGTACTATCATATGGGCGGTGGCGTGATCGGCGATATCGAGACCTGCCATGCCTTCTGCTCGATGATTGCGAAGACCGCGCAATGCCCGGTCCTGTCGGTCGACTACCGGCTTGCCCCGCAGCACAAGTTCCCGGCCGGCATCGACGATGCCATCGCGGCCTATGAATGGGCCCTGCGCAATGCCGGCAAATATGGCGCGCCGGAAGGCGTCGCGGCGGTTGGTGGCGACAGCATGGGCGGCAATTTCGCCGCCATCGTCGCGCAGGAAATGAAGCGTGAGGACAAGCCGGTACCGGCCCTGCAGCTGCTGATCTACCCGGCCATCGACCTGGTCGAGGAATTCCCGTCACGGACCGTGTTCAGCGACACGTTCTCGCTGTCGGCCGACACGATGAACTGGTTCATGGACCAGTACCTGCCGGAAGGGTTCGACCGCAGCGACGCGCTGTTGTCGCCTGGCCAGACCGGCGACCTGTCGGGCCTGCCGCCGGCCATCGTGATCACGGCCGGGCATGACCCGCTGGTCGACGAGGGCGATGATTATGCCCTGCGGCTGGGCCGCGACGGCGTTTACGTCAAGCACAAGCGCTTTGATGCGCTGGCCCATGCCTTTACGGCGTTCACGGACTTTTCTCCCGGCTCTCGCGCTGCGTGCGAGGAAATAGCAGGCATGGTTCACGACATGTACGGTCGCCTGTGAGAGCGCTTGTCTGCCATCGGATCGCAGACGATTTTTCGGGCGTCGAAGTCCGCGACGTGCCGTTGCCGGAGCCGGGGCCTGACGAAGTGCGCGTGCGGGTCAGGGCGGCCAGCGTCAATTTCCCGGACCTGCTGCTGACGCAGGGCAAGTACCAGCTGAAACTGGAACCGCCCTTCACGCCGGGCATGGATTTCTCGGGCGTTGTCGACAAGATGGGGGAGGGGGCCGAAGGGCCGCTGCGCCTGGGCCATGACGTGGCGGGCGGCAGCCGGTTTGGCGCCTTTGCCGAATTCGTCGTCGTGCCGGCCGACGCCCTGCAGAAGAAGCCGCCAGCGATGGGTTTTGCCGAGGCGGCGGCCTATCCGGCGGCCTACCTGACGGCCTATGTCGCGCTGGTCAGGCGCGCCAACCTGCAGCCCGGCGAGACACTGCTGGTGCACGGTGCGAGCGGCGGCGTGGGCCTGGCTGCCGTCGATGTCGGCAAGCTGCTGGGGGCGACGGTGATTGCGACGGGCGCATCGGACGAAAAACTCGATCTCGTCGTGGATTACGGGGCCGACTATGCAATCAATGTGATGCAGGGGTTCCGTGACAAGGTGAAGACGCTGACGGGCGGGCGCGGGGCGGACGTGATCTTCGATCCGGTCGGCGGCGACGTGTTCGACGAAAGCGTGCGCTGTATCGCATTTGGCGGACGCTTGCTGGTGATCGGCTTCACGTCAGGCCGGATCGCGACCGTGGCGACCAACATGCCGCTGATCAAGGGTTTCTCCGTCGTCGGCGTGCGGGCCGGCGAATATGGCCGACAGTTCCCGGACAAGGGCCGTGAGAACGTCGAGACCATCTGGGACTGGGCGCGCGAGGGCAAGACGCATCCGCGGGTTCATGCGAGCTTCCAGCTGGAAGACGCGCTGGACGCGTTCGCCATGCTGCGGGACCGCAAGGTTGTCGGCAAGGTCGTGGTCACGCCCTAGGCCGAACAGAGCACCAACCCGATGATCCCGCCGGCGACCAGCAGGACGCCGGCGATCTCGCGGACGGTGACGCGCTCCTTGAAGACGAGGATCGAGGCGGCGATCATGAAGATGACCTCGACCTGTCCAAGGGCGCGAACGAGTGCTGCGTTCTGCAGGGTGAACGCCGTGAACCAGGCGAGCGAACCCAGCATGCCGACCAGGCCGACCCAACCGGCACTCCGCCAGCTGCGCAGGAGGCGCTGCGTCTGGCCGGGTTCCCGGACAAGCAGCCACACGAGCACGGTGATGGCCTGGAAGCCGGTGACGAAGGCGAGCGTGACCGAGGCGCGCAGGAACACGTCGCCGTCCGCGAGTGACAGGGACGCGCCGCGATAGGCAACGGCGGACAGGCCGAACAGGCCGCCGGAGAGGATTCCCAGCAGGGCCTTCCGGTCAAGAAAGCTGCGCCGGCCGGTGGCGTCCGCCGGAATCGAGATCAGGATGACACCGACAAGGCTGACAAGGATGGCGACGGCGACGGGCAGTGACAGGTGGTCACCCAGAAGGATGATGCCGAACAGCGCTGTCTGGATCGGTTCGGTCTTGGTGAAGGCCGTCGCGACGGTGAAGTTCTTGTAGGAGAAGAGATGGATCAGCAGGCCGGTCGCGAGGATCTGCGCGAGGCCGCCGGCCATGCCGCTGAGCACGAAGGTCAGGTTCAGTGGCGGCACCGTGGCGCCGGTGGTCAAGACGAGACCGCCCAGAACGAGGAGCGCAAGCGGCGCGGCATAGACGAAACGGGCCGCCGTCGCGCCCCAAGTGCTGAGCGTGGCTTTCAGGCGTTTCTGCAGCGCAGAGCGCAGGTTCTGCAGGAACGCTGCAGCGATCGTGATCGGGATCCAGATTTCCATCCGGCGCTTGGACAGTAGGCGGACCGGCTTGTCAAAGCGCATCGCGGGCGCGCGCCTTGACGGATTCAAAGCATGTGACAGTATTACAATCCATCTATGGGTGAGGAGGATGGATGTGAAGGTTGCATACGGGATCGTGGGGGCGGCGGCTCTCTGTGCGGGATTTGCCGGCGGGCTGGTGGCGGCGCCGCACCTGTTTCCGCAGGCCGTCGAGCCGGGAGAGGGCTGGGTGGACCTGTCCGTGCTGCCGGACGACCTGATCGAGCAGCACAGGACGACCGCGTATCTCGAAAACGAGATAAAGAGTGCAGAGATGTCCAAAAGAATGCTCGAAGAAATGGCGGCGGAAAAGGCCGCGCGTGCTGACATCAAGCTGCCGGAAGGCGTGCCGTCATTCCCTGGTGGGCGCCTTGTTGAGGCGCCGTCGAGCGCCGACTGGCCGGATATCGCGCCGGAAGGTGACACCGGGGGCGCATTCGCCGCCGCGAAGGATGGCTGGGTTGTGATCAACATATGGGCGACGTGGTGCGCACCCTGTGTCAAGGAACTGCCTGACATGGATGCGGGTGCGCCGCGCCTGGCCGAGGCGGGCGTGACATTGCTGGCAATCGACGCTGACATGTCGCGCAATGACACGCTGGCCGATGTCGAGGCGGTGTATCGCAAGCGCGGCGTGAAGTCGCTCGCGCCCCTGTTTGCAGCCGGATCCGACGCCAATGCCTTGCTCATTGCGAGCGGGCAGACCGTCGGCGCACAATACCCGACGAACATCGTCTACAGGCCGGGCGGAGAGCCCTATGCCCTGTTCTACCAAATGCCCGACGACCGGACAGGTATCTGGTCGTCGGACGAGATGATTGCCTTCTTTGCCGCGCTGACGGAAAGCGGCGGCTAGACCGTCCGCTTCGCCTTGTCGGCATTGTTGGTGGCGGTGATGGCATCCTTGGCGGCCTGCCACTGGGCGTCTCCCCATTCGGTGAGCATCGAGAAGTTGCCGCCGGACGCATTGTACATGGCACCGTCAATGGCGATGGTCTGGCCGTTGATGTATTCGGCGCCGGGGCCCATCAGCAGGACGGCGAGATTGACCAGTTCGTGCATCTCGCCGACGCGGCCCATCGGGTTGGCGGTGCCGCTGTCCATCCGCTTGGCACCGTCGGCATCCGGCGCGAGGCGCTTCGACATGCCTTCCGTGGGGAAGGGGCCCGGCGCAATGGCGTTGAAGCGCAGGCCGTAGCGGCCCCACTCGACCGCGAGGCTTTGTGTCATCACGTTGACGCCGGCCTTGGACATGGCGGACGGCACGACGAAGGGCCCGCCATTCCAGACCCATGTCGTCAGGATGGAGACAACGTTGCCGCGATGGCCGCCCTTGATCCAGCGCGTGCCGATATCATGCGTCATGTAGAACGTGCCGCGGAAGACGATATTGGCGATGGCGTCGAAGCCGCGGATCGAGAGGTCTTCGGTGCGCGAGATGAAATTGCCGGCGGCATTGTTGACGAGGCCGGTGAGCGGGCCGTGCTTGGCCCAGATCGCGTCGTTCATGTCGGTGATCGCCTCGGCGACGCGGATATCGCACGCGTGCGGCACGACCTTGCCGCCATGCTTGTCCATCAGTTCCCTGGCGGTCTCTTCGCACACGCCACCGCGCCGGCCGCAGATGTGGACCTCGGCGCCGAGCGTCAGGAAGCCTTCGGCCATTTCCTTGCCGAGGCCGGTGCCGCCGCCCGTGACCAGGATGCGTTCACCCTTCATCAGGCCGTCGCGGAACATGAGTTGTGACGTATCCATAAGTGGTCTCCCCTTTTTTTATCTGCTAGCGAGTATAGCCAGTCTGCAGCCGGAGGCATCCCATGAAACCTGTCATCTTTTCGCTCTTTGCCATTACCCTCGCGGCAGGCCATGCCAGCGCCGGACCGCTCGACGTGTTCGGCACGTTCGCAACCGAAGAAGAGAATTCGCATGTCGAGATTGCCGATTGCGGCGACGGCACCCCGTGCGGCACGATCGTGTGGATCGATCCGGCAAGCGTGACGGACGGCAAGACGCCGGACACCGCGACGGATGCGGACGGCAAGAAGATTCTCGGCCTGACGATGCTGCAGGGCTTTGAGAAGAAGGCCAAGGGCTGGGCCGGTGGCACGATCTACAACCCGAAAGAGGGCAAGACCTACAGCTCGCGCATGAAACGGCTGGACGATGGCGTGCTTGAAGTGAAGGGCTGTATCGCCATGCTGTGCAAGACGCAGAACTGGAAGCCGGTAGGCTGAGGGGCGCTATTTCCGGAAGGGCAGGCTGACCAGCCGCCAGAGAATCCAGACCGGCAACACGATGCCGGCGCCAGCGAGCGCGGGCTTCCAGAAATTCCGGACAGCCCAGCCGGCAGCGGCGAGCGTCTGGCGGGCAATCGAGGCGAGGGCGGCGGGGACGTCGACGTCGGGCGAGGCCGGATTGAAATTGGCCGCCAGGACGAAGAATCCCACCAGCACGCATAGCGCGAGCAGCTTGAGGCCGCCCCAGGGACTGATGCCGAACAGGCGGATGAGCAGGGGGCGGGGCGGCGGCTTGACGGGCCTGGGCGCGGGGGCCGGGCCGGGCGGCGGCGGAAGCGGTTCTACAACGGGTGGTTCGCTGTCACTCATGTTCCGCCTTGTTCACTGCCACATTGCCCTTGTAGGCGACATTGACCTGGTGCGGATACGGGATCGAGATGCCTTCGCGATCGAAGGCTTCCTTGACGCCCTTGGTAATGTCGGCGCGGACCTGCACGAATTCGGGTGTCGCGACCCAGGCGCGCAGGCGCAGCTTGACGCTCCAGTCGGCGAGGGCATGCACGCCAACCCATGTCTCGCTCTTGGCCAGCACGCGCGGATGGTCGGTGGCGACCGCCAGCAACACGGCCAGCGCGTGGTCCATGTTGTCGTCATAGGAAATGTCGAAATAGAGGTCGAACCGGCGGCGTGTCTGGCGCGTGTGGTTGACCAGCGCATCGCTCCAGACCTTGTCATTGGTGACGATGACGATCTTGTTGTCGACCTGCTTCAGCGAGGTGGTGAAGGGCGAGATGTCGGTAACCTCGCCTTCGAGACCGGCCAGGCTGACATAGTCGCCAATGCGGAACGGGCGCAGGATGGCCAGCATGACGCCGGCGGCGACCGATTTCATCGTGTCCTGCAGGCCAAGGCCGATGGCCAGGCCGAGCGCACCAAGCACGGCGGCCAGCGAGGTTGTCGGGAAACCAAGCTGGGTCAGCGCCATGACGATGGCGACGGCGAATATCAGGTATTTGACCAGTGACCCGGCAAAAGCGAACAGCGTGTCGTCTGCGCCGGTGCGCCGATGGGCCTTGCCGCCGAAATTGCGCATCGACCGGGCGACCCAGTTCGCAAACAGGATGGCCACGAAGAGGATGGCGACCGCCGCGATCGCGCCCGGACCCCGGTTCTCGACCAGTGTTCGCCAGTCATAGCCCGCCAGTCCAAGCGGCAGGGGCGACATCAGGATCAGCGCGAACATGCGCGCCACCGAAGCGCCCAGGTCCCAGCTGGAGCCTTCGAAATCCATGTCCTTTGCGGTGACCATCTTGCCGACCAGCATGACCAGCCGTTTGATCACGATGGCGACAATCCAGATCAGGATGGTTGCGCCGAACACCAGTGACCATTTCAGGACCTCGGGTTCCGCAGCCACTGCCCAGTCGGGCCAGCCCGTCATGTCGATTTCAGGTATCATGGCGACCTCATGTCATGCGCCGGAGCTGGCTTCAACTCTCGCTTTTGGTCACGTTGACCTGGTGCGGGTAAGGAATGGAAATGCCGGCGTCATCGAGGGCCGCCTTGACGTTCATTGTGAGGGCCCAGCGGGTTTCCCAGTAATCGGGTGTCTTCACCCACGGGCGGGCAATGATGTCGACCGAACTGGCGCCCAGCGCGCTGACCCGTACGACGGGGGCGGGGTCTGCCAGGACACGCTTGTCGGCCTTGATGACACCCTCGATGACGCTGATCGCATGTTCCATGCCGTCGCCGTAGTCGATGCCGAAGACAAGATCGATGCGGCGGGTCGGATAGCCGGCATAGTTCTTGATGACGCCGTCAATGGCCTGGCTGTTGGGCACGATCACCTGGACATTGTCGGGTGTCGCCATGATGGTCTGGAACAGGTTGATTTCCTTCACCGTGCCGCCAATGCCGGCGACCTCGATATACTGGCCGACACCATAGGGGCGGAACAGCATGATCATGATGCCGGATGCGATATTGCCGAGCGCGCCCTGAAGCGACAGGCCGATGGCCAGGGTCATGGCGCCGAGAATGGCGACGAAGCTGGTCGCCTGGATGCCGAACAATTGCAGCGCGGCGATGATGGTGGCCGCGGTCAGGAACCAGCGGACGAGGGAGGCGAAGAAGCTGCCCAGCGTTTCGTCGATATTCGGGCGCTTGACCGCCTGCCGACGGACGAGGCTGGCCATTGCGCCGGAGATGCGCAGGCCGACAATCAGCAGGATGAAGGCGCCGAGCGCCTTCAGCCCATAGGCTGCAAGCGTGGGCCAGTTTTCGGCGAGCGCGGCTTGCCAGTCGATATTGTTCAGAAAGTCCATGAAATACTCCGGGGTCAGGTTTGGCCAAGCGCGCCGCGAGCGCCGCGCGTCAGCCGGAGGTAGAGGATGAGACAGGTGACGACACCTGTCATGATGGCGAGCCAGTTCATGCCCGTGATCGTCCAGTTGTTGAGGATGATGCCGACGAGGCCCCAGCCGAGCGCAATGAAGAACCAGGGACTGCGGCTGATGAAGCGGCTAAAGGCCCAGGTGCCAAGCGCTGCGGCACCGATCGTGGTCCACAGCATGGGCCAAGGGAGGTCTGTCGGGCCGAGGGTCGAGAACGAGCGGATGGTCAGCGGGATCGATATTGCGATGGCGACCATGATCCAGCCGGACAGAAGGCCGGTGGCGGCATCGGCGATGAACTTGGCCGGGCTGCCGCCCATGCCGCGCACGCGGTCGAACCTGTAGGCCGCCGTCCATGCCGTGATTGCGATGGGAAAGAGCAGGACGAAGTCGAGTGGCTGGGAGGCGATGATCTGCGCACTCAGCATCCAGACAACACTGAAGAATCCGGCGAGGGCCAGCGGCGCTGCGATTCGGTCCATCCAGGGTTCGTGCCGCAGCAGTGTAGCCAGCGCAAACAGGAAATAGGCCAGGAAAATCACGCCCCAGATTGCGAAGAAAATCGGCAGCGGTTGTTCCGGCGCGCCCGCATCGCGGGTGGCATTGCCGATCGGTGTGCCGATTCGCAGCACGGGCGCGAGGGCGCCTGCCAGTGGCTGCAACAGGGCAAGGAGAATCAGGATGGATGACCGGTGTCTCTGCATGGGAGGTGATATGTAGCTGAAAAATCATGCGGTAACGCGCCCCAACTGAAAAAAGTTTGATGCAGGCGGGCGAATTGACGTTATACGCCGACGCCTCTGCGGAGATTCAACAAAGGAATTTGCTCATGGCAATGAAACCTGCGGCCAAGAAGGCCGCTGCCAAACCTGCCGCCACGAAAACGGCTGTCGCGAAGAAACCTTCTGTCGCGAAGAAACCTGCTGCGAAGGCGGCTGCCAAGCCGGCTGCGAAAGCCAAACCGGCTGCAGCACCTGCCAAGGCGGCAACCAAGACTGCGCCGACTGTCACACTGCGTCAGATGTCGGTCGGCCTGGCCGAGACACACGGCCTGACTAAGAAGCAGGCGCAGGAAATTTTCGACGACATGGCGACGCAAATCACGAAGCGCCTCAAGAAGGGCGAACGTATTCGCCTGAACGGCCTCGGCACGCTGGAAGTGCGCAAGCGCCCGGCACGCATGGGCCGCAACCCGGCAACGGGCGAAGCGATCAAGATCAAGGCTTCGAAGAAGGTGGCCTTCCGCGTCGCAAAGGAACTGAAAGAGACCGTCTGAGGACGGAATTCTTTCCAGTATTCATTGAAGGGCCGGACCGGAAATGGTCCGGCCCTTTTTCGTTTTGCGCAAGGGTCCGCTAGTCTGGCAGGAGTGCCACGAGTGTTTCGAGCCGGTCCGCCTCGGCGGTCGGTTTGTCCCAGCGGATGCGATTGATCCGGGGAAAGCGCATGGCGATACCGGACTTGTGGCGCGGCGAGCGCTGCAGGCCCTCGAAGGCCACTTCCAGAACGATGCCCGTTTCCTTGTTCGCCGTCACCGAGCGCACCGGCCCGAACCGCTCAATCGTGTTGGCGCGCACGAAGGCGTCGAGTTGCTTCAGTTCCGCGTCGGTAAAACCGAAATAGGCCTTGCCCACAGGGGTCAATTCGTCTTCGCCGCCGGCCGCGCGCCAGACACCGAACGTGAAATCGGAATAGAAGCTGGACCGTTTGCCGTGGCCGCGCTGGGCATACATCAGCACGGCGTCGACGAGATAGGGATCGCGTTTCCATTTGTACCAGAGGCCTTTCGGGCGCCCGGCGACATAGGCGCTGTCCCAGCGTTTCAGCATCAGGCCTTCAATCTCGGGCGAGGGCGGTGCGAGGCGGGCGGCGTCGAGTGCGGCGATATCGGTGACCGGGACGAGCGGGGAGAGGTCGAAGCGGGCAGGGCTCAACCCTGCGACGAAGGCTTCAAGGCTCTGGCGGCGGGCGCGGAAGGGGCGGGCGCGCAGATCCGTTCCGCCATCCTGCAGGATGTCATAGGTGCGGATAAAGGCCGGATGGGTTTCCATCTGGCGCTTCGAGACCGTCTTGCGATTGAGGCGCTGCTGCAATGCATTGAAGGGGGCAACGGCGCCGTCGGTGGTCCGGACGAGGAGTTCGCCGTCGAGCGTGCCCTCGAAATCCATCGCGGCCACGACATCCGGGAAGGTGCGGGAAATATCGTCACCGGTACGGGTGTAGATGCGCCGTGTGCCGCGTTCGGCCGAGGCCTGGACACGGATGCCGTCGAACTTCCACTCGGCTGCGAACGTGTCCGGCCGGATCAGCGCGGGGTCGAGGGCGTCCGGATTGCCGCGGTCGGCCTTGGGCACCAGCGGGTGGGCGAGCATGACGGGCCGGAAGGGGGCGGCGATGTCCGGCGCCGGCTTCTCGGCGCGGTCTTCCAGCCAGGCGAACAGGCTTTCATAGGGCGAGGCAAGGCCGTGCCAGATTTCCTCGATGTCGGTCACGTCCTTCTCGCCGAACTGGGCCAGGGCAAGTTTCGCGAGCCGGGCCGAGACGCCGATGCGCAGGCCGCCGGTCATCAGTTTCAGCAAGGCCCAGCGTCCGGTCGTGTCGAGATCGTCGAGCCAGCCCGCCACGAGACCCGGCGCCTCGGCGCGGCTGGCGCCCGACAGGGTCTCGACGATGTCCGACAGGGGCGGCGGGCGGTTCGCACGCCGGTCTCCGGGCCAGACGAGGCTGACGGTTTCGGCAAGATCGCCAACGTAATCGTAGGACATCGCAAAAAGGCCGGCGTCCATCCGGTCCGCAATCAGGTCGCGGATCATGGCCGGCTTGACGCCGGGAATGTCGAGGTCGCCTGTGAGGGCGCCGAGGGCATAGCCGCGGTCCGGGTCCGGGGCAGCGGCGAAATAGGCCATCATGAGGCGGAGCTTGCCGTTGCGGGACGGCGTCAGGACCAGACGGTCGAGCAGGTCGGCAAAGGCTTGCATCAGGCCATACATAAGGCCAAACACATTGCATGACAGCGCCTCGTTCAAGATCGTGAACGCAAAATGAAAACCGCAAGGGATACCAGCCGATGACGCTCACGCTCCACCACCTGAATGCTTCACGCTCGCAGCGGATCGTCTGGCTGCTCGCCGAACTCGGCGTGCCGCACGAAATCGTCCATTACAAGCGCAACGAGACCACCAACCTTGCGCCGCCGGACCTGTTGAAGATCCACCCGATGGGCAAGTCACCCCTGCTGGAGGATGACGGGGTCGTCATCGCGGAGACGGGCGCCATCGCCGAATACCTGATGGGCAAGTACGACACGGCCTTCCAGCTGCACCCGCGCCCCAACTCGCCGGAATTCCCGCGTTACCTGGAGTGGATTCACGCTGCCGAGGGGGCCGTGTTCCTGCCGGGCCTGTTGCAGGTCTATTTCCGCAATGTCGACATGACAAACAGCCCGGTCACCGCAATGATGGCGGCCGAGCGCGAGAAGGCAGCTGGCGTCATCGAGGCGCACCTTGCGACATATCCCTACTTCGCGGGCGACCGGTTCACGGCAGCCGACTGCCTGATGGGCTTCCAGATCCAGATGGCTGACAGCATGGGCGCGCTGGAAAATCGCCCGGCAACCAAGGCCTGGCTCACGAAGATGCAGGCGCGGCCAGCTTACCAGAAGATGCTGGAAGTCGGGATCTAGGCCTGCCTACCTGCAATGGTCCGTGCGGGCGTCGCACAGGGCCATGACAGAGGTGATCCAGCCCATATAGCCCTGCAGGTTGGTGTAGCGGCCATTATAGTCGCCGGCGCAGAATTCCCCGGTCGTGCGGTTCTGTTCGACGACCGAGAGCACGCCGACAACCGTACGGGTGCCGTCCGCCTCGGTGACATAGAGCGGCCCGCCGCTGTCACCGACACAGGGGCCGGCCCCGCCGGCGCTGGCCACGTCGATCACCGCCGGGCCGTCGGCCCTGTTGGCCAGCGTGGTGGTGAGGAGGGCGTTCGAGAGCTGGCCGCCATAATGGGTGATGCCCCAGCCGGCCATGTCGAATGTGGGGTAATTGGCGGGGGCCAGCGTCAGCAGGGTGGGACCATAGGTGGCGATCGGCACGTCCGCGATCGGGGCGACCTGGTCGTCGTCGAGGCGGATCAGCGCGATGTCATTGGCATAGCCGGTGGCAGTGCCCTTGTAGCCGGCATGGCACACGGCCGTCTTGCCGGAGGTGACCTTGGCGAGCGGGCTGCGCAGGTTTTCCGCGTCGCCGATGATGCGCAGCTCGTCATACGGGTCATCGACGCAATGGGCCGCCGTGACGAACCAGTTGGGCGCGATGCGGGTGGCGCTGCAATGGCCGGACAGGATCGTGCCGTTGGGCCCGGGGCCGCGCGGTTCCAGCTTCACGATGCCCGGAAAGCTCGCAAGGCTGGCGGCGAGGCCGTTGACGGCGGAGGGCGCGGCGGTGCTGTCAGCCGCCGCTGGCGCACCGGCGAGTGAGGCGACGGTCGGTGTCGGCGCGGCGCCAGCGGGCAGGCCGCAGCGGCCGGCATTGAGGGACGCGAGGGTTGGCAGGGGCGTGTCGACGGTCAGGGCGAGGGCGGGGAGGGATTCAGGCTGCAGGCTTGCGTCGTCAACGGCGCTGGGCTCGCCGCTGGCATCAGCATCTGCATCTGTACCGGCATCGACACTGGCATCAGCATCGGTATCCGTGCCGGTTTCGTCGGCGAGGGGGGTATCCGAAGCGGGCGCGGCGGCTTCAACTGTTTCTGCGGCTGCCGGCTCGGGGGCCGCGGCCACGGTTGCCGGGGCTTCAGGCACGACTTCAACAGAATTGGCTACATCCTCGTCGAAAATGTCGTCGGGCAGCTGGGCGACCGGATCGGCGGACTCTTCCTCGACCGGGTTGACGCCCGGCACACGAACGGCGTCGCAGGCTGACAGTGCGAGTAGCGCGGCGGCGGCCGCAAATAGAACCGGGCGTTTCATTTCGTCCCCTCTGAAAGCACCAATGTCCCTCCTAAAGGCCGCATCCGGGGCGTGCGGTCAACTGACCTCTTCGTCATAGCCGACAAGGCGCAGGGGCCGGGCACGGCGGCCTTCCAGCTCGGCCCAGCGTACCAGCGCGTCCTCGCGGCCATAGGTCACCCAGAGTTGGGACGGGTTCACTTCCTGCACCGTCCGGGTCAGCTCGTCCCAGTCGGCATGGTCCGAGATCACCAGTGGCAGCTCCACGCCGCGCTGTTTTGCCCGCTGCTTGATACTCATCCAGCCGGATGCGAAGGCGATGACCGGATCGGGGAAATTCTGCGCCCACTTGCCCTCGAAACTGCCGGGCGGGGCGACGACGACCTGGCCGCGACAGGCTTCCCGCGCGGCTTTCGCCTGTTCGCCCGCTGGCACGGTGACCAGCACTCCGAGGTCAATGCCGACGGACTGGTAGTGCGCGCAGAGCTTTTCGAGGCTGGAATGGATGTAGATGGGCGCGTCATGGCCGGCGAGGCGCAGGTGGCGGATCACGCGCTGGGCCTTGCCGAGTGAATAGGCGCCGACGCAATGCGTCCGCTCGGGGAAGGTGGCGAGGCTGTGCAGCAGGCGCTCGATTTCGCGGCCTGTATCGGGATGGCGGAAGACCGGCAGGCCGAATGTCGCTTCGGAAATCAGCACATGGGTATTCGTGACGGGCTCGAAGCTGGCGCAGGTCGGGTCGAAGCGGCGCTTGTAGTCGCCGGTGAACACCATGCGCAGGCCCTTGTAATCCAGCACGACCTGGGCCGACCCGAGGATGTGGCCGGCCGGGGAAAGCCAGACGGTGACGCCGTTGATGCTGACCGGTTCGCCATAGTCCAGCGCCTGTGTCGCCTTCGCGAAACTGGCGCCATAGCGGCAGGCCATGATGGCCAGCGTGTCGGGATGGGCGAGCACCTTGCCATGGCCGCCGCGGGCATGATCGGAATGGCCATGGCTGATCACGGCGCGGTCAACGGCGCCGCGCACGGGGTCCAGGTAGAAGTCTCCCGGCGGGCAGTAGAGGCCCTTGGGTGTCGGCTGGAGGAGGAGGTCGGGGCGGAGCATGCGCGGAGTGTAGGCGCTGGTGCGGGTGGGGGAAGGGGGCAGACACGGTCCCTTTCGCTTTGCGCCCAAGTGGGCTAGGCGACGGGGCCGCATTTCGCATCAAGGGCTGCTCCCATGCAAATTGGCATCGATTTCGGCACGTCGAACACGTCCATCGCCTTTTGCGGCCCGGACGGAACCACCTTGATCGCGCTCGAGCCGGAGACGACATCGATCCCGACGGCGGTGTTTTACGGATCGGAGTCCGGCGAGTACGCCATCGGGTCGCAGGCCGTGGCCGCATACGAGTCAGGCGAGGATGGCCGGCTGATGCGCTCGATCAAGTCGGTGCTGGGCTCGTCCCTGATTGACGAGACGACGGAAGTGGGCCGCCGGCGGCTGCCGTTCCGCGATGTGATCGCACATTTCCTGCGCCGGGTGATTGCCGATGCCGAGGCCCTGACGGGCCAGCGCGTCGACTCCGTGATCCAGGGCCGTCCGGTGTCGTTCAACGACAAGCATGCCGACCTGGACAGGCGCGCCCAGACCATCCTGGAAGCCTGCCTGCACGAGGCGGGCGTTGCGCGTGTCGCCTTCCTTGACGAGCCGGTGGCGGCGGCACGGTCTGTGGCGTTCCCGAGCGGACGGGAAAAGCTGATCTTCGTGGTCGATATCGGCGGCGGCACGTCTGATTTCTCGGTCGTGCGCATATCGCCGGACAATTCCGGGTTCGATGTGCTGGGCAGCGCGGGCCTGTATGTCGGCGGCAATGATTTCGATCACCAGCTGAGCTTTTTCGAACTCTCCCGCCTGTTCGGGAACTGGGAGACGCTGGAACTGAACAACTTGCCGGCCCCCTCGACGCCGTATGCGACGCTGTCGGACTGGAAGAGCCTGAACAAGCTGTACACACGCGACATCCGGAAACAGATCAGCTGGATGATCCTGAACAGCCCGAACAGCAAGGCGATCCGGGCGTTCGACCATCTCGTGCACAACCACGAGGCGCACACCTATGCCAAGCGCACCGAGCAGATCAAGATCGGCCTGAGCGACACGCAACAGCAGACATTCGTCTATGATACGCCCGAGGCGCATCTGGAGCGGCTGGTCGAACGCCAGACGTTCGAAGAGTTGATTGACAGTGCCGTGACCAGGATGGACGCGGTGGCGGTGGACTGCCTTGCGCGGGCGGGTGTGGCGCCCGACCAGATCACCGACATCGTCATGGTGGGCGGGTCCACCTTCATCCCGCTGGTGCAGGAACGGCTGGCAGGGCGATTCAGCAATGCCGCCCTGTCAGCCAATGACCGCTTCGGCGCCGTCGCCAAGGGCCTGGCCCTGCATGGGGCCGCAACCCGCTAACGTGCGAACGGGCTCGCACTGGCCCCGTTTCCCCTTGCATCCGTTCGGCAGGCTGGCCGCCTAGATCGCGGCCAGGACAGCGGACGGCTTGATCGGGATGTGGCGCAGGCGCGCGCCGACGGCATTGAAGATCGCATTGCCGATCGCCGGGCCGACGACGGTGGTCGCCGGCTCGCCGAGGCCCACGGGGACTTCGGTACTGTCGACAAAACTGATGTCGAGGTCCGGCACGTCGGCGAGGCGCAGCGGCGTGTAGGGGCCGAGGTTCAGGTCCTTGACCTGTCCGTTCACGAACTCCGTGCCCTCGTGCAGTGCAAGAGAGAGGCCCCAGAGCGACGCGCCCTGCATCTGGGCCAGCGCGCCGTCAGGATCGACGATGGTGCCGGCATCGGCCACCAGGGTCAGCTTCTCGGCCGTGACGCGACCGCTGGTGCGATCGACATGAACCTGCGCTGCGCAGGCAACCCAGGTTGGCATCCCGCGCTCCTGGCCGAAACTGGTCGCGAGACCGATCCCGGTATCGGCCGGCAGTGGCTTGCCCCAGCCGGCTTTGGCGGCGCAGCGGCGCACGACTTCGGCCTGGCGCAGCGCGCCGCCGACAGCGTTGGGCGCCGAGCCGGCATTGAGGCCGGCACCGTCGAGCAGGCTGAGCCGGAATTCGACCGGGTCCTTGCCCAGTGCGTGGGCGGCCTCGTCCATGAAGCTTTCGAGCGCCCAGTTGGTGAAGCCGGGGCCGACCGACCGCAGCCAGCCCGGCCGGAACGCGCTGTTGGCGAGATCATTCGAGACAGCCCGGACGCGGTGGGCGCCGACTGTGTACCAATGGTCTGCGCCGCTGATGGCAAACGGGTCATAGGCGACGCCATTGGTGCCGTTGGGCATGAAGAAGGGGGCCATGACCTGGGTCGGCCAACCGGCGGCGACATGCTGTTCCATGCCGGTGACCTTGCCGTCGGCGTCAGCCGCCAGCCGCAGCCGCTGGACGCTGGGCGAGCGCACGGAGTCCATGCGGGTATCGTCCTCGCGGGTGAGCACCATCTTGACCGGCTTGCCGAGCACCTTGGCGGCGAGGGCGGCCGGCACGGCATAGTCGCCGTTCAGCCGGCGACCGAAACCGCCGCCGAGCCGGTAGGTGCGCATGACGATCTTGTCTTCGGGCATGCCGAGCGCCGTTGCCAGCCAGGGCAATACAAGGCTCTGCCACTGGTTGCCGGTGTGGATTTCCATCACGCCGTCTTTTTCAAAGGCCAGCGCATTGACGGGTTCGAGGTGCATGTGGAGCGCCGTGCCGGTCGTGTAGGTGGCTTCCACCCTGGTCGCTGCGGCGGCGAAGGCGGCCGTCGTGTCGGTCACGCCGGTGTCGAGAATGGCGCCTTGCGACGGATCGTCGAGCAGGCTGCTGGCATGATCCTGGATCTGCTTTTCGGAGACCTTGGCTGTCGGGCCGGGGGTCCAGTCGACCTTGACGAGGTCAACTGCCTTGATGGCCGCCGGATAGGTGTCGGCGATCACCATGACCCAGCCTGTCACGGTGCCGGACGGGTCGTCGATCACGAGGCTCTGCTGGTAGCCCTTGACCGCTTTCGCCGCGCTGTCGTCGACGGAATTGACTTTCGAACCATTGCGCGTCGGCGGCATGATGGGGCGGGCATAGACCATGCCGTCGACCTTGGCGTCGATGCCGTAGAGGGCCGTGCCGTTGGTCTTTTCCTTGATGTCGCGCGCCATGACCGGCTTGCCGATCAGGCGGCGGTCGGCGGCGGGCTTGACGGGGAGCGCCGCCAGTTCGTCGGGCGTGAACGTCCTGGTGACGCCCTTGCTGACGATGTCGGCATAGCTGATCTTCTTGCCGCCGGAGATGACTTCCCCGTTGCTGGCGGTGCAGGTAGCGACATCGACGCCGAGGGCGGCGGCGCCGGCCTCGATCAGCGCCGTGCGTCCGGCCGCACCGGCCTGCGAATAGATCGGGAAGGTCTGCCAGACAGACCAGCTGCCGCCGGTGACCATGAGACCCCATTTCGGATCGGTGTCGACCTGCTTGATGCGGACATTGTCCCACGGGATTTCAAGCTCGTCGGCGAGGATCCGCGCGAGCGCCGTACCGACATGCTGGCCCATTTCGGCGCGGATGATGTTGATCGTGGCGATTCCGTCGGCGCCGAGGGAAAACCAGAGTGTGGGCGCATAGGGCGCGGCATCGATCGTGGTTGCGTCGCTGGGGGCGTCTTTCGCGCCGCAGGCGGTGAGGAAGCTGAAGGCGAGGCCGCCGCCGGCGGTGGTGATGAGAAAGCCGCGCCGCGAGAGAGCGGTCGGGGCGGCATCGGATGGGCGTGTGAAGCGTGACATGGGTCTCAGCCTCCCTTCATGGCGTTGGCAGCCTGGCGCACGGCCGTCCGGATGCGGGTATAGGTCATGCACCGGCAGAGGTTGCCGGTCATGATCGAGTCGATATCGGCGTCCGACATGTCCGGGTTTTCGGCGAGCGCTGCAGCCGCCTGCATGATCTGGCCCGACTGGCAGTAGCCGCATTGCGGTACCTGCAGGTCTTGCCAGGCGACCTGGACGGGGTGCGCGCTGTTCGGATCAAGGCCTTCAATCGTGGTGATGTCTTCGCCGTCGACGGAACTGACCGGGGTGATGCAGGATCGGATGGCCACGCCACCGACATGGACCGTGCAGGCCCCGCACTGGCCAATGCCGCAACCGAACTTGGTGCCGGTGAGGTTGGCTTCGTCCCGGATTACCCAGAGCAGGGGCGTGTCGGGATCGGTGTCGATCGTGAACGGTTTTCCGTTGAGTTTGAAGCTGGTCATGTTTTCTCCACCCATGTCTGCCGATCATGGCAACCGGGACTGGCGATGCCGGACCTGGCCGGCCTGGCGTGGAGTCGCGATGCGGACCGGAGTCGGTTTGCCTGCCAATTCATTAACGCTCGTAGGCAGGAGGGCATATTCGCGCAATTCAGCGACGTGTCCAGCGCGCAGGGGGCCCGCGGACTTCACTTTCTTGTTTCAGCGGTGGTGGCGGATTGCCAGGCCTGGAACTGCCGCGCCACACTTGCGACACGGAATCATGCCCATATGGTGCACCCGTCAGAGGAGAATTGACCCATGCGTGCCATGTCTGCCGTGATCGTATCCCTTGCCGTGCTCGCGATGAGTGCGGTGCCCGCCCTGGCCCAGGAGGGTGGCAATACCGACGAAATGGATTCGGCCCTTGCCGCTGGCTGGAAGGCTGCGTTCACCTGTTCGGGCCTGTTCACTGCAGGCCAGACGCTGGCCGAGATCGAGGACAACGAACTCGACGGGATCTACCAGGACTACCAGCGCGCCTATGACCGCCTGCCGCCTGTCAGGGTCGACACTGCGATGAAGACGGTTTCGGTGACCTATTCGCCTGACATGCCGCCGCGCATTGCCGCCTGGCGGCCCGGATATGGCTGCACCCAGCTGCCCATCGGGGCCGGTGAGGGCGCGATCGCCTACCTGCCGCATTTCACCACATGGCCGATTGTCCCGAGCGAGGACCGTGGCAGTGCCATCGGCGCGAACGTCAAGGTCTCGTTGCGCACTGAAGAGGCCGAACGGCTGGACCTGCCGGTCTCGTCGGCCTTTGACGAGCGGACCTATGGCAATGGCACGCGCACCAGCGCCGTCGTGGTCGTGCGTGACGGCCAGATCGTCGCCGAACGCTATGCGCGGGGCATCGATCACGAGACCCCGCAGCGGACATGGTCGGCCGGCAAGTCGATTGCCGCGACGATCCTCGGCGTCGCGCGGCGCAACGGGCATATCGATATCGATTATCCGGCAGTGATCTCGGCCTGGAACAATGGCGCCGACCCGCGCCGGGCGATCACGATCCGCAACCTGATGCACATGGCCAGTGGGCTGGACAGCGGCGAGAGCGGCTCGCGTACCGACCGGATCTATTTCGGTGGCGGACGCGTGGTCGACCAGGCCGCAGGCAAGGTGCTGGAGGCCGTGCCCGGCACGCGCTTCAAGTATGCCAATGACGACACCCTGATCGCGATGCGGGCGTTCCGCGAAGCCCTCAAGGATGATGATGCCTTCCATCGCTTCCCGTATGAAAAGCTGCTGACGAAGATCGGTGCGGTGCACACGACCATGGAAATCGACTGGAACGGCGACTTCATCGCGTCGAGCCAGGTCTGGTCGACGGCACGTGACCTGGCCCGCGTCGGCCAGCTTTACCTGCAGGATGGAATGTGGGGCAATGAGCGCCTTCTGCCGGAGGGCTGGGCTGAATTCGTGCGCACGCCCGCCCCTGTGCAACCTGCAACCGGCCCCGGCTATGGCGCGCAGTTCTGGCTGATGAATGATGCGGCCGGCGTTCCGGAAGGCACGTTCTACATGGCAGGCAATCGCGGCCAGTATGTCGTCATCGTGCCGTCAATGAATGCGATCATCGTGCGGCGCGGCTATGACGTGAACGGCGGCGCACGGTTCGACATCAACAGCTTCACGCGCGACGTGCTGCTGGGCCTGCAGGCCGCCGAGGATGAGCGCGCCGCGCAGCTCGCCACGGCCGAAGCGGAATCGGAAGAGGCCGAGGCGAAATTGCCCTACAAGGAACGCATCAAGCAGCGCTTCGGGCAGTAGGCACGCTGCGATGACGGGGGAAGGCAAGCCTGCCTGCCTGGGCTAGGCTGGGCCTGCCATGCCGGACAGCGCCGCCCCCGTGTTTACCCTGCCGGACCCCTTCGCGGGCTGGTTTGCCGCGCGTGGCTGGCAGGCGCGGCCACACCAGCTGGCGCTGACCGAGGCGGCGCTGGAGGGCCAGAGCGCCCTGCTGATCGCGCCGACGGGAGGGGGCAAGACGCTGGCAGGCTTCCTGGCCAGCCTGATCGAACTGAAGGAGAAGGCGCGCGCATCGAACACCGGCATTCCGGCGCTGCACACGCTGTACATATCGCCGCTGAAGGCGCTGGCGGTGGATGTGCAACGCAACCTGATGGCGCCGCTTGGCGACATGGGCCTGCCGATACGGATCGAGACGCGCACGGGCGACACGCCGAGCCATGTGCGCCAGCGCCAGCGGCGCAATCCGCCCGACATATTGCTGACGACACCGGAACAGCTCGCCCTGTTCGTGGCGTCGGACCATGCCCGGGATTTCTTCGCTGACCTGAAATGCGTGATCGTCGACGAGGTGCACGCGATGGCAGCCTCCAAGCGCGGGGACCTGCTGGCGCTGGGGCTTGCAACGCTCAGCGGTTGGGCCCCGGCCTGCCGCTTCATCGGCCTTTCGGCGACCGTGAAGGAACCGGAGGAACTGGCCCGGTGGCTGGCGCCGGATGCCCGCATCATCCGCGCCGAGGGGGGCGTGTCGGCGGAGGTGGATATCCTGGTCTCGCGCGAGCACATCCCGTGGTCAGGCCATTCCGGACGGTTCGCGGTGCCGGAAGTGTACGAGGCGATCAAGCGCTCGAAAATGGCGCTGGTGTTCGTGAACACGCGGAGCCAGGCCGAGGTGATGTTCCAGGAACTGTGGCGGGTGAACGACGCCAACCTGCCGATCGCGCTGCACCACGGGTCGCTGGCGAAGGACCAGCGCGTGCGGGTGGAGGCGGCGATGGCGGCGGGGCAGCTGAAGGCCGTGGTCTGCACCTCGACACTCGACCTGGGCATCGACTGGGGCGAGGTGGACCTCGTGATCCAGATGGGCGCGCCGAAGGGCGCGGCGCGGCTGGTGCAACGGATCGGGCGGGCGAACCACCGGATGGACGAGGCGAGCCGGGCCGTTCTGGTGCCGACCAACCGGTTCGAAGTGCTCGAATGCCGTGCGGCCGAGGCGGCCGTGGAAGCCGGGGAGATTGACGGCGACGGCCTGCGGCAAGGTTCGCTCGACGTGCTGGCGCAGCATGTCATGGGCCGGGCCTGCGGCGACGGGTTCGAACTGGCGCCCCTGTACGACGAGATCGTGCGCGCCGCGCCCTATGCGGGCGTCGACTGGGAGACCTTCGAGCGGATCGTCGATTTCGTGGCGAGCGGGGGCTATGCACTGAAGACCTATGACCGGTTCCACCGGATCGTGCGGCGGCCGGACGGGCGCTGGGTGGCGCGCACGGCGCAGGATGCGCAGCAGCACCGGATGAATGTCGGGGCGATTGTCGAGGCCGTGCAGTTGTCGGTGCGGCTGGCCAATTTCGTGGGGAAGGGGGCGGCAGCGGTCGGGGAAAAGCGAACGGTGCGGGCCGGGCGAAAACTGGGCGAGATCGAGGAATATTTCATTTCAACGCTGGTGCCCGGCGACACGTTCCTGTTCGGCGGCGAAGTGTTGCGCCTGATCGGCGTCGAGGGCCTCGACGTTCTCACCGTTCGGGCGGTGGGTGAGAAGCCGGCGATACCCTCCTATAATGGCGGGAAGTTTCCGCTGACGACGTTCCTTGCCGAACGGGTGCGCCAGATGATCCATGACCCGGCGCAGTGGGATGCGCTGCCCGGGCCGGTGCGGGAGTGGTTCGCAGTGCAGGTGCGCCGCTCAAGCATTCCGCCACCGGATCATTTGCTGGTTGAAACCTTCCCGCGCGGCGAGCGGCATTACATGGTCTGCTATCCGTTCGAGGGGCGGCTGGCGCACCAGACGCTGGGCATGCTGCTGACGCGGCGACTGGAGCGGATGGGGGCCAAGCCGCTGGGCTTCGTGGCGAGCGAATACGCGCTGGCTGTCTGGGCGATGGACGACATGAGCGGGCTGGACATGGGCGATCTTTTCCACCCGGACATGATGGGTGACGATCTCGAAGCATGGCTGGACGAGAGTGCGCTGATGAAGCGGACCTTTGCGCATTGCGCGCAGGTGTCGGGCCTGATTGCGCGCAACCTGCCGGGCAAGGAAAAGAACTCGCGCCAGATCAGTTTCTCCAGCGACCTGATCTATGACGTGCTGCGCAGCCACGAGCCGGACCATATACTGCTCCAGGCGGCGCGGCAGGATGCGGCGACCGGCCTGCTGGATGTGCGGCGTCTGTCGGACATGCTGGTGCGCATTCGCGGCAAGATCGATCATGAGACGCTCGACCGTATCAGCCCGTTCGCCGTGCCGGTGATGCTGGAAATGGGCCGGGAGCCGGTGTTCGGTGCATCAGCGCAGGACGCTGTGCTGGGCGAGGCGGAGGCCGACCTCGTGCGCGATGCGATGCGGGACTAGATCAGGACGGGCGCTTGGCGATGACCGCCGGACCCGCCGTCCAGGCTGAAACATGCCGGAACACGGCATGGACCAGGCGCTTCCATGCACCCAGGCGCCGTTCCGAAATCTCGGCAAGGGCGAAACAGGCGATCAGCGCCGCGGTGGCCATCAGGGCGGGGTGCAGCACGCTGGCGCTGTCATAGCCCGGCAGGCCGTGCAGGAATGTCAGGATCGGATAGTGGAACAGGTAGAGCGAGAAGGTCGCGCCGGCCGCCCAGCGGATCGCCGTCTCGGCACGGGCACTGATCCAGGTGGCTTCCCGCGCAAGCCGGTACACGCCGAGGAAATGCAGGGCCATCAGGACGGCGATCAGGAAGTTCCAGATGAACTCATCGGAAAAGCCGAGAATGGAATTCGGCGGTGCGACTTTGCCAAGCAGGATATAGGTCAGGTTGGCCAGGCGGGTGGGCAGGTGAATTGCCTGCGCGCCAGCGTAGAGGATCCACGGGACCACGGCCAGCAGCCAGCCGGTTGCTCTCGACAGGGCCTGCGCGTGGCCCTTGTGAACCGCCTGCTGCAACAGGACGCCGAGCAGCCAGCACGGCGCCAGCAGCAGGACGCGCGGGCCGACAATCGCCGCCATCAGCAGGAGCAGCAG
The DNA here is from genome assembly GCF_000685275.1 of Hyphomonas johnsonii MHS-2. GTDB lineage: Bacteria > Pseudomonadota > Alphaproteobacteria > Caulobacterales > Hyphomonadaceae > Hyphomonas > Hyphomonas johnsonii. The sequence goes on from NZ_ARYK01000006.1 coordinate 107,442, forward strand.
GACCCGGACACGCCCGCGGCAGAACACGGCGACTCCGAACCCGGCATAATACCAGGCCTCGTAGGCGACGGACCAGAAAGGGCCGTTCGAGCCGACGCGGGTTGCGTCGAACCAGACCTGCGTCGTGAACGTCATTGCCTGCGCCAGCTGGCCGGCGCGGTCTTCGCCATTGTACCACCAGCCTGCGTAGGCGGCCGGTTCGATCCACGTGCCGAGCGTGTCGAGGGCGAAGGTCAGGACCAGCGCCGGGATGATCACCGAATAGAGGCGGGCGAAGCGGGCCTCGGCATAGGCAGCCGGGCCACGGTTGCGGGCGAAGGTCGTGTAGGCGATCACGAACCCGGACAGGACAAAGAAGACCACGACGGCGTCGCTGCCAAGATTGAGGTCGCGGATCCACTGCATGTTGCCGCCGGTGAAGCGGGCATACCCCATGTGCGAGGCGAACACGACCAGCGCCGCAAGGAAGCGCAGCGCATCGAGATAGAGGGAAAAGCCGCGCGTCATTTCGCGAGCCCTGCCTTGGCGGCAGGGGCAGGGCGGGCGGACTGGCGCAGCACGTGTGCCGCTTCAGTGAAGGGCACGGCATACGCCGTGACGAGCGAGGTGTGCACTTGCGGTTCCGGGTGGCCATTGGCGTCGGCAACGCCGTAACGCAGCTGTTCGCGGCCTTGCGGAATGTACAGCGTGCCGAAGGCCCAGTCCCAGAGGGCGAACATCAGGCCGTAATTCCTGTCATGGTGTTTCGGGTCCAGGGAATGATGGACCTGGTGCTGGGCCGGGCTGATGAAGATGTGGTCGAGCACCGGGCCGTAGTCGAGCCAGATGTGAGAGTGGCGGAGCGCGCCGCCGGCAAGGTTGAACACGGCAAAGAACACGCTGATCCCGAACAGGGTGGCGATGTCGAACATGCCGAAAAGCCCGTAGATCACGCCGATGACGGGCGCGATGAACAGTGCTGCGACGAGGTCGAGCAGCAGGTCAAAGACCGGGTGGTTGCGCTTGGCGGTGAGTATCGTCAGGTGCTCGGCGCTGTGGTGCAACTTGTGGAACGGCCACAGCAGCGGGCTTTCATGATGGAAGCGGTGCGTGACGTAATAGGCAAAATCTGCGGCGAGCGCTGCGACGAAGGCCGCGAGGAACAGCATGGGCACCGGAAGCGTGCCGTCAGTACCGGGATGCAGGCCGGTGCCGACCGCGTCGGCGACGAATGCCACGATCACAAACTGCACCCCGCGCGACACCACGGCCCGCAGGGGCTGGAACAACTTGTTGGCCAGGAAGACCTTTACATCAAGCAAGGACGAGCGGGACAGGTAGATGCGCGCTGGCGTCAGGTAGGCGGCAAGGCCGGTGAAGCCTTTCTCGCGGATGGATTTGCGGTTGAAGGCATAAACAAGTGTGCCGAGAAAGAGGAAGGCGGCGAGACCCGTCCAGTGCGTACGGTCGCCGGTGCCGACCGGCAGCAGGTCGAACAGCCACTGGCCCACGCGCTGCGCAATGCCCAGGGCATCACTCGCGGAGAGCGCAGATTCGGCCATTGCATACGACTCCATCACGGTTTGTTATTTTCTGTCGCGTCCGCCAGTTGTAGGAAAACAAGCTTAAAACCATGTAAAGACAGGTGATTGTTGGGGACCGGGCGTTGCTGGCGCCACCGGGCGACGTTCAGCCCCGAGCGTTCTCAGGATGTGGAACAAGGATTTGACCCGCCCCGCCGCCCGGTCCAGTTTCACCTGCATGACCGCTGCCGCCACCCGCCCGTCCGAAACGCTGTTGCACATTGGTGGCGAGATGCTGCTGCCGCTGCCGGAAGGGGCGCTGTGGTGGGCTGCCGAGCGGGTGCTCGTCGTGTCCGACCTGCACCTTGAAAAGGGCAGCGCCTATGCGGCCCGCGGCCAGATGCTGCCACCTTATGACACGGCCGCGACACTGGATGTGGTGGAGCGGCTGTGCGCGGCCCTTTCGCCCCGCACCGTGATTTCGCTGGGTGACAGTTTCCATGACCGGGCCGCCGAGCTGCGCCTGCCAGCCCCCTACGCGGCGCGCATCCAGGCGCTGACCGGGGCGCATGACTGGGTCTGGGTGGAGGGCAACCATGATCCCGATCCGCCGGCGCATCTTGGTGGACGCGCGGCGAAGTCGCTGCGGATCGGCCACCTCGTATTCCGGCACGAGCCGACCGGCGAGGCGGGCGAGATTGCCGGGCACCTGCATCCGGCGGCGAAGGTGAAAGGGCGCGGGCGCATGGTGCGGCGACGCTGTTTTGCCAGCGACGGGGCGCGGCTGGTGATGCCCGCCATGGGCGCGCTTACAGGCGGCCTGAATGTGCTGGACGCGGCCTTTGCGCCACTGTTCCCGGAGGGCCTGATGGCGTTCGCGCTGGGCGGCGAGCGGGTGTTTGCCGTGTCGGCCAAAAGCCTGGTGCCGGATGTGGCGAACGGTGCGCGGTGGCGGCTCTAGCCCGTCCAGGCGACGCCGAGGACGATGCGCCCGGTGATCATGGCGATGAAGACGAGCAGGATGGCGATCCACACGCCGAGCACGCTGGCCGTGATGCGCCAGCGTTTGGGCGGCAGGCCCTGCAGCAGGAAGGCCGCGATGCCTGCGATGTTGATGCAGACAAGGTTGGTGGCGAACAGGAACAGGCCGCGCAGGCCGAGTTCGATATCGCCCTGCCCGAAATAGAGCCCGGCGGCGGAAAGCGGCGGCACCAGGGCGACGGCGATCATGACGCCGACCAGTGATGCCGAGGCGCCCTTGTTGAGGGCCATCACGCCGGCCGCACCGGAGGCAAGGGCCAGGGCGATGTCGCCGAGATGCACGATTGTGCGGTTGTAGAGTTCCGGCGTGCGTGGATCGAAGTCGATCACCAGGCCGAGCAGGGTGGTGAACACCAGCACACTGACGGCACCGACAAGGAGCGTGCGCCCGGCGCGCCAGGCGAGGGCGCTGTTGCCGACAGTGGCGGCGAGGGCGAGGGACAGGGTGGGGCCGAGCAGGGGGGCGATGACCATGGCGCCGATGACGATGGCCGTCTGGCCGCTGCGCATGCCCAGCGCGGCGATCAGGGCCGAGAGGATGACCGTGATCAGGTATTCCGGCGTCAGGGCGATGGAATCGACAACATCATCATAGATCTCGTCGGTGCTGCGCCGGTCGCGGCTGAGGAAGCGCTCGATCGGGGTGGGCGGACGCACGGGTTTACCGTGGTCTGTTCCGGCCACTTCCGGTTCCTGCAGTGGCGGGATGACGGCCTGCAACTCGACGACGAGGGCGACGAACCCTTCATTGTCATGCAGGGCGTTGCTGAGGCGCTTGAGCAGGTTCTCGACATCGTGGCTGAGCACGATGGCAGAGAACTTTTCACGTCCATCGGGAACGGTTTCCTGCCAGAGGCGGGCGCTGCAGCTTTCGAGAATGCTGCGGGCTTCGTCCACGTCGACATCCTGGACAAACACTTCGACGAGGCGTGATGACATGATGGCGGACTCTCAGGGACAGGTGTTTGCCCGGTTCAAACCGGATGGCTGCAAGAGGCCTACGCGGAACACTATGTCTATGTCCATGCGCGTCCAGCTTCGATAGGCGGCCCGGCAAGGCGCTTGACAATAGGGTTTTATTCCTATTATCCGTTGAGGCAGGACAGGACAGGGCGCGTTCCATGCAGCATCGGGATATCTGGCGGGGGATTGACCAGCTGGCGGCCCATCATGGCCTGTCAGCCTCCGGCCTCGCCAGGCGGGCCGGGCTTGATGCGACGGCGTTCAATCCTTCCAAGCGCGAAGGTGCCGACGGGCGGCCACGCTGGCCCTCGACGGAAAGCCTGGCGCGCGTGCTGGAAGCGGTTGGCAGCGGGTTTGATGATTTCGCCGCCCTTGTGGAGGGGCGCCGGGGGGGGCTCGCGCCGCTGATCGGTTTTGCGCAGGCCGGGCAGGACGGCTTCTTTGACGATGCGGGCTTCCCGGTGGGCGGCAGCTGGGAAGAGGTGCGGTTTCCGGGCCTCGGCGACGAGCCGGTCTATGCGCTGCAGATCAGTGGGGATTCGATGGAGCCGGCCTATCGCGCCGGCGACCGGATCATCGTCGCGCCGGGCGCCGAGGTGAAGCCGGGCGACCGGGTCGTGGCGAAGACGACAGGCGGCGAAGTGATGGCCAAGGTGCTGGCCCGGCGCAATACGCGCAGCGTGGAACTGGCCTCGCTGAACCCGGATTACCCGGTGCGCAGTTTCAAGCCGAACGAGATCGCGTGGATCGCGCGCATATTGTGGGCGAGCCAGTAGGGCATGACATATCTCATTCTCAAGGCGCTGATCTCCGGCATCCTGATCGCGGCGGTGTCCGAGATTGCCAAGCGCAATCCCGGGTTCGGGGCGCTGGTCGCCTCGCTGCCGCTGGTCTCGGTCCTCGGCATGATCTGGCTGTGGCGCGACAAGCCGGATGTCGCGACCATGGCCGATCATGCCAGCGCGACGTTCTGGTATGTCCTGCCGTCGTTGCCGATGTTCCTGCTGATCCCGGCCCTGTTGCGGCAGGGCTGGGGCTTCTGGCCGTCGCTGGTGGCCGGGTGCCTTCTGACGATCATGCTTTACCTGCTGATGACGTGGATCGGCCCCAGATTCGGGCTCAGGCTCTGATCGTGCGGCCAGCAGGATGGGGCGTTTTGCAACATGCCGCTCGGGAAGCGCTTTGCATGTCGGGTGAAAGCAGGCGAATAAACGGACATGACCGACACGTCTCATGAAGAACCCACACCGCAAGTCTCGCTCGACCCCGATGACTGGGACGCCTTCCGCGCGCAGGCGCAGCGCATGCTGGACGCCGCCATCGACCGCATGCAGGCGAGCCGGCAGGGCCGCGTCTGGACCGAACTGCCAGCCGAGATCAAGGACACGCTGAAGGCGCCGCTACCCCGCGAGGGCTGGGGCACGGATGACGTCATCGGCCGGATGGAGGCCCTGTTGCCGTATGGCGCCGGCAATACCAATCCGCGCTTCTTCGGCTGGGTGCACGGGTCCGGCACGCCATCGAACATCCTGGCGGAAATGGCGGCCTCGTCGATGAATGCCAATGTCGGCGGGCGCGACCATGGCGCGATCTATGTCGAGAAACAGGTGATCCGCTGGTGCCGCGAACTGTTCGCGTTTCCCGAGACCGCCAGCGGAATCGTCGTGTCCGGCACGTCTATGGCCACGATCATCGCGATCAAGGTGGCGCGGGATGCGCGCCTCGATTTTGCCAGCCGCAAGGCGGGCGTCTGCGGGCATGGCCTGGTCGGCTATACGTCGACCGAGGCGCATTCCTGCGTGGCGCGGGCATTCGACCTTGTCGGCCTCGGCACGGATGCCCTGCGGCGCATTCCGGCGAATGACCGGCTCGAGATCGACATGGACGCGCTGAAGGCGGCGATCGCGCAGGACCGCGCGGCGGGCCTGACGCCGTTCGTTGTGGTCGGCACGGCGGGCACGGTGAATGTCGGCGCGATCGATCCACTGGACCAGCTTGCAGATCTCGCGAAAGACGAGAACCTCTGGTTCCATATTGATGGCGCGTTCGGCGCGCTGGGCGTGTTGTCCGAGCGTGTGCGGGGCCGGCTGACCGGGATCAGGCGTGCGGATTCCCTGGCCTTCGATTTCCATAAGTGGATGCACGTCAATTATGATGCGGGCTTTGCCCTGATCCGGGATGAGGTGTTGCATCGTGCGGCCTTCACCGACCGACCGGACTACCTGAAAGCCAAGGATCGCGGGCTGGCGGGCGGCAACCCGTGGCCGGTGGAATACGGGCCGGAGCTCTCACGCGGGTTCCGGGCCTTGAAAGTGTGGGCGCAGCTGGCGGAGTTCGGGACCGACCGGCTGGGGCAGATGATTACCCGCAATTGCGATCAGGCGGCGTATCTGGGCGAGCAGGTTGCCAGCACGCCGGGGCTGGAATTGCTCGCGCCCGTGGCGCTGAACATCTGCTGTTTCCGGCATGTCGTCGATGGGCTGCCCGGCCCTGTGCTGGACGCGATGAATGACGAGATTGTCATCCAGTTGCAGGAGCAGGGCATCGCCGCCCCGTCGACGACCCAGCTGCACGGTCGCACGGCGATCCGGGTGAACATCACCAATCACCGCACGGCGCGCAAGGATCTCGATATCCTGCTGCGCGAGATCGTGCGGATCGCCGCGTCGCCGGAAGTGGCCGCTGTGCGGGAAGCTGCTCGGCCAGCCTGAGGGCGGCGCCTTCCGCCAGACCGTGTCACAAATCCGGAGGCTGTTTCGTCATGGAGGCAGCAAGAAGGAGAAAGCCCATGTGGCGCGTGATATTGTTTGCGATAGCGATACTGAATTTCGTGCTCGCTGCCTATTTGTGGTTCGCACCGCATGCCTGGTATGAGGGCACGCCCGGCGTTGCGATGATGGGGCCGTTCAACCTGCATTTCATCCGGGATGTGGCACTGGCCTACCTGGCCAGTGCGGCGGCGCTCGGCTGGGGCGCCTGGAAGCGCGATGTCACGGCGGCCGTGTTCGGCGCGGCCTGGCCCTGTTTCCATGCCCTGTTCCATGTCTGGATCTGGCTGGGGCGCGGTGTGCCATTCGATGAGATCGCGCTGGTCAACCTTGTCGGCATCCAGGTGCCGGCCTGGCTGGCCCTGACGGCGGCCCTGCAGTTTCAGTCCGGGCGGGCGGGTCGATGATCCGCTGGTTCCTGAACAGGCAGGCGCGCGCATTCGGCCGACGCTACGATTATGACACGGCCTACATGCATGACGTGATCAACGCGGCGCCGAAAGCAGGCATGCGCATGGCGGCGTTCCCTTATGCGACCGGCTTTCGCGGACCACCGGAGGCGGGTGAGGTTGTTGCCGGCGCCATGCTGGCATCGACGCTGGACGGTGATTGCGGGCCGTGCGCGCAACTGGTTGTCGACATGGTCACGCAGGCGGGTGGCGACCCGGGAAAGCTGAGGCTGTGTGCCGAGGGCATGGATGCAGAAGCTGGTGATGTCGGCATGGGATTTCGCTTTGCGAAAGCGGCGATCTCCGGTGATCCGCTGGCGGATGACTTGCGCGCCGAGATCGAAGCCCGGTTCGGGAAGGAGGCGGTCATCGCCGCAGCGTTCGCGGCAGCGACGGGGAGGTGGTATCCTGTGTTCAAACGCGGCCTGGGTCACGGCGCAGCCTGCACACGGCTGCGGTTCGGTGATCGATCAGTGAATGTGCTCACGGTGTCATGAATACGGCGACGGCGATCTTCGAGGCGGAACGACCGAAGCTGACCGCGCTCTGCTACCGGATGCTGGGTGAGCAGGCCGGCGCCGAGGATGCGGTGCAGGACACGTGGTTGCGGTGGTCTGCAGTTGAACCTGATGCGATTGACAATCCGGCGGCCTGGTTACGCCGCGCAGCGACGAATATTGCGATAGATGCCCTGCGATCGGCGCGCGCCAAGCGGGAGGTCTATCCGGGGCCGTGGCTGCCCGAACCCCTGTTTCACGGTCAGGCGCAGGACGCTGGTGCGCGGTTCGAAATCGCACAGGAATGCGAGCTGGCATTGTTGTGGGCGATGGAGCGCCTGAGCCCTGCCGAGCGCGCGGCCTTTATCCTGCGCGAAGCATTCGATGCAGGATATGACGAGATCGCGGCGACGCTTGGAAAGTCGCAGGCGGCGTGCCGGCAACTGGTCAGCCGGGCGCACAGGCGCCTGCAGGAAAGCGGTCCGCGCTTCGACGCGCCGAACACCCAGGTGCGTGAATTGATCGCCCGGTTCCTGGCGGCTGTCGCCAATGAGGATTTCGAGACCGCCACCCGGTTGCTTGCGCCTGATGCCGTTGCGATCAGCGATGGCGGGCGCAAGGCGCGGGCGGCGCTGCGCCCCCTGATTGGCGCGGAGGAAATCATAACCGTGTTCGCGTCGGTGATGCGCAAATCCGGCGCCGAGGTTGGCTGGCGGCTGGAGATGGCAAAGGTCAATGGCGCACCGGCACTGGTGCGCTGGCTGGGAGGGCGGGTGGACATGGTGCTGACGCTCTCGCCGGACAGCGCCGGGCGGATTGCCTGGTTCTACATGATGCGAAACCCCGACAAGCTGCAGGGTGCGCCAGCCTACCAATAGGTTTCCATGATCGCCTTCGCCCAGTCGGGTTCGCGCAAGACCCCGCGCGGCTGGAAGCCGGACATGACAGGCTTGATGTCGAGCACAGGCGTGCCGTCAATGGCGTCGAGCCCCTTGAGGTGGAGGACGGTCCCGTCAACGGACAGGATCTCGCAGACCGTGGCACCGAGCCGATTGGGACGGTTCTTGCCGCGCTGGGCGAAGATGCCGATCTTCGGCCAGTCCGTGTTGCCGCGCGGGTGGCGCGCGCCGGTCACGATCTTCTCGTCCGGCACCTGGTCGAACAGGAAGATCACTTCGGCATGGGAGAACGTGTCGAGGCCCATCAGCGCCTCGTGGTCGAACACGGCCGTATCGAGTTCGATACGGGTCGGAACGGCGTCCCAGTCATCATCGATCGGGTCTGACCGGTCGCAGCGGACAATGCCGACCGGTTTGAGCGTGAACGAGCCTGCCATCGCGATTCTCCTTGTGGGGCGCCCGTGCCAGTCTAGGCATAAACGGTGAATTCCACCATCCGTCCCAATATCCACTTGCCGTAAGGTCAGAGACGCGCCACAAGCGCTCCCCATGGATTGGGGAAAATTAAGATCATTTCATGCTGCGGCGGAAGCCGGCAGCCTGACCTCCGCGGGCGATCGGCTTGGCATTTCGCAGTCGGCTGTCTCGCGTCAGATCGCCGCGCTGGAAGAGCAGCTCGGCGTTTCGTTGTTCCAGCGCCATGCCCGCGGGCTGGTGATGACCGACAGCGGGCACACGCTGTACCGGTCGACGATGGAAATGGCCGCAGCAGAGGCGTTGGCGACGACCGCGCTCAAGGACCAGAAGGAAACACCACAAGGCGAGCTGATCGTGTCGGCCCCGGTGGCCTTCGGCTCGACCTGGCTGGTGCCACGCCTCGGCGGCTTTGCCCGCAAGCACCCGGACCTTCACCTCGACCTGCGCCTCGACGACAAGGAATACGACCTCCTGAAACTGGAAGCCGAATGTGCGATCCGGCTCTGGGCAGCCGACAAGGCCGACCTGATCCAGCGCAAGCTCGGCACGGTGGCGACAAGCCTGTACGCCTCGCCGGAATACCTGAAGGAGAAGGGCGTCCCGCGCACCCCGCAGGACCTCGATAATCACCGCATCATCGCGTATGGCGACGAGGCCTCGCTGCTGCACGTGATGAGCTTTGCCAGACGGGTGGGGCGTGATGACAGCCCGCCGCGGCCAGCGGCCCTGAAGGTGAACAACGTGTTCGCCATGCTCCGGGCCGTCGATGCCGGGCTCGGCATTGCCGATGTGCCGGACTACATGGTGGCCGCGATGCCGCGCCTGGTGAAATTGCTGCCCGAGCATATCGGGCCGATCTTCGATCTGTATTTCGTCTATCCGAGCGATTTGCGCCGGTCCAAGCGGGTTGCGGCATTCCGGGATTTCGTGACCCAGGAAACGGAACCCCTGCGCAAATCACCCATGCGTCACCGGTAGTGCCAATTCTGTAAGGCTGCAGAAATGCATGGGTGAACTGCGGCGACGCAACTTGCGCAGCGAGTCGCAATGATTATGTAGGGTGCATGCCAAGGGTCCCGGGCATTTCCCGATCCTTCCTCCGATTGGGCGTTTCCTCCCCCTTCGGGACCCGATACTCAAGCCCGGCGCGATCCTTCGCTGCCGGGCTTTTTTTTTGCCTGCCACTCAGCCTCCCGTGACGTGGCTGTAGAAGATCGACACCCCGATCGCGACCAGGACAAGGCCGCCGCCGATCTCGGCGCGCTGACCGAAGCGGACGCCGAGCGCCGGACCGATGGAAAAGCCGAGCGTGCTGATGACGAACGAGGTGAGGCCGATGGCGAGGGCGAGCCAGGCGCTGGTGCCGGCAAGTGCCATGGCGACACCGACAGCGGCGGCATCGACGCTGGTGCCAATTGCGGTGAGGAGGGTGAGAAGGGGGGAGGCGCGCTGCTGTGCGGCGGGCTCGCCGGGCACCTCGTCGGGATGATCGCCAAGGCCTTCGCGGATCATGTGCGCGCCAATGGCGGCAAGCAGGATGAGGGCGATCCAGTGGTCGACGACTTCGGCATACGCCGCGACGCTGCGGGCGAGCCCCCAGCCGAGCAGGAACATGAGGCCTTCGCTGAGGCCGAAGACGGCGCCGACGCGGACGGCCTGGCCGATATTGTGCGTCCGCTGGCGCGATCCGCGCGCCAGGGCGGCGGCGAACGCATCTGTCGACAGGGCAAGGCAGACCAGCGCCAGCGTCAGAAAAGCGTGAATCAAGGGGCGGTCTCCAGATCAGGGGCCGCCCCCCGATTGTCACAGGTCTGGCGCCGACGCTAGAGGTTGGCGCGCAGCATCCATGCCGTTTTTTCCGAAATGTCGGCGCGGCGGGTCATCAGGTCGACGGTGACAATGTCGTTATTGTCCTCGGCAATCTTGAGGCCTGCCTTGGCGGCGCGGCTGATCGCTTCGTGACCCTTGACGAGATTGGCCAGCATCGCGTCGGCGTCCGGCACGCCATTGTCGGGCTTGATGGTCGCGTTCGCCATCATTTCCGCCGAGGAACCGGGCGCGAAGTGGCCAAGGGCACGGATGCGTTCGGCAATTTCGTCGAGGGCGGTCCAGAGCTCTGTATACTGGGTCATGAACATGGTGTGCAGCGAATTGAAGCGCGGCCCTGTCACGTTCCAGTGGTAGCCATGAGTCTTGACGTAAAGCGCATAGGTGTCGCCGAGCAGAACGCGCAGCGCCTGGGCGGAAGATTCGCGGGCTTTTTCGTTGAGGCCGATATCAATGGGCATGTGTGTCTCCTGTATAGATGCATTCCATACGTTGCAGATGGTGATTTGATCCCATTACACCAATCTATTTTGTCCTCACTTGATATAGGTCTAATCAATGGCAAAGGAATGGTGTGGTTCGTTCCGGATCAAGCCGCCGGGAGGAACTGGAGTTTGTCAGTTCTTCTTTGGTCCAACATAGTGAATGCAGAACCGACCTGAAGAGTTTGTCGCGCCTGTCGGAGAAGACGTATGCCCTTGGTCACTGCAAATAATTTCTCCAGCCGGACATGGCTGGTGACTCCCGAGCTTCTCGGTGTGCTCAATGGTGAAGGCTATTTCAAGGGGACCAATCCGGCCTGGTACGCCACGCTTGGGTGGACACCTGCAGAAATCGAGCAGCACATGTTCCTGGATTTTGTCCACCCGGATGATCACGCAAGGACCCGGGAGGCCTTCGTTGCCATCCAGCAGGGCGAACCCATTCTCATGTTCGAGAACCGCTACAGGCACAAGGACGGCAGCTATCGCTGGCTGTCGTGGAATTGTGTGCCGGAAGAAGGCCTGTTCTACTGTAGCGCCAGAGATGTCACGCGGCATCACGACAACCTGTCTGCGCTGTCCAGCCGGGAAGAGGAAGCCAGATTCCGCGAGCAGTTCATTGCCGTGCTGGGGCACGACCTGCGCAATCCGCTGAGTGCGATTTCGTCGGCAATCCGTATCGTGTCACGCGAACCGCAATCGGAAAAGGCGACCCAGGTGCTCGACAGTGCGCGCGGTTCCGTCACACGAATGGCGCGCCTGATCGACGACCTGATGGACTTCGCCCGGTCACGCCTGGGCGACGGCATCTCGCTTGAAAAAGCCGCGCAGCAGGCGCTCGCGGACTCGCTTCGTCGCACCGTTGACGAGATCCGCCTGGCGCACCGCGGGGTGACAATCGAGGAGACCTTCTCTTTCACCGAAGGCGTGATGTGCGACGCCGACCGGTTGCAGCAATTATTGTCCAACCTGCTGTCCAATGCGGTCAAGCATGGCGATACGAGTGGATCGATCCGCGTGCATGCGATCGATCAGGCGGACGATTTCGTCCTGTCGGTGGCAAATTCCGGCGAGATGATTCCTGACGATGTCATGGGGAACCTGTTCAGGCCGTTCGTTCGCGGCGAAATGCAGGCATCGCAACAGGGCCTGGGGCTCGGCCTGTTCATCGCCAGCGAAATCGCCAAGGCGCATGGCGGCCGTCTCGACGCCAGGTCCGACCCGCGCGAAACGGTGTTTGAGTTCCGGATGCCGCGGCGCGCCTGACCCGTCCGTGTCCGACGTGGACTATACCAAGGCGGCGCAGAAACGCTGGATCCGGCTGAGAGCCTCGGTCAGCGCTTCGGTCGACGTGGCATAGGAGACCCGGAAGGCCGGCGACATGCCGAAGGCAGCGCCGAAGACGACGGCGACCTTTTCCGTTTCGAGGAGTTCGGTGGCGAAGTCTGCATCGTTGCCGATGACCTTGCCGGAAGGGGCAGTCTTGCCGATGACGCCGGCGCAGGACGGGTAGACATAGAAGGCGCCTTCCGGTGTCGGGCAGTGCAAGCCGGCGCAGGCATTGAGGCCGGCGACGACCAGGTCGCGGCGCTGCTGGTAGACCTTGCGGCGGGGTTCGAGGAAGTCCTGCGTGCCGGTGAGGGCTTCGACGGCGGCGTACTGGCTGATCGAGCAGGGGTTGGACGTGGTCTGGCTGATCACCTTGGCCATGGCCTTGATCAGTTTCTCCGGACCTGCGGCATAGCCGATGCGCCAGCCGGTCATCGCATAGGCTTTTGAGACGCCATTCATGGTCAGCGTGCGGTCATAAAGGCCGGGTTCGACCTGCGCGATCGTCCAGTAGTCGAAATCGTCGTAGACGAGGTGCTCGTACATGTCGTCGGTCAGCACCATCACCTGCGGGTGGCGCATCAGGACGCCGGCGAGACCCTTCAGCTCAGCCCTTGTATAGGCGGCGCCGGTGGGGTTTGACGGCGAGTTCAGGATGATCCAGCGGGTGCGCGGCGTGATCGCAGCTTCCAGGGCGTCCGGGGTCAGCTTGTATTGCGTGTTCGGGCCGCATGGCACGATGACGGGCTCGCCGCCGGCCATCAGCACCATCTCGGGATAGGACACCCAGTAGGGGGCCGGGACGATGACTTCGTCACCGGGATTCAGCGTGGCCAGAAGGGCATTGTAAATGACCGGCTTGCCGCCGGGAGCGACATGCACCTGGGACGGGGTGTAGGTGAGGCCGTTCTCGCGGGCGAACTTGGCGCAAATGGCTTCCTTCAGTTCCGGAATCCCGTCAGCCGGCGTGTACTTGGTCCTGCCGTCGCGGATGGCCTGGATCGCGGCCTCCTTGATATTGTCCGGCGTGTCGAAATCCGGCTCGCCTGCGCCAAGGCCGATCACGTCATGACCGGCCCGTCTCAGCTCTGCCGCCTTGGTTGTGACCGCGATCGTGGCGGACGGTTTGACGCGCGCGAGGGCGTCGCTGAGGAGGATGTCTGCGGCCATGATCTTGGGTTCCGGGATTGGCGATTAAAAATATTTCATACCTGCGAAGGCATTAGTCTGCGCGGCTTCCGGCGGCAAGTATATCCCCCATGCCGCACTGAATATTACAGAACGCAGGGAATGTGCCCGCAAGCAGCCGATTGCCGCAATATTCTGCCAAATGGATCAATTTTAACAGGTTTGTTTATCCGTTTTTGAACCAAAGCTGCGATGATGCGGGATCGTGAACGTGTGCGGCATTTCGGCTCCGGACACAAAGGACGTAGGAAAATGGCGACCCAGTCAGTTAACAGTCCCTTCCTGCCAATTTGGGAGGCGATGGTCCAGGAATCCAAGGATGGTCTGGCAGACCTGCTGCTCCTGTTGTCGCGTGCAAGCGACACGGAGCGGACGATTGGCCTGTGCCTGTTCGCCTTCATATTCATGCTGCTCATGCTGCGCCCACCGAAGGAGCGGAACCGGACATCCAGCACCGGGCGGGAATTCGGGTTCGCGCTCATCATTATCGTCGTGCTGGGCTTCGGCGTCGGCTGGATGTTCGATGGCACGCTGAGCGTGCCGGACATGTCGACAGTGCGGGCCTGGTTCTAGGCCTCGCAAGGCGGGCTGGCAGGCGCTATCTATACACTCATGGATTCGCATGATGCCGATGTCCCAGCCATTCGCGGTGTGGATGTCATCAAGGACAACCTGAAACGCCTGCCCGGCAAGCCTGGCGTCTATCGCATGTTCGGCGATGGCGGCGAGGTGCTGTACGTGGGCAAGGCGCGCAACCTGAAGGCACGGGTGGGGAGTTATGCGCGCCTTGGCGGGCATACGCAGCGGATTGCGCGGATGATCTCGTTGACGCGGCGGATGGAATTCGTCGTGACCGAGAGCGAGACCGAGGCGCTGCTGCTGGAAGCAAGCCTGATCAAGAGCCTGAAGCCGCGCTTCAACGTGCTGCTGCGCGACGACAAGTCGTTTCCCTATATCCTGATCCGCCGCAATCATGAGGCACCGCAGATCAAGAAATATCGCGGCGCCAAGCATAATGAGGGCGATTATTTCGGGCCCTTCGCCAGTGCCGGGGCGGTGATGCAGACGCTGGACACGCTGCAGAAGGCCTTCCTGCTGCGCACCTGCGAGGACAGCGTGTTCAATGCCCGCGCGCGGCCCTGCATGCTGCACCAGATCAAGCGTTGTTCGGCGCCGTGCGTCGGGCTGATCTCGACAGAGGACTATGCTGCACTGGCCGATGAGGCGGCCGACTTCCTGCGCGGGAAGGGGGCCGACCTGCAGAAGCGGCTGGCGGAAGAGATGGATGCCGCCGCTGAGGCGATGGAGTTCGAGACGGCGGCGCGGCTGCGCGACCGGATCCGGGCGCTGGCGCATGTGCGCGCGACGCAGGACGTGAACCCGGATGGCCTCGAGGAGGCGGACATTTTTGCCATCGCCATGGAGGGCGGCGTGTCGTGCGTGCAGGTCTTCTTCATCCGTGCCGGGCAGAACTGGGGCGCGACAGCGCACTATCCGCGTCACGACGGCGGCGAGACAGCGGAGGAAGTGCTCGGCGCGTTCCTTGTGCAGTTCTATGACAAGCGGCCTGCGCCGAAACTCATACTGGTCAATGAATGGCCCGACCAGGGCGAACTGATCGCTGAGGCGCTGGAACTGAAAGCCGACCGGAAGATCGAGATTCGCCGGCCGGAGCGCGGTTCCAAGCGGGACCTTGTCACCCAGGCGGCCCGCAGCGCGACCGAAGCGGTGACCCGCAAACTGGCCGAGACGGCAAGCCAGGCGCGGCTGCTGGACGAAGTGCAGAAAGTGTTCGAACTGGACAGCCCGCCGCAACGCATCGAGATCTACGACAACTCGCACATTCAGGGCACGAACGCTGTCGGCGGCATGGTGGTGGCCGGGCCGGACGGGTTCATGAAACAGGCCTATCGCAAGTTCAATATCAAGGACACGACCATCGAGCCGGGCGACGATTACGGCATGATGCGCGAAGTGATGCGGCGACGGTTTGCGCGCGGCCTGAAGGAGAAGGCGGTCGGTAATGACCGCAACTGGCCGGACCTCGTGCTGATCGATGGCGGGCTTGGGCAGCTGAATGCCGTGCTTGAGGCGCTCGCCGATCTCGGACTCGGCCCGCAGGATGTGACACTGGTGTCGATCGCCAAGGGTGTCGACCGGAATGCCGGGCGGGAACAATTCTTCCGGCCGGGGCGGGCGCCGTTCAAGCTGCCGGAGACGGCGCCTGTGCTTTACTACCTGCAGCGCCTGCGCGACGAGGCGCACCGCTGGGCCATCGGCGCCCACCGGGCCAAGCGGTCGGCCGAGATTGCCCGCTCGCCGCTTGACGAGATCGAGGGCATCGGCCCGGCGCGCAAGAAGGCGCTGCTGCAGTATTTCGGCTCGGCGCGCGGCGTGTCACGGGCCAAGGTGGCCGACCTGATGGTTGTTGAAGGCGTCAATGAGGCGCTGGCCGAACGCATTTACGGGCATTTCCACAGCGGCTAGGCCCCGGACCCGCGGCTTGCGGCGCCGGAACATCCGGTTGATGATCCCGGAATTGGTTTCGGGAGCCTCGACATGAAATTCACGCTGCTTCGTACGGTTTCGCTTGTGATCGGGACCTTCATTGCGATCAGTTTCATCGGTGGATCGGCCATGTGGTCGGTGCTCGGACTGGCGCCGGACCTGACGATCGAGGGCGAAGCGCCGGTATTGCGGCCTGTTCCCGACGGAACGGGGCAGGGCTGGACGGCCTATGGCGGCGACAAGGGCGGCGCGCGCTATGCGGCGGTCGCCCAGATCACGCCTGACAATGTAAAGGACCTGGAAATCGCCTGGTCCCTCGAGACGGGCGTATTCGAAGGCCGGGAAGAGGCCAGGAAACGTGCGGCTTTTGAATCGACACCGATCCTCGTTGAGGGATCGCTGGTTTTCTGCACGCAGTTCCAGGACGTGATCGCGGTCGACCCGGGCAATGGCACGCAAAAATGGCGCTACAGCCCCGGCGTGGATGCAACCGGCCGTCCGGCGAACCAGTTCACCTGCCGGGGCGTGTCCTATTGGCAGGACCGCGCGGCGGAATCAGGATCAGCGTGCGCATCGCGGCTGTACGTGGGCACGGTGGACTCGCGGCTGATCGCGCTTGATGCCCGGACGGGGGCGCCGTGTGCAGAGTTTGGCGAAGGCGGGACGGTGAACGTCAAGCCGAGCATGGACCTGCGCTGGCCGGGCGAATACCAGATCACATCGGCCCCGGCGATCATCGGGGACACGGTGATCACGGGCTCTGCGATCAGCGACAACCTGCGGACAGAGGCACCGCTCGGCACGGTGCACGCGTTCGATGCGCGCACGGGCGAGGTCAAATGGCGGTTCAATCCGGTACCCCAGGACGCGGCCGATCCGGCAATGGCGACATGGGCGGACGGCTCGGCGGCGCGGACCGGGCACGCCAATGTCTGGTCGACAATCTCGGTGGACGAGGCGCGCGGCCTGGTGTTCCTGCCGACATCGAGCCCGAGCCCCGATTACTATGGCGGCAACCGGGCCGGCGACAATCGCTATGCCAATTCGGTTGTGGCCCTGAATGGCGAGTCCGGGGACGTGGTGTGGAGTTTCCAGACCGTGCACCATGATCTCTGGGATTTCGACCTGCCGGCCCAGCCGGGGCTTTACACGGTCTGGCGTGATGGCGTGGTGCATGACGTGGTGGCACAGGTGACCAAGTCAGGCCTCCTGTTCGTGCTGGATCGCGATACGGGCGAACCTTTCCTGCCCGTCGAGGAGCGGGCCGTGCCGCAAGGGGCCGTTGCGGGCGAAGTGGCCTCGCCGACGCAGCCATTCCCGGCGGTGACACCGAATATCGTGCCCAACACGCTGAAGCCGGGCAATGCGTTCGGCATCACGCTGTGGGACAAGCTGGCCTGCGCAAAGCAGATCAGGGGCCTGCGCCGAGATGGCCTGTTCACGCCGCCGACCGAGCAGGGGACGCTCGCCTATCCGTTCCAGGGGGGTGGCGCCAACTGGGGCAGCACGGCTTACGACCCGGCGCGCAACCTGCTGGTGGTGAACATGAGTTCGATCGGGGCCTTCGTGAAACTGACGAAGAAGAATGCCGACGAGTCCACGACGGAAACACTGAGCGACGATGCCGAATATGCCCCGATGGAAGGTGCGCCGTTCGGCATGTCGCGGGGCATCCTGACGTCGCCGCTGGGCCTGCCCTGCACACCACCACCCTGGGGCGTGATTGCCGGAATCAATCTCGACACGGGGCTCATTGTCTGGCGCCAGACAATCGGTACGTCTCAGGACCTGGCGCCGGGTGGCATGGCGCTGAAGACCGGCACGCCGAACATTGGCGGGCCGATCATCACGTCGGGGGGGCTCGTGTTCATTGGCGCGACCATGGACGATTACCTGCGGGCGTTCGATGTTTCGACCGGACGCGAGCTGTGGAAGGGGCGCCTGCCGGCAGGCGGCCAGGCGACACCGATGACCTATGACTATGACGGACGGCAATATGTGGTGATCGCAGCAGGCGGACACAGTTCGCTCGGCACAAAGCAGGGCGACTCGCTGGTTGCCTTTGCGCTGCCGGACCGGGGCAGCCCGTCGCGTTGAGGGACAACCGTGACGTCCCGGCGTCGTGGAGTCACGGAGATCTGATGCCAATGGGCGCTGCCGCTACAGGCGCGCCATTGCCGCAGGCGGCGAATATCGTCACATTAGTGTCATGAAAGCTGCCGAGTTCAGTCTCAAACGTGAATTGACGGCCCTGGTGACGGGTGCCTGGCTGCGCCCGCCCGTGGCGCATCAGGTGGCTGCGCTGTGCTGGCGGCGTGCAGGCGAGGGGCATGAAGTGCTGCTGTTGACGACGCGCGGGCGGGGCCAGTGGATGGTGCCGAAGGGCTGGCCCAAGGCGGCGGTGCCGGATGCCGAGATGGCAGCGGCAGAGGCGTATGAAGAGGCCGGTGTCCGCGGCACACTGAACCCCGTGCCAGTGGGCACCTTCCACTACGAGAAACGGATCGCCTCGGGCACGGTGATGGAATGCGCGGCGACGGTCTATGCACTGGAAGTGCACGAACACGCGCGTACTTTCCCGGAAGCGGGCGAGCGTGAAGTCGCCTGGTTCTCGCCGGGCGAGGCGGCGGCGAAAGTGGCCTGTCCGGAGCTGAGCGCCCTGCTGACGCGGTTCGAACCCTGACCCTGCCGGCCTGCGTGCCGAGATTCCTCCTGAAATCTGTAGGCGAATCCTGTATCGGATGGTCAGGGCGTGCTAACGCGCCGCCAAGTCAGACGGAAATACGCCCAGCATGCCCCAGTCCAGCGGAATGAAGCCAACCCTCGACAAGGACCTCTCGAAGGTTGGACAGATCGAGCAGGCGTCCCATTCGGCGGCGCGATCCCTGCTGATGCCGGGCCTGGCGCTGGTGTTCATCGCGGTCTGCGCGATGGTCGTCAACAGCATCATCCACGGCACGCCGGGCGCCGTCATCATTGTCGTGGCCGCCGCGATCGGCGCCTATATGGCACTGAACATCGGCGCCAATGATGTTGCGAACAATGTCGGGCCGGCAGTGGGCTCCAAGGCGCTCTCGCTGGTCGGGGCGCTGGCGATCGCTGCGGTTTGCGAGAGTGCAGGGGCACTGCTGGCAGGCGGTGACGTTGTCGGCACCGTGTCAAAAGGGATCATCGACCCGGCGGGCCTGAGCGACGCGAACACGTTCATCCTGTTGATGATGTCGGCCCTGATCGCGGCGGCCCTGTGGATCAACATTGCCACCGTGTTCGGCGCACCGGTCTCGACGACGCACTCGATCGTCGGCGGCGTGGCGGGCGCGGGCATTGCGGCGGCAGGTGTGATGGCGGTGAACTGGCCGACAATGGGGCAGATCGCGGCCAGTTGGGTGATCTCGCCCCTGCTGGGCGGGATCATCGCGGCAGCCTTCCTGGCCTTCATCAAGACGGCGATCATCTACCAGGATGACAAGATCGCGGCGGCGCGGCGCTGGGTGCCGCTGCTGGTGGCCGTGATGGCGGGCGCGTTTGCAACCTACCTCGCCACCAAGGGGCTGAAGCACCTGATCAAGATCGACCTCTCGACGGCGTGCCTGATCGGTCTCGGCATGGCGGCGCTGACCTGGCTGATCTCGAGCCCGCTGATCAAGCGTCAGTCGCGGGGCATGGAAAACCGCAACAAGTCGTTGCGGGAACTGTTCAAGCTGCCGCTGATCTTTTCGGCTGCGCTGCTGTCATTCGCACATGGGGCGAACGATGTGGCGAACGCCATCGGGCCGCTGGCCGCGATCGTGTCGACCGCGCAGTCGGGCGCGGTGGCTGCCAAGGTCGGTATTCCGCTCTGGGTGATGGCGATCGGGGCACTCGGCATCTCGCTCGGATTGATCATGTTCGGGCCGAAACTGATCCGCATGGTCGGCGCCCAGATCACCAAGCTGAACCCGATGCGGGCCTTCTGCGTGGCCTTGTCGGCGGCGATCACGGTGATCTTCGCATCGGCGCTCGGCCTGCCGGTGAGCTCGACACACATTGCCGTCGGTGCCGTGTTCGGCGTCGGCTTCTTCCGGGAATGGTACACTGCGAATTCCAAACGCCGGCGCGACTATATCGCCCGCAACCCGCGCAATCCGGATCGGGACGAGCCCATCAATGGCGACCAGCCGCGCTATCGCCGCCTGGTGCGCCGGCACCACTTCATGACCATCATTGCCGCCTGGGTCGTCACCGTGCCGGCGGCGGGCGCGCTGTCGGCCGCAATTTTCCTGCTGTTTGAAGCCTTGGGATGAGGTGCGAAAAAATGACGCCCCCGTCATTTTTTTATTTTCCCCACGCTTCAGGCGCGTATTGTGGGTGAGGCGCGAAGGCCTCCAGTCGTGATCTGAGCCTTTTCAGCGCATGAAAAGGAGGAAACGATGAAAGTACATTTGGTTTCGGGCCCGCCCACTACAGCCCGCACATTCGACGACCCCGGCGACCTGGCCGACAAGCTGTCGCCTGAGGATGTCGAGATCGTCCGCGAGATATTCAACACGTCGCTGACGGGGTCCTACAATTGGGATTACGAGATCGCCAATTCGAAGATCCGCCGCCTCTATGAACTCGGCAAGAAGTTCAACTGGGATGCCCAGATGGATGTCGATTGGGAGGTTGCCTTCGACAAGCGCGACGGGCCTTCGCAGGCCGGCCTCAACCCGTTCCATGACCACCCTGTATATCTCGCGCTGAGCGAGGAGCAGAAGACCGAATATGCGTGGCGGTCGCTGGCGCAGGTCCTGTCGCAATTCCTGCATGGCGAACAAGGGGCGCTGATGGTGGCCTCGCAGCTTGTCACGTGCGCGCCGACCTATGATGCGAAGCTGTATGCAGCGTCGCAGACATTCGACGAGGCACGGCATGTTGAAGTGTTCAACAAATACCTGCGCTATCGCTGCAATGTCGAATATCCGGTCAATCCGAACCTGAAGCTGTTGCTCGACAAGATCCTGACGGATGAGCGCTGGGACCTGAAATTCATCGGCATGCAGGTGCTGATCGAAGGGCTGGCGCTGGCGGCCTTCCAGACCATGGCGCAGACGACCCGCGACCCGCTGTTGCGCCAGGTCCTGACGCTGGTGATGCGTGACGAGGGCCGCCATGTCGCGTTTGGCGTGAATTACCTTGAAGATTGGATCAAGGCCCTGTCCGAAGAGGAAATCGAGGAGCGGGCGCAGTTTGCCTACGAGGCCTGCGCGATCATGCGCGAGCGCCTGTTCTCCACAGTCGTGGAAGAGGAGTTCGGCTTCGATGCGGCGGAAGCCCGGCGCATGAGCATCGACTCGCAGGGTGGTCAGGCGTTCCGGAACTTCCTGTTCGAGCGGATGATCCCGAACCTGAAGCGTGTCGGCCTGCTGACCGACAGCGTGAAGCCGAAATTCGAGGCGCTTGGCGTGCTGCAATATGAAAATGCCGCCACTGACGCAGAAATCGACTGGGCCTCGCTCGAGCGCCCGCTCGAAATCGGCCCGATCCGCGAGATCGCAGCGGAATAGATCAGGTGGCGGGCCTTCTGGGCGACAGGCGGCGGCTGTGCCGTCGCCCATTGCCCAGAAGGCCGGGCGCTGGCACACCAGCGCGATGAGTTACAAATGGCTGCCGAATGCGTTGACGATTGCCCGCTGTGTGTTTGCGGGTCTTGTCCTGTGGGGAATCTGGCAGGCCCTCCTGCTTGACCAGGACCTTGCGCGCCTGTCCGAGGCCAGTCCGGCGGAGGTTGATGTTGTCCGCCTCACGGTCAGGCAGCAGCTCTGGTACCAGTTTGCCCTGCTCGGTTTCCTGTCCGGGGCGTTGACCGATTTCCTTGATGGCTGGGCGGCCCGCAAGTTCGACGCGCAAAGCCGGTTCGGCGTCTGGCTGGATCCGATTGCCGACAAGCTGCTGGTGGGTGCGGCCCTGCTCGGGCTCGCGATGATCCTGAAGTCCTGGTTCATCTACATTCCCGCTGCCGCCATCATTGCGCGGGACGTGTTCATGACCTGGCTGCGCACGACTCCGGCCGGCAAGGTGGTGGTCGATCCGTCCAACCTGGCCAAGTGGAAGACCGGGTTCGAGATGGTCGCGATCATCGGCCTGATGCTGCCGCTGGCGCTCTCGCCGGTGGACCTTGCCCCCGATGTCGGCGGCACGACGCCGCTCGCCTTCCAGCTGGGCGCTGGCCTGCTCGTCGGGTTGTTGTGGGTGGCGGCCGCCCTGTCGCTGCTGACGGGCTGGCGCTATGTCCGCGCCGCGCGCGCCTGACACTGACGCGAAAACGCCGGCCCCAGGGGAAGTAGGACCGGCGTTCCGTTGAAGTGGCGCACCGGTCAAGGGGAAGGGCCGGGTTGCCGTTTATTGGGTCATACACATGACGGAGAGAGGAAATTCCCAGCCATGTCAGGAGGCTAGGCGAAATCGCTTAACGGGCCGTTAACATTCGTGGCGTGATTGAGGCACAGAATTCTCAGGACGACCCGCATTCTGCCCGCGATCAGCCTTATTCGGCGCTGAATTATTGGCACATGAAACAACGTGTGCGCCCCGAGATGAAACTCCTCGCCTTTCTTCTGGCGGCGCTGCTGTTTCTTTGCCTGCCGGCCCTGTTCGCCTTCGCTGGCGCCTAGGCAGGGCGGGCGCCCCAATAGGGGCTGGTGCCTTCGCTTCCATAGATCTCCGCCAGCCGCCGGATCGTGCCGGGGCTTGCCCCGTCAGGAAGGCGCAGCGGATCGACCCAGGCCGTCTCGGCAATCTCGCCGACCGATGTGGCGCGTGTCTCTTCCCATCTGGTGTGCGGAACGCGGTACAGCAGGACGTGGTCATTGCGGAACACGGGATGGTTCGAATAGACGCCAACCAGGTCTGGCGTGCCGGTGAGCCGGATGCCGCCCTCTTCGACCAGTTCGCGCGCCAGTGCCTCGATCGCCGGTTCTGCGCGCTCGACGCCGCCGCCCGGCATGTACCAGCCCTTCACATAGGTATGGCGGACGAGAAAGACCTGGCCGCTCGCATTTTCGACGGCCGCACGGACGCCGAGCGTCATTGGACGGCGCAGGCGGGCATAGGTGTGGAACAGCTGGGTGCGCAGGGAGGCCATTGCCCTTCCTATCGTGTCGAATGAGTCTCGCCAATCATGTCGACGCGCGTTAAGGACGGGGCACTAGTAGTCAAAGACAAAAGAAAAGCGAGACGGTGTAATGATCCATCCCTCCCTCCTGGCCATCGGTGCCATCGTGCTTGTGTTCGGTATTCTGAACCTCATTGAATTCAAGCGTCTCGACTAGGCGCGAGAGGCGTAATGCCGGACATTTCATTGATCGCAGCCCTCCTTGGCGGGCTCGTCATCATGGCCTTTGCCGGGGATTTCCTGGTCAATGGCGCCGTCGTGCTGGCCCGAAGGCTCGGCGTGTCCCCGCTGATTGCGGGTATCTTCATTGTCGGCTTCGGCACGTCGGCGCCGGAAATGTTCGTGTCGCTGGATGCGGCCCTTGAAGGCCGTGCTGGCCTGGCACTCGGCAATATTGTCGGGTCGAATATCGCCAATGTCTGCCTGGTCCTGGGCGTTCCGGCCCTGATCTTCCCCTTTGTCGCAGGCGGTACCGGGCAGGGGCGGGCGCTTGCTGCCATGCTGCTGGCCACCGCGCTCTGGATTGCCCTGACCGCGACGATGCCGCTGACCACGGCCATCGGCATCCTCTTCCTCCTCACCCTCATCGGGTATTGCGGTTACACCTTGATTGCGGCTCGCCGGGCCGTGGCACGCGGCGTCGACCCCGGCGTCCCGATCGAGGATGCGCCGTCACTGAGCATTGCCCGGGCGTCTGTCTATGTGCCGCTGGGAATCCTCGGCCTGTTGCTGGGCGCGCAGCTGATCATTGCCGGCGGTGTCGGCGTTGCGGAATTCTACGGTGTCCCGCAGGAATGGATCGGCCTGACGCTGCTGGCCGTCGGCACGTCGATGCCGGAAATCGGAGCAAGCGTTGCGGCCGCCCTGCGCAAGCGCGGCGATGTCGCGATCGGCAATATCCTCGGGTCGAACGTCTTCAACATCCTTGGTGCCGGCGGCATCATTTCCCTTTTCGGCCCCATAGAAGTGGCGCCCACTTTCAGGCAGTATGACCATTGGGCGATGGGCCTTGCGGCCGCGATCATCGCGCTGCTGATCCTGACCAAGGCCCGGATCGGCCGACTTGTGGGGATTTGTCTGTTGCTGCTGTACGCGGTCTACATTTACGGCCTGATCAATGGCTTCAACATCCTTGGGCTGTTCCAGGCGTCCGGGACATGACTCCCGGCGCGGCCCTTGTCACCGGTGCCGGCACGCGCCTTGGCAAGGCGATGGCCGAAGCGCTGGCGGCGGACGGCTGGGCGGTTGCCATTCATTACCGATCCTCGAAAGACGCCGCCCGGGCGACCAAGGACGCAATCGAAGCCGCAGGCGGATCCGCTGTCCTGGTCCAGGCAGACCTCGCCAACGAAACCGAGACGGAGGGGCTGGTGGCCCATGCCGGCGCGGAACTCGTGCAGCCTGTCAGCCTGTTGGTCAATTCGGCCTCGGTGTTTGCCGAAGACAGCGCCGCAGACCATCAGCGCCGCACGTGGGACATGCACATGGAGACCAACCTGCGCGCGCCGGTGCACCTGGCGCAGCAGCTCGCCGCCGGCCTGCCGGCAGGGGAGGCCGGCCTTGTCGTCAACCTGATCGACCAGCGCGTGTGGAAGCTGACACCGCAATTCTTCACCTACACCCTCTCCAAGGCGGCGCTGTGGCAGGCCACGCAGACGCTGGCGCAGGCCCTGGCGCCCGCGGTGCGGGTGAATGCCATCGGGCCGGGCCCGACACTGAAAAGCGTGCATCAGACCGATGAAACGTTTGCCGCCGAACAGCGCGCAACCCTGACGCAGAAGGGCTCCAGCCCGGACGAGATCGTCCGCGCGTTGCGCTACCTGGTCGCGGCGTCCAGCGTGACCGGCCAGATGATCGCCGCAGATGGCGGGCAACACCTGATGTGGCAGACGCCCGACACCCAGCTCTGAACAGGCATCCCCCTGCCAAGCGCCAGTGAGACCCCATGAACTTTTCTTCCGACACGTCCGCCCCTGCCCATCCGCGCGTCATTGAAGCGATCACGAGGGCAAATTCCGGGATGGAGTCGAGCTACGGCGCTGACAGCGTGACGCAAAAAGTGCGCAAGGCGCTGTCCGAGACATTCGAGACGGATGATTTCGACTACTGGATGGCGGCATCGGGCACGGCGTCGAATGCCCTGGCGCTGTCCTGCTTCTGCCCGGCGACCGGGGCGATCCTGTGCCACGCGGACGCCCATATCGCAGTGGATGAACGCGGCGCACCGGAATTCTTCTCGGGCGGCGGCAAGCTGCAGCTCCTGCCGGGACCGGATGGCAAGATTGCCGACGCGGCGCTGACGAAAGCGCTGGCTGGAATCAACCATGCCTTCGTGCACGAAACCCCTGCCCACGTGCTGTCGCTGACGAACCTGACGGAAAACGGCACGGCCTATGGCGTCGATCACGTCGCGGACTATGCGGCGCGCGCGCATGCTGCCGGGCTGACGGTGCACCTAGACGGGGCCCGTCTCGGGAATGCGCTGGTGGCCACAGGCGCCAGCCCGGCCGAGATGAGCTGGAAAGCGGGCGTCGATGTGCTGACCTTTGGCCTGACCAAGACCGGCGCCATGGGATGCGAGATCATCCTCCTGTTTGGTGGCGCGCGGGAAAAGTGGGGCGAATTGCAGGCGCGGGCAAAACGCTCTGGCCACATGCCACCCAAGATGCGTTTCCTGGCTGCCCAGGCTGAAGCCATGCTGGAAGGCGGTCTCTGGCTGGACCTTGCCGCGCGCGCGAATGCGATGGCAACGCGGCTCGCGGCCGCGCTGGTGGCGGTTCCGGGCGTAGCGCTGGCCCAGGATGTCGAGGGCAATGAAGTCTTCGTGGTGCTGCCTGACGGAGTCGCCAGTAAACTGCTCGACGCGGGCGCTGTCTTCTATCCCGGGCCCGACGGCAGCCATCGGCTGGTCTGTTCATGGATGACGACGGGATCTGATATCGACGCGCTCGTGCGGGCGGCGAACTGACGCAGTCAGGTCGTGATGCCTGCGCCCAGCCATGCCTGAATGTTCCTGATCATGGATTGGCTGTCGATCGGCGCTTCGGTGTCTCCGCCGAGCAGGTCCTGATGGATCGACATGACAAGAAGCGGCGCCATTGCCGCCATGGCCGCGGCGCGCAGGGCGTTTTCGGATGTCGGGCCGTTCGGCGTATTGCCCAGCTTGTCCATGATCGACTTCAGGGCGGGCTCCAGGATGTGCCGCAGGTAGGCCTTGCCAGCCTTTTCCTCGGCAATGCCTTCGATCAGGCCGAAGGCATGCGCGCGGGTGAAATTGGCGTGACGCATGCCCGTTTCGGCGATGCGGAAATATTGCTCCAGCGCCTCGGTCGGGGTCTCAGCAGGTTCGGCGATCATGTTCCAGATCGGCGTGCCGCGGCGGCCGATATTCTCGAGGATTGCCACGACAACGCCCTGGCGGTCTCCGAAATAGTGGCGAAGGGTCGGTTCGGAGGCCCCGGCAGCAATCGCAAACTGGCGAAGAGAGGGCCGGCGCAGGTCTGCATCGAGTGCGTGATTGGTCAATGTATCGAGTAGTTTGGTCCGCTTTTCGTCAAAGTCGTGATTACGTGCGCCCGCTGGTCGCGCCATTTTTAACCCCTGAGTGACAGGAAGGCCGACTTACCCCCACAGCCGCTCCCTGCGCGTGTTCTAATGCATTCTGGTTTTGTTGCAACCTACAACGCCTATTGCAGATCAACCATTTCCCCAAAGCCGCTGCCACCAGGATTTGCGTTCCGGCGACGGTGCGAGGTCTACACCCTTGAGCGCCGCGGCTGAGTACCCGCCTTCGGCCATTTTCGTACGAATGTCGTCGATGCTCCATCCTGTAAGCCTGGCAAGAGATTCGGCTTCTGTGTCCCAGCGTTGCACGAGCGTGTTGGCATACTCGCCGGCGGCCTTGCACTCTTGGTAGTCGCCCCGCCAAGGATGGCGCAGGATGTATCTTCCCTGGTAATTTTCCCGGTCGCCCGTGACCTGGAACGTCAGGTCCTCCGGAAAGGTCCTGGCGTCGTAGCGCAGGTGCAGGCGCGTCACAAAGACGTCGACTGGCGCCGGGCCGAATCCGCGCTGATCCGGCGCGTCGGCGTCCTCGTCCAGCCACATCACGCCCAGCTCGCGCAGCTCTGACGGTTTGAGCGGCTCTGCCGCACACGGGTCGCACCAGGCCATGTCCCAGGCATATTCCATGAACACGGCCTTGCCGTTTTCCTTCTCCACCTGATGGGAGAACATCGCCTTGTAGAACTCGCCAAACTCGTCCTTCACATAGATCGGTACATCCATGTTGGAGGGCAGCTTGACCGTCCGGTAATTGCTGGTCTCGACGCGGCCCTCGGGGGTCATGGCGAAGATGAAGAGTTCCTGCTTGCCCTCCGCGTTGACGGTGCCGAGCCGGATCGGCAGCATGAAATCCTCGTCCTCGTAGGCCACCTGAAGCGGGCGCAGCATGGCCGAGCCGTCATGGCGTTCGAGGTTTACCTTGGCGACGAAGAACTTCATCCCGCGCTTCAGGTAGGCACCGACAATCTCTTCGGCGCCATCCGGAATCCTGTAGCCATTCTGGTTCAGCCATTGGATCAGGCCGTCGGATTCCTCGGCCGACAGGATGAGGATGTCATATTCGCCGACTTCGTATTGGGCTTCGATGGTGACGCCAAGGGACTCGGCATCGTCCATCATGGCGTCCATTTCCGGGGCGGCAGAGGCGACCATGTCACGCATCATCTTCTCGCGGCGCTCCGCTTCGCACGGGTTCTCGTCATAATATTCGACGAGGCGCGGGGCAGTGTAGGCATCGAGGTGCTCGACCAGCGCCGGGTTGGCGACATTGATCTGTTCGCGCTCGGGAATATCAACCACGGGAACGACCATGGCGAATTCGGAGACATCGCCGCGGAAGTCGGATGACATGGTAATCACGGTGCGTTCGCCGTCGCGGGCGAAGACAACTTTCGATGCCTCGTTGAACAGGTCCGTGTCGGCCTTGGCGACATAGAAACCGCAAAAGGCGCTGGCGGGCGCGGCGAAGGCCAGCCCGAAGAAGGGAAGGGCAAGGCCTGCGACAAGGTGCTTAAGTTTCATGACTGGGTGTCTCCTTCGTCCCCCAAGGGTTTAGCGATACAGGCGTGAAAGCGGGGCGGGCCGGACCGTGGCGTGTCCACTCGAACCGGCGTGCGGGCAATACGTGGTCGAGGACCGGTGTCAGCCAGGCGAGCGCGGCCAGCGCCATCAGCGGCGCCCCGCGCTGGTTCGGGCCGATGATGAACCAGGCCGCGAGGCTGGCGACCGCGATGGCGAACAGGATGCGGCCGGGGCGGCTGTCGGGTGTCGAGCGGGGGTCGGTGATCATGAAGAAGGCGAAGATCAGCAGCGCGCCGGACGACATCTGGTGAAGGGGAATGGCCATCGGGTCGCCCAGCCAGATGGCGCGCGCGACCAGGATCGCTGCGAACGTGGCGAGGAAGCCGAGAGCGATATCGAGGCGTCGGGCGCTGGAGAGTGTCAGGGCGGCCAGCGCGAGGGCATAGCCGGCGATCAGGGGCGTCTCGCCCCACTGGCCGGGCGAGACCCAGGCGTCACGGCTGACCAGCAGCATCATGGCGACGATGCCGATACAGCCGGGGTTGAAGATGTGCTTGCCGTTCACGCGGACGATGAATTTCAGGCTGATCCCCATGAACGCCGCCGCAAACCAGATCCAGGGATCGGCAGCACGTAGCAGAACGGCGACGCCGATGGCCGTGATCAGGGCGGACTTCCACTCGAACCCGCTGAGCAGCGCCTGCCTGGCGCGTGCGTTTACCACCAGCGTGCCCAGCGCCTGGGCGAGGAGCGCGCCGCTGAAGGCAAGCGCCAGCGCAACCGGGCCGGCGCCGAAACTGCTTGTTGTCCAGGACAACAGGAACAGGCCCGACAGCGCAATGACCTGCCAATGGCGCGGGTCGGCATCGAGCCGCCGGTAGAGGGACAGGGGAGAACGTGCCGCGATGTCCATGCGAGACATACGACATGCCAAATACGATCACATTACGGCAGGTTCATGAAAGGATTGCGTGGGAAAGTCTGGACCGCAGCGCCGGCAAGCGGCATGACTGGCTGGCGGCAGAGAGGGGGACTGACCATGAGACACACACTTCGCGCGGGCCTGATGGGCGTGCTTCTCGCAACAGCAACGCTGGCGGGGTGCGCCTCGGCCTATTATGGCGCGATGGAGCAGATCGGGCTGGAAAAGCGCGACCTGCTGGTTCAGCGGGTCAACGATGCAGCGGTCAGTCAGGCACATGCGAAGACCGAATTTGCCAACGCGCTGGAGGCGTTCCGCGCCGTGGTGACGGTCGATGCCGGTGAACTTGAAGTCACGTATGACAAGCTGACAGCTGCCTATGAGCGGTCCGCTGACCGTGCCGACAAGGTGCGCGACAGGATCCGTGAAGTGAAGGGCGTGGCCAGCGATCTGTTCAAGGAATGGGAGAAGGAACTCTACCAGTATTCCGATCCGGCCCTGCAGCGCGCGTCGAGAATCCAGCTGGAGGCCACCAAGGTGCGCTACGCCACGCTGGTCGAAAAGATGGACAAGGCCGCCGCGTCGATGGACCCGGTGCTCGCCGTCTTCCATGACCGTGTCCTGTTCCTGAAGCACAATCTCAATGCCATGGCGATTGCCGCGCTCGGCCCGGAGACGGCCGGCCTGGAGGCGGATGTCGACAGCCTGATCAGGGACATGGAAGCCTCCATCGCGGAAGCCGACGCCTTCATGGCCCAGATGCGCGGCGGCGTGTAGCGAGGCGGTATGCCAATTTGCCGCCCGGAATCGTGTTCGGGCTGGGCCCGCCGGGCTTGAATGCCGCCGAGATCGGGTCCTATGCTGCCTGGGACGGCGAGCCTGTGACCGGCATGGGCGCGACGTGACACTGTGGGACCAGAGGACTCAATCCATGCCTGAACTCAGAACATTCTATCCCGAGATCGAGGCCTATGATGCCGGCCATCTCGATGTCGGCGATGGCCATGTGATCTATTGGGAACGCTCCGGGACAAAGGGCGCCAAGCCGGCCGTGTTCCTGCATGGCGGGCCGGGCGGCGGCTTTTCGGCGAGCCATCGGCGGCTGTTCGATCCCACACTCTATGACGTCATGCTGTTCGACCAGCGCGGATGTGGCAAGTCCACGCCGCACGCGTCGATCGAGGCCAACACGACCTGGCACCTGGTGGCAGATATTGAGCGCCTTCGCGAGATGATGGGCGTGGACACCTGGCAGGTGTTCGGTGGCTCGTGGGGCTCGACGCTGGCGCTGGCCTATGCCGAGACGCACCCGGAACACGTCAGCGAACTGGTGCTGCGCGGCATCTACCTGCTGACCAAGGCCGAAATGGACTGGTATTACCAGTTTGGCGTCTCGGAAATGTTCCCGGACAAGTGGGAGCGCTTCCTTGCGCCGATCCCGGAAGCCGAACGCGGCGACCTGACGGCGGCCTATCGCAAGCGCCTGACCAGTGATGATCGCGCCGTGCAGATCGAGGCCGCGCTGGCGTGGAGCCAGTGGGAAGGCCAGACGATCACATTGCTGCCCGAGCCATCCACCAGTGACGTGTTTGGCGAGGATGATTTCGCGCTCGCCTTTGCGCGCATCGAGAACCATTATTTCACCCACAAGGGATGGCTGGAGGACAACCAGCTGCTGCGCGATGCTGGCAAGCTGAAGGATATTCCGGGTACGATCGTTCATGGCCGCTATGACATGCCATGCCCCGCGCGCTACGCCTGGGCCTTGCACAAGGCCTGGCCGAAGGCAGACTTCCACCTGATCGAGGGCGCGGGCCACGCCTATTCCGAACCCGGCATCCTGGACCAGCTGATCCGCGCGACAGACAGGTATGCGGGGAAGGGGTGAGGCTTGGCTGAGACCCACGGTTACTCCGGAAAGCCGCTGTTCCAGAAGCTCGGACTGAAGCCCGGCATGACGTGCCTGCCGATCGGGTCGCCAGTCGAATACGAGACACTTGTGGCAGGCGCAGAGGGCGTACGCTTCCTGAAACGCGCGGGTGCGGCAGACCTGGTGCACCTGTTCTGTCCGGATCGGCGCACGCTGGACCAGAAAATCGGCAAGGCTATCGGCCATGTTGCAGACAGGGGCATGCTCTGGATCTCGTGGCCGAAGAAATCGTCGAAACTGTTCAGGGACCTGACCGAGGACGACCTGCGAACCGTCATCCTGCCGATGAACTGGGTCGACGTGAAAGTCTGCGCCGTGGACGCCGACTGGTCGGGCCTCAAGTTCCTGCGGCGGAAAGCCTGAAAATATATGACCAGACGGCCTGTAAGCCGGGTTCTGTTCCCCGCGCCCTCTCGGGACATCGGTTCGGCAACCATTCCTCTGCGACAGGCCTCGCAGCCTGCCTCTCGCGACACACCCGGGGCGCGGGCTGAAGACATCCCATATGCGCCCCCTACTTGGTCTTGCTCCAGGCGGGGTTTACCTTGCCAGGCCTGTTACCAGGCCCGCGGTGGGCTCTTACCCCACCCTTTCACCCTTACCTGCCACCGAAGCGGCAGGCGGTCTGCTCTCTGTGGCACTTTCCCTCGGCTCGCGCCGGGCGGAAGTTATCCGCCGCCTTGTCTCCCTGGAGCCCGGACTTTCCTCCGATGGCAGGTTACCCCACCACCCGCGATTGCCCGGCCGTCTGGTCATGGACGCGCATATAGCGCACACTGGCGTCGGCACAAAGCCTGATCGATTCCTCCCGGAGGCTGTATGCGCAACCTGATCGACCGATTGCCGCTGCCTCATCTGGTCAAATACTGGCTGCTGGTGCCGCTATGGGGCGCGTTGGTACGCCTGTCCAAGCCCGAAGTGCGCATCGTGACGGGCGGTATCTCGTTCTATGCGCTGTTCTCGATCTTCCCGCTTGTCTACCTGACCGTCACCCTGCTGTTTGCGCTGCTGCCGGCCGACCTGAGCCGGCAATTGTCCGACACGATCGACCAGGTCCTCGTCTCGGCGGTGGCGCCGCTGTCGAAGGCCGACCTCGACACCATTCGCGGGGCAACGGCGCGCAGCCTGACCCTGCAGGCGATCGGCGCGGTCATCGTGGTGTTCTATACGGCCAGTTCCGGTGCCAAGGCCGCGATCACCGGCATCCGGATGGTGACGGGCAGCGAACGGCGCAGCAAGATCATCCGCTTCAACGGCGTGTCCATCCTGATGACGGCCCTGCTTATCCTGGCGGTCTGGCTGCTTGGCGCGCTGCAGCTGATGGCGTCGTTCATCACCGAGAATCGCGGGTTCATTGCCTTTGATCTTGCGCAGCGCCTGTCGGAGCTCGCCTCGCAGCTATGGCTGGGCAAGGGCCTCGCCTGTTTTGCGATCTTCTACATGATCATTGCACTGTCCCTGCACGGCCGCATGAAGGGGCACCGGGCGAAGGTCGCTGGCGCCGCCGCGGGGGCGCTGGCCTGGCTCGCAGCGACCTGGGGCTTTCACATCTACCTCAAGTTCTCGGCGCTGGACTCGTTCTACGGCGCTCTCGCGTCGGTCATTCTCGGTTTCATCTGGTTGTCGGTGACTGTGTCGTCCCTGCTGCTCGGCGCGGCGCTTGCGGTCGAATGGGCAAGCCGCCTGCCTCAGGAAGGCCTGCTCGCTGAAGATGACGACGCCGAAGACGGCGGGCCGGACGAAGCGGTGACTGCCGCATAGACGTCGCGGACGCGCGCGAGCGTGTTCCGGTCGGCATTGCCCGTCAGCCGGTCAGGCAGCCAGCGCCGCTGGAACGCACACACGACAAGCCGCGTGGCGGCGTCATAGGTTCCGCTTGCCTCGAGACGGTAGCCGATGGCCTTGAGAGCGTGCTGAAGGGCTGACACCTGCGCGCCGGTGTGCCCGGTGGAGAGTTCGTCTGTCGCGGCCATGGCGTCGCCACTGACCGGCGACAGGCCGATCCCCGCCGCCGCCAGCCGTGCCCAGGGGAAATGCTCGCCGGGGTCGGTCTTGCGGGTCGGCGCAATGTCGGAATGCGCGACGACACGGTCGGCCGGGATGGCATGGCGCGCGAGAACACCCTGGCAGAGCGCGATGAGGGCGGTGATCTGCTGGTCCGGATAGGGAGGCAGGGTGCCGTCAGGCAGGGGCACGTCATGACCCCCATTCACGATCTCGATGCCGATCGAGCGCGAATTCAGGTCGTCATCACCCTGCCAGGATGACACCCCGGCATGCCAGGCCCGCTTGTCTTCCGCGACCAGCTGCGTGATGCGGCCGTCTTCCCAGACCATGTAGTGGGCCGAGACTTCCGCGGCCGGGTCGCACATGCGGGCCAGCGCGGCGTCGCCGCTTTCCATGCCGGTATAGTGCAGGACCAGCATGTCGACGGGATGCTTCCGGTCGTTGAAATTGGGGCTCGGCGCCTGGTCTGCGTCCATCAGCTGTCTCCCGGCCCAAGCTTCTTGCCGAAGGCGGCTTCCGGCATGCGTGTATTGTGGCGGATGGCAATCACGAAGACGCCGGAAAGGGATATGACCGAGCCGAGAACGAGGCGCGCCGTGATCGGCTCGTTGAGCAGCACGATGCCGAAGATCACCCCCCAGATCGGCGTCATCAGTGTCAGGGGCGACAGCAACGAGACATCGTATTTCTTGATCAGCGTGTAGAAAGCGCCGTGGCCGAAAATGGATACGCCGACAATGGCGAACAGGCTGGCGAGCCAGATGGGCCAGCCGGCGCCAATATAGGTGGCGACCTGTCCTGTCTCGAACAGGTAGGAGAACAGGAACAGGGGCAGGAAGCTGAATAGGCCGACCCAAGCCTGCAGCTGGAGGCCGGAAATCGGTGCCATGCGCTTCATCAGGATGCCGCCTGCCGAGCCGATGAAGGCCGAGCCGACGATGTAGAGCAGGCCGACCGACACGCCGAAACTGCCGGGGTCGACCGCGATCAGCACGACGCCGGCAAAGGCGAGCATGATGCCCAGCCCGCGCCGCCAGCCGATCGTCTCTCCGAGAAAGGCCATGCTCATCAGGGTGGAGATCGGCACGCCCAGCTGGCCGGTCACGGCGGCCGCGGAGGCCTCTGCATTTTTCAGCCCGACGAAGAGCAGCGCAAAGTTCAGGGAGCCGATCAGTAACGCGATCACGAAGAGGGTCTTCAGCTCCGGCGGCTTGGGCCGCAGGAACGGGATCAGGAACACTGCCACACCGGTAAAACGGACAGCCGCGAAGAACAGAGGCGGGACCCCCACATCGGCGACGACCCAGCGGGTCAGCACGATATTGAGCCCCCACACGAGGCAGACGGCAAAGAGCAGCAGGAAATCGCGAAACGACATACTTGCCGGTTATCAGGCTTTGCCCGTGAAGGGCAGGGGGATTTCGCCTGCTGCCGGTCAGTTACTTGCCGAGTCGGTTGACCGGAATTTTCAGGTAGACCTGCCCATCGTCTTCCGGCGGCGGCATCGCCCCGCCGCGGATATTCACCTGCAGGCTGGGCAGGATCAGGCGCGGCGCGCCGAGCGTGGTGTCGCGGGCCTTGCGCATGGTGACAAAGGCCGTCTCGTCCACGCCGGCATGCACGTGGATGTTTGCGGCGCGTTGCTCGGCCACTGTGGATTCCCAGGCCGAATGGTCGCGCTCGGCCGGCAGATAGTCGTGGCCGACAAAGACGCGCGTGTCGCCTGGCAGGTCCAGGATCCTTTGGATCGAGCGGTAAAGTGTGGCTGCGTCCCCGCCCGGGAAATCGGCGCGGGCAGTGCCGTAGTCCGGCATGAACAGGGTGTCGCCAACAAAGGCCATGCCGTCGATGACATAGGTGACACAGGCCGGGGTATGGCCAGGCGTGTGCATGACACGGACGGTCAGCTCGCCGAGCGCGAATGTCTCCCCGTCTTCAAACAGCGCATCGAACGCGCCGCCGTCAGGGCACACATCCGTGGCGTGGAACATGGATGCGAAAACCCGCTGCACTTCCGTGATGCGTGCGCCGATGCCGACTTTCGCGCCGGTCACTTCCCGGACATGATGGACGGCTGACAGGTGGTCGGCATGCGCATGGGTGTCGAGGGCCCATTTGAGCGTGAGCCCAAGAGCGTCGGCGGTTTTCAGGATATGGTCGACCGAGGCCGTGCCGAGCGCGGCAGCGTGCGGCTCGTAATCGAGCACAGGATCGATGATCGCAGCCTCGAGGGTTGCCGGGTCCCAGACGAGATAGGTGACGGTGGAGGTCGCGGTGTCGAAGAAGGCTTTGAGTTGGGGCATGGAGCTGTCCTTTCGGAATTTATATATTAAGTATTGCTAAATTAGCAAGACCTAATATAAAGGTGCCATGATTGCTGCATTTCTCGACCCCGTCCGGTTCAGGGACAAAGCGGCACAGGCTGCACGCCTGTTGCGCAGCATGGCCAATGAACACCGCCTGATGATCCTCTGCCGTCTCGGCGGCGGGGAAATGTCGGTCGGCGAACTGGTGTCCCATATCGGCCTCTCCCAATCAGCCCTGTCCCAGCACCTCGCCATCCTGCGCGAGGAAGGGCGGGTGGCAACGCGCCGCGAAGGCCAGACCATCTTCTATTCCATTGCCGATCCGGCGGTCGTCGAGGTGATCGCGACGTTGACGGCAATCTACTGTCCGGAGATTCACGATGATCCGACTCACCAGGCCTGACGTCACACAGCATCCTGCTGGCCGAACCCTGTCGCGGGGGGGTGACTGATGCTCGAACTCACACCTGCCGTCATTCTCGCAGCGCTGGCCAGCGGCGCAATCGTCGGAGTCTTCCTCGGAACATTCGGGGGCGGCGGATCAGTCCTCGCAGCGCCGCTGCTGCTGTATTTTGTCGGCGTGACAGATCCTCACATTGCGATCGGCACGTCTGCAGCGGCGGTTGCGGCCATCGCCTTGTTCAGCCTGCTCGGCCACTGGCGCGGCGGCGCGGTGAAGTGGCCGTGTGCCAGTGTGTTCGCGGCAAGCGGGTTTGTCGGCTCGCTCGCCGGCTCGACCATCGCCAAACAGATCGATGGCAGCCAGCTCCTGCTCGCCTTCTCCGTCGCCATGGCAGTGATTGCCGTGTCGATGTTCCGCAAACCGCGCTCGGCAGGCAACCCGGACGTGCAACTCTCGCCGACCATGGTCCTGCGCCTGGCGCCGCTCGGACTTGCCGTCGGCATGGCGGCGGGGTTCTTCGGTATCGGTGGCGGTTTCCTGATCGTGCCCGGCCTGATGCTGGCGACCGGCATGACAATGGCGAACGCCACGGCGTCCTCGCTGGTTTCGGTCGCCCTGTTCGGCGGGGCAACGTCAGCAAATTATGCCCTGTCAGGCATGGTTGATGGCTGGCTTGTCCTGATCCTTCTGGCAGGCGGCGCGCTGGGCGGGCTTGCCGGCATCGCCATCGCGCGGGCGCTGAAAACACGTGTGCGCACCGCCCGGTTCGGCTTTGCGGCGATGATTCTCGTCGTCGCGGTCTATGTCGCATGGAACGCTGTGGGGGCGATGGCCGTTACAGCTGCATGAGGTGACGCAGGAACAACAGTCGACCTGCACAAGCTTGCTAAACTCTTGCCATCAAGCTGATATAGGTCAGTGTTAGGAAGTTGGTGCAGGGGGCGACTGGCCTGCAATGAAAGGGGAAAAGGTGCGATGGGACTGATCTGGTGGATTTTACCAGCAATTGCAGGTGTCGTTGGCCTGATGCTGCTGTTTGCGGGTTTCGGCAAACTGGCCAGCCTGAAACCGGTTTCAGGCGGTACGCGCCTGTTGTTCGGCGTCGGCTTTCTGGGGCTTGCCGGCATTGTCGCGTTTGCCGGCCTCAACCTGCAGACGTACAAGCGCCTGACCTATGAGCGCGACATTGCGAATATCAAGTTCGCCGCCGTGGACGGCGTGCCGGATACCTATCATGTCGACCTGACATTCTCCGACGGCCGCAAACTGCTCGAGGCAAATGGTGCACAGCCGGTGCTGACGGGAGACCAGTTCGAGATTGGTGCCCAGATCATCAAGTTCCAGCCTGTCGCCAACATGCTCGGCTATGACTCGATCTATCGCCTCGATTATCTCGAAGGGCGCGAAGCGCGCCGGTTTTCGTCCGAGGCCGTCACGGAAGCGACCACCAACGGCATCGCGCTGGCGCAGAATCCAGGCCTCGACGTGCACGCCCTGGCCGAGAAGGAAGGTAACCGCTTCGGCTTTGATGCCGAGTACGGATCAGCCACCTACCAGCCGATGGGCGATCGCTTCGAATACAATGTGAACCTTACACAGGACGCACTGGTGGCCCGCCCCACGGAGGCGACCAAGTCGCTCATCCAGCGCGGTGAGTATCCCGGTTTCCAGGCGACGAATGGTGGCACGAAATGAATCCCTGGGAACGGTACGTTGTCCCCAACCTGATTGCTTGCGCCTGCGGCACCAAGCCGATCATGAAGCAACGCGAGAAGGTTATTCCGAAGGCGGAAGGCCGCGTGCTCGAGCTGGGCTGCGGGTCCGGCACCAATTTCGCCATGTATGATTCCAGCAAGGTAGACCGCCTGTTCGCGCTCGAACCTTCGGCCGGCATGCTGGCCAAGGCACGCCGGACCGCCGGCACGCTCGGCTTTGGCAACAATATCGAATTCCTCGAATCCGGTGCTGAAAAGATCCCGCTCGAAGACAATTCCGTCGATACGGCCGTCATCACGTTCGTCCTTTGCACGATCCCTGACTGGCGTGGCGCGCTGGCCGAGACGCGCCGTGTGCTGAAGCCTGATGGCCGCGTGCTGTTCTCAGAACACGGGCTGGCACCGGATGAGGGCGTCGCCAAATGGCAGCGTCGGATCGAACCGGTGTGGAAGCCGCTGGCCGGTGGATGCCACCTGACCCGCGATGTCGCGGCGATGTTTACCGAATCCGGCTTCACGCTGGAGGACGCCGAAACCATGTACCTTCCGTCGACGCCCAAAGTGGCCGGCTTTGTCAGCTGGGGCGCGGCCCGGGCGGCCTGAGCGCCATGCGCACACCCCCACACTTGCCCTTCCTGACAGGCCCGCCGACACTTGCGCCGGGCCTTGCGCCGATCCCTGTCGCCCAATGGCTGACACCCGATACGGAGGCCGCCACCTGGCTGCCGGAGAAGACCGAGCTGATGCGCACACACCGCGCCCAGGTTTTCGCCGATACCGGTGTGCCCGATGCGATTGACGAAGCCGCAGCGGCGGTGCTTGCGGTGACTGGTTCAGGCGACATGGTCTGGGAGAGCCCGCTGGAATTGGCAGCCTCGCGCGTGTCCGACGATCTCTGCCTTCTCCTGCCGGACGATGACGGCCAGTGGGTATTGCGCGCTGCCAGCCTCGTGACGCCGACATTCTGGTCGCTGGAGGAAAAGGCGGGCCAGGCGCTGGCCGGCATCCACAGCGCGGTGCCGGATGCCAATCCGGACCTTGTATCGCGCATCGGGCGGATGTTCGACGCGTTGCGGCCCGGCATGGTGCTGGAGCGGTTCAACTGGACGGTTCAGGCAGGGCCGACGCGCTTCACACCGCTTGCGGCGCCGCTGAAGGCACTGGCGGCCGCCACCCCGGACACGGCCGCGCTCGACGTGCTGCACCTGCGGGTCGAACGCCAGACCATCATGAAACTGCCGGAGACCGGCGCCGTCATTTTCACGATCCGCATCTGCGTTGATCCACTGAAGGCAGCGCTGCCCGACACGGACCACGTGGCGGAGTTTGCGGCCGCCTGGGACGGCATCGATCCGGCCCTTGCAGCCTACAAGGGCTGGCCGTCCTATGAGCGGCTGGTCAAGGCCGCGCTTCGCCAGCTTGCCTGAACGGGTGGACGGGCCGGGCGGTGCCGCCTAGATCAGGCACAGCGCAATACCGGAGACACGCATGAAATACTGGCTGATGAAATCCGAACCCGACGCATGGAGCTGGGAGCAGCAGAAGGCCAAGGGCCAGGCCGGCGAAGAATGGTCAGGCATCCGCAACTACACGGCGCGCAATTTCATGCGTGACATGAAGCTGGGTGACCGGGTGTTCTTCTATCATTCGAACAAGGGGCTGGAAGTGGTGGGGATCGCCGAAGTCAGCGCCCTCAGCGCGCCGGACTCCACGACCGATGACGAACGCTGGGACTGTGTCCATATCCGCGCGCTGGCCGACATGCCGAAACCCGTGACGTTGAAAGACGTGAAGGCCAATCCGAAGCTCGCCGAGATGAGCCTGGTCAAATCCTTCCGCCTTTCGGTGCAGCCGGTGCTGGCGAGCGAATGGAAGGAAGTCTGCCGGATGGGCGGGATTGATCCGAAGACCTTGAAGCCGGTCTAGGCGCTGGCGAGTTCCATCGCCGCCTCGCAGTGGATGCGGGCCGTGTCATAGACAGGCAGGGGGCTGTTCGCCGGGTTGAGGACGAGGCCGATTTCCGTACAGCCGAGGATGACGCTGTCTGCCCCGCGTGCGGCGAGCGCCTGGGTGATGGCGATATAGCGCTGCGTCGTCGCGGGTGTGACGATGCCTTTCACGAGATCGTCGAAGATGATGCGGTGGACATCATCACGGTCGGTCGCGTCCGGCACGAGCGGCGCCGTGCCGAAGGCGTCGGCGAGATAGTCCGGATAGAAGGGTTCTTCCATCGTGTAGCGCGTGCCGAGCAGGGCCGGAGCGCGGCGTCCGTCAGCGCGCAGGCGGGCCGCTGCCGCATCGATGATGTGGATGAAGGGCACGGACAGGGCCTGCTGGAGCGGCCCGGCAACCTTGTGCATGGTGTTGGTTGCCAGCAGGACAAGCTCTGCCCCCGCGCGCTCCAGCCGCTGTCCTGCCTCGGCAAGCTGGCGTCCGGCCTCGTCCCAGGCCCCCGATTGCTGCAGCGCCTGCACTTCGCCAAAGTCGAGCGCGTCGATCATCACGCGCGCGCTGGCATTGCCGCCCGAACGGGCGCGGGCCAGTTCACACAGCGTTTCGTAATAGATCATCGTCGAGGCCGGCCCCATGCCGCCGATGATGCCGATCTTTTTCATCCACGATTTCCTTCCTCAAAGCTCGCAAGTGTCCATTCGGCAAAGTGCGCGAGATTTCCGCCCGTAAACAGGAAACCCGCAACACCGGCCGCACGGGCTGCGTCGATGTCGGCCTGCTTGTCACCAATCAGGAAGCTCGATTCGCGTTTCACGGGAAAATCGGCCATCGCCTTCAGCAGCATTCCGGGCTTGGGTTTACGGTCGAAACTGTCGCGCCGGTAGCGCGGATTTTCGCCCGCTTCATGATACGGGCAATAATAGATGCGGTCGATGATGGCATTCCGTGCGGCGAGTTCTGACGTCATCCAGTCATGCAGTGTGTGCATGTCGTGTTCGCTGTAATAGTCACGGGCGATTCCCGACTGGTTGGTCACCACGAAAACGAACCAGCCGCGCGCCTTGAAGGCGGCAATCGTTTCGGCGGCTCCCTCGATCCATTCGAAATCCGCGACACGGCTGACATAGCCCTTGTCGACGTTGATCACGCCATCACGGTCAAGGAAGAGGGCAGGGCGCTGGGAGGTCATCTCGGCGCTGTTTGCCCCTGTGTCCGGCAAGTTGCAACACTTGCCGCAGTGGCGAAACGACTGGACGTGCCCGGCAAAACCGCGTTGTCTCGGGGTGGAGGGGCCGGTTAGAGCCCTTTTTCGAGACCCATGGGAGGGCAAAACTATGGAACAATATCTACCGCTCATTCTGAGCGCAGTTGGCGGGACCGTGCTCGGACCGATCATTTCGAAGCTGACCGGTGGCAGCGGCACGGGCGGCATCGTCGGTGGCATCATCGGCGGGCTTGGCGCGCATTTCGGCCTTGATGCCGCCGGTGTGCAAGTGCTGGGCGACGCCGCAGCCGGGGCGACGTCGCCCATGAACATCATCAACAGCCTGCTCGAAGGCGGCGTTGGCGGCGGTGTGCTGGGCGTGGTTGCCGGCATGCTCATGAAAAACAAGGGCTAACGCCCCGGCAGCTTCAATGGACTGCTTGAAAAGTCGAGCGATCCGGCCCTGCCGGATCGCTTTTTCTATTCCGCAGGTGCCGGAATCGCCGCGCGGTTCTCGCGCACGCCGCGCATGAACGGCATGATGGCGATCACGGTCAGGATCGCCGCCAGCAAGAAGGCGGCGCCAGCGAACCGGAACGGCGCACCGTCATGCGTGAAGTAGAACAGGGCGCCGTTCATCGTCAGCGGCCCGGCAATCATCGCCAGGGAATTCAGGCTCGAACTCGCCCCTTGCAGCTCGCCCTGCGCGTTGCGCGGTGTCAGGGTCGACATCAGGGAATTGATTGCAGGCCCCGTCACGCCCCCCAGCGCGCCGATCGGGATGATGGCGTAGACAATCCAGGGCAGGCTGGCAAAGGCATAGGCGAACAGGCACAGGGATGTGACAGTCATGCCGAGCAGGGCTGTCCGCACGGTGCCGAGCCGTTTCAGGATCAGGCCCATCAGGCCGGCCTGCACGACCGCCGCTCCAATCCCGACAAGCCCCAGCGAGAAGCCGATTTCCCGCGGGCTCCAGTCGTAACGGATCTCGCCGTGGACCGACCACGTCGACGGAAACACTGTATGTGCCAGGAAGTAGATTCCGGCGGCAACCAGGAACCAGGATACCTGCGGCAGTTTCGAAAAATGTTTCGCCGCGCCAAGCGGATTGGCTCGCTTGATGTTGAACGGGCGCCGCTGGTCGGCATCAAGCGATTCCGGCAGGACGAACAAACCATAGCAGAAATTCAGCGCGGCCAGTCCGGCCGCCGCAAAGAACGGCGCGCGCGGGTCGATTTCACCCAGGAACCCGCCGATCACCGGCCCGAACACGAATCCAAACCCGAACGCCGCCCCGATCATGCCGAATGCCCGGCCGCGCGCCTCAGGTTCCGTCACGTCGGCGATATAGGCGTTTGCAGTCGAATAGGTCGCGCCCGATATCCCCGACAGCGCCCGCCCGATGAAGAGCAGCCAGATCGATCCCGCCAGCGCCATGATCAGGAAGTCGATCACCAGCGTCCCGACAGAGATCAGCAGGACCGGCCGGCGCCCGAACCGGTCCGAGAGCGCGCCGATCGTCGGGCCGAACATGAAGTTCATCAGGGCGTAAGTCGCCGCCAGCAGGCCGAGCCAGATGGTCGCGTCTTCAGGGGGGACATTCATCAGGTCCTGGACGAGGCTCGGGATCACCGGGATGATCAGGCCGAAGCCGAGCATGTCGATTGCCACGGTCACGAGGACGAACAGAAAGGCGTTCTTTCCGTGCTTTCGGGTAGCGGGCGCAACAGTCATGGTCGCGCTTTGGGCTGGAAACACTCAAAGGTCAATTGCCACCACGGCTCCGTTACGTGCTATGATAGGCAGAGTCACTTTGTGGTGACACGGAGGGCAGGCAGATGGGGATGGGTCCATAGTGTCGAGGGCTCTGGTCTGGGCAAGTGCGTTTTTGGTGGCTGGCTGTCTGGCCGCTCCGCTCGCGTCCGCGCAGGCATCCCCTCCCAGGCTCGAAGGCGAATTGCACCCGGTAGTGCCTGACGCGGTCATCCGCGAGCATTTCAGCGGGTGCTGCCGCACCGGCTACACCGTCGACACTGACGGCCGGGCGCGCGACATCACGGTGGAGTGCACGTCACCCGTCTTCAGTTCTGCGGCGATCGATGCAATTGCATCGGCGACATTCAAGCCGGCGCGGATCTTGGGACTTCCGATCCGCACAACCGGCCAGTCGCACATGGTGACGTTCGAGATGCCGGGCGAGACAGGGATATGCGCGGAGGGCAATCACGCATGGAACAACCTGATCGCCCTGGGCGAAGAAGCCTTTCCCTTCCTGACAATGGATACAGGCACGATGGCGCCCTATGCGACGGACGCGTTGCGCGCCGTCGGCGTCGCGCGGGGCTGGGCCGCCTATTACACGACATTGGATTTCGAGACGCCGTGCGGGCCGCATCCGGGCTATGTGCCGTCCATCCAGGACTCCGAGCAGATCGAGACAATGGATTGGGACGCCTTGCGCCAGACAGGCGCGGCTTTCGAAAAGGTCTTCGCCTGGATGAACTGCCGGGACGACATGCTCAAGGCCTATGCCGAACAGGCCGTCGCCTGGCATGCCGAATATGATTCCGCCCCGGCCAACCGGATCGAGCACTGGACCGGCAGCGAAATGGATCGGTTGATCGCGGGCGAGCGCTCCCGCTATCGTCACGACCTGAAATTCATGAAGATTTACGCAGGCCAGATCGTGCGCCGCGAACAGGTCTTGCAGGATCAGGGAAGTGCGGACCCTGGATCGCCTTCAGAGCGGGAAGTTGTGCCCACCTATCGCGAGCCGGGCCTGACGGAGCACGAATGGACCGCCGCCGACCAATTCTTCTACGAGCAGGGGCCGGGTCCGCATCAGGCCTGCCTCGACAATGCGTCGACCTATGGCGCCAAGCAGGCCTGCCTCGGGACATGGTGGGGAAGCAAGTAGGCCATGGCTGACGGTATTCCGGTGACCCGTATTGAAGTGCCGCTGAGCCGGGTGAATGCGATCCGGGCGGCGGTGCGGGCCGTGACCCACCTTGGCGACACGGCAGACGCGTCGCGCCTCGTGCGGGCCGACGATGCCACGGCCTTCCTCGAATTCCTTTCCGATCCTGTCGTGCACGCGCCGATCTATACGCTGCCGCGCCCGCTGACAGAGGCGAGCGTGCGGGCCTTCATCGCGGACCACATGGCCCAGCATGCCGCCGGAGAGGGAATGCTGTTCATGCGCGATGATCCGCACGGCCGGATTCTCGGCTACAGCGACATCCAGGTCTGGCCGCACTGGGCCGCAGGTGAACTCGGCGGCGCGCTGCACCCCTCCCTCCATCATCAGGGCAAGGGGACGCGTGGCGCAGAGCAGTCATTCGCCTGGATGTTCGAGACGCTGCACCTGGACGTGATCTGCGAAACCGCCAGCCTCGAAAACAAGCCGACGCACCGCATGCTGGATGCGCTCGGCTTCACGCGGAAGGGGCAGGTGGAAAGCATGCGTCCGGACGGCACGCCGCGCGCATCGCTGGTCTGGGAAATCACGCAGACCGACTGGTTCCGCCTGCATCCGGCCTGAGGGTCAGAAGGCGCCGTGGCGGCCCTTGCCCGCGGCGAAGGCTGTCGCGCCGTCCAGCGTTTCGCCCGACCTCAATACGCCGAGGCCACCTTCGACTTCCGCGCGCAAGGCCGCGTCCATGTCGAGGCTCCACTGGCGCATCGCCGACAGGCGGTCGGCCCGCATGCATGTCTGCGGGAAGGCGGCAATGTCCCTGGCGAGCGCAAGCGCGCGGTCGAGCGCCTTGCCGGATGGCGCCGCATAGTTCGCCAGGCCGATGGCCATTGCCTCGTCGGGGCCGACTTCGCGGCCGGTCAGGATCAGGTCCATGGCACGCGAGGCGCCGATCAGGCGGGGCAGGCGGATCGTGCCGCCGTCGATCAGCGGTACCCCGAAGCGTCGGCAGAACACGCCGAACCGGGCCGTGTCGGATGCAACCCGCAGGTCGCACCACAGCGCCAGCTCCAGGCCACCGGCGACGGCGAAGCCTTCGACCGCCGCAATCACGGGCTTTGACAGGGTTAACCGTGTCGGGCCCATCGGTCCCATGTCACCCTCCGCGCGGACGGGGTTGCCCTTGCCGGCCGAGACGGCTTTCAGGTCAGCGCCGGCGCAGAAATTTCCCTCCGCGCCAGTCAGGATGGC
Source organism: Hyphomonas johnsonii MHS-2 (assembly GCF_000685275.1). Classification (GTDB taxonomy): domain Bacteria; phylum Pseudomonadota; class Alphaproteobacteria; order Caulobacterales; family Hyphomonadaceae; genus Hyphomonas; species Hyphomonas johnsonii. Next base: position 152,194 of record NZ_ARYK01000006.1, read on the forward strand.
GACCGACAGGGCAGCATCCGCATCGAACGCCTTGAACGTGTCGTACAGTGCCACTGCCGAGTCCCGGTCGACGGCATTGCGGGCATGCGGCCGGTTGATGGTGACAACAAGGACGTTGCCTTCCTGGCGGACGTCGACGCTGCCCTGCGTATCGGTCATGACGCGCCAGCCTCTGCGTCTGCGGGCGCGTGGCGGCCAAGGAAGGGGACCAGCCGGTCCAGCAGAGCCGGCACGATGCGGTCGGGCAGGTCATGGCCCCATTTCTCGATCACCTCGATCTCGGCACCGGGGATGCGCCGGGCAATGTCGCGCCCGCAGTCGACCTTGATCAGCGGGTCCATCGCACCGTGCAGGACGAGCGTCGGCTGGGTGACCGATGCCAGTCGTTCATGCCAGCGTGGCTGGGCAAGGATCGCCGCATATTGCCGGGCGACGCCGAATGGCCGGTCGGAGCGGTTGAAATCCGCCTTGGTCTGGGCGCGTATCTCGTTGTCCCTGGCGCGGATGTCGTCGTGCGAGCCAATGGCCCGGCGCGAGGCGACGGCGAGGTCGGCAATGGCGTCGGCGGTGCGCATCTCGGGCACGGCGGTAAGGGCGGCCTGTGCGGCTGGATCGGACGGCGGCAGGCCCGGCGCACCCGACGTGGTCATCACGGGGACAAGCGTGCGGACACGCTCTGGATGGTTCAGGGCGATCAGCTGCACGATCATGCCGCCCATGGACGCGCCCATCACGTCTGCCTGCTGCGCGCCCAGGGCGGAGATCAGCGCAGCGGCATCGGCGGCCATGTCATCCAGCAGGTAAGGCACCACATCGCGCGGCGCCTTGCCCTCCGCGACCGCCTTCAGGATGTCGCGCGGGGCTGGCGGCACCTGGCCGGTAAATTCCGTGCTGAGGCCGATGTCGCGATTGTCGAATGTGATGACGCGGCGTCCGGCATCGGCTAGGCCACGTTTCAGGCTCTCCGGCCAACGGGTCAGCTGGCCCGAAAACCCCGACACGAGCAGCATCATCGGGTCATTGGGCGACCCGGTTTCCTCATATTCGATCTCGATACCGTTCGCCTTGATCCGCGCCATGCTGGCCTCCCTGTGTCTGCGAGTGCTTCCGGCAGAATAGTCGGCAGGGTGCCGGGCCCGTTGATGCTAGCGGCCGAGTTCCTTCATCGCTTCGTCAAGGCCGCCCAGTGTCAGCTCGAACATGCGGTGCCCGCCGATGAGTTCACGGATCAGCTGGATGGAGCCGGTATAGTCCCAGGCGCCCTCCTTGACCGGGTTCAGCCAGACAAGGTGCGGGAAGCGCTCGACGAAGCGCTGGATCCAGATACCGCCGGCTTCCTCGTTCCAGTGCTCCACCGAGCCGCCGGCATAGGTGATCTCGTAGGGGCTCATCGTGGCATCGCCGACAATGATGACCTTGTAGTCGGACGGGAACTTGTTCAGCACGTCCCAGGTCGGGATGCGATTGTTCATGCGGCGGCGATTGTCCTTCCAAAGGCCCTCATAGGGGCAGTTGTGGAAGTAGTAGTATTCGAGCGTCTTGATCTCGGACTTGGCGGCCGAGAAGAGCTCTTCCATGATCCGCACATAGGGGTCCATCGAACCGCCGACATCGAGCAGCAGGAGCACCGACACCGCGTTGCGCTTTTCCGGGCGCATCTCGATGTCGAGATAGCCCTGGCGCGCGGTGTTGCGAATGGTGGCATCGAGATCGAGTTCATCCGGCGCGCCCTTGCGGGCCCATTTACGCAGGCGCTTCATGGCGACCTTGATGTTGCGGGTGCCGAGTTCGACATTGTCGTCGTAATTCTTGAATTCGCGCTTGTCCCAGACTTTCACCGCGCGGCGGTGGCGCGACTTTTCCTGGCCGATGCGCACGCCTTCCGGATTGTAGCCATTGGCGCCGAAGGGAGAGGTGCCACCCGTGCCGATCCACTTGTTGCCGCCTTCGTGCCGCTTCTTCTGCTCTTCGAGGCGCTGTTTCAGCGTTTCCATGAGCTTTTCGAACCCGCCCATGGCTTCGATCTCTTCCATCTCTTCCTTGGAGAGGAATTTTTCCGACATCTTGCGCAGCCATTCTTCCGGCAGGTCGGTGACGTCCACGGCGTCCGCCATGCTGTCGAGCCCCTTGAAGACGTGGCCGAACACCTTGTCGAACTTGTCGATATTGCGTTCGTCCTTCACCAGCGCGGCGCGCGAGAGGTAGTAGAAATCCGTCACCTCCATGTCGATGACCTGCTTGTCCATGGCTTCCATGAGCATCAGGTATTCCTTCAGCGTCACAGGCACTTTGGCTTCACGCAGTTCATTGAAGAAGTTGAGGAACATGGCGGAGTCTTTCGCTTGAATATGCTGCGAAGATAGCCCGCCTCGGCAGCCATGTCCAAGCTGACGCAGCGAAAAGGCCTGCGCTCATGTTCCATTCACCCGGCGGAAGGTAGACAAAGCCCATGCTAAAAGCGTTCCTGATCCTGCTCGCGGGCCTTTCCGCCGCGCCGGCCAGCCTGGCTGCGCCTGCCGCCGGCGTCGGCACGTGTGCGGGCAAACCCGAACAGGCCTGCCTGTTTGAAACGATCTGGACGGCCGCAGGCGCCCTGCCGGCCACGAAGCAGCAGCGCCTCGCACCCCTGTTTCTCGATACGGTGCGCCTCAGCCCTGATTCTGCCCTCGTGCAGACGTGGCAGGCACGCCTGCCCGGCGTGAAGCCGGCCGCGCCGCGCGCCGCAAACTATGCCGAAGACCAGGCCAGGGCGGTGATCGCGGAAACTGGCTGGGCCAGCTTTACGGCCCGGGCGCGGGCAGGCGGTGCGCCGTTCAATCTGGGGCGGCCGGAAATCATGGCCGCCGGCGTACGCCTGGCCCCCGACGCGGCAACCGCGCGCCGCCTGATCGATGCGATGTTCGATCTTGCCGTGTCCGGCGCTTCGCATTCCCGTCTGGAGGGCGATTTCGAAACGCAGGATTTCGGCCACGCGCTGGCCGAGCTGTCGATGCAGCGCTGTGATCTCGTGGCGTTCGATCGCGCTGTCGCCCTTACCGCAGCGCCGGATGGCCTGCGCTACGCGCTGTGGCGGGCCCGCATCACCGGTGGGGCGTCTGCGCTGGCGTCCCGCATCGCGTATAATGCGGATGCCGACGACACCCGCCATGTGCGCCAGGCGCTGGAAGGCTATCGTCCCATCCTGGCCCTCGGATACTGCAACCGGTAATCGTCATGGCACGTTGCTTCGCCCCCTATCCGTGTCCGGTGAACAGGTCCATAAGAGGCGCCGATGACTGAGTTTAATGATGATCATGATGCCGTCGATCCTGACGGCGACCCGCCCGAAGCGATTTGCGGCAACAAGGAAGTCGGTGCCCTTGCGCACCTCTACCGTGCCGAGGTGTACCGGTCGACGGTCTGGCGCCAGCGGCTTGACCAGACCACGAACTGGGCCGTCATCTCGACCGGCATCGGCCTGTCGGTCGCCTTTGCCAACGCGCAGGCTTCGCCCTTTCCGATCGTCCTGGTCGGGGCATTGTGTATCGTGTTCCTGACGCTGGAATCGCGGCGCTACCGTTTCTTCTACGTCTGGCGCTTCCGCGCGCGTGTGCTGGAAATTGCGTTCTACGTGCCGATGCTGCGCGGGGAGGGGGCGCGCATCCCGCTCGACCGTGGCACCGCCCTGTCGGACGATTACGAAAAACCGAAATACCGCATCTCGATGATCCGGGCGGTCGGCCGGCGCCTGCGCCGCAATTATGGCTGGCTGTTCGCCATTCTCGGCGCGGCCTATTTCGCCAAGATCGCGATCCACCCCACCGATGTCGACACCTGGACGCAATACATGCGCCGCGCCCATATCGGCCCGATCCCGGGCTGGCTGGCCATTACGGGCGGCCTTGTCTTCCATGCCACCTGGATCGGCATTGCCGTCAAGACCTGGCTCGACGAGCGCTACGACAAGTCAAAGATGGCCGACTTCCTGAAAAGCCGCGAAGACGTGAACCAACGCGCAAACGCCCTCGAACGCGAAGACGTCCAGGCCGAAATGGATATCCTCGGGCGTTAGAGTGGCGTCAATGGTGCGCCGCCAGTATCCCAACGATCATCGCAACAAGGGCCGCTTGACGGGTGACCCCGGTCTTGCTGAAGACGGCTTTGAGGTGGCTCCGGGCCGCTGCCAGCTTGATTTTCAGGTTCTTGGCGGCTTGGCGCAAATCCAGGCCTTGAGCGAGTTCCATGGCAAGTTCCGCCTCACGTGCCGTCAATCCAAAGGCTTCCGCCAGCGCTTGCGATTGAACGTCCGCCAGGTTCGCACTCGGGTGCAGGACGACCAGCACCAGGGTCTCGGCATCGCCTTCCACGAGCTGGTCTTCCACTTCCTGCCGGATCTCGTTTCTGAGCACACTCGCCTGCACCATCCAGAATGCGCCGCGTACATCTCGCATCAGGCACGTACCAGACTGCCCGGTGCCGACGCAGTGACGCAGCGTCGTGCGCCATCTCTGAGCAGACGGGGCATCCAATGCGCGAATGTCTCCGGATCGTGATGAAAGGAGTGTCTGGTCTGAAATCACTTTTTCAGCCGACCGGTTCATCCATCGGATTTTCCCCGTTTCTGACATGATCATGCAGGCTGTCGGCAGGCTCTGGAATGCACTTTCCAGAAGAGTCATGTCGTCGGACAGATTCCCCAACCGTTCTCGAAGACGCATCGCGCGGCACATGTGCGGCGTGATGGTCTCCATGCGCATCACGTCTTCTGGTGAGAACAAGCCGATCGATGGAGAGCGGTACAAGCTGAAGCAGGCAATGTGCCTGGGTGACTGGATAATCTGGGATGCCAAGGAATCCACGGTTCCGGATGCATCCAGGATATCCGCTTTGTAGTCTGGATCGATCTGATCCAGAGGAGCCAGCATGTATCCTGTGACAACGGTTCCTGACCTGGCGCGTTCAAACCGCTGCATCCAGATGTCGTTTTTCCAATGGTGCAGGTTGTAGGCGCTGGTGACGCTCTCATCGACACTCGTTTGCTGGAGGAGCGTTCGGCTGGGACTTACCACCACCAGCGCGCTTGAGTGTGCATTGAACATGCTTTCGAGCGTTCCGACCGTTCGTGTCCATGCCTGGTCATCGAATGCGGAATCGTAGATGGAATCCAACAGGCCGGTGAGCACCAGCTTATCCCCCTTTCAGGCGGAGGATTATGCGCTTTCAACCATGAAATGCAAGCCGGCGGCGAGGGCACCAGCCGTGTCAATCGGCGAGCGCCCCGGAACCGAACCTCAGCCCGCCGGGCCGCGGCGTCCGCCGCCGGGACCGTCCTGCCTGCGTGACAGGAAGGCGAGGCGTTCGAACAGGGCGACATCCTGCTCGTTCTTCAACAGCGCGCCGTGCAGCGGCGGCGTCAGGCGCTCGGGATCCTTCTCGCGCAATGTCTCGAGGTCGATGTCCTCGTTCATCAGGAGTTTCAGCCAGTCGAGCAACTCGCTGGTCGATGGCTTCTTCTTCACGCCGGGCAGTTCGCGCATGGCGTAGAACGTGGTGAGGGCATCGCCGACGAGCTTCTTCTTGATTTCGGGGAAGTGCACGTCGATGATTTCGCGCATCGTTTCCTCGTCGGGAAACTTGATGAAGTGGAAGAAGCAGCGGCGCAGGAACGCGTCCGGCAGTTCCTTCTCGTTGTTCGACGTGATGATCACGATCGGACGCACCTTGGCCTTCACGACCTCGTTGGTCTCGTAGACATAGAACTCCATGCGGTCGAGTTCCTGCAGCAAGTCGTTCGGGAACTCGATGTCGGCCTTGTCGATCTCGTCGATCAGCAGGACGGGGCGCTTCTTGGCGGTGAAGGCCTCCCACAGCTTGCCTTTCTTGATGTAGTTCTTGACGTCCTTGGCGCGCTCTTCGCCCATCTGGCCGTCACGCAGGCGGCTGACCGCATCATACTCGTAGAGGCCCTGGTTCGCCTTGGTCGTGGACTTGACGTGCCACTCGATCAGCTCGCAGCCGAGGGACTTGGCGACCTCGATGGCCAGCACGGTCTTGCCGGTGCCGGGTTCGCCCTTGACCAGGAGCGGACGCTCCAGCGCGATGGCAGCGTTAACCGCCACCCGCAGGTCGTCGGTCGCTACATAGTCCTTGGTGCCTTCAAAACGCATGGGGCCGGGTCCTCTTTGAAACGTTGGCGCCACAATAGGGGTCCGATCCGGTGGGGCAAGCTCTGACGTGGCGAGAGGACTGTCATTCGGTGAAAAATGCGCAATTGACGCATTCCCCTACGGAAACGCGCTTCGCGCCGCCACTGCACTGTGGTATAGAGAATGTGCCATGCGCGCCGCCACAGAGCACCAGCTTCAGCTTAGCGTCGCGCCTGTCCATGACTTGCCATTCCTATGCAGGAAAGGCGCTTCCGGGCAGGTGCAGGCCGTATGATCCAAAATGCCCGATGATAACGGGCGCATGGCGCTAATCTCCCCGGAAATTCCGTGGTTGGTCCGTGTGCGCCTTAACGGATCGCAATCATGCGTTAACGCCTTTCTGCAATTTTCATGGAAATTGGCAGGAATCGGATTCGCGCACGATGCCCTTGAAGCTTTCCCTCAAGCCCGGCGAGACGTTTGTCGTCAATGGCGCGGTCGTTCGCAATGGCGACCGCCGCGGCGTGCTGTTGCTGGAAAACCAGGCCCGTGTGCTGCGCGAAAAGGACATCCTGCGCCCGACGGATGCCACCACGCCGGTGCGGCGCGCCTATTTCGCCGTGATGCAGATGTACCTGCTCGGCGAGATTGACGGGCCGGCCTATACGCAGGCGGCAGAGGCGATCACGACCCTGCTCGCCACGGTGCAGAGCCCGGCCGAACGTGAGGCCGTCCTTGAAATATCCGCTGATGTGGCCGCCGCCGACCTCTACCGGGCGCTCAGCCGCTGTCGCAAGCTCATGGCGCTCGAAACAAACGGTGCCGGCTGATGGCGGACGGTAGTGTCATGCGCGCGCGAAGCGACCCCGGCCCGGTCAGGCTCACCCTCGACGAGGCCATTTCCCGTCTCGAGGCGGGCAAGGGCGAAGGCGTGGTCGTCGATCTCGGCGAGGGGCGCACGGCCGTCGCTGACGGCCATCGCGGCGATGACGGCCTGCTCCAGCGCCTGCGCGGGCACCGCATGCTGGTCGCCCTGGCGTCCGGTGCGGCAGACCTGTCCCAGTTCTCGACCTCACCCGGTACGGTGAATGTCGCCCCGCTTGTGCAGGAAATACTCGACGCTGCGGTCCAGAGGGACTAGGGGCCTCGCGCATGAGCGCAGAACTGATTTCCCTTTTCACGGCGACCTTCGTCACCTTCTTCGTGTTGATCGATGCGTTGGGTGTCGCGCCGATCTTTGCGACCCTGACGGCGCAGGGCGGCCCGGCCTATCGCCGCAAGATGGCGTTCAAGGCCACAGTGGTTGCCAGCCTGATCATGTTCGCGTTTGCGTTCGGCGGCGCGTGGCTGCTCGGCGCCATGCATATCTCGATCGACGCGTTCCGGGCGGCCGGCGGCGTGCTCCTGTTCCTGATCGCGCTCGACATGGTGTTCGAGAAACGCACCGAGCGGCGCGAACACCGGGCGTCAGAACTGATGGAAGGCCACGACGATACCGAGGAACCGGACGACATTTCCGTTTTCCCGATCGGTATTCCCATGATTGCCGGGCCGGGCTCCATCGCGACAGCCATGTTCTACATGTCAGGTGCCGGCGGCTGGACCGAAAAGGCCGTCGTATTGGCGGCCATTGGTCTCAACCTGGTGATCACGCTGGGAATATTCCTGATTGCCGGGCCGCTGGTCCGGATGATGGGGGCCAGCGTCGCGGGTGCGCTGACCCGTATCCTCGGGGTGATCCTCGCGGCCCTCTCGGTCCAGCTGCTGATCGACGGCATCAAGGGCGCATTCGGCCTGGCCTGACAGCCTATTGCGGTGCTTCCAGGCGCGTGCGGCGGCGCACGTTGCGCCGGAATGTCGAAACCGTCACCCAGAACAGGACCAGCCCGGCTGCAGTCAGGCCCATGAACTGCAGCACCAGTGCCCGTGTCCACCGCACGCCCGTGTCGGCAATGCGCATCGCGCTCGGTCCCATCTGCTTGACCAGCGCCACGGACCGGTCACCGCCCGCTTCGGCAATCAGGCGAACCCGGCGAAGGTCGGCCCCATCCTTGACCTGTTCGATCAGGGCGACGGCCGCTGTCGGATCCGTCAGCGCGCCAATCCGGGCGATCTGGGCCAGGTCCGTTTCCAGCCGGGCCATGCCCTTGGGACTGATCGCCCCGGCATAGGCAGCCTGCACCCGCTGGACACGTACCTTGGTCGTCGCAAGGTCACCAAAGGCCTCTTCGAGGGCGGGCTTCAGGGCGTCATCGGGCAGGGCGTCATCCAGACGGTCGGTCATGTACTCGGTGAATTCCTCCGACATCCTGCGCGACCTGCGGGCCGATTTCAGGATCGACAGCGCCCGGATATTCGCGTCCGCGTCGCCGCCTTCCGTTTCGGCGCGGGTGAGGCCGATGCCGGTGATCTTGAGAACCATCTCGTCGACCCGGTCGCCGGCTATCCAGCGCTCGGAATGGTTCGCCAGGTCGACCAGCGAACCCAGCATGGCAAATCTCTGTTCAATGACCGGCGCGGCAACGTCTGCGGGAACGGTCTCGGCCGGCGCGTCGGTTGCCGCCGCCACGGCCCTGTCGACCGTGTCGATCACCGGGGCGTCCGGGTCGATTTCATCCGGACGGGTCTCCAGGTTGTGAGCTGTTCCCATCGCCTCGTTGAAACGCTGGCTGACGTCGAGGGGCAGCTTGCGCAGGGCAACCCGGGCGATGCGTTCGTCCTCGGTACCGGATTCTTCCGAACCGGCGGCCACCATCAATTCCTTGACGTCCTCACGGCTCAGCATCTGTGGGGCCGTCAGCAGGAAGCCGCGTGCCGCCGTCACGTCGCGTGCGGCCAGTTCACGCGAAATGATGTCGTGCCAGAACTTGTATTTGTCGGCGGCGTTGCGCGGCGCCATTGCGGCAAAGGTCTCGTCCATGTTGCGGCGGGTCTGGTCGATCGATTCGACGGCTGGTGATTCAGAGAATGTTGCCCCGGAAAACGCGCCTGCCAGGATCTGCGCAGCGATCACCGGAATCAGGATCAACAGTGAATTGAACATCACCGCCTGCATCCAGCCGGAAGAACGTATCGATCTTTTTCGGCGGCGGGCCATGGGCAGTGGAACCGTTGCGAAAGCTGCACTCTGGGCGAAACTCCATTGAGCGCGGCGTTGGTCTAAAGATCAAGCCTCGGCCTGCAAATTGCAGCCGGTTTGCGGGCCGAATGGCATTAAGTGAGGGTAATAATATCATGAAATTTGTGTGATTTAGGCGCAATCTTCTGAAATTATTGGCTTTATTATCTCAGCTATGCCAATTGCGGTGAATCACTTGCCGATCTATATCGGGCCAATCCTGGTGAAAGGTGTCTGCTATGACGATAGAACTATCAGACGACTACCGTCCGTCAGAAGACGAGGAATTCATGAACGAGCGTCAACTGGCCTTTTTCCGCCGGTTGCTCGAGAACTGGAAAGCCGAAATACTCGACGGCGCCAAACAGACAATTCACAACCTGCAGGACGAGTCCGGATCTCTTCCCGATGTCGTCGACCGGGCCTCTGCGGAGAGTGACAAGGCCCTGGAGCTGCGCACGCGTGACCGCCAGCGCAAGCTGATCTCGAAGATCGACAGCGCACTGCGCCGCATCAACGATGGAACCTATGGCTTTTGTGAAGCGACCGGCGAACCGATCGGCCTGCGCCGCCTCGAAGCCCGCCCGACTGCCACGCTGAGCCTTGAGGCGCAGGAGCGTCACGAGCGCAAGGAGCGCACGCTGCGCGACGACTAGGCGCCTGCCTGTGCTTTCCGCATATCAAAGCGGCGGCCCTCCAATCCTGGAAGTACCGCCGCTTTTTTGCCCATCAACCCAACGCCGCGGCGAAGTGCATTGTACCCCGAGCGTTGAAGACATGATCGCATCAAGGTCCAAATGTTCCCTTACCTGATGGTAATCAGGAGCTTAATGCAATCTTCGCTTGCTTAAATCCGTGGCGTAATCGGTTAAGGTTTTCCGTATCCGGCGAAGGCGAACCGCAGTAAATGCGGCTACCAGCCCGAAAGTCCTAACCACCCGTTAACTCTCTCTGGGCCAGACTGGCGTTTGGCTTCTTAAGGATTCCGTACCGCGCTCATGGACAGGCCTCTGCCTCACGCTTCCGATGACGGATGGGACATGTCGCCGAGACGTGAAACCGCCATCATGCTTGACATGCCGACCAGTTTCGAAGGCTTCAGTCCCGTCGCCGAGGCACCGCTTGTCCGCAACAAGCTCAGCCCGGCCGAGATCGAAGCGCTGCTGCGGCCGGACCTTTCGGACATGCCTGACGATCCGCCGCCGCCCGAGCCGGTCGCGATCACGCCCAAGGACATCCCGGACTTCCACGCGCCCGCTGCGCCCACCACCAGCACAGCCATCCCGGAAGACGCCATGCGCCTTGCCGCCCGCCTGTCGCTGGCCCTGCGCCAGCGCTGCGGCCTGCGGGCTGCTGCCACGGTGGCCGGAACAGGGGAGGGCTCGTTCCTGGCGGGCCTTGCCACGCACGCCGACGAGATCGGACGGGCGATCGCCTGCTTCGCCGCACCGTCCGGCGAAATCGTCGCCATGCTCAGCCTCAGCGCCCCCTTGTCCGGCGCGCTGATCGAAACGGCCTGCGGCGGCCAGCCCACCGACTCTGCGCCGCGTGAACTGACACCGCTCGACGGCGCCCTGCTTGAAGGCCTGGTGCGCCCACTGGGCACGGCGATTTCGCCGTCGCTCAGCTTTGCGCGCATCGAGACGGATGCTGATTTCGCCGCCGCGCTCGCCCGACCGGGCGCCGCCGACATCATCGACCTCGACATCAGGCTGGATCACGGACGGATGGGCGCGCGACTTATCCTTGCGGCTGACGATCTCTTCGACAGCGCGCCTGCGGGCGGCCTTGCCGCCCCCGAACCACACCCGCACCGCACCCCTGCCACACCCGCGCCAGTCGCCGCTGCTGCCGGTGTGACCGCCGTCCTGACGGCGCGCATCGCCAGTCTCAGCGTGCCGCTGTCACGCCTCTCGGACCTCAAGGCAGGCTCAACCCTGCTGCTCGGCCTGCCTGCCGACCAGCCGGTGGAACTGCTGTCGGGCGGCCGTAACGGGCCGGTCGCAGCCGAGGCCCAGATCGGCCGCAAGGGCGCCCAGATGGCCCTGCGGATCACCCGGCGCGGCCCGGCGATCCGCGACCTCGGCTAGGCCGACCGGCCTAGTCGCCGCGCATGTGTGCCTCGGCGGCATCGCGCGATGCCGCCTCCGTGCCGTTCCCGAGAAGCTCCGCTTCCCTCTGCACCCACAGGCGCTTCTGGTAGTTTGTCGAGATGATATCGGTCACGACGAGCACGAAGATCACCAGGTAGAAGCTGGACTTGCTCATCGCGTCGATCGCAAAGCCGAACAGCGTGAGGTGGGCAAGGTGCGCGCCCTCCGTCACGAGCAGCACGCCGACGAGGAAGAGCACGAACAGGCCGAGAACCTCGTACATCCTGTTCTTTTTCAGGAAGTCGGCAACGGCGTCCGCCATCAGCACCATCGCGATGCCTGAAACCACGATCGCGATCGTCATCAGCCAGACATCGTAATGCACGCTGATATGGCCCGCAGCATCGACCGTTCTTTCATTGGCAATCGCCATGGCCGAGAGGATCGAGTCAAACGAGAAGACCAGGTTCATGGCAACGATCATCGAGATCGCCTGGAACACCGATTTCGGTCGTCCCCCCTCACTGTGCTCGATGAATTCGACCGTCAGCAGGTGATTGATCTCCTTGACCGCCGTGTAGATGATGAACGAGCCGCCCGCGAGCGTGATCAGGCTCTGGAACGTGAAAGACCCCTCGAAGAAGCCGGGCCAATGCGCTGAAATCAGCGGTGCGGCGAGGGCGTCAAACAGGCCCACGACAATGAACAGCAGGACGATGCGGAAGATGATCGCCAGCCCGATGCCCCAGCGCCGGACCATCGGCGCCTGCGCCTCGCCCACCCGTTTGGACTCGATCGAGATGTAAAGCAGGTTGTCGAAGCCCAGTACCGCCTGCAGCAGCAGCAGCATGAGCAGTGTGAAAAGGCCCGATATCGAAAAGACTTCGTGGATGAATTCGTTCAGCATGCGCCGCCCCCCGGAGTTGTATCCAACTCCTGTAAGGAACATTCAGCGGTCGCAATCAAGAGCCGGTCATCAGGACCCCGATGATTGCTTCACGAATTCGGCCTGGATCTCGATGCCCACGGTATCGGTCACCAACCCGGAATACTTGCTGACGCCGAACGCTGTCCGGTCGATCTCGGTCGTCGCCGAAAAGCCGGCAACCTCGGCGCCGCGCAGCTGGTCATGGGCAGCGCCATTGAACGTGACCTGCAGTGTCACCGGTAAGGTCGTCCCGTGCAGCGTCAGGTCTCCCGTCACATCGGCGGTCGTGGGGCCCGTCACGCTGATGGCGGTCGATCTGAACACGGCTTGCGGAAAGGCCGCGGCATCAAACCAGTCCGGCCCCATCAGTTCCTCGGCAAAGCTGTCATTGGCAATGTCGAGCGAGGTCATGTCGACCGTCGCCTCGACCCGGGCCTGTGCCGGATCGGCGGCGTCGCCTGTCAGGCTCGCATCGAAGGTTTCGAACCGGCCGATCAGGTCGGAATAGCCAAGATGGTTGATCCGGAACAGCAGGGCCGCGTGCGCAGGGTCCAGCGCATAATCGCCGGCCGCCACCTTGGTGAGGTCCGTGCTGACGGCGGGCTTCAGCAACGGGGCGACGAGCGACGCGCACGATCCGAGCGAGACCAGCCCGAACGCCACGACGCCCGCCTTCAGCCATCCATGCCGCATGATCTCAGGTCCCTTTGGTTTCAGCCACCCAAGCCTGCACATTCTGTTCGAGGATATCCAGCGGAACCGCACCGTCCCTGAGCACAACATCGTGAAAGCTGCGGATGTCGAACTTGTCGCCAAGTTCGGCCCTGGCCATTTCGCGCAGTTCGACAATCTTCAACATGCCGATCTTGTAGGCGGTCGCCTGTCCCGGCATCACGATATAGCGCTCAATGGCCTTGCGGCAGTCGCCTTCAGGGTTCGGCGTATTGTCCATCAGGTACTGGATGGCCTGTTCACGCGTCCAGCGCTTGTCATGAATGCCCGTGTCCACGACGAGTCGCGCCGCACGCCAGATTTCCATCGCGAGCCGCCCGAAATCATCATAGGGGTCCGTGTAGTAGCCCATGTCTTTCGGCAGCAGCTCCGAATACAGGCCCCACCCTTCGGTATAGGCCGTGTAGCCGCCATACTTGCGGAAGCTCGGAATGCCTTCCAGTTCCTGCGCCATGGCAATCTGCATGTGGTGGCCCGGAATGCCTTCATGGAAGGCGAGGGCCTGCATCTGGTAGGTCGGCATGTCCTGCATGCGATAGAGGTTGGCGTAATAGGTGCCGGGCCGGCTGCCATCCGGGGCAGGGCGGGAATAGAACGCCTTGCCGGCGGACTGTTCGCGGAAGGGCTCGACGGCTTTCACGATCATGTCGGCCTTGGGGAAGGTCTTGAACACCATCGGCAGGTCTTCACGCATCTTGTCGATGGCGGCGGTGGCCTCGGCCAGGTATTCCGCTTTGCCTTCCTCCGTATTCGGCTTGAAGAATTGCGGATCGGTGCGGGTAAACTCGAAGAACTCCTTCAGCGTGCCGTCGAAACCGACCTTGACCATGATGCCGCGCATCTCGTCCTGGATGCGGGCGACTTCGGCAAGGCCGAGATCGTGAATCTCGTCGGCGCTCATGTCGGTCGTCGTGATCTGCTTCAGGCGCATCGCGTAATAGGCGTCGGCGTCCGGCAGCTTCCATGCCCCGTCATCTGTCGTCGCCACAGCAGCTTGCGCTTCCATTTCCGCAATCGCGGCCTCATAGGCCGGGCCCACCGATGTCTTCAGCGCATCCACCGCACGGGCCAGCAGTGCAGCAGCCTCATCCGGGGTGACACCGTCCGTGCTTTCCAGCGTGGCCAGTTTTGTGCGGAAGTCGTTCATCAGGGGGCTGTCTTCGGAGCCATCGGCCACGTCGGTCGTGAACGGATAGCCGGTGATCACGCCCCGCGAATCGGACAGGACATAGTCATAGACAAAGCGCGGCGGCTGGATGCCCTTTTCGGCGGCCGCGTGGGCATTGGCGACATTCTGGCCGAGATAGGCTGCGATTCCCTCCAGCCGTGAGACATAGGCTTCGGCATCGCTGGCGCCGGACACCTTGTGCTGGTTGATCAGGAAGGCCGGGATTTCCGATTGCACGCCGAACATCTGGTTGAAGAGGTAGGTGTGATCGCGGAAAGGAAAGGCGGCCTCTTCCCGCGCCAGTTCGTACTCTGCCAGGCGCCACGACAGTTTCGCCTGCGGGTCCAGCTTGTCGAAATCGAACGAGGCCTTCATTTCGGCCACCATTGCCTGCTGCAATGCAAGGTCTTCTCGCGCATGCGCGTCGGACGCGTCATCCCATTTGTCGTAATCGTCCTTGATGCCGAGATAGGTCTGGTTCATCGGGCTGCGGGCGAGCATTTCCTTGAACTTGACCTCGAACCAGGCGTTCAGCGCGGCGCTTTCGACCTCGGTGGCCGAGGGCGTGCTTTCGCTGTGGGTGGGCAGGGGAGCGCCGGTATCCGCTGCGTTGCCTGCAAGGGCGGTCGCAGGCGGCGTCTGGCCGGCACAGGCCGACAGGAGAAGGAGGGCAGCAACGGAAGCGGCTGTACGGTTCATGAGTGGCTCCGAATTCGATGAAGTTAGTGCGATTTCAACAGTGAGAATTAACGCTTTTTTCGGTTTCGTTAACCTTTGATGTGGCAATGTAAGTCGACTAGGATTCTGCAACAGGTGAGTCGTCGGCTCAACCTGCAGGATTGGTGTACAGTGGTTCCGACTTGGTGTCTTGTGAGTCGGCGGCAGGAGACGTGACGCGAATGGATTCCCTGGAACTGACGCAGGCCGACCAGCCCATTGACGACGCAGACCCGTCCGTGACGGACGGGTTCAATGCGTTGCGGGGACGGTTCGACGTGATGCAGCTGCTGTTCTGGGGCTGCCTGCTGGTCTCGATCGCGGCGGCCAGCGTGGCGCTGGCCTGGCCGAAAGCGTCCGGTGCGCCCGGCCCGATCCTGCTGATTTCGATGGCATCCGGCGGTCTCGTGTTCCTGTTGTGGAGCGTCCGCGGTGCCGGTCGATTCCTCGGTCTCTTCCCGGAGCGCGGATCGGCTGCGCGGGCCGTGCAGGCCAACATGCCCCGTTTCGGCTGGATCGAAGCGCTTGATGAATCCGTTCTCATCGCCGACCAGGGCGGCGCACCCGTCGCGGCAAACGAATCCTACCATGATCTCAGCCGCCTTGCGCTGATGGTCGGCCAGGCCGACGGCGCGCCGGTGACAGTCGATCGCCTGTTCGGCGCCAACCCGGGCCTTGCCGCGCCGGTTTACCGCCTGTCCAAGGCGGCCAAGGCAGGCCTCGCCCGCCGCGAAGTGCTGCCGCCGATCACGATCGGCGCGGAACAGGTGCCGGCCCAGTTCGAGGTCGGTGTGTCGCCGCTGCCACGGGCCCGCGTGCTGTGGCGTATCCGCCGCATTGCCGGCCAGCAGGAGGCGACCGGCGCCTCCGACCTGAAATCCCTCTATGTCGAAGATGCGCCGATGGGCTTCTTCGCTGCCCGCCCGGATGGCACCATCACCTATGCCAATAACTGGCTGCGCGAGCTGCTCGGCCTGCCGGAAACGGCCAAGAACATCCGTATCGATGACATCATGCGCCCGGAATTCGTGAAAATGCTGGCGCGCGACCGCAAGTCCGGTGCGCCCGGCCGGGCCGACATCCAGCTGCGCGCCCGTGACGGCGTCGAAGTGCCCGTCCAGGCCATCACGACCTGGGCAGGCCGCGGCGCTGAAGCCGCCGGCCGCACGATCATCCTTGCCAACCAGCAGGTCATGAACGGCCAGGAAGAGCGGCTGAACTTCGCCTCCTCGTCGCGCCCGCCGCGCCCTGACGGCGACCCGATGTTCGATGACGCACCATTCGGCGCCGTGCGCCTTGAAGGTGACGGGGTCGACGGAGCGATCATTCTCGATGCCAACCGCGCCCTGATGGAAATGACAGGCGGCGAAGCAACCCCCGGTGGCCGGTTCTCGAACCTGTTCGTCGCCGAGGAAGGCCAGGAGACCCTGAACGCCTCGCTGATCGATGCCATCGACAAGCCGGTCGGCCTGAAGCTCGCCGGCCGCGACCCGCGCCACGTCAACGTGTTCGTCACGCTCGACAGCAATGGCCGCCCGTCGGTCGCCTATGTCATCGACATTACCGAACAGCGCCAGCTGGAACTGCGCCTGGCGCATGGCGAAAAGATGCAGGCCATCGGCCAGCTCGCTGGCGGTGTCGCCCATGATTTCAACAACGTCCTGCAGGGCATCATCCTCAACAATGAGGACCTGATGACCAGCCACCCGGTGGGTGACCCGTCCTACAACAACCTGAAATCGATCCACGAATTCTCGATCCGCGCCAAGGACCTCGTCCGCATGCTGCTCGCCTATGCACGCCAGCAGACCTTCAAGCGTGAGATCTTCAACGTGACCGACTTCCTGTCGGAATTCTCGATCCTGCTGCGCCAGATTCTCGACGAACGCGTCGAACTCGAGGTCAAGCATGGCCGCGACGTGCCGCACATCAAGGCCGACAAGAACCAGCTGGAAACCGCGATCATCAACCTCGCCACCAATGCGCGCGACGCCATGATCAGCCACAATAATGGTGGCAAGCTGACGATCCGCACGGCGCGGGCCACCGGCAAGGACGCCCATGCCAAGGGCTTCGCCTATGTCGACGACGGCGACTACATGCTGATCGAAGTGGAAGACTCCGGTCACGGCATGTCGCGCGAAGTGATGGACAAGATCTTCCAGCCCTTCTTCACGACCAAGGAAGCCGGCGTCGGCACGGGTCTCGGCCTGGCCACGGTCTACGGTATCATCAAGCAGTCGGGCGGCTATATCTGCCCGCTATCCTCCGTCGGCAAGGGCACGACATTCCAGATCTACCTGCCGGCCCTGAAGGCCGAAGACATCCCGGCACCGGTCGAACTGACCCAGGCCGAACGCCAGGCCAACCGCCCGGTGGATATTTCCGGCCGCGGTCGCATCCTGCTGATCGAGGACGAAGACGGCGTGCGCGCCATCACGGCCACGCAGCTGCGCAAGCGCGGTTACGAAGTGTCGGAGGCCCGCGACGGTGAAGAGGCGCTGGAAATCCTTGAAGATGTCCCTGGCAGTTTCGACCTCGTCATCTCTGACGTTGTCATGCCGGGCATGGACGGGCCGACGCTGATCCGCGAGGCCAAGGAACTGCTCGGCCATGCGCGCATCATCTTCATCTCGGGCTATGCCGAGCGCGACCTCGCCAAGCAGCTTGACGACGACCGCGCCGTGTCGTTCCTGGCCAAGCCCTTCACCTCCCGCCAGCTCGCCGAGCGCGTGAAGATGGAACTCGGCAATCCGAAAATGGAAGCCGCCTGAGCGGCGTCACATCCTTCGTTTCGTCGCCCAGAATTCCTTCAGTACCAGCGCAAAACTGCCGGCCCGCTCGGCGCACGCCCAGTGGCCGGCGCCCTCTTCGACATGCAGGGGAAACTTCCAGCGCTGGCAGAAGCGCTGGGCCACGCTGAGGTTCACGAACGGGTCTGTCTCGCCCCAGAACACCTGGCCCTTGGTGGGTAGTTGCGCGAGATCGTCTTCCCAGTCACCCCGAAAGCGCAGGCCGCGGGCCGAACGATAGAGCTTCAGGATCGCCTGGCGCATGGTCTTGTCGACCAGGGGGGCCTCGTGGGCCGCCAGCGGGGCCGGCATGCCGCCGGCGATCAGGGCGGTTTCCAGCTTTGCGGTGTCGCGCATGCCGCGCATCACCAGTTCGCCGAGCAGGGGCGTGGCCCACAGGCGGGCCATGCGGTGGCCACTGTACTGACTGTCGATCACCGCGTTGGTGACACACCAGCTCTCGACCAGGTCAGGGCGCAGCGAACAGGCCCTGAGTGTCAGCAATGCCCCCCAGTCATGCCCGACAATATTGACCGGCCGGCCGATCGCTTCCATCTCGCCGATCAGCCAGTCGGCATAGGCGTCCTTGGTGCGGCTGAAGCCCGGCGGGACGGGGCATCCGAAGCCAGGCAGCGCCGGGGCGTGCCATTCACCCGCCTTCAGGCCGAGTGCCTGGATCGCCGGTTCCCAGAGTTTCGGTGTGTCGGGCACACCATGTACGAACAGGATCATCGAATTGCTCCCCCGAGCCCTTGTGACCATTTCTAATTTGGATTGAGCCACATGCCGGGCCGCGAGGCAAGAAATACCGACTTTATTCCGCGCGCGCGGAAGGTTGTGTCGCTCAAACGCGCAGGTCGCGCAGACTTTGCCGTCTCAGAGGCGCGAAAACGCATCCCAGCAGGCCCGCCCGAATCGGTCATAGGAATCCATGCCGGACACCATCTGCCGGAACAGGTCCGCATCGCCGATCTCTTCAGGCAGCAGCGGGTCGAGGTTGATCGTGCGGATCACCGATTGCCCGACCAGCAGGGTCTCGCGGGCAGCCTCGTCCACCGACATGCGGGCCGCCGACTCGCGGCTTGCGTCCATGGCGCGAATGGCGGCGCGGTAGGCCGTCTTCAGGTCATCGGTCGACCAGAGGTCGCGCCAGTTGACGCTTGCCGGCATCGCCGTCTCGGTAATCTTCACCAGCAGCGCATCGTCCTGCAGGCCAATCCCGGTCAGCGTGGCGCGCAGTTCGCCGAGCGACAGGCGCAGGTTGTCGGGACGCACCCACAGGCCCGTTTCAGCCTGCGCGAACCCGAACAGCCTGAGCGCCCGCATGCGCGCATTCAGGTCCTTTCGGTCGGTGCGGCCGAGATGGTTGGTCAGCACACCGGTCCAGCCGCCCTCCCAGGCCCGCGTCCGGTCCGGCGCCGTTCGCCAGTCGCTGATCTCTGCTGTCAGGGCCGCAGCCTTCGGCCCGGGCGCGTAGACGCCCCGCTCGACGCTTTCCAGCATGCCGTCCCTGGCCAGGCGCGTCACGGCCATGCGGATCGCCGTGGGCTCCAGGCCGAACAGCGCGCCGGCGCGCGTCAGGTAGGCCAGGCCATGCGCACGCCGGCCGCGCACGCTCATCAGCGACAGCACCAGTGTGCGCGCCGACACGGCCTCAGGGCTGATCAGGTTAAATTGTAACGACATTTGACTTATTGTGCATATTCGTGTTACAAACGCAAACCAGCCGATACACCCGCGAAGAAGAAGGCCCCGCCCATGAGTGAACCTGTACGCCTTTCAGACGCCTTGTCGAAGGACGAATTGCGCGAACTTTCGACCCCGTCCGACCTGAAGGCCGCCGTCTCACTCACCATCAACTGGGCCCTTATTGTGGCCGCCTTTGCGGTGCCGATCATCTGGACCAATCCGCTGACCATCCTGGCCGCGATTGTCTTTCTCGGCGGGCGCCAGCTCGGCCTCGGCATCCTCAACCATGACTGTGCCCACTACGCCTTCTTCAAGAACAAGGCAGTGAACGATTTCGTCGGCCACTGGCTGTGCGGTGCGCCGATGAACATCTCGGTCCACGCCTACCGCGCCTACCACCTGAAGCACCATAAATACGCCGGCACGCTGCAGGATCCCGACCGGGGCTTTGTCAAGAATTACCCCGTCACGCGTGACAGCCTGAAGCGCAAGCTGATGCGCGACCTGACCGGCCGCACCGGTTACCGCGACACATTGATGAAGCTGAAGAAATTCAAGCTGCAGAAGCACTATCCCTGGCTTGTCTTCCATGTCGGCCTGCTGTCCGTGCTGACGGCTGTTGGTGCGCCGTGGGCCTACCTGATGTGGTGGGCCGCCGAGATCTTCATCTATCCGGTCCTGACCCGCGTGCGCCAGATCGGCGAACACGGCGTCGCGCGCAATCGCGACAGCCTCGACCCGCGCGACAATACGAGCACCACGCTTGCCTCATGGTGGGAACGCCTGCTGATCGCGCCCAATGACGTGAATTTCCATCTCGAGCACCACCATTTTGCGGCCGTGCCCGGCTACAACCTGCCGAAGCTGCACCGCCTGCTGGCCTCACGGGGCTATTATCGTGACCATGACTGCATTTCGCATGGCTATCTCGATGTCCTGCGCCGCGCCGTGCGCCACGACGAGACCGAAACCGCCGCCGCAGCCTGAGCGCTGTTCCTTGAGTGCGGGCCGGTCTATGATCGGCACGCCACACAGGAGTTCAGGCCATGGTTTCGATTCGCCCCATCCAGTTTGCCGGCATCATGCTGGCCGGCCTATTGCTCGTTGCCTGTTCGAAACCCGCACCTGCACCTGCACCGGACGTGTCAGCTGCAGCCGAGCCGACCCTGTCTGTCCCGCCACCGGCCGAGCGGCCTGACGGGCCGTTCGAGAACACCAGCGAGGAAAGCCTGGGGCAGGGGCGCGCAATTGCCGAGAATATCTGTTCGACCTGCCACGCGATCGGCCTGGAGGGGCCCAGCCCGCATCCTGACGCGATCCCGTTCCGTGACCTGTCGAAACATTACCCGATCGAGGACCTTGCCGAACCGCTCGCCGAAGGCATCATGGTCGGCCATCCGGACATGCCGGTCTTCGCGTTCGAGCCGGACCATATCGATTCGCTGATCGCCTATATCGAGAGCATCCAGACACCGCACGAGCTGTAAGGACGCCGGCGCGCAGCGTCAGGAATAGACGAATTCCGATGAGTCGAGATCGATGGTGGGGATGATGTCCTTTTCAGCCCAATAGTCCTGATTGTGCTGCCATTCCGGGTGTGATCCGCGCTTCGGCATCTGGTCGATCGACCGCATCAGGTAGTTCGGATTGAAATTGCCGGCATCGATCCAGGGCAGGATGTCCATGTCCTTGTCCTCGGGCCGCAGGGCGACCTCGACCTGGCGAACACCCTTTTCATCCATGTGCTTGAGCAGCTGGCAGACGAAATCGCCCATCAGGTCGACCCGCAGAGTCCAGCTGGCGCGGAAATAGCCAAACACCCAGGCCATGTTCGGTACGCCTGTGAACATCATGCCACGATAGGTGATCGTGTCGGCAAAATTGACCGGCTTGTTGTCCACCGTGAACGGAATGCCGCCCAGGACGGACAGGTTGAAGCCGGTTGCCGTGACAATGATGTCGGCCTCAAGCTCCTCACCGGATTTCAGCAGGATGCCTTTTTCGGTGAAGCGGTTGATATGATCGGTGACGACGCTGGCCTTGCCGCTGGCGATGCCCTGGAACAGGTCGCCATCAGGCACGAAGGCGATGCGCTGCTGCCACGGGCGGTATGACGGCGTGAAATGCTTGTCGATATCGAAGTCCGGCCCGAGGAATTCGCGCACGCCAGCCAGCAGTTCTTCCTTCACGGCGTCGGATTCCTCCACCGCGCGGCGGGTGAATTCGTTCTGGTCGAACAGAACCTTGCGGCGGACGATCTCGTGAATCCATGTCTCGTCGATTTCCAGCTTGCGCAATTCGTCGGCAAGTTCGTTCTCGTTCCGGCCAGGGATGAAATAGGTCGGCGAGCGCTGCAGCAGGGTGACATGGGCGCAATCGCTCGCGATCGCCGGCACCAGCGTCGCGGCAGTCGCGCCAGACCCGATGACGATGACGCGCTTGCCCTTGTAGTCGAGGTCTTCCGGCCACGTCTGCGGATGCACGATCTCGCCCTTGAAATCCTCCATCCCGTCCCATTCGGGCGTGTATCCCTTCGAGTGGTCATAGTACCCTTGGCACATCCAGAGGAAGTTCGCCGTGATGCGCACGGTCTCGCCAGTGTCGGACCGCTTCACCTCCACCGTCCAGCGCTTGTCTGCCGATGACCAGCTCGCCGACAGGATCTTGTGATTGTAGCGGATGTGCCGCGCGATATCGTTGTCGTCGATGACCTCGTTCATGTAGGTCAGGATCTTGTCGGCCGCCGCTATGGGTTGGCCGGTCCACGGCTTGAAGCGATAGCCGAACGTGTAGAGGTCGCTGTCAGACCGAATGCCGGGATACTTGTGGGTCAGCCATGTGCCACCAAAGCTTTCCTGCGATTCAAGGATGACGAAGGTCTTGTCCGGTGTCTGAGTCTTGAGGTGATAGGCGGCCCCGATGCCCGAAATCCCGGCGCCCGCGACCAGAACATCGAAATGCTCGGTGTCGGTGCTGGCGGATTTGCGCTCAAGCGTTTGCGTATTGGCCATGTCTGTTTTCTCCGTCCCTGGGGTGCCTGCCATTCATCTGGCAGTGCTGTTTCGCGTGATAGAAGCTTATCACAGCTGGCCCGTACACTCCGGAAAATCCCCTATCTGAACAATGAGTCGCACTGCCGCGACGTTAACACTCCCACAGCGAAAAACGTTTGTGCAGCGCAGCAAAGCGTGTCATAGCCTCAATCCAGCAGGGACAGCGCCCCAAAAAGGCGTGCCGCTGCTCTCGCATTGATCGTAGACCTTTCCGGTTTCGCGTCGAGTGCGCACCAGAACCGGGATGCCGATCACAACAGGCTTCCTAAAATATAGAGCCATCCGCGCGCCGGGGCATTGTGCCCCGCTTTGCGCGCACGAACATGAAAGAGTCATTTTGACCCAATTTTCCGAACTCGGCCTCGCCGAGCCCGTCCTCAAGGCAATCATCGCCGAGGGCTATACCACACCTACTCCGATCCAGGCGCAGGCCATTCCGGCCCTGCTCAAAGGCCAGGACGTTGTCGGCATAGCCCAGACCGGTACCGGCAAGACCGCGGCCTTCGTGCTGCCCCTGCTCAGCCTTCTGGCCACCCGTCCTTCACGTCCGGCCCCGCGCACAGCGCGCGTCCTGATCCTGGCCCCCACACGCGAACTTGCTGCGCAGATCGCTGACAGCGTGCGCACCTATGGCAGCCATATGCGGCCGTCGGTTGCGGTTGTCGTCGGCGGTGTGAAGCCCGGCCCGCAAATCAAGGTCCTTTCCAAGGGCGTCGATTTCCTGATCGCCACACCCGGCCGCCTGCTCGACCACATGGACACCCGCGCCGTCAGCCTGGCTGACACGACCGCTGTTGTCCTCGACGAAGCTGACCAGATGATGGACCTTGGCTTCATGCCGGCCATCCGCAAGGTCATGGCCGCCGTGCCGAACAAGCGCCAGACGCTGCTTTTTTCGGCCACGATGCCGAAGCCGATCCGCGCCCTCGCGAACGACTTCCTGCGTGAGCCGGTCGAGATTTCGGTGACCCCGCAGTCCCGGCCTGTCGAGCGCATCGAGCAGGCTGTCTACATGATCAAGGGCAATGCCAAGCCGGACTTCCTGGCCGAGCTTCTTGGCGCTGACGACATGGACCGCGCGATTGTCTTTACCCGCACCAAGCATGGCGCCGACAAGGTTGTGAAACACCTTGCCAATAACGGCCTTTATGCCGAGGCGATCCACGGCAACAAGAGCCAGAACCAGCGCATCCGCGCCCTCGACGCCTTCAAGAGCGGCAAGGCACCTGTCCTCGTCGCGACAGATATCGCCGCGCGCGGCATTGATGTCGACGGCGTCAGCCATGTCATCAACTACGACATGCCGAACATTTCGGAATCCTATGTCCACCGCATTGGCCGCACGGCCCGCGCCGGCAAGACCGGGATTGCGATCTCCCTCGTCGGCAATGACGAGCGCGCCTACTTGCGCGACATCGAAAAGCTGACCGGCAAGGCCATTGCGCGCCTCGACCCGCCAGCCGGCACGGCACTTGACCTGTCGCTGCCCGAGGAAGAGGGCCCGCACAAGCAACAGCGCAACGGTGGCCGCAGCCGTCCAGGCGGTGGTGGTGGCAATCGTCGCGGTGCCCCGTCGCGCAGTGGCGGCGGACATGCCCGCAGCCAGGGTGGACAGGCCGGTTCCGGCAGCCATTCCGGTGGCGGCAAGAAACGCAGCGGCAAGCCCGGTGGTCACCGGACTGGAAATTCCGGCGGCGGCAATGCCCCGGCCGGCGTCCGCAGCCGCGGTTCCTGGTCACCTGCCTCCAGCTAGAACATCGATCGGGGACAAACTTTCCCCATCGTCAACCTTGCGACCCGCGCCGTCCTTGTTCAAGGATGGCGCGAATTCGTTTGAGGAGATGCCCCATGAAAACCCGTATCACCGAAATGTTCGGTATCCAGCACCCGATCATCCAGGGTGGCATGCACTTTGTCGGCTTTGCCGAAATGGCCGCCGCCGTATCGAATGCCGGTGGTCTCGGCATCATCACGGCGCTCACCCAGCGCACGCCGGCTGATCTCGCCAACGAGATCGCCCGCTGCCGCGACATGACCGACAAGCCGATCGGCGTGAACCTCACCTTCCTTCCCGTGGTCAATGCGCCTGACTACCCTGGCTATGTGAAAGCGATCATCGAAGGCGGCGTGAAAGCCGTTGAGACAGCCGGCAACAACCCGGTCCAGGTCCTGCCGGTGCTCAAGGAGCATGGCATCAAGGTCATCCACAAGTGTACCGCCGTGCGGCACGCCCTGAAGGCCCAGTCGATCGGCTGCGATGCGGTCAGCGTCGACGGCTTCGAATGCGGCGGCCATCCCGGCGAAGACGATATTCCCAACATGATCCTGCTGCCGCGCGCCGCTGACGAACTGGATATTCCGTTCGTCTCGTCGGGTGGTCAGGCTGACGGACGCAGCCTCGTTGCCTCGCTCGCCATGGGCGCCGACGGCATGAACATGGGCACGCGCTTCATCGCCACGAAGGAAGCGCCTGTGCACCAGAACGTGAAGGACGCCATCGTCGCCGCGTCAGAACTCGACACCCGCCTCGTCATGCGCTCGCTGCGCAACACCGAGCGCGTGCTCAACAATGCCGCCGTGGAACGCCTGATCGAGAAAGAGAAGGCGCTCGGCGACAAGCTGGAATTCAAGGACATCATCGAGGAAGTGGCAGGCGTCTATCCGCGCATCATGAAAGAAGGCGACATGGATGCGGGCGCGTGGAGCTGCGGCATGGTTGCCGGCTTGATCCACGATATCCCGACCTGCAAGGAACTGATCGACCGGATCATGGCCGAGGCCGAAGAGATCATCACCAAGCGTCTTGGTGGTTTCCTGAAAGCGTAATTTGAAGGGGCTCCTGCCCGGTGCCTGCCTGCAAGGGCGCCAGCCGGGCAGGGGTAAGCCCTACTCGCCGTCTTTCAGCGGAACGCCATAAAGCTCCAGCCGATGGTCGACCAGCTTGTAACCAAGCTTGCGTGCGATCTGGATCTGCAGCTCTTCGATTTCCTGGGAATGGAATTCCACCACGCTGCCTGATTTTATGTCGATCAGGTGGTCGTGATGCTCGTCCGGCACTTCCTCGTACCGGGCCCGTCCGTCGCGGAAATCGTGGCGCTCGATGATGCCGGCATCCTCGAACAGTTTGACGGTCCTGTAGACGGTCGCAAGCGAAATCGAGGAATCCAGGGAGTTGGCACGCCGGTGCAACTCCTCCGCATCCGGGTGGTCGATCGACGAGGACAGGATGCGCGCGATCACGCGGCGCGGTTCCGTCATCCGAAGGCCCTTGTCGGCGCAGAGTTGTTCAAGTCTGTCCATGAGTGCAGTTCTGCCCTTGGCGGCGCTGGAAGTCCATATGCGAGCCGCGTCAAAGCGACAGCGACTTCGACATCAGGATCGCGGCGACCGGCACATCGCGGCCTGACGTGTAATAGCCCGGCCTGCGCCCGTCGACGCTGAATCCGAAGCTTTCATAGAGCCGCCGCGCACCGGGATTGTCTTCCGCGACATCCAGCGTGATGCGGGCGACACCGCGTTCGCCGAGGCGCGCGAGCAGGGCGTGCAGCAGGCGGCTGGCGATGCCGGTCCGGCGCAGGTCCGGCCGGGTGGCGACGGACAGGATGTCAGCTTCGCCGACCACCGTCTGGATCAGGATGAACCCGGCGAGCGCGCCGTGCTGTTCAAGGCCGAGTCCGAGGCTGGTGCTCTCCGACAGGAGGTCACGAAAAGCTGCGGCGCTCCAGGGGTCCGGAAAGGCGGCAGCGTGCAGCATGGCGACCTGCCAGGCGTCATCGGGCTGCAGCACGATGAGCCCTGTCGTCATGCGCCTGTCCCCGGCAATGTGGCATCCGGCGCGCGGGCATAGACCGGGGAAGGGGGATGCGCGCCCGGGTCAAAGCCGGGTGCCTTCAGCGCGGCGGTGATGGCAGACGGGCGCATCGGCCGCAGGTCTAGGCCCGACCCGGCCTCGCCCAGCGCGTCGGCACCGTCGATGAAGACCGGAACACTGAACCCGTCCAGCATCGCCTTCAACTCGCCGAGCGTCACTTCGATCGGCGGTGCGATCCCGGCGTCGCCCTCAAGGCCCTGCACCCACCATGTCTGGTCGGGCGGGCGTTTCTGGGCCAGCAGGGCGCCCAGCGTGTTGCCAGCCATGCCGGCCGGTATCGCTGCTTCCAGGCTGGTGACGCCGATGCAGGGGGCCCCTGTGACGAGGCTGAGGCCGCGGGCATAGGCAACGCCGATCCGGATGCCGGTGAAACTGCCCGGCCCGGTGACGACCGCGAACCGGTCCACCTCGGCCAGGGTCACGCCTGCCGTGGCAAGCAGGCGCTCAACGAAGTCGGGCAACAGCCTGTCCTGGCCGCGTGCCATCGTCTCGCGGGCATCAGCCAGAATCTCTCCGTCACGCACCAGCGCTGCCTCCATCGCGGTGAAGGCCGTGTTGAGGGCGAGGACGAGCATCTCGGGCCTGTCAGACGATCCGGCAGGCTTCGTCAAAGTCCAGCCGCGGGCTGCGGTCGAACAGTTTGGACTTGTCGCCATGGCCGATATTGCAGATGAAATTGACGCGCCAGTTCTGCATTTCGCCGTCCTGGCTCTCGAAGAATTCCTTGTTCACGCCGGCTGGGTCAAACCCCGACATCGGGCCGCAATCCAGGCCCAGCGCGCGGGCGGCGATCATCAGGTAGGCGCCCTGCAGCGAGCCGTTCCGGAAGGCCGTTTCGTCGCGGTTCTTGTCAAACCAGTCCTTGGCACCGGGGGCATGCGGGAAGAGCTTCGGGATCTTTTCCTTGAAGTGGAGGTCGTAGGCGATGATGCAGGTCCAGGGCGCCGCCATCGTCTTGTCGACATTGGTGCCCGACATGTGCGGGGCGAGGCGCTTCTTGCCGTCTTCGGTCGTCACCCAGACGAACCGGGCCGGCGAGCAATTGGCGCTGGTCGGCCCCATCTTCGCAAGGTCGTAGACCGCGCGCACGAGGATTTCGGGTACGGCCTTGTCGGTAAAGCCGTTCTGGGTGCGGGCATCCCGGAAGATGACGTCAAGGGCGTGGTCGTTCACGGGATGGGCCATGCGCGTCGGTTCCTTCTTGATTGTTCTAGGTTGAACCTACAGCACGGCCTCGACAGCTGTCACTTCCGGAACATAGGTTTTCAGCATGTTTTCAATGCCCTGCTTCAGGGTCATTGTCGAGGACGGGCAACCAGCACAGGCGCCGCGCATCGACAGGTGCACGATACCTGTCTCGGGCTCGAACCGGTGGAAGATGATGTCGCCGCCATCCTGGGCCACGGCCGGGCGGACGCGCGTCTCGATCAACTCGCGGATTTCCTCCACGATTTCTGCCGTTTCGCCTTCATACACCGTGTCGTCGCCGCTGGTGTCTTCGGCGGCAACGGCTTCATCCTCGACCACTGCCAAGCCTGCCATGAAATGGTCCATGATCGCGGCCAGCACCATCGGTTTCACGTGCTTCCACTCGCGCTCGGGCGCTTTGTTGATGGAGACAAAATCACTGCCGAGGAATACGCGCTCGACTCCGTCGACCTGGAACAGGGTACGGGCCAGAAGGCTGTTTCGGGCGCTGTCGAGATCGGGAAAGTCGAATGGCCCGCGGTCGCCGGCAACGGGCTGGCCGGGCAGGAATTTCACGGTATCGGGGTTTGGCGTGGGTTCGGTTTGGATGAACATCTGAGGCTTCGCCCCTTTCGCATGGCTGCTACCATGCTCAAATGGTCCGAAGTGACGACAGGTTCAAGGGTGCAGGCGTGTTCTCAGGGGGCCGTCGGCACGAGGTCGGCGTCCAGTGCGGCAACCGATTCAAGGTCTTCAGCCGGCAGGGTGTCCAGCGCGTCGGCCAGGGCGAGCGATGCGCGATTGGCTTCGGTCAGGTAGAATCCCATGCTGGCCAGGTGATTTGCCATCAACATGCCGTCACCCGGCTGGTTGGACACGATCAGCGGCTTCATGCGTGCGGCGCGGCCCCAGGCGTCCCTGGCCTTGGTCAGGGCGTCCTGCACGGCGGGGTCGCGGGTCAGCCGGGGGGCGTTGCGTTCGGCCACCATCAGCATTTCACGCGCGACATGGGCGCGGGCCTTGGCGCCGTAGAAGGCGATGATGTCGGACCGGCTGGCAGGCCACTCGACCACGTCACGATTGATCTGGGTTGTCAGGTCGGTGAGGTCCGTCTCGGCCCAGCCGGCAAAGAGGCGCGATTCGGCCTTCAGCAGGTCAGGACGTGACGGCAGGACGGCAAGGCCCCGGGCGGCGCGCGTGTCGAACCGGTTCAGCGCCTCGGCGGCAGAGGTGAGGCGTGGGCGCATGTCGTCGCCCGGCATGCCGTGCAGCAGGCGGGATGCGGCGGTCAGGTCGGGGTCAGGCGTTTCGCCGGTGGCGGCGATGACAGACATCAGGCGGGCATGTTCGGCCAGCGCGTCGGCGGTGGCCTTCTGCCAGGCCGGCATGGCGGTCAGGCGGGCCTGCGGGTGCCAGCTGGCGCGGTCTCCGGCCCAGCCGGTCCCTTCCAGTTCGCGGGCAATCTTGTTGATGGCAACGCCGGATTCAGCGGACGCCCAGTTCTGGCTGGGCGGCAGGACGACATCACTGTCATCGATGCGGTGCGACATGACGGTCATCACGGGATAGGCGACAACGGCCCCTACCACGACTCCGACCTTGAGCATCGTGATCGACCGGCGCCACCAACGCTGGAAGAACAGCATGATCGGGCTCGGCTCAGCATAGTCGAATGTCACGAGATGATCGGTGCCGACCCGGGTCACGACGGGACCTTCCTCCAAGTAGGCCGCTGGCAGGCGACTATCAAATGCCATCAATCTACCTTTGCATACGCTAAAACTGTTGCTGTTGCGACACTATGCGAGGTAATCGGCGCCATTAACAGTGCATTAACTGTTAAATCTCCGCAACCCTGGAAACAAGTTGCAATTGGCCTGCCAAGTGCCTTGGCAGGCTTCCATTTTTTCAAACATCAATTTTCGTTTACTTAAGGCGCGGTGTCGCCCTGGCCGATGATTTCGGCCGTCGTGACCAGTATCTGTTCCTTGTCCTGACCATCATCGAAGGTCAGAATCAGGTCGACCGAATCGCCAACCTTGAGGCTGGAATCGAACCCGAACAGCATCATGTGGTTGCCGCCGCGTGCCATCACCAGCGGCGCGGCCGGCGTCACCGGCAGGCTGTCGACCTTCTGCATGCTCATCCGGTCATTCTCCATCGACATCGTGTGCAGCTCGACATGGTCTGCCGCCTGCGTGGACACCTCGGTGAGGGACATCGCCTCGCCGCGCACGGACACAACCATGCCGCCGCTGGCGATATCCTGGCCGGCAGCCGGTTCGACGATGTAGGCACCCTTGACCTCGATGACACTCGCGCCGTCCGGTACCGGATTGGAACAGGCGGCGATAAGGGCGAGACCGGCCAGTGCCGGCGTGAATAGTGACAGTCTCAAGGGGTATCCTTCCATGTCAGGGTCGACAGGCGCAGACTAGAGCGTCTGTGGGTCCGTGCAAAGCGCGCTGAAAGCCGCACGCGGCACACTGTCAGGCCTGCCAGATTCCGACCGTGCGGCGTATATCGGACAGGATCGGGGCTGCGATCGCCTCCGCCCGTTCAGCGCCTGCAGCCAGCGTGCGGTCAATTTCCGCCGGGTCGGCGAGGATGTCGCGATACCGCTGGGTAATCGGGGCCAGGTGGGCCACGGTCGCATCGGCGAGCGCGGGCTTGAACGCGCCGAATCCCTGTCCGCCGAACTGGCGCAGAACCGCTTCGACGGACTCGCCGGTCACGGCGCTGTAGATGCCGACAAGGTTCTCGACTTCCGGACGGCCCTTCAGCCCGTCGACATCACTCGGCATGTCGCCCAGCAGGTCGGTCTTTGCCTTCTTGATCTTCTTCGCGATCTCTTCGGACGTATCGACCAGGTTGATGCGCGACAGTTCCGACGGATCGGACTTCGACATTTTCTTCGTGCCGTCCTTCAGGCTCATGATGCGCGCACCAGGCCCCTGGATCAGCGGCTCGGGCAGGGGGAAGAAGCCCGGCGCGTCATAGTCGCGGTTGAACCGCTCGGCGATGTCGCGGGTCAGTTCCAGGTGCTGCTTCTGGTCGTCGCCAACCGGCACATGCGTGGCCTTGTAGGCGAGAATGTCGGCGGCCATCAGGATCGGGTAGGTGAACAGGCCCACTGACGCGCGCTCGGCGTCCTTGCCGGCCTTGTCCTTGAACTGGGTCATCCGCTCGACCCAGCCCATCCGCGCGACACAATTGAAGATCCAGGCGAGTTCGGCATGCGCCGAGACGGACGACTGGGCGAACACGGCCGATTTCTTCGGATCGATGCCACAGGCCAGGAAGGCCGCCGCGATCTGGCGCGTCTGGTCCAGCAGGTCCGCCGGGGCCACAGGCATGGTCATGGCGTGCAGGTTGACGACGCAGAACAGGCACTCGCGCCCGGCCTCCTGCAAGGCGACGAATTTCTTCAGGGCGCCAAGATAGTTGCCAAGATGCAGGTTGCCGGTCGGCTGGATGCCCGAGAACACACGTTCAGGGCCGGTATAGGAAGGGGGCGTATCAGTCATGGGCAGGGCCAATAGCGCGTTTGATCAGCGCCGCATAGTGCGGCGGATGTCGCTGATCCGGATGGCGCCGGTCAGCAGGGCCGCGATGCCATAGGTAACGCCGCCTGCCAGCACGATCACGGCAGCTGCAAGGGCCCGGCTGTTCAGCACGTGTCCTTTCAGCGTCTCGAGGTTTGCCAGCATCAGGTAGACCACGACCGACATGATCAGCGTGGCCAGCAGCGCCCGGATCAGGCCGGACGCGAGGCGCGGTCCCGGCCGGTACCAGTTGCGGCGGGCCAGCGTTGACCACAGCAGGCCGACATTCACCCAGGCCGCCACGCTGGTGGCGATGGCGAGGCCGACAAAGCCCTGCATGCCGTGTGACTTCATCCAGAAGAACAGGCCCGCCCCGAGCACCGTATTGATGAATACCGAAACGAGCGCGTAGCGCATCGGCGTCTTCGTATCCTCGCGCGCGAAGAAGGCCGGCGCCAGCACCTTGATCAGCACGAAGGCGGGCACGCCCCAGGCGAAATGGAACAGCGCGTTGCCGGAATAGAGCGCGTCGAGATCGGTAAAATTGCCCCGCGCAAAGAAGGCGCCGATCAGGAAGACCGGGGCGATCATCAGCGACGCCGCCGCCGGCAGGGTCAGCGCCATGGCAAGGCCGATACCCTCGTCCATCGTGGCCCGGCTGGAGCCATGATCGTCGGCGCGCGCGGCCTTGGACAAGCGCGGCAGGATCGCGACACCCACGGCCACGCCGACCAGGCCCAGTGGCAGCTGGTAGAGGCGGTCGGCGGCATAGAGCCAGCTCTTGGCGCCAACTTCGAAACTCGCCAGCGACTGGCTGACCAGGATGTTGATCTGCGTGCCCGAGGCGGCGATCGTTCCCGGCACGGCCAGCACCAGCACTTTTTTCACCGCCGGGGTCAGGCGCGGCCAGCCGATCAGGCTGAGATGCACCTTCTGCCGCTTGACCCCCCACCACAGCACGCCGGCCTGCAGCAGGCCGGCCACGAAATACGCAACTGCCGCCGCCTGGGCCGTCACCACTGAATCCGGGCTGACAAGCGCCGCCGGGATCAGGCAGAGATTGAGAAGGGTCGGCGCGCCGGCCGACAGGATGAAGCGTTCGGACGAATTCAGCACGCCCGACATCAGCGCCGCCAGGGCCATGAAGGTCAGGTAGGGCATGGTGATCCGGGTCAGCAGCACCGCAAGGTCGTAGTGGACCGCATCATCGGCCTGGCCGCCATGGATCACCAGCAGCACCCAGGGCATGAAGACCTGGAACAGGATCGTCAGCGCCGCGGTTGCCGCAAACAGCACGCGCATCGCCTCCTGCGCCACCGCTTCGGCGGCCTCCGGGCCTTCAGCCTCCAGCGTGCGGGCATAGGTCGGCACGAAGGCCGAGGCGAACGCGCCCTCGGCAAACACCCGGCGGAACAGGTTGGGGAATTGCTGCGCTGTGACCCAGGCATCGTTCACCGGCCCGGCGCCGAGCTTTGCCACCAGGAGGATGTCGCGCACGAAACCCAACATCCGGCTGGCCAGAGTCAGGGACGATTGCACCATCGTGTTGCGCGCGACACTCATGCAAATTCCCTTGGGCGAGTTCTCAGAAACTGTCCACGGCGCGCGACCGTTTCAGTTTACGGGCGGGCGTGTGGGGCGCATCCGGTTCTTCGCGCCCAAGTACGGCGAGAAGACGTTCCCGGAGCGTCTCTTTGCGGGCTTTCGTGCTGATTTTCTGGCCGCGCGCATTCTGCACATAGAAGGCATCGAACACCCGCTCGCCATAGGAACCGACATGCGCCGAGTGGATCGACAGCTTCATGTCGGCCAGCACATCGGCCACTTCATGCAGCAGGCCCGGCCGGTTGCGCCCGGCAATGTCGATCACCGAATAGTCGGCTGACTGGTCATCGCGGATCTGCACGGAAGGCTGCACCAGGAAGGCCGCCTCGCGGCGCCCGGTGCGTGTCTTGACCTCGCCGGTGATCGGGTTCCCGGCCAGCGCGTCCCGCATTGCCGCTTCCAGCCGCTCGATGCGGCCCGGATCCCCGGCTGCGAACGCGCCCTTGTGGCCGTCCTGCAGCATGAAGATGTCGACGATCCGCCCGCTGACGCTCGTGAACACCTGCGCCGAGGCGACATTCGCGCCCAGCCGGGCAAGCGTGCCGGCCAGGTCGGCGAACAGGCCGGTCCGGTCCTGGCCCGACACGATCATCGCCACGGCGCCACCATCCGGCAGGTAGCGATGCGCCACCGTGTCCGCGCCAGCGGCCAGCACATCAGCCTGCCAGGCGAGGTCGTCGAGATCGAAGCCCGTCCAGTAGGCAGTTTCCATTTCCAGCATGATCGCCGGCACCGTGCTCATGCGCTCGACCAGCGCCTCGCGGCGCCGTTCGGCACGGGCTTCCAGTTCGGCCACAACGCTGGCCTCGTCCGTCCGCCCGCCGCGGAGGGCAGCGGCCGTATTGTTGTAGAGGTCGGCCAGCAGCTGGCCTTTCCAGGCGTTCCACACCGCCGGACCCACCGCCTTGATATCGGCGACCGTGAGAATGTAGAGCAGCTGCAGGCGTTCCAGCGAGCCGACCAGGTCCGCGAATGTCGCCACCGTGCGGGGATCGGAAATGTCCCGCTTCTGGGCCGTCTCACTCATCTCGAGATGATGCCCGACCAGCCACGCCACCAGTTCCGATTCCGCTTCCGGTATGCCGAGGCGCTGGCACGCCCGGTAGGACGTCTTGGTGCCCTCGATCTGCTGGTCGCCCTTGCCCTTGCCGGTATCATGCAGCAGCATCGCGAGATACAGCGCCCGCCGGTTTTCCAGCTGCGGGAATATCTCCGACACAAGCGCAACCCTGTCGCCGCGCCCATGCTCCATTTCGGCGATGAACTCGACGGCGCGGATCGTGTGCTCATCCACCGTGTAGTGATGATACATGTTGAACTGGGTCTGCGCGACGATGCCGCCGAATTCCGGCATCACACGGCCCAGCAGGCCGGACTCGTTCATCCAGCGCAGCACCTGGCCTGGCCGCTCCCCGCCCATGATCGATTCCAGGACAAGACGGCGCGCCTCGGGCAGCTCGCGGACAGTGTCATTCATGCCGTGCAGGTTGCGCGTCAGCGCCGTCAGGGCCTCGGGGTGGATATCCTTGCCTTCCCGCCGGGCGATCGTGAACAGGCGCAGCATGTTCAGCGGATCGGTTTCCATCACGGTTTCGTTCGCGACATTGATACGGCCATTGTCGATGGTGAAGCCCTTGTCCTTCAGGGCCTGCGGCGCGCGGACCGGCAGGAACCGGCGCAGGCCTTCCGGCTTCTTCTTGTGATCGGCTTCCAGTTTTGCCGCCAGGATCCGCGTCAGCCCGCCGACATCCTTGGCGATCAGGAAATAGCGCTTCATGAAACGCTCGACGCCCTGCTGCTCGCCGCGGTCACGATAGCCCATACGCGAGGCAATCTCCGGCTGCAGGTCAAAGCCCAGTCGCTCCTCCGGCCGCCCGGTCACGAAATGCAGGTGGCAGCGCACGGTCCACAGGAATTTCGCGGCGCGGATGAACACCGCATATTCATGATCGGTGAACGGGCCTTTCTTCATCACGTCTTCCAGCGTGACGCCGCCATACATGTGCTTGGTGATCCAGTAGAGCGTCTGCAGGTCGCGCAGGCCGCCCTTGCCTTCCTTGATGTTGGGCTCGACCACATAGCGCGCATCGCCATGCCGTGTGTGGCGCGCATCGCGCTCGGCCAGCTTGTCGGCGATGAACTGGGCGTCCTTGCCCTTCACCGCCTCCTTCTGGAACAGGTCGAACATGTCGTCGGCCAGCACCTCGTCGCCGCAGATGAACCGGGCGTCCAGCATTGACGTCTTGATGGTGACGTCCTCGGCGGCCAGCTTGACGCATTCGTTCGGCGTGCGGAAGGCGTGGCCCACCTTCAGCCCCATGTCCCACATCGCATACAGCATGTACTCGATCACGCTCTCAGTATGCGGGCTGACCTTGTAGGCGCGCAGGAACAGCAGGTCGGTATCGGAAGAGGGGGCCATCACGCCGCGGCCATAGCCGCCGGTCGCCAGCACTGC
The DNA here is from genome assembly GCF_000685275.1 of Hyphomonas johnsonii MHS-2. Taxonomy (GTDB): domain Bacteria; phylum Pseudomonadota; class Alphaproteobacteria; order Caulobacterales; family Hyphomonadaceae; genus Hyphomonas; species Hyphomonas johnsonii. The sequence goes on from NZ_ARYK01000006.1 coordinate 187,276, forward strand.
CAGGCGTTCAGCCTCGGTGGGGTTGCGGGCCCGGAAGACGTGCGTCGTGGTAAAGTCATAGAGTGCCGAGATGACCTCGTCCTGCACCGCTGCCAGCAGGCGTGCAGTGTCCAGCCCGTCGGCGCCCTGCTGCAATCGCTCCTGGGCGATCATGCGGCCCCGGAAGAGGGCGGCGTGAAGGTGGTTGAGCGCCGCCTTGCGGGCGGCTGGCTGGTCGCCGAGATTGTTCTGCGCCGCCGTTGTCAGCTTCACCCTGAGGGCGCGCCCGTCGATGATGTTGGATATGCGCCACCGGCCGGGGCGGCGCACCGCCGGGCTGCGGGTTTCGACAAGGCTCGGGCCGGACGGCGGCGGGTTCGACGTATCTGTCATGCAAGACGTATAGCAGGTCAGGCGCCCGCGCCTATGGCCGCATTTCCGCGCTCACGGGCAGGCCGCGCGCATGCTTGACCACGCCATAGGCAAAACTGGTCTCGATCGAGGCGATCCCCGGGATCTTCTGGATCGTCTTGCGCACCAGCTGCTCGTAGTCATCCAGGCTGCGCGCGATCACCTTCATCTGGTAGTCCTCGCCCCCCGCCATCAGGTAGCAGTCGAGCACATGCTCGATCTCGGCGATCCGGGCCTCGAACCCGCGCACCGTCTCGTCGGAATGATTGGCCAGGCGGATGCGAACGAAACCGGTCACCGGGAATCCGCACAGCTTCTGGTCGACCAGCGCCGTATAGCCCGTGATGATACCGGCGGCTTCAAGGTTCCGGACACGTCGCAGGCAGGGGGAGGGCGACAGGCCCACCTCGGCCGACAATTCCTGGTTGGTCAGCCGCCCGTCACGCTGCAGCACTTTCAGTATCTTGGCATCCGTCGCATCCATTTGGTCATCTATTGGCAGATTCTGCCAAAATGCAAGCAGTGGGTGGCAATAATAGGCGAAACCTGCTGGTCGCGCAGTGCTATACTGGCGCAAACACAGGAGATACGCCCATGGCCTATGATTCCTCGCGCCCGCTTGGCTTTGCCACCCGCGCCATCCATCACGGCTACAACCCCGCCGACAATGCCAACGCGCTGACCCCGCCGCTGCACCTCACCTCCACCTTCGCCTTCCCTGACGCCCAGACCGGTGGCGCCCTGTTCGCCGGCGAGGCCGAAGGCCACATCTATTCCCGCATTTCGAACCCGACCGTCGCGCTGCTGGAATCCCGCATCGCCGAACTTGAAGGCGCCGAAGCGGGCCTGTGCACCGCCTCGGGCATGGGCGCCATCTCGGCGACCATGTGGACGCTGCTCAAGCCCGGCGACGAAGTGATCACCGACAAGACGCTGTATGGCTGTACCTTCTCCTACATGCGTGACGGCCTCGCCCGCTTCGGTGTCAAGATCACCCATGTCGACCTCAGCGACCCGGCGAACCTGGAAGCCGCGATCAGCGACACGACGCGGATCGTCTATTTCGAGACCCCCGCAAACCCCAACATGCGCCTCGTCGACATCCGTGCTGTGTCGGACATCGCCCATGCCGCCGGCGCCCTTGTCGTTGTCGACAACACCTATGCCTCGCCCATGCTGACCCGGCCGATCACGCTTGGCGCTGATTTCGTGCTCCACTCGGCCACCAAATACCTCGGCGGCCATGGTGACCTTGTCGCCGGTGCCGTCTGCGGCCCGGCCGAGGCGATCCACGAGATCCGCATGGTCGGCGTCAAGGACATGACTGGCTCGGTCATGGCGCCGTTCAACGCCATGCTGGTGATGCGCGGCCTGAAGACCCTGCAGCTGCGCATGGCCCGCCATTGCGAGAGCGGGATGAAGGTTGCCGAATGGCTCGAGGCCCAGCCCGGTGTGTCTGCCGTCTACTATCCGGGCCTTGCCAGCCACCCCCAGCACGCCCTCGCCAACCGCCAGATGGACGGCTTCGGCGGCATGATCGCGTTCGAACTGGAAAGCGGTTACGATGCAGGCATCGCCATGATGAATCGCCTGGTGCTGATCCGCCGTGCCGTCAGCCTCGGCGACGCCGAAACCCTGATCCAGCACCCGGCCAGCATGACCCACTCGACCTATACGGAAGAGGAGCGTCTCGAACATGGCATCAGCAATGGCCTCGTGCGCCTGTCGGTTGGCCTCGAAGATGTGGCAGACCTGATCGAAGACCTCGGCCAGGCGCTCGGAGTGAATGCGCGCTAGGCCGCCGCCCCCAGATTTGCATTCACTCCCTCCCATGCTACGCCTTGTCGGGACAGCGTGCGGGGGCAGGGCTTGAACGAGATATTCCGGGAACTCAGGCGCCGTAACGTCTTCCGCGTGGCGGCGGTCTATGCCGTCGTCGGCTGGCTGCTGATCCAGGTCGGCGTCGCTGTATTGCCGACCTTCGAGGCGCCCGGCTGGGTGCTCAAGGTCTTCATCGCGCTCATTTTTGCCGGCTTCGCGATTGCCATCGTCTTCGCCTGGGCGTTCGAGGTGACACCCGAAGGCATGCGGCCGACCGCGAAGGTTGCCGAGGGCGAGAGCATTGCGCCCCAGACCGGCCGCAAGCTCGACATGGTCATCCTCGCCGGCCTCGCCCTCGTCGCCGTGATGATCATCGGAGACCGCCTGATGCCGGAAAAACCCGGCCAGGGCGTCGCGCGCAGCGAAACTCACGCCCCCGGCGGCGCGTCTGTCGCCGTCCTGCCCTTCATCGACCTCTCGCCCGATGGCGACCAGGAATATTTCTCCGACGGCATTTCCGAGGAGATTCTCAATGTCCTCGTCCGTATCCCGCAGCTGAAAGTGGCAGGGCGCACGTCCAGCTTTTCCTTCAAGGGCAAGAATGACGACCTGCGCGATATCGGCACGGCACTCGGCGTCGATCACGTCCTCGAAGGCAGCGTGCGCAAGTCCGGCACCAAGCTGCGTATCACCGCCCAGCTCATCCGGTCCGATGACGGTTTCCACATATGGTCGGAAACCTATGACCGCGAATTGACCGACATCTTCAACATCCAGGATGACATCGCCAAATCCGTCGCCAGCGAGCTGGCCCTCTCGCTCGGCCTGAAATCCGGCGAGACCCTGGTCAGGGAGCGCACCGACGATGTCGTCGCCTACGAGAAATACCTGAAAGCCCGCCAGCTCTATTTTGCCCGCGGCCTCGACAATCTCGATACCGCCCTGTTGCTGTTGTACGAAGTGACGGCGCGCGATCCGGATTTTGCGCCAGGCTGGTCAACGATCGCCGGAATCTATACCGTCTACGAGTCCTACCAGCCGGTCTATCCGCCCCAGGGCAACTACCATCAATGGCGCGCGACCGGGCAGGCGGCGGCAAGGCGTGCCATCGTGCTCGATCCGGACAATGCCGAGGCACATGTCTATCTTGGCGCATTGCTGGTCTTTGAAGGCGATCTGATTGCGGGGGTCGCCGCCATCGACAAGGCCGTCGAACTCGCACCGGAGAACCCGAATGTCCTCGACGCGGCAGCGCAGGAACTCGTCACCATGGGGTATGGTGATGAAGCGATCATGCTGGCGCGCCGCGCTGTCGCGGCTGACCCGCTGGTCGCGATCTACCACAATACGCTCGGCTACACGACCGACGACAGCGGCGAACTTGTCGGGATGGCTGATGCGCAGGCCGCGGCCCTTGAGGAACTCGCGAAGGCACGGGAATATGGCCCCGACCTGCAGTACGGCTACACCAATGCCTATCTGGCCTATCTGAGGGCCGGCAAACTCGACGAGGCGCGGGCCATGTTCAAGGCCGCCATCGACGCAGGCCTTATACCGCAACAGGCCATGGAGAAAGTGGACGAAATGATCGCGGCAGCCCGGCAGGGCAAGCCGGCCCTTCGCGCCCTGTTGCCAAAGTCCGGTGCGCAGGTCTCGCTGGCGATCAACATGCTGTTGCAAGACGCCGACCTGACGATTGCCAGCCTCGAACCCGTCTGGAAACAGGACTACCAGGTGGAACCCGCCCTCTTCCTGCTCGGCTCGAACGAAGTCTACCAGCACCCGCGCTGGAAGGAGGAGGTCCGAAAGCAAGGCATCCTCGCCCTCTGGAAGTCACGCGGTTTTCCCAGCTGGTGCAAGCCAGTGGGTGCCGACGATTTCGAGTGCACGCGCGGCTGACGCCTAGAGCAGGTCGCCGCCCGCCGCTGCCGCCGTCGTGCCATCCTTCTTGAACGCGCGGATCACGTTCTTGCCGGTGATCCACTTGTGCACCTCGTCCGGCCCGTCCACCAGGCGCTGCGAGCGGATGTGCGTGTACCAGGCCGCCAGCGGCGTATCGAGGCTGTAGCCCAGCGCGCCGTGCAGCTGGATCGCGGTGTCGACCACCTTGTGCACCATGTTGGCCAGGTACACTTTCGCGATGCCGTTCTCCTGGCGCAGGTCCAGGCCGTTCTCCGCCTTGTAGGCGATATGCATCAGCATCAGGCGCGCGATGTAGAGTTCGCTGGCACACTCGGCCAGCATGAACTGCACGCCCTGGCGGTCTTCCAGACCCTTGCCGAACGTCGTGCGCTTGGTGACATGCTCGGTGGCAAGGTCCAGCGCCCGCTGGGCCATCGACACATTGTGCATGCCGTGGCGCAGGCGCCCATAGGCCAGCCGGTGCTGCCCCATCGAGAATCCGCCGCCTTCGCCGCCGAGCAGGTTTTCTTCCGGTACGACCAGGTTCTCGATGCGCACTTCGGCATGGCCGCCGCCCATCTCTTCATAATGTGCGCCGTGCACGGCCATGGTCGGGATATCGCGGATGATCCGGTAGCCGGGATTGGGCAGTTCGACGATGAAGGTGGAATATTGCTGGTGGCGCGGCGCGTCCGGATTGGTCTTGGCCATGACGACCGCAATGTCGGCGGCGCTGGCGGCGCTGGAGAACCATTTCTCGCCGTTCAGCACGTAATTGCCCTTGCCGTCCTTCACGGCGGCGGTCTGCATGCCCGTCGCGTCGGCGCCGGCGGCCTTCTCGGTCATCGAATAGCAGATGCGCTTGTCGCCATTCAGCAGGGGCTTCAGGTATTTCTCCTTCTGGAAGTCCGTACCGTGCGCCAGCAGGGTCAGCATGGTCGCGTCATCCGGCCCCTGCGAGTTCATCGACAGGGCGCCCAGATGGCTCTGCCCCAGTTCCATCTGCACCAGCGCATTGGCCAGCGGGCCAAGGCCCATGCCGCCATGCTCGACCGGAATGAACGGCAGCCACAGGCCCTGCGCCCGCGCCTTCTTGCGCAGCTCGGCCAGCACGGTCTTGTAGGCCTTGCCGGCCTCCATTTCCTTTTCCGCGGGCAGGCATTCGTCCTGCACCCACTGGCGCACGCGCTCGCGCACTTCTTTTGCATCATCCGGAATTGTGAAATCGATGGCCATTGGCGTTTGCTCCCATTTTCTGGCGCCCAGCCTATGGCCGATGGCCCCGCTTGCCCAGAGCGGATCGGGGGCAGGGCGCCCCTCTCGCCGCGTCACCCCCGCATTCCTTTGACAGGGGCCGCGCAACGCCGCCATAACCCCGCTGGGCACATTTCAAGAGGGACTGACCGGCCATGGCCAAAGCACTGAAGAAGCATGATGAAGTCGGCGAGCCCTATCTCTCCGCCGCGAAACCCCGGCCTGCCGCCCGCCACACGTTCCCGTTCCCGGCCAGCGCCGTCTGGGCCGCGCTGCTCGATGCCGACGCCTGGACCGAATGGCTGCCCATCACCAAGGTCACATGGACCAGTCCCCAGCCGTTCCGCATCGGCACCACACGCACGGTCGAGGTCGGCTCGCGCGGCATCGAGGAAGTCTTCTTCGCCTGGCAGGAAGGCCGTCGCATGGCGTTCCGCTTCGACAAGTCCAACCTGCCGCTCCGGGCCGGTGTCGAGGATTATGTGATTGTTGATGCGCCCGGCGGCTGCGAACTGCAGTGGACAGCCCGGGCCAGCGCCCCGTTCCCGCTCGGCTGGCTGGTCAACCGCCAGCTCGCGTCCGGCATCAAGTCAGGCCTGCCCAAGCTCGAAGCCCTGATCGCCAGCGACCCGGCCCGCTTCGGCCTCTAGGGGGGGGCATCGTCGCCTTGGCGTGTTTGATTGCGAGCGCCGCACTCCAGACGGGAGCACTCTGCATTGCGGAATGTGAAATCAAGATGCGCGTGTAACGAGCTTAGCGCTTTTTTTGGTTTCGCTTGAGCGATTGAGCCTTGGCTTTGCGTCGCTCTTTCCTGTTCGGCCCCAATTCCCGCTGTTTGGTAGCATCAGGGGCGTATTCAAGTTCAGGAAATTCTTGGTCAGAGATTTGGTTCTCCGTAAAATTTTGGGCTATGCCCATTGCTTTGCAGGCATCTTTGATTTCGCGTTGCTCTTCTGGTGTCCAATCTCGCTGCTCAATTTGAAGTAAGTCCTCGGAGCTGCCCCGGTCTTTGCTGGGTGGCTCCAACGATACGCCTACCATCCGCTTCAAATGGCTGCATTGTAAGAGCATTGCTTCGCCGTACGTGACGGCTATCTCCGCCCGTTTTTTTCGATAATGCTGATATCCTCCTTGGTCTTCCATCCAGTCCAAATAGGGAAACACCAGCACAAAGAATCCGGTCTCATTGCCCTTGGATCCGGGCGCTCCAATCATGCTTCGGAAGAAAAAATGCTCTGCGCTACGACCAATGTTTATTGCCCCCACGACGGCTTGGCCATGAATTCGTCTTTGAAAGCGATTTTCTTTCGCCATGTAACGAAGCGCGGTCTCGCTCTGTTTTAGGTCATACGAATGACCGTCTGGCACTAGTGAAGTGCCATCCAGCATATGACCCGAAAATTTTTTGATTAATTCGTCCCAAACATAGGAAATTTCATCCGCCCGTTTTTTGGCAGTATACTGAGGGTTTTGAATGAAGTTGATGAAGGTTTTGGATATGGCAATGCGCTCACCTTCGCTCCATGGGCGCTCGTCGGGATGCGTGAAATCGTGGTCGCCGTATTCGTTGATTCTCACGGCATAGTAAGCTACGAGGTCTTCTTCGCTTTCTGCTACAGCCAGCTTGCCTGACCGAACGAATTCGGACTTTCGATCAAGATATGCCGTGAAGTCGGTGATCGTGTCCAGTTCCGACATTACAAAGCTTAGCGATCCATCGTCGAATACGTGTACAAACGATCCTTCGGGGTCGATATCCCCGACGCAAAATGGCTCCACTGTTCCGTACTTAAATCGATTCCAATGTCGATCACCTATAATGTCCGGGCGCACTACCAAGCTGCCAGTTCCGCCATTGAAGTACTCTCGGCAGGCATTTCCTGCTCCACGGGCGACTACTATGCGATGCACTACTCGCCGATCGAGAGGAGGTAAGTCTATCGGCAATGTGCGAGTGCATTGTCGATCTAAAAATACACGATCGGGATAATCAGCGAGCCAGCGCTCAGCTCCTTTGGTTTGTTTAGCTGAATGAAAGACAGCGTTATTGAACCATTGCGACCAAGATATTTCGAGCGGCCGATTCGGCCATGCCGCATTTCTTTCGCTGAAAATCAAAACATAAGGGTCACACACAACAAGCAGATCGCAGAGTTCTTTGCCATCTCCGGTTCCGCCGACCTTTTGATCACGATAGGGGTTTGGATATGACCAAAGGTCCAAGAAACTTCGTTCTGCTAGTACAACAAGTTCCTGCTCCGTGGCCGTGATTCCTTTGCCACGGATGACCGCGGCGCGAAGAGGCGTAGCTCCTTCTTGGGCCCCTCGTGGTTTTCTGACCAAGTCAGCTGCTCCTCATTTGGTTGATCCTTTATATCGGAATTCCAATCGAAGCGCGCAAAGTTAAATTTCGCGGAGCGCTATGAACGGAACACCCGCACTTATCCAACCCCCACCGCACCGCCGGTATACTGCGCGCCATGAACCCGCGGCACGCCCATCTCTACGCGCACGTCCATGTCCTGTTCTGGCCATGGCTGTGGCTGCAATTGTGGAACCTGAACCGCTGGATGAAGGCGACCGGGCGGCGCCTGCTGGTCAGTGTCGACCGGCGGGGCAATATCTATATCCGCTGCATGTCCGATGCGCCGGGGCAGGGGGCACAGGCCTTCCGCGCGCCCGTCTCGGCCCGGCTGGCGCTCGCCGTGTGCCCCGCTCCGTGTCCCTGGCGCAGGCCGGGGCCGCCCGCCAGCCTGTCCGGCCTCTCCGCGCGGCCTGCCGGCCTGTGCCAGGACCGCGCTCACATGTGTGCGCTGCCCCTGCCGGACACGTGACCCGCGCCCAGCCACAGACACCCTCAAACCCACCCCCAAGCGCCCTCACAGGCGCCGCACGTGCAGGCTCAGTCGTAGTCCACTTTTTCCAGGAACAGGCCGTCCGGCGGTGAGACCGGGCCACAGGCCGTGCGGTCCGTCGCCGCCAGGATATCCATCAGCCAGCGGGCATCGCGCTTGCCCCGGCCGACCTCCACCAGCGAGCCGACCATCGAGCGCACCTGTCGGTGCAGGAAGCTCTGCGCCGACAGCGTGCATTCGATCCGGTCGCCATAGCGGGCAATGTCGAACTTATCGAGCGTCTTGACCGGGCTTTTTGCCTGGCACTCGACATCGCGGAACGTGGTGAAGTCGTGCGTGCCAAGCAGGCCCTGCGCGGCTTCGTGCATCTTGCGTGCATCCAGCTTCGGCGAAATCCGCCAGGCCAGGCCCCGCTCGACGGTCAGGTCGGCGCGCCGGTTGATGATGACAAAGCGATAGTGGCGCGCCTTGGCGCTGAAACGGGCATGGAAATCCGCGTCCACCCTTTCCGCCTTCAGCACGGCAATCGGGTGCGGCCTCAGGTGTGCGTTGAGGGCGTCGGCCACCTTGCCGGGCCGGTCGATCGCAAGGTCCAGGTGCGCCACCTGGCCCATCGCATGCACGCCGCTGTCGGTGCGCCCCGCGCCGTAGACCTCGACCGGCGCGCCATCCAGCGCTGCCGCCGCTTCCTCCAGTGCGCCCTGCACCGTCGGCGTGTCCGGCAACCGCATCCAGCCCTGATAGGGCCCGCCATGGTATTCGATCAGCAGTTTGTAACGGGCCATGGCAGCGCCCTAGCCGAAGGCGGGCGGATACGTCAATTCGCCCGCTTCAGGCGCGCCGGTATTTATCACCCTCGCCATGAAGGCTGGCCCGCTCCACGGCGCCCGGAACGGCGCGGCCGTTTCAGCCGAAAAGCCGAATCGCGGATAATAGTCTGCATGCCCCAGAACGAAGACAAGGCTTTCGCCTGCGCCTTCGAGGGCCAGAAGGCCGGTGCGGATCAAGCCGCTGCCAATCCCTTGTCTTTGCCGTCCCGGTAGGGCCGATACTGGCCCGAGCCCCACCGCCCGCGGCGTGCCGTCCACGAGGATACGAAAGAATTCGATATGTCCGACAATCCGGCTGTCATCATGTGCAATTAGCGACAGGAGGCTGTCGCCATCCCGCTTCAGCTTGCGGACGATCTTGCCTTCCCCCGACTGCCCGAAAGCGGCGTCATTCAGCTTGGCAATCTCGTCAATGTCTTCGGCATGGGCAGGCCGGATCCAGGTGCTCATGATGTCAGCCGCGTGCCGGGCGCAATCGGTGTGCCATTGAGAAAGACGTTCGCGGTCATCGGCCCCTTGCCCGGCCGCTGCAAGGTGGTGATCCGCACTGCGCCGCCATCGCCGCAGGCGACCAGCAGCTTGTCGTCCAGAACGGTGCCCGGCGCGGCCCCGCCAGAGGGTCCGGCCACTTCGCTCATCAGCAGTTTCAGGCGCACAGGCGTGTCTTCGCCGTCCGGCGTCCAATGACAGATGGCGCCAGGGAAGGGGGCGAGGCCCCTGATCTGGCAATCCACCTCGGCGGCGGGTTTCGACCAGTCGACCGGCTGGTCGTCGGCGCTGAGCTTGTGGGCATATGTAATGCCGTCTTCCGGTTGGGCCTGTGGTGCGATCGCCCCTTCGGCCCAGCGCGCCAATGCAACCGGCGCGAGGTCGGCGGCGAGTTCCGCCAGCCGGTCGTGCAACGTGCCGGCTGTCGTCGCCAGCGTGATCGGCGTGCGCGCCGACATCAGCACGGGTCCGGTATCGAGGCCCGCATCCATCAGCATCGCGTCGACCCCGGTCTCATGGTCGCCCGCCATGATCGCCCGCTGGATCGGTGCGGCGCCCCGCCAGCGCGGCAGGATCGAGGCATGCATGTTGAGACAGCCAAGGCGCGGCGCATCGAGAATGGCCTGCGGCAGGATCAGCCCGTAGGCGACGACAACCGCCGCATCCAGCCCGAGGGCAGCAAACGCCTCCTGCTCCGGCGCCTTCTTCAGCGATTTCGGCGTGCGCACCTTCAGCCCGTGGGCTTCCGCCCAGGCCTGCACCGGCGTCGGGGTCAGCTTCTTTCCCCGGCCCGACGGGCGCGGCGGCTGGGAATAGACACCGGCAATCTCGTGGCCGGCCGCAACCAGTGCGGCGAGCACGTCAACGGCAATTTGAGGGCTGCCCATGAAGGCAATGCGGAGGCGATCAGTCATGGACTCGGCTCTAGCCTGATGCTGCTGTGGAAGAAAGGCAAAGGATGGTGCGTTCGGCTATCGCAAAAGGCGTCCGCCGATACCGCCCACGCCGTAATAACCGAGCCAGATTGCCAATGCGCCGGCCAGAAGGATGGCGACCAGCCACCGCATCCAGGCCTTGCGGAACATCAGGCGGCGTCCTCGCGCAAGTTGCGCAGCTTGGCCTTCTTCACCTTGTCGACGGCGCGCTGGCGTTTCAGGCGCGAGAGATAGTCGATGAACAGCGTACCTTCGAGATGGTCCATCTCGTGCTGGATGCAGACCGCGTAGAGGTCATCGGTCCATTCCTCGACCGGCTTGCCGTGATAGTCCAGGTAGCGGATCCGGCAGCGGACCGGGCGTTCGATCTCGTCGTAAATATCCGGGACTGACAGGCAGCCCTCTTCATAGGGCTGGGTTTCCTCGACCGTTTCGAGGATTTCCGGGTTCACGAAATAGCGCGGCTGGGGCTCTTCGCCTTCGCGCGCCAGGTCCATCACGATCACCCGCAAGGGCACGCCGATCTGTATTGCGGCAAGGCCAATGCCCGGCGCGTCATACATGGTTTCCAGCATGTCATCCATCAGCGCGCGGATCTCGTCGGTGACGCCACCTTCAACAGGTTTCGACACCTCCTTGAGGCGCGGGTCGGGTACGGTGAGGATCTCGCGAATAGCCATAAGCGTCAGATATGAAGGGAAGGGCGTTTGGTCAACTGCTGCGGCTCATTCCGCCGGAAGCGCTTTCTTCCTGTCACCGAAATCCAGTTCGCCCATCGGTTCTGGCGCATTGGTCCGGTTTTCGATCTGTTTGGGCTCTGCCAACGGTTTGTTCGGCGGCGCGATTTCCATGTCCTCGAACTTGCGCAGGGTAGGCAACACGCGCTTGTCGAACGATCCCATGGCCGAATTGAAATGGTCGACCGAGCCATTCAGCGACTTTCCGAGCTTCTCGATATGCCCGAGCATGACACCCATCCGGCCATACAGCTCGGCGCCGAGTTCCGCCGCCGCCATGGCGTTTTCGTTCTGGTGATGCTGGCGCCAAAGGTGCGCCACCGTCTTGGCCAGGGCGATCAATGTCGTCGGCGTGGTGACAATCACCTGCTTTGACATCGCCCTTTCGATCAGATCGGGCGCTTCCTGCAGCGCAGCGGCGAAGAAGTTCTCCCCCGGTATGAACATGGCGATATAATCGAACCGGTTGCCGAGGTTCGACTGGTAGTCCTTGGAGGCCAGCGTGTTCACGTGCCGCTGCACGCTGGTCGCGTGCGCCTTCAGGTGAAGGATCTTCTGGGCCGGGTCTTCAGTCTCCACTGCCGCCATGTAGGAGGCGAGCGAAACCTTGGAATCGATCACGATCTGTCGGTCACCCGGCAGGCGGATGATCGCATCCGGGCGCTGGCGCCCTTCCTCGGTTGCGTCATGGACCTGTTCGCTGAAGTCGCAATGGGCCGACAGGCCTGCCTGCTCCATCACGTTGCGCAGGGTCATCTCGCCCCAGCGCCCGCCGCCCTTTGGCGCGGTCAGGGCATTGACCAGCTTGCCGGTCTCGGCGGTGTTGCGGTGCAGGCTCTCGCTGATGGCCTTGACCTGTTCCGACAGCAGCGACTTGTCCTCGGTACGGACCTTTTCGAGGTCATCAACGCGCTTCTTGAACGCATCGAAATTGTCGCCGATCGGCTTCATCAGTTCCTGCAACTGGCCCTTGGCGCCTTCCTTGTGCTTCTCGAAGGTCTCGTTCGCCAACTGGAGGAACTGCGTATTCGCCCGTTGCAGCACGCCCTGCGCCATCTCGGCGAACTTGCGTTCATCCTCGGCGCTGCGCGCCTGTGCTTCGGCCAGCTTGATTTCGGCCTGCCGGGCCACTTCCTGCTGGGTCCGCAATGCCTGTTTGGTCTCGCTGAGGTCCTGCTCTGCCCGCGCCAGATCGCGTCGCACCAGCCCGGCACGGCTGTACAGCCACCAGCCCAGCCCCGCCAACAGGATGACGCCGGCCAGCAAGGCAAGGTGCACGCCGTCAAGTCCGGCGTCTCCAATGGTCACAATAGGTTTCATGCGCTGATCCTGCCACGATTCTCATCGGAACATATCTAGAACGGGCAGGCGTGTCCACGCCGCCGATGCGCCGCAGGTCAGCCGTTCGCAGTGCTGTCCGACCGGGAATTCAGGCTGTCGATGAGGTCTTCGGTAATCGTGCCGGTGACCTCCAGCCCGTTTGCCTTCTCGTAGGCGCGGATCGCAGCCGTCGTCGAGGGGCCGACCACGCCGTCGGGCACGCCGATCTGGTAGCCAAGCGCAGACAGCGCCACCTGGATGCCCTGGACCTGCAACGGATTGCCCGTGTTCCAGGTCTGCGCCCCGAACCGGCCATTGCTGATCGCATTGTCGCGGGCCGCTTCCCAGCTGGCGGCGCGGGTGGCGGCCTGTGCGGCAGCCGTCGGCGACACGCGGGTCTTCAGGTCCGCGATACGGGCGGGGGCGCCGGCATCGCCATTGCGGGCGGCGACTTCGAACCAGAACAGCGCTTCGGTCAGGTTGGGGCTGATGCCGAGGCCCTGTTCATAGAGCACGCCGAGATTGTACTGGCTGTCGACGATGCCGAATTCGGCCGCCTTGCGAAACCATTCGACGGCGCCGGCATAGGTCTGCGGGCCGCCATCGCCTTCGGCCATGAACACGGCAAGATCGTGCATGGCTTTGACATTGCCGCCTTCAGCCGCCTTTTCCGTCCACTCGCGCGCCAGTGCCAGGTCTTTCGGCACGCCCGTTCCGCGTTCATGCAGCTTGGCGAGGCCATACTGGGCGATCGGCAGGCCCTTGGCAGCCGACTTGCGCATCAGCGCCGCGCCGTTCTGGAAATCGCCGGCAGCGATGCGATCCTGCGCTAGCTGGAATTGCGCGATGTGATTGCCCGATGCGGCGGCGCTCTCGATCGACACAAACGGCGAGATCGGCGGGAAGCTTGCAGTCGCAGCGATTTGCTGCGGTGCCGGGGCAGGCGTGGGGGCAGGGGCTGCGGCCGGTGTAGGCACGGGCGCCGCAACGGCGGCAGGTTCCGGCATAACGGGGGCGGCGGCGACCGGCTCCGCCGGCAATTCGGGTGCGGTCTCGTTCAGGGCTGCATCCTGCGTCGCTGCTGGTGTCTCGAACAAGTCGCTCTCGGCTGCTGCAAGTGTCAGGGCGGGTTCGCCTGTTGTCGATGCCAGCGCCTCGGACGACAGGCCCGGGTCGACATAGGTGTCGATGGCCGAGGTGACGACCGGTGGGGACTGCTTGCCGCGAATATAGAGGTAGCCGCCGACTGCAGCGCCAGTGATCACGACCGCAGAGGCCGCAGCATAGAGCGGGATCTTGCCGACGCCGGACTGGCTCCTGTGTGCCACGTGGGGCGCCTTGTCGGTGCGGCGGCGGTCACGGCGTGCATTCTCGGGTGTCGGCCCCGCCGCGGCGATCGCAGCGCGGCGGGCGCGGGCGATATAGTCACTCGTGTCGCCTTCCCGGATCGCAATCGGTTTTTCATCGGCAGCAAGGACACCATCGTCGGCAAAGTCGTCCGGCAGATCCGGAAACACGTCATCGCGCAAGCGGGCCTCCAGGTAATCGTCCTCGTCGCTCTCGTCGAAAATGTCCGACTCCCGTGCTTCTGTATGACTGTCGTGCGGCCCGTCTATGCCTTCGAGTTCGGAGAGCGGATCAAAATAGGCCTCGGTGCCCGGTGCGTCGCTCACGGCCGTGAAACCGGCCGGGTCTGCCTGCGGCTGTGCGGGCCTGTCCTCGTCCAGCTCCGGCGAGGTTTCGAAGTCGGATTCATAGGGGGTGCCCTTCTTGTCCAGGACGGCATCCCAGCCGGCAATCCCGGCTTCGAAGAACTCACGGTCTTCGGCGGCGTCACCGAACGGGTCGGTACCGGTTTCGATCCCGGGGACGAAGTCGGTTTCGAGCATTTCTGGCGTCAGGCCGGGTTCGAACGGAACGTCCGTGTCGACAGCCGAGGCTTCTGTCTGCTCGGCGTGCCCGGCGTCAGATTCGTGTGCATCGGGGGTATCGCCACCCGGCGCGGTGAAGGGCGGTGCATTGAATTCTTCCAGGCTTTCCAGCCGTGTCGCCAGCGAGGCGATGGCGCGCTGCACGGGCGACAGCGACGCGGTTGACTGCGCCCGCATCTGTTCGAGGCGATCGGACACGTTTGCGAGGGCGTCCGACAGGCGCGTATCGGTGCGCTTGCGGGTTTCCTCGACATGTACCGCGATGGCCTTCAGGGCCTCTTCCTGGCGGCGTTGCAGGCGGGTCGCGACCGTCGCGACCTGGTCGCCGATCTGTTCAATCGCCCCGGCATTGCGGTTTTCGCTTTCGCTGACCCGCTGGTCGATCTGGTCGGCCAGCGTATCGATGCGCGCCCCGACGGTTTCGCCGAGCCGCTCCATTTCCTCGCGCATGGCCTCGCTGGCGGCAGCGCCGTCGCGTGCTTCGACCTGGCTGATGCGCTCCAGGAAACTGGCGGACATGTCACTGACCTGGCCAGACACCGTTTCGATGGCCTGGGACTGGCGCATTTCGGCTGCCTCAAGCCGTTGCTGGACCTCGCTGATGTCGGATTTCAACGTGCTGACCAGCGTGCTGTCCTGGCCGGTGGCGGCGCGGGTGATCTCGTCAGCCAGTTCAAGCCGGGCATGGTCGACGGTTTCGCGCACCGAACGGCTCATGTCCTCGAACCGGGCCTCGAATTCGGCGCGCAGCCGGTTGGCCAGCAGGGGATCGATGCTGCTGGCGACCGCTTCGATGCGGCTGTCGAGATTGCTGAACGTGGTTTCGAGGCCCTGCAGGGCCGCGTCGGTGGTGTTTTCAGCGCGGTTCAGGCGGTCCTGGATGCGCAGGAGCGTGCTTTCCATGGATTCCAGCGCGCCGGACACATCGGCTTCGACGGCATTGAGGCGCTCATCGGTGTCGCCGACGCTGGCAAGGCGTTCGTGGACATGGCTTTCGAGCGTCGACATGCGTGTCGACAGGTGGCGCGCCGTGCCTTCCGCGCGCAGCTCGGCCTGTTCAACGGCGCGTTCGACCCGGGCGGCGGCATCCGACAGGGTCGTCTCGACCTTGGCTTCCATGCCGTCGACGCGTTCGGTCAGCTCGGAAAACCCGGATTCGACGCGGCCCTTGATGGCCTGGGTGTCGTTCTGGGCGAGTTCGCTTTCCTCGTAGACGTGGCTGGCCAGCTTGCCGAGCGCATGCTCCAGCGATTTCAGGGCCTCGAGGTTCTGCTTGGCCGATTCATCCTGTTCAAGCCTGCGGACCTTGGCCTGCAGCGCTTCGTGGGTCTCGCGCAATTCCTCGATCAGGCCTTCGACATGGCCGCCAATGGCGGCGCTGCCCTGTTCGGCGCTCTCGAGCCGGGCAACCAGGCCGAGAACAGTATGGTCCATGCCCGTAATGGCGAGCGTCGACCGGGCTTCGGCAGCCTCGATGCGGCGCGTCAGGCGGTCGAGCGCGTTCGAGGCGGCGTCGGGCTGGGGCCGGTGGTGGGGCTGGAACAGCGACGAGATCTCGTTGTGCTGCGGACCATCCTCGGACATGAGGAGACGGTTCAGGTATTCGCCCAGCGTCAGGCCTTCCGCACTTGCGGCTTCACGGGCGGCATCGCGCGCCCGCTGGTCAATGCCTTTGACGCTCCAGGGCCCTGTCTGGTTCATCCCGGATTCTCCTCACACGGCTCGCAAAATATTAACGCTGCAGCCAGAATCGTTCACGTTCTGCTTACTTGATGGCAGGCGTGGTCTTAAAGCGAAGTTAAAGGTAAATTTTTTCGTCAGTTTTGGTAACTTCGTGAAGTACCGCGTTTACCAAGGGGGAAGTTTCCGCGAACGTCAGGGGAAACTTGACGTTGACGTTCGCGGAAAGCTTGGTCTAATATTCCCCCATGCATCACAAGACATCACACATTTCCGCCGCCGACAGCCGCACGTTCACGATTTCCGAGCTCGCCCGGGAATTTGGCGTGACGCCCCGTGCCCTCCGTTTTTACGAGGACAAGGACATGCTCCACCCGGCGCGCGACGGCATGACCCGGGTCTATTCGAACCGGGATCGTGCACGCCTCACGATCATTGTCCGCCTGAAGCGCCTCGGCCTGCCACTGGCGGACATTCGTGAAATTCTTGACCTCTACGTGCTGGATGACGGCGAACGGGCACAGAAATACATGATGCTCGACAAGTTCCGCAAGCAGGTCAAAGAGCTGGAAGTCCAGCGCGAAGACATCGACACGGCGCTGACCGAACTGCGCAAGGGCATCATCTGGCTCGAGGAACTGATCCAGAAAGTCGGCCCGAACGAAGAAGGCAAGCGCCAGGTCGCGGCCTATGAAGCGGTTGCGCGCCGCCAACTCGACGAAGTCTGAACCGGCATTCGCCGAAAAATCCGCGACTGGAGCGCCCGTTCTGGAGATAGTCTCTGGGCGGCGTGGCAGTCGTAATCCATCCCTGAAGGAAGAGGTCTGAAATGCCCCGTTACGACGCCCCGGTTCGCGACATGAAGTTCATCCTGCACGAAGTGCTGCAACTGCAGAACTATTCGAACCTTCCCGGATTCGAGGAAGCGACGCCTGACCTGATCGATGCGATCCTGGAAGAGGGCGGCAAGTTTGCCAAGGAAGTCCTGTTTCCGCTGAACCATGTTGGCGATGTGCAGGGCTGCAAGCGGAATGACGATGCCAGCGTGAAGACCCCTGACGGGTTCCCGGAAGCCTACAACAAGCTGGTCGAGAATGGCTGGCCGCTGCTGGCCAAGGATCCTGCGATGGGCGGCCAGGGACTGCCTGCGGTCGTGAACCTGGCCTGGGGCGAGATGATTTCGTCCTCGAACATGGCGTTCGGCATGTATCCGGGCCTGACCTCTGGTGCCTACGAGGCGCTGATGGCGGGTGGCTCTGAAGAGCAGAAGCAGATGTATGGTCCGAAGATGGCCCGCGCCGAATGGGCCGGCACGATGAACCTGACCGAGCCGCAATGCGGCACCGACCTTGGCCTGATCAAGACCAAGGCCGTGCCGCAGGCTGACGGCAGCTACAAGATCACCGGCCAGAAGATCTGGATTTCGGGCGGCGAGCAGGACCTCACCGAAAACATCATTCACCTTGTGCTTGCCCGGATCGAGGGCGGCCCGGAAGGTATCAAGGGCATCTCCCTGTTCGTTGTGCCGAAATACATCGTCAATGAAGATGGTTCGCTCGGCGAGCGCAATGCCTGTTCCTGCGGCGGCCTCGAAGAAAAGATGGGCATCCACGGCAACGCGACCTGCGTCATGAACTATGACGGCGCAACCGGCTGGCTTGTCGGCGAAGAGCACAAGGGCATGCGCACCATGTTCGTGATGATGAACGAGGCGCGCCTCGGTGTCGGCCTGCAGGGCCTGGCCCAGGCAGAGATCGCCTACCAGAACGCCGTCGACTTCGCGCATGACCGCGTGCAGGGCCGCTCGCTCAACGGCGCCAAGGCACCGGAAAAAGTCGCTGACCCGATCATCGTGCATCCCGACGTCCGGCGCATGCTGCTCGACCAGAAAGCCTTCATCGAAGGCGCCCGGGCATTTGCCTACTGGACCGCCTTCCATGGCGACCTGCAGCACAAGTCGGCCGACGAAAAGGTGCGCGAACGCGCCGGTGACTACATGGCGCTGCTGACGCCGGTCGTGAAAGCCTATCTCACCCACAAGGGGTTCGAGAGCGCCAATCTCGGCCTGCAGGTGCATGGCGGCTCGGGCTTCACCCGCGAGTGGGGCCTGGAACAATACGTGCGCGATGTGCGCATCACGCTGATCTATGAAGGCACGAACGGCATCCAGGCGCTCGACCTGGTTGGCCGCAAGCTGGCCAGCAATGGCGGCCGCGCCGTGTTCAGCTTCTTTGCCGAACTCGACGATTTCATCGGCACGGCCGGCGACGACCCCGCATTGCAGCCTTTCGTCGAGGGCCTGAAGACGGCCAAGAACCAGCTGCAGGAAGGCACGACCTGGCTGATGCAGAACGGCATGTCCGACTTCAACAATGCCGGCGCCTCCAGCCATGACTACCTGCACCTGTTCGGCCTGACGGCGCTCGCCTACATGTGGGCGCGGATGGCCAAGGTGGCGGTCGAGAAACGCGGCGCAGGCGACCCGTTCTATGACCAGAAGCTGATCACCGGGCAGTATTTCCTCGACCGGATGCTGCCGGATGCCGGCGCACACCTGGCCAAGGTCAAGACCGGCGCCAAGGCGATGATGGCGTTGCCCGCCGACGCGTTCTGATCAGGCGTCAGCTCACGTCGCAATTGTCGAGGACAAGCATCAGCGCGTCCTCGACGAACGGATCGTCCGGCGTCTCGGTCCAGGTGATGAAGTCGGCATCCTTGAGAGTCAGCAGGCCCAGCGCCTCGGACTGCACGCAATCGGCCGTCTCGTCGTCCAGCTTGGCATAGGTCTGGAAGTAGAAGAATTCGGTCATTCCGACGACAAAGCCGATCCTGGCATTGTTGGTATCGCTGGCGGTGAACGCTTCCGAGAGTTGCCGGGAACTGATCAGGACGCCCGTGCCGGACGCCCCCTCGGCGCATTCAGTCAGCGCACGGTCGGCTATGGTCGTCACGACCATGTCGGAAAACGCGGGAGCTGACATCTCCGCGGTCAGGTTTTCAGCGAGTCCGACGACGCAGCCGATCTGCTCATCGCCCTTGGCGTTGAGGTAGGCGGCAGCCTGCAACGCCCCGATGACGTAACCGATGCGGCCGTCTTCATCGATCTGGTGCCATTGGTTGGCACGAACGGGCAGAGTGAGGTCGGCCCAGCTGATCGCTTCCGCCTGGGCCACAAGCGGCATCAGGCAGGCGGTTAGCATGGTGAGTATGGTCTTCATGGCGCATCCCCTTTGGTGTCGTGCCGCGCGAATGCGATCCGATACAGGTACAGGCGCAAAAAGGGCTGCTGAAAGGTCAGCGTGACGCAACGACAGAGGGAGACATGCAGATGCCCCCATCCTATATGTGTTTACGTGAACGTAAGCGGCAATTGCCGCCAGACAGGACAGGAGAGACCCGCCCATGCGCGAGAGCCCGTTGAACGTACCGAAATCCAATTGGCGCAATGACGAGGAGATGGACATCTTCTCCGATGCTGTGGGTCAGTTCTTCGAAAAGGAATGCGCGCCGCATGTCCCGGCCTGGCGCAAGGCAGGCATCGTGCCGCGCGAGATATGGTCCAAGGCCGGCGAGATGGGCCTGCTCTGTGCGTCCGTTCCGGAAGAATATGGCGGGGCAGGGGGCGACTTCCGCCACGAGGCCATCATCATCGAGCAGCAGCAGTGGAAGGGCGTCGACGGGTTCGGCATCACGCTGCACAATGCGATCATCGCGCCCTACATTACCGCCTTCGGCACCGAGGAGCAGAAGCGCCGCTGGCTGCCGCGCATGGCGTCGGGCGAACTTGTCACCGCCATCGCGATGACCGAGCCGGGCGCCGGTTCCGACCTCCAGAACATCAAGACGACCGCGATCAAGGATGGCGATGGTTACGTCATCAACGGGTCGAAGACCTTCATCTCCAACGGCCAGACAGCCAACCTGGTCCTTGTCTGCGCCAAGACAGACCCGAGCCAGGGCGCCAAGGGCATCTCGATCCTCTGCGTCGAAACCGAGGAAGTTGACGGCTTCGAGCGCGGCCGCAACCTCGAAAAGGTCGGCCAGCACGCCGCCGATACGTCAGAGCTGTTCTTCAATGACGTGAAGGTGCCTGCCTCGGCCCTGCTCGGCGGTGAGGCCGGCAAGGGCTTTATCCAGCTGATGCAGAAACTGCCGCAGGAACGCCACGTCATCGGCCTGCAGGGCGTTGGCATGATCGAGCGCGCAATCCACGAGACGGTCGAATATGTCAAAGGCCGCAAGGCGTTCGGCAAGACGATCTTCGATTTCCAGAATACCCAGTTCAAGCTTGCCGAAGCCAAGACCGAGGCGACTGTCGCAAAAGTGTTTGCAGATCACTGTACGGAATTGCTGCTGAAGGGCGAACTTGATGCGGCAACGGCCTCCATGTCGAAATACTGGATCTCCGATCTGCAATGCAAGATCATCGACGAGTGCCTTCAGCTGCATGGCGGCTTTGGTTATATGGATGAATATCCCATCGCCCAGATGTATGCCGACGCCCGCGTCCAGCGCATCTATGGCGGCGCCAACGAGGTGATGAAAATGCTCATCGCAAGGACGCTTTAAGCAGGCATGCCCGACAGCAAGCGCATCCTTGAAGTCTTCCCCAGCCCCAGCCCGTCCTCGACGTCGCTCGGCTTCGAGCTTATGTCGCTCGACCTGAAGAAGTGGGAGACGCGGGTGCGGTTCGATGGCCGTCCGGAATTCTGCAATCCCGCAGGTGTGATCCAGGGCGGCTATCTCGTCGCCATGATGGATGATACGATTGGCATGCTCGCCGGGATGAAGGCGGGCAAGTCAAAGCTGCCCTCCACGGTGGACCTGCACACACATTTCCTGCGCCCCGTCCGCAAGGGCGCCATCGAAGTGGTGGCCCGCCTGCGCAATATTGGCCGCGCGATGGTTTTTGCCGAGGCCGAACTCTACGATTCCCGCGGCAAGGAAGCTGCCCGTTCCACCGCGAGCCTGACCCTCAATCCGGTGAATTCACCGGCAACCTGATCATAAAGTCCCAAAGGAGTCCTCCCATGAATGAAGCCTATCTGTATGACGCCGTCCGCACGCCGCGCGGCAAGGGGAAGTCGTCCGGCTCCCTGCACGAAATCACCGCGCTCAGCCTTGGCACGCAAGTGCTGCAGGCGATCCGTGACCGGAATAATATCGACACGGCCTGCGTGGATGATGTCGTTTTCGGCTGTGTCTCACCGGTCGGCGAGCAGGGCGGCGACATTGCCCGCATCGCGGTGCTCAACGCCGACTATGCCGACACCACCGCCGGCGTCCAGGTCGACCGCTTCTGCGCTTCGGGCCTCGAAGCCTGCAACATGGCTGTCTCGAAAGTCATGACCGGCGAGGCCGACATGGCCATTGGTGGCGGCGTCGAATCCATGAGCCGCGTGCCCATGGGTGCGGCCGGCGGTGCCTGGTCGACCGACCCGCAGATCGCCATCAAGTCCTACTTCTCGCCACAAGGCGTGGGTGCCGACACGATTGCCACCAAGTGGGGCTTCTCGCGCGATGACGTCGACGCTTTCGCGGTCGAAAGCCAGAAGCGTGCTGCACGCGCCTGGAAAGAAGGCCGTTTCGCCAAATCCATCGTTCCGGTGAAAGACCAGATGGGCGGCATCCGCCTCGACCATGACGAGCATATGCGCCCGGACGCCAACATGCAGTCGCTTGCCGCGCTGCAGCCATCCTTCCTTGGCCTTGGCGCCATGGGCTTTGATGAAGTCATCAAGCAGCGGTATCCGGAAGTCGAGAAGATCAACCACGTCCACCATGCTGGCAACTCGTCGGGCATTGTCGATGGGGCATCGGCGGTTCTCTTCGGCACGAAGGAAATGGGCGAGCGTTTCGGCATGAAACCCCGTGCCCGTATCCGCGCCATGGCCTCGATCGGCTCAGAGCCCGGCATCATGCTGACCGGCCCGACCGATGTATCGCGCAAGGCGCTGAAAAAGGCCGGCATGAACCCCGAAGACATCGACCTCTATGAACTGAACGAAGCCTTCGCCTCGGTCGTCCTCCTGATGATGCAGAACCTCAACATCCCGCACGAGAAGATGAACGTGAACGGCGGCGCCATCGCCATGGGCCACCCGCTGGGCGCCACGGGCGGCATGCTGATGGGCACCATGATCGACGAGCTTGAGCGGTCCGGCAAGGAAACCGCGCTGATCA
The DNA here is from genome assembly GCF_000685275.1 of Hyphomonas johnsonii MHS-2. Taxonomy (GTDB): domain Bacteria; phylum Pseudomonadota; class Alphaproteobacteria; order Caulobacterales; family Hyphomonadaceae; genus Hyphomonas; species Hyphomonas johnsonii. The sequence goes on from NZ_ARYK01000006.1 coordinate 209,603, forward strand.
CGCTCTGCGTCGGTGCCGGCATGGGCACGGCGACGATCATCGAACGCGTTTAATCATCATACGAATTACTGGAATACGACCATGAAACTCGACACATTCTCATTCGACATCGACGCGGACGGCATCGCCCATGCCGTGTTCGACGTGCCCGGCCGCAGCATGAACACGCTGACCGGCAAGGCCGTCGCTGACATCATTGCGATCACCAAGGAAGTCGCCACCAACGACAAGATCAAGGGCCTCGTGCTCTCGTCCGGCAAACCGAGCGGCTTTTGCGCCGGGGCAGACCTTGGCGAGATGGGCAGCCGCGCAGGCAGTGCAGGCGACAAGGCGAAGAAGACCGAAGCGGAACTCAAGCAGGAGCAGTTCGATGCGGGCTTCTCGCTGAACAAGACGCTTCGCCAGCTCGAAACCTGCGGCAAGCCAGTCGCAGTCGCGCTTAACGGCCTCGCCCTTGGCGGCGGCCTCGAAGTGGCGCTCGCCGGCCATTACCGCGTTGCGGCCAATGACAATCCCAAGCTTCAGTTCGGCCTGCCGGAAGCCAAGATCGGCCTCCTGCCCGGCGCAGGCGGCACGCAGCGCCTGCCACGCCTGATCGGCGTCCAGGCAGCCTTGCCGCTGATCCTCCAGGGGGAAAGCTTCAACGCCGAGAAAGCCCTTGCCATGGGCGTCGTCAACGAACTCGCCCCATCATCCGAAACCGAGGCGAAAGCCACCGCATGGGTCAAGGCCAACCCGACCGCCAAGGCCCCTTGGGATGTCAAAGGCTTCAAGGTTCCCGGCGGCGTACCGCACCGCAGTCCGGGCGCCGGCCAGGTCATGACGATGGCGAACGCCATGTTGCACGCCAAGACCTATGGCAACTATCCGGCCCAGAAGAATATCCTGTCCTGCATCTATGAAGGCATCATGGTGCCAATCGATGCCGGCCTGCGCATCGAGACGCGCTACTTCATCAACACCCAGCAGCGCCCGGAAGCAAAAGCGATGATCCGTTCGCTGTTCCTGTCGACGCAGGCCCTGTCCAAGGGTGCCAACCGTCCGGCTGGCTATCCGAAGTACGAGCTCAACAAGGTCGCCGTCATCGGCGCTGGCCTGATGGGCGCCGGCATTGCCTATGAACAGGCCCGTGCCGGAATCGAGACGATCCTCGTCGACGTCTCGGTCGAGAATGCCGAGAAGGGGAAAGACTATTCCCGCAAGCTCGTCGAGAAGAACGTGTCGCGCGGAAAGATGACCCAGGAGAAGGGCGACGCACTGCTCGCCCTGATCAAGCCGACAGCCAACTATGATGACTTCAAGGGGGCTGACCTCGTCGTCGAAGCCGTGTTCGAAAATCCGGAACTCAAGGCGCAGATCACCAAGCAGGCCGAGGCACAGCTGTCTGAAACGGCCGTGATGGGTTCCAACACGTCCACACTGCCGATCACCGGCCTTGCCGAAGCATCGGTCCGTCCGGAAAACTTCATTGGCATCCACTTCTTCTCGCCGGTCGAGCGGATGGGACTGGTGGAAATCATCAGCGGCAAGAAGACCAGTGAAGAGACGCTCGCCAAGGCGATCGACTATGTCCTGAAGATCCGCAAGACGCCCATCGTGGTCAATGACAGCCGCGGCTTCTACACCTCGCGCTGCTTCGGCACCTATACGCAGGAAGGGCTCGAAATGCTCGGCGAAGGCATCAAGCCGGCAATCATCGAGAATGTCGGGCGCCAGTCCGGCATGCCGATGGGGCCGCTGGAAGTGTCTGACAGCGTCGGCCTCGATACCGCGCTCAAGGTGGGGCGTCAGATGGCCCAGGCCATGGGCGTGGACTACACCAATGACGCCCGGGGCCAGATGATGGCCTGGCTGGTCGAAGACCAGGGCCGCGTTGGCCGCAAGGCTGGCAAAGGCTTCTACGACTACAATGAGAAGGGCAAGCCGGAGCGCCTGTGGCCTGAGCTGAACACCCAGATCGACGTCAAGGTCGACGAGTGCCCACCCGCCATGAAGAAGGAGCTGACCAGTCGCTTCCTCGTGCGCCAGGCGATTGAAGTCGCCCGCTGCTTTGAGGAAGGCGTCATCACTGATGCGCGCGATGCCGACATCGGCTCGATCCTTGCTTGGGGCTTTGCACCCTATACCGGCGGCTGCGCCAGCTATGTCGACCTGATCTGGGGCATCAAGCCTTTCGTCGAAGAGGCTGACCGCCTCGCCGACAAATATGGCGATCGCTTCCGGCCGGGCAAGCTGCTCCGTGACATGGCCGCCAAGGGTGAAGGCTTCTATGATCGCTTCCCGCCAGCTGACGTGAAAGCGAAGGCTGCTGCCTGATCAGCCTGCTGATAATTTCGGGCGGAACGCTTGAATACATGCTGTTTTGTGGCCGGGGCGATTGCTCCGGCCACTTTCGTTTGGGCTTGACGGCCTTCCCCCGTTAGTGGATTTGTCTGTGCATCGATCGATTTTGATCGTGGGGACAAAAGGAAAAATTATGAAGAATGTTGCGCTCTTCGGGGCGGCAATTGCCGCTTTGCTTGCGTCGGCCTGCACGTCGACAACGAAAGTCAGTACAATGCAGCCGGGAGATCAGAAGATGTCCTGCTCACAACTCGAGAGCGAGTTCGTGGCTCTTGATAATGTCATGAACGAGGCTGACGACAACAAGGGGGTGAACACCGCCAATGTCGCGGCGGTTGTTCTCTTCTGGCCAGCAGCCGTCGGCAACTACATGGATGCCGACAAGGCGCAGGACCTGGTGGACAAGCGGCGCACTCACCTGATGGGGATTTACGAGGACAAGAACTGCGACGGCGCGGCTGTTACAGCCGGGTAGGCTGGCGCGCAGCGCAGGTCCAAACAAAAAGGCCGGGGCATTTCTGCTCCGGCCTTTTTCTTGTCTGGTCAGCGGTCTATTCGCCGCGGGCGCGGGCCCACCAGCCCTTGCGCTTCGCACCGGTGTCTGCGGTCTTGGCCGGTTCCGGCTTGGGCTCTGGCTTCGGTTCGGGGGCGGCGGCCATGGCCGGCTCTTTGGCAGGCTTGGCCTCAGGCTCCGGTTTCGGTTCAGGCGCCGCTTCGGCGACCGGCTCGGCTTCAGGTTCGGCCCTGGTTTCGACCGGCGCGTCTGTGACTGCAGCGTCCGCCTTCGGCTTGGCACGAGACCGACGCGCGCGTTTCGGCTTCTCAACCGGCGCTTCGGCGTCTGCGTCCGCTTCGGTTGCGACGACAGCTGCAACAGGCTCCGGTTCGGATTCTGCGGCCGCTTCGCTAGGCGGAACATCATCGAGCATTTCCGGTGCACTGGCCGACAGGCCGTCGAGATAGGCGCCGCCATCGGTCGGGGCGTTCTCGTCCGCACCTTCGGCACGCTCTTCACCTGCAGGCCGCCGCCGGCGACGTCCGCCTCTACGACCACGCCGGCGGCGCTTGCGGGCACCGTCTTCGCTGTCATCGGCGCTGGTCTCAGGGGCACCGCCCGGTTCGTCCGCGTCATCGCCATTATCGTCTTCGGCGTTGGCACCGGCATCCGCCTCTGTGGGTGCGGTGTCGCCATCGATGACTTCCAATCCGGTATCGCGGCCGTCGCGGTTGCGTCCGCGTCCGCCCCGGCGACGCCGGCGCTTGCGCGGCTTGTCCTGGCTATCGTCCGACCTGGCGTCGGAAGAGTCGTCGGATTCAGCGGCGATTTCCTCGTCGTCGTCCTCGTCGTCAATGTCCTCGTCGTCGTCATCGGAGACAGCCGGCTTCGATGCCTTGGACAGCGACCGTGGCGGCGACTTTTTCTTCGGCTTCTGGTTCGGGTCGCGTTCGGCGTCGATCATGAAGTCGCCGGGCAACAGGTCTTCCGAGGAATGGATCGACACGGCAAAGCCTGCGAGCCGCTCGATCTCGATCAGCGCCTCGCGCTTGTTGTTGAGGATATACAGCGCGACATCTGTCGGCGCCTTGACGGAAATGCTTTTCAGCCCGCCGGTCGAGGCGCGGGCCTCGATTGCCCGGATCAGCTGCAGTGCAGCCGACGGAATGGAACGGCGACGGCCTGTGCCATTGCACGCTTCACACGGGTCGGACGTTGCCTGCAGAACGCCCTGACGGCGCCGCTGGCGCGAGATTTCCATCAGGCCGAACTGCGAGATGCGGCCATGCTGGACGCGGGCGCGGTCAACCTTCAGGCATTCCTTCAGCTTTTTCTCGACGGCGCGGTTGTTCTTGTTCTCGTCCATGTCGATGAAGTCGATCACGACGAGGCCGGCAAGATCACGCAAACGCATCTGGCGGCAGGCTTCTTCGGCCGCTTCCAGGTTGGTGCGCACCGCGGTCTGCTCGATATTGCGTTCCTTGGTCGACTTGCCCGAGTTCACGTCGATCGCGACGAGGGCTTCGGTCTGGTTGATCACCAGGTAGCCGCCGGACTTGAGCTGCACGGTCGGCGAGTAGATCGAATCGAGCTGGCCTTCGACAGCCTCGGCGACGAACAGCGGATCGTCGTCCTTCCACTGCTGAACCTTTTTCGACTGGCTCGGCATGATCAGCTTGGCGAGGTCTTTCGCCTCGCGGTAAGCCTCTTCGCCCTGCACCCAGACTTCCTCGATGTCCTTGTCGAACATGTCGCGCATGGCGCGGTGTACAAGGCCGCCTTCGGCATTGATCAGCATCGGTGCTTCGGAGGTCAGCGTCTTCTCGACAATGGTTTCCCAGAGTTTCGAGAGGTAGTCATAGTCGCGCTTGATCTCGGCCTTGGTGCGCTTGGCACCGGCCGTGCGCACGATCAGGCCCATGCCGTCCGGCACATCCAGTTCGCCGATGATCGATTTCAGGCGCTTGCGATCGGCACCGTTGGCAATCTTGCGGGAAATGCCGCCACCGCGAGGCGTGTTCGGCATCAGGACCGAATACCGGCCGGCCAGCGACAGGAACGTGGTCAGGGCCGCGCCCTTGTTGCCGCGTTCTTCCTTGACGACCTGCACCAGCATCACTTGCCGGCGCCGGATCACTTCCTGGATCTTGTAGCGCTTGGAGATCGACGAGCGGGGTGATTCCTTGCGTGCCGGGCGCCGACCGCGGGCCGGCTTGGCAGCCGCCTTGGAGTCACCGGTCTCGTCATCGTCGTCGTCATCATCATCGTCGTCCGAAGATTCGTCATCATCGTCGGAATCGTCGTCGGCGTGGACCTCATCGGCCTCGTCCGGCTCGTCGTCGTCTTCATCCTCGATCGCGGCAGCGGCCTCTTCGGCGGCTTCCTTGAGGAGGGCTTCGCGGTCTTCGGCGGGAAGCTGGTAATAATCGGGGTGGATTTCGCTGAAGGCGAGGAATCCGTGGCGGTTGCCGCCATACTCGACAAATGCCGCCTGCAGCGACGGCTCGACCCGCGTTACCTTCGCGAGGTAGATATTGCCGCGGAGTTGTTCGTTGCCGGTTGTCTCGAAGTCGAAATCATCGACCTGGCCGCCATTGACTATGGCCACACGGGTCTCTTCCGGGTGGGCGGCATCGATTAGCATGAGTTTGCTCATGGAACATGACCTTATGATCCGGCGCCGCCGCCACGGGCGCGGTGCGCCTCGAGCGAGCGGTCAGGCCGGTCTGTGTTGGTTGGGGGAGGGTGCGGCCATGCCGGTACCACGCGCCGTGAGGCGATAATGGAATACTGACGATGGCCACGGCACCCGTGCACATATTGCTTTGCTTTCCGGAGCGCGGCGCCCGCTTGCCTTTTCGGTGAAGCGCGATCGCTGACGCGTCATTAGGAAACTTGTTGGATAGCCTTTATTCCGGCTACGGCGTGGATAGTGCCCAATTTCACCGCGAATTGAAAGGGCGAAATTCTTTACAGCACAGTTGACTCGCATAAGTCCGGTCAATGCTGGGTTAATCTTCCTCCTGTTAGGGGAAGAGGGTGATGATGCTGACCCCTGCCAATTTGACCCCGCCGCATTGAGCCGATGACCCTGTTTCGCCTGATTCTGCTGACATTAGCCTGTATTTGTACGGGTTTTTTCGCACAGGCTGAAATCAGTGACGTCCGGATCGTGGGGAATGGCGAGCCAACCCGGATCACCGTCTGGAGCGATACGGCCCAGGATGCGGGTGCCTTCCTGGCACAATCCGGCGGCCAGCGCAGCCTGATTGTGCCACTTGAGGGTGAAATTTCACCCCGCGTCGGCAAGGGCGCGGGCGGTGTTGAAACCTGGGCGCTTTCCAGTGGTCGCCTCAGTTTTGCGCTCGATCGACCGCTGATGGTTTCGCGCGTCCTCAACCTTCCGCCGACAGGTAGCGCGACATCCTACCGGGTCATCATCGACCTCGAGACAGTTTCGCCTGCACGGTTCGCCAGCACGGCAAAACGCGACATGCAGCGCCTGGCACGGGCCGAATCCGACAGTCGCAAGGCCACCTACGCGCTTGCGGCGGCAGAAATCACCCCGCCCGGTCCGCTGCGGCCAAGCGAGCGCAAGGGTGACCACAAGTACGTCATCGTGGTTGATGCCGGCCATGGCGGCAAGGATCCGGGTACGCAGTCTGCCCGCGGCCTGCTTGAGCGGGACGTCACTTTGAAGGCGGCGCTCTATCTCAAGGACATTCTGGAAAAGGATGATCGTTATGTGGTCCGCCTGACGCGTGACGACGACACGTTCATCGAACTCGAGGACCGCGTCACGCTGGCGCGCAACTGGGGTGCAGACCTGTTCATTTCACTGCATGCCGACGCGGCGGGATCGCCTGACGTGGCAGGTGCTTCGGTCTACACCATTTCCGAGCGCGGTGAACGCCGCATCGACAAGGAAGCCGACAAGAACGACTGGAAAATCCCGGTCGAGACCGGCGCCTCCAAGGCCATCAGCGGCATCCTGGTCGATCTCGTCAAACGCGAGACCAAGTCGCACTCGGCGGCCTTTGCCGAGCTCCTGTTGCCGGAACTGGCGGCGGCGGGCCCGGTCCTGCGCGGGACGCACCGGAATGCCGGGTTCTACGTGCTGCTGGCACCGGATGTGCCGGCCGTGCTGCTCGAGATGGGATTCCTGACCAACACCGCGGATGCCAAGCGCCTGCAGTCCACCGCAGGACGGGCAAGAACCATGCAGGCGGTCAAGCGCGGCATCGACAAGTTCTTCGACCGCCAGGAAGTGATTGTCGCATCCGACTGAGTGCCAGTCATAACGGGTGTATTGGGCTTGCCGCAGGCGACGGTTACTGAGAGATTGCCAAGATGAACATTGTCCGGTCCCTGTCTGCGCTTGCTGCCGTCCTGCTCGCGGGCTCGTGCGTGAACTCGAATGCGACCCAGGGCCTGCGCGACGCCATGCTCGCCGACGGTCGCCCGCCGGATGCCCGCGCTTACGGCGATTTCCTCGTCGCGCGCTTTGCCGCGATGACGAACGACCCGGAAACGGCGGCGGAATATTATGCGGCGGCAATCGACACGGCACCGGAAAAGTCCGGTATAGCCGAGCGGGCTGTCTTTTCAGCGCTGCTGGCAGGTGATTATGACACCGGCGTCCGGCTTGCCCGCCGGGCGAATGAAGTCGGCAGCGAAGCGACGCTCGTCCGCCTGACGCTCGGTGTCGATGCCATGGTGCGCGGGCGGGAGGACGAAGCGGCCGTTTATCTCGACGAGACCGATTACGGCCCGTTCAATCGCATGGTCGCACGGGGCCTGTCGGCCTGGCGCATCGCAGACCGGCATGGCGCCGACAAGGCGGAAACCTACCTGCGCGCGGGCCTGACCGGTGACCCGAGCCTCGACAGCGCCACGCTCTACATGCTGGGCCTGATCCAGGCCGCCGACAAGAAAGATGCTGCCGCGCTCGAAACCTTCGACCAGCTGTGGGATTCAGGGGCCCGGCTGGCTGTCGGTGTGCACGCACATGCCGAGCTTCTGGCGGCCAATGGCCAGAAACAGCGGGCCTTGGACATCCTGCAGGGATTCCGTGAGGAAATCGGCCAGAACGCCGCGCTTGAGGGTTTGCGGGCCGACATCCTTGCCGGCAAGAGGATCCGCCCGGAGCGCCTGTCGACACGTGAAGGCGCGGCATTGGCGGTATACGTGCCCGCAGCGGCGCTGATGATGCAGACAGACGACGACCTCTCAGGCGTCTATTTCGTTCTGGCCCTGGCGCTCGATCCGCACCTCCAGGTCGCCCGCTCGCTCTGGGGCCAGTCGCTCGACAATGCTGACCGCCGCCAGGAGGCGATCTCGGTCCTGTCGCGCATCCCGGATTCTTCCGAATTCTATGCCACGGCCCGCGGCCAGATGGCCTGGGCCCTGCGCCGCGAAGGGCGCAACCAGGAAGCCATCGCGATTGCGGGAGATGCGCTCGACCATTCGCCTGACCGGGGCCTGAAGGTCCAGCTGGCGGACCTGTTCCGCTCGCTCGACCAGTTTGCCGACGCCGACCGGCTTCTCAGTGAGGTCATCGCGGAGGACGCCAAGGTCGGCCGAACCGACTGGCGGATCCTGTTCGCGCGGGGTGCCACCCGCGAACAGCTCGGCATGTGGCCCGAAGCTGAATCAGACCTCAAGGCGGCACTCGCGCTGCAGCCGGATGATGCGTCGGTCCTCAATTATCTCGGCTATTCCTACATTGACCGGGGCCTGAATCTCGAACCGGCGCTGGAGATGATCCGCCGTGCCGTCGAACTGGACCCCAAGTCCGGCTATATCGTCGACAGTCTCGGCTGGGCGCACTACCGGATGGGCCATTATGAACTTGCCACCCGTTTCCTTGAACGTGCGGTGGAGCTGTCACCTGGCGAAGCCCTGCTCAACGACCACCTCGGCGACGCCTACTGGCAGGTTGGCCGCAAGACCGAAGCCCGTTTCCAGTGGCAACGCGCGCTGAAGCTTGATCCCTCGGACAGCGAGCGCGAACGGATCGAGGCCAAGATGGAGGCAGGACCGGAGACGCTGGTTCTGAAAAAGGCCGAGACAGACGCCGCTCCGCCCGTGCCGCTCGTCCAGCGGCCCTGATCGCCAGGCCTGATGCTGACTGAGCCCGCCCCGGCCAAGGTGAATCTGTTCCTGCATGTCGCGCGTGCAAAGGCGAACGGCCGGCACCCGCTCGACTCGCTGGTCGTGTTTGCAGGCGCGGATGCTGCGGACCAGGTCAGCGCGCGCCCTGCCAACACCCTTTCCCTCACCATCACGGGCCCGGCAGCGTCAACGCTGGGCGTCGGCGGGGATAATCTTGTGCTGCAGGCCGCACGTGCGCTGCAGCAGGCCGCCGGCGTCACCAGCGGGGCGGCGCTTACGCTTGAGAAGCATTTGCCGGTTGCTGCCGGTATTGGCGGCGGCTCGGCGGATGCAGCTGCAGCATTGCGCGTGCTGACCCGGCTCTGGAACCTTGATCCGCTCCACGCCCGGGCCGTCGCACCGGCGCTTGGCGGGGATGTCCCGGTCGCGCTGCACGGTGGATCGGCGTTGATGCGCGGGGAAGGGGAGCGTGTGGTGCCTGCGGCCCTGCCGGGCGCCTTGCCGGCCTTGCTGGTCAATCCGGGCCTGCCGTGCCCGACCGGTCCTGTCTTTGCCGCCTTCGATGACGCGGGCGGCGGCGAACACTTTGCCGAGACGGCCTTGCCGACTTTCGACACCGTCAACCAGTTGTCAGCCTGGCTTTCCGGGCAGCGCAATGACCTTGAAGCCCCGGCGTGCAGCCTTCTTCCGGCGCTGGCCGGCGTGGCGGCAACCCTGGCGGCCCTTCCCGCCGCCGGCCTGGCGCGCATGAGTGGATCGGGCGCCACGTTCTGGGTTCTGTTTCCGACGCTTGCGGCTGCCCGCGATGCGGGCCACAGCCTGTCGCAAACCCATCCCGATTGGTGGGTGCGTGCCACCCTGCTCGGAGAGCCTGTCCTGTGATTTCCATCGCCCTTTTCGGTCCGACGCTGGTGTCATTCGTCCTGTGCCTTGTGGTCATGCGGCTGGGAATCAAGGATGCCCCCGATGGCGGCCGCAAGACGCAGGCTGCGCCCGTGCCCAGCGCGGGCGGCCTCGCCGTCCTCGCCACCGCACTTGCCTTCTACTTCGCCCTGGCGTCCCCTAATGTAGCCGGCTTCGTGCCTCTCATCCTCCTCGTCGCCGCGGCCGCCCTGGTCGGCCTTGTCGATGATGTCCGGGGCTTGCAGGCGCGCTACAAGTTCGGCCTGTCAGGCCTGATGTGCGTGCTGGCGGCGGCCTATGGCCCGCACCTTGAAACCTTCTACCTTCCCGGCGGGCCGGACGGTGGCTGGCCCCTGCCTGCCTGGATCGCGATCCTCGGGGCAGCGCTCTGGTTGTTCGTCATCATCAACGGCACGAATTTCATGGACGGCGCGAACGGCCTGGCCATGGGCAGCGCGGCCAGCATGCTCTATCCAACCGCGCTGATGCTGTTTCCTCATGCCTGGTTCAGCGCCGATTCTGCCCTTCCTGGCACGATGGTCGTGCTGTCTGTCCTGACAGCGCAGGCCATTCTCGGGTTCCTGTTCTGGAACCTGCGCGGCAAGCTCTATGCCGGTGATGTCGGGGCGCTCGGCGCCGGTGCGGTCATCGCGGTATCCGGCCTCGTCCTGGCGCGCACCTATTCCGTCTGGGTGCCGGCGACCCTGACCCTGCCGTTCCTGGTGGACATTCTGCTGACGATGGCCTGGCGTGCCCGGCAGGGCGGCAACCTGTTCCACCCGCACCGCGACCATGCCTACCAGCTGTTCCTGCGGGCAGGCTGGCCGCACTGGTGTGTCGCACTTCTCTGGTGGGGCTTTTGCATCGTGTGCGGCGTGGCGCCGGTGGTCGCAATCGACGCCTCGACACCGTCGGACGCGACGGCGTTCTGGATATTCATCACGTTGTGCACGACCGGTTCTGCCCTGTGGTTCTGGCAACGCGCCGTAATCGGCGGGCGCCTGAAACGCGAAGGCCTTTAGTAGGCCCGACTGACGCAGAAATCCGCAAGGTCTTCGAGAGCGTCGCGATAGATGCTGGCCGGAAGCGTGCGGAGGGCGCCCTTGGCGAGTGCCGCATAGGCTTCCGCTTCCTGCACGGTGGCTTCGGCTGCGCCAGTCGCCCGGATCAGGTGAACGGCGTGCGCGAGGTCCTGTTCGGACTGGGTTTCGGGATCGAGCGCCGTCTCCCAGAATTCGCGATCTTCATCAGAACCGCGCCGACGCGCGATGATCACGGGCAGGGTGATCTTGCATTCCCGGAAATCGTCGCCGACCGACTTTCCGATGACCGTGGTGGTGCCGCCATAATCAAGCACATCGTCAATGATCTGGAAGGCGAGGCCGAGATTCTTGCCGTAGGTTGCCAGAGCAGCGGCGTGTTCGGCCCCATCGGCCGACATGGCGCCGGTTTCGGCGGCGGCTTCGAACAGTGCACCCGTCTTGGCCTCGACGATGGCCAGGTAGTCTTCGGTGGGCAGGTCGCGCTTCTGCATGGCGGCGAGCTGGCGGACTTCGCCCTCGGCAATCGTCGTGGATGCAGTGGCAAGGCGGTTCAGGATTTCGAGATTGTTGGTCTCGACCAGCAGGTTGAACGCACGGGCAAACAGGAAATCGCCAACCAGGATCGAAGCCTTGTTGCCCCATATCGCCTTGGCCGCGGGCTTGCCGCGCCGCAGGTCGCTTTCATCGACGACATCGTCGTGCAGCAAGGTGGCGGTGTGGATGAATTCGACGGCCGCAGCCAGCGCGTGAGTCTGTTCGTTCGCCTTGCCCACAGCGGCAGCTGCAATCAGCGTGATCATTGGCCGGAGGCGCTTGCCGCCAGCAGAAACGATATAGCCGGACAGGTCGGGAATGATCGCGACGGGGCTTGCCGCCCGTGTGGCGAGGAGGACTTCCACGGCTGCCAAATCGTCGGCAACGAGGTCCTGCATCCGCTCGACAACCGACTCGATGGCCGCCTTGGTCTTGGGTCTTGGCGCGAGGGTCAAGAAGCGAACTCCTGTTGGGTGCGGCAATGCTTATTATCTATGTTTATGCCACGAGAGTCCAAAGAACGACGCGGCACCGGGCCGCAGCTATATGGGCCAAGTCTGGCGCCGATGCTAGAGCGTCCATATTCAGGGGCTGGAACGCCTCCGTGTTTTGGGGTTTATACACAGTATGAAAACACTCATCGCCGTCGCCGCCCTTGGTCTCGTTTCTGCCTGCGCAAGCCACGTTCCTTACGGACCGGCCGCGTCCAGCTCGGCAGCGGGATATACCTCACAGAAAATCGAAACCGGCCGCTACCGGGTATCCTACACAGACAAGGATCCCCAGCGTGCACGGGACATGGCGCTGCTTCGCGCAGCCGAGATCACGCTTCAGGAAGGCAACGACTGGTTCGAGGTGACAGGCGGATATACCGACGCCAGCCCGGCGGGACGCGGCGGCGGAACGTCTGTCAGTGTCGGCGGGTCGTCCGGGTCGCGCGGCTATAGCGGCGTTGGCGTCGGGGTCGGCATCGGCTTTCCGATCGGCGGCAGTAGCGGAAAAGTGACTGAAGTGCTGGATTTCGTCATCGGCGAAGGGGCCAAGCCGGACCGGCCGACCGTCTATGACGCGCGCTCTGTCGACATCAACCTGCGTGGCAATGCGCCCTGATGGAAGAGATATTCCGTACCAATGATCCGGTGAAGCTGTCCTATGTCGAGCATTTGCTGCGGGAGGCGGGCATCGCTTACTTCGTCGCCGACCAGCACATCTCGGCCGTTGAAGGCAATATCGGTGCGTTTCCGCGCCGGGTGATGGTTCGCGAAGACCTCGCCGCGAGAGCCGTTACGGCGCTGTCCGAGGTCGAGCCGGGGTGATCACCCACAGCGAAGACACGGTTTACCAGGGCCGCGTGAAACTGTTGCAGCCATTGAAGGGATTCCGCGCGGGAAGCGATTCCCTGCTGCTGGCCGCTGCCCTGGAAAGCCGGGAAAATGGCGCGTTCCTCGAGCTTGGATGCGGGTGTGGCGGCGCGCTGTTGCCGGCGGCGTTCCGATTGCCGGAGGTGCGGTTCACCGGCGTGGAGATCGATGCGGACATGGTGGCGCTGGCGCAGGCCGGTACGGTGGCGAACGGGTTCGAGACCCGTGTGTCCGTGCAGGCGGGCGAGGCGTCCGACTGGGTCAAGGCACATGAGAACCGGTTCGACACCGTGTTCGCCAATCCTCCCTATTTCGAGCCGGGCCGGATCTCGCCACCGGGCGAGGGAAAGGAGACGGCCTACCTTGAATCGCTTGATGTTTCCGGCTGGGTGAAGGCCATGGTGTTCGCCGCCAGGCCGCGCGCGCCCGTGGTGCTTGTCCACCGGGCGGCCGAACTGGCGCGCATCCTGACGGCGATGGACAGGCAGACCGGGGACATCACCGTCCTGCCGGTTGCCTCCAAGCCTGGCGAGGAGGCGCGGCGGGTGCTGGTAAGGGGGCGCAAGGGCTTGAAGCGGGGGCCGGTCAGGTTGCTGGCACCGATCTACACGCATGACAGGGGCGGGGAGCGGTCGACCGTAGGGCATGATGTGGCGGCGGGACGGGCACTGCAATGGTAGGGCAGGGCGCGGCATGGGTGAGGTGTGGGTGAGGTGGGGCCGGACCCGGTTCTGCCTTGAATTCATTCACGGGCCACCCACCTCAAACCGACGACAGGAATCTTCAGGAGGACCTGTTACGTGGTATTCGGTGTCGTCTTCTTCGGATTTGCCATTTTCGGGCTGGCCATTGCCTTGCTCGGGCATCCGGCATTCTACCGCGCGCTGACCGGGCGCAAGAGCGGGTCTGCCGACCACCCCGACTCCAAGGGCCTCTAGTGCTTGCGCCGCACGGCGCTGCCTTGTAGTCCGGGCCGGACGTCAATTTCCGGACATTTCCCATGCCTGCGCCCAAAGCCCAGCCGAAACCGAAATCCTTCCAGGACCTGATCCTGATCCTGCAGGCCTATTGGGCCGATCAGGGCTGCGCGATCCTGCAGCCCTACGACATGGAAGTCGGCGCCGGGACGCTGCACCCGGGCACCGTGCTGCGGGCGCTGGGGCCGAAGAACTGGCGGGCGGCCTATGTGCAGCCGTCGCGGCGACCCAAGGATGCGCGGTATGGCGAAAACCCGAACCGGCTGGGCCACTATTACCAGTTCCAGGTGATCCTGAAGCCGAACCCGGCGAACCTGCAGGACCTGTACCTGACAAGCCTTTACAAGATCGGCATCGATCCGATGGTGCACGATATCCGCTTCGTGGAAGACGATTGGGAAAACCCGACCGTCGGCGCATGGGGCCTTGGCTGGGAAGTCTGGTGCGACGGGATGGAAGTCAGCCAGTACACCTATTTCCAGCAGGTCGGCGGGCTCGACGTGTTCCCGGTTTCGGGCGAACTGACCTACGGGCTGGAACGCCTCGCCATGTATGTCTTCGGCGTGGACAATGTCTACGACCTGCCCTTCAACGACCCGGACTCTGCCGTGCCGCTGACCTATGGCGATGTGTTCCTCGAGAACGAGCGCCAGCAATCGGCCTTCAATTTCGAACACTCTGATGTCGAGATGCTGAAACGCTGGTTTGCCGATTGCGAGAGCCAGTCGAACGCGCTGCGCGATGCGGGCAAGCCGCTGCCGGCCTATGACTACGCCCTCAAGGCCAGCCACACGTTCAACCTGATCGACGCGCGCGGCGCGATCAGCCCGACTGAACGCCAGGCCTATATTGCCCGTGTGCGCGACCTCGCCCGCGGCGCGGCCGCCCAGTGGGCGGAACAGGAAGAGGCGCGGGCAGCAAGCTGAGGCAGTGCCATGCCGGAGCGGGCCGTTCACCTGCTGAATGACCACGAGGGGGCGAATTTCCCGGCCTTCATGCTAATTGACGTTTTGGTGATATGACCCCGATCCTGTTGCAGTAGAAGGCGATCGGATGCACAGTCGATGCGAAAGCTGCGGAGGACTGATGAATGGCCGAACAACCCAAAATCGCTGGCAAGCAACCGATTCCGGTCGCGGTGGTGGCAGGCAAGACCTATTGGTGGTGTGCGTGCGGCCAGTCCAAGAACCAGCCTTTTTGCGACGGCAGCCACAAGGGCACCGCGTTCGAGCCGGTCAGCTGGACAGCCGAAAAATCGGGCAACGCGTTCTTCTGTGCCTGCAAGCGCACAGGGAAGGTGCCGCTCTGCGACGGAACGCATAACGGCCTCTAGGCTGCGCGCTTAATCGATTTTTGCCAGATTATCCCAATAATCGGTGGGGGGGACGCCTTCCATCATGTCGTTGACCATCTGCACGAAGCCGACATTGAAGTAAGAGCGACACAGGGCCCATAGGTTCCGGGCGCGCTCGGTGCCGAGTACAAAATAGATGACGCCGCGATAGGATTCCCAGGCTTCCTTGTCCATGGCGCCGCTCTTGTACTGGAGCCATTCGAATTCGCGGGCGCGCATCTGGCCGATCATCCAGAAGATCAGCCTGGTCTTCTCTTCAAAACTGGGCGTTTCCGTCTGCGAGAAGATGCGCCCCAAGTCGGGGTGTTCGACGAATTTGTAGACGCCGCTCTGGTCGTTCGCCAACTGGGCCTGCCGCGATTCCGAGCGCAACAGCGCGGTGCCCTGCCTGACCTGAATGGCGACATAAATAAGTGTCGCGACGACTGCGACGACGCCAACGATTTGAGCCGCGTAGGCGATCTGTTCGAGCATGGTGATGTTTCCCCTGAGTATCGCCCGGACCTTGCAGGATTCCTGCTGGCTTTGCCAAGCCTTGGCGCGATCAATGGGTTTTGCCGGCAGGGCCGATGGGCGCCCCAGACTTGACCCCGGCGCAGGCGCGTCTATGCCGTGCAGGTTCAATTCCCAACGGCTGGACTCCCTATGGCTGACCTACTGCTCGAGATATTTTCCGAGGAAATCCCTGCACGCATGCAGGCCAAGGCCGAGGCCGATCTCGGCAAGGCGCTGGGCGATGCGCTGACCGGGGCGGGCCTGGCCTTTGATGCGCTGGAAACGGCCAGCGGGCCGCGCCGCCTGTCGGTCAACGTGACGGGCCTGCCGGTGAAATCGGCGGACGTGTCGGAAGAACGCAAGGGCCCGAAGGTCGGCTCGCCGGAGCAGGCGATTGCAGGCTTCCTGAAGGGCGCCGGGCTGACATCGATTGACCAGGCCGAAGTGCGCACGGACCCGAAGAAGGGCGACTTCTACGTTGCCATGCTGGACAAGCCTGGCCGCCTGACGGCGGACGTGGTGGCCGAGGCCGTGCCGGCGATCATTCGCGGGTTCCATTGGCCGAAGAGCATGCGCTGGGGCACGGGCGAGCTGCACTGGGTGCGTCCGCTGCAGGGGATTGTGTGCGTCCTGGACGGCAAGGTCGTGCCGTTCGAGGTCGATGGCCTTGCCAGCGGCAACCAGACCGAGGGGCACCGGGTGCACGGGCGCGGGCCGTTCACGGTGACGGGCTGGGCCGATTATTCAAAGCAGCTGGAAGGCAAGGGCCATGTGCGGCTGACGCGCGCTGCGCGGCGCGACGTGATTGCCAAGGGCATTGCGGACGTGTGCGCCAGGGCGGGCCTGGAATGGGTGGAAGACGCAGGCCTGCTGGAAGAGGTTACGGGCCTCGCCGAATGGCCGGTCGTGGTGCTGGGTGACATGGACCCGGCCTTCCTGGACCTGCCGCCGGAAGTGATCACGCTGTCGATGCGCACGCACCAGAAATATTTCGCGGTGAACGACAAGAAGACCGGCAAGCTGGCACCGCATTTCATCGTGGTCGCCAATATCGATGCGTCTGATGGTGGTAAACAGATCGCGGCGGGCAATGCGCGGGTTCTCTCGGCGCGGCTCGAGGATGGCCGGTTCTTCTGGGACAAGGACAAGGCGACGAAGCTGGATGATATGGCGGCAAAGCTGTCGACGATTGCGTTCAAGGAAGAGTTGGGCAGCCTTGGTGACAAGGTGGAGCGCGTGGCGGCACTGGCGCGCGAACTGGCGCCGGCCGTGGGCGCGGATGCCGACCTGGCAGAGCGTGCGGCGCGGCTGTGCAAGGCCGACCTTGTGTCGGAAATGGTTGGCGAGTTCCCGGAACTGCAGGGCGTGATGGGGCGGTATTATGCGCTGGCGGCGGGCGAGCCGGCCTCTGTCGCTGATGCGATCCGCGACCATTACAAGCCGCAGGGGCCATCAGACGCCGTGCCGACAGACCCGGTGAGCATTGCCGTGGCGCTGGCAGACAAGCTGGACACGCTGGTGGGTTTCTGGGCGATTGACGAGAAGCCGACGGGATCGAAGGATCCGTTTGCGCTGCGCCGCGCGGCGTTGGGCGTGGTGCGGATTGTGTTGGAGAGCGAAAATCGGATCAGCTTGTTGGGCGTGATGTACGCCATGGAAGAGCGTTACCTGCAATTCACAAAATCAAAGCTTGAACACTATCCTATGGCTGTCAAATCGTTGGCAAACGTTGAGGTGAAAGCGCGCCGAGGCAAACCGAGTCTTCTTACGCTTTTGGAGTACATCCGGGCTATGGAAAGCGATGCAAGATATCGATCTTACTGGAGCCAATGTTCTGACCTCCTCTCCTTCTTCGCAGACCGCCTGAAACAATACCTACGCGACCAGGGCCAGCGGCATGACCTGATTGATGCGGTGTTTGCGCTGGGCGAGGATGATCTTGTGTTGATCACGCGGCGGGTCGAGGCGCTGGGAGCGTTCCTTGATACCGAAGACGGCGCGACGCTGCTGGCGGGCTACAAGCGCGCGGCGAATATATTGAGAGCCGAAGAGAAGAAGGGCGCGCTGCCGGAGAATCTTTCCGTCGATGCCGCGCTCATCAAAAAGGGCCCCAAGGAAGAGCAGGCGCTGTATGCGGCGCTGACTGCTGTGCGGAGCGCCATCGCGGCACCGCTGAAGGCCGAGGATTTCGCCGGGGTGATGAGCGAGCTGGCGAAGCTGCGCAGCCCCGTCGATGCCTTCTTCGAGGGTGTCATGGTGAATGACGGTGATGCGGCGGTGCGGGCGAATCGCCTCGCCTTGCTGACCGATGTTCGCGCTACCCTTCACCAGGTCGCCGATTTCTCGTTGATCGAAGGGTAAACGCCCGCCTGTTCCGGTTTGAAACAGCCCTGGCAGGCAATATCGCGTGTCAAATGGGTCACGCGCGTTTGACTCCCGGCGGCGGTGCCCCAGAAAACTAGCCTGACGGGCGATTTCACGCACTCTCAGGTCTGGCAATCCGCGCTGCGATGCAGCATAGGAATTGCAGGTTTTGCGGCAACTATTTTGTCCGCACAGTCTTAAGAGGGTGAATTTCATGGGTGAAGCGGCTTTGAAACAGGCAGACGAGACCTGGGTCTACGGGTTTGGTGGCGGCACGGCCGATGGCGATGCCTCGATGAAGAACCTGCTCGGCGGCAAGGGCGCCAATCTCGCCGAAATGGCGAAACTCGGCCTGCCTGTGCCACCCGGATTTACCATCTCGACGGCCGTCTGCACCGCTTATTACGAACTCGAGCGCGAATACCCTTCGACCCTGTCGCCGCAGGTGGACGCTGCGCTGGCCGCGGTCGAACAGGAATCCGGCAAGGGCTTCGGCGACCCGGAAAACCCGCTGCTGGTCTCGGTCCGCTCGGGCGCGCGCGCGTCGATGCCGGGCATGATGGACACGGTGCTGAACCTCGGCCTCAACGAGGCCTCGGTGAAGGGCCTTGCCAAGCTGGCAGGGGAGCGCTTTGCCTATGACAGCTATCGCCGCTTCATCCAGATGTATTCCAATGTCGTGCTGGGCCTGCGCCATGACACGTTCGAGCACATTCTCGACGATTATAAAGAGCGCCAGGGATTCGAACTCGACACCGAGATGGAAGCGGAAGACTGGAAGGCCGTGATCGTCTCCTACAAGGAGGCCGTCGAGAAGGCGCTGGGCAAGCCCTTCCCGGATGATCCGAAGGAACAGCTGTGGGGCGCGATCTCGGCCGTGTTCGGCTCGTGGATGAACGACCGGGCGATCACCTATCGC
Source organism: Hyphomonas johnsonii MHS-2 (assembly GCF_000685275.1). Classification (GTDB taxonomy): domain Bacteria; phylum Pseudomonadota; class Alphaproteobacteria; order Caulobacterales; family Hyphomonadaceae; genus Hyphomonas; species Hyphomonas johnsonii. The sequence continues at coordinate 228,506 of NZ_ARYK01000006.1, forward strand.
AAGCTGAACGATATTCCCACCGAATGGGGCACGGCGGTGACCGTGCAGTCGATGGTGTTCGGGAACCTTGGCGAAACCTCGGCCACCGGCGTCGCCTTCACGCGCGACCCGTCGAATGGCGAACCGATCTTCTATGGCGAATACCTGATCAATGCGCAGGGCGAGGACGTTGTGGCGGGAATCCGCACGCCGGCGCCGATCTCGCGCGAGCGTGCCGACACGCTGAAATCCGCTGATGCGCCGCTCGAAGAAGCGATGCCGCCGGTCTATGCGCAGCTGCGCGAAGTGGCCGACAAGCTGGAGCGCCACTACAAGGACATGCAGGACCTGGAGTTCACGGTCGAAAATGGCCGCCTCTACATGCTGCAGACCCGCAACGGGAAACGCACGGCCTCTGCCGCGCTCAGGATCGCGGTCGACATGGCGCGCGACGGCCTGATCACCGAGGAAGAAGCCGTCCTGCGGCTGGCACCGTCGCAACTGGACCAGCTGCTGCACCCGACCATCGCCGAGGATGCCGTGCGCGACGTGATCGTGACCGGCCTGCCGGCCAGCCCCGGTGCGGCCGTCGGCAAGGTCGTGTTCGATTCAGAAGAAGCCTTTGCCATGGCCGAGAAGGGCGAGGACGTGATCCTTGTCCGCATCGAGACCAGCCCGGAAGACATCAAGGGCATGCACGCGGCCCGCGCCATCGTGACGGCGCGCGGCGGCATGACCAGCCACGCGGCGGTTGTTGCGCGCGGCATGGGCCGGCCCTGCGTCTGCGGCGCCGGTGGCCTGCAGATTGACACCGCCAAGGGCGTGTTCCGCGTCATGGGCCGGGAAGTGAAAAAGGGTGACGTGATCACCGTGGACGGCGCAGCAGGGCAGGTGCTGCTCGGCGCGGTCAAGATGATGCAGCCGGACCTGTCCGGTGATTTCGGGACGCTGATGGGCTGGGCCGACAAGGCCCGCCGCCTGAAAGTGCGGGCGAACGCGGAAACGGCGCTGGATGCGCGCACGGCGGTCGAGTTCGGCGCCGAGGGCATCGGCCTCTGCCGGACCGAGCACATGTTCTTCGACGCCGACCGCATTCCGGAAGTGCGCGCAATGATCCTGGCCAATGACGAAGCCGGCCGGCGCGCATCGCTGGCCAAGCTGCTGCCGATGCAGCGTGCCGATTTCGAGGACCTGTTCCGGATCCTCGAAGACCGCCCGGCGACGATCCGCCTGCTGGACCCGCCGCTGCACGAATTCCTGCCGCACTCGGATGCCGACATGGAAGAGGTGGCCAAGGCCTCTGGCGTGAAGGTCGAGGAACTGAAGCGGCGCGCCGCAGACCTGCACGAAAGCAATCCGATGCTGGGCCACCGTGGCTGCCGCCTCGGGATCACCTATCCGGAAATCTACGAGATGCAGGCACGGGCGATCTTCGAGGCTGCGGTGAACGTCGCCAAGGAAACCGGCCGCCAGCCGGTGCCGGAAGTGATGATCCCGCTTGTCGGCACGCACAAGGAACTGTCGATCCTGAAGGCCGTCGTTGATGGCGCCGCCAAGGCGGTATTCGCGGAAACCGGCACGACGCTGGACTATATGGTCGGCACCATGATCGAGCTGCCGCGGGCCGCCCTGCAGGCGGGCGAGATCGCCCAGTCTGCCGAGTTCTTTTCGTTCGGAACCAATGACCTGACCCAGACAACATTGGGGATTTCACGCGATGACGCCGGGCGATTCCTGAAAATCTACGAGGAGAAGGGCATCTACGAGAAGGATCCCTTCGTCACGCTGGACCAGGTGGGTGTCGGTGAACTGGTGAAAATCGCCGCAGAACGAGGGCGCAAGACCCGCCCAGGCATCAAGCTGGGCATCTGCGGAGAGCATGGCGGCGACCCGGCTTCGGTCGCATTCTGCCACCGTGCAGGCCTCGATTATGTCTCCTGCTCGCCTTACCGGTTGCCGATCGCCCGTCTCGCGGCGGCACATGCGGCGCTCGAAGAATCGCACAAATAGCCACCAGGCAGCTCGTTTCGATGGCAAAATGGTGTTGTAGATTTGTCACAGGGGCAAATGCGGGCGCGAGCGGCCGGCCAGGCCGAATTCGTTAATTTCTTATGAAATTCAACAGACTGGGAAAACCGGCCGTGTCCACGGCCGGAATCCGCCCCGATTCGGTATCTTGCACCTGACGGAAATGTCACTCAGAGAAGTGGCTGCGTTCTTGCTAGTAAGGGGATTGGCCGCCTATTTCCCGCCCAGAAGCGGGACCGAAGCGGTTCTGGAATATTAGTCAAACCAAACACGCCTGGGTCATTTAGAGACGAAGCTATATCGTCTGCCAGGGATTGGGGAGCGGTGATGTTAAGGGTTCTTCAACCACGAAGGGCGACTCTGTCGCCAATGGGTGGGCTCCGAGAGAAGCTCAAGCGTTGGTGGATGACAATGACAGACGACGAACAGCGAGATATCTTCATTCGCGGTGCGACGATCGCCGTCTGCGCCGTGGCTGCGACAGTCACGCTGCCCATGGTCGGTCAGATTCAGGCCGAGAAACGCGCTGATGCGGACTTCCGTGAGCAGGCTGTAAGGCTTGCGAGCATTGAAGACGGCGGCGTGACCGCGCGGACCGCTGCGTTTACGCCGGCCCTGCTGGACACGCCCTGGATGCGTACCGTCGAATACACCCTGGAGCGCGATACCGGTTCCTCGATGAGCCGCTATGCCATGCGCGACCGCGATGGCGCAGCGCTGAACTCGCTGACCAGCTTCCGCCCCGAACATATCAAGCGCGCCGAGACGATCAGCGCGGAACAGAAGTGCATGGCGCAGGCCGTGTACTATGAATCGGCCCACGAGCCGCTCAACGGCCAGCTCGCCGTTGCCGAAGTCATCGCCAACCGTGTGCGTGACCATCGCTATCCGGACACCGCCTGTGGCGTGGTGTACCAGGGTGCGACACGCACGACCGGCTGCCAGTTCACCTTCACCTGCGACGGCGCACTCAAGACGCCGCCCATGGGCAAGAACTGGGAACGCGCAAAGACGATCGCTGCGCACGTGATGATGAATCTCAATGTCGACCAGACCGGTGGTGCCACGCACTATCACGCAACCTATGTCGACCCGATCTGGAGCGCCGGCCTGATCAAGACCGACAAGATCGGCATGCACATCTTCTACCGCTTCCCACGCGGCTCGACGGAATGGGCCAGCGTGCGCAAGGGTTATGAAAATCGCCGCGCACAGCTGCAATATGCGTCAGCCGGAGCGGATGTCGTGACGCCGGATACGGAGGCTGCAACCTCCTACATCCAGACCGTCATGCCGGTGTCCACGGCTCCTGCCGCTGTCACCACATCGAACCGCACGATCTCGAACGGCGCGCCGCGCCTGACGACGATCCGCTCGGTCGACTATGAAGAGCCGCAGCTGAACACGCCAAGCAATGCCGACAAGATTGCGGCCTATACGGCGATGCAGACCGGTGTCGAAGTTGCGAGCAACGATATCAGCCCGAACGTGCTGCGCTAGGCACACGCCATTCGGCAATCATTCAAAGACCGTCGATCATGTGATCGGCGGTCTTCTTGTATCCGCCATCAGCTGCGCGGCGGAACCTGTGCCTTGACGCGCTTGCGGATGGCGCCGGGCAGCCAGCGGGTCATGAAGCGGGCGCGCTCTGCATCCTTGCCAACCATGTAGTGCACGTCCTTGCCATGCGCCGCTTCCCAGGCGCGCTCGGCCGCCATCGAAACCGGATAGACGGTCATGCCGTTCTCGCGCAGCTGGTCCGACATTTTCACGTTTGCACCGGCCGCCGCGCCCATGTCGAGGATCGGCGTGTCGATGAACCAGGGCATCAGGCTGGTGACGCGGATGTCCAGGTCGCGGAACTCCGCATCCAGCGCTTCCGTCAGTCCACGGACGGCGAACTTGGTGGCCGAGTAGACGGCAAGCTGGGGAGAGCCGACGATGCCGGCGGTCGAGGCGGTGTTGACGATCCGCGCGCCGGGCGTGTCGCGCAGCATGGGCAGGCAGGCATGGACGCCATTGATGACGCCCTTGAGATTGACGTCGATGACCCAGTCATTGTCATCGGCGGAGACATCTTCGAACCAGCCGTGGCGCCCGACGCCGGCATTGTTGAACAGCACGTTCATGGCGCCCTCGGTGGCCTCGCCAAACCCTGTGACCGCCTGACTCCATTCGGCCCGGTTGCGCACGTCCAGCTGCGCGACATGGCAATTGTTGCGGCCGATCTCGTCGGCGACCTCCTTGAGGCCCGCTTCGTTGACGTCATAGAGGCCGCAAAACCAGTTGCGATCAGCGAAATAGCGCGCCGTCTCGGCGCCGATGCCCGAGGCCGCGCCGGTGATGAAGATGCTCTTTCGCCCGCCGGATCCTGCCATGCCCTGTCCTTCCTGCGAGAAATGTCCTGTGAATGCCAGTGTCAGACGACATCCAGCCCCACGTCAAGGTTGGGCGCGGAATGGGTGAGCGCGCCAACCGATATGAAATCGACACCCGTCTCGGCGATTCCGGCCACTGTGGAGAGAGTGACGCCGCCTGACGCTTCGGCTGTGACCCGGCCATCAATCATGGCGACGGCACGGCGCAGGGTGTCGTTGTCCATGTTGTCGAGCAGGATGGCGTGCGGGGCGTGGGCAAGCGCCTGGTCGAGCTGGTCCAGCGTGTCGACCTCGATCTCGATCATGCGCAAGTGTCCGGCATAGGCCTTGGCGCGGGTCATGGCCTCGGCGATCGAGCCGCAGGCTGCAATGTGATTGTCCTTGATGAGGATGGCGTCATCGAGACCGTAGCGGTGTGCCGTGCCTCCGCCACAGCGCACGGCGCGTTTCTCGAGGGCGCGATGGCCGGGCGTCGTTTTCCGTGTGCAGACAATCCGTGCATCGGTGTGGGCAATGGCTTCGACGAAGGCGCGGGTGAGGGTTGCAACGCCCGACAGGCGGCCGATGAAGTTCAGCATGGTGCGTTCGGCGGTGAGAATGGAGCGGGCGGTGCCGTCGAGGCGACCGATAATGTCGCCAGGCACGATGGCGCTGCCGTCCGGCTTTTCGATCACGAGCTGCATGGCCGGGTCGATCAGGTGCAGCGCATGCGCGGCGGCGTCGAGGCCTGCAATCACGCCCGGCTTGCGGGCGGCGATCACGACTCGCATGTTCGTGTCCGGAGATATCGTGGCATCGGTCGTCAGGTCGCCGGCCCGGCCAAGGTCTTCAGCGAGGGCGAGCCGGACGATCGGGTCGAGGATGATGGCGGGCAGGGGCGGGGGGACAGGGCTCATGTGCTGGCAACCTTTTCGGCTGGGTCGTCAAACGCCCGGATCAGGAACTGGCGTTCGGGTGCGTTGGTTTCGGGGAAGTCGCTGCGAAAATGGCCGCCGCGGCTTTCGGTGCGGGCAAGCGCGGCCGTCGCCATCAAGCCGGCGGTGATCAGTGGCCGGGCCGGGCCGTGGGTGGCCTTGAGCGCATCAATGTCTGAGAGCAGCGTATCGAGGCCCGCCGCGTTGCGCACAACGCCGCACTGTTTCGACATGCCGGCCCGGAGCGCCTGCAGGGCATCGTGGGGCAGCGAAGCCGGCACCGTGCCGCGTGTTGCGATCGCCGCGTCCAGCGCCGCGTTGCGCAGCCGTCCGGCGATGCGATGGGAAAAGACAACAGCCTCGAGGAGGGAGTTGGAGGCCAGCCGGTTGGCGCCGTGCGCGCCGGTGGAGGTGCACTCGCCGCACACCGAGAGGCCGTCGAGAGTGGACGCGCCCCAGAAATCGGCGACGATGCCGCCCATGTGATAATGCGCCGCCGGCGCGATCGGGATCATGTCGAAGCGCGGGTCGATGCCGGCGCTCTTGCAGGCGGAAAACACGGTCGGGAAATGATCGGGGAAATGATTGCCGACGGCTGTGCGGCAGTCGAGGAAGGCGCCGCGGCCGGCAGCCCGTTCCGAATGGATCGCGCGGGCGACCTCGTCGCGCGGCGCCAGCTCTTCAAGCGTGTGATAATTTGCCATGAAGCGCGTGCCGTCCGTATTGCGCAGGGTGGCGCCTTCGCCGCGCAGGGCTTCCGTGGCCAGCGGCGCAGGATCGCGGCCAATGTCGATCGCAGTGGGGTGGAACTGGACGAACTCGACGTCGGCCAGCAGGGCACCGGCTTCGTAGGCCATGGCGATGGCGTCGCCCCTGGCTTCGCGCGGATTGGTGGTGACCTGGAACAGGCCACCCGTGCCGCCCGTGCACAGGACAGTCTCCCGGGCGGTGCAGGTTGTCAGGCGGCCAGCCTGGTCACGCAGGACAACGCCGCCAACCCGCAGCGTATCATCCTGCAGCAGCGCGACGGCCCGGACGCCTTCGATGACGCGGATATGGTTCGCTGCGGCGACGGCCGCCACGAGCGCGTCCATGATCGCCTTGCCGGCAAGATCACCAGCGACGCGTGCGACGCGCGGGCGCGAATGCGCTGCTTCGAGTGACAGGGCGAGGGCGCCGTCGGGTGTGCGGTCAAACGGAACGCCGAGCTGTACCAGGTCACGCACGCGCGCCGGGCCTTCTTCGGCGATCAGGCGGGCAATGACGGGATCGACCAGGCCAGCGCCGGCGTTCACCGTGTCAGTGGCATGTTGTTCTGCGCTGTCGAGCGGGTCGAGTGCTGCGGCAAGGCCGCCTTGTGCCCAGGCGGAGGACGCTGCCTGGCCGAGCGGGGCGGGCGAGATGACGAGGCAGGGACGCGGTGCCAGCTCGAGCGCGAGGAACAGGCCCGCAAGGCCGGCGCCGACGATGAGCACGTCGCTTTCCGGCGCGCCGGTCGCCGTGAGTGTCTGAATGCCTGCAGTGGTCACCGTATCAGGATATCCCGTCATTCGCCCGGCGGAACTCCGCCGGGGCCGTCACGGCCGACACGAGGGCACCGAACATGCGGTCGGCGGACTCGATCGTCAGCGTGAAATTATCAGGGACATAGACGAGGCCTTCGAATTTCGATTCCAGCATTTCCTCGATCTGGGAGCGGATCGAGACCTGGTTGCCGAAGCGCCGCGCCTGGCAGGACTGGCGCACCACAGAGCGGCCCCACATGGAGCAGACTTCGACGGCTGTAAGCTCGCACGAATAGACGCCAGGCTCGGGATTGGGCGACAGGTTCATCGTGCCGGTCATCAGGCATTCGCCGCCACGATAGGGCCGGGTCTGGAAACTCCAGGTGCCCAGCACGTCGGCCTTGTCGGCGTCATCGTCATTGCCGGCATGAGCCGGTGCGCCTGCGAGCAGGGCGAATGCCGCAAGGGCGGCCGCCAAGCGTGTCCTGCCCTGGAACATCGTCTACCTCCTGATCGCCGCCTCGGCGCCTTCATGTGAGATTAGTCCCACCCTGACGGGCGGCACAACTACCAAGCTGCCTTACACGACCATTTCGAGTTCAAGTGGCTTGAGACCGGTCTTGAATGCCAGTGGGCGCTCAAGTTTCGGCAGGGCCATCATGGCATCGAGCGCTTCCTTGGCCCGAACGCGCACGTCTTCCGGAATCTTGACCTCATATTCCCCGGTGACGAGGCAGTCATAGATGTTTTCCAGCGTGATGCGTTTCATGTGCGGGCAGAGGTTGCACGGCCGTACGAAATTCACGGTCGGATTCTCTGCAGCGACATTGTCGCTCATCGAACATTCGGTGAGGAGGACAACCTTGTTCGGCTTGTTTTCCTTGACGTAATTGGCGAGCGCCGATGTCGAGCCGGCAAAGTCGGCCGTTTCCAGAACGTCAGGCGGGCATTCCGGGTGGGCCAGGATGACGACGCCCGGATAGGCGTCGCGCAGCTGGCTGACATCGTCGGCCGAGAACAGCTCGTGCACTTCACACGCGCCCGGCCAGGTGATGATGCGGATATCCGTCTGGGCCGCGACATTCTTGGCGAGGTACTGGTCTGGCACCATGATGACGGTGTCGGAATTCCATTCCTTCGCGATGTGTTCGACAACCTGCGATGCATTGGAGCTGGTGCAGGTGATGTGGCATTCGGCCTTCACGTCGGCGGTGCAGTTCACGTAGGTGACGATGGGATAATTCGGGTACTTTTCCTTGATCAGGCGCACGTCGGCCCCGGTGATCGATGCGGCGAGCGAACAGCCCGCGCGCAGGTCCGGGATCAGGACTGTCTTGTCAGGGGCAAGGATCTTGGAGGTTTCGGCCATGAAATGCACGCCAGCCTGGACGATGACACCGGCAGTGGTGGCAGAGGCTTCGCGCGCAAGCTGGAGGCTGTCGCCCCGGAAGTCGCCGACGAGGCTGAAAATGTCCGGCGTCATGTAATTGTGGGCCAGGATGACCGCGTTCTTTTCCTTTTTCAGGCGGTTGATCGCGGCGACGAGAGGCGCGACCGCGGGCCATTCCATCGGCGTGATGAAATCCGCAACCAGCGGATAGAGGCTGTCGGTTTCGGCGCGGACAGCATCGTCATAGACGAGACCGCGCTCTGCTGCGGCGGACGCGCCGCGCAAAGGGGTGGGTGTTGGGCATCCGGGAGCGGAATCGATCAATCTGGCCATGAGGGGTCTCCTTGCATCGGGCCACTTATGCTCGATATGAGTATAATATAGACCTTGAGCCGTCAGTTTCAAGGATTTCCTTCAAACGTCTGGAATTGGGGCTCTCACGCGCCGCTTCTGCGATACTTATGCGCACTATGAGCAAAAGGGGTGTAGCGAACCATCGCCCGGAAGGCAAGATGCCGTCCGGGCCAGAGACGTCGTTTTTGCCTAGTCCTTGAAGAGCTCGATCGCCGCAGTGGTCATGGACTCAACGCCAGTGGCGATGGTCGGGTCATAGGCGGGCGCGAAGGTGGAGGAGTGGAGCGAGGGCAGGGACGGTCCGCCATTCCGGGACGCGGCATATTTTGCCGGGTCCACGGCGCCGACCCAGAAGATGACGCTCGGGATTTTCTCCGCCGTCCGGGAATACTGGCTGAAATCTTCTCCGCCCATGACGGGTTTGACCTCTTTCACATTGGCGGCGCCGAGTTCCTTTGACACGGCCTTCATGACCCGGTCAGTGGTGGCCGGGTCGTTATAGGTGGCGGGCGTGTAGTCGGTTTCGACGGTGACTTCGGGTTCCGGTGCATCGTATGCTGCGGCCTCGGCCTTCGCGATGCGGGCGATGCCGTCGAGCAGCATCTTGCGCGTGTTGTCGTCATAGGACCGCACGGTGATCAGCAGCGTTGCCTCGTCCGGGATGATGTTGTGCTTGGCGCCGGCCTTGAACGAACCGACCGTGACCACGGCGCTGTCCTGTGGATCGGTGTTGCGCGAGACCAGGCTCTGCAGGGCGACCACAATGTTCGATGCGACAAGGATCGGGTCCCGGGTCGTGTGCGGGTAGGCGCCATGGCCGCCGACGCCCTTCACCTTCACGTCGACACTGTCGACATTGGCAAGGGCGAAGCCGCGTGAATAGTTGATGGTGCCAGCCGGTGCCCCCGCCGAGACGTGCATGGCGAGGTTGTAGTCAGGCTGCGGGAACCGGGTGTACAGGCCGTCGGCCAGCATGGCTTCGGCGCCAAGGCCGATCTCTTCGGCAGGCTGGGCGATCATGACCAGCGTGCCCTTCCACTTGTTCTTTTTCGCAATCATTTCGCGGGCCGTGCCGATCCACACCGTCATGTGCACATCGTGGCCGCAGGCATGCATGACCGGGCTTTCGACACCGGTCCAGGTTTCCGATTTGACCTTGGAGGCGAAGGGGAAGCCGGTCTGTTCCGGCACCGGCAGGGCGTCCATGTCGGTCCGGATCAGGATGGTCGGCCCCTTGCCGTTCTCGAACACGCCAACCACGCCATAGCCGCCGACACCGTCCTTCACGCCGCCGACATCGCGGATGGCCTTGTCGGTGACCCAGTTCTGGCCGACGCCGGTGGTGACGTTGAACCCGAGCGACTGCAGCTCGCTGGCGAGGATGGCAGATGTCTTGGCCTCCTTGAACGAGAGTTCAGGGGCGGCGTGAAGGCGCTTGTAGATCTCGATCAGGGCGGGGTCTGCCTTGGGCAGCGGCGTGGTGGAGGCTGCGCTGGCGGGCGCCACACTGGTGCCGTCCGGGTTGGTGGCGGCGGCCTGGGTCTTCGCTGGCGTGGTGTCAGCGGACGTGTCCGGCGCAGTGCCGCTGCCTGGTCCTCCGCAGGCGGCAAGGACAAGGGCGAGGGCGGTCAAGGCGGCGGGGCGGAACATCGCGGAAAACTCCTGAATTGGTCTGGCGCGACCCTACTAGAGTTTCACGCCCTGCCAAGGGCCGTATCAGGGCGTGATGCCTAGTCCTGTCCGCGTTTCAGGTCTTCCGAAAGCTGGATGTCGACCGGCGTGCCGGAGAGGCGCTGACGGTAGACCTGCGTGTTCTCGAGCACGCGCTGGACATAGTTGCGCGTTTCCGAAAACGGGATGAATTCGACCCAGTCGATCGGGTCGACCTGGCCGGTGCGCGGATCGCCATAATCCTGGATCCATTGGCGCGGACGGCTGGGGCCGGCATTATAGGCCGCCGCTGTCATGATATAGCTGCCGCCAAAGCGCGAGAGCAGGGTGTCCAGGTGCTGGCCGCCGAGGGTCATGTTGTAGCCCGGATCATCCGTCAGCCAGGACGTGCGATAGGGCAGGCCGCTCATGCGCGCTTCGGATTTCGCCGTCGCAGGCATGAACTGCATCAGGCCGCGTGCGCCGACATGGCTGATGGCATTCGGGTTCATTTCGCTTTCCTGGCGGGACAGGGCGAGCATCAGCGGGCGCTCGACACGCGGCTCGCGCAGCATCGGGTAGGAGACCACAGGATAGGCAGCATCAGTGGCGACGATGCCCTTGGCGAGGCCTGCCTTGGCACCGCGCACACCGATGTCCGGCACCTGGTATTCGGTTGCCAGGCGCGAGAGCAGGATGAAGTCAGACTCGGACGTGAGCTCGTCGTCGAGGTGGTAGGCGAACTCCCGGAACATGGTCGTCTCGCCGGCCTCGCCGAGCAGGCGCAGGGCCTTGACCAGCGGCAGGGCTTCGAACGCGGCGATGTCCTGCGGTGTCGGTTCTGTCGATGCCGCGAAGGAAATCATCCTGTCGCCAAGGCGTTCTGCTGCGAGCTGTCCGTAATAGGTGAACTTGCTTTCCGCGGCGGCCCTGTAGGAAACGGTCGCTTCGTCTGCCATGCCGAGCGTGTCTTCTGCCCGGCCGGCCCAATATTGCCCGCGCGACGTGCTGATCGGGGTCGTGACGCTGGCGGTCATGTCCTGGAAGTGTTTCAGGCTGCGTTCGGGATTGTCGTTCAGCCGCAGGGCGATCCAGCCAGCGACCCATTCCGCGTCAGCGAAATCGGAGCCCCCGGTCATGCCGTGCGGGGCGGCCAGTTGGTAGGCGCGCGCCCAGTTGGCATCCTTCAGGTCCTGGCGCATGGCGACATTGCGCTCGTCCCAGAGTTTCGAGAGCCCGGCGCGCGGAATGTCGTTGGCGTTGATGGCGACCAGCAGCGGCGTCGCGCCTTCCTGGTTGTTATGGGTCCGGCGCCAGCGGGCGCGATCGTACAGCAGACCCGGATTATTCTGCAGCGCAGCTGGCACGGCATCGACCAGCGCATCGACGTTGCGCCCGCGCCCGGCCAGCGCGATGCGGGCATCAACCAGCTTGCGATAGTCGGAACTGAGCAGGGGCTTCAGGTTTTTCGCGGCCGTGCGCTGGTTGGTCCACAGCAGGAACTCGACGCGGGCCCGGTGGTCGGCCTCGGTCAGCATGCCGCCATAGGTGGCCAGCACGATGCGTTCGAGGTCGCGTTCCATCGAGTTGTTGTGCCAGGCATCCTTGATCAGCGGTTCGGCCTTTTCCGGCATGCCGACGGCCCGGTAGCTGCGGGCGAGCGCGATCTTGCCGGCGCCCGTGCGCGGGCCGGACTGGGTCAGCCAGGCGATCCGATCCGTGTGGCTGAGCGAGGACTCATCGATGATTTCCTCGGCGCGCTTGCGCATCCGGTCAGTCTTCGGCCAGGTCGGCAAGGCGTCGAGCGCGCCGGACACTTCATCGAAGCCCATGCCGGGAACGCCTTCGCTCGCGCGGGTCCAGATGATGAGATCGCGGACAGCCGGATCGGTTGCCTGATTTTGCAGTCGGGCCACTTCGTTCCAGTCATAGCGCCGGGCGGCGGTCAGCGCATTGTGCAGGACTTCAGCATTTTTCGGGTCGGTTGCCGCCGAGCTGTAGACTCGTTTCGGCTTGAGGCTGGGCGCATCCGGCAACGCGGATGCTGCGGCGCTGAAGCCCGTAAAAGCAAGAAGAACGCAAATCACAAAGGGTCGCATCATGGAAACTTCACCGGTGTTTATTTATGTGCCAAAGCGTGAGAAGGCATTGAGACCTTAGTAATCAACATGTCTCACCAACACTTGAATCACGGCAAGAATACGATGTTTCACGGCTCAATCCCAGCTCTGGTCACACCATTCAAGAATGGTGCCGTTGACCGGGACGCGTTTGCATCGCTTGTGGAGCGCCAGATTGCCGGAGGGTCCAGTGCTCTGGTGCCGGTTGGCACGACGGGGGAGACCTCAACACTGTCGATCGAAGAGCACAAGGCGGTTGTCACACTCTGTGTCGAGGTGGCGGCAGGCCGTGTGCCGGTGATTGCCGGGGCCGGATCGAACGCGACGGACGAAGCAATTCACCTTGTCCAGCATGCCAAGGCGGTTGGCGCCGATGCCGCGCTGGTGGTCTGCCCCTATTACAACCGGCCCGACCAGGCCGGCCTCGAGGCCCATTTCCGGGCGATCAATGATGCCGTGGCGCTTCCTGTGCTGCTGTACAATGTGCCAGGCCGGACCATCGTGGACCTGTTGCCTGCAACCGTGGCCCGTCTGGCCCAGCTGCCGAACATTGTCGGGATCAAGGATGCGTCCGGCGACGTTGCCCGCGTCAGCCAGCACGCTGCGCTGGTCGGCGATGCGCAATTTGTCCAGTTGTCCGGCGAGGACCCCAATGCGCTTGGCCACATGGCCATGGGCGGGGCCGGCTGCATTTCCGTGACGGCGAACGTGGCGCCTGACATCTGTGCCGCGATGCACGCGGCCTTCCGGGCCGGCGACCTGGCCGGTGCGCGGGCCATCGAGCGCAAGCTGATCGCCCTGCACAAGGCGATGTTCTGTGCGCCGTCGCCGGGACCGGCGAAATATGCCCTGTCGCGCCTTGGCCTGTGCCAGCCGGACGTGCGCCTGCCGATTACCGAGCCGGATGCTGCCGCCTGCGAGACCATCGACGCAGCTATGGCACTTGCAGGCATCAGGCCCTAGATAGGGCTCATGTCAAAGACACCGCAGACCAAGGGCAGGGGCGATGGCCTCGTTGCAGAGAACCGGCGTTCCCGGCGGGAGTATTCCGTCGAGGATACACTGGAGGCCGGCATCATGCTGGTCGGTTCCGAGGTGAAATCCCTGCGCCAGGGCAAGGCCAATATTGCCGAAAGCTATGCCAGCGTCGAGGATGGCGGGCTCTACCTGATCAATTGCGACATCCCGATCTATAATGCCGCCAACCGGTTCAACCACGAGCCCAAGCGCAAGCGGAAGCTGCTGGTGTCGAAGCGGGAACTGGCGAAGCTGTCGCAGGAAGTGGAACGGGCGGGCCGCACGATCGTGCCGCTGAAGCTATATTTCAACGATCGGGGCATCGCCAAACTGCTGATCGGTACGGCGACCGGCCGCAAGGCGCACGACAAGCGCGAGAACGAGGCCAAGCGCGACTGGCAGCGGCAGAAGGCGCGGATCCTGAAAGAGGGGTGAGACGCAATACCGCCTGCCAAGAGGGCTCATCCTGAGCGAAGTCGAAGGAGAGCCCGTGCGCACGCACCCGTCCTTCGACTTCGCTCAGGATGAGTGCTTTTCAGCCGACAATTTCTTTCGCCACGGCAAAAACGTCCTCGAACATTTCGGGCGTAAGGCGCTTCGTATTCGTGTTGTAGCGGCTGCAGTGATAGCTCGACAGCAGGGTCAGGGGGCGGCCGTCGAATTCAACGTCATAGCGGGTGTTGTGGCCGAACGGATGGGCGCTGAGTTTCAGGCCCAGGGTGCGCACGGTCGAATCGTGGCTGATTTTTCCCAAACACAGCAATACCTTGAGATCGGGCAGGGCGGCGATGCGGGACTGCAGGAAGGGGCGGCAGGCGTTGATTTCGGCGCCGATCGGCTTGTTTTCCGGGGGTACGCAGCGTACCGCATTGGTGATCATGGCCTTTTTCAGCTTTAGACCATCTTCGGGGTCTGCCGCGTAAGTGCCTGACGAAAAACCGAATTTTTCCAGCGTCGCATAGAGAAGGTCGCCCGCCCAGTCGCCAGTGAAGGGCCGGCCCGTGCGGTTGGCCCCGGTCACGCCGGGGGCGAGGCCGACGACCAGAAGACGAGCGGTTTCATCCCCAAAACTCGGCACCGCGCCGTTGAACCAGTCCGGCTCGCGGGCGGAGACCGTCTCGCGATAGGTCACGAGCCGGGGGCAGAGGGGGCAGTCGCGGGGCGCTTCGGGGGGTGGCAGGGGGGTGGAGGGGGCCTTAGTAGCCATCCGCGGCGCCGTCCTTGCGCATTTCGGTGGCGGCGATCCAGGCGCCGGAGTCGAAATCGCGCATGATGGCCTGATAACCGCCGGCATTGGCCGAACAGCACTCGACCGTATGGCCGCGGGCCTCGAGTTCGGCGCGGGTGGCGGGCGGGATGCCGCTTTCGAGGTGGACCACACCGATATCGGCTTCGCACGCGTCACCATCGAGGGCGTTGGTCGGCTCGCAGCCGCCGGTATGTTCCCAGCGCGCGGCGTCGCCGGCTTCCTGCAGGCCCATGTCGAAGTCGACGAGGTTGAGGATCACCTGCACGTGGCCTTGCGGCTGCATGCCGCCGCCCATCAGGCCGAAGCTGAGCCAGGGCTCGAACGGGCAGGCCTGTTCGATCGGCACGGCGCGAGCCTGGCAACCGGGCATGTCCTTCCTGAAGGCGAAGGCCGGGATGATGGTGTGGAAGGGGCGCTTGCCGGGGGCGAAGACGTTGGGGTGGGCCGGGTCGAGGCTGAACAGCTGGCCGCGATCCTGGAACATGAAGCCGAGCCCGTCAGCGACAAGGCCGGAGCCCATGCCGCGATAGTTCGACTGGATCAGGGAGACCATCATGCCGTCACTGTCGGTGACGGTGAGATAGGTCGTGTCGCCGTCTTTCAGCTTGGCGTCGGCCTCGGCAAGCCGCGCATCGAGCCAGGCGCGTGTCCGCTCGAGGGCCGTTTGTTCCTCTTGTGTCAGCCCGTCCTGCGCGAGCGCGGTTTCCGTCTCGCCGAGCTTCGCCTGGAACTGTTCAATCCGTAACTGCTCTGCGGCTGAATCGGCTGCATGAGGCAGATAACCCGGAACCTTGTTCACATCGGCATTGGCCTGGTTCAGGTCGATGGCAGAGGCGCGCAACCGGGCATAGGCCGGGTTCAGGAACTGATCGGCGTCAATGTCGGAATAGGCCGGGTCCGCATAGCCTCTCGCCCGGTCAACAAAGGCGAGACGCTTGGCTTCCACCTGCGCCATGATCGAGTCGGCAGAGCCGAAGCCCATGCTGCGCAGGTCGAACTTTTCCAGCATCTGCAGCATTTGCAGGGCCGCGATGCCTTGTGTGTTCGGCGGCAATTCGCACACCTTGGTGTCTTCGCGATAGGTCACGCAGACCGGCTCGACCCATTCGCCTGTGTGGGCGGCGAAGTCTTCGTAGCGAAGTGGCCCGCCGATGCGTTCGAAATAGGCGCCCATGACGTGGGCGGTGTCGCCCTTGTAGAACTCGTCGCGGCCGCGCAGGGCGATGCGTTCCAGCGTGTTGGCAAGGTCCGGGTTGGTGAACAGGCTGCCTTCATGGGGCATGGGCGAGAAATAGGTCTTCTTTGCGTTGTCATACTCTTCCAGCATGCCGCTTTCGAAGGCCGGCTCGAACCGTTTCGGGCCGAAGCTCCAGTAATAGGAAATGACTTCCGGCACAGGCGCGCCTGCGCGGGCGTAACGGATGGCCGGTTCGAGATCCATGTTGATCGGGCGGCGGCCGAATTTTTCGTGCAGGGCAAACCAGGCGTCGACCGTGCCGGGCACGGTGACCGGGGCGGTGCCGAAGGGCGGGATTTCCTTGCCGTCCATGTATGTGTCGGCCTTGGCCTGCACGTCTGCCAGCGTGGCGCCCATGGCGGACCGACCGGAGCCGTTATAGCCGTAGAGCTGCTGTGTCGTCGGGTCCCAGACGATGGCGAACAGGTCTCCGCCGATGCCGTTGGCGGTTGGCTCGACGAGGCCGAGCATGGCGTTCGCCGCGATGGCGGCGTCCATGGCGCTGCCGCCAGCCTTCATCACGTCGAGGGCGGTCTGCGTGGCCAGAGGATGGGCGGTTGCGGCGGCGGCATGGGGCGCAACGACAGCCGAGCGCACGCCGATCGGGTGGCCGGCGGGCATGCGGTCACCGGGGCCGGGGGCAATGTCCGCTGTCTCGACGGACGCCGGTGGCGCTGTATCCGCAACCGGCGCGAGGGCGTCATCGCCGGCATCGGTCGGGGTCAGCGATGCGCAGGACACCGCGAGCAGCATGGCGGCGCCTGTCAGGATTGGTTTCATCATCAGTTCGGCCCTCGCTTGCGTGTTTCCTTGGGAAAGTAATGGGTCGCCATGCGGCCGGAAATTTCCTGGCCGGCGCGGGCGAAGCGCGCCTCGGCCTCGACGGCGCGGTTGTCGCACGTCAGGTACTGCGCGCTGGTGCGGCTGTAGGCATTGTTGAAGCCCTCGACGAGCGCGGAGCGGAGGTTGCCGCGGTCCGGCGCTTCATAGGCCAGCATGTCGGCCATGTAGCGGCGCCAGTACTGGTCCTCGCGGCCATTGCAGCGCATCCGGATCGCGTGGGCCGACCCGAGCGTCGCAGCGAGTTCGGCCGCGTCGCGGAAATAGTCCGGCCCGCGCAGGGGAATACCAGCCTGCGCCACGGCAGAGCTTGCACCCGCGAACAGGAGCGCGCTAAGCAGGGCGCCATGAAAGACTGTCTTGTTCATGCGAAGACCTTCGCGCGCATCGCCCCGAGGCTCAAGAGCTTCGAAGACAAACTCAATATCATCGTGATGGACGATTCCGGCGCATTCGCCAATGCGCGGACGGGAGAAGCCGTCGTGGAACCGAAACCGGAGATCGCTTTCGGCAATGCCGACGCCTTTTTTGGGCCGAGCGTCCGCGAATTCGTGCTGGCGGTTGCGCGCAGCGACCGGCTCGACTGGTTCCAGTCTGCCGCGGCAGGCATCGAGAACCCGGCCTTCGTGATGATCGGCCAGGCCGCACGGACGTTCACAACCAACCATACCCAGTCGGAAGCCATGGCCGAATGGGCCCTCTGGCAGGCGCTCGACTTTTTCCGGCAGGGACCAAAGCACCGCGCCCAGCAGGCGGCGGGGCATTGGGAACGCCACGATTCACGCGAAATCCGTCGCTCGAAATGGCTGATTGTCGGCTTTGGCTCAATCGGCGCATCGACAGGCAGGCGGGTCATGGCGCTGGGCGGCGAAGTGACCGGCGTGCGCCGCTCGCAGGGCCTGGCCGAAGGGGCCGACAGGATCGTGCCTCCAGACCGGATGATGGCCGAATTGCCGGGCGCAGATGTCGTGCTGGTGTGCCTGCCGCACACACCGGAAACCGAGGGCATGGCGAATGCGGACTTCTTCGCGGCGATGAAGCCGGATGCATTGTTCATGAATCTCGGCCGCGGTGCGCTGGTGGACGAGGCGGCCCTGATGGCGGCGCTCGACGCCGGCCGCCCGGCGCACGCGGCGCTGGACGTTGCGTCGGAAGAGCCGCTGCCCAGGGACAACCCGCTCTGGTCGCACCCCGGCGTGACGCTGACCCCGCATGACAGCCCGCAGACGCAAGGCACGATCATCGGCGCCGACGACACGTTCATCGAGAACCTGCACCGTTACTTCAATGGCGAGCCGCTGCACCACCTTATCGACAAGGCAGAGTTCGCGGCAGGCTGAGCGGCGCCCGCAGGGCGTGCATCACAGGCTGATCTCTGCGGTCTTGTCCTTGTAGTCTTTCTTCGGATCGCCCCCGAACAGCATCTTCATGCCGGCAAACACACTGTTCTCGTTAAGCCAGACATGCGCGTGCTCGAGCTCCAGCCGCAGCAGCCGCAGTTTCGGATCGTGCTGCCCGTCATACCAGGCTGCAACGAACGGGTTCCACAGGCGATCGACGACAGCCTGGTCGTCGTGACGCTGGAGCTGGCCGTGGAGTGTCGCGAACAGGCCGTGCCCCTTGGACACGAATTGCGCCGTCGCCGGCTTGGTGTCCATGCCCAGGTCCTGCACCAGGTCGACGTCGCTGGCAGAGAATATCCAGATCGGGCCGGCGCTTTCATGCTCGATGATTGCCGTCATCGGCTGGCTTGCGCCTTCCCCTTCGTTTGCAAGGCCGATCATGATCGTCCTGTCAGACTTCAGTTGCGACCATAGCTTGTTTTCGATTTCCGTCTGGCTCGACATGCCTGTCTCCTGTGTTGGGTTGCCGCACACCAACAGGCGATGGCGCAGACGGTTCCGCGCAGGCGGGATGCACCCGCAGGAGGCCGGGGCTTACTTCATGCCGGATGACTTCCAGCGGCCCGGCGGGGACGGGACCCCAGGAGCGCCTCGATCGCGCCGGTGTCGAGGGCGTTGACGGGCGGCCGGTCGAGGGGGACCAGGACCTGCCCGCCGGACGTTTCGGACAGAACGCCCGTGTCAGGCCTGTTCGGACGTTTTCATGCCCGCCATCCGGTCGATTGCCGCTTCGGCATCGCGCATGATGTCCGCGACGATCGTGGCCACGGGCTTGACCGCGTTCACGCCGCCAGCCGACTGGCCCATCGCAAAACAGGACGTGTCGGGATCGAGCTTCGCCTCGTCGACAATGCCACCGATGCCGCCAATGACGCCCGTCTGGCTCGAATGGATGGCCTGGAACGGGAAGGGCTGGATGTCCTGCGGACGGGTTTCCCAGTCATTGATGTAGTCATTGGTGCGGCAGCGCATCGGCTTGCCGGAATAGCAGCGCGTGCGGGTCGTGTCGGTGTCGCCTGCATTGACGATGGCCTGCTTGTACATGTTGGCGGCGTGGGCCTCTTCGGATGCGATGAAGCGTGTGCCCATCCAGACGCCGCAGGCACCGAGGGCGAGGGCGGCTGCGAGGCCGCGCCCGTCATAGATGCCGCCGGCAGCGATGACGGGGATCTTCACGGCTTCGACCGCCTGCGCGACAAGCGGCAGCGTGCCGACAAGGCCGGTATGGCCGCCACCTTCGCCACCCTGCAGAATCACTGCGTCACATCCGGCCTGCTCGGCCTTGACTGCGTGTTTCACGGCACCGCCGACGACCATGACCTTCACGCCGGCATCCTTCAGGCGCTTCATGATCGGCAGGGGCACGCCGAGGCCGGCGACAAACGAATCAGCGCCGCCCTTGATGATCACGTCGACGGATTCCTCGAGGCTTTCGGGACTGGCGGCAAGAAGATCGACGCCGAACGGCTTGTCCGTCAGTTCGC
Organism: Hyphomonas johnsonii MHS-2; assembly: GCF_000685275.1. Lineage (GTDB taxonomy): Bacteria > Pseudomonadota > Alphaproteobacteria > Caulobacterales > Hyphomonadaceae > Hyphomonas > Hyphomonas johnsonii. The sequence goes on from NZ_ARYK01000006.1 coordinate 248,054, forward strand.
GGACACGTTTCATCTGGCCGGCAATGAAGTCGGGCCCGGTGCCGGCCATGCCAAGGACGCCATAGCCGCCCGCATTGCACATCGCGGCGCAGAGCTCGGCATAGGACACGCCTCCCATGCCGGCCAGCATGATGGGATGCTTGATTTTCAACATCTGGGTCAGAGCCGTATTCAGGGCCATGGGGAATGTCCTTCTTGCAATGGATTCTGGTGCAGCCACTCTAGATGCCCACCCTAAGGTCAATGCAAGTCGCCATGATATTGGGCGGCACCTGACACAATCGCCCTTGGTTTGCCGCAATCCCGCCGCGATCTGCCGTCAAATAAGGCGGCAAGCCGACGGATTGTCCATCGGCCGAACAAGTCAAAAAGAGGGGAAGCTCCTATGACGAAACTTTTTGCAAGCGCTGCTGTTGCAGCACTTCTCGCTGGCGGTGCCATGGCCATGGGTCCTGAGACGGATGCAATGGCAGCTCCGGAAGCGACTGTTGAAGCGGCTGATGCTGCTGAAGTCACAGTAGCTGACGAAGCAGACGTTGTTGTCGCTGACGAAGCGGACGTTGTTGTGGAAGCACAAGGTGACGGCGAAGCCGAAGTTGTCGCCGAAGAAGAAGTAGAAGCAGACGTCGAAGCCGACGCTGAAGTCGAAGCAGAAGCTTCGACCCCGGATGCCGAATAGCAGCCGATCCTACAGGAATTTGCCCTCTCCCTACCGGGAGGGGGCTTTTTCCACTATAGAGACTGAAGGGCCGGGCCAACACGGTCGTCTGACAAAATGAACTTTTAGTAATGAGCGGGAAGTGCTATGGGCCGTCCCGGTCATTGGACCAATAACAGGGGTAATACGAATGAAGAACATCATGATCATCGGCGCTGCAGCGCTGGCTCTCGCCGCTTGCAGCCCCAAAGCAGATACAGCACCAGCTGCCGAATCGGCGCTCGATACGGCCAGCGAAGCTGTTGATACGGCAGCAGCTGCTGCTGACGAAGCCCTCGACACTGCTGGTGAAGCGCTTGACGCTGCCGCAGAGAGCGACACTGTTGAAGCTGCTACGGCTGCTGTTGACGCTGCCGGTGACGCTGTTGATTCGGCAATGGACACTGCGTCCGACGCTGTTGACGCTGCAACGGACGCTGTGGAAGCCGCAGCCGAAGAAGTGACCGAAGAAGCACCACAGGAATAAGCAAGGCGGTTTACGCCGAGACGCAAAAGGGCCGCTCCCAGGGAGCGGCCCTTTTTTGTCCGGACGCCGTTCGGCTCAGAATACGGAGTAGCCGCCGTCAACGATCAGTGTCGTGCCGGAATGGTATTTCGAGGCATCGGATGCGAGGTAGACCGCGATGCCGCCGAAGTCTTCCGGTTCGCCCCAGCGCCGAATCGGCACGCGCGAGATGACCTTGGCATTGAACGTGTCATTGCCCTGGGCGGCGCCGGTCATGTCGGTGGCAATCCAGCCAGGCAGGATGGAATTGCCACGGATGTTGTAGCGGCCATACTCAACCGCGATTGCCTTCATCATGGAAATCAGTCCGCCCTTGGTCGCTGCGTAGGCCTGGTTCCGTCCGGCCCCCTCGATACCCGCCAGCGACGCCGTCCCGACGAGGGAGCCGCCCGGATCACCGGCCTTGGCGCGCTTGACCATTGATTTGGCCGCTTCGCGCAGGGTGAAGAACGCACCTTCCATGTTGATGCGGTGGTTGTAGCGCCAGGTCTCCAGCGTCATCTCTTCAAAGCTCGCTGCGCCGCGCCCGACGCCGGCATTGGCGATGCAGGTGTCGATCCGGCCAAAGAAGGCCTCGGTGTCGGCCATGGCCTTCACGACCTGGTCTTCCTCGCCGACATCGACCGCCCAGGCGGCGACCTTGCCGGTGCCAAGCGCTTCCAGTTTCGCGGCGGCCTTGTCATTGTCTTTCGCATTGCGACCCCAGATGGCGACATCGGCATTCGAGGCAGCAAGCGCTTCCGCCATTCCGAGCCCGATGCCCTTGTTGCCGCCTGTCACGAGGCAGGTTTTTCCGGTCAGGTCGAAGGGCGCGTAGGTCATGGTCGTCTCCTGTGGGGGTGATTTTGGCGACACCACACAGATGACGCCGGGGAGGGTCAAGGGATTCTTGGGCTGGCCTGAACGATTTGCCGGGCCTCGGCGATGATCCGGCGTGTTTCGTCCCAGATTTCGAGCGCGGCGAGGCGGTCTGGCGAAATCCATTCCGCATGGGCGGCGTCGTCGCCAGCGACGGGCTCGCCCGCCTGCCACACCGCGGCATAGTCGAACAGCAGGTAGTGGCGCCGTGTCTCGCCGGTGCTGCGCGAGGTGAAGATCGCGTCCACCACGTCGACAAGGCCCACCATGCGCGCCGTAACGGCGGTTTCCTCGTGCAGTTCGCGCAAGGCAGCACTGGCCGTTGGTTCGCCGAATTCGATTCGCCCGCCGGGAATCGACCATTCGCCGGCCAGCGGTTTCGTGCCGCGCCTGATCAAAAGCACGTCATCGCCGCGAAAACACACTGTTCCCACGGCAGGAACGGGCCACAAGGGCAAGGACTGCCGGTCTTCCGTCATGACATAAGGACCTTCAGGTTATAGCCGGACCTCATAGCAAGGAATCTCGCATGGCAAAGCAAAAGCGGCGTACAATCAGTCTGGCCCTGCAGGGCGGCGGTGCCCATGGCGCCTATACATGGGGCGTGCTCGACCGGCTGGCGGAAGAGGAAGACCTGGATATCGCGGCGATCTCTGCGACGTCCGCCGGTGCGATCAATGCCGTCGCCTGGGCCGCCGGCATGACGGCAGACGGACCGGCCGGGGCCAAGGCCAAGCTGGAGGCCGTCTGGCGGGGCGTGTCCAATAGCGGCGCACGGACCTCACCATACGGCGCCCTGAGCGCCATCGCCTTTGCCTATGCCAGTGCCTTGCAGAGCGTTGCGAGTCCCTATGACCTCAATCCGTTCAACTTCAATCCGCTGCGCCAGACGGTCGAGAGCGAGATTGATTTTGAGGCGGTGCATGCATCCGGGATCCTGCTCTTCCTGTCCGCGACGAATGTGGAAACAGGTCGTGTGAGAGTGTTCGGAAAGGGTGAGATTTCTGCCGATTCCGTGCTGGCATCCGCTTGCCTGCCGCAGACGTTCCAGGCCGTCGAGATCGACGGACAAGCCTATTGGGATGGCGGCTATCTCGGCAATCCGAGCCTGTTCCCGTTGATCTATTCGGGCGCGCCGCGGGACGTGCTGCTGGTGATGCTGAACCCGATTGCGCGGCCGGGCATCCCCAAGCGCGCCGGGGAGATCCAGGAACGTGTCAACGAGATCAGCTTCAATGCCTCGCTGATCGGCGAGTTGCGGGCCATCGCCTTTGTCCAGCACCTGATTGATGGCGGCATGTTGAAGGAGGCAGTCCTGAAGAAATATCGCCGCCTGAATATCCACGCCATTCGCGGCGGGCAGGACCTGATCGAACTCAGCCTGGCGACGAAGTTTGACACGAGCTGGAATTTCCTGACCGGCCTGCGCGATCAGGGCCGTGCGGCCGCCGACGCCTGGCTGCGGGACGATTCCCACCATATCGGCAAGAAGACCTCGAACATCGACCTGCGGACGGAATTCCTGGATTCCTAGGCGCGGGTCAGGAACCACACCCGCGCTGCGCCATAGGTTCGTGCGTCGAGAAGGGTCCAGCCGTCGAAGGTGGGTGTTTCGTCGGCGGCGGTTTCGACCACAGCGAGGGCGTCCTGCGTCAGCCAGCCGCCTGTGACAAGCGACGCCAGTGCCGGCTCGGGCAGGGCCTTGTGATAGGGCGGATCGAGGAAGGCGAGGGTGAACGGCGCGCCGAGATTGGCGGGCTTCGGGCCGAGGTCGGTGGCCGACCGGCGGTGGATGCGCGTCGTGCCGAACAGGCCGAGCGTCTCGCAATTGTCGCGGATGGCGCCGCGCGCGGCCGAATCGGTCTCGACGAACAGGCAGAAGGCAGCGCCACGCGACATGGCCTCGAGGCCGAGCGCGCCGGATCCGGCGAACAGGTCGACGACGCGGGCGCCTTCGATGGACGGGGCCCACGTGGCGTGGGCGATGAGGTTGAACACCGCCTCGCGCGCCCGGTCGCCGGTCGGGCGGGTGCCCTGACCCTTTGGCGCCGCGATGGGACGGCCCTTGAATTCGCCTGCAATGATCCGCACGAGGAAAGCACCTGCTCTTTACTTTCCCGGCGTGTAGGGCGATCTCAGGCCGATGACAATTACTGTCTCCCCGATGGCGCGCGCGCTGGAACTGGCGGGCCTGGCCGCTGAAGCGGGCGAAGTTCCCGTGGGTGCGGTGATCGTGGACCCCGCGACAGGCGAAATTGTCGCCGAAGGGGCGAACCAGCCAATCGCTGCGCATGACCCGACCGCGCATGCCGAAATCATCGCGCTGCGTGCGGCGGCAGAAAAGCGGGGCAATTACCGCCTGACCGACCTGCATATGTACGTGACGCTTGAGCCATGCGCGATGTGCGCCGGGGCGATCAGCCTGGCGCGCATTGGCAAACTGGTATTCGCCGCGTGCGACCCGAAGGGCGGGGCCGTCATCCACGGGGCACGCTTCTTCGAGCAGCCGACCTGCCACTGGCGGTCCGAGGTTGAACAGGATGAAGCGTCTGGCGAGGCGGCGAGCGCGCTGCTCAAGGCCTTCTTCCGGGCGCGGCGCGGATGAGTGTCATGCGGCGTATCCACGATTGCCGGCCCGCCGGGGCGCAGACCTGATGGGCGGGCATGGTTACGATGTCCTGATCAAGGATGCGCTGGTCTTCCTGTTTGCCGCAGGCGTGGTCGTGCCGGTGTTCCGGTACCTGCGGTTGCCGACGGTCGTCGGCTTCATGCTGGCAGGCGTTGTGCTCGGGCCTTATGCGCTGGGGTCGCTGGCGCATGTCCAGCCATTGCTGGAATACGTGTCGGTGTCCGATCCCGAGGCCGCTGCGCCGTTTGCGGAACTCGGCATAATGTTCCTCTTGTTCCTGCTGGGCCTGGAGTTCTCGTTCGGGAAACTCTGGTCCATGAAGCGCGCCGTGTTCGGGGCAGGGGGGCTGCAGGCGGCGTTGAGCGCTGCGGTGATCGCCGGGGCGGTGTACTGGGCGGGTTTGCCGGCCGAAGCGGCGATCATATGTGGCCTGGCGCTGGCCCTGTCATCGACGGCGATCGTCATGCAGATGCTGGTCGAGCAGAAACGCGCAGCCCGCCCGGTGGGACGCGCAGCGCTGAGCGTTCTGTTGTTCCAGGACATACTCGTTGCGCCCATCCTGATCTTCATCGGCTTCCTGAGCATGGGGGAAGGCGCCAATGTTTCGTCCGTCCTGGTCGAGGCGGCGGTGAATGGCCTGATCGCAATCGCGTTCATCATGCTGATCGGGCGCTTTGCCCTCAGGCCGATGTTTCGCCTGGCCGCGCAGGTCGGCGGGCGGGATTTCCTGATGGCGCTGACATTGCTGACAGTTGTCGGTGCCGCGACCATCACGGCCACGGCGGGCCTGTCACTTGCGCTGGGCGCGTTCCTGGCCGGGCTGCTGCTGGGCGAGACCGAATTCAAGCACCAGACGGAAGTCGACCTCGAACCGTTCAAGGGTGTCCTGCTGGGCGTCTTCTTCATGACCGTGGGCATGGCGCTGGATCTGCCGTCGCTGGTGACTCAACCGGGGGTGATCTTCGGCGGGCTGGCCGCCTTGCTGGCGGTCAAGTTCCTGATCGCGTTCGTGGCCTGCCGGCTGTTTGCCGGGGACAGGCTGGTCTCCATCGAGACCGCCAGCCTGCTGGCGCCGGCGGGAGAATTTGCGTTCGTCGTGGTTGCCGCCGCCGGGACAGCCGGTGTTCTGGATGCGGGCACGTCAGGCAGGATCGCCGCGATTGCGGGCCTGTCCATGCTGCTGATCCCGGTGTTGGGGCGCCTGGGCGGGTGGGCCGCCTCGTGGCTTGAGGGTGATGAACCCGAAGCGCATCTGGACGAGGATTTCTCGGACATGAAGGGGCATGTGATCATTGCGGGCTTTGGCCGGGTCGGTGAGACGGTTGCCCGCATCCTGACGGTGGAAGACACCGAGATCGTGGCGCTGGAACGCAGCGCCGTGCGCCTGGTGCAGGCCCGCAAGGGCGGGTGGCAAGTCTTCCTGGGCGACGCGGCGAGACCTGAAATCCTGCACAGTGCAGGCGCGGATGGTGCGCGCCTGTTCGTTGTGACCGTGGATGATGTCGCCGCTGCGGAGGCGATGGTGACATCCTTCCACCGGCTGCACCCTGACGTGCCGATCGTGGTGCGTGCGCGCGATCATGAACATGCTGCACGGCTGCGTCTGGCGGGTGCCACCCACGTCATCCCGGATGCGATTGAATCCGGCATGCAGATGGCGGGACGGGCCCTGACCGAGTTCGGCTATGACTCAGAAACCGTCCGCAGTCGCCTCGCAGCCGAGCGCGGCGAGGAATACCAGCGCAGCTGACGACGGGCGGGCACGGCCATTTTGAAAGGTGCCCTTTCGTCAAGCTTGCTTCCCGCAAGGTCAGCGGGCGTCTAACCTATGCCAAACAGGGAGACCGCCATGAGCGCCACGATCAGGATCGAGAATGAAATTGCCATCATCACGATGGATGACGGCAAGGCCAACGCCATCAACCCTACTATGCTGGACGCACTGAATGCGGCGCTGGACCAGGCCGAGAAAGAGGCGAAGGCGGTGATCATCACCGGGCGGCCCGACAGGTTCTCGGGCGGGTTTGACCTCAAGATGATGATGGGAGCGACTCCGGAAGACGTGCGGGCGCTGGTCAATGCCGGCGGCGCGCTGGCGTTGCGCCTGTTTACCCTGCCCATGCCTGTCATTGCGGCGTGTACGGGGCATGGCATCGCCATGGGCTGTTTCATCCTGCTCAGCTGCGACAAGCGGTTCGGCGCGAAAGGGGCCTACAAGATCGGCGCCAACGAGACGCAGATCGGCATGGTGTTGCCTGTGTTTGCGCTGGAGCTGTGCAAGGCGCGCCTGAACCCGCTCTACATGACAGAGTCGGTGGTCAATGGCACGCTGTTCGATCCGGACGAGGCGGTGAGCGTGGGATACCTGGACAAGGCTGTCGCGCCGGACCAGGTGATGGCCGAAGCGCTGGCTGAAGCCGAGCGGTTGAAAGCCTTGCCCGGCGCTGCCCTTGCGGGCAACAAGCGTATCCTGCGCAAGCCCGTCGTCGATGTGATTGGCGCTTCACTCGCGCAGTAGGCGTTCGAGAGATAATACTGTTCAGCCGCCGCCAAACCGACTAGCCTTTTCAATCAGGCAGGTCGGGGGACATCTTGAAATTACGGCACATCACTGACGCTTTCCGCGAGCAGGACTGGTTCACCGTCGTGGTCGAGACCCTGATCGTTGTGCTCGGCGTGTTTCTCGGTTTGCAAGTGAACAACTGGAATAACGCGCGCGCGCTTGATTCGACCGAGCGCGAATACCTGTTTCACCTGAAAGATGAAATTGCGGAAGCCACCACCTTTCTGGAATATCAGGAAACCTATGCGAATACGGTCGTGGCGTCCGGGCAGCGGGCGCTGGCTTTCCTGGAGGGGGACACGCCCTGCATGGAGGACTGCGCCAGCCTGCTCGCCGACTTCTTTCTTGCATCGCAAGTCTGGGGTACCGGAATTAACATGTCAGTCTACGATGAAATGACGCGGATGGGCCTTCCAAGGGATATCGCAACCCGGAAGGCAATCCAGCAGTATTACGGCTACATTGACGGATGGGACATCGTGAATCTGGCACCGCCCGCCTATCGTGAAACCGTGCGCGGCTATTTCTCGCCAGATGCCAGTGACGCCATGTGGCAGAAATGCCATCTCCTCGTGGGCGGCGACCTGGAGATCCTTGGCAAGGGGTGCACAGACGACCTGGAGAAACTCGATCCAGCCGGGATGCTCGAGCGCATCCGGACAGCGCCGGGCCTGGCCGAACAATTGCGCTTCTGGATCGGGCAGAACAAATTTGCGCTGAAGCATTATCCCCAGGCCTTGCCCGTCACCCGGGCCGCCGAAGCGGCGATTGATGTCGACCTGGGGATCAAACCATGATCCTGCGCCGCGTCATCAAGCATGTGAAGCACCAGGAATGGACGGCGATTGTCATCGACTTCCTTATCGTCGTGGTTGGGGTGTTCGTCGGGCTGCAGGTCTCGAACTGGAACGATGAGCGGTCGCTGAGGCGTGAGCAGGCCCAATACCTGCAGCAACTTGCAGCCGAACATGGCGTGATAGAAGCCACGTTTGCGAAACATGTCGAACGCTATTCCGGGTCGGTGGATGCAACACGCACGATGTTGCGGCATCTCGGCCGGAACGATGCCGTGGACCAGGGCCTGCTTGTGCAGTTGGCGGAGGACATCGAATCCTACCCGATCCCACCCGGATCGTCTGCGGCGCTGCGGGAATTGATCTCGTCCGGCAAGATGGGCCTGATCCGGAATCGCGATTTGCGCACGGCGCTGATGCAGTTGAATGATCACCTCGAACTGCTGGCGCGCGCGTATGACGGCAATTCAACAGATTCATCCATGCTGCTCCCAGTGCTCCAGCCCTATCTGGAGTTCGATCTCGCCGAGGTGCCCGACGCGTCCACGCGGCGTCCGAATGTGGCCGTTGCGCGTGTCGACCTTGATGGCATGCGGGCGGACGAAGACGTGGCGTCAGCCATGAAGATCGCCCTGAAAGTGCACACGAACATGTTGTACCTGGACGCGCTCCTGCTCGACGAAGTGCGCAAGGTGAGGTCGACCCTGGAAGCGGAAATGGAAAGATGATCCTTCGCCGTGTCATCTCGCATTTTCGCAAACAGGAATGGACCGCTATCGGACTCGATTTCCTGATCGTCGTGTTCGGTGTGTTCATCGGCATCCAGGTGTCGAACTGGAACACCGCGCGCGCGTCCATGGAGCGGGAAACCGGTCTGCTGGTCGAATTGCGGCGCGAACTCGAAACGGGAATACAGAAGACGGAACAAAAGGCCTATGCGCTGAACCAGGTGGCGGAGGCAGGAAAGCGCTCACTCGACTTCATGGCAGCAGGCCAACCGTGCGGTGACAATTGCTGGCTTGTGCTGGTCGATTTCTTCCACGCGTCACAATGGCAGAAAATCGAGGTTCAAGCGACGACCTACGAAGAAATGCGCAGAAGCGGATTGCCACGTTCGCGCGAGATCATCGACGCCGTCGAGTTCTATCTGGCGCAGAATGCAAATCTTGCAAGCACGTGGCAGGAACCGCCAAAGTATCGCTCGCTGGTTCGTCAGTTTATCCCTCTCGATGTCCAGGCCTATTATTGGGCAACGTGCTACGACGTCACCGGGGGGGCAGAAACCTATGTGCTCGATTGTGCCAAGGGTGTCGCAGATGATATGGCGGCGCGGTCCGTGAATGAGATTATGACGAAGCCCGACATGCAGCCCTTCCTGACGGAATGGACGGGGCATGTGGTTTCCACACCTTCGGATATGGATGAACAGAACGAGGCGGCGGAACGCGCCATTGCGGCGATCAACAATGAACTGGATCGCCGCCGATGATCCTTCGCCGCGTCATCAAGCATGTGAAGAACCAGGAATGGACCGCTATCGGGCTCGATTTCCTGATCGTTGTCGTCGGTGTGTTTGTCGGTCTGCAGGTCAACACCTGGAATGAGGCGCGGGTGCAGGAACAGACTGCACGGGTCTATATCGAGCGCATCCGCGAGGACCTCGCTGGCAATCAGGAAGACATGGTACAGCGCGCCCTCTACTTCACGCAAACCCGCGATCACGGTCTGGCGGCGCTCGCCGCGCTCGACCAGCCGCCGGAAACGCTAGGCGAGGAATTTCTCATTGATGTCTATCAGGCAAGCCAGATCATCCCGCGCACATTCGGCCGTGACACGTATGATGAAATCCTCTCCGTCGGTGCGGTGAATGCGATCACGGATGTGTCGTTGCGAAAGATGCTCGCCAATTTCTATCGCGGCGTCGAAGCCCCGCTGGCCATTGTCGGGCAAACCGTTCCCTATCGCGAGATCGTTCGGGAGAAGCTGCCCTATGCGGCACAAGTGGCCATTCGCGCCAATTGCGAAGAGGTTTCGGTCATCAATTCAGCGGGTGAGCCCCGCATTTCCCTTCCCGAGACGTGTGAAATCGATCTGGCCCCGGATGAGATATCGCAATCGGTCTCGGCGATCATCGACGCTGACATTCATGGCCCGCTTGTTCGGCGCCTGTCCGACCTGGACAACAAGATCCTGATGGCGCGACGGCTCATCGCGCGCGTGCAGGCACTCGATTCCCATCTTGAGGAACAGCAACAATGATCCTGCGACGTATCTCTGACGCCTTTCGCAAGCAGGACTGGTTCACCGTCGCGGTTGAGACGCTGATCGTGGTGCTCGGTGTTTTCCTCGGTATCCAGCTTGGCAACTGGAATGAGGGGCAGGCGGACATGCGACGTGGAAGCGCCTATGCTCAACGGCTTGCCATTGATATTCGAACGGATATCCGGGACCGGAGCAACCTGCTCGCTTACTATGAAGCGGTCAATGACAGCGCCGAGCGAACGGCTGCCCTGCTGGCCAGCAGTTCACCGGACCCTCGGGAACTGGTCGTCAATGCCTACCGCGCCACCGAATACGCAACCCACCAACCGACGCGCTCGACATGGGACGAGATCGTGTCCTCTGGCGACATTGGCTTGTTGCCGCCAGATTTTGTTGAGGACGGTTGGGGTTCGTACTTTACAGATATTACCGCAAACAACGCGGCCCAAAACGCTCTGGCATCGTCCTATCGCCAGCGTGTTCGCCGAACCATTCCTCACGAGATTCAACGTGCCATCCGAGAAAGTTGCGGCGACAAAAGAGATGAGATTGGAAATGTCACTGGATTTCGGGCCGACTGTAACCTTGATGTTTCAGACGAGGAGTGGGCGACAGCAGCGGAGGCTCTGTTGAGCGATCCGGAGCTGCTGCCAGATCTCCGGCTGCATTTTTCCAATCTTTCATCCGCGCGGGGCGACCTTACCGGCTCCTTGTACTCGCTCCAACAAGCTATCGGTGTGCTGGAGAGCGGCTCAACCGGCGCAAAACGGGCGCCGGCTGAATGATCCTGCGCCGCTGGACGCAATGCCTCGTCTGCAGGCTCGAAGCCAAGCGGACATTTGCCGAAACCTGCGCCCGCGCAATTCGTGTCCTCGAAGGTATGGCGCCGCGGCCCTAGGACTCCCCCGCAATCTCCGCGATCAGGCCGCGCAGCCAGGCCAGTGCGGGGTCCTCGGCATTTTCGCGGCCCCAGTAGAGAACGCTGCCGAGGGGCGGGAAGGCGGGTGGCAGCGCAAGGACAGCCAGCCCGGAGCTTTGCGCCAATGGCAGCGGGACCGTCGCGGCGAGGTGGGTCTGGCGCACGATTTCGAGGGCCGGCATGTGATGCGGCAGGCGCATGACCGGGGTGATCCGGTGGCCCGCCGCACGGGCGATCTCCTCGACATAGGAGCGGCCCTCGCGTCGGCTGGAGACCACCACGTGGCGCAGGCCGATGAAACGTTCCAGTGTCAGGTCCTGACCGGCGACCGGATGATCGCGCGCGACAACGCAGGCATAAGGCGTGTCCAGCAGGGCGGCCCGCTCGAGATCGTGGCCGCGCAGGTCCGGCACGTCGAGGGCCAGGTCAAGGCGGCCGGATGCGAGTTCCGACGAAATGGCGCCGCGCTGGACCTGGCTCCAGGCGATCCGGATGCCCGGCGCTTCAGCTTCCAGCCGGCGTGCCAGCCGCGGTGCAATGATAAAGACGCCAGCGTCGCGTGCCGAGATGTTGAAGACGCGGGTCGACTGGGCCGGTTCGAACGTCGAGCGTTGTTCCAGCCCGGCGCGCAGGCGGTCCAGCGCGTCGCGCACGGCAGGCATCAGCGCATCGGCCATAGCGGTTGGCTTCACGCCGCGCCCTTCGCGCACGAATAACGGGTCTTCGAAATGGTTGCGCAGGCGCGCCAGCGCATTGCTGACCGCGGGCTGGGTGATGTGGAGTGTCTCGCTGGCGCGCGTCAGGCTGCGCTCGGTATACACGGCCTCCAGTACGGGCAGCAGGTTGAGGTCGATGGTGCGCAGGTTCATGGCCGGGCCCTATACTATCACCAACAGTGATGATTGTTCTTCATGCAATAAAGTTGCCGAATAGTCGAGCATCAGGCATCAAGAAGGGGGAAACAGGTCGTGGTCAGGAGTGGATATGCCCGTCGGCGCAATGTCGAAGATGAAAGCCGGAGCAGGGATGGTTGCATTACAGCCAGCCGGCGGCCTTCATCAGCATGACTGCGCCAACCGCCGTGACCAGGTATTTCATCCCGCGCTTGAAGTTCACGTCCGTCATCTGCTGGAGCACTTTTCCTCCCAGTGTCGTACCCAGCATGGACAGTGGAATGGCCGCCAGGATCAACCAAGCGGGCGGCAGCGCCGCCAGCCCCGCTGCCGCGATGACCGGTATGCTCCAGAACACGATCTTGACGGAATGCGCCAATACCTGCGTCACGGCCTTGGTGGCCACGATGGCATGCCGGGTCATGTCGGTGCGCACGAAGAACAGGTCCAGCAGCGGCCCCGCGACGCCAGCGACCGTGTTCAGCGACTGCACGACAAAGCCGGCACCCTCAGCCTGGAACCGTTTCTGGATGTCGAGGTCGACCAGCGATTTGGGCAGCCAGACCAGCAGGGTCGTCAGGCCCAGCAGCAGGTAGACCATCTGCCTGTCCGGGCGCCAGGACAGTGCGAACAGCAATCCGACAGCCGCCAGCGAGCCGAGCGCGTAGCGCCGGAAGATCGCCCAGTCGATATGCTTGCGCCACAGGAAGGCGCGGTAGCCGTTCGAGACGATCTGGATCGACCCGTGGATGATCATCGCCGTTGCCACCGGCACGAGCGCTGCCAGCACGCCCATGAAGATGATGCCGCCTGCCATGCCGAATATGCCCGAGATGAACGTCGTGACGAGAACGGTCACGAGGATGATCAGGGTGCTGGTCAGGGTCATTCGCGGCGGCGTAGCCGAATTCGAACCGCCGGGCCAGATGCCGGCGCGAACGTGAAACCGGCGACAGGATTGCTTATCCGGTCGACGCAAAGGTCCCGCGGGTGGTAAGACACTCCAAAGACGTGATTAGAGGAAGAGAGAAACGACGATGCCTGACTCCCAATATACAGCCGACCAGAACGCTGACCTGAACGACCTGCGGATGTCGGAGGGCGCACGCCCCCTGTACGACCACGTCCGCAAGTTCATCAAGGAAACCGTCAACCCGATGAGCGAGGAATTCCATCGTCTCGGTGAAGGCAAGAAGGACATCTGGTCGTACGCGCCCGGCCAGCTGGAATGCCTTGAAAAGGCCAAGGACGAAGCCAAGAAGCAGGGCCTCTGGAATTTCTTCCTGCCCGACGCTGAAACCGGCGAAGGCCTCAAGAACCTCGACTATGCCTATATCGCCGCCGAACTCGGCAAGAACCCGATGGCGTCCGAGACCATGAACTGCTCGGCGCCCGACACCGGCAACATGGAAGTGCTCGAGCGTGTCGGCACGCCAGCCCAGAAGGAAAAGTGGCTGAAGCCGCTGCTTGAGGGCAAGATCCGGTCGGCCTTCGCGATGACCGAACCAGGCCACCCGTCGTCTGATGCCAAGAACGTGTCGATGACGGCCGTTCTGGAAGGCGATGAGTGGGTTCTCAATGGCGAGAAATTCTACATCTCCGGTGCCGGCGATCCGCGCTGCAAGATCATGATCACCATGGTCAAGACCAGCCCGAAGGCCGACCCGAACAAGCAGCAGAGCCAGATCCTGGTGCCACTGCCGCACCCCGGTGTCACGATTGTCGGCCCGATGCACGTGTTCGGTGATCCGGACGCACCGCATGGCCACATGCACCTGCGCTTCGAGAATGTCCGCGTTCCGAAGGAAAACATGCTGCTCGGCGAGGGCCGCGGTTTCGAAATCTCGCAACTCCGCCTCGGCCCTGGCCGCATCCACCACTGCATGCGCTCGATCGGCCAGGCCGAACGCGCGCTCGACCTGATGTGCGTTCGCGGTATGACCCGCGAAGCCTTCGGTCGCCCGCTGGTCAAGCTCGGCGGCAATACCGAGATCATCTCGCGCGCCCGTATCGAGATTGAAGCCATGCGCATGATCGTGCTCAAGGCCGCCAAAGCCATGGACGTCCTCGGCAACAAGGAAGCCCGTGTCTGGATCTCGATGGCCAAGGCCATGGTGCCGGAACGCGTCTGCAAGATCATCGACCAGGCGATCCAGATTCACGGCGCCGCTGGCGTGTCGCAATGGACACCGCTTGCCCAGATGTACACCGGCCAGCGCACGCTGCGCCTTGCTGACGGACCGGACGAAGTGCACCACATGGTCATCGGCCGCGCCGAACTCGCCAAGTATACCGGCGAGGAAGAAGATCCGGCCCTGGCCGCTGTCTGGCGCAAATAGCGCTCCGAAAGCGATACGAAATCAGGCGCGCGGCGGTATCGTCGCGCGCCTTTTTCATGGGCCGCGTCCGGGCGGCACGCGAGTATGCTTGACCTTTTCCGGGAGGCGTGAATGACTGGAAACACCAATGAGAGGGTGTTCGATGCGCCATGTGGTTTCCAGTCTTGTCCTGCTGTCACTTGCGGGCCTTGCCCCTGCAGGCGCGCAGGAAGAACGAAGCCTTCAGACGGTCACGGTGACGGCCAGCCGCATCGATGCCGATGACCTGCGAACGGCTCCTGCCATATACAGGCGTATCCCGGCCGATTTCGTGCTGGTGGAAGCCCATTTCCAGTCGGGCAGTCGCGACCCCGCCGCCCGCAAGCGCGAGCTTGACACAATGTTCGGGCGGCTGAAAAAATCCGTATCGGATTCACCCGGTTATGACCTGTTTGGCGGTGTCATCGGTGAAAGCAGCGCGCCGATTGATACGGTCCAGTTTGACGATATCTACACAGACTATTCCGGGCAGGGGCGCTTCACCCTGACGCTGAGCGTGGACACGAAACCTGGCGAGACCTTTGACCTGTTGATGCGCCGGGCCGCGACGTTCCTGTCCAAGGTGAAGACTGAAGGCCGCGCCGAAGCCTATCTGGGTGACGAGCAGTACCTGGGCGCCAGAGGAACGGACAAGCATCGGGCCGACCTGATCGCCGCTATCACCCGGGACGTCATGGACCTGCGCACAGCGTTCCAACCGGCCGTCGTTACAGTCGCCGGCCTGGAGTCGCGGGTCGTTACCCAGCCGGCGGGGCCGCTCGAGCTCGAAATCTTCATTCCCTATACCCTGACCGTGGAATCAGGGGCCGCGAACAGTTCAAACTGAATGGTGCGGATTCCCCGCCTTGTCCCGCGACTCCACAATATTCTTGGCCTCGTGATTGGCGGTCAGGTCCTCCTGTGGATTGCTTCGGGGTTCTTCTTCTCGCTCTATCCGATCGAACAGGTGCGCGGAGAACACTTGCGAGCCGAACCGCCGGGCGCGCTTGTCCTTCAGTCAGATGGCTTGGTCTCACCGGCCAACCTGCCGGGCGTGGCGGGCGGTACGGTCAGCACCGTCAGGCTGAAGCCCTTCCTCTCAGGTGCGGCCTACGAGACGGACACGGCACAGGGCAAGGCCCTGTTCGATGCAATGTCGGGCGCGCCACTGTCGCCGCTGGATGAGGCGCTTGCGCGGCAGGTCGCCGAGGCGGGCTGGGCCGGCAAGGGCGTGCTGTCAGGCCTGGCGCTGGTGGACCCGGCGCCCCGCGAGGCCGGCAGGGGGCATGGCCGCGCCATGTGGCGCGCCGACTTTGACGGCAAGGATGCGGCCACATTCTGGATCGATCCGCAGACGGGTGATGTCGCCGCTGTGCGCACAGGCCTCTGGCGCACGTATGACCTGCTCTGGGGCCTGCACATCATGGACTGGACGAACCGGGAGACATTTACCAGCTGGTGGATGAAACTCGCCGGATTCCTGTCGCTTGTGCTGACACTGGCCGGCATCTGGCTGGTGGTAGAGCGTGTGCGCAAAGGCAGGATCCTGCGCTAGGGCCCAGGTGGGCCAGGCGTCACGGGCGTGGGCACATCGGCCTCCCGGCCAAGTTCGCTGGCGAGGTTTGCGATGAGCTTATCCATTTCCGGCAGCATCTGGGTGCCGGTCCTGTCTGCGTAATATTGCGAAAAGCCGTGCAGGCTGCGCACGCAGTTACGGAAGTGCGTCATGTCGGCGGCGACGTCGCTCGCCGGCCGGGCATGGGAGAGGTCCCAGTACCGCCCGATGCAGACAGTATAGACCAGGTTGTCATTCTGGTCCGCCATGGCCCCGGAATGGACGATGGCGGGCAGGCGGTAACCGTACAGATGGTTGATCTGGCGCCTGAGTCCGGCAGGCACGGTATCCAGCTCGCCTTCGCGCAGCAGCGCTTCATAATATGTCGTACGCGGGAACAGGGTCCGGTTGTTGTAGACGACGGTCAGGAGGTCGTCGTGGACCCTCTGGAAGTCCGGCGCGGCCTTTTCAAGTTCGGCATCGAGGGCCTCGGCGGCGGCGATCCGGGCGCCCTGGCGTTCCACGACAAAAGCGGTTTCGGCCCGGTCGGCGATCAAGTCGTCAAGCAGGTTGTTCAGGGAGACGCGGGTTGCGCCCTGCAGGGTGTACTGGTCGCGCGCCGCGCCAAGGAAGACGCCGATATAGACGCCCGCCACGACAATCAGGAATTCAATCGCAACGACCGTCCAGTTCTGTGCCTTCAGGTGCTCGGCCAAACGGTGCAGGATCATGGCGCGGTCCCCTTCGCAACGTGCCGGCGAAAGGAAAATAGATTCTCTTTTTCGGGTTTTTGCAATCAGTTCCCGATGATGCCCGGGAAATTATTTGACCCTGAGACCGTCTGCAGGTCGCTAGAACGGCACGTTCGGGTCATCCTCGCCCGTGCCGCCGATTTCAAGGCCGGCAAAGTCGAACACGCGCGGGTCGTGCAGGTGGCTTGGACGCACGGTAGCGAGTGCATGGGCCATGACCTGACGCACGCCGGGCTTCTTGCGTTCCCACTCGTCCAGCATCTGTTTCATCGCCACACGCTGCAGGCCGTCCTGACTGCCGCACAGGTTGCAGGGGATGATCGGGAAATCCATCGCTTCGGCGAGTTTCGCCAGGTCGTCCTCTGCGGCCGTGATCAGTGGGCGCAGCACGAAACAGTCGCCGTCGTCGTTCAGCAGTTTTGGCGGCATCGCGGCGAGCCGCCCACCATGGATGAAGTTCATCATGAACGTCTCAAGCGCGTCGTCACGGTGATGGCCGAGCACGATGGCCTCACAGCCTTCCTCCCGCGCGATGCGGTAGAGGATGCCCCGGCGCAGGCGCGAGCACATGGAACAATAGGTTCGCCCCGCCTCGACCTTCTCCGTCACGATGGAATAGGTGTCTTCCGTCTCGATCCTGTATTTGACGCCGGTCGTGTCGAGCCAGTCCGGCAGCACGTGTTTCGGGAAGCCCGGCTGGCCCTGGTCGAGATTGCAGGCAACGAGATCCACCGGCAGCGCGCCCTGCCATTGCAGATCCATCAGCACCGCCAGCAGGCCGTAACTATCCTTGCCGCCTGACAGGCAGACCAGCCATTTCGGGCGGGGCTTTTCACCGGCGTCCACCGCGCGGCGGTCGACCATCTGGAAATCGTCAATCGCCTTCAGCGCACCGCGCACCAGCCGCTTGCGCAGTTTCTTGAACGACACCGATGATGGCGCATCGGCAAACAAGGATGGGGCAAGGGGAGCGGTCGTGTCAGCCATGACGCGCAGCTTTGCCACGGGGCCACTATGGCGTGCAAGCGGTTGATGCGGATCTGCTTGCCAAGACATGAATTCGGAGACAACGCTGTTGAAGACAAACGTCTCCCAGAAAGGCGCACCCCGTGAAGTACCCGTCCCATAGTTTGCTCGCAGGAGTCGCGGCTATCCTCGCCGCCTGTACAACCACTGCGCCGCCATCCGCACTTGCGTCCGGGCCATCTCCCGAGGCGCTGTCGGGCATGGCGGAGATCGCCGCCCGGAATGCCGAAGCGGAGAAACCGGCAGCGGTTGTCGACTGGCGCGCCGACGTTCCCACAACGGCGAGCGAAACGCTCATCGGTGAATGGGACATGCGTGTCCTCAGCGCCTACGGGCACTCGCCGGAAAAGCACAACAAGCTTTTCATAACCGCGATGCATGACGGCCTTGTCGAAGGTCATATCTGGGGCGGTGATGGCGAGGGCGCGTTTGTGGATGGCCGGGTGCGTGAGGAAGACGGCAAGACCATTCTCACCTTCAAGACGCCTCAGGCCGGGGCCGGTTGGTGGTCTCGCGTCTATGCCGGCGACTGGCTGTATCATGAGGCCGTGTTTGAAAATGGCCGGTTCACCGGAGAAGTTCGCGGCGAAGCGTCCAGTTCAACAATTGGCTGGTACGCCCGCAGCACAAACGAGAATGATGATATGGGTGCGTACCTGACCCGGAATAACTGGATGCTCCGGATTGTCGATACGCCCAAAGATTTCTGCCGGGATACCTACCGGTTCTTCGAAGACGGCACGATGACCACATCGTCCGGCGAAGAACTGCTTAAACAGACCTGGCGACTGGAGACCGACGAGAAAGGCCAGCACACGCTTGTAAAGACCGTTGTCTCGACCAATGGCCTGCCTGACTGCCAGGGAAATGTCCTCACGAAGCCGGGGGACGTGAGCAGCACGGCAATCGTTTTCAGGAATGGCGGAGGCTGGATGGTATGCGCCGGGCCTGACCGCGGAATGTCCTGTTACGGAACGGTGGATCCATACCTGAACCAGGCTGTAAGGGTGAAGCGGGACCGGACAGGTCACTAGCCCAGGAACGGTATCCGGAACCAGCGTTTGATGTGCCACCAGCGCCGCAGGCGTGGATTGTTGGGGGCGTCGTTCGACCCGCGCGGCACCAGGACATCATTCATGCGCGGCTGGTAGCGCCGGATCAGGTCTTCCTCGACGCGGGCCCGGTCGGCACCCTTCCTGATGACCAGGACATGGCGTTCCGTCGCCCCGCGGCGCCACCAGGCTTCGCCCCAGCGCTCATGGCCAATCAGGCGCGAGCGGAAGTTCGTCGCCTTGCCGATATAGAGCGGGAACAGGAAGAAGACGAAACGGCGCTGGACGAAGATATAGATGCCGCCGCCGTCGGGCAGGCCCTTGCGCGTCAACGTGATCTTGAAGCGATAAGGTCGCCCGGATTCCCCGAACCATGTGTGCCAGCCAAACAGGATAAGCATGATGTCTGTCTCCGTCCCCGGGCGGGAAACTGGCGCGATGCGGGTTAATGGGAGATTAACCACGTCGCTGGCGCGTCACCGGTTTCTGCCGGACGCCCGGAACTGAAGCCGCGCTTGCCAGTTGGTCAGCCATCATGGCAACAGCGCAAGACCTCCTGAAGACTCACCGCCAAAAGGCGAACGTTCACCCGGACGTGGACGCGTTTGTCCGTTCGGCGCGATTTCCCTGCGCAGGCGCCAAGAGTGCTCTCAGGCTGGGCCAGGTGGAGGTCGTGGAAGCGGGCGCCTTCAGCCGTCCCGACGACAATGACACCCTGTACAGGGCGCTCGGTGCTTTCGGGCAGACGCTGGACATCCAGGCGCTTCCCTTCAGGACGCTGATCGCGGCTTTTGACAGCGAACCGACGAGGACGGAAGCCGGCTTCGAACAGCTTCTGTGGGCGCATCTCCAGGCCCTGCATGACCGGGACGCCAGGAGGGGGATCGGCTGGTCGGACTCCGTGTCGACGAACCCTGAATCGGCCGACTTCAACATCTGCGTCGGCGGCACCGCGTATTTCGTGATTGGCCTCCATCCGGGGGCCTCGCGGGCCGCGCGGCGGTTCTGCCGCCCGGCGCTGGTGTTCAATTCGCATGACCAGTTCGAGGCCCTGCGGGCCGACGGTCGCTACCAGGCCCTGCAAAAAGTGACGCGCGACAGGGAACTTGTCGCCAATGGCAGCATTAATCCGATGCTCGGAGACCATGCCCAGCGCGCGCAGGCGCCGCAATACAGTGGCCGACAGGTGGGAGAAGACTGGAAATGCCCGTTCACGTACAGGACACCGAAACAGGGGTGATCCAGACCATCGCGCCGCGCACCGGCACGGCCTTTCGTCTCGCCAGGGGGCAGGTCCTGACCGTGATCGACCCGCAGGGCGAGCAGGTATCAGACATGGTCGCCTACAATGCCGACGATCCGGAGGAATACCTCTCGTCGGGCCGGTCGATCGACTATGCCAGCCGCCTTTTCCTGTCGACGGGAGACATCCTGTTCTCCAATCGCAGCCGGCCCATGCTGGAAATCGGCGAAGACCGCGTGGGACGTCATGACTTCACACTGACGCCCTGCTCGAAGGACACGTTCCGCATTCTCTACGGTGACAAGACGCCCCATCATGGCTGCCAGGGCAATCTGGAACAGGCATTGAAACCGTTCGGCATCGCGCCGGACCGGATCACGGTCGCGTTCAATGTCTTCATGCATGTGGCGATTGACGCCGAAACCGGGGAAATCAGTGTCCGGCCTCCGCTCAGCAAGGCTGACGATTTTACCCGCTTCCGGGCCGACATGGACCTGATTGTCGGCCTGACGGCCTGTTCGGCCGGTCAGTCGAACAATTTCAGCTACAAGCCGATCCAGTACCGGGTCGATTGATGCTCGACCGGACTCGCCAGCGCCAGAATGATGGTCCGAAGGCGAACTGGTTTTCGGATCTGGCGCTCACCCGTCGGGGCCTGATCGTGAAAAAGACCGGGCGCCGCATCGGCCTCGCCGAGATCACGCCATCCGAATTGGTCAAGTTCTGCCTGTACTTCGTGGTCGTCCTCACAAAGGGCGTTTACGTGCGGATCCGGCGCCCGTCCGGCCTGTCGGTCTGGTTTGCGCCGGACCGTCCACGCCCGTGGTACATTCTCTGGTCTGCGATGACGCTGTCGGGCATCCGGTTCGCGCCGACGCCGGACACGGCGGATGTCGCCTTCTATTTCGAAGACGTCACCCGAGGCACCCCGCCGCCTGTCGGTGGCCAGGTCCAGCTGAACGCCGGGTGCCCCGACATATCGAAGTCGCGCGTGGCCGAGATATTCGAATCCGTCGCCGGCTACCCGCTGGGCCTTGATCCTGCGGCGCACACTGGCCCGGCCGTCGAAAAGAGCGAGCGCAACGGCCTGCATGATGGCTGTATCGTGTCCTGCCCGATGCCGCGGCGAGCGGGCAAGGCCTACCAGCGCCTTGTCGATTCTTCCGACGGAGAGACCGCTTTTGATTATCGCACCACCATTATCGGCCGCGAACCGCGCTTCGTTCTGGTCAAGACCAAGCCGGTTGCGCAGCGCTTTTCCATGCACAATGATACCGTCGTGTTTCGAGACCTGGAGGCGGTCTTCTCGGCCGAGGAGATCAGCCTGATCCGCCGGTTCTCGGAGGCGATGGCGCTCGACTGGGCGGCGCTGGACGTGTTGCGGGACGCGGTGTCGGGCCAGATATTCATCGTTGATGTCAACAAGACCGACACCGGCCCGGCGGTCGACCTGTCATGGCGCGACCGGGGCCGGGTGATGGGCGCGATCTCGCGGCATTTCCTTGCAATGGTTACCCGCGCGGCTCCGCGCCCTCGGCCCGTGCTTCAAGCGCCAGCCGTACGGGCCTGAAACTGGTCCGGTGCGCCGGGCAGGGGCCAAGCCGGCCGAGTGCCTCGGCATGGGCGGCAGTGCCATAGCCCTTGTGCCTGGCAAAGCCATAGCCGGGATGGGCCGCGTCCAGTGTCTTCATCAGGGCGTCCCGCTCAGTCTTGGCAAGGATCGAGGCAGCCGAAATGGCCGGTTCCGTGAGGTCGCCCTTGACGATCGCGCGGGCGGCGCAGGGCAGGCCCCGTGGCAGGGCGTTGCCGTCGATAAGGATCATGCCGAGCGGGCGCGGGCCCGTCAGCGCAAGCCCAGCAATGGCGCGCTTCATGGCGGTAAACGTCGCCTCGCGGATATTGAGGACATCGATCTCGCCGACACTGGCATGGGCGACACACCAGGCGAGTGCCCGTTCACGGATCAGGGGCGTCAGGGCATCGCGCCTGGCTTCGCTCAGCGCCTTGGAATCGGTCAGCCCTTCGATCGGCCGCTCGCCATCGAGGATCACGGCCGCCGCCGTCACCGGCCCGGCCCAGGGGCCGCGCCCGGCCTCGTCCACACCGCAGGTCAGAAAACTATTCACGTCCATCGCACCACTGGACCGCGAGTCGCCCTTGCCTTCCACCGGCCCGTCAGATTGAGTGTGCGCTATCGCATTTTCGATAGGCGTCGAATTGCTGAACTTGCAGGCGCGCGAGCCCGCGCCCGAACCGGGAGCCCCTTGAATGTCCGAACCCTATGCAATCCGAATCCACGAAACCGGTGGCCCTGATGTCCTGACAAAGGAGCCTTTCACGCCAAAGCAGCCCGGCCCCGGCCAGGCGCTGGTCCGCCAGTCGGCGGTCGGTCTCAATTTCATCGACACTTATTTCCGGACTGGTCTCTATCCGGCGAAATTCCCGTTCACGCCGGGGGGCGAAGGCGCCGGCGTGGTGGAATCTGTTGGCGAAGGTGTCACCCATCTCAAGCCGGGTGACCGTGTCGGCTATGTCGGTTCGGGCACCTATGCGACGCATGTCACCCTGCCTGCGGCGAGCCTGCTGCCCCTGCCGGACGGCGTCAGCGAAGAGGAGGCCGCAGCCGTCATGCTGAAGGGCCTGACCGCCTGGATGCTGTTGTTCGAGATCCGGCCCGTCAAGGCAGGCGATACGCTGCTCGTGTGGGCGCCTGTCGGCGGTGTCGGCAGCCTGCTGGTTCCGTGGGCCGTCAGCCTGGGTGCGCGGGTCATCGCCGTCACCTCGTCAGAGAAAAAGGCCGCCATGGCTCGCGCGTCCGGGGCGAGCGACGTGATTGTCGGGTATGACAATGTTGCCGAACAGGTGAAGGCCCTGACCGATGGCAAGGGCGTCGATGTGGCGCTCGACAGCGTTGGAAAGGTCAGCTTCGAGGCGTCGCTCAGAAGCCTGAAGCCACGCGGATGGATGATTTCGTATGGCAATGCGTCCGGCGCGGTCGATCCGATGCCGCCGAGCCGCCTGGCGCAGGGCGGGTCGCTGATCCTGACGCGGCCTACATTGTTCCAGTTCATCGACACGCCCGAACGGCTGGCCCGGGGGGCGGGCCTTCTGTTTGCTGCAATCAAGGACGGAACACTGACGGTGGAGATCGGGCAGCGCTTTGCCCTTGAAGACGCGGCCGACGCGCATCGTGCGCTGGAAAGCGGCAAGACGACCGGCGCAACGATCCTGGTTCCCTGAGGCGGCCGGTGGCGCTCAGGATTTCAAACCGGGACGCGCGCCGCCTCTGGCTGGACGCCCAGCTGCTGTCCGCTGCGCCGACCGGGCCGCTCGACCTGGCCGACACCATCCGCCGGCTCGGCTTCGTGCAACTCGACACGATCCGTGTCGTTGCTCGCGCGCATGACCATATCCTGTGGAGCCGGAACCAGAATTTCCGCGAGCCCATGCTGGACAAATGCCTCGCGCGCGACCGGCATGTATTCGAGCATTTCACTCATGATGCCTCGCTGATTCCGATGGACTTCTATCCGATGTGGCGCCGCCAGTTCCGGCGTCTCGAAGAGAAGGTGCGCGGCTGGGAGTGGCATCGGGGCATGGTTGGCGCGGAGGGCAGGGCCGCCATCCGCGCGCGGATCGAGGCCGAAGGGCCGCTGTGCACGAAAGCGTTCGATACAAAGATCCAGGGCAAGCGCGAAATGTGGCGCCGGCCGCCGCACAAGCTGGCGCTGGACTACATGTGGTATGCAGGGGAGCTGTCGACCTCGCATCGCGAGAATTTCACCAAATACTATGACCTCAGCCATCGCGTCATCCCGAACCACCTGCGCGAGGTGGATCACAGCGATGACACGCAGGTCGACTGGCTGTGCCGCGAGGCGCTCGACCGGCTGGCCTTCGGGACGGAGGGCGATATCCAGCGCTTCTGGGCCGCAGCGGACCTGGCCGAGGTAAAAGCCTGGACGGCGGCGAATGCCGGTGACCTCGTGCCGGTCGAGATCGAATCCGCGAGCGGCCAGTGGAGCGCCGCCCTCGCCCTGCCGGACATCGAGGCCCGCCTCGCCGACGCTCTCGCGCCCACTTCGCGGCTGCGCATTCTCAACCCGTTCGACCCCGTCATACGTGATCGGGGCCGCCTGACACGCCTGTTCGGCTTTGACTATAGGATCGAAATCTTCGTGCCGGCTGCAAAGCGCCAGTGGGGCTACTACGTCTATCCGCTGCTTGAGGGCGACCGGTTCGTCGGGCGGATTGAAGTGAAGTCGGACCGCGAGAAGAGCGAACTGAGCGTCCACAATGTGTGGCCGGAACCGGGCGTCAAATGGACCGATGCGCGCCAGCGAAAGCTGGAGGCGGAACTTGCCAGGATGGCGCGCTTTGTCGGTGCCAGCGACGTGGTCTGGCTCAGGCCGTAAGGGCGGCTGCCATGTCGGCCAGTTTCGCGACCGTGTTCATGTTGCGCGCCGTGCCCGCGCCGGCGGCAGGGATCACGAGTTTGGAGCGCCCCTGGCCGTCGGGATAGTGGACGTAGATTTCGCGGTTCCCGGGTTTCAGGACTTCCGTGTCCAGGTGCTTCAGCCCGTCCAGGACATCCGGGCCGAGCGTCCCGTCAAGGAAAATGGCGACAACGCGGTTCCCCGGCTCACCCGCGAACGGATTGGCGTCCCGAACCGCGGCCACTTCCGCGGCCGTGCGCACGAACACGCCGACCGGCTTGCCGGCATAGGTCTCAAGCCGCTCGTTGAGCGTTGCGCGGACCCTGGCTTCGGAGAGCCTGGAGACGAACACGACATTTCCGCTGGCGATGTAGGTTTTCACCTGCGCGAAACCGATCTCCTCGCACATGGCTTTCAGTTCGGTCATGGGCAGCTTGCCGGTTCCGCCGACATTGACGGCGCGCAGCAGGGCGACATAGGCCGTCACCGCGGATCGGACACCGGCAGTTCGAGCAACAGCGCCGGGTCGATATAGAAGTCGCCGCCGCGATTGCCGCTTCCGGCATTGCGCCATTTGACCGCCCAGTGCAGGTGCGGGCCAGTGGTGCGGCCGGTATTGCCCGTCTTGGCGAGCAGGTCACCGCGCTCCACCACATCGCCGGGGGCAACCTCCACTTCCGACAGGTGCATGAACACGGACGTCAGCCCGTGGCCGTGGTCGAGGAAGATGGCGCCACCCTCGTAATAGAGGTCCGGATCGGCAAGGATCACGGTTCCGGCGGCAGGCGCGACGACCGGCGTGCCGACAGGCGCGGCCATGTCATAGCCACGATGGACCGAGACGGAATCGCACGGCTCGCCGGTGACTTTCGAGACGCCGATATACTTGCGCGTCGGGCCGAACGGCGAAGAGGTCGGTGCATCGGCGGGCTTGATGAAACCGGTCAGCGCGCCGGGACCGGAATTGAACCGGGCAAAGGCGTCCTGCTTGATCTGCCAGCTGCGGGCGGCGTGGGCCTTCTGCTCCGGCGAGCGGGCATCGACCTTGTCGCAATCGAAGCCCTTGATGGTGCGGAATTCGTCATGGCGCGGGGCGATGGTGAGGTCACCGAAGCTGCCATCGGAGGCTGACCAGCCGATCACGGCCGGGGCCGAAGTGGAGATGCCGAACTGGGCGCTGCCATCGCGGGCGGTCTTGCCGGTCAGGCCGGCAACCGTGAACGTCTCACCCGGCACGCCCCTGCACACGACCAGGCCGCCTTGCACCAGGACGCCGCCGCATGTCGGCGCGGGCGCCGTTTCAGCAATAGGGGTATCCGTTTCGGGCACCTGTGCGCAGGCCCCCGCGCAGAACACGACAGCCAGCAGGATTTCCCGCAACATCACGCGCGGTCCGGCACCATGTGGCGGGC
>NZ_ARYK01000007.1 GCF_000685275.1 Hyphomonas johnsonii MHS-2
AGTCATGGGAGGCAGTATAACGCGGGGTGGTGTGAGGTTGGATTGTGGTGGGGAGAGGGCAAGACCGGTTGGTAGGTAGCGCTGCGCGCGACTCACCCTGCATTGTCATGCGCAACGCATTGTCCTGAAATGGCCTTGCAGGGTTCAGCCCTGGGTGTCGATGTCCGGCAGGCCGTGGACATGGACATCGGCGCCGGAATGCGCCTTGAGAATCCGGGTTGCCGTGGCTTCGTCGGCGGCATTCCAGGTGCGCACCCAGAGAACCAGGCCGCCATGCGAGAGTTCGTCGGCAATATAGTCTGCGTGGTGTTTCTCGATCAGCCGCGCCAGGAGGGCGCCGATCGTGACACCGGTTCCGCCGCCGACGCCCAGCGCGATGAGCGCCGCCGCGAGCGCGCCGCCACCGGCGACAATCGGCACAAATGCCGCCAGGGCCCCGAGATAGGCAAGCGTGCCGATGACCGCGCCTTCGGCGGCACCCGGCCCCTCGATCGTGGCATAGGCGATAGTGGCGGCGTCGGGATCGTCTTCGAGCGCTTTCACCGATTTGTAGCTGTGACCGAGCTTGGCCTCGACGGCCTCTGTCGATGCGAGCAGGGTGATTTCCGCGCGGTTGAACCCATTGGTCAGCAATTCGTCAATCGCCGCCTGCATGCTTTTCTCGGTTTGAAAAACCCCGACGGCCTCGCGGACCATTGGCTTGGCTGTATCTGTCATGACCTGTCTTCCTCGATTGCCGCCAGACACAGTCCGACCCGCGCCTGTCTACACGCAAATCCGGGCGTCATACCTCAGGGGTTTCCCTTAGTGCGCCGCCCTGGATGGCCGGCAGCAGGCGCTGGCGCGGCCCCCTCCCCCAACATCCGCTCAATCGTGCAGGGTCATTTCGCAGTGGCCGGTCAGGCGCATGTCTTCGTCGGGTTCGCAGCCTTGCTGGGTGAAGGTGAAGGCGCCCGAGTGGCGGTCGATGTCGAGCGTGGTGCTGACCAGCGGGCGCCAGCCGCAATAGGGGCGTTCGACCTCCTGGCGCAGGGTCAGCGTGTCGGCGGTCATCTTCACGTCGCAGAGGCGTGTCCGGTCCTGCGTGCAGACATTGTCGGTGCCGCCCGTGTCGGTGCGGATGAACAGGAAGCGGTCCTCGAAGCGGAAGACGACGCGGCGGCTGTCGCCAGGCCGGGCGTCGTCCTTTGCTTCGCAGCTGAAGGTCACGCTATCGCGGCTGTTGGCGTTGCAGCCGGCAAGGACAAGGCTGGCAGCCAGGGCGATCCAGGGTCTCATCGTGCGGGCCATCCTGTTCGAACCGGTCAGCGGCCAGCCCTGATTCGCCTGTGCCGCCCGGGCGATGCTGTATGGATGGTCATGGCAAGAGTCAAAGGAAGCGGGCGTACGACTGCCCTGCCCCGCAGGGGGCGGCAGGTGCCGGAACGCGTGAGGATGGGGCCGGCGCGGGCCGGGCGGGCACCCACTAGTGTTGCCAGGCAGCGGGGATAATGCTGCCTGACAACATGCCCTGGACTGCAATGTAGAACTGGGTGGGGGACGCACCACATTGCAAAGGCAGGACAGGCGTATCGCAGGCCACTAATGAGAACAAGTGAGTAATACTTGCGAATTTGCGCATAGGGCGCACAAGCGCATGATGCTTCTCTCTCTAGTTGAAACTCTTCATCCGCTCGGCATTGCTGCGTTCCATCTCGCGGGCCGCGGTGGACAGGCAGTCGAGAAAGTGCCGGATGTTCGGCTCGAGGTCGGCCTCGCGGCGGAAAGCGGCGCCGAGATGGTATTTCGGCACGCCCGGCACGCGCCGGCCGACGACGTGGCCGGCCTGCAGGTGGGCCGTCGCCAGCGAGAGCGGCACGATGGTCATCACATCCGAGATCATTGACAGGTTCATGCAGGCGGTCGGGCTGTAGAGCGTGTAGTGCGGCGCGCCGGCCCGCTCCATCATCTTCGTCAGGCCGGGCGGCAACTGGCCATCGAGATAGTGGAGATAGCCCGGAAAGGCCCACGGGAACTCCAGAAGCCGGGCAAGATCGTCCGCCGCGTCGAGCGCCGGGTGGCCGGGCCGGCAGGCCATGATGAAATCGTCGGTCATGATCTCCTGGAACTGCAGGCGCCCGGCATGCGGCATCGCCTGGAGCGTCGACATGTTGAACAGCACGACATGGACGCGGCGCTGGACGAGTTCCTCTATGGCCGCGTGCGGCGGCATGACATCGGCCCGCATGCGCACCTGCGGCAAGGCCTCGGAGAATGCCAGAATCGCCGTCGGCAGCAGGATGTCGAAGGCAATCGGCCCGCCGACAAGTTTCAACTCCCGGTCGCCAGACACAGTTTCGTGATGAACGGTCTCGGCAAAGGCGAGCAGCTCGACGGCCATCGGATAGAGGCGCTCGCCGGCCTCGGTGGGCACGACGGACCGGGTGGTGCGGTAGAACAGCTGGGTGCCCCAGGCATCTTCCAGCGACTTGATGGCGCGGGTGACGGCCGAGTGCGTCAGGTGCAGCTCCTCGGCAGCCCGCGAAAAGCTCAGCAGGCGGTAGACCACTTCGAAATAAAGGATCAGGCGCAGATCCGTCATTTGTCACTCCCATGCACAAGCCGGCCCGCTTTGGTCAATATGCCGTGCAAGCGTTATTGGCAATTGCGCGCGCATGGGACCACCCGCCTTGCCCTGCGGGTGAAGGGCTGCTTGATGGGGACAATGGAAACATTGTTGCCCCTTGCTGCGGAGATCGGCACCCAGCTGAAGGCGCGCCGCGAAACGGTCGCGATTGCCGAATCCTCGTCGGGCGGCCTCGTGTCGGCGGCCCTCTTGGCGGTGCCCGGGGCGTCGGCCTATTACCGGGGTGGCGGGGTGATCTATGCGCCGGCGGCGTTCAAGGGCCTGCTGGGCCTTGGCCGCGACGACATTGCCGGTATGCGCTCGTCGACCGAGCCCTATGCACTGCTGCTGGCGCGGACGATCCGCGGCAAGCTCGGTGCCGACTGGGGCCTGTCGGAGACCGGTGCAGCAGGGCCGGAGGGCAACGGCTATGGCGATGCGGCCGGGCATACGTGCGTCGCCCTGTCGGGGCCGGGCGGGTTCGAAGTGTCGCGCACGCTGGAGACAGGCATTCCCGACCGGGACGCGAACATGCGCCGGTTCGCGCTGGACGCGCTGGACCTGATGCACGCGGCGCTGACATAGCGCCGCCGGGAAGGAGCAGACCATGA
This sequence comes from Hyphomonas johnsonii MHS-2, assembly GCF_000685275.1. Classification (GTDB taxonomy): domain Bacteria; phylum Pseudomonadota; class Alphaproteobacteria; order Caulobacterales; family Hyphomonadaceae; genus Hyphomonas; species Hyphomonas johnsonii. The sequence goes on from NZ_ARYK01000007.1 coordinate 3,217, forward strand.
TGCGGATGATGACACGGGCACGGACGAGTCTTGTCGTCGGGCTGGCGGCCACCTGCGTCGCCTGCGGGCCGAGAGCCCCGGCACCAAAGGAACCGGTGGCGCCCGTGGATCCGAAAGCGGAAGCGACAGCGACCGCCCTTCCCTCAGCCGACATCCTGGCTGCACGCGCCGCCGAAGCCAGGGCGCGCACCGTGGCCGCCGGCTATGCACCGATCGAGCAATATGCCGACGATATCTACGAGGGCCCTGCCCTGATGGCGAGCTACCAGGGCGAGACGGTGGACGGCGTGTATGAAGGCTATGGCGTGCTGACCCTGCCCGACAGCAATGTCGTGATGGCCGGCCTGTTTGCGAACGGCCTGCTCAACGGGCCCGGCACCGAGCGCGACATGCAGGGCGAGCTGTTCCATGAGGGACTGTATGTTGACGGCCTGCCAGCCGAATACCTGCTGCCGGAATAGACAGGCGCGGGCTGGCTAGATGCCGGCGAGGCCAAGACCGGCATTGCAGCCGAGCAGTGCCAGCGCCGCGCCCAGCGTGGCGAACACCGCGAGGCCCAGGCGCACATTGGCCATGGCCAAGAAACATTGCCGCCAGGTCTGATCAGGCTTGCGGCGAGCCTCAACGCCAAGCGCGGCGACCGACATGTCGCGTAGGGCCAGCAGGCCGACCAGCACCAACAGCAGGACAAGATTGACCCCCGGCAGGCCCAGCCCCTGTAGCGTCAGCCCGACTGCCACCACGACCGCGCCGAGGACGAGATTGCCCAGCGCGAACAAGCCCGCATAATGGCCGAACACTTGCCAGCGCGTCCGCCCGGGAACCGGCTTGAACAGCGCGTCCCAGATCGCCTGAAGGAAGTTGAAGACGACCAGCGCGGCGACCGGGAACAGGAGCGGCCGCATCAGCGGGTCGTCCACCGCCACGGCCCCGGCCGCGACGCTGGCCAGGAGGGCGAGCAGACCCCCGGTCAGCGCGAAAAACACGGCCGCACGCAAGCGGCCGATTTTCCACATGATGCGGCAATCGGCGCCGACATAGAGCCACATGGGCACAAGGATGTGCTTCCAGTGCGGCTGCAGATGGATATCCGGGACGTGCGGGGCGAGGCGGGCGACCAGAGAGCCGAGCGGCCCATCGGCCCAGCCGAGGAAGACCTGGACAAGCTTGCGGTAGAACTCGGTCACGGTCTCGAGCGGCGCCACGAAACCGAGTTCGAGCCCCTGCTTGGCAAGCATGACGAGCGACAGCACGCCCATCACGAAGCTCAGGCTTGAAAAGATTTTTCCCACCGCGCGTCTCCCCCCCGCATTCACTGATGTTGCCCGCAGGGAGTCAAGGCGGACGCGCCGCTTCTAAAGCGCCGTGACCAGCCCAGAGAGCGCACTGGCATCGCCGGCCAGGTCGCGGACCATGACGCGGGCCTGGTCCTGGGGACCGTGGAAGGCGAGCTGGTTCTTCGGCGTCACCTTGAATCCGATCTCACCGAAATATTTCGGCGCACCGATCAGCACGGCAGCTGGCCAACCGGCGCCCTTGCCCGCTTCCAGCGCCTCGCCTGTCACCGTCAGGCCGAGGCGGCTGCCTTGGTGCGCGGGCGCGACAGCGACCGGGCCGTAGAACAGGGCGCGCGTCCGGGCCGGCCCCACAACCAGCGGCCAGACACGGCAGACCGCGATCACTTCGCCATCGAGAACCGCAAGGCGGGTAATGTCCGGCAGCGAGCGGGAATATTCGCGCAGGCGCTCTGCCGTCTTGGCAAAGTGGCCGGGGCCGAACGTGGCATCGAACAGGGCTTCGATGGCCTCGGCATGGATCGCGGGGGTTTCAGGAATGATTTCGAGCATGGCGAGCGGCCATAAGGCGCATCCGGGCCGGGCGCAATGAAAAAGGCCGCCCTGCGACAGGCGGCCTTTCCGAAAATGCGGGCCCGATGGCCTAGCGCGAGGCGCGCCAGCTTTCGAGTTGGCGGGCCGCCCAGTCCTTGCCACCCCAGCCGAATGCGATGGCGAACGCCGCTGCACCGCCCATGACGAGGTATTGCGCGACATTGAGAATGAACTCGCCGCCTGTCGGGTCGAGGCCCATGCGCGAAATGCCGAGAATGACCGACAGGATGATGATGATCCACTTGACCAGGTTGGCAGCCACATCGGTTGCGCCTGATCCGGTCGAGGCCATGGCAGAGGTGACCAGGCGGGCGATGAACACACCGGCGAAGATGATGACCGCGCCGAACACGATCTGCGTGCCCATCGAAAGGACGACGTCCATCGCATAGCTGAGCGAGTTGATGCCGAGGGCGTTGAGCGCCGCGATCATGCCAAGCAGGACGATGAAGAACTGCGCGACACGCGAGGCAATGACCGATGCCGTGAGGCCGGAATCGGCGCCCTTGAGGATGCCGAGTTCGGCGACAGCCCCATCAAGGCCCATGCCGGGAAGGACGCGGGCGATCAGGCTGCCGACAAAGCGCGCCACGATGGCGAAGATGCCAAGGATGACGATGGCCGCCAGCAGGTTCGGCAGGATACCGACAATGTCTTCAAGCAAGGCGTTGGCCGGATCCGAGATGGCCGCCATGTCGAGCACGTCGAAGGCGGTGATCGCACCGATCAGCACGATGAAGGCCGAGGCGATCGTGGCAGTGATGCCTGACACCTTGACCGGCCCTGAAGCGAGACCGAGCTGTTCCGGCAATCCGTCAGCGAAGACGAGAATGGCCGAGAGCGCCTGTTTCACCACATTCGCGACGATCAGGAAAATGCCGAAGACCAGGACGGCACCAATGATGTTGTCGCCATAGGCCATGATCGGCGCGATCACGCCATTCAGCGCGTCGGAGATCTGTGTCGCCCCGGCAATCGCGAGCGCCTGCATGAGACCGACCAGAATGATGATCCAGAAGGCGGCCGACGACAGGCTGGCGCCGAGGCTTTTGCTGTCCGCCGATTTCAGCGTGTTGGCGCGCTTGGCCAGGCCGGTCTTGTCGATTGCCGCGCTGACCAGCCATCGTACGATCATGGCCGCGATGATGAAGGCGATCATGACGAGCGCCGCCTTGATGAGGTTCGGCCCGTACGTTTGCGCCTGCACCACCAGATTATTCCAGAATTCTTCCATATTCAGCCCCTGTTCCACCGGATAGCGCGTCGCCCCTATGGCGCCAGCATCCCAGTGAGGGCGTTATCGCATATCGTTTTGCAATGCAGGATGAACAGGAATTTAGGATTGCCGGATATTCTGCCTATGGATGAATTTCGTGCCGGACCCCGCACCGCACGTGCGGAGGGTTTCCGTGTTCACAAGACGGATCGTCCTAGGCCGAACCAGGGTTGAAGACAGCGTCCGCATCGGCCAGCAGTTCATAGGCGACGTGGCGTTTGAGGCTTTCTGTGAGGGCGGTGGAATCGCCCTGCAGCCGGTCCGGAGGAATCAGCTGGCCGAAGGTCATGCGGAATTTCGAACCGCGCTTGTTCAGCAGTTCGTGGAACAGGGTGATGTCGCGCAACTCGTCGTTCAGGTCACAGAACAGGTAATAGAGTGTCGAATTCCAGGCATCGACATTGAGCGGCAGGATCGGCGCAGCCTGCTTGCGGGCAAGGCCGATCACGGTGGAGAACCAGTCCTTCTCCTGCAGCACACCGTCGACGCGCCGGGCAAGCCGGCCGGACGGGAAGATGACGACGCATTTTTCCTCGGTGAATGCCGCTGCAGCGCGCTTCAGGGTTTCGCGCGTCTTGGCCGGCGTGCGCTTGGCGGCAACCCATTCGACCGGGATGATCACGTCATCGAATTTCGGATTGACGCGCACGGCGTCGGCATTGGCGAAGAAGACGATGTCGGAGCGCACCTGTTTCAGCAGGTCCCAGACGGCAACGCCGTCCGCCAGGCCGGTCGGATGGTTGGCCGCGACGATCAGGCGCCCGGTCTTCGGCATCCGTTCGATGGACTCGACCGTGAGATCGAAGGCGAGCTGGCCGGACAGCATGTCGAAGGATTCCCGCCCGTTCAGCTGGACGATGTGGTCGGCCATGCGGCGGGCGCGGCGGTACCCGAGCATCTGGTAGAGCACCGGGCGAACCAGCGGCCAGGACCAGCTCGATCGCAATTTCGGGCAGCGTTCCTCGATCAGCACGTCGACAATATGCGTATCATTGCCGGTTTCGGCCTCGTGAAAGGCAGAGACGGGCCGGTCTGTCCGGGCAGCTGCAATGATCTCGTCTGTCATGGCCTCAGGCGATTCTTCATGATGTCCCGTTTCGCTCTGGCAGAGCATACATCAAGCCGTGAAACCGGAAAGCGGAGAGGGCATCCATGCGCCCGCAAAAAAAAATCCCGAAAACTGCAATCAGTGGCGATTTCAACACTTCGGAAAGTTCTGCTTTACCAAGACGTAAGGCCCCCGTGCCAATGTGAACCCAAGACGGGTGCTGGTTAACACAGACGCCCGGGTATCAGGCAACACTTCGGGGTAGAGTATATGAAAGTTCTTTGGGTTGAAGACCACGAGCCGGTGCGGGACATGTTGGCGATTGCCGCCGACAAGGCTGCCCGCTCGCGCATCCAGGTCGATCTCGTGTTGGCGCCGAATCTGATGGCAGCCGAGGCACGCCTTCGCCTTGAGCGCTTCGACCTTGTCGTGCTCGACCTTGGCCTCCCCGACAGCGTGGACCCCGACATGACGATCGCCCGCGTGGCCAATATGGGCAAATACCGGATCGCCGTCGTGTCGTCGATGGACACCCGCGACCAGGTCGTCGAATCGGCCGTCCGGTGCGGCGCCAACATCGCGCCCAAGGCCGTTTTCAAGGCAACCCTGCCCTTCAACCGGTTCATCCAGCGGCCCGACACGTTCGAGGACTTCCTGCTGGAACAGATGCCCCCGGCCGCCATTCCGGCACGCGCCGCCTGATCCGGGCGCCCATCGGGCGCTTGCCGACCCCCACATGACCTTGCTAAGTCGCCCGGAGATTGCGCCCGGGCGATTTTGCCCTTTTATGGATGAACAAAGGACAGTTGCCGCACCATGGACGGACTGCTCATTTATCCAGCCACATACACGCTGATCGCCCTGAACGTGATCGCCAGCATTGTGGCATTCAACAACCATGACTTCTTTGAGCGCTATGTCTTCTGGATCGCCCCGATCCGGCAGGGCGAGGAATGGTACCGCTTCGTCACCTCGGCCTTCCTCCACGTCAACGGCCTTCACCTCTTCATCAACATGTATGTCCTCTACATGTTCGGGCAGGTGCTGGAGCAGCATCTCGGGTCGGGCGGGTTCCTGATCCTGTATTCCGCTTCGCTGCTGGGCGGCAATGTCTGGGAATTTGCCGACAAGCATAACCAGCCTGATTACCGCGCCGTCGGCGCGTCCGGTGCCACGTCCGGCGTGGTGTCAGGCTTCTGCCTGTTCTTCCCCTTTGCCGTGCTCTACCTGTTCTTCGCCATCCCGATGTGGGCGATCGTGTTCGGTGTCGGATTCATCGTCGTCAGCTTCATCCTGTCACAGCGTGACCAGACCATGGTTGCGCACGGCGCGCACCTTGGCGGCGCCCTGACAGGACTCGCGATCGCCATGCTGCTGCGACCCGAATCCTGGCGTCACCTGATCGACCAGGTCATCGGGCGGCTGGGCTGAGTGCGCATGGGCAACGTGCTGGCACGCTACGAGGCCCGCATCGCAGAAGGTGTGATCTCCGAAGACAGCGCGCAGGCCGCCGCCGCGGCCCGCCTCGACGCGCTGGCCAGGGAATTGCGCCGGCTGGCGCGGCGCAGCTGGTTCCTGACCCCCGACCCGGTCCGGGGCCTGTACCTGTGGGGCGGGGTCGGGCGCGGCAAGTCGATGCTGATGGACCTGTTCTTCGAGGCCGCACCTGTCGAGCCGAAACGCCGGGTCCACTTCCACGAATTCATGGGCAGCGTCCACGACATGCTGGCCGAGTGGCGGGCGATGGATTCCGGCGCGCGCAAGCGGTCGCAATGGCGTGTCAGGGGAGCCGGGGATGACCCGATCGCGCCAGCCGCGAAACGGATCGCCTCCGGCGCGAAACTGCTCTGCTTCGACGAGTTCCAGGTCACGCAGATTGCCGACGCAATGATCCTGGCGCGCCTGTTCGACGCCCTGTTCGCGCGTGGTGTCACAGTGGTCGCAACATCCAACCGCGCACCGGACGCCCTGTATACCGATGGCATCAACCGGCCGCTTTTCCTGCCCTTCATCGAGCACCTGAAAGCCCATTGCGACGTTTTCGAACTCGCGGCAGAGCGCGACTATCGCCTCGACCGGCTGTCGGAAGCACCGGTCTGGTACACGCCGCTGGGCGACGCATCGGCCAAGGCACTGGACAAGGCCTGGCAGCGCCTGACACTGGGCGCCACGCCACAGCACTGCACCCTGACGATCAAGGGCCGCAAGCTGGAGGTCAACCGGGAGGCAGCCGGCGTGGCGCGCTTCACGTTCGACGAACTCTGTGCCCGGCCACTGGGCGCGCGCGACTATCATGCCGTCGCATCGCATTTCCATACAGTGATCCTGGAAGGCATCCCTGCACTGTCGCCCGACAAGCGCAACGAAGCGGCCCGGTTCGTCACCCTGATCGACGAGCTGTACGAGGCCCGTGTGAAGCTGGTGGCCAGCGCCGCAGCCGAACCGGACGCCCTCTATCCCGGCGGCGACGGCAGTTTCGAATTCCAGCGCACGGCCAGCCGCCTGCATGAGATGCGCTCGGCCGAATATTTCGCTGAAGAGCACCGCGTGGTGACGGACTGACAGGCGGCATCCGCTTCCCTTTTGGAGCGAAACCCGCTATTATCGCCATTGCAGCGAACCTGGCCCTGAACGCGGGCATGGTCTGATTGTGGCAAGCCCGCATGCCTGCCCATACCGCTTCAGGCGGGGTGACGAATTTGTAAGGGAGCGCTCACGCAATCGTGGCTTCCCCCTTCCCTACTGCTGCCCTAATTGTTATTTATGCTGCAGCGCGATGACATACATGCGCATTTCCGGACAATACGCTGCTGCCATGCGGGGCTATAGGTTGTCTCGGAACGTCTGAACCGGAAACCATCGCCGCACCTGCGGGTTGGTTCCAACAGGAGGAGAATATCATGGCAAATCCCGTTTCTGCCCGCAGTACGGCCGCCCTCAGCCCTGAGCAGGGCCTCAGCCGTTACCTCAGCGAAATTCGCAAATTCCCGATGCTCGAGAAGAACGAAGAGTTCATGCTTGCCCGCAAGTGGCTCGAGAATGATGACACCGAGGCGGCCGAAAAGATGGTCACCTCGCACCTGCGCCTCGTGGCGAAGATCGCCATGGGCTATCGCGGCTATGGCCTGCCGATGGCCGAAGTGATCTCCGAGGGCAATGTCGGCCTGATGCAGGCCGTCAAGAAATTCGACCCCGAAAAGGGCTTCCGCCTCGCGACCTATGCGATGTGGTGGATCCGCGCCGCGATCCAGGAATACATCCTGCGCTCGTGGAGCCTGGTGAAGCTCGGCACGACGGCCGCGCAGAAGAAGCTGTTCTTCAACCTGCGCCGCCTGAAAGGCGAGATGAAAGCGCTGGACGAAGGCGACCTGAAGCCTGAACAGGCCAAGCTGATTGCCGACAAGCTGAACGTCACCGAAGCCGAAGTGTATTCGATGAACGGCCGGATGTCGGGCTCTGACGCCTCGCTGAACGTGCCGATGGGCACCGATGGCGACATGGAGTGGCAGGACTGGCTGGCCGATGACGACCAGGGCCAGGCTGCCGACTTTGCCGACAAGCAGGAATACGACGCCCGCATGGACCTTCTGGCGAACGCGATGGAAGACCTGAACGAGCGCGAGCGTCATATCCTGACCGAAAGGCGCCTGTCGGAAGAGCCGAAAACGCTGGAAGAATTGTCCGAGACCTACAATGTCAGCCGCGAACGTATCCGGCAGATCGAGGTCAGGGCGTTCGAAAAGCTGCAAAAGGCGATGAAGCGCATGGCCAAGGAACAGGGCCTGCCTGTTTCAGCGGGCGCTGCGGCGAACTGAACCGGCCTCAGGCCTGGTCTTTTTCATCCCCGGCAGGCGGTCTCGCCTGTCGGGGATTTTCCTTGAAGTCGATATCGGTCGGATCCACGCCGAGCAGGATGCTGAGCAGGAGTGCGATCACCGCCACGGCAAACACGATGATCGCCACGACACTGCCGCCGACCCCGAGGGTGCGCGACAGGTACATCGTGATGTCGTCGTAGCGGAACACACCAATCGCGGCCGCCACGAAGCCACCGATCTTGGCGGCATATTCGATCTGGCTGGGATAGGCGCGCAGGTGGAAGAATATCAGCAGCAGTGTCCAGACACCGAAACCGAGCGCAATCAGCGGCGCCACGACGGTGTAGGCGCTCGACGACCCGCCCCCCGTCAGCAGTGACATGGTCTGCAGATAGGATGCGTTCAGCAAGGGCCAGATCAGCATCACGGCGCCGCCCACGGCCAGGCCGAAGGACATGTGCGAAAAGTCGCCGCCATAGATCCGTTCAAGCCCCTTGCGGAACCGCACCAGAAGAATGCCGATTCCCATCAGCAGCAGCAGGAAGAAGCATTTCACGGGCAGGATATAGCGGTGGACGGTGGCCAGCCGTGACGGCGACTCCGTCGCCAGCGTGTTGAGATGGGCGCGGAACGCCGTCTTGGCCTGGCAACAGGCGCGAACCGTCAGGCTTTCACCCGCCGGGAAGCACAGCGCCTGCGTATCGGACGCTGTCGCATATTCCAGCCATTCCTGATCGCATTGCGACTGGTAGGCCGGCAGGCCGCCTTCGCCGGACGAGAGGATTTTCATGCGCGCCAACACATCCAGGACGGGCGCGCGCGCGGCCGCGCCGTCTGTTGCGGACGCGCCCTGATCCGCCTTCAGCGCCGGCAGGGAGATTTCAAAGACGGACCGGGCATTCGAGCTGCTGAACAGGCTGGCAAGGCCCCAGGCCGCCGCCCCACAGACAAGCAGGCTGGCGACCAGGATCAGGCGCCCGTACCGAAGCTTGCCTCGCCCGAACGCATCAACCAGAAGCACGGCGGGTTTCCAGAAGGCGACGAGCGCCAGAAGCCCCGCAATCGGGAAGAAGATGAAATTCTGGGAATCGAGGAATGCGACCCGCAGGCCGATGCCGCCGGCGCCGAATTCCGCAACCAGTGCACCTGTTTCAACCAGGAATGCCGCGTAGAGAAGGAAAAACAGGATCGACACGGCGATCCGCGACACCAGATGTGTATTTGACATGAACTCGTCCCCTCGATCATGGCTGTCAGACACTCCTACCCTTTGAGCCATACCTGACAAGGTCAGTCCCGATGCCCATTCTTCCGATTGCCGATCCTGCCGACCCGCGCCTCGCGCCGTACACCTCGATCCGCGAGAAGGACCTGACGTCCGGCCATGGCGGGCGGTTCATTGTCGAAGGCAAGGTGACGCTGGAGACCCTGCTGCGGCGGTCCCGGTTCAAGGTGGAGAGCCTGTTCCTGTGCGAAACCCGACTGGAACCGTTGGCGGACATCCTGGCACATGTGCCGGAGGACGTGCCCGTCTATGTTGCACCGCAGGACGTGATGGACGATGTGGCGGGATTCCCGATGCACCGGGGCGTTCTGGCCTGCGGGGTGAAGGGAGAGGCGAAGCAGGACGCAGCGCTCATCCTGAGCGAAGTCGAAGGACGGGCGCGGGCGGCGCGGGGCGCGTCCTTCGACTTCGCTCAGGATGAGCCCCTCCCCTCCACAATCCTCATGCTGTCGGACCTGTCCAATCACGACAATGTCGGCGCGTGTTTCCGCAATGCGGCAGCGTTCGGCGCCGATGCGGTGCTGCTGGACGGGCGATGCTGTGACCCGCTGTATCGCAAGGCGATCCGGGTGTCGTCCGGGGCGAGCCTGTGGCTGCCCTTCGCGCACGGTGGCAGCGGGGCGGAGATGGTGAAGGCAGCGCAGGCGGCAGGCTATACCGTGTGGGCCATGACGCCGCGGGCCGATGCCGCGCCGCTGGGGTCGCTGCCCGTGCCGGACCGGCTGGCCATCCTGCTGGGCGCGGAGGGACAGGGCCTGCCGGCTGAGCTGATCGCGGCGGCGGTGCCGGTGCGTATCCCCATGGCGGCGGGCTTTGACAGCATTAACGTGGCGACGGCCGGCGCGATCGCGCTGGGCCACGCCTTCGCGGCCAGGGCCTGACAAGAAAACGCCCCCTCCAGACTGGAGAGGGCGCTACGGGAATGCGTGGTGTGACGCCCCACCCGAAGTAGTTCTGGTTCAGAATACCCTAGGACGTTCGCTCTTGTCGACATGCAGACCGCACTCGGTCTTGTTCTGGCCGGCCCAGCGCCCGGCCCGCACATCTTCGCCCTCGGCGACCGGCTTGGTGCACGGCCAGCAACCGATCGACGGATAGCCCTGCGCAACCAGCGGATGGCGCGGCAGGCCCCGTTGCTGGATCATCAGTTCGACATCTTCCGGTGTCCAGTTGGCCAGCGGATTGATCTTGTAGCGGCCATTGGCGAATTCGAAGACCGGCAGCGACATGCGCGCGCCGCCATGGAAGCGCTTGCGCCCGGTGATCCAGGCCGAGAAGCCTTCAAGCGCAGGCTCCAGCGGGCGCACCTTGCGCAGGGCGCAGCAGGCATCCGTGTCGGTCTTCCAGAGATCGTTCTTCGGATCCAGCACCTTGCGTTCTGTCTCGTTCGGCGGGATCGACCGCACACCGGTCAGGCCAAGGCGCTCGATCACCTCGTCGCGGTGGTCCAGCGTCTGCGGGAAGTGCATGCCGGTATCGAGGAAGACGACTGGCAGCGACGGGTCGACGTCGGCGATCAGGGCCAGCATGGCGACGCTTTCGGCACCGAAGCTCGACACATAGGTCATGCGGTCCGGCCATTCGCGGATCATCGACACACGCAGGATCGTCTGAGCGGACGCGTCACGCAATTCGCTGTTCAGGCGTGCGAGGCGGAGGTCCGGCGCCTCAGCGTTCCGGGCAATGATGTCACCATAAGGCATCAGGTACTAACTTCCGTGTCTCTTGCGGAACACCGACACCTGACCACCGGCACCCGGTTGGTAGACTTCGGAAAATTCCTTCAATGCATCCAGCACTGAAGGTAGGTCAGCACGGACCGTCTCGTAAGCATCGATGCCTGAACGGTTCATATAGTATATCTGATCCCGCAGGACGTGACCGACCGCGCGCAACTCGCCTGTATAGCCGTGCCGGCGGCGCAGGAGCTGGGCCTGGGAATAGCCGCGGCCATCCGTGTACTTGGGAAAATCGATCTCGATCAGCTGTACCTGCTGCAGGTATGGCACCAGTTCCTCGACATCGTCGTCAGGTACGAGGCGCACGCCGACACGCGTGTTCCGGTCGGCCAGGGTTGGCGCTTCGGCCAGGAAGCGGCTGAGGCGAACAGTGAAGTAGCCGCCATCTGCCAGCTCGGCTTCCCCTTCGACATAGTCCCAGGGATCGGCAGATTCGGCGCCGTGCTTAATCAGTGGCATAGAGCGCCTCCTTGAATGGGTCGTGGCCAAGCCGCGTGAGCGTGTCGATGAACAGCTCGTCCTTGCTGGTACGCAGGCTGCGATAGGTGTCGATGACGCGCTTGAGGGCGCCGGGAACTTCCTCGGACCGCAGGCCAGGGCCGGTAATGGTACCGATCACGGCTTTCTCGTCGGCCCGTCCGCCGAAGCTGATCTGGTAGAATTCCTCGCCTTTCTTGTCGACGCCGAGGATGCCGATATGGCCGACATGGTGGTGGCCGCAGGCATTGATGCAGCCGGAAATGTTCACGTGCAGGCGACCGATGTCTTCCTGGTAGTCCGGATCGGCGAACACCTGCTGTACCGCCTGGCCGACGGGAATCGAGCGGGCATTGGCCAGCGTGCAGAAATCGAGCCCCGGGCAGACGACCATGTCGGTGATCAGGCCCTCGTTGGGGGTCGCGAGGCCGGCGGCGACCAGCTCGGCATAGATCGTCGGCAGGTCGTCCAGCGCGACATGCGGCAGGACCAGGTTCTGGGTATGGGTCACGCGCACGTCATCGAAGCCATAGGTTTCGGACAGGTCTGCCGCCTTTTCCATCTGGTCGGCATTCATGTCACCGGTCGTGCCGCCGACCGGCTTCAGGCTGATCGTGACCGACGTGTAGCCGGGCATGATATGCGGGTGGAGGTTGTTCTTCGCCCAGCGGGCAAAGCCGGCGTCGGCAGCCTTTGCAGCTTCAAACACGGCGGATGTTTCCGGCTTCTCGGCAAAATCCGGCAGCTTGAAATAGGCATGGATGCGGTCGATTTCCGCCCGCGGAAGATCGATCTTCTCGTTCGGACGCTGCGCGGCATATTCAGCTTCGACCTGACGGGTGAATTCCTCCGGCCCGAGTTCGGTGACGAGGATCTTGATGCGTGCCTTGAACTTGTTATCGCGGCGTCCGTGCAGGTTGTACACCCGCATGATCGCCTCGAGATAGTCGAGCAGGCAGTCCTCGGGCACGAATTCATTGACCAGCGAGGCAATCACGGGCGTCCGCCCCAGACCGCCGCCGACATGGACCTCGAAGCCCAGCACGTCACCGCGCAGGCGCATGTGCAGGCCGATATCGTGGACACGGATGGCGACACGATCGGTCTCGGCCGCCGTGACCGCAATCTTGAACTTGCGTGGCAGGAATGCGAATTCCGGGTGGAACGTGCTCCATTGGCGGATGATCTCGCACCAGGGACGCGGGTCCCTGATCCCGTCACGGGCTGCACCGGCAAAATGATCCGACGACGTGTTGCGGATACAGTTGCCGCTGGTCTGGATGGAATGCATCTCGACATCGGCGAGCAGGTCGAGCGCGGCCGGCACGTCCTTCAGTGCGACCCAGTGGAACTGGATGTTCTGGCGCGTGGTGAAATGGCCGTAGCCCTTGCTGAAGGTACGCGCGACGCGGGCCAGCTGGCGCAGCTTGCGCGGGCTGAGCTGGCCATAGGGAATGGCGGTGCGCAGCATGTAGGAATGCAGTTGCAGGTAAACGCCGTTCTGCAGGCGTAGCGGCTTGAACTCGTCTTCCAGCAGTTCGCCGGACAGGCGGCGGTTCACCTGTCCGCGAAACTGCGCAACGCGTTCGCGGACCATCTGTTCGTCGAATTCATCGTATCTATACATGGGTGACCTCGTGGATGTGCGGCAGGCCGAGTTCGAGCTCGGAGCGGGCGACCCAGGCGCTGACGGCGGGGAACTCGTCGAGGTCGAAACCGCCTTCATGCGCCAGGCGCGTATAGGCAAGCAGCGAGACGTCGGCGAGCGTGATGGCCTCGCCGCCGGCGATCCAGTCGCTGGAAATGAGCGTCATTTCCATACGGCCGAGCGCCCGGCGGCCCTTGGCCATCAGGTCCGGGTCGATCTCGTCGTCAGGCGTGTTCAGGTACAGCTTCTGGAACCGGCGCACAGCGATCACCGGCTCGTGCGAGTATTGTTCCCAGAACAGCCATTCCAGCACCTTGGCGCGTTCGAATGCATCGGCCGGCACCAGCTCGGAGCCTTCGGCAAGATGCAGGATGATTGCATTCGACTGGGCCAGCGTGCGGCCATCGTTGAACTGGATGACCGGCACCTGGCCGAACGGATTCAGCGCGAGGAACTCATCCGTGCGCGTATCGCCCTTGCGGACATCGACCTCGATCCATTCGTGGGGAATGGACAGGCGCGTCGCCACCCATTTCACCTTCTGGCAATTGCCGGAAATGGAGTCACCGAAAATGCGGTTCATACGGTTTCTCCGTAGGCGACCGTCGGCCCGTTCACACGGATCGTTTCGCGCAAGGTCTCGCGGCCCGCGACGGCGCCTGTTTCGGTCACTTCCATGAAATAGGGATCGGTGACGGCGGCCTCCTGCCGGATGGCATTTGCCAGGCGTGTCTCGGCGTCGTCGCCGGTGAAGACGGCGATGCGCGAGGCATCCGGCGTCCAGTTGCCATCAGCGTCCATCCAGACCGTGCGGCCGGTGGGTGTTTCCCAGGCGGTGATGGATTTCGGGGTTTCCGGTTTCAGTTTCGGACGGACGGAGCTCATGCGACTTGTTCCTTGAATGCGTGGGCGATGGCCTCTTCTGGCAGGCCTGCGACTTCGCCGATGACGAGCAGCGCGGGGCCCTTGATGCCGGCGCGCTGGATGAGATGGGGCAGTTCGGACAGCGTGCCATAGACACGGATCTCGTTGGCGCGCGTTCCGTTTTCGATCACCGCAACGGGCGTCGACGGGGCGCGTCCGGCACGGATGATGTTCTCGGCAATCGCTGCCGACGTGCCGACGCCCATGAACACCACCACGGTCTGGGCGGGACGGGCGAGCGCCGTCCAGTCGAGGTCCGGGACGCCGCCTTCCTTTGCGTGGCCGGTGACGAAGGTCAGGCTCTGGGCATGGTCGCGGTGGGTGAGCGGCAGGCCGGCAGCGGCAGCGCAGCCGAGGGCTGACGAGATACCCGGCACGACCTGGGCGTCGACACCGGCGGCGCGGACGGCTTCAAGCTCTTCCCCGCCACGGCCGAAAATGAACGGGTCGCCGCCCTTCAGGCGGACAACGCGCTTGCCCTCGCGGGCCGAGGCGATCAGCCATTCGTGGATCGTCTCCTGCGGGACCGAATGGTCGCCCTTTGACTTGCCGACGGGCACGCGGTCTGCGTCACGGCGGATCAGGGCAATGATGGCGTCGCTGACGAGGCGGTCATAATAGACGATGTCGGCTTCCTGGATCAGGCGCAGGGCCTTCAGCGTCAGCAGTTCCGGGTCGCCCGGGCCGGCACCGACCAGGTGGACGATGCCCCGCACCGGCGCGCCGGGCCTGAGCTGGGCGCGCATTTCGGCTTCGGCGCCCTCAAGGTCACCGGCATAGGCGAGGTCTGCTGCCGGGCCGGTCAGCGCGCGCTCCCAGAAGCGGCGGCGGGCCTTGCTGTCGGGGATCGCGGTGCGGGCGTCGGGGCGCAGGCGTCGAGCCAGCGCGGCGAGGTCTCCGATCCGCTGTGGCAGCAGCGCTTCGAGCTTTTCCCGGATCGACTTGGCGAGGACCGGCGCCGACCCGCTGGTGCCGATGGCGGCAACAACGTCGCCCCGGTCGATGATCGACGGCACCGTGAAGTCGCACAGGTCCGGCCGGTCGACCACGTTGAGCGGGACACCATACTGGCGGGCCATCGTGATGGCCTTGTCGGCATTGACGTCGAGGCGGTTGGCGACAATGGCGAAACGGGCAATGTCGAGCGCGGGCCCGGCATGATCCGGCGGAGCGATCGTGATGCGGCCGGCGAATTCCTCGGCGAAGCCCGGGTCGATCTGCGAGACGATCACGGTGATCCGGGCGGGTGTCGCCGCCAGAAGGCGAACCTTGCGGCGCGCTTCCTCACCGCCGCCAAACACGACAACAGACGCATCGTGCATGTTGAAGAAGGCCGGAAACTGACGCATGCGGGTCCACTCTTGTTTAGTATTGCTGATGAATTAAAGGACAAATTGGCTATTGACGGTTCATGCGCAACCGTGAACCCCTACAGCGATCCTTTAGAGATACTATTCATGACAGACCCGACTGACCGCCTGCCGCCCCTGAATGCCCTGCGCGCCTTCGAAGCAGCCGCCAGACGGCTGTCTTTCACGCAGGCAGCCGATGAACTGAATGTGACACCTGGCGCGATTTCACAGCAAATCCGCCAGCTGGAAGACTATGCCGGCACGCCCCTGTTCAAGCGGACGGGCCGGTCGGTGCTGCTGACGGATGCCGCACAGGCCAGCCTGCCGCTGGTGCGCGAGGCGTTCGAGCGGATTTCGGAAGCCGGGCGCATCATGCAGGCCCCGGCGCGCAAGGGCCGGGTGATGGTCTCGTGCGCCCCGAGCTTTGCCGCCAAGTGGCTCGCCCCCAAGCTCGGCGAGTTTCATCGCACGCATGACGGCGTCGAAGCCTGGATTTCGGCGGACATGGGGCTGACCGACTTCGCGATGGCCGACGCCGATTTCACGATCCGCTATGGCAGGGGGCAATATGACGGCCTCAAATCGGAAAAGCTGCTCGACGAGACGGTGCTGCCGGTCTGTTCCCCTGCCCTGCTGGAAGGCCCTGACGCGATCAAGCGGCCGGAGGACCTGCGTCACCACACGCTGTTGCACGACGAAAGTGGCGAGAACGACCCGTCCTGCCCGGACTGGACAAGCTGGCTGCACGCCCGCCATGTCGAAGACGTCGACGGCACGCGAGGCCCGCGCTTCAACCAGGCCATCCTGGTCATCGAATCGGCCGCCGCCGGGCGTGGCGTGGCGCTGGCCAAGCAGGCGATTGCGGCAGCCGACCTTGCTTCAGGCCGCCTGGTGGCGCCGTTCGCGGACGGGTCGACACTGATCGATTTCGGCTACTGGCTGGTCTGGCCCAAGGGCCGCCACCTGTCACCAGACGTGCGCGCCTTCATGAAATGGGTCAAAGCCGAAGCAGCGAACACCGCGGTGGTCGGCGTCTAGGCGCTGGCGCCCGCAGCGGCATCCAGCAGCAGGTAGGCGGCAAGGCGCGGACTGGCGTTGCGACTGGTCTTCTGCGTCTGCTCCAGTGCGTGCAGGGCATCTTCCTCTTCCATCGAGATGAACTCGCGGGCGAGCGCCTGCAAGTCACGGTCGCTGCGCAGGCGCTGGGTCACGCGTTCGACCTGGCGGCCGGCATTTTCCATGATCGCGGCACGGCGCTCGCGCTCGCCCTGGCGGGCGGCCTCGGCGATGCGGCGCTTGGCCTTTGGCCGGAAGGCTTCCGGCAACAGGATGCCTGATGTCTGTAGGCGCTGGATCATCTGGTCGGCGACTTCCTCGCGGTCCATATGGTCGCCCTGCTCGTCCCGGCTCATGTCCGAAATGATGTCGCGCCAGCCGATATCCGTGCCGGGCGCCAGCGCCCGGGATGATGAGGTCGCGAGCGCGCCTGAGCCCGCTCCGTTGACAGAGGCCTGGTCGCTTGCACGGCGCGCCGGAACCGGTGGCGGTGCATCGTCATGATCGTCGAACCGGCGGCGCAGCATCAGCGGGCTCGTATCCTTCGGGTCCGGGTCACGGCCGAGTTCGAGCGGGTCGCCTTCATCCGGGTCAAGGCTGGCCGAGGCGAGCGCATCGGCGGCAGCGTCGAACAATTCGTCTTCCATGCTGGGCCGCGCAGGCGGACGCGGAGGCGGCGCGGGCCGCGTGATCGGCGGCGAGGATTCAGACAGCGCATGCCCATTGGCGTGACCGTTGACGGCGCCATTGGCATGGCCGTTGACCGGGCGGGGCACCGGTTCGGCCGGCCGTGCGACGGGAATGGGGGCAGGTTCAGCCGGCGTGACGGGTGCAGCCGGGGCAACGTGGGTGGCGGCGGCAGGGGCCGCAGGTGGAACGGAGGCAGCCGCAGTGACCGGCGCGGCAGGGCGCGGCGCGACGGGCTGGCCGGTGGCGCGGTTCATCTGGTCGATCTCTGCGCGGGCGGCGGTGCCGGCGGCCCGGACGGCGGCGGCAGCGTGCTCGCCAGCCTCACGCAGGCGGGCCAGTGCACTCGCGGCTTCCTCGGAGGCGGCGCGGGTCGCCTGGTTGATTTCCTGATTGGCGTAACGGGCACCATCCAGCGCGGACGAGACCGCATCCTTCAGCGCATCGCCCGTTGTCGAGGCTGCGGCGGCGGCAAATTCACCGGCGCGGACAGCGGCGTCGACCAGCTTGTGCGATTGGTCGAGCTTTTCCTCGACGCGGCTGACGGCGAAGGTGAGCGTTTCGGTACGGGTGGTGGCTTCGCGCGCCAGCTCGTCGAGACCGATCAGCCGCGTGGCCAATGCCTCACCGGCGGCCGCCATGCCGTTCAGGCGTGACTCGAGTGCTTCGTCCGCCCGCGCCACTTCGTCACCGGCCTGCTTGGCGGCATTGACCATCATCGCCGCCTGGCGCGGGATCGCCTCGTTCATGGAACTGATCTGGGCCTTGAGGTCGCGTGCGAGGCCCTCCAGCGCAGAGCGCTCGGCAGCGAGGCGCTGGGCGAGGTCGCGCGCATTGTCGGCACTGGCATAGGCGACCGATTCAAGACGCATCCGTTCGTCACCGATCTCGCCTGCCATGGCCTTCATGGCGGACATGGCGTGCGCCATCGACCGGTCGACTTCGGACGCTGCCTGTTTCATCTGCTCGGCAAAGGTGATGCCTTCGGTTCCTGCCTCGCGCGCCGGGGCGAGCAGGCGGATGGCCGCTTCCATCACCAGCGCATTCGACGCGGAGGCGCGGCGATTGGTGCGCGCCATGTATCCGGCCATGATGATCAGCAGTCCCGGGACGAGAACCGCAAGGACGCCACCGGTCAGCAATGCGGGTGACTGGGCCAGGATTGCGTCGATGCCGAACACGCCGACCGCAGCCGCAGCGGCGGCACAATACCAGAGCAGGGCAATTCCGAATCCGGCAGCCACCATCCAGCCCCCGCCATTGCGGGCGGCTTCGAAGTTTTCGGACACTTCTTGTCTGGCCAGAACATCCCGACCTGAAGGGCGAACAGCAGGCATCTCCGTCATGCGGCGACTATACCGTGACAATTCGTCCGGCGCGAGGCCGGAAAACAGGGTTTTTGAAGGCAGTCCGAAACGGGCGCGCTAGCGTAAAATCGCCAAAATCACCGAATCCGGCTGTCCCTGGTCTGCTTCGTCCTGGTCAGCAGGCGCGAATTCGACGCCCAACCAGGCAAGAATCCCGGCAAGAACAAGGTTCCGGATGAGGGAAATGAACCCAGTCATTGGTAGTCCTCAACAAATCAAAATCGAATGTGCCTATAGCCCCTCGGCCATCGCCGCGGACATTACCCCATTATCCGCTTGCCGACAATCGATAAAGTTTGTCGCATATTTAATGAAGGGATTCCAAACTGTTATTAACCTTTAGGGAAAGGTCGGCATGGCAAAAGCGGAGGGAAATTCCATGGAGTCATGCAGATGACGGACGAATCCCCTGCCCCGCTCGCCCTGCTCGACAGGGCCCAGTTGCGCGCCATGACCGGCAACGACACCGCGCTGGCGGTGGAAGTCATCGAGATATTCCGTCAGCAGGCCGAAATCTGGTCGCGTCTGCTTGATCCGCGCGCGGAGCCCTCGCAATGGGCCGACGCCGCCCACACGCTGAAGGGTGCCAGCCTCAGCATCGGCGCAGTGCGACTGGCAAGCCTGTGCGGGCGCGCCGAACGGATGGGCCGGGATGAGCCCCCGCCGAGCCTGACGGCCGCCGCAGTCATGCTGGGTGACGTCAAGGACCTGCTCGGCGAGACGCTGGAGGCAGCCGCAAAGACCTCCTACGACTTCACGCTGGCGGCTTCGCGCAAGGCGTCATAGCTTTCGAATTCATAGGCGATGCAGCGGTCGATCAGCGTGCGCCAGACCGGCTCGGCAATGGCCAGCGACAGGCCCGCCTCGGCGCAGGCCCCTTTCACCTTGGCAATGACGTCTTCGATGCGGGCACGGTCATGCACCACGGCGCGGTCACCCTTGATGCGGGCGGCAGCGTCCATGAAGGACTGACGCTCGGCGAGGATTTCCACGAGCAACTGGTCGATACGGTCTATCTCGTAGCGAACCTGCGCCATGGTCTCGGCGGTTTCGGCCGTATGATGGCGCTGGTCGGATGTATAGGTCGTCATGGGCTTGGACCCTGTTCTGTTGCGTGCTGCCGGTTACATGGGGATGCGGCCGGCGGCAAGTGAGAGAGGTGCGACGCCGCGGCGCGGAGGATTGCGCCGGTGTCAGGCTTGCTGTGCGCGGAGCGCCTTGAACAGGCCATACAGGCTGATCGCGGCCCATGAGCCTTCCATCAGGACAGCCGACAGGTTGAAGTCGAAGGCCAGCGAGGTGAGAATCGCAACCGAGCCGAACAGGTTGAGCGCCGAATAGGCGCGCGAGCGGGATTCCAGCCGCTCTGCCTGCAGCAGGAGATAGGCGATCAGGGTCAGCCCGACGCCAAGGATACCGATGGCGTCGAACAGGCTCACACCGAGGCCCTAGACTTCCAGCAGCATGCGTTCGGGATCTTCCAGCGCTTCCTTGACGCGGACGAGGAAGGTGACCGCTTCCTTGCCGTCGACGATGCGGTGGTCGTAGCTGAGGGCGAGATACATCATCGGACGGATCACGACCTGGCCGTTGACGGCCACCGGGCGCTGCTCGATCCGGTGCATGCCGAGCACGCCGGATTGCGGGGGGTTGAGGATCGGGGTCGACATCAGCGAGCCATAGATGCCGCCGTTCGAAATGGTGAACGTGCCGCCCTGCATGTCGCCGATCGTCAGGTCGCCGTCGCGGGCGCGCTTGCCAAGATCGGCAATGCCCTTCTCGATACCGGCGAGCGAAAGATCGTCACTGTCGCGTACAACCGGCACGACGAGGCCCTTGTCGGTGCCGACGGCGACGCCGATGTCATAGTAGTTCTTGTAGATGATGTCGGTGCCGTCGATCTCGGCATTGACCGAGGGAACCTCTTTCAGCGCGTTGACACAGGCCTTCACGAAGAAGCTCATGAAGCCGAGCTTGATGCCGTGCTTGGCAACGAAACTGTCCTGGTGCTTTTTCCGCAGGTCCATGATGGCGCCCATGTCCACGTCGTTGAACGTGGTCAGCATGGCAGCGCTGTCCTGCGCCTCTTTCAGGCGGCGGGCGATGGTCTGGCGCAGGCGCGTCATGCGCACGCGCTCTTCGCGCGGGCCGAGGTCGCGCGGGGCCTTCGCCTGGGCCACGGCGGTGGAGGCCTTCGGTGCACTGTTCACATAGGCGAGGGCATCGCCCTTGGTCGCCCGGCCGTCACGGCCGGTGCCGGGGATCGCGGCCGGGTCGATGCCGGCTTCGGTCGAGATGCGGCGCACCGAGGGCGAGACCGGTGCAGCCGCCGTGCGGGATGGTGCAGCCGCCGGCGCCGATTCAGGTGCGGCAGCAGGTGCAGGCGCAGCGGCCGCGCCAGCGCCGGCACTGATGCGGGCAATCACGGCGCCGGGCGTCACGCTGTCGCCCTCGCTGACAACCAGTTCGGCGATCGTGCCATCTGCCGGGGACGGCACTTCGAGCGCCACCTTGTCGGTTTCGATCTCGGCGATCGTTTCGTCCTTCTTCACGCTGTCGCCGACCTTCTTGAGGAAGGTGGACAGCGTGCCTTCGGCAACGCTTTCGCCCATTGTCGGCACGGCCACGTCTGTCAGCGCGCCGCCCTTGGCGGCAGGCGCAGGCGCCGCAGCCGCCTTGGTTTGCGTGGCAGGTTCCGCGGCAGCCTTGGCAGGCGCCGCCTTGGCCGCGCCGTTCCCGGCATTCAGGCGGCCGAGCAGCGCGCCGATCTCGACCGTGTCGCCGACATTGGCAACGATTTCGGAGAGCACGCCATCTTCCGGCGCCGAAACCTCGACAGACACCTTGTCGGTTTCGAGTTCGACGAGGACATCGTCGCGCTTGACGCTGTCACCGGCCGATTTCAGCCATTGGCCAACGGTGGCTTCGGTAACGCTTTCGCCAAGTGTGGGGACTGAGATATCGGTCATGATGCAAGGTCCATGTTGGAAAATTCCGGAAAGGGAGGATCAGACCGCGACAATCTTGTCATCGATCGGGTCCGGCCCGAGGGCGGTGTTGAGGAAGGCGGCCATTTCGGCCTTGTGCTTGGACATGAGGCCCGTCGCGGTTGCGGCAGACGGCGGACGACCGGCATAGCGCGGGCGCGGCGATTTCGCGTCGATCTGCGTGGCGCACCATTCGATCTCGTCACGAATGAAGGTCCAGCCGCCCATATTGCGCGGCTCTTCCTGGCACCAGACCAGTTCGGCGCCCTTGAAGCGCTTCAGCTCGGTCATGATCGAGCGGCGCGGGACGGGATAGAACTGTTCGATCCGCAACAGGTAGACATCATCGACACCGGCCTCTTCGCGCGCTTCCAGCAGGTCGTAATAGACCTTGCCCGAACACATCACGACACGGCGGATCTTGTTGTCCTTCACCAGCTTGATCTTGCCTTCGCGGCCTGGTGTTTCGGCATCGTCCCACAGGATGCGGTGGAACGAGGACTTCGTCGTCATGTCGTCGAGCGAGGATGTTGCCAGCTTGTGACGCAGCAGTGATTTCGGCGTCATGATGATCAGCGGCTTGCGGAAGTCGCGGTGGATCTGGCGACGGATGGCGTGGAAATAGTTCGCCGGGGTCGTCAGGTTGCAGACCTGCATATTGTCTTCCGCGCACATCTGGAGGAAGCGCTCGAGGCGGGCGGAGGAGTGTTCCGGGCCCTGCCCCTCATAGCCATGCGGCAGCAGGCAGACGAGCCCGCACATGCGCAGCCATTTGCGCTCCGCCGAGGAAATGAACTGGTCGAAGAAGACCTGCGCACCGTTGGCGAAGTCGCCGAACTGGGCTTCCCACAGGGTCAGCGTATTCGGGTCGGCGAGCGCGTAGCCGTATTCGTAGCCGAGCACCGCTTCCTCGGAGAGGAGCGAATCGATCACTTCATACTGGGCCTGCTTGTCGCTGATATGGTTCAGCGGCGTGTAGCGTTCGCCGGATTTCTGGTCGACGAAGTGGCTGTGGCGCTGGGAGAACGTGCCGCGCGCGACATCCTGGCCCGACAGGCGGACCGGGAAGCCCTCTTCAAGCAGGGTGCCGAAGGCCAGGTGTTCGGCTGTCGCCCAGTCGAGCCCGTCACCCTTGGCAATGGCGCTGGCGCGCCCTTCGATGACGCGGGCCAGCGTCTTGTGGATTTCGAGGCCGTCGGGAACCTTCGTGATGGTCTGGCCAAGCTGTTGCAGGCGCTTCTTGGTCACGCCGGTCTTGCCGCGTCGCTCATCGTCTTCCGGCAGGCCGAGGCCTTTCCATTCGCCATCAAGCCAGTCGGCTTTCTTGGCCTTGAACTTCTTGGACGCTTCGAATTCCTTGTCGAGATAGACCTCGAAATCGGAAACCTGCTGCTCGAGCGCTTCTGCCGTCACGATGCCTTCGGCGACCAGGCGCTGGCCGTAAAGTTCGCGCGTCGTCGGGTGGTTCTTGATCTCGTTGTACATGACCGGCTGGGTGAACATGGGCTCGTCGCCCTCATTGTGCCCGAAGCGGCGATAGCAGAACATGTCGATGACCACGTCCTTGGCGAATTTCTGCCGGAACTCGGTCGCGACCTTGGCGGCATAGACAACCGCTTCCGGGTCATCGCCGTTGACGTGGAAGATCGGTGCCTGGACCATCAGGGCGACATCCGACGGGTAAGGCGACGAACGCGAATACATCGGGCTGGTGGTAAAGCCGATCTGGTTGTTGACGATGAAGTGGATCGTGCCGCCGGTGCGGTAGCCGGAGAGACCCGACAGCGCGAAACACTCGGCCACGACGCCCTGCCCCGCAAAGGCCGCATCGCCGTGCAGCAACAGCGGCAATACCTTGGTGCGCACGAGGTCGCCGGTTTCCCGGTGGAGCATTTCCTGCTTGGAACGCGACTTGCCGAGCACGACCGGATTGACCGCTTCGAGGTGCGACGGGTTGGCGTTCATCGACAGGTGGACGTGATTGTCGTCGAAGACGCGGTCGGACGAGGCGCCGAGGTGGTATTTCACGTCACCGGAACCGAACTGGTCGGCGCCCTGCGTGTTGCCGCCCTGAAATTCGAAGAAGATCTGTTCGTACGGCTTGCCCATCACGGCAGCGAGCATGTTGAGGCGCCCGCGGTGCGACATGCCGACGACGATTTCCTCGACGCCAAGGGCACCGCCGCGCTTGATGATCTGCTCCAGCGCCGGCACAGCGGCCTCACCGCCATCAAGGCCGAAGCGCTTGGTGCCGGGATAACGCTTGTGCAGGAAGCGCTCGAAGGTTTCCGCTTCGATCAGCTTGGCCAGGATCGCCTTCTTGCCGGCCTTGGTGAAGGCAACGCCCTTGTCGGGGCCTTCGATCCGCTCCTGCAGCCAGGCTTTCTCGACCGGATCGGAAATGTGCATGAACTCGATGCCGAGCGTCGAGCAATAGGTGCGCCGGAGGATGTCCAGCATCTCCCGCACGGTGGCGTAGTCGAGCCCGAGATAGCCATCGAGGTAGATGCGCCGGTCCATGTCCGCCGCCGTAAAGCCGTATGTGGCCGGATCGAGTTCGGGCTGGGCGCCGGCATCATCGATACCGAGCGGGTCGAGGTTGGCAGCCAGGTGGCCGCGCATCCGGTAGGCACGGATCATCATGATCGCGTGGATGGAATCCTTGACCGCCAGCGAGATGTCGGCATCCGAGGCAGTGGGCCGGTCGGCCTTGAGCTTTTTCTCGATGCGCGGATCGAGAACCGCCCAGTTGCCGTCAAAGGCCGCGACGTCGTCACCCTTGCTGGGCAGGGGCCAGTCGCCGCGCTTCCAGCTGGCGCCGGCAGCGTTCAGTTCGGTATTGGTCGGATCGTCGTCGAGCTGTTCGAAGAACGCACGCCAGCTCTCCGGAACCGATGACGGATTGCGGGCATACGTGGCCTGCATCTGCTCGAGCCACTGGGCCGAGCCGCCATAAAGGAATGCCGTGTCGAGCATCGCAGCGTTACCCTTGCTGCGTGCGCCATTCATCGGGCTGCCATCATCTGCCATGTCTCATCCGTCCTCCGGACCAAATCGTTCCCCGACATATAGGAACGAAACCTTGCCTATTCCTATCATCAGGAACAATTTTAGCAGGACGGCCGACGCAGTCAGAACCTGACGCCGCCAAGCGCACCATTTCGGCCGTCCCGCTGGATCAATTCCGGGCTTTCTAGCCCTTCAGAACCTCAACCAGGGTCGTTCCAAGGCGCGCTGGCGACGGCGAGACGCGAATGCCGGCCGCTTCCATTGCAGCGATCTTTGACTCAGCATCGCCTTTGCCGCCACTCACGATTGCGCCAGCATGGCCCATCGTGCGGCCCTTGGGGGCCGTGCGACCGGCGATAAAGCCGACCATCGGTTTCTTGCGGCCCTTCTTGGCCTCGTCGATGAGGAACTGGGCGGCCTCCTCTTCTGCGCCACCGCCGATCTCACCGATCATGATGATGGACTTCGTCTCGTCGTCGGCAAGAAACATTTCCAGCATGTCGATGAATTCGGTGCCCTTGACCGGGTCGCCGCCGATTCCGACGGCCGTTGTCTGGCCGAGGCCGACCTGCGTGGTCTGGAACACGGCTTCATAGGTCAGCGTGCCGGAGCGCGAGACGATGCCGACATTCCCCTTCTTGAAGATGGAGCCCGGCATGATGCCGATCTTGCACTCATTGGCCGTGATGACGCCCGGGCAGTTCGGCCCGATCAGGCGCGACTTGGACTTGTCGAGCTTGGCTTTGACACGGACCATGTCGAGCACGGGCACGCCTTCGGTGATGCAGACAATCAGCGGGATTTCCGCGTCGATCGCTTCCTCGATGGCAGCGGCTGCGCCGGCTGGCGGGACATAGACGACGGACGCGGTGGCGCCCGTCTTGGCCTTGCCTTCGGCGACGGTCGAGAAGATCGGCAGTTCGGTGCCATTATCGGCCTTCCACATGGTTCCGCCCTTCTTGGGGTGGATACCGCCAACCATCTTGGTGCCGTAATAGGCCAGCGCCTGGTTGGTGTGGAACGAACCGGTATTGCCGGTCATGCCCTGCGTGAGGATCTTGGTGTTGTTATCGATAAGAATGGACATGAGTATTCCTTAGCCGCGAACCGCGTTGACAATTTTCTGGGCCGCGTCGTCGAGATCGTCGGCGGAGATGACGTTGAGACCGGAGTCGGCAATGATCTTCTTGCCGAGGTCGACATTGGTGCCTTCGAGACGGACGACCAGCGGCACGGAAAGGTTGGTTTCCTTGACCGCCGCGATCACGCCTTCGGCAATCACGTCACATTTCATGATGCCGCCGAAGATGTTGACCAGGATGCCCTTCACGTTGGGGTCCTTCATGATGATCTTGAACGCCGCTGCGACCTTCTCCTTGCCGGCGCCGCCGCCGACGTCGCAGAAATTGGCCGGCTCTTCACCGTACAGCTTGATGATGTCCATGGTCGCCATGGCCAGGCCGGCGCCGTTGACCATGCAGCCGATCGTGCCTTCGAGGGCGATATAGGCGAGGTCCCATTCGGAGGCCTCGATTTCCTTCTCGTCTTCCTCGGTCTTGTCACGCAGTTCCATGATGTCGGGGTGACGGAACAGGGCGTTGCCGTCGAAGCTGACCTTGGCGTCGAGGACGCGCAGGTGGCCGTCTTCCATGACGATCAGGGGGTTCACCTCCAGCATCGCCATGTCCTTCTCGGTGAAGGCCTTGTAGAGGATCGGGAAGAGTTTCATGCCGTCGGCGCGCGCTGTGCCTTCCAGCTTGAGGGCGTCGCAGAGCTTGGATGCATCCGCTTCGGTGACGCCGCCATCGACTGGCAGGGTCATGATCTTGTCGGGCGTGTCATGGGCGACCGCCTCGATGTCCATGCCGCCTTCGGTCGAGACGACGAAAGCCACCTTGCCGGTTTCGCGGTCGACGAGGATGGAGAGATAGAGTTCGCGGTCAATGTCGGCGCCGTCTTCGATGTAGAGGCGGTTGACCTGCTTGCCGGCCGGGCCGGTCTGGGCCGTCACAAGATGGTGACCGAGCATTTCCTTGGCGTTCTTGAGAACGTCTTCCTTGGTGAAGGCGAGGCGGACGCCGCCTTTTTCGCCGGCTTCGGCCTCGACGAACTTGCCCTTGCCGCGCCCACCGGCGTGGATCTGGCTTTTCACGACCCAGAGCGGCCCCGGCAGAGTGTCGACCGCCTTCTGAACGTCGTCGAGCGAGAGGACGGGTACGCCTTCGGCAACGGGGGCGCCGAAGGATTTCAGCACCGCTTTTGCCTGGTATTCGTGAATATTCATATGGACTGCCCTGATGGTTGGGTGACGTGCAGGGAGGCCGCGTGCCGCCCCGTTATGGTGTCGGCTGTATAACAGGCTTATTCGCGCCGACAACTGGCTGAGTATACGATGCTGGACGCAGACTCAGGTATCGAGTTCGGGATTGCGCGGGTCCAGCTCCACGCTGGCCAGCGGCGTTGGCTGGATGGGTTTCCATTCCTCCTGCTGGGCCTCGCTCGGCGCTGCGCGCTGGCGCACCCGGACGACCATCAGGATGGCCAGGACCAGCAGCAGCACGCCCGCTAGGCCGAACAGGCCGACGCGGTCGGCCATGCGCATCGCAAAGCCCGACATCAGCGGCCCGACGATCGATCCGGCGGCCCAGACGAAAAGCAGCCCGGACATCACCTGCGGCACCCGTCCGCGCGGCGTGCGGTCGATCGCATGGGCGACGCACAGGCCGTAGAAGGACAGCGCCCCGGCGCCCCAGACTGTCAGCAGCACGATCACGCCGATCTCGCCGACCGCCCGGCCGAAGATCGCGATCAGCAGTGCTGCAACGCCCGCCATGGCGCAGAGTCCGGCGATCACGAGGCGGCGTTCGATCCGGTCCGACAGGACGCCAGCCGGCCATTGCAGGACGAGGCCGCCGAGCCAGGCCGCCGCCCCGGCAATCGCGACCGCCGCCGTGCCGCCGCCGGCCAGGCTGAAATCCTGGAAATAGACCGGCAGCAGGGCCAGCGTACCGGTATTGACGACGCCGGCCAGCAGGACGCCGACGACCGCGGCAGGCGCCATCCGTCCGAGTTCCATCAGCGGCATCGGCGTCCGGTCGGGCGGCGCGGGTTCCTTTTGCCGGGTCACGCAGACCGGCAGGATCGCGAGGGTCAGGAACAGGGCGGTCCAGATATAGGCCCGGCTGTCGAGCGGCCCGAGGCCGGCCACGAAGAAGGGCCCGAGCATCAGCGAGAGCTTTGCGCCGGTATGGTAGATGCCCATCACGTTTCCGCGAGACTGTTCGGGCACCGCCTCGCCGAGCCAGCTTTCGATACTGGTGAACATGTAGGCGAAGGCAATTCCCTGCAGGATCCGCATCAGGGCCCAGAATGTGGCGTCATGCCAGAGCGACAGCGCCAGCACGGCCACGGCACCGACCGCCGATGCCGCCGCGAACAGGCGGATATTGCCGATCAGGCCCAACGCGCGCGGCGCCGTCCATGCGCCGATCATGTAGCCGGCAGCATTGAAGGCCGCGATCACGCCGATCGTCTGCGGGCCGGAGCCCATGGCCTCCAGGCCGAGCGGCGTCAACATGCCGATCAGTCCGCCGGCAAGCTGGAGGATCATGACCGATATGATGAGAACAAGGACGTTGCGCGTTGCGGTCATGGCCTGCCTGCCGGTGCGCGCCCCCGGATGGACCGGGCGCGGGGGTTACCTGAACTTGGCAGACGTCTCGCGGACAGTCTCGCCGGTATTGGACTTGATCGACAGAAGGGCTGTCCCGGCGGTCCAGTCAATATCAATGGCCCCGAAATTCTCAGGCGCATAGCCCGCGCCCAGTTGTGCACTGTCTTTTTCATCTGTGGTTTCGGCGTATGCCTTGTTCAGCGACGAGGCCGTCAGTTCATAGACCGGATAGGTCAGGACGTCGTCCTTACGATAGAGAAAGGCCGCATGCCGGTCGCCGGAAACGAACACGACGCCGTTCGCATCGGTCCTGCGCAGCAGGTCGTAGAGCCGGGCCTGTTCGAGCGGCAGGCGGGACCAGGCTTCATAGCCATGCCCGTCTGTCGCCTCGACCTGGATCGACGAGATGATGAGGCGCAGGTCAGCTGGCTGTTGCAGCTGGTTTTCAAGCCACGTCCACTGGTCGGTCCCGAGCATGTCCTGCTGCGGGTCGGCGGATGGGATAAAGCGCTCCTTGCCCTTGGCGGCCCTTTCATCGGTGGGCGTCAACGACGTTCGGAAGAAGCGCGTATCCAGCATGATGACCTGCGTCCGCTGGCCTTCCGGCCCGAATGTGCGCGCATGATACGTGCCCGGCCACGCGCCGGAATCCTGCTCGTCGAGGCCCCAGAAGCGCTCATGGATACGCTCGGCGAGACCGCGGAAGGCGAAATCCCGGCCGCCATCATTGGCCCCAAAGTCATGGTCATCCCAGGCCACCATCATCGGATGCGCCGCCCTGACGGCCTGGAAATCCGGCCGGGCCGCAAGGTCGTGGAAACTTTCGCGCAATTCGTCGAGGTCAGGCTGGTTGATGATCCGGGCCTCGCCATCGAGGTCGCCATAGACATTGTCGCCGATCATCAGGAAGAGGTCCGCCGGCGTCTTCGCGATCTCGACGAGCGCGGCGCTGGTGCCCAGTTCCTCGTTGAGGCACGACCCCACCAGGACGCGGCTGATGACATGGTCGGCAGCGGGCAATGGCAGGCCCTCCGGTGCACGCGGATAAAACTCATCCGGCAGCGTGCGATAATAAGCCTCAAGCGCCTCGACTGCGCTGGTTGGCGCGGGCGGTGCAGCCGGGAAGAACACCGGCGCCGCAGACTGGCAGGCGGCGACACCGAGGAGTGTCGCCAACAGGATCGCGCGTTTCATGGAATTCCTCCGAAGCACTGCACCTGCTGCACACTAGCCGTGTTCGGCCGCGTCAGTAAGGGCGGAACACTCAGGTGCCGAAGAAAATCGACCACATCATGCGGCCCGGCAGGAAGGTGAACAGGCCGGCGACAAGCATGCCGCCGACAAACATGCCGGTCATGTGCTTGCGGTGCGCCTTGATGTCGTGGCGCCGGGCCGCGGCAATGCCCATCGGCAGCACGATCACCGTCCAGGCCGAAAGGGCGTGGATGAAGCTGAAATTGTGGCCGTTCAGTCCGGTAAGGAAGAAAGAGGTGATCGCCGTGACGGCCATCGTGACAACCCAGCTGTAACCGAGCACGCGGTGCAGCGGGCGCCCCTTCACGCCGAGCAGCAGGACCACCCCGATCAGGAAGGACAGCAGCGCGCCGGTGACATGCGCTTTCAGCACGAGCGGCGAGCGCAGCAGCGGGGAGATGTCAAACCGGAAGTGGATCGGCGGATTGCCCGCTGAATCCAGCATCATGGCGCTGATCGTGACGTAGGCCGTCAACGCCGCCGCCAGCATGACCATGTTCGGGCGACCGGCGAGCGCGGCGCGCAGTGTGGGACGTGTGGGGCGGGAAGCGGTGATGTCGGTCATGGCGGGCTCCTGTGCAATTGCCTGTGCCACTGACCTGCCCCCTGCCCTGTGCCTGCGCCACGCCGATTGCATGGAGCGACTGGAATCCTTCGTGAAATACGGCCAGAACGGTTCGCGAAGCGCGAAATGCAGGGGGGATCCAGGGTGCGGATCGAGGTGGACTGGGCACGGCGGGGGCGCGAAGTCGCCGTCTTCACTGCGATCGGGCTGTTCCTGGCGTTCATCCGCCCGTATGGCGCCACCGCCCAGATGCCGTTCTGGCTGAATGCGGTTTACTGGACCGGCCTGGTCCTGCTCGGTGCCACTGTCGGCGAAACGACATCCTCGATACTGGCGCGCCGCGCGCCGAACCTGCCGGTCTGGGCGGTCATGCTTGTCCTGTCGGTGG
Organism: Hyphomonas johnsonii MHS-2; assembly: GCF_000685275.1. Taxonomy (GTDB): domain Bacteria; phylum Pseudomonadota; class Alphaproteobacteria; order Caulobacterales; family Hyphomonadaceae; genus Hyphomonas; species Hyphomonas johnsonii. Next base: position 33,659 of record NZ_ARYK01000007.1, read on the forward strand.
TCACGGCGCTGGCCGTCTCAGCGGCGCTGGTCGGCATCGAACGCGTGGTGGACGGCGGGTGGATGCCGCTCGGCTACCTGCCATCCCTGTTCGGCCTGGTCTGGGTGATCGCCATCGCGATGACCGGGCTCGGTGTCCTGCTGGAGCGCTCGTTCAACGGCGGGGCGGACCACGTGCCGGATGCGGCAGCGGCGGCGACCTTCCTCGGGCGCCTGCCGGTGCGTTATCGTGGCGCCGAACTCTATGCAGTGTCATCGGAAGACCATTACCTGCGTATCCATACCGACCGCGGCGAGGAACTGATCCTCATGCGCCTTGCCGATGCGATGCGGGAGCTGGACGGCGCCAAGGGCCTGCAGACGCACCGGTCATGGTGGGTGGCCGAGGCGGGCGTGGCGGATGCCCGGCGCGAGGGCGGCAAGCTGGTGCTGGTGCTCAAATCCGGCAAGGAGGCGCCTGTCTCGCGGACCTACCAGCGGGCTGTCCGGGAAGCCGGCCTCGCCTAGACGCCGAGGCCCGGCGGCGGGCGCGTGCTCGTGAGCAGGTGCTTGACGAATTCGACATGGTTGCGCAGCCGGTAGAGGTCGTCGGTATAGGACAGCGGCACATCCAGTTCGCCGATCTCGACCTGCAGGTCTTCCAGTTCGTCGGTAATCGCGGCGCGTTCTTCCTTGCCGGGCAGCGCGCGGCCACGGGCTTCGAGGTCACGCAGGTCCTTGTACCAGACATAGATCTTGCGGCGCACGCGCCAGCGGTAGATTGGCGGCGCGACCCGGACCAGGGGGAACATCAGCGTCAGCAGCGGGATCGCCAGGATCCAGGCACGGTCGAGGAAGTTCGCCATGCTGAACGAGAAGTACCGGCGCAGGAAGGACGGCCCATTTACATAATAGCGCTTGGCCTGGCGCGATATCGGCAGGTCCGTGGCATTGGGATCCGGGAAGGTTCCGGCGGGCGCCAGCAGGCTGCCGTCCCGGTGGATCGCGGCGGCCGAGTCGATCAGCAGCGCCTCGATCGCCGGGTGCAATGACCTGGTCACGACGAGCTGGGCCACCGGGGCCACCAGCGGCACGTCATGGGGCGGCAGGTCTGCACCGATGTCGACGACACCGCGCAGCAGGATGACGTCGGCCAGCGCCGGCTGGCGGCGGGCCAGTGCGCTGGCGCGCTCGAAGGGCAGCAGCATGATACCGGGCGTGCGCAACAGGGACTGGACATAGGACGCATCCGGCGCGGCCGCGAAGGCTGCGGCATCGACCTCACCGGCGAGCAGCGCATCGACAGCCGCCGAACCGGTCAGCGTGATCCGGGACTCGGGCGGCCATGTGCCGCCGAATTCGCCCTGCAGGTCGAGCGCCAGCATGCGGGTGCCGGACCCGTCCGGGCCGATCGCCAGCCGCGCCGTGCGCAGGGCCCCGAAATCGGTCGCGCCGAGTTCGCTGCGGACAAATACCCAGAACGGTTCGTGGTAGAGGCCGCCGAGCGACTGCAGGTTGGCCGCGTCGCCGGGCTGGGCGAGCCCGCCCTGCACCAGTGCGACATCCGCCTGGCCCTCGTCGAGCAGGCGCAGGTTTTCGACCGACCCTGCCGTCTGGATCAGCTCCACCTTGACGCCCTGCTCGCCAAGCAGGCGCTGGTAGCGCTCGGCATAGGCATAATAGGCCCCGCCGGGCGAACCGGCGGCGAACTGGATGCGGTGCGGGGGTGCCGGGTCCATCAGGAACAGGGTTGTCACGACGCCGGCAATCGCCAGCAGGACGAGCGGCCAGTAGATTTTCAGGAAATCCTTTATGGCCGTCACCATCCCGTGTCCCACCTTCAGTCATGCTTGTCCCGGCCACCACGTGTAAGGCGGTGCCGGAGCAGGATCAATCTTAACTATTGGTTTGCCATGAAATGGCCCCATGCGCGCCGCGCATGGAACCTATTCCGTTTAGAAACTGTTCATCATCCACGGGCCGCACCATCTGATGGCCTGAAAGATGCAAAAGGGTTTCCAGGATGGACCAGTCGAACATCATCGCAAAAGCCGCCTCGCTTGCTGCAATGGGGGCATTCGCCCTGCTGACGCTGGGCCTGGCACTGGGCCCGCATCCTTCGCTCTTCGCTGGCTGAATGTTTATTTCGTGAATCACGGAACCATTTCGGCTGCTTGTACGTAGACTGCTCAAGATGGTTGGATAAGTCCCTCCCGACTGAACCCTCCCAAGCGCCAGCCATCTTCTAGAGGCTTCGAAGCGGCGTCCCCCCACCCCTTGCTTCGGAGCCTCTTTCCATTTCCCCCTCAGGCCTTGTGATACGGCATCCCCGCGAGGATCGACGCTGACCTGTAGATCTGCTCGGCAATCATCACGCGGACCAGCCGGTGCGGCCATGTCTGGGCGCCGAAGGCCATCGTATCCGGCGCCGCGCGCTGGACAGCTGCGCCATAGCCTTCCGCCCCGCCGATCAGGAAGACGAGATCCGGCACGCCCTGGTCCCGCAGCGTCGCAAGACGGTCAGCGAGATCGGCCGAGGGCAGGTTCCGGCCATGCTCGTCGAGGCGGATGATGCGCGCGCCGGCCGGAATCCTGGCAAGGATGCGGTCGGCCTCGGCGTCGATCCCGCCGCCGCTGGCAATCTCGATCTCTTCAAGACCGCGAAAGCCGAGGCTGCGGCAGACCGGGCCGGCCCGCTTCAAATACTCATCGACGAGATCGCGTTCGGCGCCTGATTTCAGGCGGCCGACCGCGAGGATCAGAAGGCGCATGCTGGTCTAGTGCGTGGTGGCGCGATGGGCGCTGGTGTCCGAGGCCCAGATCTTTTCGAGATTGTAGAACTCACGGACTTCCGGGCGGAACAGGTGCACGATCACATCGCCGGTATCGATCAGGACCCAGTCGGCATTCGGCATGCCTTCGACACTGGCCGGGCGGCCGGTCAATTGCTTAACCTGGTGGGAAAGATGATCTGCAAGCGCGGCGACATGGCGACCGGACCGACCCGACGCAATGATCATGAAGTCGGCGAGAGAGGATTTTCCGTCCAGGTCAATGAACAGGAGATCTTCCGCCTTGTCATCCTCGAGAGCCTTGGCGAGGGCTTCAGCCACGGCACGGATGTCTTCGAGGGTGGCACTCTTTGCGGGCAGTGTCCGCGGGGCGCTGGAAGTCAGGGTCTCAATTCCTTCTGTTATTGGCGAAGCGGACATTAACATGGCCCGGGCCGGGCAACCAGCCCAAACCCACACGCCGCACAGAGCCGGGCCCAATTGCAGCAGCGGGCGTGTTTTTCTTGGCACATGACAGAATTTCGCCGTAAGTTTGGTGAAGGATAGGCGGCTGATTCCGTGTTCCCTTGTTGCTTATGGAGAGTATCGTCATGACCCTGCGCCTTGCTGCAGTCGCCCTCGCTCTGGCCTTTCCACTCAGCGGTTGCGCTGTCGCCGCGCTCGGTGCGGCGGGTGCCGTCGGGGTCACCGCCGTTCAGGACAAGACCATGGGCGAAGCCCTCGACGACGCAACAACGTCAAATGAAATCAAGGCCAAGCTGCTGTCGGAAAGCGCCAATCGCTTTGGCGAGGTCGATGTCGAAGTGGCCGGGGGCCTGGTCCTCCTGTCGGGCCGCGTCGACGATCCGACCGATCGGGTTGAGGCGGAAGGCATCGCCTGGACCTCGTCGCGCGCGCATGATGTGGCCAATGAAATCAAGATCGAGCCGGCCGGCGGATTCCTCGCCAACATGTCCGACGAACTGATCACCGGCCGCGTCCGCGCACGCCTGGTGGGCTCCAGCAAGGTGAAAAGCCTGAATTACAATGTCGAAACCTATGACGGCGTCGTCTACCTGATGGGAACCGCCCGCACGGCCGAAGAACTCAAGCAGGCCGCCGAGGAAGCCAGCGTCGTCGGCGGCGTGCGCCAGGTTGTTTCCTATGTCCGCATCCGCGGCGATGCGCAGAACCAGCCCGCCCCGACAACCCAGGCGACGCCCTCTTACAATCCGGTTCCCGATGCAACATATGGAACCCAGACAGACGCCGAACTGCTCGGCGTGAGTTACTGACAGGGCAGGCGTCTCCAACCCGGCGTCTCCCGCATTGAAGGGGGAGGCAGTCGCCATGGCCTTGCGCATCGGGATCCAGATGGATCCGCTGGAACACGTCAAGATTGACGGAGACACGACTTTCGCGCTGGCCGAAGTGGCCCAGGCGCGCGGTGCCGAGCTGTTTGTCTACGGCCCGGCCGACATGTCTTTCGAGGCCGGACGGGTGACCGCCTGGGCGCGCGAGGCGAAAGTCCAGCGCGTGGCCGGCACGCCGGGCGTGTTCGGCAAGACCGTGAAACTGGACCTTGCAAAGGATGTCGATGTCGTCCTGATGCGCCAGGACCCGCCATTCGACATGGCCTATATCACCGCCTGCCACCTGCTCGAGATCATCTCGGGCGAGACGCTGGTGCTGAACGATCCGGAAGGCGTGCGCTCCAGCCCGGAAAAGATATTCCCCCTGCTGTTCCCCGAAATCATGCCGCCGACGCTGGTGTCACGTGACCCGCGCGACATCGCTGCCTTCCGCGAGACCCACAAGGACATCATCGTCAAGCCGCTGTACGGGCATGGCGGGGCCGGCGTGTTCCGCCTGAAGCAGGCGGATTCAAACCTCGATTCGCTGCTGGAAATGTTCTTCACGCGCTCGCGCGAACCGGTCATGGTGCAGGCCTTCCTGCCGGCCGTCAGCGAGGGCGACAAGCGGATCATCCTGGTCGATGGCGAAGCAGTCGGCGCGATCAACCGCCGCCCGCAGACCGGCCAGGTGCGCTCCAATCTCGTCGTCGGCGGGACAGCGGAAAAATCAGACCTCAGCGATGCCGACAGGCGTATCTGCGAGACCATCGGCCCGGAGCTGAAACGCCGCGGGCTCATGCTCACCGGAATCGACGTGATCGGCGGGCGGCTGACCGAAGTGAACGTGACATCGCCGACAGGTATCCAGGCGCTCAAGAAATTGTCAGGCATTGATACCGCAGCCATTTTCTGGGACGGTGTGCAAGAGAAGCTTGCGGGGCGCTGACACCCGCGCCAAGATCAGGGCCATGACCATGAAATCGATCACTGCTTTCGCGCTCGCCTCACTCGTCTTCGCAGGCACCGCCTGTTCCCAGGCCGCCGACCCGGACGCGGCGGAACTCCAGACCGTTTCGGCCGACGAAGGCGCGGGCGGCACGTTCAACCTGTCCCTGCCCAGCCCGACAGCCGAGTCCGCAGAATCGAGCGGCAGTTTCAACCTGAACCTCGGCGTCAACGACGACCAGCGCCTGATCGGGTCCGGCGCATTCGGGTCTGCGGATTTCGGATCGGACCCCTCGGTCAATCTCAATATCGACCTTGATGAAGAGGCCGACCTGCTGGCGACAACCACGCCCAGCCCCGCTGAACCGGAAGACGACGTCATCCGGCTGACGCCGAAGAAATAGGCGCGCGTTTACACCAAATATACCGGTCCTGACTGACGTTCGCGCGAAAACTCAGTTGTGGCCGACGGAAATTCGCGTGACGGACGTTTGATCTGGCAGGAGCGGCGCAATGCTCCACATTGATGCCAGACGCGTCCTGCCTGCTCTTGTGCTGGCTGAACGGGTTGGGCTTTGGTCCTGATGCGAGAGCGAGTACAGTATTTTGATCCCGAAAATAGACAAGAAGATCGTTTACGGCCTTGGCGGCCTGGTCGCGCTGGTTGTGTTCTGGGCCGTGTTCCTGCGCGGCCCCGGTACGGCCAAGCCCGGCGACTTCACGCTCGAGACGGCGACGGTCGAGCGCGGTGACGTGGCCCGGCTGGTGACAGCCTCGGGCGCCGTGCGCGCCCTGACAACGGTCGAGGTCGGCTCGCAGGTGTCCGGCCAGATCGTCGAACTGGACGCCGACTTCAATTCCCAGGTCAAGGAAGGCGACATCATTGCGCGGATCGACCCGCAGACATTCGAGAGCCGTGTCGCCTCGGCGCAGGCAGACATTGCCAGCGCACGGGCAAGTCTCGATGTGCAGCGGGCCAATATCAAATCTGCCGAGGCCAGCTTCGCCCAGTCGGAGAAAGACTATAATCGCGTGAAGGCGCTGTACGACCAGGACGCCATCGCGAAGTCCGCCCTGGAAGATGCCGAACGCTCGCTGGCCGTGGCAAAGGCCGCGCTCGACGTGTCCCGCGCGCAGCTGCGCTCGTCGCAGGCAACGCTCACCCAGCGCCAGGCAGCCCTCCAGTCGGCGCAGCTCGACCTCGACCGCACGATCATCCGTTCGCCGATTGACGGCGTCGTGATCGAACGCAGCGTCGATGTCGGCCAGACCGTCGCCGCGTCCTTCTCCGCGCCGATCCTGTTCCAGATCGCCCAGGACCTGGGCGACATCCGCATCGATGCCGCCGTGGTGGAATCCGACATTGGCGGGATAGATGCCGGCGACCCGGCCACCTTCAAGGTCGACGCCTATCCGAACGAAACATTCAAGGGCACGGTCGAGCAGGTTCGCCTCGCCTCGGAAACACTTTCCAATGTCGTGACCTATACGGTCGTGATCGCCGCCGAGAACCGCTCCGGCCGCCTGCTGCCGGGCATGACGGCGAACGTGGAAATCACCGCCGAGAAGCGCGAAGGCGTGCTGCGCCTGGCTGAATCCGCAGTCCGGTTCCGCCCGCCCAGCGACGGCGTGACGGTGGTGTCTGACGTTGCCGACGAAGACAATCAGGACCGGCGCGGCCGCCGCGGCGGCGCGGGCGGCAACCAGGCTGACATGATGCTGGCCGGGCTTGATATCGATGCGGCCCGCAAGGAAAAGATCCAGACCGAAATGCAGGCCGAGATGGAGAAGGTGCGCGCCAGCATGGGCGACGCGGGCGCGACGTTCGACCGGGCCGGCATGCGCGAGAAGATCCAGTCGCGCACCGACAAGGTGTTGCGCGACAATCTCAGCCGTGACGAGCTGGCCATCGTCCAGAAGACACTCAATGAACGCGCTGCGCAGCGGCGGGTCGACCTCTACCAGCCCGTCGGTGACGGCACGCTGAAAACGGTATCCGTCTCGATCGGCCTGTCCGACGGACAGAATGTCGAGATCCTTCGCGGTGCCGAAGAGGGCGACGCTTTCGTTACCCGGCTGACGGTCGCAGCGGCGGACAACTGAGCATGCCTGCCGCAGCGGCTCCCATCATTACCTGCCGTGACCTGACCAAGGTCTACCGCATGGGCACGCAGGACGTCTTCGCCCTGCGCGGCGTCGATCTCGATTTCATCGAAGGCGAGATGACCGCCATCATGGGCCCATCGGGATCGGGCAAGTCGACCCTGATGAACCTGATCGGCGCGCTGGACGTGCCGACCAGCGGTGAGCTGACGATCAGGGGCCGGCCCCTGTCGAAACTGACCCGGGACGAACTGGCCGACCTGCGCAACGAGACCATCGGCTTCGTCTTCCAGCAGTTCAACCTGCTGCACCGCGCCAGTGCACTCACCAATGTGAAACTGCCCCTGCTGTATTCGCGCAAGCCGATTGCAGACGCGACGGCGCGTGCCCGCGAGTGTCTCGAAATGGTCGGCCTGGGCGACCGGATGGATCACCGCCCGATGCAGTTGTCGGGCGGCCAGCAACAGCGCGTGGCGATTGCCCGGGCCCTGGCGGGGCGCCCGTCGATCCTGTTGGCCGACGAGCCGACCGGCGCACTCGATACGAAGACATCCGAGGAAATCATGGACTTGCTGACAGGACTTTCATCCGAGGGCATCACCGTCATCCTGGTGACTCACGAACCGGAAGTCGCCGCCTATGCGACGCGGCAGATCCATTTCCGGGATGGCCAGGTCGAACGAGATGAAAGGCGCTCCACATGAAAATCGGTGTTGCCCTGCGGTCCGCCATCGAGGCGCTCATCTCCAATCCCCTGCGCAGCTTCCTGACGATGCTGGGCATCATGATCGGCGTCGCTTCGGTGATGGCGATGATGGCGATCAGCGAAGGGGCGGCCAAACAGGTGGACGAGCAGATTGCCAACCTCGGCGCGAGCAACCTGACCATCTATCCCGGCGCATCACGGCGCGGCCCGCGCTCGGGCGGCGCCTCGTCGGACCAGCCGTTCACCGATGCCGACGTCGACCTGATCCGGCAGGAACCCTTCGTCACGGCCGTCGCGGCGCGCAATTCAGGCTCTGTCACCGTGATCTCGGGCCAGGATAACTGGTCGACCAACCTGTACGGCACCAATACCGACTATTTCATCACCCAGTCGCTGAACGTGAGCGAAGGGCGGTTCTTCGACGAGCGCGAAGTGAATGCCGGGGCCGCCGTGGCGATCATCGGAAAGACCGTGGCCGACAGCCTGTTCGAGGGCACGAACCCGGTCGGCCAGACGATCCGGGCGAACAATGTGCCGCTGGAAATCATCGGCGTGCTGGAATCGCGCGGTGCCTCCGCCGGGCCCGGCGGCGACCGGGATGACGTCATCATCGTTCCCATCAACACGGCCCGCAACCGGATCACCGGCGGCAACCCGACCGTGGCCAAATACGTGACCGGCATGGAGGTCGGCATTGCTGCCGGTTATGACATGACGCGGGCGCAGGAACAGCTGGAAGACCGCCTGCGCGAAATCCGGCGCATCCAGCCTGGCGATACCGACGATTTCCGCGTCTTCAACATTGCCGACTTCATCCGCGCGCGCTCGAGCACACAGGCGACATTCGGCGTGCTGCTGGCGTTCACGGCCGCCGTGTCACTGATCGTCGGCGGTGTCGGCGTGATGAACATCATGCTGGTCTCGGTGACCGAGCGGACCCGCGAGATCGGATTGCGGATGGCGGTCGGCGCGCGCGGCATCGACATTCTCGGCCAGTTCCTTGCCGAAGCGCTGGCACTCTGCCTGCTCGGCGGGGTGATCGGATCGGCTCTCGGCGTCGGCGCGGCCAACCTCGCGGCCAGGCTCGGCGAGTTTCCGGTTGAGATTTCGCCGCGCATCGCCATCATCGCGATAGGCGCATCGGCCGTGATTGGCCTGTTCTTCGGATTCTTCCCGGCCCGTCAGGCGGCCCGGCTCAACCCCATCGAGGCACTTCGTCATGAATAGATATTCCCTTGCGCTGGTCCTGCTGGCTGCCCTGTCCGGCTGCTCGAGCACCGGAACCGCAGACAGGCCGCAGCCGGCGCTGAGCGCGGAAGTCGCCGGGCTCGGCGCGCCAGCCGACTGGGCGTTCGGCGCAGGCGCGGACGGAGAGATTGCCGCCGACTGGTCGAGCATCATTTCAGACCCGGTCCTGCTGGACCTGATGAGCCAGGCGCTGAGCGCCAATCCGAACCTCCGGGCGACCGAGGAAAGCGTCAGGCGGGCCGAAGCCTTCCTGCGCCAGTCCCGGTCGAACCTGCTGCCCTTTGTCAACGCCAGCGCCGGTGCGTCGGCATCATCCCCGTTCGAGGATTTCGATCTCGGCGAACGCTATACGCTGGGCCTCGACGCGAGCTGGGAAGCTGATCTCTGGGGTGCCATCCGGTCAGGCATTGCCGCCTCTGAATACGACCTGCAGGCGGCCGAGACCTTCTACCGGGCGAGCCGCGAAGCGCTCGCGGCCGCTGTGGCGCGCGCCTATGTCGTGGCGATCGACGCCGGCCGCCAGGTGGAGCTGACACGCGCGACCCTCGCCGCGCAGGTGGAAACCCAGCGGATCGTCAATATCCGGTATGAACTGGGCGCAGCCGACCGCGGCGACCAGGTGCTTGCCGAATCCGATGTCGCCAGCGCCAGGGATTCGCTGGAAACCTCGCTCGCCGCGCAACGCAGCGCCGTGCGGGCACTGCAGGTGCTGCTCGGACGCTATCCGGATGGCAGCATGACCGTGCCGGACGCCTTGCCGGTGGTGGCGGATGTCGTGATCGCGGGCCAGCCGGCAGACCTTCTGCGGCGCCGCCCGGATGTCCTGTCGGCAGAAGCCAGTGTGCGGTCTGCATTTGCCAGCACGCGCGTCGTTCGGGCCGGGCGCTGGCCGAGCCTGTCGCTGTCAGGCGGCGTGTCGAGTGCGACTGACAGCCTGGGCGACCTTGTCGACCCCGCCGCGCTTGCCCTGTCGCTTGGCGCACGGCTGGCCGACACGCTGTTCGATGGCGGGCTGACCGCCGCACGGATCGAGGCTGCTGAAGCGGGCGGGCGCTTAGCGCTGGCCAATTATGGCAGTGCGGTTCTCGATGCCTATGCCGATGTCGAAGGCCGGCTGGACGATGTCGAAACGCTGCGCCGCCGTGCAACCTATGTCGAGACGGCCTCGGCCAATGCCCGCGAAACACTGCAGCTGGCCGAGATCCAGTACAAGGAAGGCGCCATCGACCTGCTCGACGTCCTGACTTTCCGGCAGCGCAGCTTCCAGGCCGACCGGACCCTGCTATCGCTGCGCCGGTCGGAGATTGAATCGCGCATTGCCCTCTATCTGTCGCTTGGCGGCGCGATGACCCCCCTGCCGACTGCAAATGATGGCCAATCGTGATGCCGACCTGCGGTTAAACCCTTGTCTGGCTGGCAAATCACAGCGTAATAGACCCAATCATGTTGAAGACAGAATCAAATTCCGGCCACGATGCCCGAAAGCCGACAGACGCGGACCGCTATGTTGGCCAGCAACTCCGTCAGGGACGCCGCGAGGCCAGCCTGACGCAAGACGGACTGGCACAAATGCTGGGAGTCACGTTCCAACAGATCCAAAAATATGAAGCTGGCCACAGCCGCATGTCGGCGGGCCGCCTGCGTGAGGTTGCGATTGCGCTGAAAAAGCCGATCAGCTTCTTCTACGAGCCGTTCGAGCCGATTGGCCGCCGGTCCGAAGCCTCGGCAACGCGCCTGCGGATCAAGGACCTGCGCCGGGATGCCAAGAAGCTGCTCGACCAGATCACCGACCCGGATGACCTGGCTGTGGCTGTCCGGTTGCTCAACGCACTTGAAACCGACGGCAACTAGAAGGGCAACGCCCCTGCCTAGACAAACCGGCGAGCGCTGAGGCGCCTGGCCTCGATACGCGATTCCAGAAGCCACCTGCTCGCCGCAGCGTATGCCGCGCCGAGATGTGCATCGAGTTCTGCAGCCGTGTCGGCGTCGGACACGCCGGTATCTCCAACCATCCTGATGATTGCCGCGAGGCGATTGATCGTCTTTCGGCCATTTTCAATTTCGAGCTGAAGTTGGAGACTGCTGACAGCAGCCCCGCCTTGCTTCATCGTCTTTCCAGCCATTCTATTCCTCCAGCTCAAGCGCTGATTATGGGGATAGGCCTGTCGTCGGGATTCCTCGCCCCTGTTGTAACTGCGATAGGTTCAGTGATCGCTCTATGAGCATTACCATAATGTTACGCTCGCCGGGTCGTCCAATGCTAATCACCGGAATCCAGGTTTTTTTTCGACTCCGACTTCAACCTGTAAATGAAGTCGAGGGCTTCTCGCGGGGTGAGGGCATCAGGATCGGTGTCGGCGATCATCTCGAGGAGGGCGGAGGGCGCTGAGGGTGCGGCAGGGGTATCTTCCGGCGCTGGCGGCTCGGTCATGGCCGCAAACAGCGGCAGGCTGTCGGCTGATGCCGGATCGGCCTCGAGGCGTTTGAGGATCTGCGTGGCGCGCGCGACGGCCCGTTTCGGCAGGCCGGCCAGGCGGGCCACCTGGACCCCGTAGGAGCGGTCGGCCGGGCCGGGCTGGACTTCGTGCAGGAAGACAAGGTCGTGCTTCCATTCACGGGCCCGCAGGGACGCGTTGGCGGCGTGCGGCAGGTCGTCGGCGAGGCGGGTGAGTTCGTGGTAATGGGTCGCGAACAGGGCCCGGCAGCCGTTCTGGCCGTGCAGGTGCTCGACCGCGGCCCAGGCAATGGCAAGCCCGTCATAGGTCGATGTCCCGCGGCCGACTTCGTCGAGGATGACGAAACTGCGATCCGTCGCCTGGGTCAGGATGGCGGCTGTCTCGACCATTTCGACCATGAAGGTGGAGCGGCCCCTGGCGAGGTCGTCCGACGCACCAACGCGCGAGAACACCCGGTCGGCGAGGCCCAGAGTCAGGGCACGGGCCGGCACGAAACACCCGGACTGTGCGAGGATCACCGCGAGCGCGGCCTGCCGGAGGTAGGTCGACTTGCCCGCCATGTTCGGCCCGGTCACGAGCAGCAGGCGCGGACCCGCCTCGCCATCGGCATCGAGGCTGAGGTCATTGGCGGTAAAGCCCTGCCCCTCGCGCTTGAGGGCCGCCTCGACGACGGGGTGGCGCAGCGCCGTCGCCTCGAACACGGGCGCATCGGCCAGGGCCGGGCGCACGGCGTCGATCTCGATTGCCCACGCGGCATTGCCACCGGCAACATCAAGTTCCGCGATCGCCTGCGCTGATGCGGTGAGGCCGGTATTGAGATCGGATACGCGCGCGCAAAACCCATCAAACAGGGCGATCTCACGGGCCTTGGCCTCTTCCTCTGCGCGGGAGATGCGCCCGGCAAGGTCGGCAAGGTCGCGGGTCGAGAAGCGGACATTCCCGGCCAGGGTCTGGCGGTGGATGAAGGTCTCCGACAGGGGCGGCGCCATCAGGGCATCGCCGTGCCGGGCGGGCACGTCGATGAAATAGCCGAGGACATTGTTGAATTTGATCTTGAGGGCGGAAATGCCGGTCTCCGCAGCGTAGCGGGCCTGCAATTCGGCGATGATGCGGCGGCTGTCATCGCGCAGGCTGCGGGCCTCGTCGAGGGCGCTGTCCCAGCCGGGCGCAATGAACCCACCGTCGCGGGCCAGCATTGGCGGGGCGTCGGTAAGGGCGCGGGCAAGGTCTGCCGCGAGCGTGGCAAGGGCGGGAGACGCCGCAAGCGAAAGGGTCTCGGCTGCGGTGGCAAGACGCGGTGGCAGGCCGCCTTCGGCGCGCGCCAGTTCGCCGGCCGCTTCATCGCCCGCCTGCAGGGCACGGCTGATGGCAAGGAGGTCTCGCGGACCGCCACGGCCGAGCCGGAGGCGGGTGCGCGCGCGCTCGAGGTCAGGCGCAGACTTCAGGCGGGTGCGCAGGGCATCAAGGCTGTCGCTCGCCGAGACCAGCCAGGCAACGGCTTCCAGCCGGGCCTCTATCTCGTCGCGGTCCAGCGAGGGGCGCGACAGGCGCGAGGCGAGCAGCCGGGCACCCGGCGCGGTCAGTGTCCGGTCGATGGCACCGAGCAGGGAGCCTTCCCGACTGCCATTCATGGCACGGTCGATCTCGAGGCTCGCCCGGGTCGCCGGGTCGATCGACAGGTGCCCGCCCGGCGGCGGGCGCGAGGGCGGGTCGAGGCGGATATCGGCGCCGGCCTGTGTCAGCTGCACATAATCCAGCAACAGGCCGATGGCCGAGAGTTCGGCGCGGCTGAAATCGCCGAACGCATCGAGGGCGGCGACGCCGAACGCCTGTTTCAGCAGCCCCTCCCCCGCCTTGGGCGACGCCGCCCGCGCCGGACGGTCGGTGACCGGCGCGCTGGACGCGGCGAGCACCGGCGCGATGGCCGCATGGTCGCGATCTGCGGCGCTGACGAGCAGTTCGCTGAGCGGCCATCCGAGCAGCGCATCGCCAAGCGCGGCGGGTGCCACCGCGGTCACGTCGAAGCGCCCGGTCGAGACGTCGCAAACCGCGATCGCGGCATCGGCGCCGCCCCTGGCGAGGGCGATGGCGGCCAGCGCCTGTCCCTGCCGCGCCGGCAGCAGCGAATCCTCGGTCAGGGTGCCGGGTGTGACAATGCGGACAATGTCGCGATTGACGATTGACTTCGAGCCGCGCTTTTTCGCCTCCGCTGGACTTTCCGTCTGTTCGCAGACGGCGACGCGGGCACCGGACTTGATCAGCCGGGCGAGATAGCCCTCGGCAGCATGATAGGGCACGCCCGCCATCGGAATCGGCTTGCCGTCATGTTCGCCCCGGGCCGTCAGCGTGATGTCGAGAATGCGCGCCGCCGCGACGGCATCCTCGAAGAAGAGCTCGTAGAAATCACCCATGCGGAAGAACAGGAGCGCCTCGGGATGGCGCGCCTTGATACCGAGATACTGCACCATGAAGGGCGTGGGTTCACTGCCCTTGGTGGCCTTCTTCTTCGAGGGAGTCGCGGTGTCGGCCATGGTGGCGGACGCTAGCCTCTGCCCGAGAGATTCGCAAAGCGTTCGCACTGCTGGCGTCATTAAATTGCCTGAAAGCGCGACGACATGGTCCATATTTGCGGTTGGCACACCTCCCGGCGAGGCATAGGGTCAATCGCTAGCAACGAACCCAATTGTTAGCATCGGACCAACTTTTCCCCATGACAGCCAAGCGCCCAAGCTTCACCGACCAGGAAGCACTCGATTTCCATTCCCAGCCCACACCGGGCAAGATCTCCATGACTCCGACGAAGCCGATGGGCACGCAGCGCGATCTTTCGCTGGCCTACAGCCCCGGCGTCGCGGTCCCGGTCCTGGCGATCGCAGAGGATCCGGACAAGGCGTATGACTACACGTCGAAAAGCAACCTGGTGGCCGTGATCACGAACGGCACGGCGATTCTCGGGCTGGGGAATCTCGGGCCGATGGCGTCCAAGCCGGTGATGGAAGGCAAGTGCGTCCTGTTCAAGCGCTTCGCCGACCTCGACAGCGTCGACATCGAGGTCAACACCACGGACGTCGAGGACTTCATTCGCACGGTGCGCAATATCGGCGACACATGGGGCGGGATAAACCTCGAGGATATCGGGTCGCCGGACTGTTTCATCATCGAGAGCCGCCTGCGCGAGGAACTCGATATCCCGGTCTTCCACGATGACCAGCACGGCACAGCGATCATCGCCGCTGCCGGCATCATCAATGCCTGCCTGATTACCGGGCGCGAACTGAAGGACCTGACCGTGGCCGTCTCCGGCGCCGGCGCAGCAGGCCTGTCATGCGCCGGCCTGATCCGGCATCTCGGCGTCAAGGCCGAGAACATCATCATGTGCGACTCCACCGGCGTCGTCTACCAGGGCCGCACCGAGCGGATGGACCAGTTCAAGTCCGCCTTTGCGATCAAGACATCCAAGCGCACGCTGGCGGAAGCCATGGTCGGCGTCGACTGCCTGCTCGGCCTGTCGGCCAAGGGCGCCGTGACGAAATCAATGGTCAAGTCGATGGCCAAGAACCCGATCATCTTCGCGATGGCAAACCCCGACCCGGAGATCACGCCGGAAGACATCAAGTCTGTCCGCGACGACGCGATCATCGCAACGGGCCGGTCGGACTATCCCAACCAGGTCAACAATGTGCTCGGCTTCCCCTACATCTTCCGCGGCGCGCTCGACGTGCGGGCCCGCAGCATCAACGAGGAAATGAAGGTCGCCTGCGCGCAGGCGCTGGCAGAGCTGGCCCGCGAGGACGTGCCGGACGAAGTGGCCGCCGCCTATCATGGTGCCCGTCCGAGCTTTGGCCGGGAATACATCATTCCGAGCCCGTTCGACCCGCGCCTGATCAGCTTCATTCCACCGTTCGTGGCACAGGCCGCAATGGATACCGGCGTCGCCCGCAAGCCGATCGCCGACATGGCCGCCTATTGCGCATCGCTGAAACGCCGCGCCGATCCGTCCGCCGCCTTCCTGGAAGGCGTGCAGGCCCGGGCCAAGGTCCAGCAGAGCCGTATCGTCTTTGCTGAAGGCGAGGAGCCCGCCGTCGTGCGCGCCGCCTATGCATTCAAGAACCAGGGCCTCGGCAAGCCGATCCTGATCGGCCGCGAGGCACAGGTCGAGCGGATGATGGAACAGATGGGTGTGCCGGCCGGCTCGCTCGAGATCATCAATGCGCGGCTCTCCGACAATAATCCGGTCTATACGGACTTTCTCTATGCCCGCCTGCAGCGGGACGGATACCTGAAGCGCGACGTTCAGCGCCTGGTCAACCAGGACCGCAACATCTTCGGCTGCTGCATGCTGAAGAATGGCGATGCCGACGGCATGGTGACGGGCGTGACCCGCAATTACGACGTCGCGCTGAATGATGCCAGGCTGGTTCTTGATACCCAGCCGGGCAAGGCCCTGATCGGCATGTCGATGGTGATAAATCGCGGACGGACCGTGTTCATCGCCGATACGAGCGTGACCGAACTGCCGCAGGGCCAGGACCTGGCGAACATCGCCATCGAAGCGGCCGCCGCCGTGCGCGCCATGGGCTTTCCCCCACGCGTGGCATTCCTGTCCTACTCGACATTCGGCAACCCGATGGGCGAACGCGGCGAGAAGGTGCGCGAGGCCGTCAGCATTCTCGACCAGATGGCCGACATCGACTTCGAATACGAAGGCGACATGAATGCCGACGTGGCGATCAACCAGGACCACAGCCTGCTCTACCCGTTCTCGCGCCTGACAGGGCCGGCCAATGTGCTGGTGATGCCGGCGATCCATTCGGCGTCGATCGCTACCAAGCTGCTCGAATCCATGAGCCGCGCGACCGTGATCGGACCGATCCTGCTGGGCCTCGAAAAGCCGGTGCAGATCGCGTCGCTCGGTGCCACGGTCGGCGATATCGTGAACCTTGCGACGATCGCCGCCTATGACGTGGACCGCGTGCAGGCGGACTAGGCCCGCCTAGTCGTCCTGGGCCAGGACAAGGCTGGTGGAGTGCGACGTGTCGCGCGCCTGCCTTATCCATTCAAGCACCGACAGGACGACGGCGATGCCGCCGAGCCAGAACGTGACCATGAAGACGGTATAATAGCCCTGGCTCTCGATGACCTCGCCGAGCCAGGGCCGCCCCAGCGTCCCGATCAGCATGGTGAGCGAGGCGAGCAGCGCATATTGCACGGCCGCAAAGCGCGGATTGACCACCGAGGTCAGGTAGGCCGTGATCGCGACCAGCGCGAAACCGCCGGCAAGGTTTTCGGCAAAGATGGTGACCATCAGGCGCGCCATGCGCTGGCCCTGGTCTGCGGCCACGACATCGGGTGACAGGGCCGCCGCCCATTCCGCCAGCGTCCCCAGCGGGGCATCGAGATGGGTGAAGGCCAGGAAACTGTCGAGCACGGTCGCGCCGGCGGCCAGGTCGGCATAGAGCAGGTTGGTGACGGCCGCGACGATGCCGCCGACAAAGAACACCGGCATGCGCCCGACCACGGCGATCATCACCGCGCCGAGCAGCGAGCCGAGGATGGTGGCAATGACGCCGAAGAATTTCGAGGCAATGGCCACGTCGTCAAGCGAATGGCCGAGCGCGCCATGTTCGAGCCCGAGATAGAAGGGATAGGCGAACGCGCCCCAGACCGCATCGGTGAACCGGTAGGTCAGCGCCAGCAGCAGGACAAGCACCGCGCCCCATTTCAGGCGCGAGATCAGCTCCATCAGCGGATCGAAAATGGCGCGGAACAATGTGCGCATGACGGCTTCGGTGCGGGTCTCGTTGGCAATCCGGGCGGGTGTTTCGCCAGCCCGCGCGCCAAAGCGGAAGACGAGGAACGCGGATATGACCGCGGGCACGAGCACGGTGAGGACGACAATCCACGGGCCCTCGGTGCGCACGAACGTGCCGCCGGACGGCGCGGTTTCCATCAGCAGCGACTGCATCACGAAGGTCAGGATCATCGCGAAGCCGATCAGCCAGCTGATCGCGACGATGCCGACGGCCGGCGCGGCGATCTTGCGCGGCAGGCTCGGCATGAAGGACAGGCGGTCGGCATTGGGCGTCTTGGAGCTTGCCGGTTCCGGTGCGATCAGGGTGCCGACCATTGAGAGGGCGAGGAAGAAGGCGACCATCAGGAAGGTTGCCGTCCAGCCGAAACGGGCAGCCACCAGCAGGGCAATGAAGCCGGAGATGAAGCCTGCCGACTTGTAGCCGAACTGGTAGAGGGCGGACATCAGGTCCTTGTCTTCGTCAGAGCGGGCAACCTCGATGCGCCAGGCGTCGAGCACGATGTCATGCGTCGGCGAGACAAGGGCGATGATCAGGGCGAAGAAGGCGACAAGGCCGATATTGGCGACGGGATCGGTGAAGGCGAAGATCACGATCAGGACGACCATGACGGCCTGGAACAGCAGCAGCCACGAGCGGCGCCCGCCAAGGAACCCGGTGATCGGGGCCGGATGGGCCGACTGGAACACCGGCGCCCAGAGGTATTTGAACGAATAGCCAAGCGTCAGCAAAGACAGCGTGCCAATGGTCGAGGGTGTGATGCCAAGCTTGGTCAGCCAGGCATTCAGCAGGCCAAGCGTGACGCCCATCGGTATGCCGGCGGCAAATGCGAACAGGGCCATCGCGGCCATGCGGCGGTCGCCGAGCGCCTTCAGCGCCCGCAGGGCGCGAGGCGGCTGTGCTGCTCGCGCCGGCGCGTCGCTCATGCGGCGCCGGCCGATCTGGCTGCCCGGCCAGTCCAGTGCAGGGCCAGCGCGCGCAGGCCCTCGGCGTCGAGTGGCTTGGCGGCGACGCCATTGGCGCCGGCACTGATCGCGCGGCGCTCGATGTCGCCATTCATTTCAGCCGAGACGGCAATGATCGGAACGGTGGAGCCTTCCTGGCGCAGGCGGCGCATGGCCTCGAACCCGTCCATGACGGGCATGCGCAGGTCCATCAGGATAAGGGCGGGGTTCATGGCGCGGGCGGCCTCCAGTGCTTCGCTTCCGGTCGAAGCGACTGTGACGCCAAATCCGGCCGATTCCAAGGCACGCCGTGCGATCAGGGCGTTTACGGGATTGTCATCCGCGATCAGGACATGGCCGACGCCGGTCTGGGCTTCGGGCTCGTCCTCCGCTTCGCCACCGGTCCGCACGAGGAAAATGCGCTCGGCAAGCGATGATGCGCGCAGCGGGCGCACCAGCCAGCCGACACAGCCGAGCATCCGGAACCGGGGCAACGCGCCGCGGTCCTCGGGCCGGAAAACAACCAGCGCCGGCGCCATTTTCGCATAGGCCCGGACAGTGCCTTCCGGCAGGTCCGCGCCGATCAGCAGCACGTCGACGCCCGGCGGCAGGGCGCCGCGCGACGGGTCGATCAGGACGGGCACGGCCTCGGCATCGATCAGGGCGCCGCAAATCGACAGGCAGGTCGCCGGCGGCAGGCCGACAAGGCCGACCCGACCGCCGAGGAATGTCGCGTCGTGCGTCGGCTTCGCGCCCGAGCGTGGCAGCGGCAGGAAGACCGAGAAGGCTGCGCCGCAGCCCGGCGCGCTGAGCACGTCGATCGTGCCGCCCAGCATGTCGGTCAGGCGCTTGACGATGGCGAGGCCGAGGCCGACGCCGCCATCCTTGTAGGCGTCCCCTGCCCCGGCCTGGCGGAAGGCCTCGAACAAGCGGGCGAGGTCTGGCCGGGCAATGCCGGGTCCGGTGTCGATGATGCGGAATTCGAGCCCGTCATCGCACGCCGAAATGTCGAGCAGGACGCCGCCATGCGCGGTGAACTTGAGGGCGTTGCCGACGAGGTTGAACAGGATCTGGCGGATCCGGCCAGCATCACCGACAAAGGTCGGCATCGGCAATTGCGAGGTGCGGACGGCGAGGTCGAGCCCGCTGGCATGCGCACGGGGGCTGAGCAGTTCGATCACTTCGCGGCCGAGGCGGACAGGGCAGAAGCTTTCGGTTTCCAGTTCGACGGCGGACGCATCGAGCCGGGCATAGTCGAGCACATTGTTCAGCAGGTCGAGCAGGCGGGCGCCGCTCTGCTTGATCACTTCGGCATATTCGCGCTGGGACGGCTGGAGATCGGTCTCGAGCAGCAGCGAGACGGTGCCGAGAATGCCATTGAGAGGTGTACGAATCTCATGGCTTGCCGTTGCCAGGAAGGCCTCTTCCGGGGTCGAACTCAGTTTCGGCGGATCGGATGCATCTGTCATTGCGGCCAAGCCTAGGCACAAGGCTTTAGCATTCGTTTAATGGCCCCGGCCGGATTCAGCGGGCGAGCGCGCCTGCCTGGACGCCTTCGGCCTGTCCGGGGGCGCGCCGGCGATAGGTCAGCGCCTCGGCGACATGCACGCGGCGCACCGTGCCGGCGCCGTCGAGGTCGGCAATGGTGCGGGCAACTTTCAGGACACGGTGATACCCGCGCGCGGTGAGTTGCAGCCGCGCGGCGGCGTCGGCGAGCAGCGCGGCACCCGGCCCGTCAGGCGTGGCAAAGCGTTCGAGGTCGCCGGAGGCGGTGTCGGCATTGACCGGGCGGCGCGTGTCGCTGCCGGTTTCGCCGAACCGGTCTGTCTGGATGTCCCGCGCGCGCAGGACACGTGCCTTGACCTCGGCGGTGCCTTCGGGCGCCGGCGGCAGGGCAAGGTCCACCGCCGTCACCGGCGGGGTGTCGTAATAGAGGTCGATCCGGTCGAGGAAGGGGCCGGAGAGGCGTGACTGGTAGGCCTGCGCGCAGCGTGGCCCGCGCGTGCACGCCGCCGCGCCCGGCCCGCCGCCGCAGCGGCACGGGTTCATCGCCGCGACCAGCTGGAACCGGGCGGGATAGCGCACATGCCGGTTGGCGCGGGCGACGACGGCCTCGCCGGCTTCCAGCGGCTGGCGCAGGCTGTCGAGGACATTGGCGGGAAATTCCGGCAGTTCATCGAGGAAGAGCACGCCGTGATGGGCCAGCGACACCTCGCCGGGCTTGGCCTTGATGCCACCGCCGACAAGGGCGGCCATCGAGGCCGAATGGTGCGGCGCGCGGAAGGGCCGTGTGCGCGACAGGCGCCCGCGCTCCAGGAGGCCCGCGATCGACTGGATCTGCGAGACTTCCAGCAGTTCGCGCGCCGACAGCGGCGGCATCAGGCCCGGCAGGCGCTGGGCCAGCATCGACTTGCCCGAGCCCGGCGGACCGCAGAACAGGAGATTGTGCCCACCCGCCGCGGCGATTTCCAGCACGCGCTTGGCGCCTTCCTGGCCCTTGACGTCGCGCAGGTCGAGGCCGGTCGGCGGTTCGGCCAGCATGCCGGGCGGCGGCGCTCCGATCACGGCGCGGCCGGAAAAATGGTTGATCAGGGCAATCAGGCTCGGCGCGGCGAGCACGCTGCCGCCGGCCCAGGCGGCCTCTGCCCCGCACGGGCCGGGGCAGATCAGCTTCAGGTCCATCGCCTCGGCCGCCATCGCTGCCGGCAGGACGCCGAGCGTCTCGCCAAGCCGGCCGTCGAGCGAGAGTTCGCCGATGGCGGCATGGCCTTCCAGCAGGTCCGGCGGGATGACGCCCATGATGGCAAGGATGGAGAGGGCAATGGCGAGGTCGTAATGGCTGCCTTCCTTGGGCAGGTCGGCGGGGGCCAGGTTCACGATCACCCGCTTGGGCGGCATGGCCAGGCCCAGCGCGGCAAAGGCGGCGCGCACGCGCTCGCGGCTTTCGGTGACCGCCTTGTCGCCGAGGCCGACAATGTAGAAATTCGGCTGCCCGCCGGTCAGCTGGACCTGCACGTCGACAGGCTGGGCCTCGACTCCCTCGAACGCAAATGTCGTGATGCGGCAAACCATCCCGTTTCCCCTTCAGCGGGAAAATGGTTAACACAGGTTATCGAACAAAGGAAGAACAAAAATTCAAGCCGGAATCGCCCATGCCTCTCGATCCCTGAGGTTCCAGATCACCGCAAGTTCGACAGCCTGCCCGTGTTTTTTTGAAACCCCTCCTTTGTGCATCGCTATCGATATACGTCTGGCAACCCTTCAAACAATTCGGCCGGTTCTCCATATGGCTTGCCCGTCAGACATGCGACTACCGCATATGCCAACGCATCAGTCCGAAGAGGACAGTCTTGTGAGCCAACATTATCGCCACGTTTTTTCACGCGTTCCCTGCACAAGGGAGTCGGGTGGGACGATTCCGCAACCTGCGTTTCGAGCTGCGAGCGAAAGTCCGGGGAAACCTCTGCAATGAAATAGTCAATTGCACCGCGATACCTTGTTTTCACGCATTGATTGAGTTTGAGTGTCGTTGCGCCGTCCGGGGGACGTTTGAACCCGGCACCGAGCTCTGGATAGACTTGAGACAATCTCTCTGAATTTGAGAAGAATTCACCCTTGAAGCCGGAAGGCAGGTTATCGATTGCCCACGAGGCGTCATAGTTGTTCGGATCCTCTCCGCGATAATACGATACCAGTTGCAATATGTATAAGTCCAAAGCTCGGCCAGCCTCATTCGGGTTGGCCGCACCCGCAATGAATTCGCGCGCAGCTTCAGCGGAGGCAATTTTCACTTTGAAATAGTGCCACTTGTCAGAGCCGGCTTCATAGAATGCCAATTTTTCCGCTGCGGACAGTCCGCTCAGTCTTTCAGAGAGCGGCACATGTCGATCGAAATAGCCGATCGTTTCGGACAATAGTCCCATGTGATCCAGCTTGTCGTCGATCGTCTCGTGAATCGCGACGGTGCACTGGCTTAGACGAAGATAGTCAAAATCCCGTACTGCGGTCAGGTACGCCTCAAGATCGCGCGATGAGTCTATGCGGCTCGGCACGCCTTCCGGATCAACGAATGACATATTGCCCATGCGATTCATGACCTGCCCCATGCGACCACCGGCAAATGAGCCAATGGAAGCCACCTCGCGATTGTGAAGGTATCTGGCGATAATCCAGTACGCGTACTCTTTGGAAAGCGTTGTGTCGCTGCGTCCGCTACGGTCAAAAGAGCGCCAGTAAGCTGACGCCGCGCTTTCATAGGCATGCGCTCTCTGCGATGCATAGTTCATGATCGAAAAGCCCTGCTGGGCCGCATTGCTGACGTGGCCGACCGGGTACCCTGAACGAGAAATCCGGATCGAGTATTGCGTCGCCGGCTCGTTCGGAGACGCGTAACCATCACTAAAGTTCAGTGTCGGAAGCTTGTTGAAGTGTCGGGCAGCCGGGGCGCAATAACTTGGGCGCTTTCCGAACGATGGCACGGCTTTGGGGGTTTCGGAACGCGCGCTGTGATCCGTCAGCTTGAGGGAAGATCCGTCAGGCAGTGTCCGTGTCTGTGCACTTGCTCCAATCACAGGTGCGAACAAAAGCACGAGCGCTGCAACGATGTGCGTTGGGTTGAATTGGTTCATGCTGGACCCCTGACAAAGACGAAACCATAGCGGCTGCCCCTTCCAAACAAGGATAGGCGCGTGAGTCAAAGACTGTTTGGACGGTTTTGTTTTGGTGCTGACTGTATCCACCCAATAACCCAGCGAGCGAATTCCCTTGATCAAGCAATGCAGGCGACGCCGAACCTCCTGCCAGCGAGATCAGGAACGCATCGCAAATGTCGTCAGGACAAGCCGAAGATTTCGGGACAAGCACAATCGAGTCGGCACCAAAAGCCGGACAGGGCCCTGCCCTTCCGATCTTGCGTGGGTCCAAGTCCCTGCGGATGGGCGGCGGGGCCTCACCGCGTCATCGCCGACGCTATGTGGCGTCAGATTTCCGCGCGCAGGAATTGCATGAAGGCCTCAACCTTGTTGGGCACGTATTTGCACGACGGATGAACCATCCAGGCAGCCGTATCAAACTCGGTTGCGGCACACTCGAATTCGGGAAACAGGTCGACCAGGTCTCCCGCCTGGAGCTCTGGCCGGCACAGCCAATCCGGCAGCAGGGTTGGCCCGATACCGGCCAATGCGCACTGCGTCATCGTCAAGCCATGAGAGACAAGCAACCGCCCCCGAACGGGAACTTCGTACTCACGCCCCGCAGCGTCCCGGAACAGCCAGCGCGTGCGGTATCCGGGCAACGGGAACAGCACGCATTCCCGCTCAGACAGGTCTTCCGGATGCATCAATCCGCCCGCGCGCTGGATATAGGATGGGCTGGCACACACCCGGAATGTGCGCGGCGCCAGCCGGGTCGCGCTGACATCCCCCCCGGGTTTGGGACCAAAGCGAATGGCCAGGTCGATCTGGTCGGCGACCAGGTCAACCTGCGCATCCGTCAGCACCAGTTCCAGGGAAAGGGCCGGATAGCGATCCATGAACTTCTGAAGCAGGGGCGCAATCACGCGCTGGCCAAGTGATGTGCAGGCCGTGATGCGCAGCAGGCCCTGCGGCTCGGTGGCCAGGTCGAGCGCTTTCTGTTGCGCCTGATCGAGGTCTTCAATCAGGTTCCGGATATGCCCGAAATAGGTCAGGCCCGCTTCCGTGGGCGCCAGCTTTCGCCGGTTGCGCTGAAACAGCCG
This sequence comes from Hyphomonas johnsonii MHS-2, assembly GCF_000685275.1. Lineage (GTDB taxonomy): Bacteria > Pseudomonadota > Alphaproteobacteria > Caulobacterales > Hyphomonadaceae > Hyphomonas > Hyphomonas johnsonii. The sequence continues at coordinate 57,709 of NZ_ARYK01000007.1, forward strand.
AAAGCCCAGCTCCTCTTCAAGCCCGGAAATCGATCGGGATACAGACGAGGGATCGACGTCGCGATAGCGGGCGGCGCTGGCGAAGCTGCCCAGCGTCATGACATCGGAAAAGGTTCTGAGTGCGGCAAGTTGCATGATGCGAACTTTGCATCAACATGATGCGCTCCGCTAGGTTTATCTCGAACTCCGCACGATCCATACTCATGCCTTCAAATTCAAGGACGCGGACTCATGGCACTTCAATTCTTCCAGGGATACTTCACTTCGCTTTCCGAGGTCATGGACGACGTGAAACGGAACGCGACCTGGCCCACCACGTTTGTTTCGCCGCCGTCTCCGGGCCTGGAACCCCATTGGCACGCTGATGAAGTGCACGCCTATATCATGGAAGGCGAGACTGACTTCCTGGACGTCGATTCAGGTATCCGCACCCCCGTCAGCGCCGGCGACAAAGTGGTCGTGCCCGCCCGAACCCTGCACGCAGAAGGCGCCGTCAAGGACAAGGTCGTCTATATCCTGGCCTTGCCTGAAGCGCTGGCCCCGGACGACTTCCTGAAGATGCAGGAGCCTGGCGCCCTCCAATAGGAGCCCCCATGCAGGCCGAACGCCCGGAAAGCAGGCCTTCCACCCCACAAGACCCGCACCACAACCCGGACAGGGCCGTGCCCATCCGGTGGGGTGGTGGAGTCCAGTCCTGGCGGAGTAGCCGGGCGTAAAACGCCTGCCAAGATTCTGCCAGAAAGGCGCATAGGCTTGGCGCTGGCAGCTTCTACGAACCCTGAACCAGGCCGCATCGCGCGCACGCAAAGTGCAGAACGCGAAGAGGTCCAGGAATCTTTCTCCTCATACTTACTTTTATTTCCACGAATTGATCCCGAGATCTTTCGCACCTGCGAATTCACCAAAATATTCAATCCCTTGTTGCACGCAGGGTATTTTTGTGCAGACTTTCCCTATGCAAGCTCAAGGGGGGCGACGAGATGAAAGCATTGGCGATCATTCTGAATATTTTAATGCCGGGCGTAGGTTCGTTCGTGATCGGAAAAGTGGGACAGGGAATTGGGCAAATTCTCATCTGGGCAATCGGGTTAACCCTTTGCTTCACCGTCGTTGGTGCAATCATTGGCATCCCGATGATGCTCGGAGCCTGGATTTGGGGAATCGTTATCGCCTCCAATTCACAACCACAAACCGTCCAGGTCACTGTCAACAACAGCGGGCTGACGAATTCTGAAACAACGACAACTTCGCTTTAGGCCTTCATCTCGAAGGCTCAGGGCCGAAGGGGATGATGGTGTACGGATAATTTATGGTGACCATCCGGTTGGATGGTGCGCCGATTGCCTGCCATATGCGGTGAGCAGTCGGCGCTTGATCGCATTCGCGATCAAGCCAGCGGGCGTCGTTGAGGCAACCTCCTCCAACCCCAGACGCCCTGCCCGGTGACTTCATCATGGCGTGTGTTTCGACTCCATCATCGGACCACCATGTCTATTTACAGCGAGCGGGCACATTGACTGCGACCGCTCAACGTTGTCGCCAATCACCAAATCGGCGTCCAGATATAAAACCGCTGACTCTCTTCAATCCAGATTGATTTCATTCCGGCAAGACATATCCGGCAAACTTGTAGCTCAATGGAGTCTTCGTTGACGGCGCAGGTCGATCCAGCGAGTTTGTATAGAAGGACGATGTAGAGAATTGCCCATATGAATCGGTTACGAGCTCCCGTTTAGCCGTTTCCAAATCAATCCCCCATCTCTTCGAACCCGCTTCCGTCGCGATACCCCAATTGGATTCAGCGACTACAATTCTTTCAACGTCTGCGGTAGTGCTGTTCCGCCTGATGTTGGTGACAATTCCCACGTGCCCCGCGCCGCCATTATCCCAAACAATCAGAGCACCGACGCGCGCCTTTTTCGGATCCGTTTCTATGGTCAGTCCCGCACTCGCAGCTTTAGCCGGTATGTTGCGCGCGGTACCTACGGGTATGTTGAGTGGAACGCGAGAGACTTCGGCAAATGCCAGTTTAGCCCACCCGACGCACTGCCCTTTCAGCCAGGCTGGAGGATCCGGGTCCACCAAAAACTGACGGGAAACGAAATCAGCTTGAAAACGCGATAGGCGGTCCTTGTTCAGCCCATCCGGAGCCTTTGATCCAAGCCGGTCCATGATCAAGCCCTTCGATGAGACTGATGCGCCGACCAGCAGATCGACATCAGCCCAACCAAGTCCATCCTGGAGCTTGTCAACGAAGCAACCGAGCGCGCGGAATCTATCATAATTGCGCGCAAGCCCGAGGACATCAGACGCACTCTGAGCATCTATATCGTGCGTCATCAGCGCCGAGAGTTTGCACAATGCCGAAATATGGTCGCGCGGGCTGTAGGACTGGAGGCTCCATTTCTGATCATTCTCCGGCATGATGGGACCGAGAATTTCAACCACTTCGGATACCGAGAGACCTTCTGTGATCTTCTTTGAGATGCAGCTGATGGCCTCAACTCGGTTATATCCGTCCATCTCCCCCAGTAGCTTCCTAGATTCACCCGCGCTGATGTGCGCCGGGAGCATATCCGCCAGACGACAAATCAAACGCCTTTTGTGTTCAGGGGTACTATTGTCCCCGACGATCCGAATTTGCTCCGGAACCGTGAGAACAAAGCTCTGCTCGGGAAGCTGACAACTCAGCGCCGAACGGCGATAGTAATTTGTCAGCCCTTCAAGTGATCCGGCAAGCGCGCTTCCTGTCGGGGTGCTTGTCTGCTGTACAGAGGCCGCGCAGATTTCCTTTACCCGCTTGGCCTGATCTATTTCCGGCGGGCCCGAAGTCGTGTCTGTTTGCGCCCCGGCAGCGCTGGCCGAAAACAACGCAATCAGCGAAAATAGGGCAATCCGCTTGAAAGCTGGCACAAGACAGGCGCAAGGATTAGTTGAAGCCATCCGTACATCTGAGGTACTCCGGGGCTTCCAATGGAAAGAAGCCAAAACAAGTTGCTTCAGTCCAGCACGGCGCGATTGGCTGCACGCGCTCAGTTCAGAGATAATCGACACAAATGTTCCCCACCGCCTCATTCCACCGCTTGACTAATATGGGCTGCCAAAGAGCCAATAAACTTGGAATACTCCGCATTCACCACATCGCCTCGAAATAGTATTCGGCAGCTAACTACTATTTATTGGGGGTCGCAACAAATTCCGGCCAAATCCAGCACCACAACCCGGACAGGGCCGTGGCCTTCCGGTGGTGCGGTGGAGTCCAGTCCTGACGGATGGGCGGCGGCGAGCTTACGGCGAGGCGGCATCCATCGGCGTGGCCGATTCCGGCAGGTCCAGGATGTAGGTCGCGCCCGTCGTAAACCCCGACAAGACTCGATAGGCCAGGACGCCTTCCTTCAGGGCGAGAATCTCGATGTCCGCACCATCGTATCTGATCTTGATCGGGAAGTCCTGGTCGGCGCCGATGACAATCGGGTCGGCTTGCACGCCGACAGGTTGGTCTCCCGCCAGATAGACCGGCTTGATCTGCCCTCCCGCTTCGGTGGAAATGAACCTCAGGGCGATGTTCGGCGTACGGGACTTTGCGGATTCCGTGGGCGTCATTGTCCGAAAACGCGCAGGTTCAGAGACCTCGTATGTCAGCTGCGGATCCCACCTGAAGAGCTTCTCGTATGGTCCGGACGGTTCCGCAAAACCGAGTCTGTCGGACACAAAGAAAAAGACGGACGATGAACGCCCGCCCAGCCCCTGCCCGACTTGCGAAAAGTCGATCTTGCCGGCGATTTTCTCAAGCTCGAAGCAAACCTTGCCCTGCCCGCTGGCGCCCGGGTTCAACCTTGGAGTCCACACCGCCGGCCGATCAAACGAACAGGCGACGAGCGCATTCTCCTTCCCGAAGCTGATTGCCGGATAGAATGCCAGCCCCTCGGTCAGTTCGACCGACCGCGCCTGGACAGCGAGGCTGACATCACCGACCGGCGTGACAGTATTTTCCAGGATCATGACCGAGGTGTTCTGCACCGATTGTTTCAGGATGATCTCGCCCGACTTGGCTGTCCTGATTGTCGATTCCAGCGGCGCGTCCAGATTCGCAACAAGGGATGGGTCAGCCGATAGTGTCGAGCCCAAAGGGTAGACCTGGTCCGGTGTGAGCGAGATGCAGGCGGACAGCATCGCACCGGCCAGGAAAGTGCCCGTGAAACGAAACGCTGTCGATATGAGATGTGCCATCACTCTGTCTTCCCCGATTTGCCAGGCTGTCCCGACCTGCTTTCAACATTGGCGAGCGCAGCCGCAATGGCTGCCTTGTCCGCGTCATCCGGCGCAACATCGCCGGCCACCTGCCGCAGCCTGCTCACCGCGACCGTGCCTGCCACGGCCGCGCTGCAAGGGGTGGAGAAGAACCCGCCATCGGCCTTGGACCAGCGTGTTTCCAGAGCGGGATAGACGACGCGGGGGGCGCCTTTCAAATTCGGATAATTCTGCCGCGTCTTGTCAAACTGGGCGAGGACATCTTCTTCCGAAAATTGCCCGGACAGGCGCGCCGCGGTTCCGGGCGGGTAAGCATCGCGGGACGAGAGGATATTGATCCCGGACTGAATTTCGAACGTCGCCGCACCCTCGTTCTGGCACAGCGACGCGGTTCCCGAGTAAACTCCGGTGAATGTATTCCACGTGACATATGTTGCCGCGTACGTGCCGGGCTCGATTTTCTTGATCAGGAAATTGATCTCGTCATGGAGGACCCAAACGGATGACTTGCCACCCTCCGGGCGCTTCATCTTGTCGCCAACGCCCCAGGCGGCAAAGCCCAGGATGACCTGGTCGTCATCGAAGCCACCCCTGTCGTCCGTCAGCCGCTGAAACTGGTATCCACCAGCTGTGGCAACCGGACCGATAGCGAGAATCAGGACCGCCTCATCCGCCGCCGTGCCGTTGATGCCGGGCTGTCCGCCTGCGCTTTCAGCCAGACCAAGGCCGATAGTCGTGTGCGCAGTTGCGCACCCTGCCAGCAAAACCGCCAGCGCGAAAACCTCGATTGTTCTCATGTTGACCCCTCTTCACTCCTTTCAAGGAAAGCCGGGCACTGATTTCCCCAAATCAAATTGCCGCCCGTTCAGCTAGCGGCCCAGCCGAGACAACACGCAAGCGATATTTTTGCGCCGATCGGCTTTGGCGCGGAGCGTGGAACGGGCCAACAAGACCAGCACCAAATCCCGGACAGGGCGGAGCCCTTCCGGTGGGGTGGTGGAGTCCAGTCCTTGCGGATGGGCGGCGGAGCCGCGAGGCAAGGCAATGGGTTCAGTACAGTGAATGGTAGAGCGCCCTGCCGTGCACAGCTGGCCGCCGTTCCATCCGCGTGGGGCAGGCAAAGACCCCGGACCGGTCACCGGTGGGAGCACCGGCGACGGGGGCAGTATAGGACGGCGGGGATCGGGGGCGGAGAGGCGCGGGCGCTTTTGCCGGACCGGCTGCAGGATGCGGCGCGTGCGGTGTGGGACAGGCCGAGGCCGGTCAGGCGTCCACGCGATTGTCCGCATGCCCCGTGATCGCCTCGACGGCGGCGTCGAGCACGTCGAGCCCTGCGCCGGGCCGGGGCGCGCCTTCCGACAGGATGCGGCGCCAGGCGCGGGCGCCGGGCTGGCCGTTGAACAGGCCCAGCATGTGGCGCGTCATGGCGTGCAGGCCGACGCCTTCGGCGAGCCGCGCGGCCATGTAGGGCCGGTAGGCCATGATCGCGTCATGCGCCGAGACGCGCGGAGCGCCTTCCCCGCCAAAGGCCGCGTCGACCTCACCCAGCAAGGACGGGTTCTGGTAGGCGGCGCGGCCGAGCATGACGCCGTCAAAGACTTTCAGGTGCTCGCGGCACGCGTCGATCGTGGTGATGCCGCCATTCAGGGTGATCGAGAGGCCCGGGCGTTCGGCTTTCAGGTCTGCGACGAGGGCATAGTCGAGCGGCGGCACGTCGCGGTTTTCCTTCGGGCTGAGGCCCTTCAGCCAGGCCTTGCGGGCGTGGACGGTGAAGCCGGTCACACCGGTTGCCGCGACCGTGTCGATGAAGGTGAACAGGGTTTCGCGGGCCGGCATGTCGTCAATGGCGATGCGGCACTTGACGGTGATTGGAATGTCGACGGTCTCGCGCATGGCGGCAACGCAGGCAGCGACAAGGTCCGGCTCGGCCATCAGGCAGGCGCCGAACGCCCCGGACTGGACCCGCGATGACGGGCAGCCGCAATTGAGGTTGATTTCCTGGTAGCCCGAGCTGGCGCCGATCTTCGTGGCCGCAGCGAGCTTGGCCGGGTCCGACCCGCCGAGCTGCAGGGCAGTCGGGCGATTGGTCGGCGCCTCGCCAAGCAGGCGCTCCTGGTCCCCGTGGATGATGGCGTCGGCGGTCAGCATCTCCGTATAGAGCAGCGCCGACCGCGTCAGGCAGCGATGGAAGGCGCGGCAATGCGCGTCAGTCCAGTCCATCATCGGCGCGACAGAGAAGCGGTAGTCGGTCATGGGGACCGTCTAGAGCCGGTGACGGGCCTGCGTCCAGCGTCTTTGGCCGCATCAATGTGTTTGCCCGCCCGGCCCTCGGCGCGCTAAGAAGCGGCAATGACCGATACAGACCGCCTCGATACGCTCGAAACCCGCATCGTCCACCAGGACGTCGTGATCGAAGACCTGAACAAGACCGTCATCGCGCAGTGGAAAGAGATCGACCGGCTGACCCGCCAGGTCGCCCGGCTGACCGAGCAGTATGCGAACGCGGTGCAGGCGATGAGTTCGGAACCGGGCGAGGACACGCCGCCGCCACACTGGTGATGAGGAAACCATGAGCCGCATATTCGGGAATGTCTGCCAGAACGGCTATGTCGTGCGCGACATCGAGAGCGCAATGGCGCACTGGATCGAGATAATGGGCGTCGGCCCGTGGTTCTATATCGAGGACGTGAAGACCGACTGGTTCACCTATCGCGGTGTCGCCTCCGACGTGAAGATGAGCATCGCGCTGGCCAATTCCGGCGACCTGCAGATCGAACTGATCCAGCAGCGCAATGATGCGCCCTCGATGTACAAGGACTTCCTCGACGCCGGGAAGGAAGGCCTGCAGCACATGTCCTACTGGACGCACGATTACCAGGGCCTCTACGACAAGGCCATCGGCCTTGGCTACACCGTCGGCCACGAGGGCCAGATCGGCGGCGAGAAGGGCCGGTTCGCCTATTTCGATACCGAGGCGCACCCGGGCACGATTGTCGAGATTTCCGATATCAGCGGCACCAAGGGCAAGACCTTCGCCCATATCCGGAAACAGGCCGAAGGCTGGGACGGGACCAACCCGATCCGGACGTTCAGCTGATCCGGTCTTCGGTGACCGCGACCGTGTGGCCGCGGTCCTTGCTGACCACGATGTCGGCATGGGCCTTCAGCGGATGGATATGGTCGCGCAGGTTCGGCAGGTTGACGCCGTCCCAGACCGACTTGGCGAATGCCCTGAGTTCCGGCTCGCTCATGTGCAGCCATTGCGCGTAGAAGGATTTGGGGTCCGTGCGGGCAGCCTCCCAGAACCCGACAAAGCGTTCGACATACCAGTATTCGAGATCCGCTTCCGACGCGTCGAGATAGATCAGGACGTCGGGATCGCCTGCAGTCCGGTCAGGCCGGGCGGGCGGCTGGAAGCCGAGCCCTTCCAGGATCAGGATGTCCGGCAGGTGGATGGTGCGCGTCAGGGCCGGGTCGATGTCATAGATGACATGGCTGTGGGCCGGAAAATCCGCCTCGCCCTGGCGCAGGCTGGCCAGCGCCGCCGTGAAGCCGGCCCGGTCATAGGTTTCTGGAAAGCCCTTGCGCATCAGCAGGCCCTGCGGCTGCAGCACGGCGTTCGGGAACAGGAAGCCGTCGGTCGATACGCTGTCGACCGTCAGGCCGGGCACCAGCGCCGCCGAAACCTGGCCGGCCAGCGTCGTCTTGCCGGCCGCCACCGAGCCGGTCAGGCCGACGATCCGGGCATCGCGGTCGCGGCGAAGGCTGGCCAGGCAGGCCGCGAGGGCGGCAACGCCTGCGCTTGCCTCAGCGAGTGGTTCTTCCGCCATGTTGAGCCGTCTCCCGCAATGCTGTGCAAGCCTAGCGGTTCGGCGCGGCAGCACAAACCGGTTTTCGCCCGCCGCGCGTGCGGGCGCGTTCGGCCTTGGTCGCAGCGGACCGGCCTGTTAGTCTGCAATCGTGCAGGCCCCGGAAAGCCCCGAACCATGCTCGGCATGACATCCTATCTCGGCTGGAAGATCGATTTTCGCCATCCCGACCGCGAACCCGCTTTCGCGGCGCCGGACTCCGTCTCGTGGCGCGTGTTCAAGAACCCGATCGCGCTCGGCGTTGGCGGCATTGCAGCGGTGCTGCTGGAATTTGCCGATGCACGCATCCGGTCCGGCGTGTGGGACCATTCAGTCTTCAAGACAGACCCGATCGGCCGGTCACGGCGCACCGGCGTCGCGGCCATGGTCGGGGTCTATGGCCCGCAATCGGCGGCGCGCCGGGTGATCCAGGGCATCACCAACATGCATGCGCATGTGCAGGGCGTAACGCCGTCGGGCGAACCCTACACGGCGCTGGACGTCGACCTGCTCGACTGGGTCAGCGCCACGGCCGGGTATGGCTTCCTGACGGCCTATGACCGGTTCGTCAGCCCGGTATCGGACGCCGACAAGCAGCGCTTCTACCGGGAAGGCGAAGCTGTGGCGCGCCTCTACGGCGTCAAGCATCCGCTGACCTGCGAGGCAGACTTCCATGCCATGCTGGCAACCCTGCTGCCGCGCTTCGAGCCGCACCCGATCAATACCGAATTCCTCGACATCATGAAGTCCGGGCGGGCCGCGCGCGGCGTGCCGAAAGGCCTGCAGAGCGCTGTCGTCCATGCGGCGGTGGCGATCCTGCCGCCGGACGTGCGCGCGCGCCTCGAACTCGGCCCGGCCTATGATCTCGGCCCGTGGGGGGAACGCGTGGTGCGGTTCATGGGCGCTGCGGCCGAGCGAATTCCCGTGCCCAACAGCCCGCCGGCCGATGCCTGCCTGCGGCTCGGCCTGCCCGCAAGCTTCCTCTGGAAGAGCCCGGACAAGCAGGCGCGCATCCTGCAGGACATGCAGCCTGCCAGCGCCCCATCGCCCGCGACATGACCCGACACCCGGTGCGCGCCTTTCCCCCGGCGCGAACTGCCCTACCCTTTCCCGCAAACCGGCAAAGAAGGAACACATCATGAGCCACCGCCCCGATTCCCTGCCCGTGCCACAGGGCGCACTCGACCTCTACGACGCCTATGCGCATGGCGCGATGTCGCGCCGCGCCTTCTTCGAAGGCCTCGGCAAGTATGCCGTCGGGGGCCTGACGGTGAGCATGCTGGCGGCCTGCATGATGCCGGACTATGATTCCAAGCTGCAGACATCGCCTGACGACCCGCGCCTGAAAATCGAGACTTTCGCCTTTGCCTCTCCGACCGGTGCCGGCGACATGTCAGGCGACCTTGTTCGCCTCAAGGACGGCCCTGCCACGCGGCCGGGCGTGGTGGTCGTGCACGAGAACCGGGGCCTGAACCCGCACATCAAGGATGTTGCGCGCCGCGCGGCGCTGGCCGGCTATGTCGTGCTGGCACCGGACGCGCTGTTCCCGCTCGGCGGCTATCCTGGCAATGACGATGACGGGCGCGCCCTGCAATCGCAGCGCGACAGCGGCGCGATGGTGCAGGATTTCATGGCCGCCGCCGACACGCTGCGCGCCCATCCGGAATGCAATGGCAAGGTGGCCTGTGTCGGTTTCTGCTTCGGCGGCGCGGTGACCAACCTGATGGCGGTGAACCAGCCCTGGCTGTCGGCAGCCGTGCCTTTCTATGGCGGATGGCCCGACACCAAGGAGGCGGCGATCGTGAAAGTGCCGCTGATGATCCACCTCGCGGGGCTCGACGAGCGAGTCAATGCCGGATGGCCGCCCTACGAAGCGGCGCTGAAGGCGGCGGGCGCCGACTACCAGGCCTTCATCTATGAAGGCGTGAACCACGGCTTCAACAATGACACGACCCCGCGCTATGACGCCGACGCGGCCAAGCTCGCCTGGTCGCGCACGCTGGATTTCTTCAAGGCAAAGTTCGCCTAGGGCGCGTTCAGTCGCGGTTCTCGGGGATATTCATCGGGACACCGGCGCGATAGGGGCGCGCCTCATCAAGCGCGCGGGCATAGCTTGGCCGGGCGAGCAGCCGGTCGCGATAGGCCCAGACATTCCGGAAATGATCCGGAATTCCGTAGGTCCAGTCGATATAGAGCAGGTGCGGTGCGGCGGCGCAGTCGGCAAGGCTGAAAGCGTCACCGGCCGCCCACTCCCGGCCATCCATGTGCGCGTCCAGCACGGCGAGGGCCGTGTCGGCCTTGGCCCGCCACTTTTCACCGCCATCGTCGACCTCCTGACCAATACGCGGGGCCAGCAGGCGAAATTGCGGGTAGGCGATGTAATTGTCGAAAAACCGCTCCCACATCCGCACGTCGACCGCCACGAGCGGGTCCGCCGGGATCATCCGCGCCGTCTCCGGGAAGCGGGCGTCGAGGTATTCGACAATCGCCGTCGCCTCGAACACGGTCCGGCCGTCATCCACCAGGAGCGGCATCTTGCCGACCGGCCACAGCGCCTTGAATTCGCTCATCACCGGCTCGCTGCCGTCGATCAGCTTGCCTTCGAAGGCGAGGCCCTTCTCGTAAAGCGCCGTCACGGCCTTCTGGCAGTAGGAGGAGAAGGGATGGTAATAGAGGGTGAGGGTCATGGGGGGGCGTTCCTGATGCTGGACAGGACATGATTTAGCATCGGGATGCGATCGCGTCGCGGGGGCAGTTGGCGATTTTGGGAAGCCCTTGCTGACGCTGCGGGCATCCATGTCCTGAAACCGGTCCTCGACCGATTTCTGGCGCTTTGCGCCATCGGTCATGGATGGTGGGCGGTACAAGGTTCGAACTTGTGACCCCTACGATGTCAACGTAGTGCTCTACCACTGAGCTAACCGCCCGATCCATCGGGAAGCGGCGGTAATGGCCAATCCGGCCCGCCGCGTCAAGATGGTTTAGGCGGCCATCACCTTGTCGACCTCGTCGACGATCTCGCGCAGGTGGAAGGGCTTGGACAGAACCTTGGCCCCGGCCGGCGTCGGCGCGCCGGATGACAGGGCAACGGCGGCAAAACCCGTGATGAAAACGATCTTCATGGCCGGGTCGAGTTCGGCGCCCCGGCGGGCCAGTTCGATACCGTCGAGCCCCGGCATGACAATATCGGTCAGCAACAGGTCGAATACTTCACGTTCCAGGGCGTGCAGGGCAGTCTCGCCGTCTGCATAGTCCTGGATCTCGTGGCCTGCGCGACGCAACGCGGCCGCCAGGAACGTGCGCATCGAATCATCGTCTTCTGCCAGCAGGATCTTGGTCACGCTCGCCCCCTTGTGTGCGATTTAGCGAATATGGCCATAAAGCCCCCATCGGGTAAATCAGCGGTGAATAGATGCGAGAAAGGGCATGTCTTTTTTTGCCCGGTACGGGAAAAGGCTTGACCTTCCGGCGAACTGACAAACCATTGGCGCAATGACCGGTGCCACTCCAATCACTCAGCGCGACCGCCCCGAACCTGTCGGCGCAACGGTATTTGACGTGCCCTACACGCTGGTTCGGCCAGCCAAGGCGGCTGCGCCCGTGCTGTTTGCCTCGCCCCATTCGGGAAATGTCTACCCGGACGCGATGAAAGCGGCGCTGTGCGTGCCGCTGATCGATGTGCGGCGCACCGAGGACGCCTTTGTCGATGAATTGTTCAGCGATGCCCCGCAATTGGGGGCCGTGCTGATGGCGGCCCGCTATGGCCGCTGCGTGGCAGACCTCAACCGCGACCCGCGGGAACTGGATGCCGGCATGTTCAGCGACGGCGCCCCGCGCCCCTGCGGCCTGCCGACGGCCCGCGTCGATGCCGGGCTCGGCTGCCTGCCCCGTGTCGCGGCCCGCGGCGAGGCGATCTATGCCCGCCGCCTGACCCGGGCCGAGGGCGAGGCCCGCCTGGCTCGCGTGCATGACGCCTATCATGACCAGCTGGGGCAGGAACTTGGCGTGATGCGCGACCTGCACCGCCATGCCCTGCTGATCGACTGCCATTCCATGCCCTCGGTCCAGCCGGGACGGCGCCACCTGGCCGATATCGTGCTCGGCGACCGCTTCGGGTCGAGCTGCGACCCGCGCCTGACCGGGCGGGTGGAGCGGGCCTTCCGCGCGCAGGGCCTGAGCGTCGCCCGCAATGCGCCCTATGCCGGCGGTTACACGACCCGGCGCTATGGCCGGCCGAAGCGCGGCGTGCATGCGCTGCAGATCGAGATCAATCGCGGTCTCTACATGGATGAGCACGCCATTGCGCCATCCGACCGGTTCGACTCCATCCGCGCCATCGTGGCCGATGTGACGGCCGAAATCCTCGCCGTGGCCCGGCTTCTCTCCCCCGCCTGACCCTTCGGGCAAAAAAAAGGGCCGCACCCGGAGGTGCGGCCAAAGTCAAAGGGAGGAAACGCCAAAGGCGTCTGCACCGAAGTGCAAGGACAGGAATATGTTGCGGTGCACAATTTGGCAAGCGCATGAATGTCGCACCTCTGCAATTAACCTCGATTGCCTGCTTTTTGGGCAAAAAATGCCGTCCGGCACGTCGATTGCGTAGGACTTGTTCGAAATTCCTGAATTGGGACTGTTAGCGGTCTCTGTAGCGTTTGGAGCAAGTAATGGCTGATGAAACCGATCTGCACGTGGGCAAGCGCCTCCGCCGCCGCCGCCGGCTGCTGGGCATGACCCAGCAAGACCTGGCAAGCCAGGTGGGTGTGCGGTTCCAGCAAATCCAGAAATACGAGTGTGGCGCCAACCGCATCACGTCTTCGCGCCTGTACGAACTGTCGCGCGCCCTGAACGTGTCGGTGCAATACTTCTTTGACGGCATTCCAGCCGCTGATGCCCCGGATGCCGCCAATGATGCCGAGCACATGGGCACCGACATCCTCTCGCAGAAAGAGACGCTGGAACTGGTGCGGGCCTATTACCGCCTTGGTGAACGGCCGCGCAAACGCCTGCTGGAGCTGGCCAAGGCCCTTGAAGGCGACCAGTCGAGCCACGGCGCCGCTTGACGCCCGGCACCCGGCATGGCTAGCCCTGCCGGATGCCTGACGGTTTTACCCTTGAAGATGAGCTGACCCTCGCCGGGCGGCTCGCAGATGCGGCCTGGATAGCCATCCGGCCGCATTTTCGTGCGCTGAAAGGCGTGGACAACAAGGCAGGCGGCCCGCCCGCCGCGCAGCCTGCCGCCCGTCCGCAACCGACAGCGACCCCCTCTATCCCCGCAAAAGCCCCCTTCGACCCCGTCACCGAGGCTGATCGGGCCGCCGAACGGGCAATTCGCGCGATTCTCGAGGCTGAGCGCCCGCACCACGGCGTGACCGGCGAGGAGTATCCCGAGACGCCCTCCAGCAGCGGCTATCGCTGGCTGATCGACCCGGTCGACGGCACGCGGGCCTTCATTGCCGGCCTGCCGGTCTGGACGACGCTGATTTCCCTGGTCGGCCCGGACGACGTGCCGCTGATTGGCGTGATCGACCAGCCGGTGCTCGGCGAACGCTATCTCGGCTGGCCGGGCGGCGCCGCGCTGGTGAAGGACGGAACGCAGACGCCGATCCGCGTGTCGGCGTGCAGCGACCTGCGCGAGGCCACCATTGCGACCACCGACGCATTCATGTTCAACCCGGCCGAACAGGGCGCCTGGACCCACCTGCGCGCCACCGCCCGGATCACGCGTTACGGCCTTGATGCCTATGCCTATGCCCGCCTCGCGGGCGGGACGATCGACCTCGTCGCGGAATCCGGCCTGAAAGCCTGGGACGTTGCCGCCCTGATCCCGGTCGTGCGCGGCGCCGGTGGCATTGCCACCGACTGGCGGGGCAACGAACCGAAGCTCGGCGGCCAGATCGTCTGCGCGTCCAGCGACGGCGTGATGGAACAGGCGCTGCTGGCATTGCGCCGGTCGGCAACGCTGGCCTGAGCCGTGCCGATGCGGAATTTCGATGCCCTGATATTCGATTGTGACGGCGTGCTGGTCGATTCCGAGGTGATCCATGTCGCCGTCGAGATCGAATTCCTCGCCGAGCTGGGCCTGGCCTACGACCGCGAGACCTACCTGACGCGGTTTGTCGGGCTCGGCGGGCCGGATTTCCGCGCCGCGCTGGCAGGCGACTATGCCCGTCTCGGCAAGGGGCCTTTCCCGGAGGATTTCGGTGAGCGCCTGAATGCCCGCGCCTGGCCCCGGATCGAGGCAGAACTCGCGGCGCTGGCCGGGGCGACCGCGCTGGCAGGCCGCTTTGCCGGGCCGGTGGCCGTGGCGTCATCGTCGGCGACGCCGCGCCTGCACCGGAAACTCGACCTTACCGGCCTGACGGACACCTTTGCACCGCACATCTATTCGGCCGACCAGGTTGCCCGTGGCAAGCCGGAACCGGACCTGTTCCTGTTTGCCGCCCGTAACATCTCCGCCCGGCCGGACGCCTGCCTGGTGATCGAGGACAGCGTCAACGGCGTGCGCGCGGCGCGGGCCGCAGGCATGACGGCGTTCGGCTATACCGGCGGGGGCCATGCCGATTCCGGGCTTGCCGCACGCCTTGTCGAGGCCGGCGCGGCCGCTGCCTTCGCGAGCCATGACGCCATCGCCGCGCACCTGTTCGGCGACGCCTGACCCGACAAGAAACCCGCCCCTACAGAACCGTTGCCCTGGCACAGCCGCATGGCACGAAGCGGCCCTCCCCCGTCGCCAGCGTGCCACGCAACGCAGGCCTGTCCTCGCGGCGGAAAGCCGCCTGTGCGCCTATGGCCCGGTCACTTCAAGCCCCTGCTGCCTGAGCATGGCGATCACGCTGTCGTCCCCGGCGAGATGGCCGGCGCCGACAGCGATGAGCCGGGTGCCGGGCGTATCGAGCATGGCCGCGATCTTCGGCGCCCAGATCTCGTTGCGCGATTTCAGCAGGGCATCATAGATCTCGTCCGAACCGATCATCGCCGGATTGGCGAGCAGCAGGCCGAGGCCGGTGACATCGCCGTCGATCCATTCATCGACCATCGCGTCGAGCATGACAGCGCTCTCGTCGATCGATTCCACCGACGTCATCAGGAAGTCGACCTGGACGGAATCCGGCAGGCCCGCCAGCCGGCCGAGCTGGTCGTCGACCGTTTCGAGATAGGCGAGGGCCTTGCCGTCGCGAACGGCCTCGGCAACCAGGACCTGTTCGACGCCGGCATTGGGGTCAAACCCGTCCTTGGTCATCTGCATGACCGACAGGTTCACGGCCGCAAACCAGGGCCGCATGGGCTGGACCGAGCCGAGCGGCAGGCCGACATAGTCGAGCGCGTCCTGCAGTTCGACCATTTCGGTGGGGTCCAGCAGGTTGGTGAGCTGGCCACCATCGCTGAACAGGCCTTCCTCGCGGACGAATCTCATCATCGCCGGCCCGGCCGCAGGGCTCGTCGTGTCGGCCTCCAGGACCAGCGTGTCGGCCGCTGCCAGCGCCGCGTCGATCTCGTCACTGCGCCAGGCGACCTCCGGACGCAACAGGTGGACCGTGCCCATGATGTAGAGGGTGGTATCGGCATCGCGCAGCACCCAGACCGCCGGTTCGCCAGCCCCGCGCGAGGCCTTTGCCTCGGCCAGCGCAGCGGCGACTGCGGCATCGGCCTCTGCCTTTGCAGCTGCGGCGGCGGCCTCGGGCGAGACCGGGGCGGCCGGTTCGGCCTCCCTGGAACAGGCCGGCAGGCCGATCAGGACAAGCGCTGAAAGGGCCACAAGGGCCGGACGCAGGAAAGACATGACAGGGAGTCCTCTTATTGGCTCTGCCTGCCTAGCCGAATTTCAGGCCCCTGCAAACGATGCCCCGGCACGGACCGGCCATTGCCCCGTTGCACCCCTGCCCGGCTTGGCCTAAAGACGGCTCCACTTAGGCACCCATAGCTCAGCTGGATAGAGCGCTGCCCTCCGAAGGCAGAGGTCACAGGTTCAAATCCTGTTGGGTGCACCATTCCTTCCGAGACGTGGCGATCGGCTCATCAAGGACCGCAATGTTTACCATCGGTTGATGCGATTCCACTCTTCGGGGAATTTTGCGCTGGGGCCTGCTGCGGCGGCGCCGGCATGCGCGCCGGACGCACTGCGTTCACATGTTTTGTTAGTTTGTCGCTGGCACCCTTGCGGGCGGCCCCGTCCTTGCAACAGGCCCGGGCAAAAGCAACGGGATGGGCAACCAGCCATGAACCTCTTTTTCAGGTTCCTCAGGATCTTCCTCCCGGCCTATTTTTCAGGCCGGCGCACGGAGCCGTTTGACGTGCATGTCATCCGCTCGGCCGTCTGGCTGGGCGACCAGGACCCGATGGGTCACATGACCAATTCGCGCTATTCCTCGTTCACCGATCTTGCCATGCTGAACTATATCGCGCGCACCGGGTTCCTGCATGTTTTCCGCAAGCGCGGCTGGATGCCGGTCATCCAGGCCGAGGCGCTGACCTTCTACCGGATGATGCAGTTCCCCCAGAAGTTCGAGGTGCGCACAGAACCGGTCGGCTGGGAGGGCAGCTATATCCTGTTCCGGCACACGTTCGTCTCGGGCGGCAAGGTGGTTGCCGAAAGCCGCATGGTGGCGCGCCTTGTCGGCCGGAAGAAGGAGCGCGTGACGATCGACATGGTGTTCGACGGCTATGGCCTGCACCTCGACGCGCCGGAGATCCCCGCCAATTACCGCTCCATGCTGGACGATCTCAAGGCCCGCCCGGCGGACGTCGCCTCCTAAAGGCGAAAGCTGTTCGGCAGCAGGTCGTCGACGGTCACCTGGCTGATCGCGTCACCTTCGGCAGCCGCACAATAGATCCGCGTGGCGGGCACCGCGAGCTCGGCGATGCGCTGGCGGCAGCCGCCGCACGGCGTGATCAGCGTGTCGCCGCCAGCCACGATCAGGATCGCGCGGCATTCGCGCCCGCCGGATGCCACCATCGCACCGAGCGCCACCGCTTCGGCACAGGTGCCGAGCGGATAGGCGGCATTCTCCATGTTGCAGCCGGCCGATATGGTGCCATTTTCATCCAGAACGGCGGCGCCTACCCGGAATTTCGAATAGGGCGCATGGGCGTTGAGGCGCGCAGCGCGGGCCGCTTCCAGCAGGCGGGTCAGGACGGGCAGGGGCGCATCTGTCACGGAGGGTCCACACGGTTTCTGGAGTTGCCTGACCGGTAACACGCCCGTCATGTGCGGCGCAATCTTGCCTTGGCGCGATACGGGTGAAAGGATCAGTAAAAACAAGGGAACGGACCAGATCATGACGGCGCGGCCGCTGATAATCGATTGCGACCCCGGCGTGGACGACGCCGTGATGCTGATGATGGCGCTGGCGAGCCCTGCGCTCGACGTGCGCGCGATCACCACCGTGGCCGGCAACGTGCCGCTGCACCTGACCAGCCGCAATGCGCGCATGATGTGCCAGATCATTGACCGGACGGACGTGCCGGTGTTTGCCGGCTGTCCGCGGCCGATCCTGCGGGCGCCGGTGACGGCAGAGGATTTTCACGGCGAGAGCGGCATTGCCGGCCTCGACCCGTTCGAGCCGGATACGCCGCTCGCCCGTCCGCATGCCGTGACGCAACTGATCGACATGCTGCAGGCAGCAGCCCCCGGTGAATACACGGTCGTGGTGACCGGCCCGCTGACCAATATCGCCGCTGCGCTGGTCATGGCGCCGGACATTGCCCGCGGGATCGCCCAATTGGTCATCATGGGCGGGGCCGATACGGCCGGCGGCAACATCACGCCGCATGCCGAGTTCAACCTGTTCGCCGACCCGCATGCCGGCGCGGTCGTGTTCGACAGCGGCGTGCCCGCTGCCGTCCTCAATCTCGACGTGACGCATACGGTGCGCGCCGAGCCGGAGCGCGTCGCGGCGATCCGCGCGCTGCCAGGAGAGCGCCCGGCGATCATGGCGAAACTGCTGGACGCGGCCAACACGCTTGAAGCGCGCTGGAAAGGCGGGCAGATGACACCGATGCACGACCCGTCGACCATCGCCTACATGCTGGCGCCAGACCTGTTCGCCGGGTACGCGGCGCGTGTCAGCGTCGTGACCGAGCCCGGCGACCGGTTCGGCAAGACACAGGTCTCAGCGCAGGCGGACGGCCCGCACACTTGGGTGACATCTGCCGACGCGGACGCCTTTTTCGCCCTCGTTGAATCGCTGGTGGCGTCATGATCACCGTCACCGGGTCCATCAACCTCGATATCGTCGCCACCGGCGCGGCCCTGCCCCGGCCGGGTGAGACGGTGACCGGTGCACGGCTGGCCCGCCATCCCGGCGGCAAGGGGGCAAACCAGGCCCTCGCGGCCCGTCGCCTCGGCGCAGACGTCAAGCTGGTCGGCGCGGTCGGGGCCGACGACATGGCCGAAGAGGCCCTGCGCCTGTTGCAGGCCGGCGGGGTCGACCTGTCGGGTGTCCAGCATATCAACGGCGAGACGACCGGTGTCGCCCTGATCGCGGTCTCGGCCGATGGCGAGAACCAGATCGTTGTCTGTCCTGGCGCCAATGCTGCGCTGCGGCCTGCCGATGTCGAGAACCAGGCGATCACCGACATGATGGGCGTACTTGAGATCAGCACGGACACGCTGCTGGCAGCGGCCGTCAAGGCGACCGGTTTCGTCAGCCTGAATCTCGCGCCAGCCATGCCGGTGCCGGATGCCCTGCTAGACCGGGCAAGCCTGATCAGCGTCAATGAGACCGAGGCGGCGTTCTATGGCGATGCCGTGCACCGGACCGGCGCGCTGGTCGCAGTCTCGATCGGGGCCGAAGGGGCCGTGCTCTACCGCAACGGCGCCGAGATTGCCCGGGCGACGCCGCCGCAGGTGCAGGTGGTCGATACGGTCGGCGCCGGTGACACGTTCACGGCGGCACTCACGGTGGCGCTGATCGAGGGCATGCCCGAGGCTGATGCGCTGCGCTTTGCCGTCACGGCCGGTGCCCTCGCCTGTACCCGGCCCGGCGCCCAGCCCAGCCTGCCGCACCGCGCCGACGTTGACCGGTTGCTCGCCTCTGCGCCATCTTAATCGGCGCAGCAGCATTGACCGGCAGGCGCAAATGGCTTTCAGGTCACCCTGCCCTGCCAGCCCGGAGACTGCTTCATGAACCGCCTCATCGCGCCGCTTGTCATCGCCCTGTCCCTCGTCCTGCCGGCCCATGCATGGGGCAAGACAGGCCACCGGGTGACCGCCGAAATTGCCCAGCACTATCTCAGCGGGTCAGCCGACCAGGCGATCCACGGCATCCTCGGCCCGGAAGGGATTGCCGAGGCCGCCGACTGGGCCGATTTCATGCGCTCCAGCCCTGATCCGTTCTGGCGCTCGGAAGCCAATCCCTGGCACTATGTCACGATCCCGCAAGGCATGACCTATGATGAGATAACCGCGCCCACGGAAGGCAACGCGATCACGGCGCTGGAAAAGTTCCGGGCCATCGCGATCGACCCGGCGGCGCCGCTGGAAGACCGCCAGCTGGCGCTGCGCTTCATCGTCCACCTCGTCGGCGACCTGCACCAGCCGCTGCATGCCGGCAATGGCACCGACCGGGGCGGCAACCAGTTCATCTGCACCTTCTTCGAGGAAATGAGCAACCTGCACGAAGTCTGGGACGAGAAACTGATCCAGTACGAGGAACTGTCCTATACCGAATGGACCGCCTGGCTGGTGCAGAAGATCACGTCCGACCAGCTGGCCGAATGGGCGAAGGCCCGGCCCGCCGAGTGGGCAGATGAGAGCGCCGCCATCCGCGACACGATCTATCCGGACACACAGATCCTGTCATGGGACTATGTCTACCAGGCCCGGCCCATCCTGAAACAGCGCCTGTCACAGGGCGGCGTGCGCCTGGCAGCCTATCTCAACGCAATGTTCGAACCCGAAATCCCGGTCGTCGAATAGGCCCTCAGGCGCTGGCGCGGTTGATGCGGCGGCGCTGGACGCTGGAGGGGATGTTCAGGCTCTCGCGGTATTTCGCCACCGTGCGGCGGGCAATGTCGATACCATAGCTGGTCAGGATCTCGACAATCTGGTCATCCGACAGGACGCCGTCTTCCTGCTCGCCGTCGATCAGCATCTTGATCCGGTGACGGACCGCTTCAGCCGAGTGGGCTTCGCCGCCCCCGGTTGCCGGAATCGAGGCCGAGAAGAAGTATTTCAGTTCGAAAAAGCCGCGCGGGGTGGCCATGTACTTGTTCGACGTGACGCGGCTGACGGTTGATTCATGCATCTCGATCACGTCGGCAACCTGCTTCAGGTTCAGCGGCCGCAGGTGAGCGACGCCATGCGCGAAGAAGGCATCCTGCTGGCGCACGATCTCGCTCGCCACTTTCAGGATCGTCCGGGCGCGCTGGTCGAGCGACTTGATCAACCAGGTCGCGTTGGCGGCACATTCGGAGATGAACTCCTTCTCCTGGTCGCGCATCGGGATGGCGGTGACTTCGGCATAGTATGCCTTGTCCATCAGCACCCGCGGCAGCGTTTCAGCGTTCAGTTCGACCGCGAACATGCCGTTCGGCAATTCCCGGACGAAGACGTCGGGGGCCACGGCGACGCTCGTATCGCTGGAAAATCCGCCGCCCGGCTTCGGGCTGAGCTGGCGCAGCTCTGCCAGCATGTCCAGCAGGTCGGCCTTGTCGACACCGCACACATCGGCAAGCGCCTTCAGGTCGTGCTTCGCCACCAGGTCGAGATTGGCGAGCATGGCCTCCATCGCCGGATCGAACCGGCCGCGGTCCTTCAGTTGCAGGGTCAGGCATTCGGGGATCGAGCGCGCCATCACGCCGGTCGGTTCGAAGCCCTGGCAGACGGCGAGGACCGCTTCCACGTTCGCTTCGTCGGCGCCGAGCGCTTCGGCAATGTCGGCCAGGGATGCGCGCAGGTAGCCGGCTTCGTCGGTCTCATCGATCAGGCGGGCACCGATCAGCCGGTCAGCCGCTGAAAAGCCCGCAATGTTGAGCTGGTTGTGCAGGTGTTCCTGCAGGCTGATATCGGTCGACATGTTGGCGGTGACGTCATAGTCGTCGCCGCTGAAGCTGCCGCCGGTTGCGTTCGACCAGTCGGTCGTGGCTGACGGGCCGGACCCTTCGGCGGGCATGGCGGCGTCCGATCCGGTGCCGGGTTCGAAGACGTCCTCGCCCGGCGCGTCGAGCTGGTCGCGCGCCGTACCGAGACCCGACGTGTCATCCAGCGACAATTGCTCGCGGCGGGTGGGCGCCTCGGCCTGGTCGGCGGATTCAGCGTTTTCCTCGGCCTTGTTGAGCAGCGGGTTGCGCTCGATCTCGGCTTCGACAAATTCTGCCAATTCCTGGTTGGACAACTGCAACAGCTTGATCGCCTGCTGGAGCTGGGGCGTCATCACCAGGGACTGGCCCTGGCGCATGTCGAGTGATTGTTTCATTCCTAAGCCCGCACCCTGTTAGATTAAGCGGCGAACTGTTCACCCAGATAGACCCGGCGTACTTCCTCGTTCTTCAGCACGTCTTCAGGTGTGCCGTTGAACAGGACTTCGCCATCATACATCACATAGGCCCGGTCGACGATCTGCAGCGTTTCGCGCACCTGGTGGTCCGTAATCAGGACGCCCAGGCCACGCTGCTTCAGATAGCGGACAAGTTCGGAAATGTCGGAGATGGCGAGTGGGTCAATGCCGGTGAACGGTTCGTCCAGAAGCATGAAGCTCGGACGGGAGGCGAGTGCACGTGCAATCTCGACCCGGCGACGTTCACCCCCCGAAAGGGACGTGGCCGCCTGGCCGCGCAGATGTTCCACATGCAGTTCGCTGAGCAGGCTGTCGACCTGTGCCATGCGGGCTGACCGGTCCTTTTCGACCAGTTCCGCCACGGCCATCACATTTTCTTCCACGCTCATGCCACGGAAAATCGAGGCTTCCTGGGGAAGATAGCCCACGCCGAGGCGTGCGCGCTGGTACATGGGCAGGCGGGTCACATCTTCGCCGTCGATCGAGATCGAACCGGAATCTGCACCAATCAGGCCCATGATCATGTAAAAGCAGGTCGTCTTGCCGGCCCCGTTGGGTCCAAGCAGGCCGACAACTTCCCCGCGCTGCAGGGACAAGGAGACGTCGCGCACCACCTGTCGTTTGCCAAAGGATTTGGCAATATTCTCAACGACAAGGCCTTCGGCCACTTCACTCATCTCACGAATTTGTCCCAGTTTGCGGGCAATGTCACCGCCCCGCCAAAGGCATAGCCTGACATACTTAAGATCGGCTTCACGGCTTTGCTTGAATTTTTCAGTTCGAGGCCGTTTCCCGGTCCGGTTCGATCACCATGCGGGTCCGGCCGTTGCCTCCATCGAGCGTTGTCCGGCGGTTGCCGATCTCCATTCGCAGGGTTTCACCTTCGGCCACATCCCGTTCGCGCAACAGGGCGACATGGCCTGTCATCGTGATCGTGTCGATCTTGGCATCATACACGCCGCGGTCACCCTTGGCCTTCAGTTCCGGCGTCACATAGAAGACATTGCCCTCGGCCAGCATGGTCTGGATCTGGCCGAACCCGGCACCGATGCCGGTGGACCCGGCGCCGGACTTGCCGGCAAAGATGATTGTCACCGTATCGGCCCTCAGGCGGGCGGTGCCCTGCTGGATGTCGACATTGCCGATCAGCAGCACCTTGCGCTCTTTCTCGAGGCTCTCGGTGCGCTCGGAATCAATATAGATGGGGCCGCCTTCGGACGATATCTGTGCCAGCGCAGGCGCGCCCAAGACGGACACCGCCAGCGCGGCGCCGAAATATTTAAGGATTGCCATCTGCATCACCTTCAACGGTTTCCGGTGCATCAGGCTGCACCGGGTAAATCACTGTTTTGACATTACCCTCAAACACCACGCGGTTGCCACCCTCTAGAATCTCGTAGGAATCCGATTTTATGTCGCCGAGCGGTCCCTTGCCCTGAAGCGGCGAAAGGCCTTCGACCCAGTCCTTGCCGACATGCACGCGGGCACCGGCCGTGCTGAAGGAATATCCCGACATGTCGCTGATATGCACGTCATCATAGAGTTCGAGAATGCCGGCATCCCGGTCGTACATGCCCCGCGGGGCGCGCACTTCGCTGCCTGCCGCGTCCCGCAGCACCGGATTGACCAGGTCGACCGCATTATCCAACAGCGGCTTGCGCCGGGCCGATGCGGCCGTGATCGTGAAGCTCTGGCCGGTCGAATCGCGGCCGGCAAACCGCGGATTCAGCATGGTGATGACGGCATCACCTGAAATCTCCACCGGGACAGCGTCCCGGGTAATGGCGCTCTTGATCAGGTAGCCGACAAAAAAGCCGATCGAAATGGCTGCGCCGGCCATGAACAGGACCCGCAATATCCGCACGATCTCCGAGCGCTTGCGCGCCTGCGCCAGCGTCATCTGCCGACGCGGAACCCAGAGCGATGCCGGGTCGTGATGCTTGACTGCGTCCATGATGGTGATGGCGGCCTGTGACAGGTGTTACAGCCTGTGTTTACCCGCGATAGACCCGAAACAAAAGCGCCCAGCACATGACACTTGTGTCAGCTATGAGCGAAAATGTCCTGTTCGGCCCATCCGGCAAGGTCCAGCGCCGCACGGGTCGGAAGGAAGGCGAAACACGCCTCGGCAAGCTGCAGCCGGCCTTCGCGGACCAGGATCGCTTCCAGCCCGGCCTTGATCGTGTGCAGGTAGAAGACGTCGGAGGCCGCATATTGCAGCTGGGCATCTGTCAGGTCCGCCGCGCCCCAGTCGGAGCTTTGCTGGGCTTTCGAGAGATCGATCCCGGCAATTTCGCGCGCGACATCCTTCAGGCCATGCCGATCGGTATAGGTGCGGGCGAGTTTCGAGGCGATCTTGGTGCACCAGATGGGCGCACAGTCCACGCCGAGCCAGCGCTTGATCATCGCCACGTCAAACCGGGCAAAATGGAACAGCTTGATCACTTTCGGATCGGACAGCAGAGCCTTCAGGTTCGGGCAGTTGAAATCGCGCCCGAGCTGGACAATGTGCGCCGTGCCGTCGCCGGCCGACAGCTGGACCAGCGTGAGATGGTCACGCATCGGGTTCAGGCCCATGGCTTCGGTGTCGATGGCCACGATGGCCCCGAAATCGATGTTCGCGGGCAGGTCGCCCTTGTGGAGTGTGATACCGTTCATCCGCAGCGCTTTAGCATGACAGGCGTTAAGGGCAAATGATCGCTGTCGGTGGCACGTTCCGGCAGATTTCCGGTTTGACCGCCTTCCCCGTCAGCAGGTAGCCTGAGACCTTGCCGAAGGAGTGCAAGCCATGACCAGGGATCCCATGCAGGCCATCATTGCCTCCATGCCGTTTGCCGGCATGATCGGCCTCAGAATGGTCGAGGCCACGAAGGACAAGGTGGTCGCCGAGGTTACCGTCGAGGCTGACAAGTGCACGGCGGGCGGCATCGCGCATGGCGGCTTCCTGATGACGCTGGCCGATTGCGCGGGCGCCGTTGCCGCCTTCCTGAACCTGCCGGACGGCGCCAAGGGCACGACCACGACTGAGAGCAAGACCAACCTCATTTCAGCGGCACCAACCGGCACGGTCCTGCGTGCCACGGCCCTGCCCATCAGTGTCGGCCGGCGCCTGCAGGTCTGGCAGACACGGGTGGAAACGGTTGACGGCAAGCTGGTCAGCCTGACCACGCAGACCCAGCTCAACCTCTAGAACCCGGCCCGCATCTCCGCCCAGGCATTGGCCAGGCTGTCCCGGTGAGCCGGGTCGGCAATCGAGATCAGCCTCTCCGCGCGGGAATCAAGGCTCGCACCGCGCAGGTTGACCGCGCCATGCTCTGTCACCACCCAGGCAATGTCAGAGCGCGGCACGCTGACAGCATCCGGGCCGAGCCGGGGCACGATCCGGCTCACCCGCCCCTTCGCCGCCGACGACGGCAGCGCCACGACCGGCATGCCGCCCTGCGACGCCGCTGCCCCGCGCAGGAAGTTCGCGAGACCTCCGATCCCCGATACCTGCCGCCCCTTCAGGAATTCCGCATTCGCCTGCCCGAACAGGTCGACCTCGAGCACCGAATTGATCGCCACGAAATCCGGAATGCCGGACAGCACGTCGATGCCGTGGGTGATGTCGACGCCGCGGAACCTGAAGCGGTGGTCGCGCGCGACCCGCTGGTAGAGTTCGTCGGTGCCCACGGCGACGCCGGTCAGGATCGCGCCCGGCGCATCGACGACGCGGCCCGCATCGATCAGGCCGAGGACCGGATCGGTCACAAGGCCGGAATGAATCCGCAGGTTCGCCGGCCCGCCCGCCTCGGACAGGGCCTTCAGCACGGCCTGCTGCACGTTGCCGATCCCGAACTGGAGGCAGGCGGCCTTGCCTGCGACCAGATCCGCAATCTGCTCGCCGATCTGCGCGAATACCGGCGGCAGCGCCGTTTCCGCGAGGCCGACCAGCGGCGTGTCGTCCGCGACCACGACAGCGAAGCGGGTCAACGCCACGCGCGGTGCATCGGCAGGTGCCGGCATGCGCGGGTTGATGATCGCCATGACCGGAATGTCCGGACGCGCCAGAACCGCACCCGAAAAATCCGCAGACAGGCCGAGACTGACCCGGCCATCGGCGTCCGGCGGCGACACCATGACGACGCCAAGGTCAATCGGCCCGGCCTGGATCTGCCGGAAACTGTCGCTGTAATGCATCGGGCGCAACTGGATCCTGCCAGCCTCGAACCCGGCACGCATGGCGCCATACATGAACGGCATTTCCGCCCGCGCACTTGCATGAAGGCTGGTCCAGTCGATCTGGTTGATGCCGGGCACCGGCACCCCCACGAATGTCAGGTCGCGGGCCAGGTCCGGTTCGGCGCCCATGACGTCGAACAGCCCGGCGGGCTCGCCGCTGCATCCGGCCAGGTAGAGCCGCGCAGGGCCCGGCTTCAAGGCGCGCAACGCGGCAAAGCCGGTCGCAAGACTGTCATGGCTCGTCATCATTTGAAGGTGAATCTCGCCGGGCGCTTTTCGAGGAAGGCGGTATAGCCTTCCTTGAAGTCCTCGCTGGCAAAACCGGCGAGGAACAGGGCCTGCGCCTCGGCGCTGGTCTCGTCCCATCCGGCCGTGACGCCCGCGACCATCTGCTTGATCGCGCGGGCAGACCATTGCGAATTGGCCGCGATGGCCTCTCCCAGTTCACGGGCGCCGGCCAGCGCGCTGCCCGCAGGAACCGTCCGGTTCAGCAGGCCGAGTGTCGCCGCCTCGGCCGCGTCAAATATCCGCCCCGTCAGCAGGACATCCTTGGCCCGGGCCGCGCCCATCGCGGCCACGAGGCGCCGCGTGTCGCCCACGGGATAGACGATGCCGAGCTTGGCCGGGGTGATGCCAAAGCGCGCCGTTTCGCCTGCCACGCGCAGGTCGGCCGCCATGGCGAGGCTCGTGCCACCGCCGACACAGGCGCCTTCGATGGCGGCGATGACCGGCTTCGGGCAGGTCTCGACCGCGCCAAGTGCGGCCTCGATCGTCTCGCCTGCTGCGGCGGCGCTTTCCGGTGTCGAATAGATGGTCGGAAATTCGGAAATATCGGCCCCGGCGGCGAACGCGCCCGCGTCCCCACCATGGATGAGCACGATCTTGACGGTCTCGGCCGCCACGGCGCGTTCGATCAGTTCAGGGATCGCCGCCCACATGTCGACTGACAGGGCATTGCGCTTGTCGGGCTTGTTGAGAATGATCTCGCCAAACGGCTCACGGATCTCGAAACGGATGGATGGCTGGCTCAAGTGCTCTCCGGGTCTGGGGCGCCGGGCCGGCGCACATGCGCGTCCGTCTTCGCAAGAAGGCCGACGCAGCGCAAGGCGCTCAGCGGCCCCGCTTCAGCGCGACCAGTGCCTCGTCCAGCGCCGACAGGAAGCGCGACCGGTCGGCCTTGGTGAAGGGTGCCGGACCGCCGCCGCGCGGCGCTCCTGTTTCGCTGATGCCGACGCGCAGGTCGGCCAGGATGGCCCGCGTCGCCACTGCCGCACCGATGGAATCATCGGTGAACGGCTTGCCCGTCGACCCGATCACCCGTGCGCCCGCCTTCAGGCAGCGGTCGGCCAGCAGGATATCCGCCGTGATCACCACCGCGTCGGCATCCGCCTGTTCGGCGATCCAGTCATCGGCTGCATCGAAGCTGTCGCTGACGATCTGGCGCGAGATCAGCCTGTGTTCGGGAATGCGGATATAGGAATTGGCGACGATGGTGACCGGCACGCCGTGGCGGATCGCAACGCGATAGACCTCGTCCTTCACCGGGCAGGCATCTGCATCCACGAGAATCTGTATCGTCATGACGCGGCTTTACAGCGTCTGCCGGCTCACGGCAATTCTGCCGCGTCCATGCTGGCGATCCATTCGCGCACCAGCGCCACGCCGTCCTCGTCGACGACGGTGCGGCCGAGTTCCGGCATGGCCACGCCCGGCTCGGTCGACGCCATCCGGTAGACCATGATCGACTGGTCCGGCGCGCCGGGCGCGATGACGTAAAGGCTGTCGCCCGCCCCGCGTCCGGCTGCCGTCGGGTGCTTGCCGACACCGATATGCACCGGCGACGTTTCACCTGAATCGAGCCACAGGCCGGAATTCGACGCCGACCCGGTCGCCTTGTGGCAATGACCGCAATTGATGTCGAGATAGGCCCTGGCCCGGTCTGCGACCGGCAGGCGGACGTCATGGATGGCCGGGGCGACGGGCGGATGACCGGGCAAGCCGTCCAGCATGCCGCGCGCGCGCCAGTCCACCAGCTGGTTCACACCGGCCGGGCCGTCATGGTTCAGGTTGCGTGCCTTGGGCCCGATCGGCAGCACCGCCTCGCCGTCCTGGTGGCAGGTCTTGCACTGGTTCTTGTTGGGGATGGCATAGTCGATCACAAGCGACGCGCCGGCCGCGGTGGTGACAGAGACCTTCCGTGTCCCACCGGTCGGCGCATAGGTCGCCACGGTGCCCGCCGCGTTCCAGGCGTAGGGAAAGGCCGCCCAGCCGTCTTCCTTCCGGATAAGGACACGCGTCTCCACCTTGTACTGGCCCACCTCGGGCGTGCGCAGGTCTGGCGCGAACGCAAACGTCTTGATCAGGGCCGTACCGACGGGAAAGTCCATCGCGGCCGTATCGGAATAGGCAGCCGTCCGGCCTTGAGGCACGAAAACGAACCGGTGCTTGAGGGCATGGTCTGAAAACAGCGGATTGATCAGGTCATAGGCAACCACGCCGTCCGCCGGCTTTTCGGCTGCGGCATCCTTGAAGAATCCGTAGTCTGCAAGGGTCGGCGCGGGCGTCTCCGCAAGCACGACCGACAGGTCGGGGCCTGGGCTGCGCGCCGCTTCGCCGCCCCTGGCTCCGCAGGCCGCGAGCAGGACGAGCGCTGCCGCAAGACACGCAAACTGCTTCATTCGGCTCCGGCATCCTGTGGCAGCTTGACCGCGCCAGGCTCGGCCACTGCCAGGCCGCGCGGCCGATCCGTGCTGGGCGCAAGCGTCGCCGGATCCAGCGGGTAGGCGCCGACACCGAGATTGAGGAAGCCGACAGCCGGGTCTTCGTCGACAACGATGTTCACCCGTGCCGCTTCGGCGCCCGGCCATTTCGTGACGCCATCGGTGACGATCGCGGGCAACGTTCCGCCTAACGCCTGCGCGACCGCCGTCAGGTCTCCCTGCGGGTCTTCGCCGCCACCGGTCCAGCGATTGTTGCGCACCACGATATCGCGCGGCAACGGGTTGTAGCGCGCGTCCGTGAAGGGCTCGCCATAGGCCGTCAGCAGCACATGCGCCGTGCGATTGTCGGCGAAATCATTGTCGAACACATGCACGTTCCTGTTGGCGAGGACGATGACACCCGTACCCGACGGCACACCAGCCACGATATTGCCCACCGGCGCGAAGTTCCGCGTGTTGTTGTGGACGATCTGGTTGTTGAAGATGCGTGTCGAATGCCCGCCGACCATTGGCAGGTCCGGCAGGTCGAACACCAGGATGCCGCCGGCATTGTCGCGCGCCACGTTGCCATAGACGTCGGCATTGGTGGAATTCTCGATCTCGATCCCGGCGACATTGTATTCGGCAATCGAGTTGCGCACGATGATATTGTGCGACTGGCCGACATAGATGCCGGCGTCGGATGCGCCGCGAACGGTCACGTTCTCGATCAGCACGTCTTCCGATTCGACCGGGTAGACGCCATAGGCGCCGTTCTCCTCGTCCGGTTCGCCCGGCCAGTCGACCGTCAGGTCGCGATAGGTGATCCGGTCGGACCCTTTTGACTTGATCCCGTCACCCCTGGTGTCACGAATGGCGAACGCCATCAGTGTGACATCGTCAGCGGTCACCAGCAGGCCTTCGCCCGCACCGGTCTGGCCGGAAAAGTCGAGGATTGTCTTGTCCTGCCCGGCGCCGAGGACGGTGACGCCGTCAACATCCAGCGACAGGCCGGTATCCAGCATGAAAATGCCTTCCGGCAGGCGGATCGTGTCACCCGGCTTCGCCTCGATCAGCGCAAGCTGGAGGGTCGATCCGAAATCGCCTTCCGCCGACAGCACGCCCGGCAGCCCGGGCGTCGCGTCGCCGGGTATGGCGGCGTCCTTCGGCCCACAGGCGGCGAGCGCAAGCGCTGCGCATCCCACTGCCAATCTGACTTGGAACTTCATGCCTGCGTCCTCCCCGGATCAATGTTGACGTGAGTGTCAACTTCAATCCGGGGAAAAGCAAGAGGGCGGCGTTTGCCGCCCGTGCGTCAGTGCACGCTCAGCGGTTTGAGATCATTGGCCAGGGCCGCGGCAACGGCCGCGTCCCGCCCCTCGACAACGGCGAGGCGAACCCCGTCGGCCGACAGGACCACGAACAGTTCGTCGGGGTCATTGATCTGGCCTACTGCGTTGGGTGGCAGCAGGCTTTGCAATTCGTCTGCATCCAGGTGGCGGATGTAGACAAAGGCTTCGCTTTCAAACGGGTTCGTTTTCAGTTCAGTCGTCATCATTCCATTCCTTTCCGTCACAAGACAGATACACCGAACGCCGGAACCGGTTGCTTGCCTCAGGGGGCGGACCCTTCGTTCACGTTTAAAATGGGGGAGCAATGTGGCCGCTTCAAGCGCCGGGATGCGGCGGAAGTGAGACAATGTTCACATAATAGTGACGCTAAACCAGCCACATCGGCGGTTAACAGGCGGCTGTGGCATGGGCCGGAAACTGCCCTGACCCTGCCTCAGGCGGGGTCCAGCGGTCCCGATTCGGACCCTGCTGAAATCAGGGAAGAATGGTGGAGCCAGACGGAATCGAACCGACGACCTCTTGCATGCCATGCAAGCGCTCTCCCAACTGAGCTATGGCCCCTGATCAGGGAAGGCGAGAAGTAGACGCGCAGACCGCGCCTTTCAAGCCCTAATCTTCATCATCGTCGAGCACGAGCGGATCGTCGTCGTCGTCATCGTCATCATCGAGATCGAACGCGTCATCATCGTCCGGAAGAACGACATCGTCTTCGTCGTCATCGTCGTCATCAACGCCTTCTTCGGTAAAGCCGGCGGGAACCTTGGTTCCTGTCGCTTCTTCCTCGTCATCGTCGACAGCGCCTTCCAGGATGACTTCGGCTGCGTCGCCGCCCAGTTCCTTGGCGTCTTCCTCGTCGTCGATTTCGTCTTCGTCATCGTCGTCGATGTCGTCGTCATCGTCGCCCTTGCCTTTGCCCTTGCCTTTGGCAGCGACCTCGTCGTCTTCATCGTCGTCATCATCGTCATCGTCGGACTTGACGGCGGCACGGGCAGCCTTGGCTTTCACCTTGGTGATCGTGGTCTTGATGACTTCGTCTTCGGGGTCGAACTCGTTGCCGCACTTGGGGCAGACAGCCGGGCGTTTGTGGAGGTCGTAGAAGCGGGCTTCGCAGTCTGGGCAGACTTGCTTGGTTCCGAGTTTGTCTTTCGACACGGGGCGGCTCCCTCCGGGTTTCAATGATTTTGGTCTGGGCGGGCGCTTGCCATGAACGCCGCGCGCTGTCAAAGCCCGAATTCACGCTGAAAACACCCAAACGGAATTTGCTCATGGTCTGGACCAGCCACCCCGTCAGTCGCCTGAAAGGCGTTATCCGTGCGCCCGGCGACAAGTCGTGCAGCCACCGGGCCCTGATCCTGGGCGGAATCGCGGCCGGAACGAGCCACTTCACGGGACTGCTGGAAGGCGACGATGTACTGCGCACCGGCACGGCCATGCAGGCGCTGGGCGCCACTGTCACCCGCATCGGGCCCGGCCAGTGGGAGGTTACCGGCACCGGCCCGCGCGGGCTGTCCTCGCCCGCCGCCCCGCTCGATTTCGGCAATTCCGGCACCGGCTCGCGCCTGATGATGGGCCTGATGGCCGGCTACGACCTGACGGTCGACCTCGTCGGCGACGAAAGCCTCAGCGCCCGGCCAATGAATCGCATCCTGGCCCCGCTGCGCCTGATGGGCCTTGCCGACACGGCCGAGCCCCACGGCCGCCTGCCCTTCCGTCTCACCGGCACGAACGCCCTGAAGGCCATCACCTACGCCCCGCCGCAGGCCTCCGCGCAGGTCAAGTCGGCCGTCATGCTCGCCGGCCTCAATGCGCACGGCACGACAATTGTCGAGGAAGCCAGGCCGACCCGTGACCATACCGAACGCATGTTGCGCGGGTTTGGCGCCGAGGTCGCCGTCAAGCGGGGCGACGGCCAGGCGCGCACGATCTCGCTTCCCGGCCGCCAGCCGCTCAGCGCCATCGAGGCCGCCATTCCGGGCGATCCGTCGTCCGCCGCCTTCCTGATCGCCGCCGGCCTGATCTCGCCGGATGGCAATGTCCTGGTCGAAGGCGTGATGTCCAACCCGACCCGGTCCGGCTTCTTCGACCTTGCCGAACTGATGGGCGCACGCCTTGGCGCCGAAGACACCGGCGATGCGGCTGGCGAGCGCCTGATCGACATCCAGTCCGGCTCTGCCGCCCTGATCGGCCGCAACGTGCCCGAACGCCTCGTCGCCTCGATGATCGACGAATTCCCGATCCTCGCCGTGATCGCCGCCTTTGCCACCGGCGAGACCCGCGTCACCGGCGCTGAGGAATTGCGCGTCAAGGAAACCGACCGGGTGAAGGCCGTGGTCGACATGCTGCGCGCCAATGGCGTCGAGGCCGAAGAGCGTGAGGACGGTTTCACCGTACAGGGTTGCGGCGGCCCTCCCCCCGGCGGCGGCCTCGTCGAGACCCGCCACGACCACCGCATCGCCATGAGCGCCCTGGTCCTCGGCACCGCTGCGCAACAGCCCGTCAGCGTCGACGACATCTCGATGATCGCCACCAGCTACCCGGACTTCCTTTCCCACATGGCGTCCCTGGGAGCTGACATATCCGAGAGGCCGGCATGATCATCGCCATCGACGGAACCACGGCCTCGGGAAAAGGCACCATCGCAACGCGCCTCGCCGCGAAATATGCGCTGCCGCACATGGACACCGGCTGCCTGTACCGGGCCACCGCCGTCGCCGCCCTGAACCAGGGCGTCGCGCTGGACGACTCCGCAGGCCTGGCGGCCATCGCCACTTCGCTCGATCTCTCCAAATTCCGGGATTCAGAGCTTCGCACGGGCGAGGCGGGCAAGGCGGCGAGCAAGGTTGCGGCCATTCCGGACGTGCGCCGGGCGCTTTTCAACCTGCAACGGGCGTTTGCCACCCAGCCCGGCGGGGCCCTGCTCGACGGCCGGGATATCGGCACTGTCATCGCACCGGACGCCGACGTGAAGCTCTGGATCGACGCCAATGTCGAACAGCGCGGCTTCCGGCGCTGGAAGGAACTGGTTGCGACTGAGCCTGGCCTGACACTCGAAGATGTCATCCGGCATCTGCGTATTCGTGACGAACGCGACCAGTTGCGCAAGGATGCCCCGGCAACGATTGCGGCAGATGCTGTCTTGATCGATACGACTGATCTGACTATAGACGCCGCAGTGGAGAAGGCGATCGCAGCCGTTGAGGCCGTTCTCGCCCGTGGAAAGACCGTCTGAGGGGCCTCACAAGGGCTCAAATCCAAACAGATGGTGCCGCTCTGAAGATGACAGACCACTTTAACGGGTCGTTCCGACGCGGGCTGCAATGGTGCACGCCCGCCTTGAACCGTTCGCCCCGTCCCCGGAGAGACAATGACTGAAAAAATGAACCCAACAACCGACGATTTCGCCGCGATGTTCGAATCGTCCGCTGCGGCGGGCGCGATGAAGGAAGGCCAGGTTATCCCGGCCACCGTGATCGGCATCGAGAACGAAAACGTCCTGGTCGATATCGGCCTGAAGACCGAAGGCCGTATTCCGACCAAGGAATTTGCCCTCGAAGACGAGCAGCCCAAGGCCGGCGACATCATTGATGTCTATCTCGACCGGATCGAGAACGCCCTCGGCGACGCTGTCCTTTCGCGCGACAAGGCCCGCCGCGAAGAGCGCTGGATCAAGCTCGAGCGCAGCTTTGCCAAGGAAGAGCCTGTCAAAGGCGCCATTTCCGGACGCGTCAAAGGCGGCTTCACGGTCGACCTCGGCGGTGTCAACGCGTTCCTGCCGGGTTCGCAAGTGGATATCCGCCCGGTCCGCGACGTCGGTCCGCTCATGGGTGAAATCCAGCCGTTCGCCATCCTCAAGCTCGACCGTACACGCGGCAACATCGTTGTCTCGCGTCGTGCGATCCTCGAAGAGAGCCGCGCCGAACAGCGCGCCGAGATCGTCTCGGACATGAAGGAAGGCGACGTCCGCACAGGTATCGTCAAGAACATCACCGATTACGGTGCGTTCGTGGACCTCGGCGGCATCGATGGCCTGCTGCACGTCACCGACATGAGCTGGAAGCGCATCAACCACCCGTCGCAGGTTGTTGAAGTCGGCCAGGAAGTCGAAGTGCAGATCGTCAAGATCAACCCTGAAACCCAGCGTATCTCGCTCGGCATGAAGCAGCTCGGTTCCGACCCGTGGGACGGCATCGACTCGCGTTACCCGGTCGGCGCACGGCTCAAGGGCCAGGTCACGAACATCACCGACTATGGTGCGTTCGTTGAACTGGAAGACGGCGTTGAAGGCCTGATCCACGTCTCCGAAATGAGCTGGACCAAGAAGAACGTCCACCCTGGCAAGATCCTCTCGACGACCCAGGAAGTCGACGTGGAAGTGCTGGATGTCGACAGCGACAAGCGCCGCATCTCGCTCGGCCTGAAGCAGACCATGGACAATCCGTGGAATGCCTTCATCGCCGAACACCCGGTCGGTTCTGAAATCGAGGGTGAAGTCCGCGGCATCACCGAGTTCGGCCTGTTCGTGGGCCTCGGCCCCGATCTTGACGGCATGGTGCACATCAATGACATCGCTTGGGACAAGTCCGGCGAGCAGGCCATTGAAGGCTTCACCAAGGGCGACATGGTCAAGGCCCGCGTCCTCGACGTCGATATCGACAAGGAACGCATCTCGCTCGGCATCAAGCAGCTCAGCGGCGACCCGATTGCGGCCCCTGCCGATGGCAGCACCGGCCTCAAGCGTGGCTCGATCGTCACCTGCACCGTCACCGAGATCACCTCGGGCGGCGTCGAAGTCGAGTTCGGCTCCCCGGCGATGAAATCCTTCATCCGCCGCTCCGACCTCAGCCGCGACCGGGCAGACCAACGTCCCGAACGCTTTGCGGTCGGCGACAAGGTCGACGCCAAGATCCTCACAGTCGACCGTGGCTCGCGCCGCGTGACGCTGTCGATCAAGGCACTCGAGATTGCCGAAGAAGCAGATGCCGTCGCACAGTACGGTTCGGCTGATGCCGGTGCTTCGCTGGGCGATATCCTCGGCGCTGCGCTCGCCTCCTCGTCGGTCGGCAAGCCCGACGCGAAGGCCGAGACCAAGCCGGAGCCGAAAGCCAAGGCAGCAGCACCTGCTGCTGGTGACGCCAAGGCGATGGACGAACGCGGCCGCCTGGCTGCCCCTCAGGGGGATGCCGACGATCTGAAGCAGATCAAGGGCGTCGGTCCGGCGTTCGAGAAGAAGCTCCACGAAGCGGGCATCTTCCACTTCTGGCAGATCGCTGCTCTCAGCGAGGCCCAGGTCAGCGAGCTTGAAGAAGAGCTCAGCTTCCAGGGCCGCATGGAACGCGACGGCTGGAAGGCCCAGGCCGAGGAGTTCATGAACCAGGCCTGAGAGCCCGGGAATCGAGCTTCCTAAATTCGACGAAATGTTTGCGGCGGGGGCCTAGGCTCCCGCCGCAAATGCGTTTAATAACAAACACATGCTTAAGTCTGAACTCATCGCAAAGCTCGCCTCGGAATACAGCCATCTCCGGCAGGAAGACCTTGAGCGCGTCGTCAATGTCATCCTTGACGAGATCGGCGGCGCCCTGGCCCGCGGCGATCGCGTGGAACTGCGCGGCTTCGGGGCCTTTTCCGTGCGCCAGCGCAATGCCCGCAAGGGGCGCAATCCACGCACGGGAGAACCGGTCAAGGTGCCGGCGAAGTCTGTCCCCTTCTTCAAGGCCGGCAAGGAATTGCGCGCGCGCGTCAATGGCGGCGAAGATCCCGAAGCCCGTTAGGGCGTATTCCGAAGGACTCCCCTTGCTGTTGAACCTGCTTGACCCTCAAATCGAATAGTAGGAATCATTTTTACTGGCGTGTGGGATAACAAACATTAGGAGGGGTATTCAATGCTCAAGGAATTCAAAGAATTTGCCATGAAGGGCAATCTTGTCGACATGGCCGTCGGCTTTGTCATGGGCGGCGCATTCGCGACCGTCGTCACGGCTTTCATCCAGGGCGTGTTTCTGCCGATCCTGGCACCGATCATGGGCGGCATCGACCTGGCCGCGCTGACCTACACAATTTCCCCTGCCGTCGTGGATGCCGCCGGCGAAGTGACGACACCGGCTGCGATCGTCGACATTGGCGCATTCCTCAGCGCGCTGATCTCGTTCATCATCGTCGCGTTCGTGATGTTCATGATCATCAAGGGCATGAATTCGATGAAAAAGAAGGAAGAGGCTGCGCCGGCCGAGCCGCCGCGCCAGGAAGTCCTGCTTGAGGAAATCCGCAACCTGCTTGCAAAAGGCGCCAAATAGGCCGCCTCTGCGAGGTTCGTAAAGCGTTAGGACTTTTTCCTTAAGCCTTGCGAGCAGTAGAGTGAAATGTAGATTAGGAGAGGGGCAGCCTTGTTGGCTGCCCCTCTTTTTTACAGGTTCAGGGCATCCGCCAACGCCTGGTGCGCGCCTTCCGTGAAGTGGAAGGCCTGCCAGCCGAGGTCGCGAGCCGCCTCCACATTTTCAACCATGTCATCGACCAGAAGGAATTCCGCGCCCGGGAGTCCCAGTTCCTGCTCGATGTGACGGAAATAGCCCGGATCGGGTTTGGCCACGCCCATTCGCCCCGCCGCGAATATCCGTTCCATGTGGTCGGCAAAGCCCATCACCGACTCGATGAACGCCGTGCGATGAATCTCGTTGTTCGTGGCCATGACATTCGCCACGCCGCGCTGGCGCATCGTCTCAACCATCAGCAACACATCCGGATCATGCAGGGCGTCGCGGGTGAACCAATAGTCCAGGATTTCGTGTTCGCGGCCAGCTGCGCCGTTGGATTGCGCCCACTCCCGCACGAGTTCGACCAGACAGGCTTGCCCCACCATCGCCTGACGGAACCGGCCCTGAAACAGGAAACGGCTGAAAGACTCCAGGGACAGGCCAAGGTCGGCTTCGAAATTCCGCGACCATGCGAAGACGCCGTCCCTGATGTTCCGGTTGAGCACGCCGTCAAAGTCCCAGGCGACAACCCTGATGGCGTCCGGCCGGATCATCCGGTCAATACTCGTACTTTTCGATCGACGTCATCTCGATTGTATAGGCCGCATCGGCGAGATCGGATTCCTGCGTCTTCGCGTGGATCGTACCTTCGATCCAGACGGCCTGGGCGAGGTCCTTCAATTTGATCGGGTTCACCGTCTCGACAAAGATGGTCTGGTTCGGCGGCGGTGGCGGCGCGTGGATACAGGCCCCGAAATAGGGCACCAGCAGGAACTGCGTGATCTCGGCCTTCGATGCATATTCGAACGGCACGGTATAACCCGGGATGCGGATCTTCTGCCCGTCCAGGGCGGCGACCGTGTTGAACGTGCCGATCTGGATGGCGGTGTCCATGGCCGACCCCTCGGCGATCGCCGAGCCCGAATACAGCGATTCCATCTGCGACTGGTACATCTGCGCGAGGCGCTCTTCCTCGCCTTCCGGCATCAGGTCTTCCCACCCGATACTGCGAATGCCGCGCGCCTCGAGGTCTGCTGCAATCCGGGCTTCTTCCATCGCCTTGGCCACAACCGAGGCCTGGCGCTCTGCCTTCCTGGCAGCCGCCTTCGCGGCCTTCTCGGCCTCGCTCTCGCCAATCTTGTCGCCCACCTTCGGTCCCGCATCAGTCACCGCGGCAGCCGCGGCAGGAGCTGCCGACGATTCCGGCGCCGCCGACTGGTCACAGGCGGCAAGGAGCGCCAGCAGCGCGGCGGCAGTGAGGATCAGGATCGGTTTCATGGTGACCTTTCTAAGCGGGACGGCGGGCCAGCGCCAACAGGTTTGAGCGGTTCCAAGTGTCACAGCTTCACCGACAGGCCATCCGCCAGCGACCTGCGGAAGGCCGTCCAGGCCGGCACCATGCCGATCAGCAGCGCGGCCAGCGTGACCGCGACCAGTGTGTAGAGGTCTGTCAGGCCCGGCCCAGTCCCGGCGAGCGAGACGCCATAGCGTGCCTCGATCACTGGCCCCGCCACGGCCAGCACGGCGTGGATGACGAGGATACCCGCCAGCGCCCCAAAAAAGCCGACCAGGCCGGCTTCCAGCACCAGCAGGCTGAAAACATGCCCCGGCCGGGCACCGACCGCCCGCAGGATCGACATCTCCCGACGCCGTTCATTGAGGCTGGACAGGATCGAGGTCAGGATCGACACCAGCCCCACCGCGATCACGAACACCGACACCGCCATCAGGGCGCGCTCGGCAAAGGCTGTCACGCTCCACAGCTCGGCCAGCGCCGCGCTCGGGATGATCGCCATCAGCGGCTCGCCCTTGTTGGTATTGATCGCCCGGCGGGTGGTGAGGATCGTGCCCTTCTTTTTCAGGCCGACGAACAGGGCAGTGACCGTCTTCGGCGTCAGGTCGAACCCCCGGATCATCTCTTCGGTAATCGTGTCGGACAGGGGGTTCTTGGCGCCGGTCTCCCAACCGACATGGATGGCCGTTATCGCCTCCAGCGAGACGTGCACCGTGCGATCGACCGGTGTGCCTGTCGGCGCAAGGACGCCGGTTACGCGGAAGGGCCTGTTCTCGTGACCACTGCCGAGATTCGCCTTGCCCAGCCCATGACTGAGCACCAATGGCGAGCCGATCCCGTAACCAAGCTCGCGCGCGACATCGGCGCCGATCACCGCATCGAACAGGTCGTCGAGCCGGTGTCCTTCAGCCAGTTCCAGTGACTGGTTGCGGCCATATTTGTAATAGTCGAAATAGGTATTCTCCGTGCCAAGCACGCGGAACCCGCGATGGCTGTCGCCAAGGGAAATCGGCACTGCCCAGGCGATATCCGGGCGCGCGGCGATTTTCTGATAGGTCGGCCACGACACTTCCGCGGTGGCATTGCCCATCCGGAACACGGAATACAGCAGCAGGTTCACCGTGCCTGTCGGCGCGCCCACGATCAGGTCGGTGCCGGAAATCGTGTTGCCAAAGCCTTCGCGCGCCCCCGTCCGTGCTTTCTCGACGCCCAGGAACAGGGCCACCGACAGTGCCACGGCAACGATTGTCAGGATCACCGATCCCTTGCGATTCAGCAGGCTTTTCCAGGCAAGGGAGAGGATCGCACTCATGCGCTGACCCCGGCCCGGTTGATCTCCGCGAGGTCCACGGCCCGGTCGAACAGGCGGGCCAGGGAAACGTCATGGCTGACGAATAGCAGGGCTGCACCCGTCCGCGCCGTCTCTTCCGACAGCAGTTCGATGAACCGGTCACGCGCATCGGCGTCGACGGCAGAGGTCGGTTCGTCCGCGATGACGATTTCCGGTGCGCCGATCAGCGCCCGGGCGGCGGCCACGCGCTGTTGCTGGCCGACCGACAGGTCCGATACGCGGCGCGCCAGCAGGGCCGGATCAGTCAGGCCAAGGCGTGCCAGCAAGCGCCCGGCCTCTGCCTCCGGATCGCTGCCGACGGCCCGCCGGCGGATGGCGGAGAATTTCAGCGGCAGCGTGACGTTTCCGGTGACAGACAGGTACGGCACCAGGTTGAACATCTGGAAGATGACGCCGAGATGGTCTGCCCGCATCCGGTCGCGCGCCGCGCCGCTGAGGGCGGTCATGTCTTCACCCAGCACACGCACGCTCCCGGCGCTGGCGCCCAGCACCCCCGCAATGATGCCGAGCAGGGTCGACTTGCCCGAGCCCGACGGCCCGCGCAGGAACAAGCGCTCGCCACGGGCCAGATGGAAGGACGGAATGTCCAGCACGGGCGCATGCTTGCCCCAGGCAAAGCGCAGCCCTTCAATCTCGATGGCAGGTACAGTCATTCGCGCAGGCCTGGCTTCAGTTGACGGCAAGTTCGGGATTGGCCGCGGTCAGGACCGATGCTGTCTGCATGTCAGGCCCGATGAATACCGCATCCACTGACTGGAATCCGGGGAATTCACTGAAAACATTTAGCCGCACACCGTCCAGCGCCGCAAGTTTCGCGCAGGCAAATGTCACTGTCAGCGTCAGCGCAGCATGGTCACCATTGGTGCGGGTCTGGATGTCCCGGTCACCTTCCTTGCAGCCTGCCGCGCCGGTGAAAGTGACCAGGTGGTCGCCGATGCCCGTGCTGATCTGCAGGGCGCCTGCATCGGATTCACCAAGCCCGAAATTCGCCAGCGGCGCATCCAGCGTGACCGTCAGCACATCGCCGTCCACGGTGACGGCAAGGTCGCCCGATCCGTGCACATGCGCCTCGTGGATCTCGCCGGTACCGCTGTCAGGGCCTGGCTCGCTGGCGACCGGTGACTCTGCCACGGCGGCGATCGGTGCCGCTGCCTCAGGGGTGGGTGCCGCCGGGCCGCACGCTGTCAGGCCAAGACCGAACAGGGCAACAAGGCCGCTCGACAGCGCGCTTGGGGATATCAGCGTGGTCATGGAATCTCCTGAAGCCAGCGTGTGGAAAATGCAGTAACCGCAAATTATGTCTCGCGATCCCCATAATGAGACTATATAACATTTTTTCACAAGACCCTTCGGTACCAATCGCCGCAGCGTCGCCCCCAGGACCCCAATTCGGCCCCGCAAGGCCTCGCGAGACACGCATCCCCACCATGCTTCAATCCATGCAGGCCCCTCTTTTCTTTGCCTTGATTGCTGCGTTCGTGACCTCGATCGGCCTGATCGCAGTGGCTGCCCGCGGCGACTGGAGCGAGCGCCATTCCGGCCTGTTCGCCCTGGCGGCTGGCGGCATGCTGGTAACGCTCAGCCTTTTGCACATCACGCCGGAGGCCTTCGCGCTCAGTCGGCATGCCCCGGCCCTGATCCTGACCGGGTTCCTGGGCGGGCTGATGCTGAGCTTCCTTGTCCGCGCCGTCTTCCCGGAGGGCGGTGATGCCGGCCAGGCAGCCGCGATCACGCCCGTCATGGCTGTCGCAACGCATGCCTTCATCGACGGCATCATCTATTCGGTAACCTTCGCGGCGAGCTTTTCGTCGGGTGTTTACGCGGCAGCCTCGCTGCTGCTGCACAAGTTTCCGGAGGGCGTGATCGCCTTCGCCATCCTGCGTCGGCACGGCTTTGCCAACCGGCAGGCCTTCCTCCTGGCCTTTTTGGCCGCTGCGGCCACAACGCCGCTCGGCGTCATCGCATCGGCGCCCTTCATGTATGGCCTCGGCCCGGAAACCATCGGCGCGCTGTTCGCGCTGTCGGCGGGCCTGCTTCTCTACGTCGCCACGGGCCCGCTGATGGAGCCCCTGAAGGAAGAAACGCCGATGCGCAGTTTCCTCGCCCTCGGCGCCGGGGTCGGCATCGCCATCCTGATCGCCACCCTTCCCGTACACGGGCCGGAGAAAGGCCACGGCCTCAGCCCGCTCGCTTCGCATGACCTGTTGGACATGGTGCCGTGACAGCGCAGTTTCGCTGCCTGTTGGCTGCCTGCGCGTGCCTCCTTGTCCTGACTGGCCTCGCCGCCGCGCCTGCCCATGCCCACCCGGCCGACGAATTGTGCACCCCGGACGGCGGCATGGATCCCGCGCTCTGCCGCGAACTTGCCCGGCTCGACAGCAAGACGGCCCAGCCCGCAGCGCCGACACCGGCAGCTGAAGAGCCGGAAGACGACTCCGAATTTGATCGTTCCGCCCCCGCCACGGCGGCCTTCTATGTCGGGATCGGATTCCAGCACATCCTGCCGAAAGGTGTGGACCATATCCTGTTCGTGCTGGCCCTGTTCCTGTCCAGCCAGCGGGTGCGCCCGCTGCTGTTCCAGATATCCGCGTTTACCATTGCCCATACCGCCACGCTTGGGCTTGCCGCCTCTGGCGTGATCACGCCGATGCCCTCGCTTGCCGAACCGCTGATCGCGTTGACCATCGCCTGGGCCGCCCTCGAGAACATCATCTTCGCTGACACGCAGGCCTGGCGGCCCTTGCTGGCATTCGGCTTCGGCCTGGTCCACGGCATGGGCTTTGCCGGCGCATTCAGTGATCTCGGCCTGCCGCAGGGCGTCTTCTGGCCGGCCCTGATCGGGTTCAATATCGGCGTTGAATTCGGCCAGTTGGCCGTCATCGGCATGGCAATTGCAGCGGCGGTCTACTTCAAGGGCGTCCTCAGGCAGGCCGGGCAGATGCAGCTCTACCGGCCGCTCCTGGTCTGGCCCGTTTCAGCCACCATCGGGGCCATCGGCCTCTGGTGGGCGATTGAGCGGGCCTTCTTCCAGGGCTGAGAGGTGCGCCCGACAGATTGCCAGGAGCATCCGCCATGTGGATCAAACGACTCGGCCCCAAATTCGCCGCTGCGGCGATCACCGCCGGACTGACGGCACTGCCCGGTCTTGCCGGCCCCGCAAGCGTCGATGCGGCGTGCGGCCTGCGGGACGCGGCGAACTTTCGGGAATCCCTGGTATCGCCCACCGAGGAAGCCAGCCCCGCCTACCTGCTGCGCACGTCAGAGGCGTTCATCGACGCCTGTCCCGACCGGTTTGAAATCCGCGACGCCCATCTCGTTGCCGCCCGGGCCGCGCTCGACGCTGGCGCCGCCCGCAAGGCCGTCGCCCATTACGACGCGGCATTGGCCGGCGGATTTCCGGCCGACCCCCAGACACATCTCGACCATGCCGTCGCCCTGCTCGCCACCGGCAATTCCCGGCGTGCCCGCGACGCCCGCGACGACGCCGTCGCGGAATGGCTGGCGGAACTGGACCAGCGCCAGGCGGTCCGCGTGACGACGGTGCCCGTGCCTGACGGCATGATCTATACCGTTCGCTACAACGCGCCGGACGCCAACCTCGGCATCACGTCGCTCTGGCTCGCCGTGCCCAAGCATGACGGTCTGCCCGCCGCTATCCTGATCCGGCCTGCTGCCAAACGGGCAGCCTGGCGGGCCCTGCGCATGGGCGGCGAACCGACCGACCTGGTGATTGCCGAACAGGTCAATTGCCGCACCTCGCACATGCTGACGGAAGTATCAGCCCGCACCATCCACGCGGCGATCGACGAAGCGGCCCGCAGTGCCCTTGCCGACTACCTCGGCGCCCCTGACGGCCTCCACACGACACCTGACGGTGAACCGCTGGCCGCCTGCCTCGGCCTTGACCGCATGCTGCATGTGCCCGGCCGCACCCGGACCGCCATGCTGCGCGGCCGTAACTAGACCGGCAATTCGGTCGTGTTCTTCAGGCATTCCATCGCGAATGTCGCGCTGACATCGGCAATGTCGACCCGCGAGATCAGCGCCTTGTAGACGCGGTCATAGTCCTGGACGCTGCGCGCCTGCACTTTCAGCAAATAGTCGACCTCGCCCGCCATGCGGTAGAACTCCACGACTTCCGGAATCGTGCGCACGGCGTCCGCAAACCGCTTCAGCCAGGCCGCCGAATGATCGCGGGTGCGGATCGCCACGAAGATCGTCTGGCCGAGACCCAGCTTTTCCGGATCGATCAGCGCGACCCGCCGGGCGATCAGGCCACTCTCCTCCAGCCGCTTAACCCGCCGCCAGCACGTATTGGTCGAGATGCCCGCCCGCTCGGCAAGTGATTCGAGGGATTGTGTGCCGTCTGCCTGCAGGGCGCGCAGCAGGATTCGGTCCGTATCATCAATTTTTTCTTCCATCCCGGAGTGTTATCGAAAATTCTCGCCATATTCCATGAATATATTCGCATGATTGCGATGAAGTTGGATGAAGGGCGTGAGACTCTTCCTGATCTGAATAATTCGAGGTCCTGCCGATGCCTGCTCTTGCTGCCACCCTGCACGAACCCGGCAACGCCATCCGGCCGGCACACGTTCCGCCCGCTCGCCTCAAGGCGCTCGGCGCGCTGATCGGCCGGACACCGCTGCTCTCGATCCGTCTGCGCTACCGCGGAGTCGAGCGGGTCATTCACGCCAAGGCCGAACACTACAACCTCACCGGTTCGATCAAGGACCGCATGGCCCTCTCGATCCTTGCCCGCGCCTATGCCAGCGGCGCCCTGAAGCCCGGCGACCTGATCGTTGAAGCGACCAGCGGCAATGCCGGCATCGCCCTGACGGCGCTGGGGCGTGCCCTCGGCCATCCGGTGCGGATCTACATGCCCGACTGGATGAGCGACGAACGCAAGTGCCTGCTGCGTAGCCTCGGCGCGGAACTCCACCTCGTCAGCCGCGAAGAGGGCGGGTTCATTGGCGCCATCGCCGCGACACGGGCGCTGGCGGCGGATCGCGACGACGTGTTCCTGCCCTGCCAGTTCTCCAATTGCGACAATGCGCTGGGCCATGGCGAAACCACCGGGCCGGAACTCCTGCGCCAGCTGGCCTCGCTCGGCCTGACGCCTGACGCCTTCGTCGCGGGTGTCGGGACAGGCGGTACGGTGATGGGCGTC
The DNA here is from genome assembly GCF_000685275.1 of Hyphomonas johnsonii MHS-2. GTDB lineage: Bacteria > Pseudomonadota > Alphaproteobacteria > Caulobacterales > Hyphomonadaceae > Hyphomonas > Hyphomonas johnsonii. The sequence continues at coordinate 101,855 of NZ_ARYK01000007.1, forward strand.
GGCCGGGCCCTGCGTGCGGCGGTGCCGGGCGTGAAGGTGCATCCGCTGGAGCCGATGGAGTCCCCGACGCTGTCGACCGGACACAAGGTCGGCAGCCACAGGATCCAGGGCATATCCGACGATTTCATCCCGGCCATCGTGGAGTTCACCGAACTGGACGACGTCATCGCGGTCTCTGACGGAGACGCGATCCTGATGGCCCAGGCCCTCGCCAATGAACTTGGTCTCGGCGTCGGTATATCGTCAGGCGCAAATCTCATCGGCGCCCTGATCGCTGCGGAGAAGCTGGGACCGGATGCCTGCGTTGCCACGGTCTTCTGCGACGACAACAAGAAATACCTGTCGACAGCACTGGCCGGGGCCGAGCCGGCGAAAGCGGGTCACCTCAGCCCGGAAATCGAGCTTCTCGACTTCGAGGCGGTCGCCTGCAGCTGACCAGCCGAGTCAGGCCTCAGGCCTGACGCCAATGCCTCAGCCGGATGGCGAGGATGATCATCAGCCCGCCAAAGACGACAGCCCAGAGGGCGATCAGCCAGATCAGCGCCAGTGCACCGGAGCCGGGCGCCGCCAGCAGGACGACACCGAACACGACCGACAACAGGCCGGCCAGGATCAGGAGCCACTCATGCGGGATTTCCCGGCGCACGCGAATGGCCAGCATGATTTCCATCACGCCACGGACAATTGACCACCAGCCAATGATGAAGACCAGGACAATGGCCGTGAGGCCCGGCCAGGCAATGGCGATCACGCCGGCGGCAACGCCCAGAGCACCGCTGAGCAGCAGCAGCCAATAGCGCAACGCACCGCCCCGGAAGGCGGCGATGATCAGGAAAGCGCCGTCCATGATGGCGTAGGCGCCATACACGATCATCAGTGTCAGAAGACTGATTTCCGGCCAGGCAAAGCTCAGGATGCCGAACAGGACTGCCGCAATGCCACGCAGCAACATGGCCCACCATGTGACCGTCAGGAAGCGCTCCGACAGTGTTTCAGGGAAAGCATCAGAAGCCGTCATGGCCTGTCTCCTTCTTCGGGGGAGAGCAAAAGGGGCGCGCTCCACCTGCCTAATATAGGGCATCTGCCCCGCTTGGTCAGGCAGAAATGAACTGGCCCGTTGCCTCAGGCCCGCGCAGCCATTTCAGCCTTCACGTCCAGGTACCGGCTGGTGAACTGCGTGACGCGCGGCACGATTTCGGTACGGAACCGATTGCCGTTGAACACACCATAATGGCCGACGCCGGGCTGGACGTAGTCCGCCTTCATGTCGTCCGGAATATTCGTGCACAAATCATGTGCTGCCTGGGTCTGGCCGATGCCGGAAATATCGTCCTTCTCGCCCTCAACCGTCATCAACGCGATGTCGCGGATGGCAGACGGCTTGACCAGGCGCGTGTCGCGATACTTGTAGATGCCGCGGGCGAGGTGGTGTTCCTGGAACACCCGCTGGATGGTCTGGAGGTAGAATTCTTCCGTCAGGTCGAGCACGGACCGGTATTCGTCGTAGAATTCGCGGTGCTTGTCGGTCTCGTCGCCGTCACCTTCGACAAGGTGGTTGAAGAAATGCCATTGCGCATCGACATGGCGATCCCAGTTCATGTGCATGAACGACGCGAGCTGGACAAAACCCGGATAGACGCGGCGCATGACGCCCGGATAGGGCGCCGGCACGGTGTGGATCATGTTTGCCTCGAACCAGCTGAAAGACTTCTCTTCAGCCAGTTCATTCGGCACGGTCGGGCTGCGGCGCGCGTCGATCGGCGAGCCCATGAATGTCATCGAGGCAGGCCGGGCCGGATCATCATCCTCGGCCATCATCGACAGGGCCGCCAGCACAGGCGGTCCCGGCTGGCAGACACCGAGCACATGCGCACCGCCGCCGATGTGCGTCAGCATATCGCGGATATGGTCGACATAGTCATCCAGGTCGAACCGACCGAGCCAGACCGGCGCCATGCGCGCATCCGACCAGTCGGTGATGTAGACGTCGTGATTGGGCAGGAACGCCTCCACCGTGCCGCGCAGCAGCGTGGCATAATGGCCTGACAGCGGCGCGACGATCAGCATCCGGGGCAGCGGCGGCGAACCGGGCTTGCGCGCAGCGGCGAGCTGGTCGGGATCCTTCTTGAAATGCAGGAGGTTGCACCAGGGCGAGCGCCACGCGACGGTCGGCGTCACATCTACCGGCGCACTGTTGACCCGCACGGTGTCGATCCGCCATTCCGGTTTGCCATAATAGCGCGTCGTGCTCTCGAAGACGTCGGCAAACGCTGCCAGAGACTTCCCGTACTCAGTCTTTCCGATCGGGTTAAGGGGCGACAGGAGGGCGGCCCGTCCGGCCTTTGCCGCAAGGCGCATCGGCGCCATTGCAGCCCGGTTCAGTTCGACGAGGGAGTAAAGCATCGCATTACAAACCTTTCATGCTGCATTGCAACATAAGTGCAGCTTGGCCCGGTAGCAAACGGATTCGCCAGTCAGGCGCTGCAGCAAATCCTGCCAGGAAGTGTTTAATTTCCGTTGAATTTTCATCGCCAGCGCCGCCAGAGGTTAACGCACGCATGCTTTATGGTTCACTCGAGGAGGCAAAAAGCCATGTTCCTGAAATGCGAACCCAACCCCCATCGCGCCGGCCAGATGACCCGCGCCGTGTTCATGGAAAACGTCCCCGGCCAGCGTTTTGCGATTGATGCAGAGGAGCTGCACAAGCGCCCGGAACTGCTGAATGCCTTCGGGCGGAACATGTATGTCCGCTTCCGTGTCCTCGATGCCCTGGCCTATTTCATCTGCCTGCTCGGCTTTCTGGCGACCCTGGCCTTTGTCTGGTGGGCCTTCATTCCAGGCCTGGCAATCTGCGCGCTGATGCTGGCCGTGAACCGCAAGTCCGCCGGCGAAATCGCCCGGCGCGCCGCCAGCCGCTCGGTCGACAATTTCAGGGCCCTGCACGAAATGGGCTGCCTCTGGCTGGTCTACGCCTAGAGCCCGATCAGCCCGAGAATCGCTGCAATTACGGCGATCAGGGTGAACATCAGCGACAGGCTGACAGATACCGCGCGCTGGTCCTTGCGCCGGGTGCGCACGCCTTTCGGATTCTTGCCCACTTTCGGCGCCAGCATCATCCGCGTGGCATAGAAGCCAAACGCTGCCAGAAGCGCCGTCGCACAGGCCACCCAGCTGGTTGCCAGCGCGAACAGCGCGCCTGCCGCCAGCATCATGCAGGCAATCGGGATGGCCGTCTGGTGCAGCAGTTCGCGCACATGCCCGTCGGCCCGGCTGCCATCCAGCTTGTCATAGCTGCAATTGGGCGACGCAATCGTCACCACCCAGGCTGCCCCGATGGCCATGGCACTGGCGGCAACGCCCAGTCCGCCCGCATAGTTCTGGATTTCCTGTACCATGACGGAGTAGATGCAGGGATTCGCGCCGGTTCAGGAAGCAAATTCGTCCCGGCCCGATACTGGAGGCACCATGCGCGCAATTCTCATCCGCGGCTTGATCGTCGCTGTGACCGTCGGGTCCATCCTGACCCTTATCAACCAGTTCGAGCGCGTGATCGCCTTCGAACCGCTGAACTGGTGGAAAATGGGGCTCAGCTTCGTCGTGCCGTTCTGCGTGTCGGTATTCAGCGCCCTGGCCGTCAAACCGTAACCCCGGCGCGGCGCCTCATCCGGTACTCAGCGCCAGCAGCCGGCTGATCGTCGCGCGCGGCAGGCCCGACTGGTCATGCCAGCGGTTCACTGCGGCCTGGACTTTCGCCTGATCGCCCTTGCTGGTTGCGACCGGCGTGTCGAGCACACCTTCACGCACCAGTGCCGTGCGCATGTCCGTCGACGTGATCCACGCATCCCAGCCGCAAAACCGCAGGAAATACTGCGCCGTCGCGCCGCCGAGCCGCGAGCCCTTCTTGTGCAGGAACGCCATCAGGCCGGTCTGGTCATCGGCCGGCCAGGCGGCGAGGAACGTGCCGAACCCGCCTTCGGCCTGCTCGATCTCTGCCACCATCCGTGCATTCTCGAGCGTCGCCCTGATCTTCTGGCCATTGCGCACGATCCGCGCGTCGGAGACCAGGTCGCCCATCATCTCGTCGCCGAAAAAGGCCAGCCTGGCCGGATCAAACCCCTCGAACGCCGCTTCGAAGCCGTCCCACTTGGCGTCGATGACCTTCCAGTTGAACCCGGCATTGAACACGCAGCGCGCCATTGTCGACAGCAGCCGGTCGGCGGGAACCTTCGACAGGTCCTCCACGGCGTGAGGATTTGCAGCGCGTTCAAGCACGGCGGCGCGTCCGCCATGGTGGCCGGCAGCGCGCTCAATCACCTCGTCGAACGCACCCATGCCGATGGCTCCTATCCCAGCGCGATTTCGTAGACGCGGGCATAATCATCGGCCCCCATCGTGCGCGGGTTGCCGAAATGCGCGAGGTCCTTCTGGGCGAAGTCGACAATGCCCGGGCCATCTGCCGCCGTCAGGCCGATGTCCGACAGGGTTTTCGGAATGCCGATGGCATCATTCAGGTCCTGGATCGCATCGCCAAGGTCCGCCTTGGGCTTCAGGCCCATCGCCGTCCTCAGGCGCGCGTATTTCTCGTCAGCCGATCCTTCGTGGAACCGCAGGATGTGCGGCAGGAAGATCGCGTTCAGCGTGCCGTGGTGCAGCTTCTTCTCGTGCAGGCGGCCCGCCGCATGGCTGAGCGCATGCACGCCGCCGAGGCCCTTCACGAAGGCCAGCGCGCCCTCATAGCTCGCCATCATCATGTTCCAGCGCGCCTCTGTGTCGTTACCGTCCTTGACCGCGCGCTTCAGCCAGTCGCCACCCAGCGCCCGCGTCACGCCGTCATAGCCGATGCCCTCGGCCGGCGGATTGACCGTCGGCGTCAGCACCGCCTCGATGCAATGGGTCACCGCGTCCATGCCGGTCGCCGCCGTCAGGAAGGCCGGCAGGCCGATCGTCAGGTCCGGGTCGCAGATTGCCGTCGACGGGATCAGGAAGGGCGAGGCGAAGGTTTCCTTGCGGCCATTCTCCATCGTCGTGATCATGCCGATCGACACTTCAGAGCCGGTTCCGGCCGTGGTCGGGATGGCAATCAGCGGCGGGATCTTGTGAATCTTCTTCGCACCGCCGATCAGCGCGGCATAGGTTTCCAGCGGTTCATCATGCGAGGCCATCAGGCCGATCGCCTTGGCATGGTCCATTGAAGACCCGCCGCCGAGCGCGATGATGCCGTCTGCGCCACTGTCCTTGTAGGCCTGCGTCGCAATCTTGGCCTGTTTTTCCGTCGGATTGGCGACCGTCTCGGCGAAGATACCCGCCGGCGTGCTGCCCAGCGCCGCAATCACCTTGTCAAGAATGCCCACGGCCTTGATGCCGGGATCTGTCACGATGAAGGCCCGCGTGATGCCGAGCTTCTTTGCCGTGACTTCCAGTTGCTTCAGCGCGCCGGAGTCAAAGATGCAGGGCGTAAGGAAATTGATGACGGGCATAAGCGATATCCTGTGATGGCCGTTTCCGGCGTGGGTCTGGCGGGCATGTTCATCGCTCGCGCCGACAAGTTCAAGCCTGCCGCTAGGGGAAAGGCCCTGTCATCACGCCGCACCGGCCGGCGGATCAGGCGCAATTCATCACTGTCCTGCCTACCCGCATCCGACACAATCGGGACTTTTACCTAGAAGCGCGCACATGCCGCGCGGCGTGAAACCGCGCGTCAAAACGGGCAATTACCCCTTCAAAATCAATGGCCTACATCGCCCGCATTGGATCACAATGCGGGGTACAGACCAATGAAAAGACTAGTCATCACAACTCTCATGGCAAGCGCAGCATGGACCGGCGTCAGCGCCGCAGCCCACGCCCAAGACAGCCCGTGGATGCTGCGGGCCCGCGTGCTCGGTGTCCTGCCTGACGAGGCAGGGACATTGAAGGCCGGCGGTGCGACCTTGCCCGGTGACGTCGATATTTCCGACCAATACGTGCCGGAATTCGACATCACCTATTTCTTCAACAAGCATGTTGCGGCCGAGCTCATCCTCGCCGTCACGCCGCACGACGTGAAGGCCGTCAACGTCACCGTGCCCGGCGCGCTGACCGACGCGACGGTAGACCTTGGCGATGTCTGGCTGCTGCCACCCACCCTGACGGTGCAGTATCACTTCACCGAAATGGGCCAGTTCAAGCCCTATGTCGGTGCAGGCGTGAACGCGACCTTCTTCTTCGACGAGGACGAAGGCCCGGTTGCCGACGGCATCTCCTATGATTCCAGCTTCGGACCGGCCCTGCAGGCCGGCTTCGACTATGACCTTGATGGCGAGCCTGGTGGCTGGGCTTTCAACGCAGACATCAAGAAAATCTGGATCAACACAGACGTCAAAGTCGACTTCACCACGGCGCTCGGCACCGATGTGAAGGCTGATGTCGATATCGACCCGCTCGTTGTCGGGGTCGGCTTCGGCTACAGGTTCTGACAACCCGGCGACCGGCCTGCCTCCCGATGGGCCGGACCCGCCAACTCAAACCGCGCCCTAACCGGCGCGGTTTTTTTGTGCATTGAAAACATTGCACACCTTCCCTGTGCCTGTAGAGATTGCCGTCATGAGCATACTTTCCGTGAAAGACCTTGTGGTCGATTTCTCCACGCCCGACGGCAGTGTCCATGCCGTGCGCGGTATCAGTTTCGACGTCGCCGCCGGCGAATGCCTTGGTATTGTCGGTGAAAGCGGTTCGGGAAAGAGCCAGACGTCGCTCGCCAGCCTCGGCCTGCTCGCCGAGAACGGCACGGCCACCGGCCGGGTCGACTTTGACGGTGTCAACATGCTCGAAGCCCCGGTCGAGACGCTGCGCAAGATCCGCGGCGCCAAGATGTCGATGATCTTCCAGGACCCGCTGACCAGCCTGACACCGCACATGACGGTGGGTGCGCAGATGCGCGAGACTCTGGCCCTGCACATGGGCCTGAAGGGCGAAGCGGCCGACAAGCGCTGCGTCGAATGGCTGGAGAATGTCCGCATCCCGGAAGCGGCCCGGCGCATGGACCAGTTCCCGCACGAGCTGTCCGGCGGCATGCGCCAGCGCGTGATGATTGCCATTGCCATGCTCTGCAATCCGCAGCTGCTGCTGGCCGACGAACCGACAACGGCGCTCGACGTCACGGTCCAGGCACAGGTCCTCGACCTGATGAACGACCTCAAGAAGGAAACCGGCACCGGCATCGCCCTGATCACCCACGACATGGGCGTCGTGGCGCGCATGTGCGACCGGGTCATCGTCATGCGCTATGGCGAGATCGTCGAACGCGGCACTGTCGACGACATTTTCTACAATCCCCAGCATGACTACACGAAAATGCTGCTTGAAGCGGTTCCGCGGATCGACCAGCCGGACCGGCGTGGCCGCCCGGCGCTCGGCCCGGCCCCGGACAGCAGCATCAAGCCGGTGCTCGAAGTCGAGGACATGAAGGTCCACTTCCCGATCCGCATCAAGGGCGGCCTGTTCGGCAAGATGAAGCCCCTGAAGGCCGTCAACGGCGTGTCATTCGACCTCCGCCCCGGCGAAACGCTCGGCGTCGTCGGCGAATCCGGCTGCGGCAAGTCCACCCTCGCCCGCGGCGTGCTGCGCCTCATCCCGCCGACATCCGGCACGGTTGCCTGGCTGGGCAAGGACATCACCAAAGCCGGCAAGTCCGAAATGGACGCCCTGCGCGACGACCTCCAGATCGTCTTCCAGGACCCGCTCGCCAGCCTTGACCCGCGCATGACCATCGGCGCCTCGATCGCCGAGCCGCTGCAGGTGCACGAACCGCGCCTGACCCGCGCCGAGCGCGACCAGCGCGTGCAGGCCATCATGCCCCGCGTCGGCCTCGACCCCGCCCTGATCAACCGCTACCCGCACGAATTGTCCGGCGGACAGAACCAGCGCGTCGGCATCGCCCGCGCCATGATCCTGAAGCCGAAGCTGGTCATCTGTGACGAGGCCGTCTCGGCCCTCGACGTGTCGGTCCAGGCCCAGGTCGTCGACCTGCTGATCGAGCTGCAGAAGGAATTCGGCCTCGCAATGATCTTCATCAGCCATGACCTCTCCGTCGTGCGCGAGATCAGCCACCGCGTGATGGTTCTCTATCTCGGCCGCGTCGTGGAACTGGCCGGACGCACGGCGATCTACGAAGATGCCCGCCACCCCTATACCAAGGCCCTGATCGCCGCCGTACCCGCCGCCGACCCGAAACTCGAACGCAGCCGCGAACGCATCACGCTGACCGGTGACCTGCCCAGCCCGCTCGACAGCCGCGCGCCGCTGCGCTTCCTCAAGTCGAAACTGGTCGATGACCCCGACGCGGAACAATACCAGCCGCAGCTGGTCGAAATCGCCCCGGGCCATCTCGTCGCCGAACATGACGCCATCCTCGGCAGCGAAGGCCTGCACCTCGCCTGACCTCGCCCACACCACGCCCTGCCCCACCCCGGCCAGCGCGACGAAACGCCCCTGCCACCGCCTCGCCTCCCCCGCCTTGCCCTCACCGGATTGCAAGAATAGGGTGCGCCCGACCTGAACCGGGACCTCCTGAATGCCTGATACACTCACCACCACCCTGCCCGTAACGCTGTCTGATATCGAAGCCGCTGCCCGCGTCCTCGAAGGCCAGATCGTGCACACGCCAATGATGCATTCGCGGACACTGTCGGCCATTACGGGCGCAGAAGTGTGGGTGAAATTCGAGAACCTGCAATTCACCGCAGCCTTCAAGGAACGCGGCGCGCTCAACCGGCTCTCCCACCTGACAGATGCCCAGCGCAAGGCGGGCGTCATCGCCGCTTCGGCTGGCAACCATTCCCAGGGCGTGGCCTACCACGCCCGGCGCCTCGGAATCCCCGCCACCATCGTCATGCCCCGCACCACGCCGTTCAGCAAAGTCGAACAAACCCGCAGCCACGGCGCCACGATCGTGCTCGACGGCCTCAGCTTCGACGAGGCCAAGACGAAAGCCTACGATATCTGCCAGCGTGAAGGCCTGACCTTCATCCATCCCTTCGACGACCCTCATGTCATCGCCGGACAGGGCACCGTTGCCCTTGAAATGCTTGCGGAAAAACCTGATTTCGACACGCTCGTCGTTCCGATCGGCGGAGGCGGCCTGATCGCCGGCATGGCGGTTGCGGCCAAGGGCATCAACCCGGACATCAGCATCGTCGGTGTCGAAACCTCGATGTATCCGGCCATGCTTGCCGAACTGGAAGGCCGCGAAGTCAAGGTCGGTGGCGCCACGATCGCCGAAGGCATCGCCGTGCGCGATGTCGGCCGCCTGACACTCCAGATCACCCGTGAACTTGTCGATGAGGTCCTCCTCGTCGAGGAAGAGCACCTGGAGCGCGCGATTACCCTTTTCGTCAACGTCGAAAAGACGGTCGCAGAGGGTGCCGGCGCTGCGGGGCTCGCAGCCCTGCTGGCGCATCCTGAAAAATTTGCCGGCCGGAAAGTCGGCCTCGTCCTGTGTGGCGGCAATATCGACACGCGTTTGCTGGCCTCCGTCCTGACACGCGCTCTGGTCAGGGAAAAGCGCCTCGCGTCCATCCGCATCGTCGGCGATGACCGGCCCGGCCTGTTGGCGCTGGTTTCCAAGGTGATCGGCGATAATGGCGCGAACATCATGGAAGTCGCGCATAACCGGCTCGCGCTCGACGTGCCGGCCAAGGGCGCTGAATTCGACATCCTGATCGAGACCCGCGATGCCCAGCACACACAGGACGTGATCGACGCCCTGACAGCAGAAGGCTACCCGCCCCGCGCGCTGTAGCGGTAAGGTGACTTGACCGGAAAACGGCCCTAGACCCGCGGCAGATAAAGAACCAGACGGAGCTGACCCGAGATGATCCGCATATTCGCTGCAGCCTGCGCTGCCCTCTTCATGATCGCTGCCTGCAGCGAGACCAAGGACTTGACTGACGTGAACGCTCCATTCGAAAAATACCTGCCCTGGGACGCAGCCGGAAAGGACGTGAAGTCCGGCGAAGGCGGCCTGCAATACATCGTCCTCAAGGAAGGGCCGAAAGGCGGCAAGTCTCCCGTCGCGACAGACATGGTCAGCGTCAACTATGACGGCCGCACCGCTGCAGGCGAAAAATTCGACAGCTCCTTCGACAAGGGCAGGCCGATCCAGTTCCGGCTGAACCAGGTCATTCCCGGCTGGACCCAGGGCCTGCAGCTGATGAGCGAAGGCGACGACTATCTCTTCTTCATTCCCAATGCGCTTGCCTACGGCAATTCCGCACGCGGCAACGTCATCAAGGCCGGCGACGACCTCGTCTTCCGCGTCCAGCTGGAATCCGTGCTGGTTCCCAAGGCAATCGACAAGGCCGCCTGGGCGAAATACACGCCGTGGAATTCAGACCTGCCTGAAGTCATGAAGACCGGATCGGGCCTTGAATACGTCGTGCTCGCCAGCGGCGACCCGGCGGGCCCCTCGCCAGAAAATGGCGAAATGGTCGCCGTGCACTATGAAGGCCGCCTCGCCGAAACCGGTGACATGTTCGACAGCTCCTACGAGCGCGGCAATCCGGAAACCTTCCCGTCGAACCAGCTGATCCCCGGCTGGGTCGAGGCACTCGCCATGATGAAACCGGGTGACCGCTGGATGATCTACATCCCTTCAGACCTCGCCTATGGCCCAGCCGGAACGCCGGGCGGACCAATCCCGCCCAACGCGGCGCTGGTCTTCGAAGTCGAACTGATGGACGTAATGAAGCGCGGCTGAGCCGCCTGAGTTTCCGGGAACCGATATGAGCCTTACGCCAGACGACCTCGCCCGCATCGCCCTTCAGGCCGGCGCAGTGATCATGGACATCTACGAGAGCGACTTTGGTGTCGCCCAGAAGGATGATGCTTCGCCCGTGACGGCGGCCGACCAGAAAGCCGAAACGCTGATCCTGGAAGCCCTGAAAATTGCCGACCCCGACCTGATGGTCATTGCCGAAGAAGCTGCGAGCGAAGGCAATGTTCCCGAGCACGGCCACAGGTTCGCGCTTGTCGACCCGCTCGACGGGACACGGGAATTCGTCAGCCGGAACGGTGAATTCACGGTCAATATCGCCATTATCGAACACGGTCGCCCGGTCATGGGCGTGGTCTACGCCCCGGCAAGGCAGCGCCTGTTCGTCGCCGAAAGCCACAATTCGGGCTGGCAGGCAGCGGTGGCGCCGGGCGGAGACGTACCGACAGACCGCACGCCGCTGAAGATCCGCGCCTGCCCGGCCGGTGGGCTGACCGCGATCGCATCAAAATCGCATCGCACGCCTGAAACCGACACCTGGCTCGGCAAGCATGATGTCCGCGAGACGCTGAGCGCCGGATCATCTCTCAAATTCTGCCTCATCGCAGCGGGCGAAGCCGACCTCTATCCCCGCATGGGCCGCACCATGGAATGGGACACGGCCGCCGGGCACGCCGTGGTCGAGGCAGCTGGCGGACGGGTGCTGACGGAAGACGGTACCCCGCTGCTCTACGGCAAGCGCGAGCGCGGCTACGACAATCCGCACTTCATCGTCTATGGCGACGTGACGCCCTGCTGACCGCCCCTCTCGCTTAAACCACGCAAATCTGCCAAGAAAACAGCAGGGAGACGAGGCGCATGGTACGGCAATATTTCGGCACCGACGGCATACGCGGACGGGTGAACCAGAAACCCATGACCGCTGAAACAGCGCTGCGGCTGGCGATTGCCGCTGCCCGCACCTTTGCGCCGGACGGCAACGGCACAGTCATCATCGGCCGCGATACACGGCGTTCCGGTGACATGATCGAGGCGGCCCTCGTCGCGGGCCTGACCAGCATGGGCCTGACACCCTGCCTGGCAGGAATCGTCCCGACACCGGCCGTCGCCATGACAACCCGCCTGACAGGCGCCCGCTTCGGCCTGATGGTGTCGGCCTCGCACAACAAGTATGCAGACAATGGCATCAAGCTGTTCAGTCCCGAGGGCCTGAAATTCGACGATGCCACGGAAGAAACGCTCGAAGCCGCAATGGCAGGCGCATTCGAAGGCGCCTATGTAGCGCCCGAAGCGATCGCCTCGCCGCAACGGATGGCGGGCGTCGGTGACGACTATGTCCGCACCTGCCTCGCGACCATGGGGACCGCAGATCGCATCAAGGGCATGAAAGTCGTGATCGACTGCGCGCACGGTGCGGGTTTCGATGTCGCCCTCGAAGCACTGCAGCAGTGTGGTGCCGATGTCACCGTGATTGGCGCCGCTCCCGACGGGATCAACATCAATGCCGGGTGCGGCTCGACCGATACGACCGCGCTGAAAGCCGCCGTCCTGGCGCGCAAGGCCGATGTCGGGCTCGCCCTCGACGGCGATGCCGACCGCGTCATAGTTGTCGACGAGACCGGCGCCGAAATCGACGGCGACCAGGTGATGGCCCTGATCGCCCGCGAATTGCATGAATCCGGGCGCCTGAAGGGCGGTGGCATGGTGTCGACAGTGATGTCGAACATGGGCCTCGACCGCTACCTGCGCAGCTGTGGCCTGACGCTCGCCCGGACCCGGGTCGGCGACCGCTATGTCGGCGAACACATGCGCGCGCACGGGTTCAATTTCGGTGGTGAGCCGTCCGGCCACATCATCCTGTCGGATGTCTCCACGACCGGTGACGGGCTTCTTGCGGGCCTGCACGTGCTTTCGGTCCTTGCCGGGAGCGGGCAGAAAATGTCCGAGCTCGGACATGTATTCGAACCGGCGCCCCAGGAACTCGTCAATATCCGCTATTCCGGTGCCAACCCGATGGAGAACGCCGCCGTGCTTGAGGCAATCACTGCCGCCGAAGCGATGATGGGAGAAGACGGCCGGATGGTGGTGCGCAAGTCCGGCACTGAACCGCTGATCCGCGTCATGGCCGAAGCGCTGGAGGCGGGCCTGATGCGCCGCGCGCTGGAACATGTCGTGGCGGCTGTCAAAGCCGCGTCCTGACCGCCCTGCCCTGCCGCCACGTCAGGGGCGGGAATCATGCCGGAATTCACGACCGGGGGATGGAATATGCCGCCCGATGCCATAAACTCCCTTGCAATGATAAAAGTATTCAAGGGAGTATGCTGCCATGGCCGAGGGCCACACCCTGCCGGAATTTCGCCTCCTGCCAATGAAGGCGCCGGACATCGAGATGACCCGCGCCGAAGGCGGCATCATCTATCTCACACCGCGGCAGGCGCCGGGCGATCGCCCGAAAACCATCCCCCATTGCCTGGATGAGCGCGCCCTTGCGCATCCGGACCGCCCGTTCCTGCGCGAGCGCGACCCGGAAACCGGCGTGTGGCAGACCCTGACCTATGGTGAGGCAAAGGCCATTACCGACAGCCTCGCCCAAGCCTTTCTCGATCTCGGTGCAGGCCCCGATGCGCCAGTGATGATCCTGTCCGGCAACTCCACGCGGGCGGCGATGGTGATGCTGGCCGCGCAGAAGGCGGGCGCGCCTGCCGCGCCGATATCCGTGCCATATTCACTGATGTCGACAGACCATGAAAAGCTGCGCCACTGTTTCAACGCCGTCCAGCCTGCCATCATCTTTGCCGAGCAACTCGCCCCCTTCCGCAAGGCCATCGATGCGCTCGGCAATACAGGCTTCAAGGTCGTGGCAGCCGACACCGGCGGCGACAACACGGTTCTCGCCTACGATGCGCTCGCGGCCACGGCGCCGACCGGTGCTGTCGCCGATGCCATGGCCAGGCTGGACGATGACACGGTCGGCAAATACCTCTTCACGTCCGGATCGACCGGGCTGCCAAAACCGGTGCCGACCACGCAGGGCGCCATGTGCGCCATGATCGCCGGGCAGGAAGGCCTGCGCGATGATTCCCGTGACCCCGAACATGACCCGGACCACGTGGTGAACATGCTCGACTGGCTGCCCTGGAACCACATTTCCGGTTCCAATGTGAATTTCAATGGCGCGATCTGGAACGGTGCCACGTTCTGGATTGACGATGGCAAGCCAACTGCAGCCCTGTTCCAGAAGACCATCGACAATATTCGCGACTGCTCGCCGTCCTCGTTCGGCACGGCGCCCATTGCCCTGGCCATGCTGGCCGACGCGATGGAATCCGATGATGTGCTGCTGGAAGCCTTCTTCCGCAACATGCGCTCCATCGGCTATGGCGGTGCAACGCTGTCGGACGATCTCTACGACCGCCTCCAGTCACTGGCGATCAGGGCAACGGGCCGACGCATCCCGATCATCACCATGTACGGCGCAACCGAGACGCAGGGCATCACTGTCGTGCACTGGGAAGCCGAAAGGGTCGGGCTGATCGGGTTGCCGCTGCCCGGCATGACACTGAAGCTCGTTCCCAACGGCACCAAGCTGGAAGTGCGGGTCAAGGGCCCCTCCGTGATGCCGGGCTATCTCGACAGCCCGGAGAAGAATACCGAAGTCTTCGATGACGAAGGGTATTATTGCCTCGGCGATGCCGTGACTTTCGTTGATGAAGACAGGCCCGAACACGGCCTGGTGTTTGACGGCCGCGTCGGCGAGGATTTCAAGCTCTCCTCCGGCACATGGGTCAGCGTTGGCACGTTGCGGCCTGATTTCGTGTCAGCCTGCTCGCCGCTGGTCTTCGACGCGGTGATCGCCGGGCAGGACAAGGATTTCGCATCCGCCATGGTCTGGCCGGCGCAGGCCGCCGTGGAACAGCATGTCAAGGCAGCGGGCGGCGATGTCGCCAGGGCGCTTGATACGCTGACGGATGAAATTGCCCGCAAGGCTGCCGCCTTCAATGCATCCGAAACCGGTTCGTCGCGCCGCATCAGGCGCCTGCTCGTCCTCAGCGAGCCCCCCTCGATTGATGCCGGAGAGATAACCGACAAGGGTTACGTCAACCAGCGCCTGGTCATCGACCGGCGGGCCACCAGCGTTGCATCGCTGTACGCAAACCCTCCGGGAGAGGGCGTCGTCAGCCTTTAATCCGTAATCACATTAAAGTCTTGTCAGGATTTTTCGCGCACTCTCCCGGCGAGATGTGGAGGAATGCGTCATGACGTTCGACGCGCGCAAGGGTAGTGAGCTGCCCGGGAGCAACAATTCGCTTTACGCTGCGGTGGTTGTCGCGGTGGTTGGCGGCGCATTCTTCCTCGCGCTGACCGTCCCTCTTCCCGGCAAGGCGACCAGCCCTGACAAACCACGAACGGACGTCATCGCAACGCTTGAACCGGCTGCCCCGCCGACGCCTACACTGCTTTCGTCAAAATCGGCCGAGAAATATTTCGAGACACTCCACAGGGTTGATCCGGCCGCCAGCCGGGCCCTGCAGAAGCGCCTGATCGAAGGCGCGAATCTGCCTGCAAGCGTACAGTCGCAAATTGCCTTCGAACACGCTGCCGAGCTCTTCAAGCGTCGGTCGGGCGACCTTGCCCTGGCTGATACGCGCCACGTCGATGACCTGCTAAGCATGACGCGCGAAAGCCTGAGATCGGCGTCCCGGTCCCGCAGTGCCTGGTGTAAGGGCAGCCAGTATGCCGCCCTCGACCAGGCCTCCTTCACCGATGGCAGCAAGGTGATCGAAGAACTCGAAATGCTTGAGGAGCCGCTCCGCGATTTCGGATACGACGTCATGACCAGTCTCCTCGTCGCGATCGAGGATGCCGAGGAGCACCCTGTCCGGCACGGTGCCCTGACACCGACCGACAAGGCTGCCCTGCAGGGCGTGATGATGTCGATGGTCTCCGACCCCCAGGTCATGCCGCTGCTGATGGCGGCGCAAAGCGGGGCCGACACTGACGCGGTGATGAAATCGCTGAATGTCTGCGAACTCGGCGCTACAGCGATGACTGCCCTCAAGACATTGCCGCAGGACACCAAGGGCCGCGTCTTCGCCGATCTGGTCCGCCAGTCGGGTTCGAATGGCGTAAACCTGGAATCGCTGACCCGGTTCTAGGACGTCACCGAATCGCGGCGCGCCACGCCGGCCTGACCGAGCCGCCATTCCAGCAGGTCGAGCCGGTCCTGCCCGAAAAAGGCTTCGCCCTCGAATACCATCAGCGGCACACCCCAGTGATGGGGATCCTGTGCGGCCTGGTTTTCCGCGATGATCGCTTCGATCCGGTCGGTCTCCTCGGCCTGTCTTCGGTCCAGGTCGGCCAGGTCAAACCCGGCACGTGCCGCGGCGTCAGCCAGCGCCGTGCCCTCCGTCCACGCTCCGCCAGACCAGATCAGGGTCGAGACCTCGTCCATGAACGCCCAGCCTTCGTCATCCCCCGCTTCGCAGGCCAGGATGCCAAGCCGCGTCAACCGGTGAATGTAGGGCTGCTCGTCTGCAATCTCGCGCGTCATCATGTTCATCACCACCGGATCCGGGTTCAGCGGACCGAATGGCAGTTCAAGGTATTGCGACAGGCGCACGATGTCGCGCACCAGGTAGGGCACCCATTGGGGGCGGATCTGGCTGAAGAATTCCGGCGTGCGGATGGCGATCGGATAGACCGGCCGGGGGCGCACCCGGACATCCCAGGTCTTGCTCATCGCACGCAGTCGGCGGGTGGCGAGATAGGAATAGGGAGAGCGGAATGACCAAAAGACATCGACAGTTTTCATGGAACCGAGTTTGGCCTCTCGATTACGCCTTCACAAGGCCGAATTTCGCTCCCATCTTGGCGCCATGACGCTTGATGACTCCTTTCGCCAATTCATGGACCGTTTCCAGCTTCCCGACATGTCCGGGCTCGACTGGAAGGGATCCACCGACAAGCTGCGCCAGCAGTTTTACGTCGCCAGCCGGGCCATCGAGCGCGACGCACCGGAAATGGCGGACATTTCCCTGCTGAAGGCGACCGGCGCAGCGGGCCCGTTGCGGGCGCGGCTCTACACGCCCCTCGGTGCCGGCGTGCCGCCGGGCCCCGGAATCGTCTTCTTCCACGGCGGCGGCTTCATGCTGGGCGATCTCGACAGCCATGACATGGTCTGCAAGCGGCTGGCCGAAGGCGCGCGGTGCCGCGTCATCGCCGTGGACTATCGCCTGGCCCCCGAACACACTTTCCCGGCCGCGCACGAGGATGCGCTCGCCGCATGGGCCTGGATCGTGGAGAACGCGACGCGCCTCGGCCTCGACCCGCAGCGGCTTGCCGTCTGCGGCGACAGCGCGGGCGGCAATCTGTCAGCCTATCTCGCCCAGGAGATGAACCGCACCGGCGGCCCGCGTCCGGCATTCCAGCTGCTGCTTTATCCGCTTGTCCAGTTCGTCGACATCCGGACCAAGAAGATGAGCTTCCAGGAAGGCGGCTTCTTCATCTCGGCCAACCTGTTCGAGTATTTCCGAGACAGTTACATCACTGACGAAAGCCAGCGCATGGACGTGCGCGTATCGCCGCTGTTTGCCGGACCGGATGCCTTCAAGGGCCTGCCGCCGGCCCATTTCGTCCTGTGCGGCTGGGACCCGCTCAAGGATGAAGGCCTCGCCTATGCTGACAAGATGGCCAGTTTCGGCGTTCCCGTGACGGTCCGCGAACACCCCGGCATGGTGCATGGCTTCATGAACATGACTGCATTGTCGGATACTGTCCGCCTCGCCATCCGCGATGCCGGGCATGTTGCGGGTCGGGCACTGGGCGCAATCTGATGATCGCCATTTTCACCTGCGCTTAACTCACCGTTGCATTTTTGCGACGGTCCCATGCAATCGGTTGGGTGCGATCCGAAACGGCTTTGGTCACCGGTGGATTGCACCATATGGGTAACGTGTACCCGCCCTCCTCCCAGAGCCCATGGGTACAAGTCATAAACTTGTAAAATCCAGAGGAAACCCAGAATGAAATTGAAACAAATGCTGGCTTTGTCAGCATCCGCGATCGTATTTGTCGCAAGTTCAGCCATTGCCCAGGAAACGGAAGCAGCACCGGCCCGCGAAAGCGCCGTCGACCGTATTCTCGGGACAGTCACCGTCACCGCCACCAAGAAGGCCAATGTCGAAAACGTGCAGGACGTGCCTGTCGCCGTCACCGCGTTCAACAGCGACACGCTCGACGCGCTCAAGGTCAATGACCTGCAGGGCCTCAGCTATTCCACTCCCAACGTCTCGCTTGAAGATGTCGGCACGTCCAAGGGCGTTGCAAACTTCTCGATCCGCGGCCTCGGCATCAACTCGTCGATCCCGTCAGTCGACCCGACCGTCGGCGTTTTCGTTGATGGTGTGTATCTCGGCGTGAACTCCGGCGTCGTGCTCGACCTGTTCGACCTCGACAGCGTCGAAATCCTTCGCGGTCCACAGGGCCTGCTGTTCGGTCGCAACACGACCGGCGGTGCTGTCCTGATCAACACCGGCAACCCGACCGACGATTTCCACTACAAGGCCCGCGCCACGGTCGAAACACCGATCGACGATGATCGCGGCGGCCCGAACACGACCCTGCAGGCCACCGTTTCCGGCCCGCTGATCCAGGACAAGCTGAACGGCAAGCTCGGCATCTACCACAATTTCGATGACGGCTACTTCAAGAACCTCGCCACAGACGACAACCTCGGCGAAGCTCACACGACCATCGTGCGTGGTGCCCTCGAATGGATGCCGACCCCGGACCTCACCTTCCTCGGCAAGGTCGAGAATTTCCAGACCAGCTCCGATGGCCCCAACGGCCAGAACCGCGGCTTCTACGACCGTGGCAGCTTTGACATCGCCATCAACAATCCGGGCTTCCTGGACAACGACACGACGTTCGCCACGCTCCGCACGGATCTCGATGTCGGATTCGGCAATGGCCGGATCACCAACATCATCGGCTACCGCGATGTCGACTCCACGACGAGCGCCGACATTGATGCGACGCCGCTGACCCTGTTCCACTCGGACACCGAGTTCCAACAGGAGCAGTTCTCCGAAGAACTGCGCTATTCCGGCACGTTCGACCGGGCTGACGTCACCGTCGGCGGTTTCTACTTTACCCAGGAAGTCGGCTATACCGAGCGCCGCAACCTGCCGACCACCCGCCCGGCCACGTTCCCGGCCGGTCTCGACTGGGAATTCAATGGCGGTGGCCGCCAGGACCACACGGTCTACGGCATCTTCGGCCAGGTCGACTATGACTTCACCGAAAAGCTGACCGGTATCTTCGGCCTGCGCTACGGTTACGAAGAGAAGGACGTGGATGTCACCTATGTGCGCCCACGCCCGCATTGCTCTGTCGTCGATGCAACCTGCCCGACCACCGGTACCAACCCGTACATTGCCGGCGAGCCGAACGGCTTCTCCGACAAGGACGACTGGAGCGAAGTGACGCCAAAGATCGGCGTGCAATACTTCCACACCGACGACACCCAGTTCTACGGTACCTACACCAAGGGCTTCCGTTCGGGTGGCTACAACTTCCGCATCACGAACGCCCTGGCGTTCGAAGCGCTCTTCCCGGCAACGGGTTCGCGCGCCTTTGATGAGGAACAGGTCGACAGCTTCGAAATCGGCATGAAGCACACCACCGCTGACGGTCGTGGCCAGCTCAACGCAGCCGTGTTCCTGAACGACATCAAGGACATGCAACGCGAGCTGAACCTCTCTTCGCCATCCTCCGGTGTGGCCCAGACGATCATCAATACGGCTGATGCCGAAATCTACGGTCTCGAACTGGAAGGGCGTTACGCGCTTACCGATTCGCTCCTCGTCACGGCCAACCTTGGCCTGATCGATGCTGAATATACCGACGTCATCTTTGACATCTCGGGTGACGGTGTTGTGGACGGCAAGGATCTTGATCTGGATCTGCCCCGCGTGCCGGAAGCCACTTACGGCTTTGCCGTCATCCACGATTACGACATGGCCGACCGTGGCTCGCTCGTATCGCGCCTGACCTTCCAGCACCGTGACAAGAACGCCTTCACGGACAACAATTTCGGTTGGATGAGCGCAGCTGACCAGCTGGATGCGAACCTGACCTGGAACACGCCGATGGACGGCGTCTCCGTGTCCGTGTTCGGCAAGAACCTGATCGACGAAGCCATTGCTGGCGGCGACACGCAAGTGCCGTTCGGCGGAACACTGGCCGGGTTCGCGCCAGGTGGCTCAAACAACTCGACCGGCGTCGACGTGCCGTTCGCGACCAACCCCGCAATCGGCACATTCTCGCCGCTGCAGAAGGGTCGCCTGATCGGTATCGAGTTCACGATCAGCCGCTAGGCTGTTCCAACCTCACCCCAAAAGGAAAGGGCGGCCCCACGGGCCGCCCTTTTTTTGTCTGGTGTCTGAAGCCGGGGCCTAGTTGCCCGAGCCGCCGAACCGCTTGGTCACGCTGATCTTGAACGTGCGACCGAACGGGTTGTGCGTGTAGGGATCGTAGTTCAGGTCGAAGGCCGCGAATGGCGGGTCCTCGTCCGTCACGTTGACCACGGAGAGGCCGAAATCGAACCCTCCGAAGGCTTCCGACTGCAGGCTGTAGTACAGATCGAACGTCGTCTGGCTGTCGATCTTCTCGCCAACACCGCCACGGGCGGCCGCTGCACGTTCGTCCTTGTAGCTGTCGATATGGCGCATGACGGCCCGGAAGTTGTGATCCCCGAGGCCATAATTGGCGAAGAGGTTCGCTTTCCATTGCGGCATCGACCGGGTGAAGTTGCCCCGGTTGAACTGGCCGACATAGTCACCACCACCGATTGCCAGACCCTCGACGAAGTAAGGATCAACATCATACTCGATGATGTAGGTGGCGTCGGCACCCACGGCGAACTCTGCATTATTGCTGAGTTCCCAGCTGTTCTGCAGCCGAAGGTCAAGGCCCGACGTCTTGATGTCAGGGCCGTTCGTGACGTTGGTGCGGACACGCGAAATCGTGCTCGCTGTCGGCGCCATCGGATCGTTGAATGTGATCCGTGCCAGGATGGCATCATCATCCGTCGTGGCTGTGGCGAGTGCGGCAACCGCTGCGTTCACAATGTTCGCCTGCTCTTCCACGATGACCGGATCAGAGAAGTCGAAATTGTAATAGTCGAGCGAGGCAAAGAAGTTGCCCATCTCATAGATGCCACCAAGGTTGAAGCTGAACGCCGATTCCGGCTTCAGGTCCGGATTGCCGAACGTATCGACGGCCTTGAATGCCGAGGCCGCAGAGATGAACTGCAGCGACGTGCCAACGCCACCCAACTGGTTCAGCGTCGGCCCCTTGAACGAGGTCTGGGCCGAGCCGCGCAGGGCAAAATTGTCCGTCACGTCCCACTTGGCTGCAATCTTCGGGTCGAAGGTAGAGCCGATATCACCGCCGTAATCCTCGTAACGCACGGCAACCTGCACGTTGAGGGTATCGTACAGAGGCACCTGCAATTCGCCGAAGATGGCAAAGATCGTCTGGTCTTCGTCCGCCCGCGTCGTGCCGGCAAGGAACGAATAAGGTCCCGTGCCACCAGGTCCCGGTGTCAGGTCGAGGTCTGTCAGGGCAGACGGGTCCACCTTGTAGCTTTCCCGGCGAACCTGCACGCCAGCAGCCCAGCCAACCGCGCCGCCAGCAGCCTGGACGTTGCTCTCGCCCGAGAAGACGCCATCAAAGACCAGCAGGTCCGTGTTGGCGATTGTCAGGCTTGGGTCGGTAATCCAGTCAGCCAGCGTTGCCGAGTTTTCCAGTCCGGCAACATAGTTCGGGTTTGCTGTACCCGTAACGGCGTTGGCAGGAATGGCGTTCGAGAACGGGTTGTAATATTCACACCCGCCGGCACCTGGAATGAGCGCCCCGGCATAACCGGCCGCATACGGCACTGTTCCCGTGGCGGGATCGAACCCCGTGTTCGGGTCGGTACAGACACCGAAACCGCGCAGGGCGGATGTCAGGCCGGTGATATAGGTATCATTGGTTGAACGTTCGCTTTCGGTCGCCGAATAGCTGAGGGCCGCATCATAGTGCACGCCATTATCGAAATCGCCGATATAGGAACCGGACAAGCGATAGGTCTCGCTCTTGCGATAGCCTTCCTGTGCGCCGCCTGTACCGGGGAAACCACCCCAGCCGAACGAACGGCCGATGAAGAGGGCCCCCACGGACGTGGCCGGGAACGCACCGGGATTGTCAGCAACATATTGCTGGAAACCAGGCGCGCTTGCCGGCACGAACTGGTTCAGCAGTGCCTGTGGCGGATAGGACGGTGATGTCTTCCAGGTCGGAACGTCCGAAGACGCGTAGAGCGCTTCGAGATGCAATTCCGCGCCGTTCGACAGGTTCCGGTTGTATTCGGAGAAGATCTGGTAACGCTCTTCTTCTTCAACCAGGTTGTCGAAATTGGTGAACTGGAAGCGGCAGGTGCCTGCGACGACGAGACCACCCACGCCTTCGCAACCGCTATCATTCGTTGCACCCTGAATGGGCGTGCCGGCAGGACCGATTGGAACATAATAACCGGGGTTCGACAGCGTTGACCAGCCGCCGACAGGGTTCTCGTCATATGGCAGGATCGCCCAGTCTTTTTCCGTCAGGCCGACTTCGCTGCGCTTGTTGTAGCCAACTGATGTCACCCAGCTGAAGTTCTGGCCCTGCAGGCCGTAGGCGGCGGAAAGATCATAGTCGCCGTCGGTCCCCTCGAAGGTGGTAAACGAGCCACCGACCTCAAACCCGTCCAGGTCGCGATTGGTGATGAAGTTCACGACGCCGGCGATGGCATCAGAGCCGTACAGCGCCGCAGCACCGTCTTTCAGCACTTCGATCCGGCCAATGGCGACGGAAGGAATATTGTTCGTGTCAACAAACAGCTGTGCCTGCTCGCCGATCGAATACGGGTGGTAGGTCTGGCGGTGGCCGTTGATCAACACCAGGGTCCGTGCCGGGCCAAGGCCGCGCAGGTTGACGTTCGACGTGCCCTCAAGGCCGTTCGATGCGAACTGGTTGGTCTGGCCGTCAACACCCGAGGATGGGCCAAGGTTGCGGATCAGTTCGGTGATCGAAGGCTGGCCTTCGAGTTTCAGGTCGGCGGCTGTCAGCACGTCGACGGGCAGCGCTGCGTCTTCGGGTGTCCCCTGGATGAACGAACCGGTCACCGTGACCGTCGACAATTTTCGGGTGCTGTCACTACCCTCTTCCTGCGCAAATGCCGGCAAAGCCGTCATGAGCGCGAGCGCGGATGCGCCCAACACGAGATTGGTCGAAAATTTCATTGTATTTCCTCCGTTTGTGCCTGTGATGACCCCGGATTATGTTTCCAGGTGTTTCCCTCACCGACGCCAAGCTTAGACACATCGTGCCCCTGCGATAGGGATGAGTTATGCTGCACTGCAGTAACGCATGGCACCTATGCATTCCAGCAAAGCCATTGCGAAAGGGTTTGATTTCAGGTCAAAAATGAATGGATGTTGCGCGAATCCCCCTCCACGCCCCCGTTTCTTGCGCTGGCAGACCATTTCGCAGATGCGGTAGAACCGATAGAATTTCCCCGCCATGTGTTGCGATTTCGCAACCGTCGCTGGGCGAATGCCGTCGGGCTGGGCGATCTGGACGAACCGCAATGGCTCGAACACTTCGCGCGCTTCGTTCCGCTGCCCGGAAATCTGCCCCGTCCGCTCGCCCTGCGCTATCACGGCCACCAGTTCGGAACGTACAATCCGCAGCTCGGCGACGGGCGCGGCTTCCTGTTCGCCCAGGTCCGCGACTCGTCCGGACGCCTGCTTGATCTCGGCACCAAGGGGTCAGGCCAGACGCCCTGGTCCCGGCGGGGCGACGGGCGCCTCACGCTGAAGGGCGGGGTCCGTGAGGTTCTTGCCGCGAGCTATCTCGAGGCGCTGGGCGTGCACACGTCCAAGCCGTTCTCGCTCGTCGAGACGGGCGAGCAGCTCCATCGCAATGACGAACCCTCCCCGACCCGGTCCGCCGTCCTCGTGCGCCTGTCGGAAAGCCATGTCCGGTTCGGCACGTTCCAGCGCTGCGCCTATTTCGAGGACCGCGAAGGGCTGGCCCGGCTTGTCGATTACTGCGTCGCCGAATTCCACCCGGCCGCCGACGCCCCGGACATGGCCGCGAAAGCCTGCAACCTGCTCGAACAGGTCACGATCGCCACCGCGCACATGATCGGCCAGTGGATGGCCGCCGGCTTTGTTCACGGCGTCATGAATACCGACAATTTCAACGTCACCGGGGAAACCTTCGATTTCGGCCCGTGGCGCTTCCTGCCTGTCTCGGACCCGAATTTCACCGCAGCCTATTTCGACGAGAACGGACTCTACCGGTTCGGGCGCCAGCCGACGCAAGGGGCATGGGCGTTGCAGCAACTCGCCTCCGCCCTGCTGCCGCTGGCCGAGGCCGACGACCTCGCCCGCAGCCTCATCCCCTACGAGACCGCCTACCAGACCGCGTTCGCCGCCCACACGCACCGCCTGCTCGGCCTCTCCAGCGCTGGCGACCTGCCCACCGATCTCACATTCCTGCAGGCCTTCTTCGGCTGGATGACGCAAAGCGGCGCGTCCTGGCCGCAGGTCTTCTTCGACCTCTATGGCGGCGCGGCAAGCACTGACCGCATGGCGGCATCACCGCAGGCCGCGCTCTACCAGGCTGGCGATTTCGGTCCGGTCCGCGACGCGCTGGCGGCACGGACGCCCTCGCACCCTGATCGCCTCTCCCTCCCCTACTTCCAGGCTGCCGCGCCGGTCACCATGCTTGTCGAAGATGTCGAAAGCCTCTGGGACCCGATCGCGGCAGATGATGACTGGTCGGCCTTCACGGCGAAGCTTGCCCATCTCGAGGCAGCACGGACAGCGCTTGCCCCCTGACGCGAGGTGCGGTCTTGATCCCGTCCGCCGCCCTCCTCTACCTCACCCTCACCACGCCCCTGCCACACCCTGACGAGATATTGCCATGACCGACACTTCCGCCTCCGGGCCGCTGGCCGGCCTCCGGATCATCGACATGAGCTCGGTCGTCCTCGGCCCGCTCGCAACGCTGATCTTCGGTGACCTCGGCGCCGATGTGATCAAGATTGAAGCCGGTCAGGCCGGCAAGGCCGGCGACATGATGCGCTATGCCGGCGCCTCCCCTACAGGCGATCTCGGCCCGATCTATACGGCCCTGAACCGCAACAAGCGCTCGGTCGTGCTGGATGTGAAGACGGCGGAAGGAAAGGCGGCACTGACGGCCCTCCTGAAGGATGCCGATGTCTTCTTCCACAATGTCCGCCTTGCTGGCATGGACCGTCTGGGCTTCGGCTACGAGGCCGTGAAGGCGATCAATCCGGACATCATCTATGTCCACTGCGCCGGCTTCGGGGTTGGCGGCGAATACGAGCACCGCCAGGCGTATGACGACCTGATCCAGGGCGCGTCAGGCTTTGCCGCCCTCAACGCCATGCGCTCTGGCGGCGCGCCCGAATACGCCCCGTCCCTCGTCGCCGACAAGACGGTCGGCCTGTTCGCCACCTATGCGACCCTCGCTGCGCTGTTCCACCGCGAGCGCACCGGCCGCGGCCAGTTCGTGCAGGTTCCGATGCTGGAGAGCTTCACCTTCTTCAACCTGGTCGAGAACCTGTATGGCGAGACGTTCATCCCGCCCACGGGCGGCCTCGCCTATACCCGCTCGATCAATGCCAATCGCAAGCCATACGCCACCCGGGACGGCTATATCGGCCTTGTTCCCTATTCCGACCAGCAATGGGCCGAGTTCTTCGCCATCGGCGGCCGGCCCGAAGTTTTCGAAGACCCGCGCTTTTCAACCTACTCGGCCCGAACCGAACATGTCGGCGAACTTTACGCGCTGATCGAGGAAGTCGCCGCAACCAAGACGACCGACGAATGGCTGGACCTGCTGGACGCAGCCAACATCCCGGCCATGCGCTACAACACGATGGCCGCCGTGCTGACCGATCCGCACCTGGCCGAAGTCGGCTTCTTCGAAGAGCGCGTGCATGCAAGCGCCGGCCGCTACCGCGCGATGAAACATCCTGTCAGTTTCTCGGACAGCCCGGCGTCCATCCGCCGTGATCCGCCCCGCCTCGGCGCGGATACCGAAACCATCCTCGAAAGCCTTGGCCTCTAGGCTGCCTTGCGCCCGCCGCCGCCATGGCGGGCCAGCCAGACGCCCCCCAGGATCATTGCGAAGGCTGCCAGCGACGTCCAGCTCTGCAGCTCGCCGAAGAACACGAACCCCAGGACAGCGGCGACCACCGGGATGGCATAGCCGGTCAGCGACAGGAAGGTTGCCGACGTGCGGACGATCAACAGCATGTACAGCGCCTGGGCGAACGCCGTCGGCCCAAGACCGAGGCCCACAACCGCCAGCCAGTTGCCCCACCCGGCATTCACGTCACCGGGATCGACCACCAGCGCCAGTGGCCACGAGACAACCGCGGCCACCGATACGAATGCGGTGGCAAACGGTATGGCCCGCATCAGCGGCGCCCCCCGCGCGATCAGGCTGGACGCGGCATACGCCATGGTCGCGCCGAGCAGCATGAGCTGGGCAAGCGCCGTTGCAGAGCCGAGTCCCTTCAGGGCTTCCGGTCCGAACAATAGCGCCACGCCGCCAAAGCCGATCAGGACGCCGACGACGGAGCTTGCCGACAGACGCTCGTCCTGGAACAGGAAGTGCGCGCCAATCGCCACAAAGATCGGCACGGCGGCTGTGTAGAGCGCCGCAAGGCTCGAATTGACCGTCTCCTGGGCCGTCGTGATCAGGAAAAAGGGAATGACCGAGCCAACCAGGCCCATGCCGGCAATGGCCGTCCAACGCCGCCGGTCAGACAGCGGCGGCAGGTGCTGGCGCACCGCGAACAGGACGCACCAGAGGGCTGCCGCGCCGATCGTCAGGCGACCGGAAATTACCCATTCCGCCGGCAGGCCTGCATCGGCATGGCCTTTTTCGACGGCCATGCGAGTCAGCATATAGGCGCCAGCCCAGACCAGGCTGAGCAGCCAGAACAGGCCCCAGTCCGCGAGGGAGCGGCCAGCCGGTTTCATGCCCGCCCGCACCATGAGCGGCGCAATGACAATGCTTTGCCAAGAAAACGACGATTCACCCGGATGGCCCCTTGATAGCAGGCGGACAGGCAATACAGAGGCCCGGCCCCAAGTCCACTCTAGAATTGCATGGAACTTGCAAGCCGCGCCTATTGAAATCGGCCGCGCGCAAACGCACTTCCGATAAGTCTCACGCGGCCCTGTGCCATAAGCCCGCCGGGTGGACGCAGGGGCCGCAGCATCGTAAAGGGCCTGCGAAGGCTCAGTTTTTATCCCGTTTGAGGAGAATATTCGAAATGGCAATACGTGTGGCAATCAATGGATTCGGTCGGATCGGACGTCTCGTCCTGCGCTCTATCATCGAGCATGACCGCAAGGACATTGAAGTCGTCGCGATCAATGATCTCGGCCCGGTGGCCACGAACGCCCACCTGTTGCGCTTCGATTCCGTGCATGGTCGCTTCGGTGCCGACGTCCAGGTCGACGGTGACAAGATCGTGATCAACGGCAAGCCGATCCTCTGCACCGCCATCCGCGATCCGAAAGACCTGCCGCACCGCGAACTCGACATTGATATCGCGATGGAATGTACCGGCATCTTCGCCGACAAGGACAAGGCTTCGGCCCACCTCGCCGCAGGCGCCAAGCGGGTTCTGGTTTCGGCACCGGCCACCAATGCCGACAAGACCATCGTCTACGGCGTCAATGACGGTTCGATCACCAAGGACGACATGGTCGTCTCCAACGCCTCGTGCACCACCAATTGCCTGTCGCCTGTCGCCAAGGTCCTCAATGACCTGATCGGCATCGAGAAGGGCATGATGACCACGATCCACTCCTACACCAACGACCAGCCATCGCTCGACCAGATGCACAAGGATCTCTACCGGGGCCGCGCTGCCGCCCTTTCAATGATCCCGACGTCGACCGGCGCCGCCAAGGCCGTTGGCCTGGTCCTGCCGGAACTCAAGGGCAAGCTCGACGGCATCTCGATCCGCGTGCCGACGCCGAATGTCTCGGTCGTTGACCTGAAATTCGTCTCGAAGAAGAAGACAACCCCCGAAGAAATCAATGCCGCCATCATCGCCGCCGCCAGCGACGGCCCGATGAAAGGCATCCTTGGCTTCACCGACCAGCCCAACGTCTCGTGCGATTTCATCCATGATGATCGCTCGTCGATCTTCCACCTCGACCAGACCAAGGTCATGGACGGCAATTTCGTCTCGATCCTGACCTGGTATGACAATGAGTGGGGCTTTGCGACCCGCATGAGCGACACCGCGCTCGTGATGTCGAAATTCCTGTAGGAAGCGAACCACGATGAGCTTCAGACGTATCGCCGACGCTGGTGACCTGACCGGCAAGACAGCCCTCGTGCGCGTGGATTTCAACGTGCCCATGGACAAGGGCCTTGTCACCGACGACACCCGCCTGCGCTCTGCTGTCGACACAGTTCAGACCTTGCGCACCCAGGGTGCCAAGGTCGTGCTGTTGGCCCATTTCGGCCGCCCCAAGGGCGAGCGAATTGCCGAGATGAGCCTTGCGCCGATTGCAGGCGCCTTCGCCAAGGTGCTCGGCTCGAACGTCTCATTCGTGGCAGACTGCAAGGGCGATCACGTCAAGTCGGCCATCGCCGACCTGGCGCCTGCCGGCGTGATCCTGCTCGAAAACACGCGCTTCTGCGCGGGTGAGGAAAAGGGCGACATGGCGCTGGCCAAAGAGATCGCCGAACTCGGCGACATCTACGTCAACGACGCCTTCTCGGCCGCCCACCGCCGCCATGTCTCGACCGCCGTGCTCGCGGAGCTGCTGCCTGCCTATGCCGGCTGCGCCATGGAGCGCGAGCTCGACGCACTCGACAAGGCACTTGGCACGCCGGTCAAGCCGGTTCTGGCTGTTGTCGGCGGCGCCAAGGTCTCGTCCAAGATCGACCTCCTGAAAAACCTCGTGACGCAGGTCGACGCTCTCGCGATCGGCGGCGGCATGGCCAATACATTCCTCGCCGCGCGCGGGCATTCAGTTGGTAAGTCACTCTGTGAGCATGATCTGGCAGGCACGGCGCGCGAGATCGAAACGATTGCCGGGCAGAATGGCTGCAAGATCCTCCTGCCGGTCGATCTTGTCGTCGCCAGGGACTTCGCCGCCAATGCATCCCACCGCACCTGCGGCCTGGACGAGGTTGCCGACGACGAAATGATCCTCGATGCAGGCCCGCAAACCGTTATGGCCCTGACTGCTGCCATGGATGCCGCCAAGACCCTGGTCTGGAATGGACCGCTCGGCGCCTTCGAACTGAATCCGTTCGACACCGCCACGGTGGCGGCGGCACAGGCTGCTGCCGCGCGCGCCAAGGCCGGACACCTGGTTGCCGTTGCGGGCGGAGGCGACACGGTCTCCGCGCTCAATCATGCCGGTGTCGCGGGCGACTTCACCTTCGTCTCCACGGCTGGGGGCGCGTTCCTGGAATGGATGGAAGGCAAGCCCCTTCCCGGCGTCGACGCCCTGAAAGTCTGACCCTGAATGGCACAGCCTGCGGCATATCGCGCAGGCACCAGGAAATGATAGCGATCCCATCTGCGCTGGCCGTCGGCACGCGGAAAAGCCGGCCCCTAGAATTTGGCCAATTGCCGCTTCGATTTGCAGCGCACTGACGAGCTTGAAACCACTGAATCCCCCGAAAATAAAGCGATTCAGGCGGGTGCCACCATCAACAGCCGCCCCTGTTGACGCCGGGTTTGGGCACGGTACTTGAAAGCATCTCCTGCAAACCAGCAAGCAGGTCCCAGGACAATGAATTTTGACACGGTAATGATCATGGATAATGCAGCAATGGCCGAACAGGCCGCCAAGAAGCCCGGCTTCATCGCGGCGCTCGACCAGTCGGGCGGCTCGACACCGAAAGCCCTTCGCCTCTACGGAGTCGAGGAAAGCGAATATGCCAACGACGAGGAAATGTTCGGCAAGATTCACGAGATGCGCGCACGCATCATCAAGTCTCCCGCCTTCACTGGCGACAAGGTGATGGGCGCGATCCTGTTCGAGCGCACGATGGACGGCGACATCGACGGCATCCCGACGGCGCAATACTTGTGGGAAAAGCGGGGTGTCGTGCCCTTCCTGAAAGTTGACAAGGGCCTCGCGGACGAAGCCGACGGCGTTCAGCTGATGAAGCCGATGCCGGAACTCGACCACTTGCTCGAACGCGCCGTTGCCAAGGGCATTTTCGGCACCAAGATGCGCTCGGTCATCCACGCCGCCAATGCGAAAGGCATTGCCGCCGTCGTTGCCCAGCAATTCGATGTCGCCCGCCAGATCCTCGGGCATGGCCTGATGCCGATCATCGAACCGGAAGTAACGATCACGATCAAGGACAAGGCCGAAGCCGAAGACATCCTTCTGGCCGAGATCACCAAGCAGCTCGACGCCCTTCCTGCCGACAGGCAAGTCATGCTGAAACTGTCGCTCCCCGAAACGGCAAACCAGTACAAGACGCTTTGCGAGCATCCCCGCGTTATGCGCGTTGTGGCCCTGTCAGGCGGCTACAGCCGCCAGGATGCGAACGCGAAACTGTCCCAGAACACGCGCATGATCGCCAGCTTCTCGCGCGCACTGACCGAAGGCCTTTCAGCCCGGCAAAGCGACGCGGATTTCGATGCAACCCTGGCGGCAACGATCGACGACATCTTCCAGGCGTCCCGCGCCGGTTGATCGTCCACACCATGACTTGAAAAGGCGGCCATCAGGCCGCCTTTTTTGTGGGGACAATGTGGGGGAATTGGAGTGGACACACGTCGCGCGTACGGACCATAGTGCCGGTCTCATATTAGCGGCGCCCAACTCAATCGCCCCGCCCCTTGCCAAGGAATGCCCCGATGAAATCCTTCCCGTTCGCGCTGCCGCTCGCTGGTCTGGCACTGATGGCTGCCGCCTGCGCACCAGCCGATGGAAAGGCCGAGACGCCGGTGCCGGCGCCGGTCAACACGCTTGAAACAGAAGCGAAGGCGATGATGGCGGACGTTGTTCTGGCCCCCGTCAGCGCGGACGCATTTTCGATTCGCTGCGACAATTCCCTCGACCTCATGAACAAGATGATCGCCGAAATGGAGGGGCGCGATTCGGTCGCCGACGCCGCCGATATCAAGTTCCTCGATACAATCACGAATCTCGGCTATTCGGTCGGTTTTGGCGAAGCGAGCGTCGTGGCCGAGGCGAACCCGGATGCCACGCTGCGTGCAGCGGGCGACCTCTGTCTGCAACGCACGTCCGATGTGCTGACGCGGCTCAGCCTGTCCAGGCCGATCTACGACCGCCTCGCCGCAATGGATGCAACGACCCTCACCGCGCGCGAGGCTTTCCTTCTGGCCCGCACCCTGCGCGACTATCGCCGGTCCGGAATCGATAAGGACGAAGAAACCCGCGACAAGGTCCGCACCCTGAATGCTGAACTTGCCGAGATCAGTTCCGAGTTCAGCAGGAACCTGCGTGAAATCCAGGGGTCGATCCAACTGGACTCTGTCACAGCACTCGACGGTCTGCCTCAGGACTATATCGACGCGCACCAGCCTGATGAAAATGGCAAGATCACCATCACGACCGACTATCCTGATACCGGTCCGGTGTTCAACTATGCCAAAAACGACTCCCTGCGGCGCGATCTGTCTCTCGCAACGGGCAACCGCGCCTGGCCCGAAAATGTCGCCCCCCTCCGCCGGCTGCTTGAGAAGCGCTATGAACTGGCCACCCTGCTCGGCTATCCGAACTGGGCCGCCTACATCACCGAAGACAAGATGACCGGATCGCCCCAAGTGGCCGAGGCTTTCCTGTCACGTGTCGAAGCGGCCGCGACCGATGCCGCCGGGATCGAACATGAGCGGCTTCTCGCCAAGCTCAACGAAACCCAGCCGGATGCGACGACCGTTCCAGAATGGAGCAGCTCCTACCTCTCCGAACAGATCCGCCAGTCGGATTACGCGCTCGATTCCCAGGAAGTCCGCCAGTATTTCGCCTATGACAATGTCCGCGCGGGCATCTTCTCGCTGGTCGAGGATCTGTTCGGCGTCCAGATCACG
This sequence comes from Hyphomonas johnsonii MHS-2, assembly GCF_000685275.1. Lineage (GTDB taxonomy): Bacteria > Pseudomonadota > Alphaproteobacteria > Caulobacterales > Hyphomonadaceae > Hyphomonas > Hyphomonas johnsonii. Next base: position 133,786 of record NZ_ARYK01000007.1, read on the forward strand.
CCTTGGGAAGACGCACCCGTCTGGGATGCCAGTGTCACTGCGCATGAAATGCACCGCAATGGGGAGCTGATCGGCCGCTTCTTCCTCGACATGCATCCCCGCGACGGCAAGTACAAACATGCCGCCGCCTTCCCGGTCCGCTTCGGGCCGACATCCGACGGTGTTCCGGTAGGGGTCCTGATATGCAACTTCCCAGCCGGTGACCACACAACCGGCCTCATGGAGCATCGCCAGGTGGAGACGTTCCTCCACGAATTTGGCCACCTCATCCACCAGATGTTCTCCGGCCAACCGGATTTCGCCAATCTCAGCATGAGCAATCTGGAATGGGACTTCATCGAAGCCCCTTCCCAGATGCTGGAAAACTGGGTCTGGGACTATGATACGCTCGCCAAATTCGCCGTGAATGCAGACGGCGAGACCATCCCGCGCGACCTGGTCGAGAAGATGAATGCCGCCCGCGATTTCGGCACTGGCCTCGGCACACTGCGCCAGCTGACATACGCCTATATATCACTTGATTATTATAACCGGCCGCCTGACGAAGTTGACTTCGACGACATCTGGAACGAACGCGAGTCTGCCCTCAGCCCGTTCGAAATCCTGCCCGACACACATCGCTATGCCAGCCTCGGGCACCTCGATGGATACTCCGCAATCGTATATACGTACCAATGGTCGCTCGCGATCTCGACAGACCTGTTCACGGAATTCGAAAAGAATGGCCTGCGCGACCTGGAAACCGCCGCGCGTTACCGCGACATGGTCCTCGCGCCCGGCTCATCGAAACCGGCCGCCCAACTCGTACACGACTTCCTCGGCCGCGACTGGACCCCGGAAGCTTACGAGAAGAAGCTGATCGACGCGGCGAAATCAGAAGCGCCAATGAAGAAGAAGAAGAAATAGGCCAGCCCATGCTTGAGATGCGCCCCAATTGTGAACGCTGCGATGCGGATGTCGCGCCCGACGCGGTCGGGGCCTTCATCTGCTCGTTCGAATGCACGTTCTGCGCTGATTGCGCAGACGGCCCGCTGGATGGTGTCTGCCCCAATTGCGGCGGCGATCTCGAGCCGCGCCCGATGCGCAAGGGCATGGCACTGGCCAACTATCCTGCAAGTACGCAGCGCGTCGGGCCAAAGTAACCGCCAGACCCACCTTCCTTCCTGCGTCCGCTTCGGCTAGAGAGCCCGCCCATGGCTGACAAGATTCCTCCCCGCGAACGCACGCGCCTCTATCTCATCACCCCCCCGCGCATTCACGACGTGTCCGGCTTTGCCGCGATCCTCGAAGGTGCGCTGGAAGCTGGCGATGTCGCCAGCCTGCAGATCCGCCTCAAGGGCGAAGACGGCCGGATTGATGTCGCGGCAACGCGCGAGGTCGCGGAAACGGTCATGGCCATGGCGCAGGCCTACGGCGCCGCCGTCCTCATCAATGACAGTCCGGAACTCGCTGTCGAACTTGGCGCCGATGGTGTCCATGTCGGCCTGGATGATGTGCCGGTCAAAAAGGCCCGCGAGATCATCGGCGCTGACATGATTCTGGGGGCAACAGCAAAGAACAGCCGGCATGCCGCCATGGCCGCCGGCGAACAGGGCGCAGACTATGTCGCCTTCGGCGCCTTCTACCCGACGGGCACCAAGGCCGGCACCGTACCGGCAGAGCTGGAACTGCTCGAGTTCTGGCAGGCCACGATGGAGCTTCCCTGCGTGGCCATAGGCGGCATCACGGTCGACAATGCCGCCACCCTGGTCACCGCCGGGGCAGATTTCCTGGCGGTTTCAGCCGGTGTGTGGGACCATCCTGCAGGTCCCGCATCAGCGGTTGCCGCCTTCAACGCCCTGTTCGACCAGATCGCCGAAGCCAGTCAGCCCTAGTGGGCTAGGCGCCTGGCTTGCCGGGGGCAATGCCCAGCTGGTGGTTCTTCATGTCGCGAATATCGTCGCTGATGCGGAAGAACAGCAGATACAGCTCGCACATGAAACGCCACATCACGACACCGACCACGGCACCAACCAGCGACATGACGATCATGCCGAGGCCCTGCATCACGCCGAAGCGCATGGCGGCAATACCACCGACGAAGCTGACGAGCGCAAAAATCGCGATCCCCGCAAGGCCCAGAAAGTACAGAACCTTGATCAGGGTCGTCCCGATCAGATTGTCGAAATTCAGAAAACGCGAAATCATTACAAGGCCCTCCCACTGCCAAATTGTATAACCCAGATTACAACTAATATGTCCGTCGGCAAGAGGGCCTCCCCCCAAAGGCGAAATTCGCCCGGCGCAGTCGAAACACGCCCGCATGCTTGACCCTTGCGCGGCAAAGGCTTACGTCGCGCCAAACCCCATTCAGGATGCCATCAATGCCCAAGATCAATGGTAATGAAATCAAGCCCGGCAATGTGATCGAATATGAAGGCACTGTCTGGCGCGCGATCAAGACCATGGCCGTCAAGCCCGGCAAGGGCGGCGCGTTCAACCAGGTCGAGCTTCGCAATCTGTTCAACGGATCGAAATCCAACACCCGCTTTCGTGCCAACGAATCGGTCGAGCGGGTGCGCCTCGAGCAGAAAGAGTTCCAGTTCCTCTTCGCCGACGAGAACGCCTTCACGTTCATGGACACTGAGAACTACGAGCAGATCATGATTGAGCGCGACTTCATCGGCGACCAGGGTGCCTTCCTTCAGGATGGCATGATGGTGCAGATCGAATTCTACGGCGAGCGCCCGATCGGTGTCGCCCTGCCCGACCAGGTCATCCTTGAAATTCTCGAGACCGAGCCGGTCGTCAAAGGCCAGACGGCGGCCAACAGCTTCAAGCCCGCCATGTGCACCGGCGATATCCGCGTCCTCGTTCCACCCTTCGTCGGAGTCGGCGAACGCATCGTCGTCCAGACCGCCGACAGCACCTACCTGCGCCGCGCAGACTAGTCAGGACCCCTCATGTCGAAACCCTCCCCCGTCGGCTCTGTCATGATCGCCGCTGCCCGCGCCGCTGGCCGGGCGCTCGCGCGCGATTTCGGGGAAGTGGAAAACCTCCAGGTCTCCAAGAAAGGTCCCGGTGACTTCGTCTCGAACGCTGATCACCGCGCCGAGGAAATCATCTACGCCCAGCTCTCCAAGGCCCGCCCCGGCTATGGCTTCGTGATGGAAGAGCGCGGCATTGTCGAAGGCAGTGACAAGTCCAACCGCTTCATCGTCGACCCGCTCGACGGCACACTGAACTTCCTGCACGGCCAGCCGCATTACTCAGTGTCGATCGCGCTCGAGCGTGAGGGCCAGCTGCTGACCGGCGTCGTCTTTGACGTCGCAAAGAACGAGATATTCTGGGCAGAGACGGGCCGCGGCGCCTGGCTCGAACAGCGCAAGCTGCGCGTCGCAACCCGCCGCAAGCTGAGCGAATCCGTTATTGCCACCGGCACGCCCTGGATCGGCAAGTCGGAAGCCGCCCATGTCAGCTTTGCCCGCGAAATTGCCGCCATGACCCCGGTCTGCGCCGGCATCCGCCGCTATGGCTCCGCCGCACTCGACCTTGCATGGATCGCGGCCGGCCGCTTCGATGGTTTCTGGGAACGTGACCTGAAGCCGTGGGACATCGCTGCCGGCATCGTGCTGGTGCGTGAGGCCGGCGGCTTCGTCGAAGAGATCGACGGCGGCGATGTGCTGAAGACCGGCTCGATCGTCGCCGGCAACGAGGATATCCTGCCCCTGGTGCAGAAACAGATCCGTCACGCAGGCGCATTCGGCAAGGCGGCCTCGGTCTAGATCACCACGAAAGCCATAAGTGACACCTGCGTCATGTATTGTCGCATTCACGTTCCCGGGTTATCGTTTTCCGCATGACTCAGACAGACACAGACGTACTCATCATCGGCGCGGGCCTTTCAGGTATCGGCGCAGCGGTTCACCTCACCAAGCGCTGCCCCGGCAAGACGTACAAGATCGTTGAGCAGCGCGGCGCCATTGGCGGTACGTGGGACCTGTTCCGCTATCCGGGCATCCGCTCTGACAGCGACATGCATACGCTGGGCTACAATTTCAAACCCTGGACCGAGGCCAAGGCGATCGCCGACGGCCCGTCAATCCGCAAATATGTCCGCAAGACGGCGGATGAATACAACATCAATGACAAGATCACCTTCAACACAAAGGTCGTGGCCGCCAACTGGTCGAGCGATGACCAGGCCTGGCACGTCACGACCGAAGACCAGACCGGCGCCCGCGAACGGCTGACCTGCCGCTTCCTGTTCCTCTGCGGCGGTTACTACAATTACGATCAGGGCTACCGGCCCGAGTTCCCGGAAGAAGCCAGCTTCAAGGGCGAGATACTCCATCCCCAACACTGGCCCGAAGATCTCGACTATACCGGCAAGAAGGTCGTCGTCATCGGCTCCGGCGCCACCGCGATGACACTTGTCCCCGCGATGACCGACAAGGCCGCTCATGTCACCATGCTGCAACGCTCGCCGACCTATGTCGTCTCGCGCCCGGCAGTCGACAAGCTTGCCAACTCGCTACGGAAATTCCTGCCAGCGGGCTTGGCCTACGGGCTCATCCGTTGGCGCAATGTGCTGTTCCAGCAATTCTTCTTCCGCCAGACCCGCGCCCATCCGGACAAGGCCCGCGAACGCCTGCTCGGCATGGTCCGCGAGGAACTGGGCCCCGATTATGACGTGGAGAAACATTTCACGCCCTCATACAATCCGTGGGAGCAGCGTCTCTGCCTTGTTCCCGACGCGGACCTGTTCGAAGCCCTGAAGTCCGGCAAGGCCTCGGTCGCGACTGACCACATTGCCCGCTTCACCGAAACCGGTATCGAGCTGAAGTCCGGCGAAACGCTCGATGCCGACATCATCGTCACGGCCACCGGGCTCAATCTGCAATACATGAACGGCATCGACGTCAGCATCGACGGCGCAAAGGCCGCACCGGGCTCGCTGCTGAACTACAAGGGCGTGATGGTGTCCAACATACCGAACCTCGCAATCACGTTCGGCTATACCAATGCCTCATGGACACTGAAAGCGGACCTCACGTCCGAATATGTCTGCCGCCTGATCAATTTCATGGATGCTCATGACTATGCGTCAGCCATGCCCAAGCTCGACAGCTTCCCGAACGATACTGACCCGTTTGTCGACTTCTCGTCCGGCTATTTCCAGCGCGTGATGGACAAGTTCCCCCGCCAGCACAAGGAAAAGCCCTGGAAGCTCAACCAGAACTACACCGCCGACATGATGAACCTGCGCTATGGCCGGATCGATGACGGCGTGCTGGAATTCGAGACCGAAAAGGCCGAGGTCAAGCAACCGGTTCTTCAGGCGGCAGAATAGTCCTTCCCGCCACCCCATATAATCCCGGGCAAGGTTCACCTATACTACGTCCATATGGGGCAACCGGACGAAGGAGTATCCGCATGTGGCTTTGGCTTTTATGGTGGTGTGTTGACGATCACCTCGCAGCGGCGGTGGGCGCGCCCGGCCTGGGTGAACTGCCCATCTGGGTTCCGCTGATCCTGTCGCTCGCCTTCGCCTTCACCATTGATGGCAAGGTGAAGAAGCTGCGCAAGGGCTAGGCCTGCTCGCTCGCGAACTGAAGTTCAGCCAGCCGTGCATACAGCCCACCCTTGGCGACCAGTTCATCATGCGTGCCTTCCTCGACGATTCGCCCCTGCTCCATGACCACGATCCGGTCGGCCCGTCGCACCGTCGACAGGCGGTGGGCGATGACCAGCGTCGTGCGTCCCTCGGCGGCATTCGCAATCGCGCGGCGCACGGCAGCTTCGCTCTCGGAATCAAGCGCCGAGGTCGCCTCGTCCAGCAACAGGACCGGCGCATCCCGTACCAGCGCCCTGGCCAGTGCCACGCGCTGCCTTTGGCCACCCGACAGGCTGCGGCCCTTCTGGCCCAGATCCGTTGCCAGGCCATCCTTCGCGGCGAGGAATTCCATGGCTTCGGCCATGCGCGCGGCATGTTCCAGCAGCTTTTCGTCCGGATTGTCGGTTCCGAAGGCAATATTGTCTGCCGCCGTACCCGTGAACAGGGCCGATTCCTGCGGCGCATAGGCAAACTGGTGACGCCAGTCGCCGGGTGACGCAGTCACTGATGACACACCGTCCAGCAACACCTTCCCGGCCTGCGGATCGAACAGGCGCAGTGCCAGGCGGAACACGGTTGTCTTGCCCGCGCCACTTGGCCCGACCAGCGCGACGAATTCGCCCGGCTTCACAGTCAGCGAGAAATCCTCCAGCGCCGAAAGCGTTTCGTCACCATAGCGGAACGTCACATGGTCGAATGTCAGCGCGCCGGTCACCTTGGCCGGCAGCGCGACGGGATGTTCCGGCGCATCGATCTCGATCGCTGTATTCAGCACTTCGGCCGCCCTGTCCGCTGCGCCGGCGGCCCGCATCACCTCACCATAGACTTCTGCCAGCATGCCGATGCCCGAGCCGGCATAGAGCGCATACATCACCATCGACGCGAGATTGCCGAATGTCATTTCGCCGGTTGCCACGCCGCGTGCGCCGAGCCACAGCACACCGACAAAGCCGCCGAACAGCAGCACAGACACCATCACGATCATCACTGCCCGCGCGCCGATCCGCTTCATCGCGGCCTCGAACGTCGCCTCGATGGCGGTCGTGAACGAGGCAAGCCGCCCTTCTTCACGGCCATAGGCTTGCACCAGTTCAATCGCATCCAGGGCTTCAGCGGCTTCTGCGCCGGCGTCTGACAGGCGCGACTGTGCCCGGTTCGACATTTTCCGGATGATCCGGCCGATGCCCATCACCGGCAGGACCGCCACCGGCAGCATTGCCAGGAGGGTCAGGCCAAGCTGCCAGTTGACCACCAGCATCATCGTGAGCGCACCGGTCGTCGTCAGCAGCGTGCGTGCGGCCAGCGAGGCCGACGAGCCGAGGAAGGTCTCGATCAGGGTGATATCCGCCGTCAGGCGCGACACAGCCTCGCCTGAGCGCATTCTGGAATGATAGGCGGGTGAGAGCTTCAGGAGGTGGGCATAGAGGTCACGGCGCAGGTCAGCCGCCACCCGTTCGCCGAACCGCGACACGAAATAGAACCGCACCGCTCCCAGCAGGCCCGAGGCAACCGCCGCGATGAACACCCACAGGAACGCTTCATTGATGAGCGCCAGAAGGGTCTCGACATTGCCTCCGGCAGAGCGACCGGCGTCCGCCGCACGCCCCAGGAGGATCGGAATGAACAGGCTGGCGGCGGCGGCCGTGAACAGGAAAACCACCGCGACACTGACCGTCACCCAATGTTTCTTGAAATAAGGCAACAGCAGCGTCAGTGGCTTCAGGCTGCGCCCCTTCGGGCGCGCAATGCCTTCCCCGCCCTCGGGAAGCGTCGTGCGGCGGTCCTCGACGAGGCTGGTTTCTGTATCGGCCATAGGGGTTCTTTCCGCTTGCGCGCTTCAAATCGATGCAAGCGCCCCCTTGCAGGGCCGCCCTGTTTCAGATACACGCCGGGCTTCGAAAAATGGCTGAGACATGCCGGCGCACCTCGTGCGTAATTCACCCGTTGCACCAAGGCTAGATAGAGAGGCCCGCGCCATGAAAAAAGAAGGGCATCCAGATTATCACTTCGTAACTGTGGTGATGACCGACGGAACCGAATACCAGACCCGCTCCACCTATGGCAGCGAAGGCGATAAATTGGTTTTGGACATTGACTCCAAGTCGCATCCGGCGTGGACTGGCGGCGACGGCAAGTTGCTCGACCGTGGTGGTCGGGTTTCGCGCTTCAAAGACAAGTTCAAGGGCTTCGTGTAGGCCGACGGGTCTTTACACGTTGTGTAGAGTGGGAACGCCCCGGCCTTATGGCCGGGGTTTTTCTCTATTGGGCCTGGTGTCCGGGCCCGACCTACGCGGAAATGCAGCGCCTGACGGCCCCTGGCGCCCGGATTCACTGCTTGTTGATCTGCTTCTGGATGTAGCTTTCGTTCGGATCGAGGATCGGAATCGCTTTTTGCTCGATCGGCGCCTTGCTCTTCAGCTGTTCCTGCACATAAGGCACGACGGATTTCTGCTCGAGCAGGCCGCTGACAGCGCCGAGACGGATCTGTAGCGTGCCCCAGCCCTTTGCTGAACACTGACCGGCCTTGACCCCCGCCAGGAGCGTGCCGTCATTCAGCCGCTCATGGTCTGCCGTACGGCATATCTCCGATACTTCGCTCCAGCGGCGTTCGGTGCACCGGTCCGTACGCGCATAGGCGTCAAGACAGGTGATCGACGAGCGGAAATCGTTGGGTGCCGCAGAATACTTCTGTCGGAAGGCATCCTCGTTCTGGGCTTCCCACGTGTAGCGCTTCATCAGCGCCGGCCAGCCATCTGCCGTGCACCGGCCACTGCTGACCACATCCAGAAAGCTGCCATCGTCCAGCAGGGCGTGCTCGGTTGTCTTGCAGTTCCCCGAGACCTGCTCCCAGTCTTCCAGCTCGCACTGGCCAGCTCTTGCATGGTCGGCGATACAGGCCAGCGAGGCGCTGATGTCGGACCCGCTTTCCACGACCGTCGGCACCCACGGCGCTGTATCCGCTGGCGCACCGGGAATCTCCTCTGAAACCGACGCGACATCGCGCCCGTCGCCTCCAGCGCCACCATTGCAAGCGGCCGCGCGGGTGCGCGCCAGGGTCGCAAGCGGGCTGTTCGGGTACTGGTCGAGGAATGCCGCATACTCACAGGGGCTTTGCGCAAGATCGAACACGGTCTGCTCCGCACTCGAAATGCCCCCACCGGCAGCGCATTGGGCAAAACAGATGTCCTCACCCGTCAGGCCGCTATTGTAGAACGGCGTCTGGGCGCCCTCGGTCGCCACGCTGACGCGGTCGGCGACGCGTTTGAACACCTGTTCGGCGATGAGGCCGTCAGTCGGCAGGACGGCTGCGAGCGCTTCGGTAAAGGGGCTATGCTCGTTTTCGCCGTCAAACGCGGTGAAGCCGGGCTCCGTGGCATAGGAAATCAGCAGGCCCCTGGCCCGGCCAACCGGCGCCAGCCCGCCTGAAACGTCCCGGCTGGCATTCGGCAGGGGATTATTCCGGCAGGCATCGAGAATCACGAAGTTCACCGAGTTGCCCGCGCTGTTGATGTATTGCAGCGCATCGCCGAGGCGCGGCGCCTGGCGCCAGATATCCTGTTCGGTCCGCGCATCGGCATCGATCGGGACCAGGTAGTTGAGCCCCTCCGACTGAACGCCATGACCGGCATAGTAGAACACACCGATCGCATCGGTGCCGGCCGCTTTCAGCTTGTCGCCATAGGCCTGGAACGCGACTTCCATCTCGTCTTCCGTGGCATCCTTGACCAGCGTGACCTCGAACCCGACGTCGGTCAGCGTATCCATCATCAGGTCCGCATCCTTGGTGGGGTTTGGCAGATCCCATCCCGGCTGGTTGTAGTTGGAATTGCCGATAACCAGGGCAATACGGGCCTGCGCGGTTGCGGCGCCTGCCATCAATGCGGCGGCGACAATGAGGTTGAGAGCGAATTTGTAGATCATGGTCCGTGTCCCCACACTTCTGGCCCGCATTAAGGCAGAAAACCCGCCGCGACGGAACCCGTCAAACGCCTAGCGCGCGAGTCATGGGCGGACACTTCACCCAGAAAAAAGCCCGGCCCCTGAAGCACTGTCAGGGGCCGGGCCGGAATTTTGCCTGTCAGATCAGGCTATTCAGCGGGTGTTTCGCCGTCCTCCCGGGCAGCCAAAGCCGCTTTTCGCCGGGCATCGAAATGGTCCTTGGTCAATTTGAACACGACCGGACTGAGGACAACAAGCGCGACGAGGTTTGGTGCCGCCATGAGCCCGGTCAGCGTATCCGCAACCAGCCAGAACAAGTTCACGATATTCTTCACTTCGCCTTCGAACATCAGCGCCGCGGCCCCCATGAAGGTGACCAGGATCCAGCTCACCCGGAACGGCAGGATGGATTTTTCACCAAACAGGAATTCGCAGCAGCGCTCGCCATAATAGCTCCAGCCAAGAATGGTCGTGAACGCAAAGATGGTCAGCGCGATGGCAACGATATGCTCACCGAGCGGAATACCGCCGATCGTCGGGGAGAGGACCGCGCCAAATGCCTGCGATGTCAGCGGGGCACCCGTGTCACAGCCTGCCGGCTGGCCGTTGGCCAGGAAACTCGCCGCCGTTTCACCGGTCGGCAAGCAGCTCTGGTCAAGCACACCCGAAGTCAGGATCACCAGCGCCGTGATCGAGCAAACGATCAGCGTGTCGATGATTGTCCCCAGCATGGCCACAAGGCCCTGATCGACCGGATCATGGTTCTTGGCAGCCGCATGCGCGATCGGCGCCGAACCCTGGCCGGCTTCGTTCGAGAAGATACCGCGCGCGACACCCTTCTGCATGGCCAGCATCAGGAGGCCGATCGAGATACCGGTGCCCGCGCTGCCAAAACCGAAAGCGCCCCGGAAAATGGCCCCGAACGCCTCTGGAATGTGAGAAACGTTGAACCCGATGACCAGGAGGCCGCCGGCGAGGTACGATGCGGCCATGAAGGGAACAAGCCGGCTGGCGACACTCGCGATGCGCTGGATGCCTCCCAGGATCACGGCGGCCGCTCCGGCGGCCAGCACGGTGGCCGAGACCAGCGGGGAGACCCCGTAACTGGACTTCAGGGCATCGGCGATGGAATTTGCCTGGATTGATGCGCCAGTGCCCCAACTGGCCAGAATGCCGAGCGTGGCGAACAGGCCGCCCAGCCAGAGCCATTTCTTGCCCATGCCGTTTTTGATGTAATACATCGGCCCGCCCACATGACGGCCGTCAGCGTCGATTTCGCGATATTTCACGGCGAGGACGCCCTCGGAATATTTCGTGGCAGTGCCGACGATCGCCGTCATCCACATCCAGAAGACCGCACCGGGCCCGCCAATCGTGATCGCGGCGGCAACCCCGGCAATGTTGCCTGTGCCGATTGTCGACGACAAGGCCGTCATCAGCGCCCCGAACGGCGATACATCGCCATCGTCATCCTTGTCGGGTTTCCGGAACAGCCGACCGAACGCAAACGGAAGCTTCGTCACCGACAGGAATCTGAGACCAATCGTCAGGTAAATGCCTGTACCCAGCAGGAGGGCGAGCATGGGCACCCCCCAGACAAGTCCGTTCAACGTCTGAATAATGTTCTGCATGGGCCTCCCCGGCCTCCTTTTGTGTCTAATTCGGGGCACACTAGTCAGGTTTGCCCGTGTGTGAAGGCTTAGTCGCAGGCGCGCCGGACCATCAGCCGACATTCGCGTGGTGCCGCACAAGGTTCTGGCAGGACCGACGCTTTTCAGGCATAAGGCCGCGGATGAATTCAACTGATACCGCGAAGGCGCCAAAAGGTCTGTTTATCAAGACCTATGGTTGCCAGATGAACGTCTATGATTCCGAACGCATGCGCGACGTGCTGCGGCCCCTTGGCTATGCGCCGGTGGACGGCCCTGAACAGGCAGACCTTGTCGTCGTCAATACCTGCCACATCCGCGAAAAGGCGACTGAAAAGGTCTATTCGGAGCTGGGGCAGCTGAAGAAGATGAAGGAGGCGTCTGGTGGCCGGATGACGATTGCCGTGGCCGGCTGTGTCGCCCAGGCCGAAGGCGAGGAGCTGATCCGTCGCCAGCCGGCCGTTGATCTCGTGCTCGGCCCGCAATCCTATCACAAACTGCCCGAAATGATCGCCCGGGCAAGTCGCGCCGTCGGCGACAGGCTGGAAACCGAATTCGAGACGCTCGAGAAGTTCGACGCGCTGCCAAGGGAACGGAATGCTGACGGCCCGACAGCCTTCCTGTCCGTGCAGGAGGGATGCGACAAGTTCTGCACCTTCTGTGTCGTCCCCTATACCCGCGGCGCCGAGATGTCGCGCCGTGTCGACGATATCGTCATGGAGGCCCGCAGCCTTGCCGCCCAGGGCGTGCGCGAGATTTCCCTGCTCGGCCAGAACGTCAACGCCTATCATGGCGCCGCCCCGGCAATGGACGGCGGCGAAGACTGGACGCTGGGCCAGCTCTGCCGCCATGTCGCAAGGATCGGCGGGATTGACCGTATCCGCTACACGACCAGCCACCCGCGCGACATGGATGACGACCTGATCGCCGCGCACGGCGATACGCAGGAAATGATGCCCTTCCTGCACCTGCCGGTACAGTCTGGGTCCGACCGGGTGCTCGATGCCATGAATCGCGGGCACACTGCCGCCGATTTTCATGCGATCATTGCCAAGGTCCGCGCAGCACGGCCGGACATTGCGCTGGCGTCCGACTTCATCGTCGGCTTTCCGGGCGAGACCGACGCCGACTTCGACGCAACCATGGACCTCGTCCGCGCAACCGGGTTTGCCATCGCCTATTCGTTCAAATACTCGCCGCGCCCCGGCACACCGGCCGCTGAATTACCCCGTCAGGTGCCCGAAGAGGTCAAGAACCAGCGGCTGCAGGCGCTGCAGGCCCTGTTGCGGGACCAGCAGACGGCGTTCAACGCTGAACAGGCTGGCAAGACACTGGATGTGCTGGTCACCGGCAAGGGCCGCATGGCCGGCCAGATGCACGGCCGCTCACCCTACCAGCAAGCCGTCCACTTTGTTGGGCCACAGGACCTGATCGGACGCATCGCGACCGTTCGGATCGTGGGCTCCAGCCTCAATTCGCTGACGGGTGAGTTGGTCTCCGCGCACGAGGCCGTTGCGTGACCGTCAAGCGCCGCAAGCCTGCATCGTCAGACGCCCCGATCAGCCGCACCTACATGGTCAGCAACGCCGCGCGCCTGCAGGATATTTGCGGCCCGCACCATCGCCACCTCCAGCTGCTCGAAACACGGCTGGCCGACCATGGCCTGCGCGCGGAAAGCCAGGGCGGCGGCATCCTGCTCCAGGGAACGGCAGAAGGCGTGTCGATTGCCGAAGCAACGCTCGCCGAACTGGAACGGCGAATCCGGAGCGGCAGCGTCGTCAATGAAATGGAGGTCGAAGGCGCCCTGGAAGCCGCGCTGTCTCCGAACCAGACATTTTCAGGCCTCGCCGGCCTGAAGAAATCGATCAAGCCGCAGACACGCGGACAGGCCGGCTATCTCGACCTGCTGGCAAACCAGAACAATGCGCTCGTGTTCGGCGTCGGCCCCGCCGGCACCGGCAAAACCTTCCTCGCGGTTGCGGCCGGCGTCGCCGAACTCACAGCCGGCATCCGCCAGCGCCTCATCGTGACCCGGCCCGCCGTCGAGGCCGGTGAAAAGCTCGGCTTCCTTCCGGGCACGCTGGAAGAGAAGGTCGATCCCTATATGCTGCCGATCTGGGATTCCCTGCGCGAGCTGATGGGACAGGAGCAGATGGAACGGCGCATGGGGCGCGGCGAGATCGAGGTCGCCCCGCTCGCCTTCATGCGCGGCCGCACGCTGAAGAACGCTTTCGTCATCGTCGACGAGGCCCAGAATACGACCATCCCGCAGATGAAAATGGTCCTGACACGCCTTGGCCGGGACAGCCGCATGGTGGTGACGGGCGATCCCGGCCAGGTTGACCTGCCAGGGCACCAGCCCTCCGGCATGAAGCACGCCCTGCAGATCCTGGAAGGTGTTGACGGCGTCAAGACGCACTACCTGACGGCCGCAGACGTGGTGCGTCACGGCCTCGTCAGCCGGATCATCGATGCCTATGCCGCCGCCGAGGAGACCTGAGGCCGGCCATGATCCAGATTGAACTGATCGTGGAGCATGAATCCTGGCATGACCTGGGAGACCTGGACGCGCTCTGCCAGCGCGCCTTCAATGCCGGTCGCGCGGTTGAACCTGCCGACGGTGTGGTCTCCCTGCTGCTGGCCGATGATCCCGCCCTGCGCGAGTTGAACAGCGATTTTCGCGGCATCGACAAGCCAACCGACGTGCTGTCGTTTCCGGCGCTCGAGATGGACCGGCCCCTGCTCGGCGACATCGCCGTCGCCTATGGCGTGTGTGAGCGCGATGCGCGGGCACAGGGCAAGGCGCTGGCCGATCACCTGGTCCACCTCCTGATCCACGGCTACCTTCACCTGCTGGGCCACGACCACATGCAGCCCGACGAAGCCGAGCGCATGGAATCGCTGGAAATTTCCGCCCTGTCTTCACTTGGCATAGCCAACCCTTATGATTCAGAATAGAGCACCGACGAGATGAGCGACCCTGACCCTTCTGACCCTGCACCGAGTGGACGATTACGCAGGATGTTCGGCTTCGGCCGTCGAGACAGTGAACCCGAGCTGAGCCCGGAACCCATTGATGGCGACGCCGCACCGGACCCGCAGGAAATGCGTCTGCGCATTGTTGAATTCCAGCAAATGCGTGTCGAGGACGTCATGGTGGCGCGGGCAGAGGTGAAAGCCGTCGAAGTCGGCATGGAATTCGCCGACCTGCTGAAATATTTCGCCGAGGTGACCCATTCGCGCCTGCCGGTTTTTCGCGAGTCCCTCGATGATCCGATCGGCTTCGTGCACATCAAGGACCTGGTGAAGGAACTGGCGACCGGGGGCGAAGTGGCCAAACGCCCGCTGGAGCGTCTCCACCGCGAAGTGCTTTATGTGCCGCCGTCGATGAAGCTGACAGATCTGCTTGTGAAGATGCAGTCAACGCGGATACATCTTGCCCTTGTCGTCGACGAGTATGGCGGCACCGATGGCCTGGTTTCACTCGAAGACCTTGTCGAGGAAATCGTCGGTGACATCGAAGACGAACACGACGATGAGGAACCCATGTTCGTGCGTCGCAGCCAGCGAATCTGGGAAGCGGATGCACGGACCGAAATCGAAGATTTCGCGGAGGAAACCGGAATTGATCTTGCGCTCGCCGACATGGAAACCGACATCGAGACGCTTGGCGGCGTCGTCTTTGCCCTTGCAGGCAAGGTTCCCGTCCGCGGTGAGGTCCTGCGCCATCCAAGCGGCGTCGAGATCGAGGTCATGGACGCTGACGCACGCCGGATCCGCCGCTTGCGCCTGCGCACGCCAGAGACCGGTTCCGAGCCGAACCCTCAGGAGTAGACCATGAAAGACGGAGTGCGCAGCCACGGGTTCACCGCCCTTGGCCCCTTGCACGAGGCGTTCGCGCGCCTGTCGGGATGGGCAGCGGCCGGGACGGCCTTCCTGCTCGGCGCCCTCGCGGCGGTCGCGTTTGCACCATTCCACTTCAGTGCAGTCCTGATCATCTCCTTCACCGGCCTGATCTGGATGCTGGACGGCGCCCGGAGCCATCGCAACTGGGGCAAGTCCGTGTTCATGCGGACATGGGCCTTCGGTGTCGGCTTTTTCCTGATCAGCATGCACTGGACGGCTGCGCCTTTCCTGGTCGAGCCGGAAAAGACGGCGATCTTCCTCTGGATGCCGCTGCTGCTGCTTCCTGCGGGCATGGCCCTGATCTGGGGCGCAGTCGGCGCGATGGCCGGCGCATTCTGGTCTTCATCGCCATCGCGCGTGTTCGTGTTCGCACTTTTCTTCGCACTCGGTGAATTTGTCCGCGGCCACCTGTTCGGCGGGTTCCCCTGGAACCTGCCCGGCACGACCTGGGTTCCCGGTGGCGCGCTGTCACAGGCTGCATCCATCGGCGGTGTTTACTGGCTGACCCTGCTCACCGTGTTTGTCGTCTCGGCACCCGCGGCGCTTGTCGATACGCGCGACGTCCGCGGTCTCGCCATTCGTATGGCACCCACCTTCGCGTCCGGTATCCTGCTTGCGGTCGGCTGGGCGTGGGGCGCCCAGCGCATCGCCGAACCTTCGCCCCTGTCTGACACCGTGATCGTGCTGATGGATTCCGGCGTGCCGCAAAACGAAAAATGGCAGGTTGGCCCCGACGCCATACTCAACGAATACGTCAAGATGCTGACAACCGAGGAAGGCGCGCCGGGGGACATAATCCTCTGGCCCGAAGGCGCTGTTCCCGTGAACCTGCTGCAGGATCCGAACGCCATGGACATCGTGTCCGCCTATCTTGGCCCGCGCATCCTGATCGCCGGGACCACGCGATACGAAATCACCGGTGACGATACCCGCGACTATTTCAACAGCCTCACGGTCATCGACCAGAGCGCGGCCCGGTCAGGCCCGATTGCCCTGTATGACAAGCACAGGCTGGTTCCCTTCGGTGAATTGCCGGCAGCCGAGATCATCCCGTTCGGCCGGTCTTTCTCCAGCCTGCTCCCCGGCGCGATGCAGCAGCTGGCGACCGACGGCTTCACGCCCGGTCCCGGCCCGGCAGTCATTTACGCCGACAATGTGCCGCCCTTCGTCGCGCTGATCTGTTATGAGGGCCTCTATCCCGCAATCACACGCAACGCCAATCTCAGCGCGCGGGCCGACTGGCTGGCCCTGGTATCGAACGATGCCTGGTTCGGCGGCGGAATGGGCCCCTCCCAGCATTATGCCCAGAATCGCTACCGCGCGATCGAGTCAGGCCTGCCGATGGCGCGCGCGGCCAGCCGCGGCGCGTCCGCCATTGTCGACGGTTATGGCCGCGAAGTCCTGAGGGCCGGACCGGTCGCTGGTGCGCGCGAAGGCTGGAGCACAGCATACGGACGTGGGCGGCTTCCGGCCCCTGCCGGCGTGACGCTCTTCCAGCAGCGCATTGGCGTTATTTTGTTCTGGGTCACCCTGCTCGCGTTCGCGGGCCTAGCTTTCGCGAGCTGGCGGCGCTAGTATGACAATAAAATAAAGAGGATGCGAACTCGGGTGGGAGATGTCTGAGAACAAACTGCCAAGTGGAATCGACAGGGTAGTTGGTCAACGTGTTCGCTGGCGGCGCAGAGAACTTAAGCTTACTCAGGAACGACTTGGCGAACTCCTGAATCTCACCTTTCAACAAGTGCAGAAATACGAAAAAGGCGTGAATCGCGTGTCCGCGGGCCGTCTGTTCGAGATCGCATCCGTGCTCGGGGTGCCGATCACCTATTTCTTCGAAGGGGCCGAAGGGTTCGTCGAGCACGAAAACGCGCAATTTGCGGAAGATGGCAGCGATGCGCATGCGCCGGTGATGAACACCGAGACGCTGGACCTGATCGCCGCGTTCCAGAAGATAGAGGACACGTCGCTTCGCAAGTCCCTGCTGAACACTGTCCGTGCGGCGGCGTCGGCCTTCGACCCGAAACTGCAGGATTGATCCGCCGCGGCACGTGGGGCATGAGGCCACCCTCATGACCTCTGCTTCGCCCCCACCACCCAGGCCACGCATCCGCACCTTCGGGCGCACCGGCGGCCGCGCCTTGTCGGCCCGCCAGCAGGCGCTGGTGGACGATGTCCTGCCGCGCCTCTCCGTACCGGTCGGCGCGCCGGGCGCGCTTGACCCGAAATCCCTGTTCCCGTCTGCCACGGCGATCTGCCTCGAGATCGGCTTTGGCGGCGCAGAGCACCTTGTCGAACAGGCTCGCCGGGCGCCGGATACCGGTTTCATCGGGTGCGAACCTTTCATTGAAGGCATGGCCAAGGCCCTGACCGGCATAGAAGAAAACGGCCTCTCGAACGTCAGGCTCTGGATGGAAGATGCCCGCGACCTCATGCGCGGCCTTGCTGCAGGCTCGGTCGACAGCGTCTACATTCTCTTCCCGGACCCCTGGCCCAAGAAGAAACAGCAGAAGCGCCGCCTGATCCAACCGGAATTCCTGGACGAACTGGCCCGCATCGCCGCGCCGGGTGCCCGTATCCGGTTTGCCACGGACGTCGCCAGCTATGCCGACGAGGCCCTTGGGCATTTTCTGGCGCATGGTGCGTTCAACTGGCATGCAGGACGCGCATCCGACTGGCGCACACCGCCCGCAGACCACGTTCCGACCCGCTATGAGGCCAAAAGACTGGGCGATTGTGATCCGGTCTGGTTCGACTTCAGCGTGTATCCTGCGCCCTAGATTTGCTTGACGAAATGTCGCACTTGTGCGTTTTATTCCGCCATCGAATTCGGTCGGTCTGAATATCAAGACCCCGTCAGACCGACGGCCATGACTTTCTTCCCACCCGTTTCGATAGGCGGTTCAGGCTCATCTCCGAGCCAGGACGTTGTGTTTAGACGTGAAGGAATACAAGCAATGGCGACGGGTAAAGTGAAATGGTTCAACGACCAGAAGGGCTTCGGTTTCATCAAGCCTGATGATGGCGGAACCGACGTGTTCGTGCACATTTCCGCAGTTGAGCGTTCGGGCTTGCGCACGCTGGCCGAGGATCAGGCAGTCTCCTACGAGCTCTACAAGGATGAGCGCCGTGGCAAGACATCGGCCGTGGATCTGAAAGTCCTCTAGGCACCCCCTTCTCACGCATGGAGATGGGCGGGCTCCGGCAACGGTGCACGGTTCAGCACGGCATCAATCGATGCGGTGAAGGGTCTGCAATGGCAAAGGGCGTCTCCCCAGCCAATGCGCACGGTCTGCAGAGAGACAACCAGCGCCCTCAGCCTGACCTGTCCTGCGCCATTGGCAGCCTTAAGCCGTGCCCCTCTCGACATCTCTGGCCCACGACAGTATATAGCCCCCAAGTCGAAACATATCGGCGGCGGTTCCGGCAACGGGGCCGCCGTTTTTCTTTGCCCGGATTTACCCCGCCTCATGATCGCCCTGACTGAACAGGAACGCCGCATTCTGGACATCGCCACACCCGTGGCAGAGAGTCTTGGGATGGAAATCGTGCGCCTGCGCGTGATGGGCGGACGGCGCCCAGGCTTGCAGATCATGACGGAACGGGCCGGCGGCGCCCCCACGAGCGTGGAAGATTGCGCCCGCCTGTCGCGCGCGCTCAGCCCCGTGTTCGAAGCCGCAGACCCGATCAAAGAAGCCTATGTTCTGGAAGTCTCGACGCCCGGCATCGACCGCCCGCTTACACGGCCCGGCGATTTTGCCCGCTGGATCGGGCACGAAGTCAGGATCGAACTCGCTCGCCCGCTTGACGGGCGTCGCCGGTTCGGCGGAACCATTACCGGCGAAGACGAAGCCGGCGCCCATATCGAACTTGACGACCAGACAGAGCTGGTAGCCCATGTCAACGAGATGAGCCGCGCCACGCTCGTCCTCACGGACGCATTGATCGACGCGGCCCGCGCCAGCGGCAACCTGCCGCCGCAGCCGGACGAAGACGACCTCGGCGAATTCGAGATCGACGAAACCGAAGACGACACAGATACAAATGAAGAGACGGGAGACGTCACATGAATACAATCGGCGTTTCAGCCAACAGGCTGGAAATCCTCCAGATCGCCAAAGCGGTCGCCGAGGAAAAATCGATCGACCAGAGCATTGTCGTCGAAGCGATGCAGGAAGCCATCGAAAAGGCTGCCAAGGCCAAGTATGGCCAGGAGCACGATATCCGTGCCCGGATCGACCCCGCGACCGGCGAACAGACACTGTGGCGCATCCAGACCGTCGTGGCCGACGAGGATTTCGAGGACGATTCCAAGGAACTGCGCCTGACCGAAGCCAAGCGGATCGACCCGACGCTCGAAATCGGCGGCGAACTCAAGGAAGAGCTTCCTCCGTTCGATTTCGGCCGTGTCGCCGCCCAGACCGCGAAACAGGTCATCATGCAAAAGGTGCGTGATGCCGAGCGCGAGCGTCAGTACGAAGAATACAAGGACCGCGTCGGCGAGATCATCAACGGCATCGTCAAGCGCGTCGAATACGGCCACGTCATTGTCGACCTTGGCCGCGCCGAGGGCATCATCCGTCGCAATGACGGCATCCCGCGCGAGAACTTCCAACCGAACGACCGCGTGCGCGCCTATCTCTACAAGGTGAGCCGCGAAATGAAGGGCCCGCAGATCTTCCTGTCGCGCGCAGCGCCAGACTTCATGATCAAGCTGTTCGCCCAGGAAGTGCCTGAAGTGTATGACGGCGTCATCAATATCCGCGCCTGTGCCCGCGACCCGGGCAGCCGCGCGAAGATCGGTGTCATCTCCAATGACAGTTCGATCGATCCGGTCGGTGCCTGTGTCGGTATGCGCGGTGCGCGCGTCCAGGCGGTTGTCGGCGAGCTTTCAGGCGAGAAGATCGACATCATCCCGTGGAACTATGACGACGCGACCTTCATCGTGAACGCACTGCAGCCGGCCGAAGTGTCGAAAGTGGTGCTCGACGAGGAAGAGCGCCGCGTTGAAGTCGTGGTCGCTGACGACCAGTTTCCGCTGGCGATCGGCCGTCG
Source organism: Hyphomonas johnsonii MHS-2 (assembly GCF_000685275.1). GTDB lineage: Bacteria > Pseudomonadota > Alphaproteobacteria > Caulobacterales > Hyphomonadaceae > Hyphomonas > Hyphomonas johnsonii. The sequence continues at coordinate 153,928 of NZ_ARYK01000007.1, forward strand.
TGGCCAGAACGTGCGGCTCGCCTCCCAGCTCACCGGCTGGCAGATCGACCTTGTCACGGAATCGGCCGACTCCGAACGCTACCAGCGTGAATTCCAGGAGCGGACAGACCTCTTCATGAAGGCGCTTGATGCCGATGAAACGCTGGCCCAGCTGCTGGCATCGGAAGGCTTCGAGACCGTCGAGGAGATCGCTTTCGTGGCCCCGGCAGACTTCATCCAGATCGAAGGCTTCGACGAGGAAGTGGCTGCGGAGCTGCAAGAACGTGCCCGTGAATTCCTCGACCGCCTGGCCGCTGAAAACGATGCCAAGCGCAAGGAACTCGGGGTCGAGGACGCAGTCCTGGAACTCGAGGGCATGACCCCCGCCTTTGCCGTGAAACTCGGCAATGAGGGCGTCAAGACAGTCGAAGACGTCGCCGGCCTCGTGCCTGACGACATTACCGGCTTCCGCGAGCCAGGCCCTGACGGCAAGCCGGTCTGGGTCGAAGGCATCCTGAAGAAGGGCGAAATGCGCAAGGACGACGCTCAGATGTTCATCATGAAGGCCCGCGTCGCAGCTGGCTGGATCGAGGCGGATGCCATCGAACAACTGATCGCTGCCCAGCAGCCGGCCGCAACCGAGACGGCTGATCTGACCGAGGAAGAACGCGCCCTGCTCGCGCTTGGTGGTCTCGGCGGCGAAGACGCGGCAGATGCCGCCCTCGAAGAGCTCGAGTTCGATCTCGAAGCCCTGGCAGCGGAGGGCGGTGATGACGAAGCCGCACCGGAAGAGTGATCCGCGCGTAACCGGCATTGAAGGTAACACGTCGGACGGGGAGGGCCCCGTCCGCCAGTGTGCCGTGACGCGCGAGCGTCTGGCGCAGACGGAGATGGTGCGCTTCGTGCTGTCGCCCGACATGGTCGTCACACCTGACGTCGCCTCCAAGCTCCCGGGCCGGGGCGTATGGGTCAAGGCGGACAGGGAGAGCGTAGCGCTTGCGGCCTCGAAAGGCGCCTTCGCCCGCGGCTTCAAGATGCAGGTCACCGTTCCTGAAGGCCTCGTCGATCAGGTCGAATCCCTGCTGCTGCAACGCTGCCTCAGCGTGCTTGGAATGGCCAAGAAAGCTGGCACCGTCATCCTGGGGTACGATCAGGTGAAGGACGCACTGCGCAAGAAGACCCACGGAATACTGCTCGAAGCGTCCGACGGTGCAGAAGATGGCCGTAACAAGGTGTATTTTCTTGCGAAAGCGCTATATAGCAACGTGAACGTCGCCGGGGCTCTCACTTCGGCGGAATTGGGCATGGCTTTTGGACGCGAGCGTGTGATACACGGTCTCCTCCGCAAAGGAGCCATTGCGAAGACGTGGACTCTCGCCTATCGGCGGCTGACCGGGTTTCGCGAGGTGCCTGAGTTGAACTGGTTCAAGGATCAGGATCGGGATTAGAAACTTGCCGGGACGCATGGGTGTTTCGGTGGAATATATGATATGTAGGACGCATGAGCGAAACGAACGATACAGGCAATAATTCGGGTGGCCGCAAGCCGCTCACCGTCGCACGCAAATCAGCTGGCACGGTGAAGCAGAGCTTCAGTCATGGCCGCTCGAAACAGGTTGTGGTGGAAACCAAGAAACGCCGGGCCGTCGGGCCGGGCGGGGCCACACCTGCGCCTGGGCAAGCGTCCGACGCGCCGACCAAGCAGGCCGAGAGTCTTGAGGCCCGCCTGATCGCGACCGCCCGCAAGCTCGGCATCACTGTTGACGAGCTCAAGGCCCGCCAGAAAGTGCTGCTTGAGCGCAAGGCTGAAGAAGCCAGCCGCGCCCTCGATAACAAGGAAGTCGTTGCCGCCCAGAACCGTCTGCGTTCGGAACAGGAGCGCAAGGCTCAGGAAGCTCGCGAGCGCGAAGAGGCTGAAGCCCGCCGCCGCGCCGAGGAAGAAGCCCGCAAGGCTGAAGCCGAAGCCATCGCTGCCGCACCTGCCCAGCAGGAAGAGAAACCGGCCCGCCGCACCAAATCCGATCCGGCCAACGCCGCCGCCATGCCAGACCCTGCCGCCGAAGAGGCGGCCGGCCGCAGCAAGCGCGGCAAGTCCGGCAAGGATGATCGTGAACGCTCGCGCGACGCAGCTGCACGTACTGTCCGCGACAGTGGCGAGCGCCGCCGTGGCAAGCTGACCATTTCATCCGCGCTCGGCGACGACGCTGATCGCCAGCGCTCCCTCGCGTCGCTCAAGCGCGCCCGCGAACGTGAACGTGAGCGTCGTTTCGGCGGTGCTGAACAGCGCGACAAGGTGTCGGTCGAAGTCACCCTTCCGGAAACCATTACCCTGCAAGACCTTGCAGGCCGCATGAACGAGCGCGTCGCCGATGTCGTGAAATTCATGATCAAGCAAGGCGAAATGATGCGCGGCAACGACATTGTCGATGCCGACACCGCTGAACTGATCGCCGAGGAATTCGGCCACACGGTCCGCCGCGTTGCCGAATCCGATGTCGAGATCGGCCTTGAAGGCGAGGCCGACGATCCAGCCACGCTGAAGCCGCGTCCGCCGATCGTCACGATCATGGGCCATGTCGACCACGGCAAGACCTCCCTGCTCGATGCCCTGCGCTCCACCGACGTCGTGTCGGGCGAAGCTGGCGGCATTACCCAGCATATTGGCGCCTATCAGGTGCAGCTGAAATCCGGCCAGAAGATCACCTTCCTCGATACGCCGGGTCACTCTGCCTTTACGGCCATGCGGGCCAGGGGCGCGAACGCCACCGACATCGCCATCCTCGTCGTCGCTGCAGACGATTCCGTGATGCCGCAGACGATCGAGTCCATCAATCATGCCAAGGCGGCCGGCGTTCCGATCATCGTCGCGGTCAACAAGATCGACCTGCACGATGCCCAGCCTGAGAAGGTGCTGACCGACCTTCTGCAGCACGACATCCAGGTTGAAGCCATGGGCGGCGCCACACAGGCCGTCAAAGTCTCTGCCAAATCCCGCATTGGCCTCGACGACCTGACCGACGCCATCACGCTGCAGGCCGAACTGCTCGAACTTTCTGCCAATCCTGACCGCGCCTCCGATGGCGTCGTCATCGAAAGCCAGCTCGACAAGGGCCGCGGCCCCGTCGCCACCGTGCTCGTCAAGCGCGGCACGCTCAAGCGCGGCGACATCGTCGTGGCCGGCGCCCAATGGGGCAAGGTCCGCGCCATCACCGACGAGCGCGGCCAGCAGCTCGAAGGCGCAGGGCCATCGCTTCCGGTCGAATTGCTCGGCCTCGATGGTGCCCCGGATCCGGGCGAACCGTTCGTTGTCGTCGAGACCGAGGCCCGTGCACGTGAGATCACTGAATATCGCGTGCGCAACAAGCGCCAGGTCGCCGGCAAGGCAGGCGTTGCCGCGCGTGTCTCGCTCGACCAGTTGCTCAGCCGCCTCAAGGACGGTGCCGTGGAAACCTCGGAACTGCCGATCGTCGTCAAGGGCGACGTTCAGGGCTCCGTCGAGGCCATTTCCATGTCGCTCGACAATATTTCGACCGAAGAAGTCCGCGCCCGCGTCATTCATGGCGCTGTCGGCGGTATTTCCGAGAGCGATGTCCTGCTTGCCAAGTCGTCGGGTGCCCCGATCTTCGCGTTCAACGTGCGCGCCAACAAGCAGGCCCGTGACCTCGCCGAGAAGGAAGGCGTCGAGATCCGCTACTATTCGGTGATCTACGACCTGATCGACGACGTGAAATCCACGCTGTCGGGCATGCTGGCACCGGAGAAGCGCGAAACCTTCCTCGGCTACGCCGACATTCTCGAAGTCTTCAACATCACGAAGGTCGGCAAGATTGCCGGCTGTCGCATCTCCGAGGGCAAGGTTGTCCGCGGCTGCGGCGTGCGCCTCCTGCGCGACGATGTCGTGATCCACGAGGGCAAGCTGAAAACCCTGAAACGCTTCAAGGACGAAGTGACAGAAGTTTCCAGCGGCATGGAATGCGGCATGGCCTTCGAGCGCTATGAAGACATCCGTGTCGGCGACAAGATCGAGTGCTTCCAGGTTGAGGAGATCGCGAGAACCCTCGCCTAGGGATCGACGCCATGACCGAGCCCCTGCGTGTCTCCGGACTCCTTCGTGAGCAGGACGTCAAACGGCTCACGCGGCTCACCAGGGGCGGCGCGGTCGGCCCGACCGCAGTCTATTATGCCGGCGTCACGGCACCGGTAATATCCGCCAGCATGGCAATCATGGTTCGCGAAGCCACCCGCATGATCGGCCTGTCGGACTATTGGCAATGGTTCATTTCCGCGATGGTAGCAGCCCTTGCGGGGATCAGCTGGTATCTGATCTTCATCCGCTGGTCGTATCGCCACAAGTTCGGACGCGGCACGGAAATGACTCTCGAAACACAGATTTCCCTCACAGATGCCGGCATCGTGCTTCGGCGCGGCGGCATCGAGACACGCATGGCATGGCAATGTGTGACCGGCATCAAAACCGGCCGCAGCCACACAGCGGTGATGGTTCGCGGCGCCGATGCGCTGATCATCCCGGATGCCTGGTTCAAAGGCAAAAAGGACGCCCGGACTGCCTTCATGGCCCGGCTGAAACAAGAGGTTCCCACCTGATGGCCCGCAAACCCGCTGCTGCCGGCATGCCCTCCCAGCGCCAACTCCGCGCCGGCGAGATCATTCGCCACGCACTTGCTGATATACTGACGCGCGAAGACCTGCGCGATCCGGATCTCGCCAGTGTCATCATCACGGTCGGCGAAGTGCGCTGCTCACCAGACCTTCGCCATGCCAATGTCTTCGTCACCCCGCTCGGCGACGACACGCAAGAAGGCCGGGACAAGCTCGCCGACGCCCTGACCCGTGCTGCCGCCTTCCTGCGCGGCAAACTCGGGCGTGAAATCGACATGAAGTTCACGCCCCAGTTGCACTTCATCGCTGACAAATCCTATGACGAGGCAACGCACATCGACCGTCTTCTCTCCGATCCGCGCGTCAAACGCGATCTCGAGAGCTGAGTCCGCAAGACTGCCGCCTTATCCGCTTTGTCATTTGACATGACGCCCATCTGTTGAGAGCGTTACCCAATTGCGACAGGGGAACGCACCGGATGGACCGCCAGACGCTCGATATGGAAGGCGCACGCCAAGGCGAAGTGTCGGCCGCTTCCCTTCAGCTTGGCGACGACACGATCGCTATCCGGCGCATTGCCACCATGTCGGTCGAAGGCATGATGTTCTTTCCGTGGGACACGCCCGGCAACCGGCAGACCCAGCGCCTGTATGCCACCCTGTGCGTCGCGAACCTGTTTTTCGGCCTGGTGGCAATCGGCTGGTGGGGCCTTATGCCGGGCCAGCCTTCCAGTGTTGTCGCCCTGTTCATCGGCGGCGCCCTGATGTTGCTTGGCATATTCCTCGGCCTGCGGGCCACACTGATCGCGATGCGCCTGAAAAAGCGCGAGCCCTATTACCGCCTCACCATCGGCACGTCAGACGGGCGGCAGATTCCGCTGGTCGACGACAATCGCGAGGTCCTGATCAAGATCCGGGACATCGTCCGCTACAAGATGGATACGAATGATACCGAGACCACGGGCGAGTTCGACCTCAATCTCGATATTATCGACCTGCACATGCCGAAAGACGGTCAGCGCCCGGAACGGGCCGCGAAGGTCCGGCCGCGCGAACCGGATGGGCCGGAAATCCTGTTCGACGATGCGCCCGACGCGGCCGAACCCCTCAAAAGCGCATCCTGACCGCCCTGCCCCGCGGTTGACGAAGCCACCGTCGCAGCCTATGGGCCCCGCTTCACATCCCGCCAGACAAACTGCCCACAGGCGTTCGAACCGCTTTGCAGGGCACAGGAGACCAGACCGTGGCTCGTCAGAGAAAACGCAAGGGCGATCCGATCAGCGGATGGCTGAACCTGTTCAAACCCGTCGAGATGACCTCGACCCAGGCTGTTGCAATCCTGAAACGCCTCTACAATGCCGACAAGGTCGGCCATGGCGGCACGCTGGACCCGCTGGCTGACGGTATCCTGCCCATTGCCTTCGGCGAAGCCACCAAGACGGTCCAGTGGGCGATGGATTCCGAGAAGGAATATGTCTTCACCATCGAATGGGGCACATCCACTGACAGCCAGGACACCGAAGGCGCCGTCACCGCCACGTCGGCGGCCCGGCCCTCGCGCGAGGCCGTCGAGGCCACCCTGTCGAATTATATCGGCCTGATCCAGCAGGTTCCGCCAAGATTCTCCGCCATCAAGGTCGACGGCCAGCGCGCCTATGACCTCGCCCGGGAAGGCGAAGACTTCGAACTGAAATCCCGTGAGGTCGTCGTGCATTCCGCCAAGGTCATCGGCATGCCCGATGCAGATCATACCGTGGTCCATGTGACATCCGGCAAGGGCTTCTATGTCCGCGCCATGGCACGGGATCTCGCTTTCGACCTGGGCTGTGAAGGCCATATCAGCCAACTGCGTCGCACCCGCGTCGGGTCATTCAGCGCTGCCGATGCCGTGGCGATTTCCGCCCTGCAGGAGATGACGGACAAGGCAGACCTGCTCGCCGCGCTGAAACCCCTGCAATCGGTGCTCACCGGCGTGCCGGCCCTGGACATTGCCCCGGGCGAAGCCGCCGATCTGCGCCAGGGACGATCGATCATGCTGATGCCGCATGTAATCGAGGCCTGGCGCGAGGCACGCAACCCTGCCGACGATGATGACCGCCTCGCCCTTGCCAGCTGCAACGGGACCGCCGTGGCCCTCGGCGACGTCCGCGCCGGACATTTCGAGCCGGTCCGTGTGTTCAACATTCGTGCATCGCAGAGCGCCTGACCGGCCATACCCCGGCAGGGCGGGCATATGAGGGGGCTGTCTCCCCCGACCACC
>NZ_ARYK01000008.1 GCF_000685275.1 Hyphomonas johnsonii MHS-2
GCCACCGCTGCGTGCCCGTCGGCACCACCGCGATGCGGACACTCGAAAGCTGCTCCCGGCCGGACGGCACCCTCGCCCCGGCGACCGGCCCGACCGATATATTCCTCAAGCCGGGTGACGCCGTGCGTGCCACCGACGCCCTCGTCACCAATTTCCACTTGCCCGGGTCCAGCCTGTTCATGCTGGTCTGCGCGCTGATCGGAACGGACGTGATGCAGGCGGCCTATTCCCACGCCATCGCCAGTGATTACCGGTTCTATTCCTATGGTGATGCCTGCCTGCTTCTGCCCTGAATCAAAAATCCCCACGCCATCGGCGCAGGGATTTCAGTGATGGGTCAGGCAGGGTCAGTCGATCCGCACGACAACCCGTGCCTCGCGATGCTCGAACCGGCGATCGCGATCATCATAACAGAACGTCGTGTCATACCGCACGCGCTCACCATCCTCCCAGTCGTACCGGAAGGCCTGATAGCAATCATAGCCATTATAGCGCGCGTCCCAGCGGTGCGAACGATGCATCTCGTGGCGGGAATGCCAATGGCCGGACTCGTAGCCGTCATGGACATACGCGCGCCGTGGCTCCGGCGTGGACTGTTTCACGCCCACGCCGACATCAACATTCGTGTCGACGCCGACACCGACGCCAAGGCCGAGTTGCGCGTTGGCGGGTGCGATTGCAAGTGCCGCACCTGCTGTCATGGCACCAATAATGGCCGTATGTTTCAAGGACTTGATCATGGTTCGGCTCCTCTGTGACGAACCCGAACAACGGGCCGGCGCACACAAGGTTCCGTGCTGGCTGGTCAGGCCTGTTCCGCGGCCGGCAAGGCGCTGGCCGGCCCGCTCAGTTCTTCCATCGTGCGGATGGCCTTGGCGGCGGTGATCCGCGCCAGGTGCCGGCCTTTCTCGTCGCGCCAGTCGGCCTCGACCAGTGCAGTCGTCCGGCCGCGGCTGACAAGGCGGCCCTCAATCCTGATCAGGCCATGCGGCACCGGGCGCAGGATGCGCGTCTGCAGTTCCATCGTCGTGAACCACTCGCCATCTTCCAGCGCGCTGGCCATCGTCATCGACACGATATGGTCCGACAGGCCCGCGACCCAACCGCCGAACGCGCGGCCCTCATTGATGTCGCGTGAGCCGTCATTCGGCCACTCGTACACCGTGTGCCCATAGGACACTTCCTTCAGCCACAGGTCAGGCCGGATGCCGAGATTCCTGATCCCGGCCGGGAAATCCCAGGTGCCATTCTTCAGGCGGTCGAAAAAGGCGGCCTGCTGCGCAGACAGTTCGGTACGGCTCATGCGAGGCGGGCTCCGTTGGGGACAGGAAAGTCGGGTGAGAACATCACGATGGCATCGTCAGCATCGGGAAATCCGAGAGTCAGGACTTCCGACATGAACTTGCCGATCTGGCGTGGTGGGAAATTGACAACGGCGGCAACCTGTTTGCCGACGAGCGTCTCGGGTGTGTAATGCACCGTGACTTGCGCCGAACTCTTCTTCACGCCAACCCCTGCACCGAAATCAATGATCAACCGCAAGGCAGGTTTGCGAGCGCCGTCCAGCGGCGCAGCCTCAAGGATCGTTCCGATACGGATGTCGATGTCGCGGAAGGTGGCGAAATCTGTTTGTGGGGCAGCCGGCGAGCCCGGTTCGTCTGTCAGGTGCATGGCGGGGTCAGCAAGTGGCGCCGCCATCGACGACCATCATCTGGCCGGTCATGTAGGCACCCGCTGCCGATGCGAGGTACACGGCTGCACCGGCAATCTCGACCGGCTCGCCAATCCGCGCCATCGGCGTGCCGGCAAGCGCCGGCTTGAGGTTTTTCGGGTCTTCCCACAGGGCGCGCGCGAAATCGGTGCGGATCAGGCCCGGCGCGATGCAGTTCACGCGGATATTGTCCTTGCCGTATTCAGTGGCCAGGTTGCGGGCCAGCTGGAAGTCGGCCGCCTTGGAGATATTGTAGGCGCCGATGATCGGCGAGCCACGCAGGCCGCCAATCGACGACACGAGGATGATCGCGCCATCCTTGCGCTCGCGCATCTGCGGCATGCACATCTGGATCAGCCAGTGATTGGAGATGATGTTGTTCTGCAGCACCTTCTCGAACTGGTCGTCGGTGATGCCTTCCATCGGACCGTAATAGGGGTTGGCGGCCGCGTTGCAGACGACAATGTCGACCTTGCCAAACGCCTTGTTCGTGGCGTCGACCATGGCCTGCAGCTCGTCCTTGGACGAGATGTTGGCCGGCACGGCGATCGCGGTGCCGTCGCCATGCTTTTCATTGATGCCGGCGGCAACGTCCTGGCAGGGGCCGGGCTTGCGCGACGAGATTGTCACTTTCGCGCCCTGGTCGGCCATGGCCTCGGCGATCGCCCGGCCGATGCCGCGCGACGAGCCCGTGATGATGGCTGACTTACCGGTTAGATCAAACAGGCTCATGGCGCCGCTCCCTCGTGTGTTGTTTTGCTGGCTGACCGTAAGGTCCGGCCGCCCGTCCCGCTAGGGGTAACCTAGGGAAAGGGGCCGAATTCGGGGCCGGGGGGCGGGGACCAGCCGGTCTTGCGGTGCCTCAGGTCAGGTTCCATTCCGCCGCGAGGATATCGGCCAGCCGCTCGGTCCGCTTCCGCACGACCTCCGGCGTCCAGGCGTCCTGGTCCATCAGGTCCCGGGTCAGCGCAAAATCGGCCCCGCCGCCGCCATTGAAGTAGACTTCCTTCTTGGCGCGATAGTCGAGGCGATCGGCCCGCTGGTTCACCTTGTTGGTCAGCAGCACGAAATTGCCCAGCGTGTCGCACTGTTCGCGCCGCTTGGCCGGGTCTGGCCAGGTGATCATCCAGTGGCTGTCTTCATGCACATTGCGCGGCAGGACATGCTCGACCGTCGCATCCGATTCCGGCGGGATGGTGAAGCCGCCATCGAGCGCCGCGTTCAGGCGGAGTGCCATGGCGCGCCGCTGCCCGAAAGTCGCAAAGCGTCCGGGCAGGCGTTCGCGCACCTTCCGCGCCTCGTCGCGCGACACGGCAAACGGCCCGTTCTTGGCCATCAGGGTGCGCTCGTTGGAGACCGCGTCGCTGACCTTGTTGAAGCGCTTGTTCCGCTGGTCCTTGTCGTGAACGATCAGCTGGATGACATAGCCCAGCCGCTCGAGCCGCGAGAAGAATTCAGGTGCGAGCGGCGAATCGAGGCCGCGCTCGACGAGGAATTTGAGGGCAGGGGCCCGCCAGCTCTGCTGCTCCAGCGCGCGCAGCTGGTTCAACTTGTCGGCGACGAGGCTGGCATTCGGACTGTCGGCGACTTTCGCCGTCGTGATCTGGCGATAGGCCGAGACATAGTTCGGCAGAACGTCGTCCAGGAACACGCGCGGGTCGATCTTTGACAGCACGGCTTTCTGGAAGCCGGCGACCAGGTCACCCTTCGGCGAGCGGTCGTGGATGGCGCGGATCTGGCGCAGAAGGTCGTCAAATGCGCCGCCGCCAAGGACGGCTTCGTGTTCGGCCCAGCGCTCGGCATAGGCATTGGCTTCCTTGACCGAGAAGCGCGCCTTCTGGAACAGTTCGGTCTTGATGATGTCGTGGGCATCGGGTTCCTTGCCGCGCGTGTTGAGCACCCGGAACACCTTGAACCCCTGGTCCTTGTCGTTGACGACCACCCGCACGAGCGCGCAACCATTGACGACCGTGTCGACCAGCTTGCGTCTCTGCTCCTCGGAAAAGGACTTGATCTTCTTCCGCATGACAGCGGCATTGTCGACCATGCGCTGCTGGCTGTCGATTTCGTTGCGTTCGGTATCCAGGCCGCGCGTGGCACCGGGGCGCTGGATCGTGTCGCGGAAAAACGCGCCATCCATATAGTTCAGCGTCAGGCGCCAATTGGCCACTTCGCCCAGGATCGGGCGGTCCTGGTCGGCAATCAGGGCGTGAATTGCAGCGGCCTGGTCGGGGTCGGGTTCAAGGTCGCGCAGGACAGCAAGCAGGATCGTCAAGGTTGTCAGCCGCTGCTGGCCGTCGACGATTTCGACCATGCCCTTCTCCGCCCCGTCAACGAGCACGATCGCTCCGATGAAGTGCGGGCTGTCATTGTCTGTCGCTTCGGTGAGGTCGCCGAGCAGGTCCAGCGCCTCATTCTCCCCCCACGAGTAACTCCGTTGGTAAGGTGGCATGCACAGGCGTTCTCCCTGTCCGAATATGCCACTCAGCGAACTCTCCTGAGCTCGAACGCCAAGGTCCATCTTTATTCCCCTATACAAGTCTTTTCCCTAGCCCTTGCCAACGCCCATCACAACGCGGGATGAACGGATTGCAATGTCTTTGGAAAAAAGTGTGACGGGAGAGTGACGGTATGCGTCTGGCAAGATTCGAGCGCGGCAAAGTAACAGGTTTCGGCGTGCTTCAGGGTGAAGCTGTTGTGCCGCTTGCAGCAAGCACTTTTGAAGCCGCCCTTCGGGCATCCCCTTCCGGCGATCCGTTGCCCCTGGCCACTGTCCGCCTGCTCGCACCGGTGGAGAAGCCGGGAAAAATCCTGGGCATCGGCGTCAACTACGCGGCGCATGCCGCAGAGAGTGTCAGCTTCGTCGACACGAAGAAGCCCGAGGTCCAGAAATGGTTCAACAAGCAGGTGACCGCGGTCAACGCGCCATACGCAAATGTCGACCTGCCGATAGTCTCCGACCAACTCGATTATGAAGGCGAACTGGTCGTGGTGATCGGCAAGCGTGGCCGCCACGTGCCGCGCGAGCGCGCCCTCGAGATTGTCGCCGGCGTGACGGTCGGGTGCGACTATTCCGTCCGTGACTGGCAGCGCGCCAGCCAGACCATGATCATGGGCAAGGGCTTCGACACCCACGCCGTGTTCGGTCCGGCCATTGTGACACTGGACGAAATTCCTGACCTCGGCGCGCTCGAAGTGCGCACCTATGTCAACGGCGAACAGCGCCAGAGCGGGCATGTGCGCGACCAGATCCATGACATTGCCGCGCAGATCGCCCACCTCACCGCCGCGTTCACGCTTGAGCCCGGCGACGTCATCTTCACCGGCACCCCGGCCGGGGTCGGCGCCGGCCACACGCCACCGAAATGGCTGAAGGCGGGTGACAGGGTGCGCGTTGAAATCGATGGACTCGGCCACACCGAAAACGAAATCGTAAGGGAAGCGGGTGAGACAGTGATCGGCTAGACCGGAGTCTGAAACCGATGCGTGCGCTTGTCTTTTCTGGAATGCTCTGCCTGGCGGGGTGTGGCGGCCCTGCGACCCCCACGCCACCCCCATCCGACACGCGTCCTCCCATCGCCAGCACGGACTTCGCGCTGATTCCCTGCGCCCCTGAAACCGCCCCGCAACCCTGCGTCCTGGTCATGGCGGGTGGTAAACGGCTGCTCTTCGGGACTCCCGCCGGCGCGGCCCGGAATCTCCTTGCCGCTGATCGAGTCGGCCTCGACGCCGTCATGTTGTTTTCGCTGCGCAGCGCCGACATTGAAGGCCTCGACGAAGTCCGCAATGCCGTCTGGCAGGCAGGCCATGAAGGCCCTTTGCGGGTGTCAGGTCCGGCTGGGACGGCGAGTGTCCTGTCGGCGATCAACAAGGCCTACGAGACGGCTGATTCCTTCACCTTTGTAGAGGACCCGCCAGCCGGGGGATTCAATGCCGCGACTCTGGTTCCCCTGCCGGGAGAACGCGACACCAAGGCGCGCGTCTTCGATACCGGCGACCTGATCGTTACCCACCTGGTCAACGATTCGGGCCGGGTCGGCTACTGGGTTGATTATAATGGAGTCCGGGTCGTGCTGGAGCCGTGCGGCATGAGCCAGGCCTCGTATTTTTCCGAGGCGCCGCGGCGGGTTGTGTCCTGTGGCGATGCGGGGGATTCCTGGCCGGTGGAGGCCGTTACTTTCGTGGATCAGGCCCCTCCGCCGGGCCCAACTGACGCCGGATAGACGACGGGGCTCCGCATTGCTGCAGAGCCCCGCTCTCCCCCGAGATTGCCCCCGCTCCGGCCAATAAAATGGCCACGGACCAGTGGTTCAGGATGAGTTGTGCGTAACCATGGGAAAGTGCTTTGTCTAGACATGACCGACGTGTCATGACTGTGTCTTGAAAGGGCTGTGGCCTTCCTGCAACGATGGAAGGTGACGGGATTGTCGGGGATGGCAAATTAGGCCATTTCCACGCAATTCGTTAACCAATTGACCGTATCTGTTAAGGTTGATGGGTTTCATTGGGTGCTGAACGTATGACTTTTGTCCTGTTCCTGCTGTATATCGCGATAGGCGCTGGCGTCGGCTATGGTGTTAACGCGTTCGCGGGAATCGACCTGCCGCTGTCCATTGCAAGCGGGGCGATCACCTCCGCCATTCTCGGCCAGATCCATGTCCTCACGGCGAGCGGCCGGTCCAGCCGGGAACTCGACGAGCGCATGATGATGGTCGAGCGCACGGGCCGCGACACGGCAGAACGTGTCAACGTCATGGAAGCCCGCACCGAAGCGGTCGAAGCCACGGTCAAACACGAACTGACCGAGCGCCGCGACGCCCTTGTCTCCGAAATGAAGCAGCTCGAAGGCCTGATCGACCGCCTGTCGCGCAGCTTCGAGGCCAAGCTGGCCGAGCCGACTGTTTCAACCATCGTCGCACCGCAGGAAGATGCCATCCTCCGCGATGTGAAGGATGCGCTCAAGGACGGCCGCGTCGACCTCCATCTCCAGCCCATCGTCTCGCTGCCCCAGCGCCGCGTGTCCTTCTATGAAGGGTTCACGCGCCTGCGTCGTCCCGATGGCTCGCTGATCCTGCCAGCAGAGTTCCTGGACGCGGCCCGACGCGCCAACCTGATGGGCATCATCGACAATTTCACGTTGTTCCGCTGCGTCCAGATCGTCCGACGCCTTGCCGAGCGTGACCGACGTGTGGGCGTGTTCTGCAATATCGCCGCCTCATCCCTGGAAGATACGACCTTCTTCCCGATGTTCCTCAAGTTCATGACCGAGAATCGCGACCTGTCGGGCGCGGTGATTTTCGAGATCCGGGCTGACCGGTTCGAAACCCGTTCGCCCGTGATGCGCGAGAACATGGACAAGCTGACCGCCCTCGGCTTCCGCTTCTCGATCGACCATGCCGCTGACCTGGGGCTGGACCTGCCGCGCCTGCAGGCAGCTGGCGTCCGGTTCATCAAGATGAACGGCACGACCCTGATCGAGCAGCTGCGCGACCCGCACGGGCCGCGCCCTGTGTCGTCCATCAACCGCCGTGTCGATGGTGACGAAGTCAGCGCCGTCTTCTCCCGCTACGGCGTCACGATGGTGGCGGAAAAGATCGAGGATGAAGCCAGCGTCGTCGAGATTCTAGAATATGATATCCCTTACGGTCAGGGGCACATTTTCGGCGCGCCGCGCCCGATCAAGGCCTCGCTGATGGAAGAAACAGCGCCGCCAAGCGAACTGATGCAGCGCCTGTCGAATTTCGGCTGAAGCCGGTTCGGCATTATTTCGCCCAATTCCCGTCGCTTGCTGTGTGAACGTTGCATGCAAGGGGACCGGAATGCGCACACTGATACTCGTTGGACTAATCGGATCACTCGTGCCCGCAGGCGTGGCGCAGGAAGTGCGCGAGGTGCGCGCCATCCTGCCTGATCCAGAGGCGGTCGATGAATTCGAAGCGCCCGAGGCACTCAACCAGATCGAGGATCGCACCGTCATCCTGCTCGACCTCACCATGTCGGTCGAAGCCTACCCATCCTTCGAAAATGCTGACGGCACCTATTCGGGCATCGATGGCGACTGTGAGTTCGGCGTGATGGAAGGGGTGCGGATGCTGTCCATTCCAACCGGGTCGAATCATCTGCTGCTGAGCGTCCGGCCCGGAAATCCGGAAACCCACCAGGCCAACTCTGTCGCGTGCGAGTACATGCCAAGCCTGCAACTCGGCGAGAATATCGGGCAGGTCATGCGCGTGCGCGGGTGCTATCTTGCCAACTACATTTCCATCCCGACCGCCGCCCAGTACGTGCTCAATCCCCTGCCTGCCAGCGCCTGCGGCCTGACGCACTAGGCGGCCGCCTGATTGACCCTGCGCACGGCTCGGACTAGGTCGCGCCGATGACTGTGCTTCGTTTTCCTGGCGGGCTCGCCGAAATTGCCGACGCCTATGACACGATCCTCTGCGATGTCTGGGGTGTCATCCACAATGGCCGCGCCGCATTCAGCGATGCCTGCGATGCGCTGGTAAAGTTCCGCGAGCAGGGCGGGCAGGTCTGCCTGATCACCAACGCACCGGTGCCGAACGCGCACGTCATCCGCCATTTCGAGCCCCTTGGCGTGCCGGACGCAGCCTTCGACGACTGCGTTTCGTCGGGTGACGCAACGCGCGCGGAACTGCAGGCGCGCGCCGACCAGACCGTCTGGCGGCTGGGTGGCGACGCGGGGTGGGAGCATGACCGTTTCCTCTATCAGGGCCTCGACCTGACCTTTGTGGACAGTGCGGCGGCCGATCTCCTGCTCTGCATCGGCTTGCGGGACAATGTGAACGACGTACCGTCCGACTATAGTGACGAGCTGCAGCAGGGCGTTGACCGCAACCTGCCGATGATCTGCGCCAATCCCGACAAGCAGGTCCGGATTGGTGGCAAGCTGTACTGGTGCGCAGGGGCCCTGGCGGAAATCTATGAGGAGCAGGGCGGGACGGTGATCTATCCCGGCAAGCCCTTCGCCCCGATCTACCAGCTCGCCATCGCCCGCCTCACAGCCCTTGGCAGAGCCCCGCAGCGCATCCTGTGCATCGGCGACAGCCCCGCCACGGATATCCGCGGCGCCAGCCTGCAGGGCTATGACAGCCTCTATGTCGGGACCGGTTTGAAGGAACATGGCGCGAATTTTCAGCAGGAGGTGACCGACCTGCTCGCCGACTATGGCGAATCCGCAACCTATGCGCTGACGGGCCTTAGGTGGTGACGCGCGCGGCGCCCGCGTGTATCGAGCAACTCAGACAGAACAGCAGAGAGGCAGACGGATGAGCGAATTCACCGGCTACAAGTATGAAGACCTTGAAATCGGCATGGGCTACGAGACCGTGCACCTGATCACCGAAGAGGACGTCCAGCGGTTCGCTGAAGTGTCCGGGGACAACAATCCCCTGCACATGAACGAGGAGTTCGCGGCCAAGACGGTTTTCGGACGCCGGATCGCGCATGGCGCGCTGACGGCCAGCTATATTTCAGGCATTCTGGGCAACAACCTGCCGGGGCCGGGCTCCATCTTCATCGGTCTTTCGATGCGCTTCAAGCGCCCCGTCCATATTGGCGACACGGTGACCGTGCGGGCTGAAGTGGCGTCGAAGAAGGACCGCGGCTGCCGTGTCACGCTGAAAGTGGAATGCACGGTTGACGGCAAGCGCGTGATCACGGGCGAAGCCGAAGTGGTCGCACCGCGCCGGGAAAGCTGATGCCCGTCTACGCCGATTTTCGCGGACTGCCTGAACGGGCGCGCGGCGCATCGATTGCGCTCGGCAATTTTGACGGCCTGCATTCAGGCCATCGGGCGGTGATCGAAGCGGCCCGCAAGGCCGGGCAGGGCCGGTTTTCGGTGGCGACGTTCGAGCCGCCACCACGGGCCTATTTCCGCCCGAATGACCCGCCGTTCCGTATCTTCCGCCCGGAACGGCGCAATGCCTGCATTCTCGCCGAGGGCGCGGAAGCGGTGTTCGAACTGCCGTTCAACGGTGAGATGGCCGCAATGACGGACGAGGTCTTTGTCAGGTCTGTCCTGGTCGACGGGCTGGGCGTGTCTCATGTCTCGGTCGGCTTCGATTTCCGCTTCGGGCGCGGCCGCATGGGCCACGCGGCACGCCTGGCGAGCCTTGGGCGCGCGCTGGGCTTTGGCGTGTCGATCGTCGAGGAAGTGCTGGAGCATGGCAGCAAGGCCTCATCCACGGCCATCCGGCAGGCCCTGATGGCCGGCGAGCCGGAAGTGGCTGCCGAAATACTGGGCGACTGGTGGGTGGCCGACGGTATTGTCGAGGCGGGTGAGAAGAACGGGCGCAAGTTCGGCTTCCCAACCGCCAATGTCCCGCTCAACGACCTGATACATCCCCGCTACGGCGTTTATGCCGTGCGCGCCCGCATCGACGGCGAATCGCAGTGGCGTGACGGGGTTGCCAATTTTGGACGCACGCCCACGACCGGCCTGCGCGATCCATTGCTGGAGACGTTCATTTTCGACTTTGACGGCGATGTGTACGGCAAGCAGCTCGAGGTCCAGCTGATCGCCTACCTGCGGCCGGAACTGAAGTTTGACGACACGGACGCCATGATCGCGCAGATGCACAAGGATGCGGCGCTGGCAAAAGAGCGCCTTGAAGTTGCGCAATTGCCGACAAACTAGCGCCTGATTCCAGGATAGGATGAATCCGTTGCGCGGAACCAAAGGCGACGATCAGTGTTGAGGGATTGCATGCGGAATATTCTTTTGCCCCTTTGCTTCTCCATAGTCGCTCCTCTGGCGGTCGCGCAGGGTGTGCCGCAGGCGGCACCGCCCACGGTGCGGGCACCGGACATGCTGGTGGGAACCGTTTCGCTTGGCGATCTCCAGCTGCTGCTGGATGACATGGCGGCCCAGCTGAATTCGTCCGGCGCCAATGAACGCGGGGCCCCGTTCGTGTTTGCGACCAGTGAGTCCGGCATGTCGTTCGGGATTTACACAGCCTGCGCCGATGAAGAGGCATTGGATTGCCGCGGTGTGGAGTTCCTGGCCGTGTTCGAGACGGATGCGCCCGCCGAAACGGTCAACCAGCTCGACAGCGACTATGCTGCCGTATCTATCTATCGGTCCGGGCCGACAACACTGAACATATCGCGCTATGTCATTCTCGATCATGGCGTGACCTGGGCGAACCTGCTGGAGAATGCCGCGGTGTTTGAAGTGTTGTGTGAACGGGTGGGCGAAACCCTGTCCGAACAGGCGCAGAAACAGCTTGCGGAACACGCCGGACCCGTCCCCAGATAGTGACAGGGCATTCTCCGCCTGCTAGGCGGAAAACATGGCACGGAAACACTGCATTCGAATTAGACGCCCGGCGGCGCACTGACCCGGTTTGACGGGAGGCGCGAAGCCGGGAATTCATGCTGCAGACAACATCCAGACACCCACGACAAACCCGTGGGAATTCCGTATCAAAACCCCAGATACTGCAAGAAGCCATCCTGACCCCATGACCGATTCACTCACCGACCGCGATTACCGCGACACGCTGTTCCTGCCGACAACCGATTTCCCGATGCGCGGGGGCCTCCCCCAGCGTGAGCCGGAATGGATCAAGCGCTGGGACGAGATGAAGCTCTATGGCCAGTTGCGGGCTGATGCGAAGGCGCGCGGCGCCAAGCAATGGATCCTGCACGATGGCCCGCCTTATGCGAACGGCCACATCCACCTCGGCACGGCGATGAACAAGATCGTCAAGGACGTGATCGTGCGCAGCCACCAGATGACGGGCCATGACGCCTCCTACCTGCCGGGCTGGGACTGTCACGGCCTGCCGATCGAATGGAAGGTGGAAGAGGAGTTCCGGTCGAAGAACCGCGGCAAGGACGATGTGCCGGGCGACGAGTTCCGCGCCGCCTGCCGCGCCTATGCCGAAAAATGGGTCGAGATCCAGGGCAGGGAGTTCCGCGCGCTGGGCATCGAGGGCGAATGGGACAATCCGTACCTGACCATGAAGTTCGAGAGCGAGGCGACAATCGTTGCCGAGTTCCTGCGCATGGCGATGCAAGGCGCGCTGGTGCGTGGCGCCAAGCCGATCATGTGGAGCCCGGTGGAACGCACGGCGCTGGCCGAAGCGGAAGTGGAATATTACGACCGCAAAGTGCCGGTGATCTGGGTGAAGTTTCCGGTGTTGGAGCACTCCGGTCACGATGACTTAGACGATGCATCTGTCGTTATCTGGACGACAACGCCGTGGACGATTCCTGCGAACCAAGCGATTTCCTTCAGTGGCGATATTGAATACGGTCTTTATGAAGTCGCTGAAGTCATGTCAGAGGAAGAGGTGGGTTTTCCGCCTTACGCAAAGCAGGGTGAGAAACTCATCATTGCCCGAGACCTAGCTGATGCTGTCGCCAATGCTGCTAAAATCAAGTTTCTTAGGCCGCTAAGGGAGAGATTTGGCGAAAACGGCAGAGTCTCTGTTGTTGAGCTTTCGAGTATGATTTGTGCTCATCCCCTTGCGAATGAAGGGCCTTTCTTTCAGCATAAGATTCCGTTGCTTGAAGGCCAACATGTTACTGCCGATGCAGGAACGGGTTTCGTGCATACCGCTCCCGCTCATGGCGAAGATGATAATATTGTCTGGTCTGCTTTCGCGCGTAGGTTCGCTGATCGTGGTGTCGATCAGGAAATCCGCCAGATCGTCGATGCCGAGGGCTGCTACACGCCGGACGTGCCGCGTTTTGCTGGCATGGACATCATCCGAACCAGCGGCAAGAAGCGCGGCGAACCGGGCAAGGCGAACAATGAAGTGATCGCGGCGCTGGCCGAGAGCGGCAACCTGCTGGCGCGCGGTGTCACGACGATCCGCGATGCCCACTCGTGGCGCTCCAAGGCGCCCGTCATCCGCCGCGCAACGCCGCAATGGTTCATCTCGATGGACAAGCCCGGCCCGAACGGCAAGTCGCTGCGCGAGAATGCTCTGGCGGCGATCGATGCGACCGAATTCTTCCCCGCGACGGGCCGCAACCGCCTGCGCAGCATGGTTGAAGGCCGGCCGGACTGGCTGATCAGCCGCCAGCGCAACTGGGGCGTGCCGATCACGATCTTCGTCGACAAGAGCGGCCAGCCGCACACGGCGGCGCTGCCCGCCGATACGGCAAAGGCCCTCAACGAGACGATCAAGGCAGCCATCGCCAAGGGCGGCGTCGAGGCCTGGTTCGACACGCCGAAAGAGACCTTCCTGTCGGCGCACGGCATTGACGCGGCTGACTGGGACAAGGTGACAGACGTGCTGGACGTCTGGTTTGACAGCGGCACGACGCACGCCTTCGCGCTGCGCGCGCGCGGCATCATCGACGCCGAGACCGGGCAGGCAGACCTCTACATGGAAGGGTCTGACCAGCATCGCGGCTGGTTCCAGTCATCGCTGCTGGAATGCTGCGCCACGCGCGGCATGGCGCCTTACAAACAAGTGCTGACGCACGGATTCATCGTCGATTCCGATGGCAAGAAGATGTCGAAATCGATCGGCAACACGATCGAGCCGGAACAGATTGCCAAGCAATACGGCATCGAAATCCTGCGCATCTGGACGGCCAGTGGCGATTATACCGAAGACCTGCGCATCTCCGACGAGATCATCAAGGGATCGGTGGAATCCTATCGCAAGCTGCGCAACACGGTACGCTACATGCTCGGCGCGCTGGACGGTTACACGGCAGATGAAGCGATTGCGGCCGACAAGATGCCGGGCCTCGAACGCTGGGTGCTGCATCGCCTGTCCGAACTCGATGGACAGGTGCGCGCGGCCTACAATGTCTACGACTTCAAGAAGGTGATGAGCCTGCTGATCAATTTCTGCGGCGTCGACCTGTCGGCGGTGTATTTCGATATCCGCAAGGACAGCCTCTACTGCGACCCACGGTTCGAAACGGCTAAGGCATGGGACAAGAAGACAGAGGTGTTCGGCAACCGGCGGCGTGCCGCGCGCACGGTGATGGCTGCGGTCCTGGAGCGGTTGCTGACCTGGCTTGCGCCGGTCATGCCGTTCACGATGGAAGAGGCCTTCCTCGAGAGCCACCTGAAGGACCGCGCCGCCTCGGTGCACCTGCTGCAATTCCTGGAGACGCCGGACGGCTGGCATGATGCAGAGCTGGCAGCGCGTTGGGAGAAGATATTCACCGTACGACGCGTCGTGACGGGGGCACTGGAAGTCGAACGGCGCGAGAAGCGGATTGGCGCTTCGCTGGAATCCTCGCCGCGTGTGCTGGTTGCAGACGAGACACTGATCGAGGCGTTCAAGGGCGAGGATGCGGGCGACCTGTTCATCACGTCGGGCGCGGAACTTGTCCATTCGGCCACGGGCGAGGGCGGCGGGTTCACGCTGGACGATACGCCGGGCGTGATTGTCTATCCGGTCAAGGCGAGCGGCGTGAAATGCCGCCGCAGCTGGAAATACTTCGATCCCGCCACGGCGGACCCGGCTTTCCCGGACATCACACCGCGTGATGCGCTGTCCGTGAAGGCGTGGGATGCGACGCACGGTTGAGCGTTCACGGATTGTTGAGTGACGGCCCTCCGGCATGTGTTGCCGGGGTGCTGGCGCGCGTCTACGATCACGGCCAATAACAATAATGGTGATCGGGAGGGACAGGTCATGAAATATCTCGCCATTGGAATTGTGGGTGCCGTGCTGCTGGGGGCGTGTGCAACGCCGGTCGCAGAGGCGCCGGAAGCGACGCTGGTCGCGGCGCCCGCTGCGCCAGAGGCCGCGGCGGAGACGATGATGGACGCCACGGTGGACGAAACGGCGATGGCCGCGCCGTCGGTCATTGATATTGCTGCCGTGACTGCGGCGCTGGCGTCGGCTGAAACCCGCCCCGCCGCTGAAAAGGAACGCGATGCGGGCCGCAAGCCGGCTGACGTGCTGGCATTCCTGGGCCTGAAGCCGGGTGATACGGCGGCAGACTTTATTGCGTCGGGTGGCTGGTACACCGAAGTCCTGTCGATCGCCGTCGGGCCGGACGGAACAGTCTACGCCCAGAACAGCGAAGCGGCGCTGGAACTGAACGACCGCGCCTATGACAAGGCACTGACGGCACGCCTCGAAGGCGGACGGCTGGCCAATGTGGTGCGCAAGGATGACGAATTGTCGGCCCTGACCATCCCGGCGGGCAGCGTCGATGTGGCGATCACCGCACTCAACTTCCACGACGTCTACAATGCCTACGGGCCGGAAGCGGCCGTCGGCTTCCTTGCGGCCATCCGAACCACGCTGAAGCCCGGCGGCGTTCTGGGCCTGATCGACCATGTCGGCGCGCCTGACGGCGCCAATACGGACCTGCACCGGATCGACCCGGCGCTGGCAATAGCATCGGCCGAAGCGGCAGGATTTGTGGTCGAGGCACAATCGAATGTCCTGTCGAATGACACGGACGATCACACCAAGCTCGTGTTTGATCCCGAGGTGCGCGGCCAGACCGACCGGTTCGTGCTGAAGCTGACGAACCCGGCCTAGGGCATTCCCGCCATCGCGGTGCGGTGGCGGCGCCCTGGCTGTGCAGAGAATCGCTTGATCGGCGGGGCGGTGTCTGCAATCTGCTCGCCATGAAGTTCAATCCGGCGAATATCTGGGCATTGGCCCTCGTGCCTGTTGTCGTCCTGGCGGACCAGGTATCGAAATGGCTGGTGCTGTCCGAGCCCAGGTTCAACGCGATGGGCTGCCTTACCCAGCCGAACACGTGCGGGACGATCCCGTTGCCGGGCCCGATCGATTTCAGCATGCTCTGGAACCGGGGCATGAGCTATGGATTCCTGCAATCGGAAGGCTTCATGCGCTGGGTGCTGGCGGCCCTGATGCTGGTGATCGCACTGGGCTTCATGGTCTGGTTGCTGCGCGCCGAGGGCCGTTTGCTGAAACTGTCGCTGGCACTGGTGGTTGGCGGCGCATTCGGAAACCTGATCGACCGGGTGCGTTTCGGCGCCGTGGTCGATTTCATCAATGCCGGGGCCCTGCATTTCCCGTGGGTCTTCAATGTTGCCGACGCTGCGATTAGTGTTGGTGCGGTCTTGCTGTTTGTCGATCAGTTCTTACTGTCGGGCCGAAAGCAGGCTAAGGCCTGAAAACCAGAGACTTAAACCCGATACCACTCACAGGCGAGGACGCCGTATCATGATGAAACCTGTAATGTTGATCGCAGTTGGAGCGGCTCTGGCTGTCACCACTGCCTGCAGTTCCGGAAGGAGCGGCGCACGCACGCCCGACGAGTTTCGTGTGGTCACGCAGGCTCCGCTGATCGTGCCGCCGGAATATTCGCTGCGTCCCCCGACTGCCGGCGGCTCGCTTCCGGCTGAAGTGGATCCCGGCCGGGCGGCCGTGGCGACCGCTTTCGGAACGAATATCGGCCAGAATGCCAGCCTGTCCGAACGGGCCCTTGTTGCGGCTGCAGGCGCGAATGCGGTGAACCCGCTGATCCGCTCGCAGGTCGACTATGAAGAGACCAAGACGATCCGCAAGTCGACGAGCGCTGTGGACAAGCTGTTGTTCTGGCGCAAGGATAATGCGGACGATATCGCCGCAACGCAGGACGACAATGCAACCGGCGGCGAGCCCGTGGTGATTGAACAATCAGGCGCAACGGCGCGCCTCAAGCTGCCGGGAACCTGATCTGCTGCATGCAGGATGACGATTACGCATAGAAGGAAGTAAGCCCATGAAACGGATCATTACCGGAGGGCTGCTTGCTCTCGCGTTTATGGTTCCGGGTGCGCAGGCCGACGATTCCGGCTGGGCCCCTGAAGCCTTTGTCCTCGACAATGGAATGGAAGTCGTCGTGGTGCCCGATCACCGCGCACCGGTCGTGACGCACATGGTGTGGTACAAGGTCGGCGCAGTCGACGAAGACGAGGGCAAGTCCGGCCTGGCGCACCTGTTCGAACACGTCATGTTCAAGGAAACCGAAAATCTCGGGCCTGAAGAATTCACGACCATCGTGCAGCGCAATGGCGGCCAGCTGAACGCCTTCACAAGCTGGGACTACACGGCCTATTTCGAGCGCGTCGCCAAGCCCCAGCTGCGCCGGATGATGGAGCTCGAAGCCGAGCGCATGCGCAACCTGAAGATCAATGACGACCCCGAGGGGCCGTTCATCTCGGAGCGCGACGTCGTCAAGGAAGAACGCCGCCAGCGGATCGACAACAATCCGGGCGTGATCCTCCAGGAGCAGGTTCTCTCGGAGTTCTGGAAGGGCCATCCCTACGAAATCACCGTCATCGGCAAGATGGACGAAGTGGCCAGGCTGTCGCCCGAAGACGGCATGGCATTCTACAAGAAGTATTACTCGCCCGAGAATGCGATCCTGGTCGTGGTCGGTGACGTTGAACCTGAAGAGGTGCGCGTCATGGCCGAGGACGTCTATGGCAAGATCGAGCCCACCGGCACGGTCGATGGCACCCGCAAGTGGGCGCCGGTGCCGTTGCTGACCAAGAACGACCGTATCGTGCATTCCGACCCGAAGGTGCGTCAGCCAAGCTGGAGCCGGTATTATAACGGGGTCTCGCAGGTACGTGACCGGCACGCGGCGTTCGCGCTGGATGTCGGCCTGGAAGTGCTGGGTGGCGGCATGACAAGCCGCCTCTACCAGGCGCTGGTTGAAGACCAGAAGATCGCAATCAACGTCAACACCTATGCCTGGACAGGCCTGCACGACGCGGGACCTGCGGTCATCGCGGCAAGCCCGGTCGACGGCGTGACGCTGGACGAACTCGAAACGGCCGTGATGGCTGAAGTGCGCAAGGTGCTCGCCGAAGGCTTTACCGATGCTGAAGTGGAGCGCGCACGCAACTCGCTCGCGGCATCGGCGATCTATGCCCGTGACAGCCAGTCGACAATGGCCAACGAGTTTGGTTCGACTCTGGCGTTGGGCGGCACGATCGACGACATCCTCGATTATCCGGACGATGTCCGTGCGATCACCACCGAGGAGGCGATCGCCGCCGTGCGCCAGGTGTTTGCAGAAGACCGCCATTACATCGAAGCGGAACTCGTTCCAGCCGAAGGAGACCAGTAGGATGAGCCAATTGAAGCTGATAGGCGGCGCGATCGCCGCTCTGGCCCTGGCTGCCTGTGCATCGCAGCCGGTTACGGAAACCGTCGAGCAAACGATCGTTGAAACCGTCGCGCCCCCGGCGCTGAAGGTGGATGTCCACAAGGGCGACTTTGCGGAAATCCAGCAATTCGTGACGCCGGGCGGCATCTCGGTCTGGCTGGTATCGGAGCCTTCGATCCCGATCCTGTCCCTCGAGATGGCGTGGAAGGGGGGCGAGACGTCCGATCCCGAAGGCCTGGAAGGCCTGTCGGAATCGGTCACCTACAACATGAACGAGGGGGCCGGCGATCTCGACTCCCTCGCTTTCCAGACGCGCATGCAGGATCTCAACATGAGCTTCGGCTGCAGCGTGGGACGCGACTGGACCAGCTGTTCCAGTTCCATGCTGACCGACAATGCGCAGGACGCCATCGACCTGATCGCCACCGCGTTCACGGCGCCGCGTTTCGACGATGGCCCGTTCGATCGCTACAAGCGCGAGGCCCAGATCGGCATCAAGCAGCGCGAGACCAGTGCGAACTGGCTGGCCAGCACGGCGATGGCGAATGCGCTCTATCCCGATCACCCCTATGCACGGCAAACGACGGCGGAAAGCATCGAGGCGCTGACGCCAGACCTGGCGCGTGAGCGGATGCGCCAGATGATGGTGAAGGACCGGTTGCTGGTGACCGCTGTCGGCGCCGTGTCGCCGGAAGACCTGGCGCCCATGCTGGACAAGGCATTCGCCGACCTGCCGGAAACCAGCGCGCTGGACGTGGCGCCTGATGTGGTGCTTCCGCCGGCCGTACCCGCCCCCATCATCGTCGACCTGCCACAACCGCAGAGCCTGGTCATGTTTTCCGGACCCGGCCTGGCGCGCAAGGACCCGGATTTCTTCGCGGCCTACGTGCTGAACTACACGGTTGGTGGCGGCGGGTTCGAAAGCCGCTTGATGAAGACGCTGCGCGTCGACAAGGGCCTGACCTATGGCATCTATACCGGCCTTTCGACGTCGGATCATCTCAACACCTGGGGCGGCGGTGGCCAGACCAAGAACGAGAGCGCTGGCGAGTTCCTGGCCGGGATCCGTGACGAACTCAGCCAGTTTGTCGCCGACGGCGTCACGCCGGAAGAACTGTCGGACGCGAAGGCCTACCTGACCGGCTCCTACGCGCTGGGCTTTGATTCCAACGCAAAGATTGCCGACCAGATGATGACCATCCGGCAGGAAGACCTCGGCATCGACTATTTCGATACGCGCAATGCCAATATGGAAGCGGTGACCCTGGAAGACGTGAACCGCATCAGTGCGCAATACCTGTCGCCGGACAATTTCACCTATGTGATCGTCGGCGAGCCGGAAGGGATCGAATAGTCAGTCCGGCGTCCTGCGCGGGGTGGCAAGGCCCGGCGCAGCGATGCCCCTGACATAGTCGCGGCGGAATTCGTAGAGTTCCGCCGGACGCCCGCCGGTGGCGGTTTCAAGCCGCCCGGTCCCCGCGACGAGGCCGGTCTTGTCCAGCGCGCGGCGGAAGTTCTGCGTGTGCAGCGACAGGCCGAGGATGCCTTCGACCGTGCGCTGCAGCGCCGAAAGCGTGAACCGCTCCGGCAGCAATTCAAAGATCACCGGCCGGTATTTCAGCTTGCCGCGCAGGCGCGACAGGGCGGTGGCGAGGATGCGGCGGTGGTCTGACGCCAGGGGGGCGCCGAACGTGACAGCGGGCTGGGGCAGGCCGGCGTCACGGGCGCATTCGGCCACCAGCCCGGCTTCATAGAGCAATTGGTAGCGTTCCAGCACGCCCTCTTCGTCCCAGCGGGCTGCGTCGAGGCCAAACGCGATGCGGGCGCGCTCAAGGCGCTGCGGATCGCCAGCGGCCCATGTGTAGAGGTGCGGCGCGAGTTCGGCATCGATCATGGCGGGGCGACCGTTGCGGTGGTCCTCCCACGGGAAGTAGCCGTACCAGCCCTGCCAGCGCGCTTCGAAAGGGGCGCCGGTCGGGGCGGCGTCCGGCGTCAGGGCCAGATAGCCGACGGATATGACCCGAGCCGAGGGCGGGGCGGATGCGAGCGTGGCGTCGGGCGTGTCGCGGTTCTTGTCGCCGAACGTGTAGAGCTGTTCGACATAGCCGAGTTCGAAGCCGGTCTGCTCGCGCACCCAGCCGCGCAGTGACAGGTCGAACGTGACGTGATGCTCCGGATCGAACGGGCCGAACGGCAGGGCATCCTCGCCCGTGTCTCGGCGGGTGATGAGCACGAGCGGTGCACCATCGTCGACGGCGACCATGACCGCCGAAAGGCCAATCAGGACGGACAGGGTCATCGGCGGGCACTCGCTTCGAGTTCAGTGTGCAACTGGCTGTACCGGGCCAGGAACACGTCCTGCGCTTCGGGAATGGATTTGGGTGACAGTTTCAACCGGATGCCGTCGGGCGGCGTGCCGAACAGCTTGTTGGATTCGGCCTCGGAAAACCCGGCGAGCTGGACCGCCTCGAACCAGGCCGAGATGTGATCGGCCTTCTTGATCAGCCGTTTCAGCCTGACGGGCGTGATGGGTGCCAGTTCGAACCGGATGTGGATGGCTTCCTGCAGGCGGGCTTCGATCGACTTGTAGCTCTCGCCGAGCAGCGCCTTGAACGGCGAGATCATGTCGCCGATGACGTATTCCGGGCTGTCATGCAGCAGGGCGGTCATGCATTGCCGCGCATTGAGGCCGGGATCGAGCTTGCGGCACAGGTTTTCCACGACCACAGAATGCTCGGCGACCGAGAAGGCGTGACCGCCTTTGGTCTGGCCGTTCCAGCGCGCGACGCGGGCCAGCCCGTGGGCAATGTCCTCGATCTCGACATCGACGGGCGAGGGGTTCGCCAGGTCGAGTCGGCGGCCCGACAACATGCGTTGCCAGACGCGGGGAGGCTTAACAGATCGCTTCACGGACGTGCTCATGGGACCCATCTTTAAGCTATTGGTAGCAAGGGTAAAGAAACGGAGGCTGTACGGTTACGAAGTGACCCCATTTCCGCCTTCATTGGCAAATGCGGTGTTAAGTCCCTCGCGGCATAAGGGTTGCATCAACACAGTAACAGGCCGCCATTTCCGCGCAGCCAAAGAGGACAGCTTATGATCGACATGATGATCCAATTCGTTTCCGGACAGACGCTGCCTTTCTGCATCCTGCTCGGCGGTTGTATCATTGTTGTCGTCGAAGCCGCACGGGCCAGTCGCCGTGCCCTGTGGGGCGACATGTTCGCCGAAGAGCTCGAAGACTAGGCGCGGCTTCAGGCCGTCTTTTCCACGAACACGGTGCCGGCGGAATAGCCCGCACCGAACGAGCAGATCAGGCCCTTGTCGCCGGCTGCGAAATCTTCCGAATGCTTGTGGAACGCGATGATCGATCCTGCCGAGGATGTATTGGCGTAGGTGTCGAGCACGGTCGGGCTCTCGTCGTCTGTCGCTTCGTGACCGAGAACCTTTGACGAGATCAGCCGGTTCATGTTGGCATTCGCCTGGTGCAGCCACATGCGGCGCAGGTCTGAACCTTCCAGGCCAAGCTCGGTGAGATGCTCGCCGATCATGTTGGCAACCATCGGGACGACTTCACGGAAGACCTTGCGGCCTTCCTGCACGAACAGCTTGTCCGGTGCCCCAATACCTTCCGGTGCGGCGCGATTGAGGAAGCCGAAATTGTTGCGGATATTGTTGGAGAACTCGGTCTTGAGTTTGGTGCCGAGGATTTTCCAGTGTCCGGCAGGCGCGATGCTTTCCTCTTCGACGAGGACAGCCGTCGCGACATCCCCGAAGATGAAGTGGCTGTCGCGGTCAGTGAAGTTCAGGTGACCGGAACAGATTTCCGGATTGACCATGAGCACTGACCTGGCGCTGCCGCTGCGGATGAAATCTGCCGCTGTCTGGATACCGAACGTCGCTGACGAACAGGCCACGTTCATGTCGAAGGCAAAGCCGCTGCAACCGAGCGCGGCCTGCACTTCAACGGCCATCGCCGGATAGGCGCGCTGCATGTTGGAAGCGGCGCAGATGACCGCATCGACGTCTTCGGGCTTGCGCCCGGCGCGCGCCAGCGCGTCACGCGCCGCAAACACGGCCATTTCGGCGAGGACGGAAATCTGCTCGTTCGGGCGTTCGGGAATGCGGGGGGCCATCGTGCCCGGATCCAGGATGCCTTCCTTGTCGACGACATAGCGGGACTTGATGCCCGACGCCTTTTCGATGAACTCGACGGAGGAATGGGTTTTCGGATCAAACGTGCCAGCGCCAATCTCGGCGGCATAGGCGGCGTTCCAGTTGTCTGCCCACGCGTTGTAGCTATCGACCAGTTCCTGGTTGGAAATCGAGTTCGGGGGCGTCCAGAGGCCGGTCGCCGAAATGACTGCTGTTTTCATCTTGCCCTCTAGGTCGGCACGGTTCGATCCGCGCTTCGTTCAATTGAGTGTTCAGGCCGTCAGGTCTAACCTGCGATATCGACAGGGTCGAGAGCGGACTGGCATGCGAATGGTCTGCTATTTCGGCAGCTTGAGGCCGGAATCGGTTGTCTGTTTTGCCTTGTCGGCAGGCACGCCATGCGCCTCCAGCTTCGCCTGGCGGTCTTCGGCCGCTTCCTGGCTGGCCTTGACGCTCTGGGCTTCGGATCGGTCGGCCGCCTCCATGAGGGCAATCTGTGTCTTGATGCACGAGGCGCGGGCGTCCGGCCCGGGCGAACTGGCGCAGCGGTTCCAGGCGACCGACTTGCGGTATTCCGGCCCGGACGTGGCGGCGCATGCGGTCACCAGCGGAAGGGCCACAAGAAGGCTTGCGGCGAGACGTTTCATCATAGGGGCTCCGTCGGTTTGAGGTCGCAACTGCCTGGGTTCATCGCGCAGCGTTCCGGCTCGGGCCGGGTTTCGCAGGCAACAGGGTCCTGGGAGCAACGGCTCGGGGGGATGCCTGCGCGGGCTCGGTCGCGTTCGAGCGCGTCCGGAACGGTTTGGGATGCCTGCCGGTCGCGGCACATCTGACGATCAGACGCGCTGTCAATATCGTCGCAGATGCTGGCCGCTTGCGGCAAAGGCGTTGATGGCTCGCGGTGCGCACATGCGCCGGACAGCAGGATCGCGGGCGGGATCAGGACAGCCAGTCGCATTTCACTTCCTCTGCACTTCAGCATGCCGGGGGCAGTGTATCTCATGATCGTTGACCATGCCAACAGCCTGCGCCCATGCGTAGACAATGGTCGGGCCGACAAACTTGAAGCCGCGTTTCTTGAGGTCCTTTGACATGGCGGTGGACCAGTCGGTGAAGGTCGGCGCTTTGCGGAAATCGGTCCATTTGCCGACAATCGGCTGGCCGCCGACATGGCTCCAGCAATAGGCGGAGAAGTCTTCGCCCGCCGCCATCATGTCGAGATAGGCGCGCGCATTGCCGATTGTCGCGGCGATCTTGGCGGGGCTGCGGATGATGCCGGGGTTCTGCAGGGCCTTGTCGATGCGTTTCGGTGTCCAGCGCACGAGGCGTTCGGGATCGAAGCCGTCGAATTCCTCGCGCAGCGAGTCGCGCTTGCGCAGGATGGTGATCCAGGACAGGCCGGCCTGCATGCCGTCGAGCTGGAGTTTTTCCCACAGCGCGCGTGAATCGCGTTCGGGCACGCCCCATTCCTCGTCATGATAGGCGCGGTAGATGGCGTCGTCCGCCGGTGCCCAGGCGCAGTGGAGGCGGTCAGTCATCGGCGGCGAGCGCCAGCAATTCGGATTCCAGCCAGGCGGGCTTGTCGACAGAAACAGGCGCGCCATTGCAGGTCAGCGCGCGCCCGGCGCTCTCTGCCGCAGCCAGCCGGTCGGTGCGGACCAGCGCAAGGCCGGCCGTCCCGGCGACACTGGTCACGCGGCCGATGGGCGTATCCGCCATGATGTCGGCGCCCACGACGAGCGCGTCGCCGCTGACGGGCAGGGTCCGCTTGCGGATCTTGCCCTTGCGCTTCATGCGGCTGGCGACTTCCTGGCCCACGAAGCAGCCTTTCTTGTAGTCCACGCCGCCCAGTATATCGAGGTTCACGTCGGTCGGGAAAACCTCGGTGGCGCGATAGTCGGCGCCCCATTCGGGGACCCCCGCCGCGATCCTGTGGGCGTGCCATTCTTCTTCCGGCATTTCGAGGCCGATGGTGCCCTTTGGCGAGATCGCCCGGTGCGGCAAGTGGGTGGAGCGCACGTCGACCCAGCTGCCCTCGGTGACGACATCCTCGGTCAGGCGCTCGATGACCACGTCAGAGCGCAGGCGGAACATGCGCAGGCGCCGCTCGAGGTCGTCTGCCGCGTCGGCGTGCACGTCGAGATAGATGTCGTCGAGCGCAAGCATGGCGAGATAGTCGGCAATGATCTTGCCCTGGGGGGTGAGGAGGGCGCCGTAGCGCATCTCGCCGGTCTGCCAGTTGTCGACCGAATGGGTCACTGTGCGGTCAAGCAGGGCCAGCATGTCAGGCCCGGTCAGGCGGATGATGGCTCGGTTGGGGAGGGCGCGTTTCGTCATCTGCGCAGTCTAGTGCGCGTGTTCCGTTTTGTCAGTGTCCTTCCACGCTGCCAGCAATCCGGTAGCGAGACCGCTTTTCAGCGCCGAACCGGCGAGGAAGGGCAGGACGCCATTCACGAAAGCGGAATGCATGCCCACGAAATGCGACAGCCACAGCCAGCCACAGGCCAGCACAAGTGCGTGAAGTGCGAGAAATCCGGCCAGGCCAAGGGCGAGAGAGCGGATCCGCCCGCCCGTGGGCAGGTAGCCGGCAAGATAGGCGACAAGCGGAAAGCTTGCGAGGTAGCCGCCGGTCGGGCCGGTAAACGCCATCAGGCCTGCCTTGCCGTCTGCCAGCAGGGGAAGGCCGGCCATTGAAAGCCCGAGCCAGGCCAGCACGATCGTTGCGCCCATCCAGGGCCCGGCAAGGGCCCCTACCATCAGCACGACCAGCGTCTGCAACGTGACCGGGACGGGATAGAGCGGAACGGACAAATAGGATGAACCCGCCAGGGCTGCGACGCCGATGATGCCGATCACAAGAGGGTGGATTCCGGTCTTGGGCGTCGTGTTGACGGTCTCGCTCTTCATGACTACTCCTGCACCTGTTGGTTGCAGGTGTGCTGCGCGCATGGCGTAACGTCAAGACTCAATTCGGGTGGCAGGATGACACATCTCACGAGTGGTTGCATAAGGGACACATGACCCAGACATTTGACCTGATCTTGCGCGATGGCACTGTTGTGACCCCCGGTGGCGAGGCGCGCGTTGACATCGGCGTCCGCGGCGAACGGATTGCGGTGATCGGAGACCTTTCCGGCGCAGCGGCGGGCGAGACCTACGATGCGACCGGCCTGCACATCCTGCCCGGTGTGATCGACAGCCAGGTCCACTTCCGCGAGCCGGGTCTCGAATGGAAGGAAGACCTCGAAACTGGCGCACGCTCTGCAGCTTTGGGTGGAGTCGTCGCTGTCTTCGAGATGCCCAACACCAATCCCTCCACCACCAGCCCGGCGATGCTGGCCGACAAGCTGAAGCGGGCAAAAGGACGGATGGACATTGACCACGCCTTCTATGCCGGGGCGACGCACCAGAATGTCGACGTGCTGGCTGAAATGGAGCGCACGCAGGGCTGCTGTGGCGTCAAGGTGTTCATGGGCGCGTCCACCGGCGACCTGCTGGTGCATGATGACGAGGGCGTCGAAGCGGTGCTGCGTGCGATAAAGCGACGCGCGGCTTTTCACTCAGAGGATGAATACCGGCTCGCCGAACGGCGCGAACTGGCGGTGACCGGTGACTGGACGAGCCACCCCGTGGTGCGCGATGTCGAGACGGCGGTGCGATCGACACGGCGCCTCCTGAATCTGGCCCGCAAGGTGGGCAAGCGCATCCATGTGCTGCACATCACGACGGCGGAAGAACTGGAGATGCTGCGCGATGCGAAGGACGTGGCCAGCGTCGAATGCCTGCCGCAGCACCTGACACTGGTGGCGCCGGAAGCCTACCAGCGGCTCAAGGGCTATGCCCAGATGAACCCGCCGATCCGCGAGCAGCACCATGTCGATGCGCTGTGGCGCGCACTGAACGCCGGCATCGTCGACGTGATGGGATCAGACCACGCGCCGCACTCGATCGAGGAAAAGGCGCGGCCTTATCCGGCGTCGCCGTCGGGCATGCCGGGCGTGCAGACCCTGGTGCCGATCATGCTGACGCATGTGCACAACGGAAAGCTGACGCTGCAGCGTTTTGTCGAGCTGACCAGCGCCGGGCCGCAGCGCGTGTTCGGCCTCGCCGACAAGGGCCGCATCGCCGAGGGCTATCATGCCGACTTCACGGTCGTGGACCTGAAGCGCAAGGAAACGATCACGACGGACTGGTCGAAATCGAAATGCGGCTGGACGCCGTATGACGGGTTCGAGGCAACCGGCTGGCCGGTGGCAACCATCGTGCGCGGCGGTTTCGTGATGCGCGACGGCGACCTGGTGGCAAAGGGCGGCGGCAAGCCCGTCCGCTTCAACGAGACGCTGGAGCCGGCAGGCGTTTAGGCGCCTGCGTTTTCCCTAGTCACGCTGAGATTTGGGGTTAAGTTCTCCAAACGGGGGACGAGTGATGGCGAGGCGTGACAGCAGCATAGCACAGGCAGGCGTGGGCATATGATCCTGCGCCGTTTGACGGATGCCTTCCGCAAGCAGGACTGGTTCACTGTCGCGGTGGAAACGCTGATCGTTGTGTTCGGCGTGTTCATCGGTTTGCAGGTCAACAACTGGAATGGGGCGCGGGTCGCAGGCAGCGATGCGGCTGGCCTGCTGTCACGGCTGCGCATTGAGGCCGAAGGCACGCGCGCCGACATTGCGGACTATATCGCACTGAACGAATTGATCCTGACCGACGCAAAGCGTCTCGCCGTCCGGCTGGGCAACAGCGAAACCTGTCTTGCCATGGATGATGAGATGAAGGGACTGATCTTGGGCATCGGAGACTTTGCGCCGCCCCGCTTTTCGCTGTCATCGGCAAACGAGGCGCTTGAGACGGGTCGGCTGTCGCTGATCGGGTCACCAGAGATTCGTGAGAGTGTCCGCGAAATGGCGGACCAGATGGTGTTCATGGACAACCAGTGGCAGCGCTATGTCCGCGTCAAGCAGGACACCGAAAAGGCCACTTTCACTGCGGCGGGCCTGCGCCTGATGACCGAGAGTGACCTGGAAGCCCGCCCCGGAACCAACGTCATCGCCGGGCTGGACCAGTACGAGATGACCACGCCGGACCGCATCTGCGGGAATTCCGAAGTCATCGCGCTGGTCAGCAATGCGGCGCTCACCCAGCACCTCTATACGATCTATGTCGGCCAGATCGCTGACAGGCTCGACGCCTATGCAGCCACCCTTTCCCGCACGAAGGCGCAACCATGATCCTCCGCCGTCTCACAAACGCCTTTCGCAAACAGGACTGGTTCACCGTCGCGGTGGAAACTCGGCCTCAGTTACGGCATCGAGGAACAGCTTGTCCGCGGCGAAGCCGTGTTCGCCGAGATCGAGAAAGCAAGAGAGTGATCCTGCGCAGCAAAACACATTCAGCCATCGGCGCCATCCTGCCTCTGCGGCCTGCCACGTGACACTGGCGGGCCAATTGGTCCATAACCGCCGACTGGAGGCAGGATCTGCATGAGTGACCGCACGGGGCTGAACCGGGGGCTGTTCTGGCTGTACGAGGGGCATGGACGCGGGCCGTTCATTTTCCGCTGGGCGATGCTGATCTTCGATTTCGTGACGATTGCCTATTTCCTGCTGGCGCCATTCGCAGAGAGAGGCCCGCGGCACTTCATTGTCGATTACCTGATTGGCGCCGTCATCCTGTTCGATCTCGTCTCGCGATTCTACATCGCCAAGGACAAGCGCAAGTTCCTGATGCGGTTCCTGCCCTGGGCGGATCTCATCGTGGTGATCACCATGTTCGCGCCGCTCCTGGTGGCGAACCTGGCCTTCCTGCGGGTGCTGCGTGCTGTCCGGGCGATCCGGGCGTTCACGTTCATCAAGCGTGCCGGGAAAATGTGGAGCTTTGTGTCCGAGAATGAACAGGTGATCGACCGGGTGACGAACCTGATCGTGTTCATCTTCATCATGGCGTCCCTGGTCTATGTCTCGCAGGTGCGGGTCAATGACGGCATCAATTCCTATCTCGACGCGCTGTATTTCACGGTCACCAGCCTGACGACGACCGGCTATGGCGATGTCCTGCTGGTCGGTGACAGCGGCAAGGTGGTTGCGATCATCATCATGGTGCTGGGCCTGACCCTTTTCCTCCGCCTGGTGCGCGCCATATTGAAACCGACTGACAAGGTGAAGCAGGAATGCGAGACGTGCGGGCTGACGATGCATGATCCCGATGCCGTCCATTGCAAGCACTGCGGCGCGAATATCCATATCAAGACACAAGGCCAATCATGACGACGTCCCATCTGCCTTTCCGTGAGGTTCCCTATCTTCCCCTCAAGCTGGAAGTGGACCGTCGCCCGGACGGCACGATCTACCTGGACAATGGCCAGCCGCTGAAGCCTTGCCCGCCGCACATGCTGGCACCGCTGGTCGAGTGGGCCGCAAGGACGTCCGACCGGGTCTGGCTCGCCGAGCGCCATGTCGACGCCCCGGAGCAGGACGGCTGGCGCGAGGTGACCTATGCGCAGGGCCTCGAAATCGTGAAGCGCCTGGCGCAGGGCCTGCTTGATGCCGGCGCCGGGCCGGACGCGCCGCTGATGGTGCTGTCAAAGAACAGCGTCGACC
Organism: Hyphomonas johnsonii MHS-2; assembly: GCF_000685275.1. GTDB lineage: Bacteria > Pseudomonadota > Alphaproteobacteria > Caulobacterales > Hyphomonadaceae > Hyphomonas > Hyphomonas johnsonii. Next base: position 28,543 of record NZ_ARYK01000008.1, read on the forward strand.
ATGCGCTGATCAAGTATGCCGCCATGTGGGCCGGCAGCCCCGTGGTGCCGGTGACGCCGGCCTATGCGCTGCTGAGCCAGGACCTCGCCCGGCTGAAATACATCGACGCGCTGGTGCAGCCGAAATTCATCTATGTCGAGGATGGCGCCGCCTATCAGCGCGCCCTCGATGGCCTCGGCGTGGACGGGCGCTTCGTGATCCATGGCGGGCCGGCGCCGGAGCGGTGCGAGACAGTGCGCCTCGAGCAATTCGGCCGCGCGCCGACTGACGCCGTCGATGCGGCCTATGCGCGGCTCACACCATCGACGGTGGCGAGCTATATGCTGACATCGGGGTCCACCGGCGAACCGAAAGCGGTGATCAACCTGCACGGCATGGTGGCCGCCAATGCCAAGATGATCCGATCAGTATGGGACGAGGACCGTCTCGAGGAAATGACCGGCGGCCCGCAGGTGATGTGCAACTTCCTGCCGTGGAGCCACACCTATGGCGCCCATTCGATCCTGCACAACATGCTCGACTGGGGCGGCACGCTGTATATCGACCAGGGCGCGCCGACACCTGCGCGCCTGCCGGAGATGATCCGCAACCTGAAGGAAATCCCGACCACGCAGCATACGACAGTGCCCGCAGCCTGGGCGGCGCTGGCAACCGAACTCGAACGGGACGACGCGCTGGCCGAGACCTTTTTCAAGCGCATCATCAGCATGGCCTATGGCGGCGCGGCGATGGGCCAGGATATCTATGAGCGTATCCAGGCGGTGGCCGTGCGAGTGACCGGCGAGCGGATATCGCTGTCGGCCGGCTATGGCGCGACCGAGACGTCTCCGACAGCGTCGAACGTGCACTGGCCGAATGACGTGATGGGCCTGATCGGCCTGCCACTGCCGGGCAATACGTTCAAGCTGGTGCCGAATGCGGGCAAGCTGGAACTGCGCGTGAAGGGCGTCAACGTCACGCCGGGCTATTACCGGAACCCCGAGAAGACGGCCGAGGCATTTGACGAGGAAGGCTATTACCGCTTGGGCGATGCCGTGCGCTTTGTCGATCCGGACAGGCCCGAAAAAGGCCTCGCCTTTGACGGGCGCACGGCGGAGGAATTCAAGCTGGCGAACGGCACATGGGTGTCGGCGGGCACGGTCCGGGTGCAGGCAGTGGCGGCATCCGGCGGCGCGCTGTCGGATGCCGTGGTCTGCGGTCTCAACCGGGACGAAATCTGCCTGCTCGGCTTCCTGAACGAGGCCTGGTGCCAGCGCCTTGTGGGCGAGGCCCTGCCGCTGGCAGAGCTGGCGCATCATCCGAAGGTCAAGGCGGCGGTCAGGGACGGCCTGCAGACGCACAATGCGGCGCACCCCAACGCGTCGGTGCGGATCGCCCGCGTGCTGTTGCAGGAGACGCCGCCGGAAGCGGATGCCGGTGAAATAACTGAAAAGGGCTACATGAACCAGGGCCGGACGCTGGACCGGCGGCACGACCAGGTTGCACGCCTGTATGCCGGAACTGCGGATCCGGACGTGATTGTCATCCAGGCCTGAATTCGGGCCGTTGTGCTTTGACGCCTGCGGCGGACACGCTACACAGGCGCTCAAGGAATTCAGAAGGCAGGACAGATGGCGAACGATCCCGAACAGGCAATGACGGGGGCCGAGGCCCTTGTTTCCACACTGGCCGACCATGGCGTTGCGGCCTGCTTCGCCAATCCCGGCACGTCGGAAATGCACCTGGTGACGGCGCTCGACCACGAGCCGCGCATCCACTCGGTGCTGTGCCTGTTCGAGGGTGTCGCGACAGGTGCAGCCGATGGCTATGCGCGGGTGTCGGGCGGACCGGCAATGACCCTGTTGCACCTTGGTGCAGGCTACCTGAATGGCGGGGCGAATATCCACAATGCGCGCCGGGCGTGGACGCCAATGGTCAACGTGATCGGCGACCATGCGGTGCCGCACCAGCGCTATGATGCGCCGCTGGCGTCCGACATCAGGGGCATGGCCGGGCCGAACTCGGTGTGGATCAAGTCGGCGGACAAGGCGGAGACGGCCGGCGAGCTGGCGGCGGAAGCCTGGGAGGCGAGCCTGTCTCCGGTGCCCGGCCCGGCGGCGCTGATCCTGCCGGCAGACACGGCGTGGCTGGAAGGCGGCAAGTCCGGAAAGACGCGGGCGCGGCCGATGCTGTGGGGCCCGGATGCGGCGCGCATCGACGCGGCGGTGAAAGCGGTCAAGGCGGCGGCGAAGCCGATGATCCTGATCAATGGCACGGCACTGACCGAGGCGGGCCTGGCCATGGCAGCGCGGCTGAAGGCCGCCGGCGTGCGGGTGATGACCGATACGTTCTTCCCGCGCCAGGCCCGCGGCGCCGGGCGGTTCATTCCGGACCGGATGCAGTATTTTGCCGAGGCGGCAATGGCGGACCTCGAGGGCTGTGACCTGATGCTGGTGGCGGGCAGCCAGGTGCCGGTGGCCTTCTTTGCCTATCCCGGCAAGCCCAGCGTGCTGGTGCCGGACGGGTGCACGACGATGATGCTGGGCGGTCCGGAAAGCGACAGCGCGGCGATCCTGGGTGCGCTGGCCGACGCGCTGGGTGCCAGGGATGCCGCACCGGCTGCGCCGCTCGACCTGCCGGGCGCACCGGCTGGCGACCTGAACGCCGTGGCCGTGGGCCAGTCGATCGCGCGGCACATGCCCGAGGGGACATTCGTGTCCGATGACGGCGTGTCGAACGGCCTGCCGGCCTTCCTGATGACCCAGCGGGCGAAGCCGCACGACTGGATGATGCTGACGGGCGGGGCCATCGGGCAGGGCATGCCACTGGCGCTCGGCGCAGCGATGGCGGCGAAGGATCGCAAGGTGCTGTGCCTGACCGGCGATGGCGCGGCGATGTATACCAACCAGGCGCTGTGGAGCATGGCGCGCGAAAGCGCGAATGTGGTGACCGTCGTGTTCGTGAACCATTCCTACCGCATCCTGAACATCGAGATGGCGCGGACCGGGGCGGGCAATCCGGGGCCGACGGCGAAGGGCATGCTGGAACTGGACCGGCCGGAAATCGACTGGGTCGCGCTGTCGACCAGCCTGGGCGTGCCGGCGGTGGCGGTGGATACGGCCGAGGCCTTCGACACCGCGCTGCAGCGGGCCTTCGCGGCCGAGGGGCCGCAGTTGATCGCCGCGCATGTTCCGGCGAGATAGGCGATGTCCGGCGACCCACCCTCCAGGCGCCTGAATGATGCGTCCCACTATTACGACCCTGACAGGGACGTCAGCCTGAATCCGGATTTCGATCGGCCGAGAGACCCCGGCCTGGATTCTCCGGGGGTCGGTGTCGTCAAGGCGGCTGCCAAGGGCACGTTCAAATTCGTCGCCTTCATCCTGAACTTCTTCATTCCCGGCCTGGGCACGATCTTTGTCGGGCGGATCGGCACGGCGATCATCCAGCTGGCGCTGATCCCGGTCGGGATCTTGCTGATTCCGTTCGGCGGGATCGGTATTCTGGTGCTGGTCGCCAACTGGGTGTGGGGGCTCTTGACGGTCGTGCAGGCCTGGCGCAAGCCAGTTGTGGTTTACGTACAGCACAACCGGCCACGATAGGATTTGCGCGACATTAAGGTTCTACCCTTAGGCGCCAGAAGTGGCTGACGGAGGATTGGGCCATGGAAAACATGAGTATTGGCGTTGTCGTGGCGATCGCACTGGTGGTCGCTGTCGCCCTTCTGTTCATTGTCAATGTCATCAGGACGCGCGCCGCGGCAAACGAACTGGAGCCGGCCCGGGGACACGGCGCGGGTGCGCCACCAGTCCAGGCGTCGGCCGTCACGCCCCAGGCGCATTCGCAATCCGCATTCGACGCCTATATCGCCGACCATACCCCCGACCAGCTGGACGACATTCCGGTCTACGCCCTGGCGCACATGGTGACCGCATCATTTTCGTCGCCGTCGCGAGTGAAATGGCTGGAGGCTGTGGTTGCGGCTGCGGTGCCACGCGGCGCGGATCCGGAACTGCTCCACACGGCCGATTATTTCTGGGACAAGCACGAAAAATGGCTGTTCAGCGACGCGCCGATTGCCGACTTCTGCACCGAGTATCTCATTGCGAAGAAGGATGAGTGGTCGTCATCCGTGCATGAGCGGATCGTGCTGACGGGCTTTGCCGCGCTGGCATCGCGCGACCGGAGCGGCACCGCGGACAAGGCAAGCCGCGCGCACACCGTGTTCACATTCACGAACGGGCTGACGTCAGTGTGTGACGCCTATTTCGGCGCGGATGCCCAGACTGTCTGCGCCCGCATCATGGCCGAAGCCGAGACGCTCGCTGCGCGTATCCGGGCTGACCTGGCCGCTGCCTCGCCGCCAGCATGAAGGTCCGGACCGGCAGGCGCCGTCCGGTTTGACTGTAAAAAAGTGCGCGGGAGGAAGCCTCCGGGCACGCATGGTCAGTCTGTGGTCTGGAAGGTTGGAAGGTGCGCACCTTCAGCTTCCGTCCCGCGCCAGTCTGCAGGTGCCGCACGCCAGGGAGCGCGCGCGGCGAAGCAGATTATACGGCAGGCAGCGCGGGGTTGGACAAGGCGGGGCCTGTCCCCCGGATATCAGTCCTCGTTATCGTCGGCGGGGTCGTCTTCGGAAAAGTCCCGGCGCGGGCGGGCAATGAGTTCACCGAGGTCTTCAAGGTCGATGAAATGGTCGGCTTCGCGGCGCAGGTCGTCCGAAATCATGGGCGGATTGGAGGCCACGGTGGAGACGACCGAGACGCGCACGCCCCGCGCCTTGACCGCTTCGACCGCGCGGCGGAAATCGCCATTGCCGCTGAACAGGACGATATGATCGACGTTGCGGGCCATTTCGAGCATGTCGATGGCCAGTTCCACGTCCATGTTGCCGCGCACGCGTTTGCGCCCCTCACGGTCGGTGAATTCGCGTGCCGGCTTCTTGATGACTGTGAATCCGTTATAGGCGAGCCAGTCGACCAGCGGGCGGATCGGGCTGTAATCGTCCGTTTCGACCAGCGCGGTGTAATAATTGGCTCTCAGCAGGCGGCCCTTGCCCTGGAATTCCTTCAGCAGCTTGCGAAAATCGATCTCGAGACCGACTGCCCGGGCGGCGGAATAGAGGTTTGCGCCATCGATGAACAGCGCCAGGCGCTCGTCCTTGTAAAAAGCCATTGGCTTTGATCCTTCAATACAATAGGCTGAAATCTAATAAAAATGCCGCGAATTCTTATATAACTGGCTTAATCAGGCTGCGTTTCAGGCGCAATAGCCGGGTTGCGCCGGCTTGCTGCACTGCATATAAGGGTCGGCTTCAAGGAGATTGCCCCCATGGCCCGAGTTACCGTCGAAGATTGCATCGAGAAGGTGCCGAACCGTTTCGAGCTCGTTCTGCTCGCTTCGCACCGCGCCCGCATGATCCGCGAAGGTGCACCCCTGACGATCGACCGTGACAACGACAAGGACCCTGTCGTCTCGCTCCGCGAGATTGCTGAAGAGTCCATTGACCTCAAAGTGGTCAAGGAAGCGATGATCTCGAACCTGCAGGAAGTGCGTCCGAGCGAGGAAAGCGAACGCGAAGCCGACCGCCTCGCCCTCCTGTCCAGCCCTGCTGCGACCGAAGACGATGTCATGCGCGCCTACCAGGCTGAAATCGAGTCCGGACGCGACGACCGGCTCTAGGAGGCTTCATGGACGGCAGCGCCCTTTCCGCTCAGGACAAAGGGGCTGGCGAAGAAGCTGGCAAAACGGTCTCGACCGAAAATCAGGCTGATCTCCAGCCTGTGCTTTCGCGCGAAGGGCTGATTGCGAAGGTCCGCGCCTACCACCCACGTGTGAAGTCCGAACTGCTCGGCGCGGCCTATGACTTCGCCAAGCTGCATCACGGGACGCAGACGCGTGATTCGGGCGATGCCTATTATTCCCATCCGGTCGAAGTCGCCAGCCTGCTGGCTGACGTACGCCTCGACGAGGTGACGATTGTCGCCGGCCTGCTGCATGACGTGGTCGAGGACACCGGCATCGACATCGGCGATATCGAAGTGCGCTTTGGCGCCGATGTGGCGGAACTGGTGGACGGAGTCACCAAGCTCGATGCGCTGAAATTCACGTCGCAGGAACTGGCCCAGGCCGAGAACTTCCAGAAATTCATCCTGGCGACGACCAGCGACCTGCGCGTGCTGCTGGTGAAGCTGGCCGACCGGCTGCACAACATGCGCACGTTGCACTTCCGCAAGAAGGCGTCGAGCCGCGAGCGTACCGCGCGCGAGACTATGGATATCTATGCGCCTCTCGCCCGGCGGGTGGGCCTCTATTCGCTGGCTGCCGAGATGGAAGACCTGGCCTTCGAGGAACTCAATCCCGAAGCGCGCCGGGCCATTCTCTACCGACAGGAAGAACTCGAGCGCGACAATGCCGACGACCTGGAGCGCATCCACAGCGATCTCGACCAGCTGATGGCGATTTCGGGGATCAAGGCGCGCATCAAGGGGCGCCGCAAGCAGCCCTATTCCCTCTGGCGCAAGCTGGAGCGAAAATCGATCTCGTTCCGCGACGTGGCCGACCTGTTCGCATTCCGGATCATCGTGGACGAAGTGGAAGACTGCTACCGGGTGCTGGGCGAGGTGCACACATTGTGGGCCTGCATCCCCGACCGGTTCCGCGACTATATCTCGGTGCCGAAGCCGAACGGCTATGCCTCGCTGCACACGACTGTGCGGGCATCCGGCAACCGCCGGGTCGAATTGCAGATCCGGACCCGGGCAATGGACCGGACCGCCGAGTTCGGCGTGGCGGCCCACTGGGGCTACAAGAACAAGTCCTACGGGTTTGACGTGGAATCGGCCCGTGCGGCCGGCCTCGACCCGGCGGCGAACCTCGAAGCCTTTGCCGAACTCATCCAGGACGGCGCCGATGCCAGCGAGTTCATGGAACACGCAAAGCTGGAAATGTACCGCGAGCACGTGTTCGCGTTCAGCCCGAAGGGCAAGCTGATCATCCTGCCGGCCGGCGCCATGCCGCTAGACTTTGCCTATGCGGTCCACTCTGCCGTGGGCGATACAACGATTGGCGCACGGATCAATGGCGAGGTGAAGTCGCTGCGGCGTCCGCTGAAGAATGGCGACGTGGTGGAAATCCTGCGCGGCAAGCAGGCGGCACCGGTCGTCGGCTGGGAAGCCATGACGATCACCGGCCGGGCGCGTTCGGCGATCCGCCGGCTGGTGCGCGAGCGCGACCAGCTGGATTTTGTGCGACTGGGGGAAGGCCTGATCAACCAGGCGCTGCGCCGGGCCGGCATCGACCCTGTCGACGTGAAGATGAACCATACCGCGAAGCTGGCCGGTTTCGCGAACCGCCAGGAAATGGCCGAAGCCGTCGGGCGCGGCCGGGTATCGTCGGCAGATGTCATGGAAGCGGCGTTCCCGGGGTATCGCAACGAGCGGTCGGATGATGACAACAAGCTGAAGCTGGACAGCCGGCACGCGCCGATGCTGGTCTCGGGTGAAGACCTGACGCCGGGCGTGACGCTGCATCTTGGCCAGTGCTGCTGCCCGCTGCCGGGCGACCGGATCATTGGTGTGCAGGAGCGGGACAAGGGCGTTGTCGTGCACATTGCCAGCTGCCCGAGGCTGGCAGAATATGATGACCGGCCGGAGTTGTGGGTCGATCTCAGGTGGACCGAACTCGCCAAGACCGGCGCCGTGGCCGTGGGGCGGATTCGCATCAATGCCGCCAACGAAAAGGGTGTGCTGGCCAAGCTCTGTTCCGCCGTGGCCCAGGCCAATGGCAACATCATCAAGATATCGACCGAAGAACGCCGGACAGATTTTATCGAACTGATCATGGAGATCGAGGTTGAAGACCTGAAGCGCCTGACGCAGATACTTGCGGCGCTGCGATCCCTGGCCGTTGTGGACCGGGCAGTGCGCGATCAGGAGGATGAGTATGAACAGTGAAGACGTACTCGCGGTGTTCCGCGAGGCAGGGGCCCTGCTTGAGGGGCATTTCATCCTGTCGTCCGGCCGCCGCAGCCCGGTCTTCCTGCAGAAGGCGCTCGTTTTCTCGCAACCGGACCTGTCGGAAAAGCTCTGCAAGGCGCTGGCGGTCAAGCTGACCGAGGCATTCGGCAGGATCGATGTCGTGGCCGGCCCGGCTGTGGGGGGCATCATTCCGGGATACGAACTGGCACGGCACCTGAACGCGCGGGCGATCTTTGCCGAGCGTGTCGATGGCAAGCTGGAATTTCGCCGCGGGTTTTCGATCGCCGAAGGCGAGAAGGTGCTGATTGCCGAGGATATCGTCACGACGGGCCTGTCGTTCCGCGAGACGGTCGAGGCGCTCGGGCGCCTGCCGGGCGACGTGGTCGGCGGTGCCTGCATCATCGACCGGTCGAACGGCAAGGCGGATGTCGGGTGTGAACTCGTCTCGCTCGCGGCCGTGGATTTTCCTGACTATGACGCCGATGACCTGCCGCCGGAACTGGCCGCGATGGCGGCCGTGAAGCCGGGCTCGAGAGGGCTTGCCTGATGGCGGGCCGCATACGCCTCGGCGTGAATATCGACCATGTGGCGACGATAAGGAATGCGCGGGGCGGTGCGCACCCGGACCCGATGCGGGCGGCGCTGATGGCGACGGAAGCCGGCGCCGACGGCATCACGCTGCACCTGCGCGAGGACCGGCGCCACATCCGTGACGGCGACCTGTCGGAGATCCGCACGGCGACAGCGCTGCCGATCAACATGGAAATGGCCGCGACCGAGGAAATGCTGGATATCGCGCTGAAGTTCAAACCGGAAACGGCGATGTTCGTGCCGGAGCAACGCGCTGAGCTGACCACCGAGGGCGGCCTCGACGCCGCCCGCGCGCATAACCATCTCGCGCATTATGTTCGCCAACTGAACAAGAATGGCAGCCGCGTCTCGTTCTTCATCGAACCGGACATGGTGCAACTGCACGCTGCGCAGGCGCTGGGCGTGCAAATCACCGAATTCCACACGGGCCGCTACGTCGAACTGGTGCAGGCGGGCGAAATGAAGCTTGCGGAACTGGAGCTGGACCGGATCAGGGACTGCGCCGAAGAAGCGGTCCGTATCGGGATAGAACCCCAGGCGGGCCACGGCCTGGCGTTCGACACGGTCAAGCCCATTGCCGCGATCCCGCAGATCACCGAACTGAATATCGGCCACTTCCTGATCGGTGAAGCGATCTTCATCGGCCTGCCGGCAGCGATCACGGAAATGCGCCGCCTGATGGACGAGGCGCGGGCATGATCATCGGGATCGGCAACGACCTCTGCAATATCGAGCGGATCGAGAAGACCCTTGAGCGCTTTGGCGAAAGGTTCGAGAAGCGCGTTTTCACCGAGACCGAGATTGCGCTGGCCTACAGCCGCAAGCGGACCGCCGAGACGTTCGCCAAGCGCTTCGCTGCCAAGGAAGCCTGCGCCAAGGCGCTGGGCACGGGCGTGCCCCGGCGCGGCGTGCACTGGACCCATATGGGCGTGGTCAACCTGCCGACAGGCAAGCCGACAGTGGCGCTGACAGGCGGCGCAGCGGCGCGCCTTGCCGCGTTGACACCGGACGGCCATGAGGCCGTGATTCACCTGACAATCACCGACGACCATCCGTGGGCGGAAGCCCAGGTCATCATCGAAGCCGTGCCGGTGACGGCGCGATGAAGCCCGCCCGTCCCAAACGCACGCGCCTGCGGGCTGCTGCCAAGGCCAGCACGCCAGGACTGGCCGAAGCGGCGATCAAGGACATCCAGGAGCGTATCGGGTATCGCTTCAAGGACGCAGGCCTGCTGATCCGTTCGCTGACCCATCCGAGCGCGGTGGCCGCGGCGGATTCGATCCGCCTGTCGAACCAGCGGCTCGAATTCCTCGGTGACCGGGTGCTCAACCTGCTGATCGCCGAACGCCTGATCGAGCGGCGCAAGACCGAGAGCGAAGGCGACCTTGCGCCGCGCCTCAACCAGTTCGTCAAGAAAAGCGCCTGCGCAGAGGCCGTGCGCCATCTCGGCCTGCAGGAATTCATCATCCTGTCGGATGGAGAAATCGCGTCGGGTGGCCGCGAACGCGAATCCACGCTGGGTGACGTCTGCGAGGCGGTGATCGGCGCGATCTACCTTGATGGCGGGCTGTCGGCGGCACGGAAATTTGTCGAAGCCGGCTGGGCGCCGCAATTCTCTTCGGCGCCGGCCGAAACCCGCGATCCGAAGACGTTGTTGCAGGAATGGGCACAGGGACATGGGCTGGACTTGCCGAAATACACTGTCACAAGCAGGTCAGGCCCTGACCATGCACCGGTTTACGAGGTAATGGTGCAAGTCGAGTCACAGGGCGAAGCCGTTGGCGCCGGCACGTCGAAACGGGATGCCGAGCGCCATGCAGCCGCACTGCTGCTGAATTCAATGATGGATACTGAATGACTGAAACCGAGATTACCCGCGCCGGCTTTGCCGCGATCATAGGCGCGCCGAACGCCGGCAAGTCGACGCTGACCAACCGCCTGGTTGGCGCCAAGGTGGCGATCGTCACGCACAAGGTGCAGACGACGCGCTTCCCGGTGCGCGGCGTGGCGCAGGTGGGCGACGCGCAGATCGTTCTGGTCGACACGCCCGGCATCTTCGTGGCGAAGCGCCGGCTCGACCGGGCCATGGTGAAAGCTGCCTGGAGCGGCGCGGCCGACGCCGACGCCATCGTGCACCTGGTCGACAGTTCAGCCTGGGTCGCCGACAAGGCCGGCACCGCCACCGGCGCGCAGAAGATGTCGATCGCCGATGATCGCCGCGTGATCGACCAGCTTAAGCTGACCGAGAAACGCGCCTTCCTGGCCCTCAACAAGATCGACCTGTTCCCGCATGACCAGGTGCTGCCAGTGATGGCGGAACTGGATGCGACAGGCGTCTACGACCAGATTTTCATGATCTCTGCCGAGAATGGCGACGGCGTCGACCGACTGGCGGCGGCGCTGGTCGAGCGCATGCCTGCGGGCACGGCGCTGTATCCGCCGGACCAGACAGCCGACCTGCCGATGCGCCTGCTCGCCGCCGAAGTGACGCGCGAGAAACTGCTGCTGCGCATGCACCAGGAACTGCCCTACCAGCTGATGGTGGAAACCGAGAGTTGGGAAGAGAAGAAGGACGGATCGGTGCGCGTTCAGCAGGTGATTGTTGTCGGGCGGGACGGGCACAAGGCCATGGTGCTGGGCAAGAATGGCGCCTCGATCAAGGAGATCGGCCGCCTTGCCCGCAAGGAACTGACCGAGATGCTCGACCGGCCGGTGCACCTGTTCCTGTTCGTGAAAGTGGACGAGAAATGGCAGGAGCGGCGCGACAGCTATTCGGGCATCGGCCTGGAGTTTGATGTCTAGGGCGGGATACTCGGTCTTCCGCGCTCGTCCTTCGACTTCGCTCAGGATGAGCGCTAGGGTGAAGGGACAGGCTCATCCTGAGCGAAGTCGAAGGATTGAGCCGGGCTTCGGGGCTTCATCATGAACTGGTCTGATGACGGCCTGATCCTCGGCGGCCGCCGGTTTGGTGAAGGCGGCCTGATACTTGATGTCCTGACGAAGACCCGGGGCCGGCGGTCCGGCCTGGTCTATGGCGGCGCGTCGCGGGCGCGGCGCGGCCAGTATGAAGCAGGCAATACGGTTTCCCTGTCATGGACCGGTCGGCTAGAGGAACAGCTCGGCCGGTTCGATGTGGCCGAAGCCAGCCGCGAGCGGGCAGCGCGCGTGCTCGACGATGCCGGGGCGCTTGCCGCGATCTCCGCCGTCACGACGCTGCTGCGCGGCGCACTCGACGAGGGCGATGCGGCGGGATCTGCGCTTTACGATGCGACGACGCTGCTGCTCGACCAGCTGGAAATGCAGAACATCTGGCCGGCACTTTATGTGCGCTGGGAGCTTGGCCTCCTGTCGGCGCTCGGGTTCGGGCTCGATCTTGACGTGTGTGCCCTCAGCGGCGCGAATGATGGCCTCAGCCATGTCTCGCCGAAGACCGGCCGGGCGGTGCGCGGCTCTGAAGCGGAGGCGTATGTCAGCCGCCTGCTGCGCCTTCCGGGCTTCCTTGTGTCATCCGACGCGCCGGTCGGCCCGGAAGATATCGCAGACGGCCTGACGCTGACCGGGCACTTCCTCGAGGCGCGCGTGTTCAACGGCATGAACCGCGCCGTGCCGCCGCAGCGGGCACAGCTGGTTGCCAGGATGCTGAAGCGGCTCTAGGCGCTGGCACTCGGCCGGGCGCCGACGCGCTCGAACCAGGCCGTGAGGTTCCGGAAGGCCGGGTTCAGCGGCTGGCCAACCTCGTTACCGAACACCAGGAAGCAATACAGCATGATGTCCGCGAAGGTGAATGTGTCGCCGGCAACGTAGTCACGGCTGGCCATCTGGCTGTCGAGGAAGGCGAGCTTGTCCTGTGCACAGGCTTTCAGGCCGGGGGCTGCCTCGGGCAGGCAGCGCATGCGGTCCTTGAACATGGGCAGGCCTTCGGAAAAGCGGAACCCGTTGGCCAGCGGCTCCACCACGTTGAGGTCCACCCAGCGTGTCCAGCGCCGCGTCTGGGCGCGTTCCTCGGGCGTCGATCCGAACAGGGTGTCGCCGGGATGGGTTTCGTCGAGATATTCGCAGATCGGCCAGATTTCCGTGAGGATGGTGCCGTCATCCATTTCCAGCGCCGGCGACTGGCCGGCAGGATTGACGGCAAGGAAGCCTTCCTGACGGTTCTCGCCGCCCATCAGGTCGAGTTCCTGGATCGGCAGCGTGATGCCCCGTTCGGCGAGGTACATGCGCACGACATGCGGGTTCGGGCCGATCGATGTGTAGAGTTTCATGGCGTGGGTTCCCTGTGTTCAGCCCGGACTTTTGCCTGCCGGGTGGGCCGGGCGCAAGCTCTCACACATTCACCGGGCGTTCAGGAATTGGCATGCAAGCATGCGTGCGGGGTAGATGGGCGTTCTTTAAACGAAGAAGGCTGAACACATGAAATTCTCTTTGATCGCGGCGGCATTGCTGTCGGTGTCCCTGACCGGCTGCATTTCCGTCAGCGACGTTTCCGATTCCGATGCCGTGAGCCGCAATACTGACCTGGCGATGCGGGTCTGCGGGGGCGCTGACCGCGTGAAGGAAGTCACCGACGACAGCTATACCTGCATGGACAGCCACAAATAGTCATTTACAGGCGCGGCCCGTGCCCATGTCCATATGGAAATGGTCGGCATGGGCCGCGTTGTAATCCGGTCCGAGCGTGACCGAGAAGACATCACAGGCGCCGCCGTGGACGCGCTTCAGGAATTTCGCTTCCGGTCCACCCTTCTTCCAGTGCGTTTTCACATCGACCAGGCGGCCGTCCTCAAGGCGGAAGCCTGATATGTCGACAGCATTGGCGTGGGCGTGTTCCGACAGGCGCCCGCTGCCGGCAATGTTGCGGCAGGAAAAGCTGCCATAGGTTTCGATCCGCGCGATGGGCGAACCGAGGATTTCCACAGCCGCCGGACGGGCGACATGGCGCTCCCAGGTGTAGAGGGCGGCGGTCTCGGCGCAGGTCATCGACAGGGTGGCAGAGTAGGGGGTGAGGGTGCGATCCAGGGTCAGCGCGCTGCGCAGGCCGCACTTTTCGCCCTTCGGGGCATCCTCCAGCGGCGTGTAGAGGACGTTCGCCTCGTCGAGCGCCCGGAAGCAGACTTCGCGGTGGTCGCGGGCACGTTCGAGCTTTGCGCGGGTGCCGAGGCCCAGCCGGTCGGTCAGGTCGATCGGGGCGAAGGGATTGTGCCGTGGCGGCGCGAACCAGAGGAACAGGCCGACAACCAGCAAGGGGACGCCAATCAGGAGGATCCAGGCCCGAAACTCAGTCATGTTCTTGCGTTTTACCCGTTCATTAACCAAACCGCGCTTTCTGTTAACCTAGGCGGTGACTGAGTCGAAACTGACATAGTCCCTGCACCAGAATGTGGCACGAAATGCGGAAGAGGCCAGAATGACCGACCTGCTAGACGGTGGTCCTGAAGACCGGATCATTAATGAACCCATGAGCGAAGCGCTGTCGAAGCGCTATCTTGCCTATGCGCTGTCGACGATTACGTCGCGGGCGCTGCCGGATGTGCGCGACGGCCTGAAGCCTGTCCAGCGGCGCATCCTGTACGGGATGCGGGAACTGAAACTCGATCCCGAAGGCGGTTTCCGCAAGTGCGCCAAGATCGTCGGCGACGTCATGGGTAACTACCACCCGCACGGTGACAGTTCGATCTATGACACGCTGGTGCGCCTGGCGCAGGACTTCAACGTCCGCTACCCGCTGGTCGACGGCCAGGGCAATTTCGGCAATATCGACGGCGATAGCGCGGCAGCCTATCGTTATACCGAAGCGCGGATGACGCATGCGGCCGAACTGCTGCTGGACGGCCTGAGCGAGAATGCTGTCGATTTCCGCGCCAACTATGCCGAGAATGACGAAGAGCCGGTTGTCCTGCCGGCTGGATTCCCGAACCTGCTGTGCAATGGCGCGACCGGCATCGCAGTCGGCATGGCGACGAGCATTCCGCCCCACAATGCGGCCGAGGTAATTGATGCGGCGCGCTTCCTGATCGAGACGCCAAAGGCGACGACCGAACAATTGATGGGCTTCGTGAAGGGGCCTGATTTCCCGACCGGCGGCGTGATCGTGGAATCGCAGGAAACGATGCTGGATGCCTACGAGACGGGCCGGGGCAGTTTCCGCATGCGCGCGAAATGGGAAGTGGAAGATACCGGCCGCGGCACCTACCAGATCGTCGTCACCGAGATTCCCTACCAGGTGCAGAAGTCGCGCCTGCTGGAAAAGCTGGGCGAACTGATCGAGGCGAAGAAGCTGCCACTGCTGGATGACGTGCACGATGAGAGCGCCGAGGATGTGCGCCTCGTTCTGGTGCCGCGCGCCAAGACCGTGGAACCGCACGTGCTGATGGAAAGCCTGTTCAAGTCGTGCGACCTGGAAACCCGTTTCAGCATGAACATGAACGTGCTGCACAAGGGTGCACCGCAGGTGATGGGCCTGAAGGACGTGCTGAAGGCCTATCTGGAGCATCGCCGCGAAGTGGTGGTGCGCCGGGCCGAGTTCCGCCTCGACAAGATCGAGAAGCGGCTGCACCTGCTCGACGGCTACCTAATCGCCTATCTCAATATCGACGAGGTGATCCGGATCATCCGCGAGGAAGACGATCCGAAACTGGTGATGATTGCCCGGTTCGGGATTACCGAGACCCAGGCCGAAGCCATCCTCAACCTTCGCCTGCGTGCCTTGCGCAAGCTGGAAGAGATGGAGATTCGCGGCGAGCACGCCAAACTGGTGGTGGAGCGCGACGATCTGACCAAGCTGATCGGGTCGACCGCGCGCCAGTGGACGAAAGTGTCGAAGGAACTGAAAGCCGCGCGCGATGTGCTGACGGCCGATCCGGCACTGGGCGACCGCCGCGCGCAGTTCGAGGATGCACCGGATGTCGACCTTGCGGCAGCGCTGGAAGCCTCCAGGCCAAAGGAACCGCTGACGGTCGTCCTGTCGGCGCAGGGCTGGATACGGGGCATGAAGGGCCACGGGCTGGACCCGGATTCGACCAAGTTCAAGGATGGCGACGAGCTGTACCTGAGCGAAGAAGTGATGAGCACCGACAAGATCATCCTGATGGCGTCGGACGGGCGCGCGTTCACGCTGATGGCCGACAAGTTGCCGGGCGGACGTGGTCACGGCGAGCCGATCCGCCTGTCGATCGAACTGGAGGACAGCGTCGATATCGTCGCCATGTTCAGGCTGGAAGAAGGCCGCAAGCGGGTGATGGCGTCGACCGTGGGCTATGGTTTCGTCGTCGACGAGAAAGAGCTGGAATCGAACCGCAAGGCGGGCAAGCAGGCGGTCAATACCGGCCAGGGCACGCTGAATGTGTGCATGCCGGTCCAGGGCGACATGCTGGCCGTGGTCGGCTCGAACCGGAAGATGCTGATCTTCCCGCTGGACGAACTGCCCGAAATGGCGCGCGGCAAGGGCAACAAGTTGCAGGCCTATCGCGGCAAGGACACGCTGGCCGACCTGATGACCTTCGACAAGCGCGACGGCCTGATCGTGATGGCCGGCGGGCGCCACCGCGCCTTCCCGGAATGGGAAGAGTGGATCGGCAAGCGCGCGCAGGCTGGCAAGACCGTTCCGAAAGGCTTCCCGCGCTCGGGCACGTTCAATGGCTGAGGCTGTCCGCGGCCAACGCATTTCAGCCCTGTCACTGCTGGTTCCGGACTATGAGTCCGGCATCGGCTTCTATGTCGGCAAGCTGGGCTTTGACCTGCTCGAAGACACGGACATGGGCGGCGGCAAGCGCTGGGTGCGCGTGCGGCCCAGGGGCGGCGGTGTGGACCTGCTGCTGGCACGCGCGGCGACGGGTGAGCAGCGTGCAGCCATTGGCAACCAGGCAGGCGGGCGCGTGTTCCTGTTCCTTGAGACGGATGATTTCGACCGCGACCATGCGGCCTATGTCAACGCGGGTGTGACCTTTCTCGAAGCGCCGCGCAGCGAGCCCTATGGCAAGGTCGTCGTGATGCAGGACCCGTTCGGGACCAAGTGGGACCTGATCCAGCCGGCCTAGCGCCGTGCGACACTGCGCTGTGGTCCGATCGGCCGCGCATTTTCACAGCGGGATACGGGGTCTCACTTATTGAATTCGCGCCGCGGCGAACGCAACTTTCACCCAGCGACACGTCTGTTCCGGATATGCGCGTCGCATGTTGAGAAAGGAGATTGATATGTCATTTCGAGATTTGATTCCCTTTGGCAACCGGTCGAACCTGCCGGTGCTTTCGCCTGCGAACGATCCCTTCGAGACTCTCCATCGCGAGATTGATCGTCTTTTCCAGGATGTTTGGCAGGGCAAGCCGTTCGGCACCGCCAATGGCTCGGCGAATGGCGCCATTCGGATGCCTGAAATCGAAGTGTCCGAGACCGACAAGGCCTATGCGATCGAGGCCGACTTGCCCGGCATGAGCGAAGATGATGTCGAGGTGAGCGTGGTTGATGGCGTCCTGACAATCGCGGGCGAACGCAGGCACGAAGAGGAACGGAAGGAAAAGGGCGTCCAGTATTCGGAACGCTCCTACGGCATGTTCAAGCGGTCACTGCAATTGCCGGCCGATGTGAACGAAGACGACATCAAGGCATCGTTCAAGAACGGTGTGATTCATGTCGAGCTGCCGAAATCGCCGGAGAAGATCGAGAAAGTCCGCCGCGTCGCGATCAAGAAAGCCAGCTAGGCCTGGGTCAGGCTTTTGAGCCATGATTGAAGGGCTGCCGGCGGGCAGCCCTTCGTTTTCGGGTCAGTTGGACAGCCGCCCCAACACATCGCTCATCAGCGGCCCGATCTCTGTATTCAGCACCAGGTCTGCATACGGGTCCTGATCGGTCGGCTCTCGGTTGACGATGGCGAGTCGTGCGCCATTGCGTTTGGCTTCGAGCGGAATTCCCGCAGCGGGAAAGACCACAAGCGATGACCCCAGGACGAGGCAGAGGTCGCACAGCAGGGCCTCTTCGGCGGCGAGGGCCATCTTGTATTCCGGCATGGGCTGGCCGAACGAGATGGTCGCGGTCTTGATCAGGCCGGTGCAGAACAGGCAGGTGAGGTCTTCGCCCGCTTCCCAGCGCGGCTTCAGCGCGTCGATCTCGTAGCGCTTGCCGCAGGTCAGGCACCGGGCATAGGTCGCGTTGCCGTGCAGCTCGATCACCAACTCGTCCGGCACGCCGGAATCCTGGTGCAGGTTGTCGACATTCTGCGTGATGACGCTGGTGGCCTTTCCGGCCGCAACCAGCTTTGCCACAGCAAAGTGGCCTTCATTCGGGGTGGCGCCGACCCAGCCAGCCGAACGGTTGAACACGCGGGCCCAGGATTCGCGGCGCGCGTCGCGGGAACTGACGAAATCCTCGAAATAGATCGGCGTCATCTTGCTCCATACACCGCCGGGGCTCCGGAAATCGGGGATGCCGCTTTCGGTGGAAATGCCTGCGCCGGTGAAGACGATCACGCGCATTGCCGTGTCGATCATGCGCGCGAGGGTGGCAGCGTCTGACATGCACGCGATGCTACACATTTTCGTCCGGCGTTCTACCGGGGCGGGCAAATTTTATACTACTTGTACATGCCGTCGCGCAAATTCAGGCCATGCTCGATCCAGGCTTTCATTGCGCAGAGCATCTGCGACCAGCCCATGCAGTTGCCGTAGGAATTCTTCAGGCCCTGATCTGTCATCGGCCAGCCTTCCTCAGCGATGGTGACGATGGTGCGGTTGTCGTCGGTCGGTTCGAACCGCATGGTGACCATGGTCTCCACCTGTCCGTTACGGTCGTTGTCCTCGCCCCATTTCAGGATGATGCGCTTGTCCTTTTCCACCTCGACGACATGGACCGGGAAGGCGCCGGGGTAATCGTGGAAATCCCAAGTCACGGTCGCGCCGGTTTCGAGACGGCCCTTCGCGCCGCCGGTGGTGAAATAGCCCGACAGCTTTTCCGGGTTCACGACGGCTTCGAACACCTCGGACACGGGGCGGCTGATTCGCGCGCTGACTTCGAATTTCAGGTCCATCTCGCGTCTCCTTGCCTTTCCGGTATCAATGTTATAAATATACAACATGTCAAGTGATGATCAAACCGACCGCGTATTCAAGGCCCTGGCCGCTCCGATCCGGCGGGACCTGATGGATGCCCTGAGGGACAATCCGCAGACCACCGGCGAGCTTTGTGCGCGCTTCGACGCCCTCAACCGGTGCACGGTGATGCAACACCTGCGCGTGTTGGAAGAGGCCGGACTGGTGATCGCGCGCCGTCGGGGGCGCCAACGCTGGAATTATCTCAATGCCCTGCCGATCAAGCAGATCCATGACCGCTGGATCGGTGCCTATGCTGCACAGGCGGTCGACCTGCTGGAGCGCATGAAAACGGACATCGAACGCGAAGCATGCGACGTGGATTGAAGCAGGATTTGCCAAGTTAGGTTCAATCGGCGGTATGGATTGAACCGAATTGAAAGTTTCATTGGATAGTTTGTTCTCTGGGCTGTACCTCGGTCCGACGCAATCGGAACTTGGGTCATGACGCCAGTAAATTTCGACAGACCAGGGCCCGCGGCAGGCCTCAATCCACCTGCGCCCGGCGGCATCCTGCCCGGTGTGGTGTTGATATTCCTGATCGCGCTGGCGGCGCTGGGGCTGCATCAGCTGCCCTATGTGAACATGTTGAGCCCGCTGATCCTGGCGATCCTGGTCGGCATGGTGTTCCACAATCTCGTCGGCACGCCCGCCTGGGCGAAGGCGGGCGTGACGTTCGGCCTGAAGCGGGTGCTGAGGGCAGGGATTGTCCTGCTCGGCCTGCAACTGACCATGTCACAGGTTATCGCCGTGGGGGGCATTGGCGTGCTGGTGATTGCCGTCAGCCTGGTTGCGACATTCCTGTTCACGGTCTGGCTGGGCCGTGTGCTGAAGGTGGACGCCAAGCTGACCGAACTGATCGCCGCCGGGACCTCGATCTGTGGCGCCTCCGCGATCATTGCGACCAATACGGTGACGCGGGGACGTGACGAGGATGTCGCCTATGCGGTGGCGTGCGTGACGCTGTTCGGGTCGATATCCATGCTGGTCTACCCGGTACTGAACGGCCTGCTGCATCTTGATCCGCATGCCTTCGGCCTGTGGACCGGGGCCTCGATCCACGAGGTCGCCCAGGTCGTGGCGGCAGCCTACCAGCAGGGCAGTGAATCCGGTGAGTATGGCACGATTGCCAAGCTGACGCGGGTGATGATGCTGGCGCCGACCGTGCTGGTGCTTGGTGCATTCGCCGCGCGGCGCATGAAGGCACCCAAGGGCGGGCCGAGGGTCGCGGCGCCCGTGCCGTGGTTCGTGTTCGGATTCATGGCAATGGTGTGCGTGGCCAGCCTTGGTGTCCTGCCACCTGGCGTGCTCGCACCGGCCAGTACGGGCACGCAATTCCTGCTTGCCATGGCGCTGGCCGCGATGGGGCTGGAAACCGATTTTCGCAAGCTGGCGGCGCAGGGCCTGCGGCCGGCCTTGGTGGGGGCGGGCGGCTGGATCTTCATTTCCTGTGTCAGCCTGGTGCTGGTGCGCCTGACGACGGGCTGACGGAAACAGGACGCCTGGCCCGAGGGAACGGGCATTTCAGGTAATTTCCACCGTAAAAGTATCGGCCTGAACGACGGCCCAGTCTTGCGCCGCGCGCAATGGGCCGTTACCCCTAATACATTGTTTTGTGGAGGGACGGCTCATGAGCCCCATACTGGTAATTCTGGCGCTTGTCGTCGCACTCGTCGGCTTTGTCATCCTGATCTACAACGGTCTGGTCATGAAGCGCCAGCGGGTCAACCAGGCGTTTGCCGACGTCGACGTGCAGCTGAAACAGCGCCAGAACCTGATCCCGAATCTGGTCGAAACCGTGAAGGGCTATGCCAAGCACGAGCAGGAGACGTTCCAGCAGGTGATCGCGGCGCGCAATGCCGCGCAATCAGCGTCCACACCGGCCGAAATGTCAGCCGCCGAGGGCATGCTGACTGGCGCGCTGGGCAAGCTGTTTGCGCTCGCCGAGGCCTATCCGGACCTCAAGGCCAACCAGAACTTCATCCAGTTGCAGAACGAGCTGTCGACCATCGAAGACAAGCTGGCCGCAGCGCGGCGCTTCTACAATTCGGCCGTGCAGGACTACAACACCTCGCGCGAACAATTCCCCGGATCGGTTATTGCGGGCATGTTCAACTTCGAGAGCCGCGACTTCTTCGATGTCGGCGTCGAAGGCCGCGAGGCGCTCTCGACGCCGCCGAAGGTGGAGTTCTAGGCGCGCGCCTTTTGCGCTAGACTGGCCTCCTGCGATCAGTGGGAGGACGCACAATGAGACTACCGATATGGGCCACCGCGCTGGCGCTGGGCGCGTGCGCCAGTTCCGGCAACAGCTGGAGCGCGTCGTCATGGGACGGCCTGGTGCCACAGACGATCGGAACTGGCGGGTATGACTTTCTCGCCGCCCCGATGACAGGGCAGGGCTTCAAGCTGAAATTCACGCTGAAGACCGGCGGTGATTTCGGTGTGGCCAGCGCCGGGCCGCCGCCTGATGCCGATCTTGAAGCCGCGGCAATCGCTGCGGCGCCGGAGGGATGCACCTTCGTGTCGCTGGAGCGCACGCCGGATGGCGGGGCCGAAGCGACGTATGACTGCGCCTAGGCCCGCGCCTTGAACCAGGGGGCGATACGGGCCAGCGCATCCTCGACTTCCGGCGTCGACACGGCGAACGAGAAGCGCATGTGGGTGTGGCCGTTGACGGGATCGAAGTCGACGCCGGGCGCTGTCGCAACGCCTGTGTCCTTCAGCAACTGCATGCAGAATTCGAGGCTGTCATCGGTGAAGCGCGAGATGTCGGCATAGATGTAGAACGCGCCGTCCGGCGGGGCGATGCGTTCGAGGCCGAGCGCCGGCAGGGCGGCGAGCATCAGTTCGCGGTTGCGGCGGTAGGTCTCGACATGGCCTTCCAACTCGTCGCGGCAGTCCATGGCGACGAGGCCGGCATGCTGCGACAGGGATGGCGCGGTGAGGAACATGTTGCCGATATAGGCGGCGACGCGCTCGGCCATGTCGTCGGGCGAGACGATCCAGCCGAGCCGCCAGCCGGCCATCGAAAAATATTTCGAGAAGCTGTTGATGACGAAGGCGTCGGCCGTGTGTTCCAGCACCGAGGCACAGCGCGGGCCCCAGGAGAGACCGTGATAGATCTCGTCGGAAATGATGCGGATGTTCCGTTCGGCGCAGACGGCGACAATCGCGGCCAGTTCGGCTTCCGGCAGGATGGTGCCGGTCGGGTTGGCGGGGCTGGCGATGATCAGGCCGGCAGGGGCGGGGTCGAGCGCAGCGACCTGCGCGGCGGTGAGCTGGTAGCGGGTTTCCTCGCCGCACTCGATTTCGAGCGGCACCAGGTTCAGAGTCTTCAGCGTACCGCGATAGGCGACGTAGCCGGGCCGGGCGAGGGCGACATGGTCTCCCGGGGAAAAGGCGCACGACAAGGCAAGGACGAGGGCGGGCGAGGCGCCGCAGGTGATCGCGAGGCGGCCGGGCGTGACGTCAACGCCATAGGTGTCGGCATAGTGCCGGCAGATGCGGGCCTTGAGTTCCGGGCTTTCCCAATACCCCATGGATTCGGAATCCAGCACGGCGTGGGCCGTTGCGATGGCGCGTTTCGGTGCGCCGGTGGATGGCTGGCCGAATTCCATGTGGATGATCGACCGTCCGGCGGCCTGCAATTCATAGGCGAGCCGGCTGACGGCGATGGCCTGGAAGGGGGAAACGTCCTGGGTCAATTGGCGGCGAGCCCCGGCAGCCATGTGGCAAGGGCGGGAATGGTGGCGACCAGCAGGATCATTGCGAGCTGAAGGCCGATGAAGGGTACGGCGCCGCGCCAGATGTCCAGCGTCTCGACTTCAGCCGGGGCAGCGCCACGCAGGTAGAAGAGGGCAAAGCCGAACGGTGGTGTCAGGAAGCTGGTCTGCAGGTTGAGAGCCATCAGGATGGCGAGCCAGACCGGGTCGAAACCGAGCATGATCAGGGGCGGCGCAACCAGCGGGACAACCACGAAAACGATCTCGATGAAGTCGAGGAAGAAGCCGAGCATGAACATGACCAGCATGGTCATGGCGAGGGCGCCCCACTTGCCGCCGGGCGTCTGGTGGAGGATCGCGGCCACCATCTCGTCACCGCCATAGCCCCTGAACACGAGACTGAAGAGCGAGGCGCCGATCAGGATCAGGAACACCATGCTGGTAATGTGGGTGGCACTGGTCAGGGCCGGCAGCAGCTGGCGCATCCGGCGCAGCACGAGCAGGCCGGCAGCGAGGCCGGCGAAGAAGACGAGGCTGGCCAGGACGGTGAGCAGGATGCCCACGGAATTGGACAGGCTGATCGCCTCGACCCCGGCGCGCAGGTCCATCGAATTGCGCAGGAGCAGGATGGCCGGGATGCTGACGAGGCCCGCCATCAGGAGCGGTGACAGGCGGCTCCTGGCGTCTTCCGACAGGCGCAGCCCGGCCAGCAACACGGCGCCCGCCGCGCCAATGGCGGCCGCTTCCGTGGGCGGCGCGACACCGCCGAGGATGGCACCCAGCACGGCGAAGATCAGCAGCAGCGGTGCGCCGAGGCCGAAGGCGACCTGCCTGACGGTCAGCGGCGGGGTGTCGTCAGTCAGCGTGATGCGCGGGCAGGTGGCCGGCCGGAACATTGCCATTACGGCGATGTAGGCGAGGTAGAGGACAACCAGCAGCAGGCCCGGGATCAGGGCGCCCGCGAACAGGTCTCCGACCGAGACAACGCCGGAGCCGGCGCCGAGCTTCAGGCTGGCCTGGCTGGCCGCATTGGAGACGGCATCCGCCAGCAGGATGAGCACGATGGAGGGCGGGATGATCTGTCCCAGCGTGCCGGAGGCGGCGATCGTGCCGGCGGCGAGTTTCGGGTCATAGCCCTGGCGCAGCATGGTCGGCAGGGCGATCAGCGTCATGGTGATGACCGTGGCGCCGACGATGCCTGTCGAGGCGGCGAGCAGCGCACCGACGAGGACGACGGCATAGCCGAGGCCGCCGCGCACGCGGGCCAGGAGGCGGCTGGCAATGTGCAGCAGGTCTTCAGCGACGCGGGAGCGTTCGAGGATGACGCCCATCAGCACGAAGAGGGGGACGGCAATCAGGGTCTGGCTCTGCATGATCGAGCCGCCCTGGATGCGGCTGGGAAAGGCGATCAGGAAGGAGGACGAAAAGGTGCCCGTCGCAATGCCGATGAGCGCAAACAGCAGGGCGACGCCGCCGAGCGTGAGCGCCACGGAATAGCCGGCCAGCAGGGCCATGATGGCGCAGGCAAACATGGCGATAGCGAGGATGATCTCAAATTCCATCTTCATCTCCCGCTTCGCCTTCGATGGGCGTCTCGCCGGGGGGGAGCGCGCCGGTCAGGCGCAGCGCCGCCTTGAGGGCGACGGACAGGCCGGCGCCGAGCATGAGCACCGCGAACACGGGCACCAGCGTCTTGAACAGGAAGAGGATCGGCAGGCCGTCGGATTCGCGCGAGCCTTCGAGCAGGCCCCAGGACCGGGTGAGCCCCTGTTCGCCGGTGGTGATCAGGCGCAGGCAGATCGGGAAGAGGAACAGGTAAGTGCCGACCAGTTCGATCCAGTTGCGACCCGTCTCGCCGAAGCGGGGTCGCAGGATGTCGACGCGGACATGGGCGTCATCGCGCAGGGCGGCGGCAGAGCCCAGCATGAACATGCCGGCAAAGGCGTACATGACGATCTCGTTCAACCAGGTAAACGATAGCCCGAAGGCATAGCGCAGGATCACGACGACGAGCTGGCTGACGACGAGGATCAGCGCGCTTGCCATCGCGGCGTTGAGCGCGCCGCCGGTGAACGCATCCAGCGCACGGATCATGCGTTTGGCGAAACCGTCGACCAGGCCGGGAATGGTCAGGGCGATGAGCGGCACAAGGAAGAAGGGCAGGCAGAGCAGGCCGAGAATCTTCAGCCAGGCGCCGATCATGAGGAAAATCGCCGGATCCATGCGTTGCCCCCCGGCCTATTTGCCGAGTTCGCGGGCAGTGTAATAGGCGCCGTCGGAAACGGTTGCCCAACCGCGCATGAGTTTCAGGCTTTTCTCGAAGCTCTCGTAGATGCGCTTCTCGATACCGTCCTTGCCGCTGGCGGCGCGAACGTCAGCGGCCGCTTCGGCCATGCGCGCAACCACTTCCGGCGGGAAGGAGCGCAGCCTGGTTCCATGCTCGCGCACGAGCAGGTCGAGATAGACGGAGTTCTGATAGGTGAATTCGCCCAGCGATGTGTGGTTGGTCGATTCGCAGGCGGCCTTGATGATCGCCTGCTCTCCGGGGGTGAGGCTTTCCCAGACCTTGAGGTTCATGCCGACGGCGAGGCTGGCGCCGGGTTCGTGGAAACCGGGCCCGTAATAGTAAGGCGCCTCGCGGTGGAAGCCGAGCGAGTAGTCGTTCCAGGGGCCGACCCATTCGGTGGCATCTATGGAACCGGTCTGGAGGGCCTGGTAGATCTCGCCGCCCGACAGGGAGATGGCCGAACCGCCGAGTGCGCGCAGCACGTCGCCGCCTTGCCCCGGAATGCGCATCTTGAGGCCGACAAGATCGTCGAGACTGTTGATTTCCTTGCGGAACCAGCCGCCCATCTGGTGGCCCGTATTGGCGCCCTGAATGGCTTTGACGCCAAACTGGCCGGACAGTTCGTCCCAGAGTTCCTGCCCGCCGCCGAAATCGATCCAGCCCATGATCTCCTGTGCGGTCATGCCGAACGGCACGGCAGTGAAGAAGGGAAAGGCCGAGGACTTGGCAGACCAGTAGTATTCGGCGCCGTGATACATGTCGGCCGATCCGTTGGCGACGGCATCGAAGCTTTCAAAGGCGGGCACCAGTTCGCCGGCGGCGAAGACCTTGATCTCCATCAGCCCGTCGGACATCGCCAGGACACGTTCCGAGACGCGTTCGGCGGCCCGACCGAGGCCTGGCAGGCCCTTGGGCCAGGTGGTGACCATGTTGAACTTGCGGCGGCTGCGATTGATCTTCGCCGGGGCGAGGACCTGTGCGGCTTCAGGATTGGCGAAAGCGGCAGCAGCGCCCACCGTACCAAGGAGGCCAGCGCCAACGATGTTGCGTCGGTTGATCATGACAAATCCTCCCAGCGGCCCCCGCCCTGTACTCCGACAGGGTTATTCGTCGTCTCTTAGCGTCCGCCAGTCGTCGCCGTCCAGCACTTCGAGAGGTTTGTAGCGGCGTTTGTAGTCCATCTTCGGGCTGCCCTTGACCCAGTAGCCGAGATAGACGTGGGGCAGGCCGAGGTCCTGCGCGTGACGAATATGGTCGAGGATCATGTAATGGCCGAGGCCGCGGCGGTCCTGTTCCGGGTCGAAGAAGGTGTAGACCATCGAAAACCCGTCGCGCAGGACGTCCGTGATCGACACGGCGACGAGCGGGGCATCGTCTGCATCGCTGTCGCGGTATTCGAAGATCAGGCTCTGGACCGGGCTGCCGCCGACCATGGTGACATAGTCACGGTAGGTCATGTCCGACATGCCGCCCTTGTCGTGGCGGGTTTTCACATAGTCACGGAGCAGGCGGAACTGTTCGCGTGTGGCGACGGCCTGGACCGGGGTGCGGATCAGTGTCGCGTTGCGGGCGATGGTGCGGCGATCATTGCGCGACTGGACGAATTCGCGCGTCGGCACGCGCACGCTGCGGCAGGCATTGCAGCGCGGGCAGGCCGGCCGGTAGGCGATGGTCTGGCTGCGCCGGAAACCGGCCTGGCTGAGCGAATTGTGGATCGCATCGGCGTCGCCGACCGCGAGGTTGGTGAACGCCTTGCGTTCGCGTTTTCCGGGAAGGTAGGGACAAGGACTCGGGTTCGTTACGTAGAACCGTAACGACCGTTCGAGCCCCGCGGGCAGAATATTGGCTTCCGTGAACTTCATGGTTCCCGACGATACACTTACAGATCGAACCGCCAAGAGGCGAAAATCGTAAAGACACACCAAAGCACAAATACGAGCGGTGCGCCAAATTTCATGAAGTCGCTGAATCTGTAATGGCCGGGGCCCATGACGAGCATGTTCGTCTGATAGGCGAACGGCGTCGCGAAGCTGCAATTGGCTCCATAGATCACTGCCAGCAGGAATGGCAGGGGATCGTCCACCTTCAGCTCGGCCGCCGCTGAAAGGGCGATTGGCGAGAACAGGATGGCGGTTGCCGCATTGGTCAGGAGGTTGGTGAGCACGGCGACGGCCAGGAACAGGGCCGACAGCACGGCGAGCGTGCCATAGGGCGCTGCAAGGTCGACCACGGTATGCGCAATCGCAGCGGCTGCGCCGGTTTTCTCGAGCGCCATGCCCATTGCAAGGGCAGAGCCGATGACGAGGAAAATGCGCAGGTCGAGGGAGCGGCTGGCCTGGCGCGTGTTGACGCAGCCGACAACCAGCATGGCGACCGCGGCGAGGACGGACGCGTGCAGGATCGAGACCAGGCCGGTCGCCGCGAGGGCGACCATGGCAAGGGCGATGACGCGCGCGGCAACCGCGCGCCGGGTGAGCGGTATCTCGGTCTGCGACCATTCCAGAAGGATGATGTCGCGGCTGGACCGCAGGTCGACAAAGGCGTCGACCGGGCCGCAGAGGAGCAGCGTGTCGCCGGATTCAAGGCGGATTTCGCCAAGCTTGGTGCGAATCATCCGGCTGCGGCGCTGGATCCCGAGGGTAACGGCGCGGGTGAGTCGGCGGAAACCGAGCATCTCGACCGTGCGGCCGACCATGCGAGACCCGGGGGCGATGACCGCCTCGGTGAGGGCGAGGGCGCCGGGGCGGCTGTTCTCTTCCAGGTCGCCACCGGCCGATTCCCAGACCTGCTGCAGGAAATCCGGCTGGCGGGCGAGGACGTTCTGCAGGGCCGCGCGGGTGGCTGCCACGATGACAAGGTCGCCCGGCTGGAGGGTGATGTCCTCGTAGGGCGGCAGGAAGGCGCGTTCGCCACGCTGGATCATGCGGACGGTCATGTCCGGCAGGTCGACGAACATGCCGGCGACGGGGTGCTTGCCTTTCAGGAAGTGGCCGAACGTGACCTCGATCTGGGCGACGAACTGCTTGCCGGACGGCTGGGCCAGCTCGTCGCTGAGGCCGCGCCGGTTGGGCAGCAGGAATTTCGAGAAGATGGCGAGGTAGATGAAGCCTGCACCAGCGAGGATGAGGCCCATCGGCGTCTGGTCGAAAAAGCCGAGCTGGCGGCCGTCGATCCGTTCGAAGGCCTCGGCGGCGAGCAGGTTGGTCGAGGTGCCGATCAGCGTTGTCATGCCGGCAAAGATGGACGCGAAACTGAGCGGCATCATCAGCTTGGACTGCGAGGTGTTCATGCGCTTGGCAATGGCGCTCATCACCGGCAGGAACATGATGACGATGGGCGTATTGTTGACGAAGGCGCTGGTGACGAACACGGCGAGGAAGGCCAGGACCAGCGTGCTGACCGGGCGTTTCTCGTACCCCCCGACGAGCGCCTTGGTCGGGCCGTCCAGGGCACCGGTCTGGAACAGGCCCTGACCGACCACGAGCAGCGCCATGATCGTGATCAGGGCGGGATTGCCGAAACCGGACAGCAGTTCGACGGCACTGACCGGCGTGCCGTCAGCCCCATAAGCGCCAGGAATGGTGAATAATAGCAGCAGGCCAGCGATCACGCCGACGGAGACGAGCTCCATCGGCCAGCGGTCCGACATGTACAGGACAATCGCAACGCACACGACCGCGAGGCTTGCCCACATGGGCCAGTGGGCCAGGAAGTCAGCGATCATCTGGTCTCCGGTTCATATGGCAAGCATCTCCCTTACGGGGCTCAGCCGTCTGTGTGAACCAATATGCTGATCCGCCGGTTGGCTGACAAGTGCGGTTGGCCCGGATACAGAGGCTGGGTATCGGACAGGCCGGACACGGCGCGGATGCGCGATGCGGCCAGGCCGGCCTGTGTCAGGGCGCGCCGGGCTTCGCTGGCCCGCTCTGCCGAGAGATCCCAGTTGGAATAAGTGCCGGCGCCGGTGAAGGCATCGGTGTGGCCTTCGATCGAGACCGGCGCGTCGAAAGGTGCCAGCGCCTGGCTGGTGAGGGCGACGAGGTCGCGGCCCGCCGCCGTCAGGGCACCGCTGCCGGTGTCAAACAGGGGGCGCTGGGCGCTGTCGACCAGGTCGATTCGCACGCCGTCGGCTTCGGTCGTGAGGACGACATTGTCGCCCGCATCGGCAAGGCCGGGTTGCTGGCTGAGCGTGGTAAAGAGCTGGCCGGCAGGAGAATCAGGGGCGGCCGTCGTGATGGCCACGGCGGGGGTCGTCTTGCTGTGGAAATAGTCGGCGATCTCGGCACGGTCTTCCGGCGAGACGCCGCTGACCAGCCACATTATCAGGAAGAACGCCATCAGGGCCGTGAGGAAGTCGGCATAGGCCATCTTCCATGTGCCGGCCTTGCGGGCCGGCGCGACGGGCATTCTGCCCGCGTAGTGCCGAGTGGTCGTGGCATATGCCATACGCTCGAAGTCCGATCCTTCTGATCTGTAATGTGAGAGATAGCAGGTCTTGGTGAAAGCCAGCCCAAAGCGAAGGGTAGGATTTCGATGAAATTTGATCTACTTGGCCAAGGGCTAGCAGGAGAAACTACGATGGCGCGGACGGCATTCCTCGGACTTGGCGTGATGGGATTTCACATGGCGGGGCACCTGGCGCGGGCCGGTCACCAGGTCAGTGTGTGGAACCGGACGGCGGCCAAGGCAGCGGCGTGGAAAAAGGCCCACAAGGGCGACGTGGCCAAGGACCCGGCCTCGGCCGTGTTCGGCGCCGAATTCGTTTTCCTTTGCCTGGGTGACGACCCGGACGTGCGCACCGTGTTCGATGCGCTGGAACCGAGCCTCGGGGCCGGGATGATTGTTGTCGATCACACGACCGCCTCGTCTGGCCTCGCGCGGGAACTGTATGCCCGGTGCAAGGCGAAGGGCGCGCACTTCGTGGATGCGCCGATTTCCGGCGGCGAGGCCGGCGCGGTCAATGGCAAGCTGACAATCATGTGCGGCGGCGACGCGCCAGCCTATGCCGCAGCCGAGCCGGTGATGGCCGCCTATGGCAGGAAGATGACCCTGATCGGGGACAGCGGCGCCGGACAGCTGGCAAAATCGGTCAACCAGATCTGCATCGCGGGGATCGTGCAGGGCCTGGCGGAAGGCCTGCACTTTGCCGAGAAGGCCGGGCTGGACGCCGAGAAGGTGATCGAGGCGATCAGCGGCGGCGCGGCGCAGAGCTGGCAGATGGAAAATCGCTGGCAGACGATGGTCGATGGCCAGTTCGAACACGGCTTTGCGGTCGACTGGATGCGCAAGGACCTGCGCATCACGCTGGAAGCGGCGCGCGAGAATGGTGCGAGCCTGCCGCAGACGGCGGTGGTGGACCAGTATTATGCCGACGTGCAGGCGATGGGCGGCGCGCGCTGGGACACCAGCAGCCTGATCGCCCGCCTGACGCGGAGCAAATAGGCCGTGCGGCGCCTGGATATCCATCTCGCAAAGGACGCAGCCAGCGATACGGTGATGCGCGCCATAAAAGCTGCCGACCCCATCGATTATGTGGTGATGGAAACCGAGCAAAAGGACCGCAGCCTGATTTCGGTCTTCATGCGCGAAGGCACCGGCCAGATGCTGATGGACAATCTCCAGTCGGCGCTGGAAGGCCGCAAGGACTGGCGCATCACGGTGCTGCCGATCGAGGCGACGGCGCCCAAGCTGGACGACGTGGACAGTGAAAAGGCGGCCAAGTCCGAACGCGCGACGCGCGAGGAGCTCTATTCCGATGTCGCTTCGGGCGCGCGGCTGGACCGTGATTTCCTGATCATGGTGGTGCTGTCGACCATCGTGGCGACAATCGGCCTGAACTCGGACGGTATTGCCGCGGTGATCGGGGCGATGGTGATCGCGCCGCTGCTGGGGCCGATACTCGGGTTCTCGATGGGGGCCGCGCTGGGCGATTTCGACCTCCTGAAGCGGGGCAGCGTCACCCTGGCCGTGGGGATTGCGACGGCGCTTGCCACCTCGCTCATCATTTCCTTCTTCCTGCCTCTGGACCTGAACAGCCGGGAACTGATGTCGCGGGCCGAAGTGCGGCTCGACGGCCTGGCGCTGGCCATGGCGGCTGGCGGGGCTGCGGCCCTGTCGCTGACGCGCCGGCAGGGAGCGGCCCTGGTCGGCGTGATGGTGGCAGCAGCCCTGTTGCCGCCCGGCGCGGCGCTGGGCCTGTTTGCGGGCAGCGGCGAGTTTTCCCTGGCGCTGAGGGCGGCGCTGTTGCTGGCATTGAACATCGCGAGCCTGGTCCTGTCGGCGCTGATCGTGTTCCGGCTGCGCAAGATCCGTCCGCGCAAGTGGATCGAGCAGAAGAATGCGACCCGCGCGGTGTGGCTGAATGCCGGCCTTTCGGCCTTTTTCCTGGTCGTGGCGGCGATCCTGATCCTGGTGCTGGATCTCGGTGCCAAGGTCCAGATCGGCTAAGTGCAGGATACTTTGGATTTTTTTGCCGGAAGGTTGTAAGGTGGGATTTCCTCCCATTGTAAAGGACGTAGTCGTACCCTTATGCCAGCAGCAGAATCCGTTATCCGAGCCCCGAAAACCCGTGTTGAGCGCTATGTTGCCAGTCTGAGCGACCCGCAACGCCGCGCCGAAGGCGAGGCGCTCCTGGAGCTGTTTGCCGGCGCTACGGAGCTGCCGGCAACGATCTGGGGCACCAGCAAGATCGGATATGGCCGCTATGCCTATTCGACGCCGAGCGGGCGCAAGAGCGAATTCATGATGGCCGGGTTCGAACCGGCGAAGAAGCATATCGTGGTCTACCTGTCGCCGGACTTCGAAACCTTCACCGCGCCGCTCGAAAACCTGGGCAAGCATGACAAGGGCAAGTCCTGCGTCTTCATCAAGGCCCTGAAGGACGTGAACCTGACTGCACTGGAAGAACTGGTGCGCCTCAGCTTCGAGTCGACAGAGAAGAACTTCAAGACAAGCGAAACCTGACAGCGGGCGCGGACGATGGCCGGGGCGGACAACAAGACACAGCCGACCGCCATCTCGCCCGCGGCCTTCATTGCCAGCCTGGATGACCCGCGCCGCAAGGCGGACGCGGGCGTCCTGCTGTCATGGTTCGAGGATGTGACCGGCCTCGAGGCCCGGATGTGGGGGCCGTCGATCATCGGCTTCGGGCGATACCGGTACAAATATGCCACCGGCCGGGAGGGAGAGTTCCTGATGACCGGGTTCTCACCCCGCAAGGCGGCGATGAGCATCTACATCCTGCCGGGCTATCGTGAGATGGGCGACAAGCTGGCCCGGCTGGGCAAGCACAAGACCGGCGCATCGTGCCTGTACGTCAAGAGCCTTGCCGACATCGACCTTGCTGTGCTGCGCGAGATGGTCGAGGACGGACTGGCCTACATGCGCCGGACGTACGAGACCTGGGACACCTGAGCTGCCAGGCAGGGCAATCCACATGCGCAAGGCACTCTGCGAGCGCGCTGCGCATGTGAAGGGATGGCCTGCCTATGGCGTCTTCGGCTTGAACAGGCCGCCAAGGCCTTCGACAAGGCCTTCGGCCGGATTGTTGCCGAGTTCGCCCTGGCGTTCGAAGAAGGCCCGTTCTTCGGCTGTCAGGTCGGCCGGATCAAGGCCGGCATGGTTGGCCTCACAGGCAGCGATCAGGTCGGCCCGCTGGGTATCGCGGCAGGTCCTGACATGGGTCATGGCCAGGTCCACGTCGTCGCGGGCAACGGCGAGGTTGATGCGCGACGGCAGGAAATACTCCGTATCCATCAGGACAGTCTCGCCCCGCTGGATGACGGATTCAGCCTCTGCGTAATTGCCGCTGCGCACTTCGAGACGGGCCAGGCGCCGGTAGCCATCCGGCAGCGGCACGGTCTTGATGGCCGCCTGGTAGCGCAGGCGTGCGAGTTGCGGATTGCCGGCATATTCGGCAACCCGGCCGGCTTCGAACTGGATCGCTGCCTGCTGGCCGAAGCGGGTGTTCATGGCCTGCTGGATGGCCTGTTCGGCGGCGACATAGTTCCGGTCTTCCCGGTGGCCGATGGATTCGTAATAGGCGATGGTCGCGGCCTTGGCGTCCATGAATTCATCGGTGGACTTGATGGCATCCAGCACCACGGTCGACGGTTCTTCCATGAAGGCAGCGGTATCGCGGCTTTCCTCCGTCACGTCGGGATAGGCCGTCAGCTCATAGGATTGCACGCCTTCCAGCCGCGTTTTCGGCGAGCGGTGCGTGCGGGTGACATAGCTGTAGAACTTTTCGCGGGCGGTGGTCATGAACTGCTTTTTTGCGCCGTCAAGCAGGGATGTGCCCACGTTGCCCGCATTGCCGGACATCGCCTGTTGCAGCGATGCGGGCTGGAGCGCCTGCTGCTGCATGCTGGAAACCGATTCCTGCAGTGCCGTGGTCAGGGCGGCGGTCAGCGTTTCCTGCTCGTACAGGGACGTGAACATGGCTTCGTAATAGGGCGCATTGATGCCCTCGGCCTTGATCAGGTCGAGGGCCAGCACATCGGCCTCGTCTTCCTGGTTGCGGTTCCAGGCCGGGGCGAGGCCCCGCGCCGAGAGGGCGCTGATCAGGTCGAACGTGTTGATCGCCGATTCCACGTTCTGTGACACTTCGCTCTGGTTCTGGACCACGAACGTGCCGCCGTCTGCCGTTTCCTGGTAGCGCATTTCCTGCAGGACGGCGGCCGTGTTGTAGAGGCCGGTCAGCTTGCTGGCGAACGATTGCATGCCAGCCAGGCTGTCGCCCTTGTTGTGGTGGCCGAGCGCATAATGGCTGAACTCGTGGGCCATCAGGTATTGCAGCTCCTGGTCTGACTGGACTGTCGGTCCCTGGGCCGCCGCCGCAGCGCCGGCGGTTTCGAGCACCGGCGAGAAGGTGCCGAGGCCGATGACGATCGTGCCATTGGCATAGGTGACACCGGAATACTCGTTGAGCATCGAGATCTTGACCCGCGGCTGGTCGGGAAGCGGATGCGGCCAGTTCGCCGCGATACCGGCCAGCATCGTGTTGAGCTGGGATTCGGTGTACGGCATTTCGAGAACCAGCTGGGTCAGTTCACCCTTGTTCTCGAGGTCCTGGTTCAGTCTCGCGCCTTCAGAATCGGTCGAGTAGACGGTCGGCTCGCTGGTCACGAGCTTGGGTCCGTCCTTGCCCGATTCCGAGAAGCCGATCGGATTGATCGTCTGCACCGCGTCCATCGCAGTCGCGCACGCGACAAGCGCGGCAGTGGATGTGGCCATCGCCAGTATGTTCAGTAAGCGTTTCATGGTGTCCCCATTTGGAATGCTGTCTCAGGTGTTGTGGTCAGTTCTGGTTGACGCAGGCAGATTCCCCCGAACCCATCTGTGTTGCGCCGATTTTCTGGTTGCTCTGGGCGACCTTGATTTCAGTCGGTCCGCAAACGCGCGGCTTGTTGGTTTCGACGTTCGTGTCAGTCGCCTTCACGCGGTATTCCTTTCCGCCATGTGTGAATTTGACGAACATGCCGTCGACTTCATAAGGCGTGTCCAGTTGCTTGAAGGCGGTCGTGTCGACACGGGTGAGCTTGCCGTCGATCATGGCCATGACACTGGTCTTCTTGAAGGCCAGCGGCGTAGCGTCGTCCGCCTGTGCGAGTCCGGCCGAGGCCATGAACGCGCAAGATAATGCGAGGGCGAATAGGATGCGGGTCATATCGGGTCTCCTTCTGGGGTGGGGGCTGGTGGAAGCTGTGTCCCGGCTTCCGCGGGTGATTCAGGTTCGTCTGCGATCGTGGTGGGTGGATACAGCAGGCTGACGATGCGCTCCTTCTCGGCGCGGGCATTGGCGGGCCGCTGGCTGCTTTCGAAGCCGATCGTTTCCATGTCGAGATAGCGCGCCGTGCGGGCGATCATGTTGAGGAAGGCGTTGCCGGACCGCTTGATCACCGGCGTCTGGCGCAGCAGGCGCGCGATGTCGTCGCCGATTTCGTCACGCATCAGGAAGATGAAGAACGACCATGACAGCGTCAGCACGCCGATCCAGTTGAGCGGCGCCATGCGCAGGTAGAACAGCTGGAAGTAGAGTGCGCCGCCGACGATCAGCAGGATGGTGCCGAACGTCATGATGTAGAATATCCAGTGGCTGGGGCGGCGTTGTGCGCGGGTGCCGGTTTCCAGGGCATGCGCCTTGTCGATCAGGCTGCGGTTCATGGTGAACTGGCCCAGAACCCCGGCCAGTGCGACGAACAGCATGACAAATGTCTCGTACACGTCTCCCTCGTCCACGCGGCCGATACCCATGAAGCTGAACAGCCTGTTGCCATCCGGGCCTCGCAGGTAATCCTGATGATCCGTGATCAGGTTGTCCAGTGCCATTGCGTGCTGGTGCATGCCGGGCAGCCGGCCGTGGGCCGTTGATGGCGTCCAGTCAGCCGAATTGCGGAACCGTGTGCCGACAATCATCACCCGTCCGTCAAACACCGCGCGGGCCATGCCGTCGGAGACGCTGCCCTCGCCGATCGTGAAGAAGGGCACTTCGAGATGGTACGGGCACGGCTGGACCAGCGTGCGATAGGTCTGCATGTCGCTGCCGGACGTCCGGTTGAACAGGAGACGGGCCAGCATGACGACCGGGTTGGCGTCGATATAGCAGGTGATTTCGGATTTTTCCTGGCCGGGAACCACCGGATTGTCCTGCTTCGGCGCGGGGGCCATCTCGTCGATCTTCCGACCGAAAAGGGGCAGCTTCTCGATGGTCGGGGCCTTGCCGGTGACGAAGGTTTCCATGTCGGCGAAATAGCGCGGCACATTCGACCCCCAGATCAGGGACATCTGGTCGCCCCGGCGGTCGAGGATCACCTGCAGCCGCTCTGCCATCTTGAAGGTCCGGTCGGACTCGTCGGGATCCTTGTCGATTTCAGGGCACTGGTTTGCATTGTCGATGCACCAGGCGAGATAGGTGACCACGGCGGGGGTTGGCCTGCGCTGGGCCCGCTGCCCTTTCTTCTGGAAGTATTGCTGCAGTTCGGCATGGCCGAGGGCGGTCGTGTAGGTCGGGTACATGCCCTCTTCGGTCAGGAAGCGGACCGGGGCGAGAATGGCGATCCTTTCGAGATCCCTCTGCGCCGGGGCCGGCTCCTCGCCGTCGACGAGCGGTTCGACTTCGATCGACCGGGCAAAGACAAGCGGTATCCCGCCATTCGCCTTGATGCAGGCGACTTTCAGGAGCGCTGTACCGCATCGCGATGCGGGTTCGTCCTTCCACTTGCCGTAGGCGGTCGCTGCTGCGACCTCGGTGAGAAATTCATTGTAGTTTGCCCGTTCCTGCGCGGTGCCGCCGTTTTCAAGGAAGATGAAGTCGAAGAACATGGCCGGCGGTGGCCGGATCGGACCGCCATCGCGATTGGTGCGGCCTTCATGCAGCGTGACAAGCTCGTGTATGAGGAAGGCATGGTCACGATAGGTCGGCCGCCAGCTTTGCCAGCCGGCATCGATGACGCTCGGCGCGTCCTCATCGCCATCGGCGCCCGGATCTGCTGCGCCGGCGAAGCTCTTGAACACCCGGCCCATCGTGTTGAGGACGACTTCACTGAGATAGACGGTGACGATCTGGTCCTGGCCGATTTTCGGCGCGCCGGGATCAACCGGATCGGGCAGGCGCCAGAGGTCGTGCTCGGCGTCGCCTTCGGCATTGACATAGGCCTCGATCCCGAAATCGTCCGGGTTGGTGCGGGCGTCGCCATAATAGGAGGCGAAGGCCCGGTACAGGATATTTCGGCTGTGCTGATCCATCGCCGTGTCGATGCCGAATGGCTCGATCGCGGATATGAACAGTGCCAAGCCGGAAAATACTATCGAAAATAGTATTCCGCGGACCACCGGGTGCCAAGCTTTCGTCCCCATGAAAGAAGGTTAAACAGAAATTAATTCCAAGTGAAACCCATAGTTGGAAGGAAACGCCAAAAATTGCGCCTGCGGACAGCCTGCCGGTCATGAATATGCCGTGCAGTGTACAATTGTGTAGCAGTTGCAACGATTGATACGTTCAGGCCGGCACTGCAGTATCCACAGGGCGCGGACGGTCAAGTCCGTCTGAGCGCGATCAGCCGCCTGCGTACAGGATCGCCGAGACGACGGCGAGGGCGATGACCGCTGCCCCGATGATCCGCGGCCAGCGGGCGCGACTGTCTGCCGGCGATGTTCCAAAGTCTGCGCGCGGACGGTGGCCTGTCAGCATCGGCCTGACGAGATTGTCCTTGAACAGCAGCAGGTAGGTGGCGATGGCGACCAGGTGAAGCCCGATCAGGGTGAGCAGGACCTTGAAGCTGATATGGTGGATCTCTGCGAACAGGCGGCCGGTTTCGAACGAGACGTAGCGTCCGAGCGGGCCGGATTCCAGGCCGTCCACATCGACCGCGAACAGGCCGGTGGAGACCTGCGTGGCGAGTGCCAGCAGCATGGCGATGACACTGAGCGCGCCCGCCGGGTTGTGCCCGAAATGCGGGTGGTGCCGGCGGCCCAGCATGTCGCGGACATGGGCGAGCAGTTCACGCGGGCGAACCAGCATGCGGGCAAAGCGCGCGGTGGCCGGTCCGATGAGGCCCCAGACAAGGCGATAGACCAGCAGCCCGACCAGCGTGACGCCAAGGCGCCTGTGCCAGTCCATGATGCCCTGCTCGGCCGTCCACCACATCAGGGCGAAGCCGAACACCGTGAGCCAGTGAAACAGTCTGAGCGTCCAGTCCCAGACCTGAACCTGCGCGCGACTGTCCGGCATGCCGGCCTAGTCTTCCGCGCGGAATTTGTCGTGGCAGGACTTGCAGGTCGCGCCGGTGGCCTTGAACGCCTCAGCGATGGCGGCGATGTCACCGGCCTGGGCCGTGGTGTCGAGCGTTGCGGCGGCTGACTGGAGGTTGGTGATCTTCGTTTCCAGTTCGGTGCGCTCTTCCCAGATGACGGCAAGGGCCGCTGTCTTCACACCGGCATCGGGGCCGCTGCCGGCCGGGAACCAGGTGTCCATGTCGGACACTTCGGACGGGATGGCGGCTGCAGCGGCCTGGATCGCGGCGAGATCCGGTTCGCCGGCCTTGAGGTTGTCGCTGATCGTCTTGAAGGCCTTGCCGACGTTCTTCAGGTGCGCCTGGCGGGCCTCGATCGTTTCCCGGGCCGTCAGGCCGTTCTCCAGCGTCACGGCGGACTCAGCGGGGGCTGCCGGACTGTCGCCCGATCCGCAGGCAGTGAGCAGGGCAAAGGCGGCGAGGGCGGCAATGGCGAAGGGGGTCTGGCGAGGCGTCATGGTGTTCTCCGTTCCGGCTGACCCGCACATTGGTAGGCAAAGCCGGCGCCGGATGCAATCACCGGCGCGGAACCGGCCAGCACCAGCGGCCGGCATGGCGGGGCCATCCGGGGCGATGCGGGCTGAATTCGGGTGCAGGCGCGCGGATCAGGACGTGTCGGGCGCGGCCGGGGCGCAAACCGCGCTGCAAGCGTGGCAGGGCGCAGCCGTGGCCGCAGCGGCGGGCAGGTGTGATTCCAGGAACGCTACCGGCGTGTCGCATGCCAGGCCGGGATCGGCCCAGGCAGGGCAGGCTGGCGCGTCATAATGATAGAGGGACGGGTCGCGCGGGGCATCGCTGATGCAGGTGACGGTGAGATTGCCGAAGCGGTCGATGCGGAAGAGGACATCGCGATGGTGCGTGTCGATCCAGGCCTGCAAACGCCAGAGCTGGAGCCACAGCCAGGGCCAGAACAGCGGATAGACAAAGGCATAGAGATGGGCGCGGCGCGTCAGCATGATGGGACCATTATGCGCGGGGACAGCAGGGGGCGGAGAGATTTGAGGCGCGGACAATGGCGGCTGCAGGACGCGGCGATTTTCCGGGGGACAGGCCGGTGCCTGACGGCACCCGCAATTCCCTGCTTCCTTGCATGCCGCAAAGATTCGCCTAGTTTGACGCCGAAACAGGGAGGGGAGCAAGAATGCTGCGTATCGTGAAAATACTTCTGGTGCTGAGTGTCGCCGCATGGGCGCTGGTCGCCGTTGTGGGCAATATCGTCGACTGGGGCGGAACCACGGGGGCGGTGGCCGCGACCACGTCGATGTCGACATTCGACGCGGTGCCGGCGAGCAGCCGGGCAACGTCGAACCCGGCGGTCATATTCCTGGGAGCATCGTTCATCGTGCTGCTGAAGCTGGCGACCGGCCTGCTGTGCCTGGGCGGAGCGTGGCGGATGTGGACGGCACGGGGGGATGATGCGGCGATCTTCGAGAAGGCGAAATCGCTGGCGCTGACCGGCTGTGGCGTGGCCATGTTCATGCTGTTCGCCGGATGGATCGTGATCGCCGAGACCTGGTTCGAGCTGTGGCGGTCACCTGCGCTGCTCGACCCCGCGCTCGGCTCGGCGTTCCGTTATGGCGGGTTCATCGGCGTGATCGCGCTGTTTGTCGGGATGCGGGAAGAGCAAGGCACCTGACGGAGCCGTGTTTCGCGTTCGCTGAGGGTGAGTCCGGATTGGGGGCGAGGGCGGATTGCGGCAATCGCTGCCCGCGCATGCTTACCGGCTGTAATACGTCCAGCCATTGATGTTGAGGCTGGATGAATTGCTGAACGTGGCTCCGGCGACGGGCGGGGCGAGCCCTGCCGGCTGCGCCGCGTCGAGCCATCCCGCGAACCCTTCGACAACGTGGCCATTATCAAGCAGCAGCGTCATGGCATGGCCGTCGACATAGTAGGAGCCCGTGACACCGCCTTCTGCCTTGCCGCCGGGCAGCGTGGCGGAGCGGACCGTGCCTGCGATGAATTTCCCGTCCGGCGCCAGGATGATGTCATGCTTTCCGAGCGCGGCGGCAGGCAGCGTGCCGGCGGCGACCTTCTTCAGGACGCTGGTGTCCTCGCCGAAGGCAACATCGAGCGCTGTGCCCTTTTTGAACGGCCTGTAGGCGCGGACCATTTCGATCCGGGAGTCTTCGTCAAAGTGATTGAAGTCGGCCTCGAATGCGCGGAGTGATTTCCACTCCGGCTGGCCCATGCCGCGCGCCTCGACGGTGCCGTTTTCCCGGCCGTCTTTCCAGCGCCAGAGGAAGGGGAGGCATTGGCCGGTCTTGTCATGGACCAGGATGTCGCCTGGGGCGAACAGTGTCGGGTCCCAGTCAAGGCAGTGCGATCCCCATGCGGGCGCGGTGTCGCTTTCGCGGGCAAACAGCATCGCCGTGTGATTGCCGACAGGTTCCCATGCGGCCGTCATGAACAGTTCGGTCAGCTGGGACCGGACCATGTCGACGATCATGACGGGCTTGTGGCCACGCGGGATCGACCGGGCATAGCCCTCAGCGGTGGGCGTCGGTGTCTGGTCGGATTGCGAGAGCTGGTAGCGCAGCGTGAACAGTTCGACGATTTGCTGTGTTATGGCCTGGTAGGCGTAGCTGTCTGCCTTCGGCCCGAGGGCGGGCTGCGAGTTGACGATCACGGCCATTTGCAGGCCGTCTTTCACCCAATGCCCCATGCCGATGAGGCGGCAATGCGGGCGGACGGGATCATCCGATGCGAAGAGCCCGGCAAAGGAGCCCTGCGTTTCGGCCTGCGCCAGGGCAGGGCAGTGCGCACGATCGGCGAAGTATGCCTTCGCGGACTCGAATTTCTCTTCTTGCGTCAGCTCGGGCCGGACATCGTTGACGATGGCGACTTGGATTTGCGGCATGTCGGGGCGTGTCAGGTAGACGCTGTTGGTGCTGACCCGCATCGCCCAGCCCGGCGGCACGATCTCGGGGGCGCCCTGCGCGGCGGCGACGCCACATGAGAGCGCCGCGACCACACCGGCAAGCCAAAGGCGAAGAACACGCGCCATCCTGGAAATCCCCCACTCTGTGTCGGAATGGGCGGCCTGGATCAGGCGGCCCGTGTCTTGTCCGGTCTCGGGGCATTTTTACCTGCCCGGCGGCATCTGGCCACCCCTGGCCGCGATATTCCGTGGCGGCTATTGCATGGGCAGGTCCATCGCCTCCAGCGAGCGCTCGAGGACGACGGTGCCGAGATGTTCGCCATAGAGGCGCATGGCGTATTCGAACATCGGCGTGCCCACTTCATTGAAGCCGACGCCGCAATTGCCCGACGCGCTGAGCCCGGCTGTCAGCATCAGCGCGCCGAGCACGCCGGTCGCCTCGCTCTTCTTCTCCTGCAGGGCCAGCAGCATCAGCTGTTTCATCTGCGCGATGTCGGCCTCGGTCGCATGGCTGATCATGCAGCTGGCGACCTGTTCGGACCGGTCTTCGGCAAGGGCAGGCGCGGCAGTGAGGCAGGCGGCCACGAGGCCAAGGCAAAGGGTGCGGATCATGGGAGGCTCCTGAATTTGACCGGC
The DNA here is from genome assembly GCF_000685275.1 of Hyphomonas johnsonii MHS-2. Taxonomy (GTDB): domain Bacteria; phylum Pseudomonadota; class Alphaproteobacteria; order Caulobacterales; family Hyphomonadaceae; genus Hyphomonas; species Hyphomonas johnsonii. The sequence goes on from NZ_ARYK01000008.1 coordinate 69,483, forward strand.
GAGGGATAGGCCGGGATCGTGTCAGGATTGGGGTGGAGGTGCGCGGGGGAGATTACGGTTGCGTTAGGGTGTGGGGCAGGTTTGCGCGTGTCTTCATGAGCGCTCATGCTGAGCGAAGTCGAAGCACGGGCGCGGGGGGGAAGGGTGTGCGCCGCCGCATTCATCCTTCGACTTCGCTCAGGATGAGTCCGGTTTATGGAGTGAGTCCTGATGGGTGAGTTTGTAGAATTTTCCCAATTCCCGAATTGGCGGCGCTGTCTGCGATTTCGATAAAGTCTTCAGCCGGGTCCAGTCACCGCGGACGAAGGCTTCCTTCTTCGCTCGGCTCCAGCCTTTCATCTGGCGTTCGAAACTGACCATGCCGGCCGGGTCCGGGAACGCGCCCGCCCAGACCAGTTCGACAGGCCGGCGCCTGAACGTGAAGGCTTTCGGATCGACGCCTTCATTGTGAGTCCAGACGCGGTTTTCCACGTCGTCTCCCCTGTGGGACCCGACATAGTATTTCCCGTCCGCGCACTGCAGGAGATAGACCCAGAACTGCATGGCCCTCTTCTAGCGCTCATCCTGAGCGAAGTCGAAGGATTGGGCGCGGGCGAATGGGGTTTTGGTTCAGGGGCGCCATCCTTCGACTTCGCTCAGGATGAGTTCGGTTTGTGAGGCTAACCCAACTTCTCCGCCGCTTCTTCCGCGAAGTAGGTGATGATGCCGCTGGCGCCGGCGCGTTTGAAGCACATCAGGGATTCCATCATGACGCGGTCGCCGTCGATCCAGCCGTTGAGGGCGGCGGCCTTGATCTGGGCGTACTCGCCGGAGACCTGGTAGGCGAGGGTGGGCACGCCGAACGTGGTGGAGACGCGGTGGACAATGTCCAGATACGGAAGACCCGGCTTGACCATGACCATGTCGGCACCCTCGGCGAGGTCGAGCGCAACCTCGCGCAGCGCCTCCTCGCTGTTGGCGGGATCCTGCTGGTAGGTTTTCTTGTCGCCCTTGAGGGACTTGGCCGAGCCGATGGCGTCGCGATAGGGGCCGTAGAAGCCGCTGGCATATTTGGCGGCATAGGCGAGGATCATCATATTGGTGAAGCCTTCCTCGTCGAAGGCCGCGCGGATGGCGCCGATGCGGCCGTCCATCATGTCGGAGGGCGCGACAATGTCAGCGCCGGCGGCGGCATGGGCGAGGGCCTGTTCGACAAGCTTCTCGATTGTCGCATCATTCGGGATGGTGCCGTCAGCATCGAGCAGGCCGTCATGGCCGTGGCTGGTATAGGCGTCGAGGGCAACATCGGTGATCAGGCCGACTTCCGGCGCGGCGTCCTTCATGGCGCGCAGGGCGCGGGGGACGAGGCCGTCGGGGGCAAGCGCGCCGGAGCCTGTCTCGTCTTTCCCTTCGGGGCCGATATAGGGGAAGATGGCGATGGCCGGGATGCCCAGCTCGCTGGCGCGGCGGGCCGCATTGGCGGCCTCGGCGACGCTGAGGCGGTCGATGCCCGGCAGGCTGGCGACCGGCTCGCGGCCCTCGCCATCATGCACGAAAATGGCCCAGACCAGGTCGGCGGGCGTGAGGACGTTCTCGGCGGCGAGACTGCGGATCCAGGGGGACTGGCGCAGGCGGCGCATGCGGGTGGCGGGGAAGGACTGGGGAAACTGGGTCATGCAGCGCTAGATGCGACAAATCCGGGGCCGCTACAACCACCCGGTCCTGCGCGCCATGAAGCAGCGCTGTGAAATGTCGAGACTGGCGGCCTGCGCCTTTTCCAGGTCGAGCATCCAGTCGGCCAGCTTTTCGCGTGGAATCTCGCGGAAACCGAGGCGGTGGTAGAACGGCCCGTTCCAGGCGAGTTCACGAAACGTGGACAGGGTGATCTGGCGCAGCTTGCGGGCTTTTGCCTCATCCACGACGCGCTCGATAAGGGCGGCGCCGAGGCCCTGGCGGCCATGGTCGGGGTGCACGCTGATCTGGTCGAGATAGAGGGTTCCGCCGCGATTCGATGTCAGCGCGAACCCGACCGGCTGGCCCTTGCCGTCGCGGACGGTGATCAGGTGCCTGGTCTCGATCGCCTGTGCGAACACGTCAGGCGGCACATGGTCGTCGAGGGCGTCTTCGTCAATCAGGCCGGTATCATTGAACAATTCGCCGGCTGCCAGATCAATGGCAATCAGCGCCGGAATTTCTTCCGGGGCAACGCGTGTGATCGAGTAGTCTTCGGGCAGGCGTCGCATTGACTCTCGCTGGCACAGTTTGTCATTGGAAGGGTATCTACTCAGAACCGGGACAAAAGCAAATGAGTGCGCACTTTTCAGACGAACAGGTCATGATCCGCGACATGGCGCGCAAGTTCGCCCAGGACCGCCTGCTGCCGCATTCGGAGGCCTGGGACCGGGACAGCCACTTCCCCGTCGACGTGATCAAGTCGACCGCCGAACTCGGCTTTGCCGGCATTTACGTGAAGGACGATGTCGGCGGATCGGGCCTGACGCGCACCGACGCGGCGCTGATCTTCGAACAGCTGGCCTATGGCGACGTATCGACGGCGGCGTTCATCTCGATCCACAACATGGCGAGCTGGATGATCGACACGTTCGGGTCGGAGGCACAGCGCAAGGCCTGGGTGCCACGCCTGACAGCCATGGAGCTGATCGCGAGCTATTGCCTGACCGAACCGGGGGCGGGATCGGATGCGGCGAGCCTGAAGACGCGCGCGGTGAAGGATGGCGACGATTATGTCATCACCGGCACCAAGCAGTTCATTTCCGGTGCGGGCACGTCGGACGTCTATGTGCTGATGGCGCGCACGTCGGATGACGGCGCCAAGGGCGTGTCGGCCTTCATCATCGAGAAGGGCACGCCGGGGCTCAGCTTTGGCGCGAACGAGCGCAAGATGGGCTGGAAGAGCCAGCCGACGGCGCAGGTGATCCTCGATGGCGTGCGCGTGCCGGCAGCCAACCGGATCGGCGAAGAGGGGCACGGCTTCCGCTTCGCGATGGCGGGGCTGGATGGCGGGCGGCTGAATATTGCGGCCTGTGCGCTGGGCGGGGCGCAACTCGCGCTCGACAAGGCGGTGGCCTATGCCAAGGAGCGCATGCAGTTCGGCAAGGCGCTGGCCGAATTCCAGTCGATGCAGTTCAAGCTGGCCGACATGGAGACCGAACTGCAGGCCGCGCGCGTGATGCTGTACGAAGCTGCCGGGCGGCTGGACGGCAAGACGCCGGACGCGACGCGCTGGTGCGCGATGGCGAAACGGTTCGTGACGGACACGGCGTTCAAGGTGGCCAATGACGCGCTGCAGGTGCATGGCGGCTATGGCTATCTGGCCGACTATGGCGTCGAGCGGATCGTCCGTGACCTGAGGGTGCACCAGATACTGGAAGGTACCAACGAGATCATGCGCGTGATCATCTCGCGGGACATGCTGAAGGACTGATTTCCCAAAAAGGGTTTGAATTCGTTCGGGGCTTGCGGCAGCGTGGGCCGCATAGCCATCCCCGGAGAGAATTCATGCGCCTTGTTGCCGTTCTTTTGCTTGCGGTGTTTGCCGTGTTTTCCTCGGCGTGTGCCGCGCAACCGAAACCGGCGGTGGCTGCAGAGGCGCCAGGCGCGGCTGATTGGGCGACGGCGACCAAGGGCCTGACGCTGAGCCAGGGCTTTCTCGACATCTATACGGATACGAAAGGCGGGCGGGTGCTGGCGGCGTTTCCGGCGCCGGATGCGGACGGGCTGTCGCTGCGGGCGATCCATTCGGCCGGGCTGACGGCGGGGCTGGGCTCCAATCCCATCGGGCTGGACCGGGGCTATTTCGACGAGGGCAGCATTATTGCCTTCCGGCGTGTCGGCAGCAAGGTCATCGCCGAAAGGGAGAACTGGACCTATCGGGCAAGCGCCGAGAATGCGCTGGAGCGCAGGGCGGTGCGGGAATCCTTCGCGCGGTCATTCGTCTGGGCGGGGGACGTGATCGCCGAGGGCCCGGACGGCGCGCTGCTGGTCGACCTCAAGGGCTTCCTGACGCGCGACGCGCTGAATGTGCGCGGCATCCTGAAGGCCCATCCGGACGGCGGTGAGTTTGCGATTGCCGAAGACCGGTCGATGCCGGATGCGTCGCAGGCCTGGAGCTTCCCGGACAATGCAGAGTTCGATGCCTTCCTGACACTGACGAGTGACGAGCCGAAGGCGCAGGTCAATGCGACCGCGGCGGACGGGCGGGCGTTCACGCTGGTGCAGCACCAGTCGCTGGTGCGCTTGCCGGACGACGGCTACACACCGCGCCTGTTCGATCCGCGTAGCGGCGCGATCGATGTCGGCTTCCATGATTTTTCCGCCCCCCTGTCGGGCAAGGTGCGGCAGGCCTTTGCGCGCCGGTTCCGGCTGGAGAAGCAGGACCCGAATGCCGCGAGCAGCCCGGCTATCAAGCCGATCGTGTTCTATGTCGATTCCGGCGCACCGGAGGAGATCCGCAATGCGCTGATGGAGGGCGTGTCATGGTGGGCCGATGCGTTCACGGCCGCGGGCTTTCCGGATTCGTTCGAGGTGAAAGTATTGCCCGAGGGCGCGCATCCACTGGACGTGCGTTACAACATGATCCAGTGGACGCATCGCCAGACGCGCGGCTGGTCGTATGGCGGCGGCGTGTATGACCCGCGTACCGGCGAGATGCTGAAGGCTAACGTGATCCTTGGCAGCCAGCGCGTGCGCCAGGACCGGATGATCTTCGAAGGGCTGGCCGGAACCGGGCAGACCGGCACGGGCGCGGCGGACGATCCGGTAGAGCTGGCCCTGGCGCGCATTCGCCAGCTGGCGGCGCATGAAGTGGGCCATACGCTGGGCTTTGCCCACAATTTCGCAGCGTCGACGAATGACCGCGCGTCGGTGATGGATTATCCCGCGCCGCTGGTGACGGTGGCAGATGACGGCACGCTCGATTTCTCGCAGGCCTATGCGGTCGGGATCGGCGCGTGGGACAAGGTGGCGGCGACGTGGCTGTATGCCCAGTATCCGGACGATGTGGATGCGGCGGCGGAAGGCGACAAGGTGCTGATGGCGGCCTATGCAGACGGCCTGCGGTTCGTGGACGATGCGCAGGGGCGCAGCGTCGGCACAGGCCATCCCTATGCCAGCGTCTGGGACAATGGCAATGACCCGGTCGCGGCGCTGGCGCAGACGATGCGGGTGCGCAAGATCGCGCTGGAGCGTTTCGGGCTGGATGTCATCCAGGCGGGCGAGCCGACATACGACCTGCGGGCGGTGCTGGTCCCGGTTTACCTGTACCACCGCTATGAGGTTGCGGCGGCGGCCAAATCGATTGGCGGATATGATTTCCGTTACTCGCTGCGAGGCGATGGCGGGCAGGCTGGGGCGCCCGTGCCGGCCACGCGCCAGAAGGCGGCGCTTGACGCATTGCTTACGACACTCGACCCGGCGGCGCTGGACCTGCCCGATGACACGCTGAACCTGCTGAACGCGCCGCTCGATTCCTTTGGCGCAGGCGCGTCAGGTGCCGAATATTTCCCCGGCACGACCGGCGCGATGTTCGACCTGGTGGCAGCAGCCGATGCGGCGGTGTCGCAGACGCTGGGCGCGCTGCTGCATCCGGCGCGTGTCGCGCGCCTGATCGAGACGCAGCGGCGTGACACAGAGGCACTGGCATTTGAGGATGTCCTGGGTGGCATCGAGCGCGTGGTGTTCGCCGCGCCCGCCACGCCGCGTCAGGCGGGCATCCTGCGCCGGGAGCAGGTGCGCTACGCGTCCATGCTGATCGATCTCGCGTCGGACGCCAGCGCGACGCCGGAAACCATTGCGCGGACTGATTCCTATCTTGGGGCCTTGAACCAGCGGATCGCCGCAAAGGGGCGGGGTGCCAATACCGTCGACGTGGCGACCCGCGCGGACATCACACGGAAGATTGCGGCGCACCTTGCCCGCGCAGCTGTGCCTGCCGCGCCGGTTGCGCCGGGCGTCGACGCGCCACCCGGCAGCCCGATCGGGTCGGACATGGGTGAGGATTGCTGGCATTGCGACACCGGACTTCTGCGCTAGAGTGATTCCATGAGACCGGCTGAAGCTGGCGCGAATGGGAGAAACGCAATGCACATCGAGGCGCTGCCCGGCGTGGGCGCAGAGATAACGGATGTCGACCTGCGACGGGTCACGGACGGTGAGATGGCCGCGATCAAGGCGGCCTATGCCGACCATGGTGTCCTGTTCTTCCGGGACCAGGATCTCAGCGAGGATGACCATATCGCCTTTGGCGAGCGGTTCGCGCCGATCAACGTGAACCGGTTCTTCGCCGCGCACCCGGATTATCCGCAGATTGCGATGGTGGCCAAGGAGGCCGACCAGAAGGACAATATCGGCGGCGGCTGGCACACTGACCATTCCTATGATGTCGAGCCGGCAATGGGCTCGATCCTCGTTGCGCGGGTGTTGCCGGCATCTGGCGGGGACACCTATTTTGCCAGCATGTACCGGGCCTATGACACGCTGGACGATGCCACCAAGGCAGAGATTGACGGCCTGAGCGCGGTGCATTCGGCCAAGCATATCTTCGGGTCGCAGGAGCAGACCTATTACAATACGACAGACGCCGGCGGCGCACGCATCGGCAATGCCGCTGCAGCCGATGTGCTGGAGGACGTGGTGCATCCGGTGGTCATCACCCACCCGCTGAGCGGCAAGAAGGCATTGTATGTGAATCCGGCCTTCACGGTGGGCATTGCCGGGCAGACGCCGGAGGCGTCAATGCCTTTGCTGGCAAAGCTGTTCGCGCATGCAATGAACACGGAGAACGCCCACAGGTTTGTCTGGAAGCCGGGCTCGGTGGCGTTCTGGGACAACCGGTCGACCTGGCACTGGGCGCTGAACGATTATCACGGCCAGCGCCGCATCATGCATCGCATCACCCTGGAGGGGTGCGCATTACACTAGTCCTGCTTGAATTCGACGCCCGTCTCGCTGCCGCATTGCCAGCGGCGGATGCAGTGGCGCGGGGTCTTGAAGTGCGGCAGGCGCATGCGGAACTCCTCGGGCAGTTCGGCGCCCTCCGGTATCACGATGCGGGCGCCGCCGGGCGACACGTCCCTGATCTCGCATTGAAGCTTCCGGAACAGGCCGATACGGATCAGGCCGGTTTCAGCGAGCTGGGTTCTCCTGCCCCTGCGATTCATCGTGGTCATCACATGTCCTCTGCCGCGCATCTGGTGCGGTCTGCACTTTACTCCTCAACATATGACGGAAACTGGTAAACGGAGTTTGCCGGAAACGGGAAAGATTCGATGAAAGCCTGCAAGATCACAGCAAGGAAGCGGCCATGACGGATGAAGTGACTATCCACGTTCACAAAGGGCTGGGGCGTATCACGCTGACGCGCCCTGCGGCGCTGCATGCCCTCAACGCACCAATGTGCGAGACCATCCTGTCTGCGCTGGAGCGCTGGGCCGGCGACCCGACCGTCTACCTGGTCATGATCGAGCATGAAGAAGGCACGCGCGGATTCTGCGCAGGCGGCGATATTCGCATGCTGGCCGACAGCGGCGCAGGCGATGCCAGCGAGGCGCGGGCCTTCTTCAATGTCGAATACCGGATGAATGCCGCCCTGAAGGCGTTCCCGAAACCCGTGCTGGCAATCATGGACGGGGTGACGATGGGCGGCGGCGTCGGCCTGTCGGTGCACGGCTCGCACAGGATCGCGACCGAGCGGACAGTGTTTGCGATGCCGGAGACCGGGATCGGCCTGTTCCCGGATGTCGGTGGCGGCTGGTTCCTGCCGCGCCTTGCGGGCGAGCTTGGTACCTGGCTGGCGCTGACCGGTGCCCGCCTCAAGGGGGCCGATGTGGCAGCGGCGCGCGTGGCTACGCATTTCCTGCCATCGGAACTTGTCGCCAACCTGAAGAAGCAGGTCGAGGGGGCTGATTTTTCGGTCGGCGCGGCGGAGCTGCTGAACGAGATCCTGCGCGGCCTGACCCATTCCGTGCCTATGGGCAGCTTTGAATCGCACCGTGCCGTGATCGATGCCTGTTTCCGGTTCGACACCGCCGAGGAGATCGTCGCGGCGCTGCAGGCGGATGGCGGCGAATGGGCCAGTGCGCAGGTGGCGACTTTGGCCACAAAGTCACCCGAGACGGTGAAGGTGGCCTTGCGGCAATTGCGCGAGGGCGGACGTCTGACGGATTTCCGGGACAATATGCGGATGGAATACCGCATCGGCTGGCGCAAGGTGCAGAGCCATGACTTCCTGGAGGGTGTACGGGCGGTGATCATCGACAAGGACAATGCACCCGTATGGGCACCGGCCCGGCTGGAGGCCGTCACGGACGCAGACGTCGACCGCTATTTCGCGCCGCTCGGTGCCGACGAGCTCGAATTCGACTGAAGCGCCGGGGTGCCCGTTCGGGCCAGGCAAGGGCGGAAAGCCTCAAGTGTCCAGCCAAGTACTGCGCAACGCTGCCTTGACGGTACAAATATTCGGTTAGACGCGCGCCAGGCCTGTTTATCAAGTATTCACCAGCATAGATTGGCGGGCATGGGTCTCATGTGCCGCCAAATCCGCATTTCAGGCCGGAATGGGGCCGGATTCATACCTGAGAAACGTTTCGCTGCAGTAACGGTTAATGAATAGGGGTATATATTAACTATCATCACTTGAAACCGGGAGATGATTATCAATAAATTAGGATCATTCCGGTAAATCTACTCAAACTACAACAAAAGTTGAGTGGTGGTAATAATGATGATCTCCGAAATGCAGGAAACTGCACCCCTTTCCGTTGGCGAGTCTTTCCTGAAGTCTTTGTCTCTCCTTGAACAGGCTCACCGCCGTTTGCATGACGTTGTCAAAGACGATCTGGAACGCGGTGGCGAACGGTCGCTGACCGGCGTGCAGGCCCTGCTGATCTATGAAATCGGCGATGATGAAGCCCCGGCTTCTGTCCTGCGTGCCCGTGGCGCCTTTGCCGGTACGAGCCTGTCGTACAACGTCAAGAAACTGCAGGAAGGCGGCTACCTGATCCAGACGCGTTCCGAGGATGACAAGCGCACGGTGACGTTGCGCCTCACGCCGCGGGGCCTGAAGGTCCGTGACCGTGTTGCCAACCTCTTCGAGAAGCAGGCAACGGCCCTGGAACCGACTGCCAGCGTGCGTCACGACGACCTCTCGCAGCTGAACAAGACCATTTCGCGTCTTGAGCGCTTCTGGTCGGACCAGATCCGCTTCCGCCTCTAGAGGCATCGCCGGCCCCGGCCGGAAAGCCTGAAGCCCTCATCTCGCGATGGGGGCTTTTTGCGTGGCACATTCTACTGTAGGTTACGGGCCATGACACGGGTGTGGCTGGCATTCGCGATGGCGTTGAACGGGGGTGGCGTGGCGGAGGCTGGCCCGTGGACCCGCGATGATGGCGGATTCTACGGGCGCGTCCTGTATTCCATGGAAGACCTTGACGGCGTCGACGGTCACCGGGTGGATGCCTATGGCGAATATGGCCTGACGCAGCGCTGGACGCTGACGGCCAAGACCGAAGCGGTGACCTATCCCGATGACAGCGCGATCAATCGCGAATCCTACCGCATGACCTTGCGGCGCCAGGTCTGGCGGCATGGCGGCTGGACGGTCGGTGCAGAGGGCGGGCCGGTCTATGGCAGCGCCATTGCGGGCCTGTCCAATTGCGACAAGTGGGGCGGGGAAGCGCGCCTCAGCGGCGGTTTCTCCGGTGCTCGCAAGGGGCGCGATTTCTATGTCTTCAGCGACCTTGCCGTCATCGGGCATGAGGATGGCTGCGTCCGCCAGCGGGCGGAATTCGGCTATGGCGCCGATCTGACCGAGCATGTGTTCACGACGCAGCAGGTGTGGCTGGAGCGTGGCAATGACAGCGCCGACTCCTACAAGATGGAAAGCCAGATCGGCTATCACCTGGGGCGTATCGACCTGTCGGTCGGCTATCGCGAGGAATTCGGCAGCGCCTATGATGAAAGCGCGGTGCTGGTGGCGCTGACGACGCGGCGCTAGGCCGGGCCTATTCGGCTGGCGGCTCGTAGCCTGTTTCGGTCATCAGGTAGGCGATGAGGGCGAGCCGGTCTTCCGGCTTGCGCACGCCTGCAAAGCTCATCCGGTTGCCGCGCAGGTATTCACGCGGATTGGTCAGCCATTCGTCGACATGGTCGGGCGTCCAGGTGAAGTCGGCGTTCTTGAGGGCATCGGAATAGGCAAAACCGGGTTCCGTGCCGACCTTGCGATTGAACAGGCCGTAGAGGTTCGGGCCAACAAGGTTGCCGGCGCCTTCCTTGTCGAGGTGGCACGACGAGCAGAGCTTGAACGTGCGGCGGCCGCGTGCGTAGTCGGCCGTATTGTAAGGGGCCGGCAGGTTGGCGAATTCGGGGCTGGGCGCACCGGGCGCGGCGGCAGGGGCAGCGGCCGGGGTTGCCGCAGGCGCTGCTGCAGTGTCGGCTGCAGGTTCAGGTGCCGGCGTGGTGGCTGGCGCGGGCTTGGATGCAGGTGCGGGCGCCTCGGCGGCTGAAGACGGCGCCGCGTCGGACCCGGAACCGCCACAGGCGGCGACGAGGGCGATGGCGGAAAGAGCGGCAGCAGACTTGAGCAAGCGCGACATGATGCGGGAATCCTTTTTCGGCGGTTCAGGCCATAGTGTGTGCCGATGCCCTGCCAGTTGCAACCGTTCGAAACGCGACACTTCGCACCATCAGGACGCGGCCGCCGGCCGACGTGCGCCTGCCGCGACCCCCGCGACAAAGGCCGGCGGCTGGTTTAGTGTCCGGTGATGCCTGATTCCGTCCGTCCCAAGCCCCAGATCCGCAAGCTGCCGGCTGATGTGGTCAACCGCATCGCCGCGGGTGAAGTGGTTGAGCGCCCGGCTGCGGCGGTCAAGGAACTGGTCGAGAATGCGCTGGATGCGGGTGCAACACGCGTGTCGGTTGCCATTGAAGAGGGCGGGCTGAAACGGATCACGATCGAGGACGACGGCTGTGGCATGTCGGCGGAAGACCTGCTGGTGGCGTTGGAGCGGCACGCGACGTCCAAGCTGGCGGCCGGCGACGATGGCCGGGTGGACCTGCTGAACATTCACACGATGGGCTTCCGGGGCGAGGCCCTGCCGTCGATCGCCTCGGTCAGCCGGATGACGCTGACCTCGCGGGCAGACGGCGAGGACGCAGCGGATGTATTCGTCGAATCCGGACGGATCGAGGGCCCGCGCCCTGCGGCGTTCACCGGACGCGGCGAGACGGGCACGCGGATCGAGGTGCGCGACCTGTTCCACGCGACGCCGGCGCGCCTGAAGTTCATGAAGGGCGAGCGGTCCGAGACAATGGCGGTCACCGATGCCGTCAAGCGCCTCGCGATGGCGAACCCGCGCGTGGCGTTCAGCCTGGAGAGCAATGGACGCAGCCTGTTCCGGTATGCGGCGGAGGCGGAAGGCGAGACCGGCCAGCTGGGTCGCCTTGGCGCGATCATGGGCCGTGACTTTCGCGAAAACGCAATTGCGATTGATGCCGAGCGGGAGGGCGTGCGCCTGACGGGCTTTGCGGGCCTGCCGACGCTCAATCGCGGCAATGCGCAGATGCAGTTCATGTTCGTCAATGGCCGGCCCGTGAAGGACCGCATGCTGAACGGCGTGATCCGGGCGGCCTACCAGGATTTCCTGGCGCGCGACCGCCACCCGATGGCGGCGCTGTTTGTCGAGCTTGATCCGGAATATGTCGACGTCAACGTGCACCCGGCGAAGACCGAGGTGCGCTTCCGGGAGCCGGGTAATATCCGGGGACTGATGATTGGGGCGCTGCGGCATTCGCTGGCGGCGGCCGGGCACCGGGCGTCAACGACCGTGGCAGGGTTTGCGCTGGGCAAGGCGCGCCCCGAGGAAGCGATGCCGACCGGCGCGCTGTTTGCCTCGCGCCCCAGCACGGGCGGCGGCTATGCCTACCAGGCACCACGCCCCGAAGCGTATGATCGCAGCGGATTCCAGGACGGGCCGCCCCAGCCTTTCGATTACAGCGATGCGCCCACCGCGCGTGTTGAAACGGCGCCCGACATGCCGCAGCAGGAATTCCCGCTGGGCGTGGCGCGGGCGCAGTTGCACGAGACCTATATCGTGGCCCAGACGGCGGACGGTATCGTCATTGTCGACCAGCACGCCGCGCACGAGCGCCTCGTTTACGAGGACATGAAACGCCAGATGGCGGCGGGCGGTGTGAAGCGTCAGGCCCTGCTGATCCCTGACGTGGTGGAGCTGACCGAGGATGAGGCCGCCCGCGTGCTGGAGCGCGCCGACGAACTGGCCGAGTTGGGCCTCGAGATCGAGCCGTTCGGCGCGGGAGCGGTGTGCGTGCGGGCGACACCGGCCCTGTTCGGCGAGATGGACGCCATCGGCCTGATCCGCGACCTGGCAGATGACTTCGCGGAGTATGAATCCGGCCTCGCGCTGACGGAACGGTTCGAGGAAGTCATGGGCAACATGGCCTGCCGGGGCTCTGTGCGGGCCGGGCGGCGGCTGAACGGCGATGAGATGAACGCCCTGCTGCGCCAGATGGAGGCAACGCCGCATTCCGGCCAGTGCAACCATGGGCGGCCGACCTATGTGGAACTCAAGCTCGCTGACGTCGAGCGCCTGTTCGGGCGGCGCTAGTCAGGGCCTATTCCACGCCGTCGCTGTCGACTTCCTTGATGAACGTGGTGAGCGCGCCGAAATAGCAGTCCGGATTGTCATATTGGACGAAGTGTCCCGCATCCGGGCAGAGCGTCAGGTCCGCATGTGGAATTTCGTCCGCCATCCTGGCCATGTAGGCCGGGTCCATCGTGTCTTCCTGGCTGCCGATGACCAGCGTCGGCACGGTAATTTCGTGCAGGTCAGCGAACCGGTCCCAATCCACCAGCGTGCCGCCGGCGCTCATTTCGCTCGGCCCCTGCATGGCGACGTATTTCGCGCCGTTCAGGTGTTCGAACATGGACAGCACTTCAGGTGGCCATTGGTCGACCGGGCGGCGCAGGATGTGCTGGGTATAAAAGGAGTTCATCAGCAGCTCCATGTAGCGCGGATTCTCGAAATCGCCAGCGGCCTCATAGTCCAGGATTTCCCGCAGGACCGCGGGGTCCATCCGAGGCTGCAGCACGGTCTTCGAATAGTCGACATAGGCCGGGATGCTGGCGATCATGTTGGAGATGATCACGCCCTTGAGATGGTCCTGATGCGCCAGCGCATATTCCATGGCGAGCAGGCCGCCCCAAGACTGGCCGTAGAGATAGAAATTGTCCCTGTCGAGACCGAGCGCCTCGCGCACCTGGTCGACTTCGCTGACGGCTGCCTCGATGGTCCAGAGGTCCGGATCATTGGGCTGGTCGGACAGCCAGGAGTCGAGTTGATCATAGTAATAGAACGCGATACCGGCCTGCGGGAAATGGTCCTCGAAGGTCTTGAAGGCCTCATGATCCGCGCCGGGCCCGCCGTGCAGGAGGAGGACCTTGATGCGCGGATTGTCGCCGACCTGTTTCGTCCAGACCTTGAAGTCGCCCTTGGGGGTCGTGATCGGGATCATCCGGACGCCGGCCTCTTCCGTGGCGTCAGTCGCTGGTGCAGCCGCGACTTCCGGTGCGTCTGTGGGCGCAGGCGGCGAACAGGCCGCCACGACAAGTGCCAGAATAGCGGTGGTCAAATAGTTGCGCACAGGCCCCCCCTCGGATTACTTGACGCGTCTAAGCCTACAGGACACCTGACAGGGCGTAAAACGGAATCGCGGAATACCGCGCAAGGGAGGACGAGCCATGGCCGGAGCCGCATCAGCCATCAATATCAGCGACCTGCGCGAGTTGGCGAAGCGCCGCCTGCCGCGCATGGTGTTCGACTATATCGACGGAGGCGCCGAGGACGAGATGACCTTGCGGCGGTCCGTGGACCGGTTCGACGATTTCGAATGGGTCTGGAATTCGCTGGTCGATGTTTCGGAAATCAACACCGCGACCCGGGTGATGGGGCAGCCGAACGCGCAACCGTTCTTCGTCTCGCCGACGGCGGCGTCCTGCCTGTTCCACCCACGCGCGGGCGAACTCGCGACAGGGCGTGCCGCCAATGCGGCCGGTGTCGCCTATTCGATATCGACATTGGCGAGCAAGTCGCTGGAGGATATCGCGGCGGCCGCGCCGGACGTGCCGAAATTTATCCAGGTCTATGTCTGGAAGGACCGGGGCCTGGTGAAGGACTTCCTGGCGCGGGCCAAGGCCGCCGGGTTCACGGGCTGTATCCTGACGGTCGATGCCGTGATTGCCGGCAATCGCGAGCGTGACCCGCGCAATGGTTTTTCAATTCCGCCTTCGGTGAACTGGAAGACGGCCACGCAGGCCCTCGCCCGGCCCGGCTACTTGATGGACCTCGCCCGATCACCGGCCATCGCACCGGCGAATTTCGAAGGCGTCGACACGGGCGGGCGCGATGTGATGGGCGTGATCAACGAGCTTTTCGACCGGACCATGACCTGGAAGGATGCCGAATGGATGGCCCAGGAATGGGGCGGGCCGTTCGCCATCAAGGGCATCAGCACGGCAGAGGATGCGCGTCGCGCGCTGGACGCCGGGGCAAGCACGGTCTGGCTGTCGAACCATGGCGGCCGGCAGATCGACACCTCGGTGCCGGTGATCGACCTGTTGCCTGAAGTGCGCGCGGCGGTCGGTGCAGGCGTGGAAGTGATCGCCGATGGTGGCGTGCGGCGCGGCAGCCATGTCCTGAAACTGATCGCACGGGGCGCCAGCAGCGTGGCGCTGGGCCGGGCCTGCCTGTACGGGCTGGCGGCCGGCGGCGAGGCCGGCGTGACGCGGGCGCTGGACATTATGGCCTCAGACGTGGAGCGTCTGCTCGGCCTGCTCGGCATTCCGGACGTTTCCCAGCTCGACGAGCGCCTGCTGCGCCCGAGAGCCGGGTAGACGTCAGGCGTTCATGAAGCCGAGATTCTTCTCGTTGAAGTTTGCGAGGTTCGGCAGGGCGTTCGCCAGTTCGGTACTGTCGAGGCCGAACCATGTTCCCAGTGTCGCGGCGAACTGTTCGACCGAGACTTTCGGGATCATCCGCCCGTGTGTCGACGTGTAGGACTGCGAACTGAAGTCCGGCGGCGGGATGTCGCCATAGATGGCCTTGCCCTTGACGGATCCGCCGGTGACGATCTGGTGGCCGCCCCAGCCATGGTCCGTGCCGTCGCCATTGTCGATCGTGGTACGGCCGAATTCCGACATCGTGAACAGCGTGACGTCATCCCAGACGCCCATGGATATCATCGCGGTACGGAAGGCAGTAATCGCTTCGGAAAGCTGGGCCTGCAATCCGGGCAGGGTCCCGGTCTGGCCGCTATGGGTGTCGTAGCCGCCCATGAAAGCGTAGAATATCTGACGGTTGGTATCGAGCGCCTGGCGAATCTGGATCGTGTTGGCGACAGCGTACAGCTGGCCGCCGATATTGGAACTTGGGAACACCGTCGCGACAGGCGAAGACGTGCTCAGCGCCGCGTCGTAGGCGCGGTTATTGATGACGCCGCTGCCCGACCGGGTGGCATAGTCGCGGGCGAACAGGTTGCTTTCGCCGTAGCTGGTCTTTGACAGGAAGGAATCGAGGCGCGAGCGGGCCTGATTGTACCGGGAATCCCCTCCAAGCAGGTAGGCCTGGTCGACGAGGTCGACACTTTGCCCACCCGTGAACGAGATCGTGAACTGGCGGGCTTCCGCGCCGGACAGGAAGACGTCGCTCGTGCCGGTCGAAACCATGCTGTAGAGCGGGTTCATGGTCGAGTTCGAGCGGATGGCGGCATCCGCAAAACTGCCGCCCCAGCCGTAGCGTGCCCCTTCGACACTGAGCGACATCCAGGTTGACTGCTGGTCATTGTGGGAAAACAGGCGTGGCGGCAGGTCGACGCGGCCGGCCGTCATGTCGTCGCGGGTTGTCGGTTCGATCAGGGGCCCGACATTTCCGACCACAGCGAGGTCGCCCGCTTCGAAGATCGATTGCAGGCCGGACAGCTGCGACGGAACGCCGAACTGGCGTCCGCCGAACGCCGAGGCGTTGGTCGGGTTCAATGCCAGCAGGTTCGCGCGGTCCCGCGATGATGACCCGGACCCGACACCATACGCGCCGAGCAGGCCGGGCCGGATGTTGCGCAACTGATCGAACGAAGCCTGGTCGCGCGGAATGATCGTGTCCGCATGATCCATCCCGCCCTTCAGGAAGATGCAGACAATTGCCTTGTAGCCACTCGTGTCGGCGGCAAATGCCTTGTTGCTTGTCAGGGTGCTGAGCGCACCTGTCCCTGCCAGGAACCCCGTCGCGGTGCCTGCCTGCAGGAATCGGCGTCGATTGATATTGGCCATGCTGTATCTTTCTGAGACTAGCGCTGGATGGCGTAAGCGGGAGAACTGATCGTCATGAACACGGCGAGCTGGACGCGCCTCAGACGGTCCATGTCCGCCGTTCCCGAACCGATCGGGATGGTGCCGACGGCGGCGATGATGTCAGCGCGCAATGCGTCGGTCATGGTGTCGCCGGTCAACAAGAGGTCGAGCCGGTCGACCAGGGCGGTCGGATCATTTGCGAGCGTAATCTCGTCGCGATAATCCGGCACGAAATTGGGGCCGGACCCGGACGCGCCCGAGACATCGAGGATGTATTTGGTCATCATGTTCATGTAGCCGATTACCGACCCTTCGTTGACCAGCTGGAATTCCGGCGCGGTCAGCCCCTGGGCGCCGGTCTCGGATCCGGGTGAGATGAACCCTGGACGATAGAAGTTGAACACCGACGGCGAGCGGAATGGCTGTTGGGCGAGGCGCGTTGCCGGGTTGGAGGTGTCATTAAGCAATTCCTCACGGGAGGAATCGACATCGGTGATCTCGAACGCGCGTGCCCAGTGGACGAACTTGAGAACGGGTTCACGGATTTTCCCGCGCTGGACATCCGTGGCTGCGTTGGCATCGTGGAGGCTGGCGTCGAGCAGGATCGCTGCCACGGTCGCCTCGAGGTCGCCGCGTTCGCCGGTGCCGAACACCGTGCCGTTCTTGGCGACATAGGTGCCGGCGTCGAATGCAGCCGACACGCGCCCGACATATTCCGGACTCGGAGAACTGGCTGTCAGCCGTTGTATCAGTTGCCGTGATACGAACGGTCCGACATTTGGATGCGCGAAAATCGTGTCGAGTGCGCGCTTGATGCTTTCATCGCCGCCGGTATTGGCGGGGATTGTGGTGCCAAGGAAGCTCTTGGGTTCCTTCGAATGCAAGGTGTCGAACATCACCAGGCGCTTGTACATGCCGTCGGGGTCTGCCGAATAGAAGCTGGACCCTTTCCAGCTGAGGCCGGTGAAGACCTTGGCCAGGCCTTCGACATCGCTGTTGTCGAATATCTCGACTTCCTTGCCGTTCACGAGCTTCGGCGTTCCGTCGGGATTGAGTTCGTTCACGCCGATGGTGAACAGCTGCATGACTTCCCGCGCGTAGTTCTCGTCGGGCATGCGGCCGGTGTCCGGGTCGCCCTTTTCATTGCGCCAGTATGTCAGGTAGCGCGCCATGGCGGACGAGTAGGTCACATCTTCGAGCAGGTCGCGGAAATTGCCGAAGGCATTGCGCGACAGCACGTCCATGAAATAGCCGACCTGCGGGGTCTGGCCGTACATGTCGGCGTCGGAGATGACGAACAGCTGGGACAGGGCAAACACCATGCGCGTGCGCAACTGGTCGTCGGCCAGGATCATGTTGTCCCAGAACATTGGCTGGTGCTTGTAGGCGTCAATGTTTTCGCCGGAATTCTGGCGGGCGAGGAGCGGTGCGAGATATTGCGTCGCGGGCTTGGCGATTTCTGCTTCCAGCCAGACTTCCTCATCCATTCCGACAACGGACTGGATGTCGGGATACGAGGCACCGAATGTCGTGCGGGCGAGGAAGCGCTGTGCCTCGATCGGGTCATCGATATGCGTGTCATAGGGACCGGCCGGCGGGGGCGGCGATCCGGGCGGAGGCGGTGGTGGAGGCGGCGGAGGTGGAGGTGATGGCGGAGGCGGTGGGCTCGGCGGCGGTGGTGGAGGAGGGGGCGGCGGTGGCGGAGGTGACATCGGAGGCGGCGGCGGCGGGGGAATGGATACGCCGCCCCCGGTGCCACCATCACCCCCACCGCCACATGCGGCGACGAACGTGCCGAGGACCAGCGTGGCAGCGAGCGATTGCACGTGCGTTCGCGACGGCTGTTTCATTGGTTGTCCCTCTACTCTAATCTTGCCTGTATTGCGGTTTCCCGGGCGCGAGTGAACTGAAGGATTAGTTAGAATCGCCCGTCCACACAGGCATTTCGCGCCAATCTTCCGGTCGGGCCGGCCGCTGTGGCTGCGCCCAATGCCTCATCCCCTGCAAGCATAGCAATGGTTAATTGCAGTGAAACTCAAATGAATTCAAAGTTCAACCGCCAGAAGCTGGAAAGTTCGTGTCGGGCGGACCATCGCCGATGCGGGCGTTCCGGCTGGACCGCGCGATCAATCATTAATTTTTTATATGGTTGTTTTTAAAGCAGTCCTGCCGCTGGTCAGGTCTGTTTTCGCGTCGGCGGCGCCTTGCCGGGGGCCTTGGCCTTCTCCGCCTTGCGCGCATTCTTTCGTTGCCGGCGGAAAGTATCGGCCTTGCCGGAGGCAACCCAGCACAATATCCGCCACGCTTCGCCGAGTGTCATATGGGGGGCTGGCGCGATGGTGCCGACCTTTTCCCGGGCCGCGACCTTGGGGGCCTTGCGCTTGCGATTGCGCCGCTTCCTGCCGACCGGTTCGGCCGGTTCCGGCGGCGAACTGACAGGCTCGGCTTCTTCTGAATACTCGACCTGCGCCGGGACGTCGCTCTTCTCGAATTCAGGCTCCAGATTGTGCAGGAGGTGTTCATCCGAAAAGTCGATGGCGAGTTCCACCCACAGCGGCAGGTGGTCTGACATCTGCCAGGTCAGCCAGCGCTTCGAATAATAGTCCTTGTCCTTGCCGCGGTCCTTCGGCGTGCCGTCGCTGTCGAGGTCGCGGTGGCGTGCGGGCAGCACCGGCGCGTAGTGGTCATAATGGTCGGGCCTGAACACGGCCTCGGAGAAATTGAACACGCCGGCCGACAGGAAGGTAACCTCGTCCTTGCGTGTGCGGAAGGCGATCTGGTCGTAATACTTGGTGCCGAGAAGGTTGGACGGGAACAGGTCCGGCGGCAGCTGGAACCCGGCCTTGGTCAGCGCTCCCATTGTCTCGTCGACCGTGTTCTTGATGTTGAAATCGCCAAGCAGGATGAAATTCTCGTCCTCGCGCTCGGCGCGGCCCGCCATTTCCCTGGCGATATACTCGATCTCCTTGACCCGGCGCTTGTAGCCGTCAGTGTCCTTGCCGTCCTCGCCGAAATAGATGTGCACGGTACACAGCGAGAACTTGAACCAGCCGGCCTGGAACGAGACCATGAAGGGTGTGCGGGCAAATTGCTGTTCGTCGGGCAGGAGGGCGTGCTTGGGCAGCACGATCTCGCCGGCGATGTTGCGGAAGCGGACCTTGTTCTTGTCGTACACGAACGCCATGCGCTCGCGATTGCCGGACGCGCCGACAGTGACGTCGGTGGCGATGAAGTCCCAGCCCGGCCCCATCAGGCGCATGACATCCTTCAGCGGGCCCAGATCCTCATTGACCTCCTGCAGGGCGCAGATGTCGAAGGCGGACAGGATTTCGGCGATATAGAACAGGCTCTCGCGGCGGCGCGGGCCGTGGCGAAACTTGTTATTGTCGAAATCGCGCAGGTTCCAGGTGCCGATAATGATCGAGGCGTCCTTGGTCTTGCGGGGGATGCCGTCGGGCAGGGGCGATTTCAACCGGGCGCGCAGGTCGAGCAGGCGCCGTGATGTCCAGTCGCGCTCGGCAAGCGAGAACAGCCGTGTGTCCCGAAGGTCCGTATACCAGGCCATGCCCGTTTACTCCGCATTCTGCGATGCCTAGCGTTTCGGCAAGTTTGGTTACCGAGAGGTTAATTTTCGGGTCTAACCGAATGCCAGCAGGGGGTAGGCGAGCAGGTTCGTCAGCGCATGAACGAACCAGCCGGGCAGGACCGAGCCATCGCCGACAGTCTCGTTCAGCCACGCCATGACCCAGCCGCCGATGGCGGGGATGAGGAAAATGCCCGCCGCCAGCGGCACGGAAAAGTCCGGCCCGCCGGGCGCGACGAAGATGATCAGGTGGATGGCACCGAACAGTGCCGCATGGAGCGTGTTGCCGACTGGCATGCCGAGCCACACGATCAGCCGCTTGGCCAGCAGGCCGCGGAAGAAGAGTTCTTCCGTGAACGAGGTCTTGACCAGGGCGATCAGCAGGATGACGGCCACGATCTCCGCACTGAAACCCTTCGCGGCCAGCATGCCGGTGATCGTGTTGTCGGCGGCGGCAGTGTCCTTGAGCGGCGTGAACCAGACCAGCGCCAGGCTGAGCGGGATCAGCACGAGCGCCGCGGCACCGGTGGTGAGCCATGATCGACTGGGCGGCAGGTAGAGGCCCGTAAAGGCCCTGAATTTTCCGCGGCGCTTTCCGGCAAAGGCGTAGGCAATTCCCGCCAAGGCGAGAACGACCAGTGCCTGTACCAGCGTGTTCACGATTTCCTGGACCAGCATTCCGGGATGTCTCCCTTTCAGCCCGCCTCACCTGCCCGGCGGCAGGCTAGCGTCAAGCCCACCATGTTACAACCGGGTCGGCGCCTGACATCCGGTGAAGCGTATGGCTACGACTATATCTTCGATGTGGGACCGATGATTGCCATTCCGGCACCGGAATAGGGATCAGACGCTGACCACCCGGCCGGGATTCATGATTCCGAGCGGGTCGAGGGCCTTCTTGATGGCGCGCATGGCTTCGGTGGCGGCGGGCGGGCGGATGCGGGCGAGTTCGTCGCGTTTCAGGCGGCCAACGCCGTGCTCGGCACTGATCGACCCGCCATGCGCCATCGTCTGGTCAAAGATGATGCGGGTGATGGCGGCGACGTGAGCCTTCAGGACCGGGGCGGTGGCTTCGGCAGGCTCGCAGACCGAATAGTGCAGGTTGCCGTCACCGACATGGCCGAAGATGACGAATTCGGCGCTGGGCACAATTTCCAGGACGGCGGCATTGCAGCTGTCGATGAAGGCCGGGATGCGGCTGACGGGCACGGCAATGTCCTGGTTGATGGCGGTGCCATAGGCCCGCTTGGACAGGGGGATGGTCTCGCGGATGTGCCAGAAGGACTGCGCCTGCGCCTTGCTGGCGGCGACGACACCGTCTTTCACGAGATCCTGCGCGAAGGCGGCTTCAAGTGCCTTTTCGAGCGCGGCGCGGGCGTGGGTTTCATCCACCATAGAGACTTCCATCAGGACGCGCCAAGGCAGGGCAGAGGGCAGTGGGTCGCGTGTGCCGGGCACGTCGGTCAGCACCATGTCGACGGCGTTGACGGGAATGATTTCAAAACTGGTGACCGTGTCGCCCGCATGCTGGCGCACGAGGGCGAGCAGGGCGACGACGTCTTCCGTGCTGTCGCAGCAGACCCAGGCGCTGGCGCGCTGGACCTGCGGGAACAGTTTCAGCGTTGCGGCGGTGATCAGGCCGAGCGTGCCTTCGGCCCCGGCGAACAGGTGTTTCAGGTCATAGCCGGTATTGTTCTTGCGCAGGCCCGACAGGCCGTCCCAGACCTCGCCCGAGGGCAGGACGACTTCGAGGCCGAGGATCAGGTCGCGCATCATGCCGTAGCGCAGCACGTTGACGCCGCCGGCATTGGTGGAGATCAGGCCGCCGATCGTGGCGGTGCCTTCCGAGCCGAGAGACAGGGGGAAGAGACGCCCGGCCTCCTCGGCGGCGGCCTGCGCGGTGACGAGGGGCGCGCCGGCCTCGATGACGAGCGAATTGTTGAACGGATCGACGGACCGGACCGTGTTCATGCGGGTCATGGAGACCACGATCTCGCCATGCGGCGTGCCGGCGTCGACCAGGCCGGTATTGCCGCCCTGCGGGGTCATGGCGACGTGGTGGGCAGCGCACAGCTTTACCAGGGCGGCGGCTTCTGCGGTGCTGGCAGGGCGCGCGAGGAATGGCGTCTCGCCCGTAAATGTGCCGCGCCAGGGCGTGGACACTTCGCTGAGGCGTTCGGGATCCTCGCTCCAGCCTTTGGGGCCGAGCAGGTCCTTGGCAGCGGTGAGGAAGGCGGCGGGCGGCTGGGTCATGATGAGAGTTTACGCATGTGATTGGCGATGGCGATACCTTCGTCGCGTTCCGACAGGGCGGCGATGACACCGTCCTGCGCCGATTGCGGCTTGTTCTGGCTGAGCTTGGTGATGCCTTCAAACCGGGAAGGGACGAGCGAGAAGGCACGGATGCCGGGCAGCATGGCGTCGAAGCGGCCTGGCGTCATCCTGGCGCGGGTCCAGGCCGGCTTGGGGGCGAGGCCGGATTCAAACAGGTCGGAGAGGTCGTCGAGCAGGCGGGTCGAGCCGGCCTTGTCCAGGTGTGTGACAGGGCCTTCTGCCTCGACCGAGAGATAATTCCATGTGCCGACCTGGTCTGGCAGCCCGTACCAGTCCGGCGAAACATAGGCGTGGTCGCCCGTGAAAACGACGAGGCTGCGATTGCCGGCAAGGAGGGCAGCCGTCACGGCGTTTCCGGCGGAGAGATGAAAGCGCAGCACCGGCAGGTCATCGGTTTCATCGAGCAGGACCGGCGCGTGGGCCGCGTGAACGTGCGTGCCGTCCGACGCGCAGACCAGCGCGAACGGGTGGGCGCGCGCACGGGCGACGAGCGTCTGGATACGGGTGTCGAGGAAGTGGCGGGCCGGGTGCATGCGCGTGGCTTAGCAGAGGTGGTGAGGGCGCGCGAGTGGGATGGTCGGGGTCAGTCGCGGTGGGCGGCGCGGGCGAGGCGATCATTGATCGCTTCGCCGAGGCCGGTGTGCGGGATGGGTGCCACGGCGATGCGGTCGAAGCGGGCATCGAGGGCGCGCAGCATGGCGAACAGGTTCGCGGCGGCCTCGGCCAGGTCGCCGGTGGGGGAGAGGTTGCCTTCCCGCGGGCAATGGTCGCCGAAGCCGAGATAGCCTTCGCCGGACATCGGGGTGGCAGCGTCGAGGCGAAGGGCGGCGCGGGGGGCATAGTGGCTCTTCATCTGGCCGGGAGACGTGATGCCGGCGTCGGTGCCAGGACGGGCGAAGGTGACGCCAAGCGCGTCCTCGATCATGGCGGTCTCGAGCGCGCCGGCGCGCAGGAGCCTGGGCGTCTCGCCGGTGAAGTCCACGATGGTCGACTCGATGCCCATGGCGCAGGGGCCGCCATCCAGGATCAGCGCGATCCGGTCGGCGAGATCGGCGAGGACATGGGCAGGCGTCGTGGGACTGATATGGCCCGACCGGTTGGCCGAGGGGGCGACGAGCGGGCCGCCGAACGTGTCGAGCAGGGCCTGCGCGACGGGGTGGACCGGGCGGCGCAGGGCAATCGTGTCGAGACCGGCGCGGGCCAGGTCGCAGACGCTACCCGTGGCCGCCACGGGTAGGACAAGGGTCAGCGGGCCGGGCCAGAAGCGCTCGGCGGCCGCGCGGGCCAGCGGAGTGAACACGGCCTCGCGTTCGGCCATCGCCTGGGAGGCGACATGGGCGATCAGCGGGTTGAAGCGCGGCCGGCCCTTGGCGGCGTAGAGCCCGGCGACGGCATCCGGATTGGCAGCGTCGCAGGCGAGGCCGTAGACGGTCTCGGTGGGCATGGCGACGAGCCCGCCTGTGCGCAGGATGTCTGCAGCACGGGCCAGGGTGTCCGGCGTCGGGAGGACGATCTTCGCGGTCATGGCCGCGGCCTTAGCACTGGCGGGCCGGTTACGGAACAGGCTTGCGCGTGGCCTGGCCGGTGACCGTGACGGTGACATTGTCGCTGACCCAGCTGGCTTCGGGGTCTGATATCTGGCCGAGATTCAGGGACTTGCGGGAGAACACGGCTTCGCCGGTCAGCGTTGCCACGTCGTCCTTGATGACGAGCGTGAAGTCGAGCGGCACTTTGGCGCGGCTTTTCTTCAGCTGCAGCGTCGCGGTCGCCGTGTAGCCGCTGGCGGTGGCCGCAAAGTCGGACAAGGTGGCGGTCGCGACGGGGTAATTGCTGATGTCGAACCATTCCGGGGCACGGAGGCTGTCATTGTACAGCTTCTTGCCGGTCTTTCCCGAGCCGGTCGGGATGGTCACCTCGACATGGGAATCGACAAGGTTGTCCGGATAGAAGGCGACATTGGCCGTCCAGCCACTGAACGTGCCGGAGAATTCCTTGCCGTCATGGACGCCCGAAAAGCGGATTTCGGATCTTGCATAGTCGACATCCCAGTTCGCCGCGATCGGCGCATCGGTCACGGGTGCCGGAAGGGCATTGGACGGCGGCAGCTGGCGCATGGATGGTGACGGCGACAGGGCCTGACCGATCAGGGGCGCGCCGGCGATGGCCGCAAACAGCAGGGCAGCGCCGCCGAAAGCCACCAGGAAACCGCGCGCAGGCTGGCGCGGGGGCTGGGTCTTGCCGAAAAAGAACGGGAACATGCGCTTGAGCACGCCTTCGTCGGGCGAGAATTCATGCTTCAGCGCGCCGCCGACATGCAGCACCAGCAGCGCGATGATGACCCATGCGCCTTTTGAATGCAGGAATTCGAGGACCTGGTGCACGGGTTTGTTGCCCCTGAGACCCGACAGGAACGGCAGTTCAGGCCAGCTGACTGTTCCGTACAGGACCGTCGGCACGCGGAAATCGGTGGTCGATACGATTGCCCATCCGAGCAGCGGCATCAGGACCATCAGGGCGTAGAGCCCGATATGGACGAAGTGCGATGCGCGCTTTTCCAGGGGGCGCATGCGGGAGGGCAGGGCCGGGGGCGGGTTCATGACCCGCCAGATGATGCGGGCGACGGTGAGGATCAGGATCGTGATGCCGACCGACTTGTGCAGCTGGTAGCGGGTCTCGTTGTCTTCCATGTTCCAGCCAAGCCAGATCATGAAAAGGATGAGTGCCGCGATCGCCCAGTGAAGGCCGATCGCGACAATCGTGTACCTGGAGATGCTGTTTCGAAACATCGCTGGGGATGACCGGACTATTCCTCGGTGGGCGCCTGGGCGGGGACGACTTCGTCGAACTCGGCCTCGATGATCACCTCGACTTCGTCACCGACATAAGGTGCGCCGACGGTCTGGCCGAAATCGGACCGGTTGAGCGTTGCCGTTGCCGAGAAACCGATATGGTCTGCTTCCGGGGCCCACGGGAAATTGGTGACGCCGTTGTATTTCACGTCGAGCGTGACCGGCTTGGTCACCCCCAGAAAGGACAGGTCGCCAGTGACGGTGCCGGTATCGGGGCCGGTCGTGGTGATCGATGTCGACTGGAAGGTGATTTCAGGAAACTCGCCTGCGTTGAGATAATCCGGGCTGTTGGCTATTTCCTCGTTGAAGCCGTCATAGGGGCTGTCGGGGTGCCCAGCCTTGAAGTCGCCCGGATAGTGGGTTTCGACGGAAAGCGGATTGATCGTTGCGCTGACCGACGTCAGCGACGCGTCGTCCGGATTGAACTCGATCGTCGCGTCAAACTGGGTGAAGCGGGCCGTGTAGTTGGACATGCCGAGGTGGCTTACCCGCCAGATCAGCGACGCATGATTAGGATCAAGGTGGTAGGTGGCAGCCTTGGCGTATGTGACTTCGGCGGCTGGCGCGGCGGTGAGCGTGGCTTCGGCCACGACCGGGGCTTCAGCCGTGTTTGTCGAGGTGGCCGGGCCACCACAGGCGACGAGTGCGAGTGCGGATGCGGAAATGAGTAGCAGGCGCATTGAATACTCCTTGGTAAGGGCAGGGATCATGGTTTGAACGGATATGGTCTGCTCTTGGACCTTGGCCACAGGCGCGTTAACAGCTTATCCCGAATAAGTGCTATTCACAATCTGGAGATCGGCCCATGGCCTACGATGCCCCCATCGCAGAGATGACCTTCACGCTCGAAGCCGTCGCCGGCCTGAACCGGCTTGAGGGTCTTCCGGAATTCGCTGCGTATGACGCCGACCTGCTGGCGCCGATCCTCGAAGAGGCGGCAAAGCTCGCCCGCGATGTGCTGGCGCCGCTGAACCAGTCCGGCGATTCGACCGGCGCGGTGTTGACCGAAGACGGCGTGAAAGCCGCTCCGGGGTTTGCTGAAGCCTATGCCGCGTTCCGCGATGGCGGCTGGATGGGCCTGACGGCGCCCGAAGAATGGGGCGGACAGGGCCTGCCCAAGGCCCTGTCGCTGGCCGTGATGGAGATGTTCCACGCCGCCAACATGGCATTCGGCCTTTGCCCGCTGCTCAGCTTCGGGGCGATCGAGGCGCTGCTGGCGCATGGCACGGACGAATTGAAGGCGGCCTACCTGCCCAATCTCGTTTCCGGCACATGGACAGGCACGATGAACCTGACCGAGCCGCAGGCGGGCAGTGATGTCGGCGCGCTGAAATCAAAAGCCGTGCCCAACGCGGATGGCAGCTATGCCATCAGTGGACAGAAAATCTACATCACCTGGGGCGACCATGATGTCGCCGAGAACATCGTGCATCTCGTGCTGGCGCGCCTGCCGGATGCGCCAGCGGGCTCGCGCGGCGTGTCGCTGTTCCTGGTGCCGAAATTCCTGCCGAACGCGGATGGCAGCCTCGGCGCGCGCAATGGGGCCAAATGCATCGGGCTTGAAAAGAAGATGGGCATCCACGCCTCGCCGACCTGCGTGATGGAATATGACGGCGCGACCGGCTGGCTGATCGGCGAGGAGAACCGGGGGCTGGCCTGCATGTTCACGATGATGAACGCGGCGCGTCTGAATGTCGGCCTGCAGGGCGTGGCTGTCGGTGAGGCCGCTTACCAGACGGCGTTCGCCTACGCGCAGGACCGCAAGCAGGGCAAGGTGGAAGGCGTCGACGGGCCGGCGCCGATCCTGCACCATGCTGACGTACGCCGGACGCTGACCACGATGCGGGCCCGCGTCGCGGCGGCGCGGGCGATCTGCTACGCATGCGCGGTGGCCGCCGACCTGGCCGAAGCCGCGCCTGACGCGAATGTGCGGGCGGCGGCGAAGCTGCGCGAGGACCTGCTGACGCCGATTGCCAAGGCCTGGTCGAGTGACATGGGCGTGGAAGTGGCCAGCATGGGCGTGCAGGTGCATGGCGGCATGGGCTTCATGAACGAGACACTGGCGGCGCAGCTTTACCGCGATGCGCGGATTGCGCCGATCTATGAAGGCACCAACGGTATCCAGGCGATTGACCTTGTCGGGCGCAAGCTGAGCGGCACGAACGGCGAGTCGATGCGCGTGATGCTGGGCGAGGTCGAGGCCTCGGCCGCGGCGGCGCGGGCGACCAATGATCCGCAGCTGGTGCAGATTGCCGACCGGCTGAAGGCGGGCGCCGACGCGCTGCGCGAAGCGAGCGACTGGATGCTGGCGCAGATGAAAAGCCGCGAACAGGACAAGGCGCTGGCCGGGGCGACGGCCTATCTCGAACTCGCCGGCGACGTGATCGGTGGGCATTTCCTGACGCGGGCGGCGGTGGCGGCACGCAGCAGCGATGGCGCGGCACGGGCGCGGCGACTGGCGCTGGCAGGCTTTTTCGCGGAGACGGCGCTGGCCTCGGCACCGGGCCGCGTGGCGGGCATCACCGAAGGGGGATCAAAGTTCCTCGACAATTCGGAAGCCCTGTTCGGGATCGCCTGAACCAGGTCAGCCCGGCAGTTTCGGCAAGGCGAGCAAGCAGAGCGCCGATCCGCACGACACCGCTGCTGCGATGGCGGCCAGCGGTGCAATCCCCAGCGTGACGAAGGGCGCGGCCACAGCGGTTCCCGCTGCGGTCGTGGACAGGATGGCCACGAGCACCAGGGCCGCGCCGCGTGCGTCGTCTCCGTTCGCGGCCAGAATGGCGCGGAAAAACCCCGGCGGGCCGCGCAGGCCAAGCCCGAGGTTCACGGGCACGAACAGGATGGCGAGCGCCAGAGGATGGGTTCCGCCGACCAGGCCATAGGCCGCGAGCGCCACCAGGCCCGCCGCTGACAGCCATGTGCCGAACACGATCATGGGTTCAGCGCCGAACCGGTCGGCGAGCCGTCCGGCGACATTCGACCCGATGATGAACACGGTGATGCCGGTGACCTGCATGATGATGAAATCGTTCAGGGTGCCGTCCAGCCCCTTGGTGATCATGGCAGGTGCGCCGAACACGAAGATCAGCAGGCCGCCCAGCGTGAATGCCTGGCTGAGCGCGTAGCGCAGGAAGACAGGGCTGGTCGCGAGGCGAAGGTAGCTGCCGGCGCCGCGTGTCGGGTCAGGCGGCGGCAGGCGGTGGCGCAGCATGGCAACCAGCGCGGCGACCACGCAGCTCAGTCCGCCGATCAGGATGAAGGAACTCTTCCAGCCGAAGGCGACCAGCAGCCAGACGCCGATGACGGGCGCGAGAGCCGGCACGAGGGATTCCACACTGGCCATGACGCCGAGCGCGTGCACGGCGCGGGCCTCGCTGAACAGGGCGCGGATCATGCCGGGTGCAAACACGGCAGCGGCCGAACCGGTGAGGCCCTGGGCGAAGCGCAGGCCGACCAGTACCGGCAGCGATGGCGCAAGGACACAGGCCAGCGAGATGATGGCGTAGGCGATGAAGGACAGGACGAGGAGGTTGCGCTGGTCGAAATGCGCGCCGAGTTCGCCATAGAGGACAAGCCCGACACAGCCGCCTGCAACGAAGGCAGCGAGGACGAGCTGGGCCATGGCCTGGCTGCCGCCCAGCGTGTCCGGCAGGCCCGGTACGGCGGGCAGGACAAGGTCGGTTCCGGCGATGCCCAGCGTCGTGCCGATGATCAGCAGCGCAAAGGCCAGCACGGGTGTCGAGAGGGGGGCGGCTGGCTGGGTCATCGACGCGGGCTTATGGATGAAGCTGTCCGGCGTGTCGACCATCAGTTGCGACGGGCAGGGCGCAACTGTAAGAGGTGCCGAAACAGCCGCAGGAGGCATTGTCCGGCCATGGCGTGGACCAAGACCTATTCCGGCGCCGAGCCGATGCGCGTCAACAAGTGGCTGGCGACCGAGGGCGTGTGCTCGCGGCGCGAGGCCGACGCGCTGATCGAGAAGGGCCTCGTCAAGATCAATGGCGAAGTGCTGACCGAGGCAGGCTACAGGATCGAGGACGGGCAGACGCTGACCCTGACCGAAAAGGCGGCGCGGCGGCTGGACAACCAGCTTTCCCTGATGTTCCACAAGCCGGTCGGCATCGTGTCGGGCACGCCCGAGCCGGGCGAGATACCGGCCGTGCGGCTGATTACCGAAGACACCCTGTCAGGCCGGGCCCACGCCATTCCGGGGCGCAACAACCGGCTGGCCCCGCTCGGTCGGCTCGACAAGGATTCGCACGGCCTGCTGATCCTGTCGGAGGACGGCGTGCTGGCGAAGGCGCTGATCGGGCCGGAGAGCAAGCTGGAGAAGGAATACCACGTCAAGGTGCGCGGCGACGTCACCGAGGACAAGCTGGTGAAGCTGCGCCACGGCCTGGAACTGGACGGGCGGCAATTGCGGCCGGCGGCGGTGACGGTGATCAAGGGCAACGAGCTGAAATTCATCCTGCGCGAGGGCCGCAACCGGCAGATCCGGCGGATGTGCGACCTGGTGGACCTGCGCGTGATCGACCTGATACGTGTGCGGATCGGGCCGCTGGAGCTGGCTGGCCTGCCGGAAGGCAAGTGGCGTCCGATCAGCGGACGCGAGCGTGACGAGCTGCTGCGCTGGGAGGCGCAGGGGTTCTCGGCAGCGCCGGCGGTGCCTGTCGAGGTCGTGCCGCAGCGGCGTCCGCCGCCTCCGGGCAAGCGGCCGGGCGGGGCAGGCAAGAAACCGGCCGGCAAGCCGCGCGGCGATGCCCCAGCGTCGTCCAAGCCGAAGCCGAACGAGCCGAAATTCAAGCGGACGAAGCTCGCCCCGCGCAAGCGCACACCGCTCAAATAGCCAGCTTGCTCGCTGGTCCTGGCGGGGGCTGCGTCCGGCGGGATGACCCGGCGTGATGGCTCGACGCGATGCCGGGGGCGCATATGCTGGGTCATGGACGGATTTCAGACCAAGACACGGAAACGCCCCAACCTCGCCTATCCGCACGGTGAGGCGAGGCCGGGCCTGGCCGAGACGATTCGTGTGGCGCCCGGCATCGAATGGGTCAGCATGCCGCTGCCCTTTTCGCTGAAATTCATCAACCTCTGGCTCATCGATGACGGCGACAGCTGGACGATCGTGGACACCGGCCTGCCCCTGCCGGAAACGCGGACGGCCTGGAAAAGCCTGATCGAGGCACGGATTACGCCCGACAAGCCACTGAAACGCGTGATGGTCACCCACATGCACCCCGACCATGTCGGTTGCGCCGGTTGGCTGTGCCACAAATATGGCGCCGCCCTGTGGATGAGCCGGCTGGAATATACAACCTGCAGGATGCTTGTGGCCGATACCGGCCGCGAGGCGCCAAAGACGGGGGTCGATTTCTACCGGCGAGCCGGGTGGGATGACGCGCAGATCGCGGATTACCAGAAACGGTTCGGCGGGTTCGGGCGCGGTGTCAGCCAGATGCCGGACGCCTTCCACCGCCTGGCCGATGGCGGTGCTTTCAGGATGGCGGGCCAGGACTGGGAGGTCATCATCGGCAACGGCCATTCGCCGGAACATGCCTGCCTCTACTGCCCGGCCCTGAACCTGCTGATATCCGGTGACCAGCTGCTGCCGCGCATATCCTCGAACGTGTCCGTACACCCGACCGAACCGGACGCCGACCCGCTGCTTGACTGGATGGATAGCTGCCAGAAGCTGCTCGACCGGCTGCCGGAGGATGTTCTGGTGCTGCCGGCCCATAACGAGCCTTTCCGGGGCGCGCATGCCCGCCTTCGTCACCTGATCGACGGGCATGAGACCGGGCTGGCGCGGCTGAAGCGCCGGATGGAATCGGGCCCGATCAAGGTGATGGACACATTCACCAGCCTGTTCGGGCGGGCCATCGCGGCTGACGAGGTTGGCATGGCGACGGGCGAGGCGATCGCGCATCTCAACTGCCTGATCCATCGCGGCGAGGTGGTTGCGCACACTGGCGATGACGGGGTCAGCCGCTACAGCCTTGTTTGAGATGCCAGCGCCGGAATTCCTGTCCGGACAGGCGTTTTGCAGTGACGGGACAGTTTACACCTTCGCAACTCGAACCGGTTTCGTCTAAGAAGACGGCTGACAGTGGCTGAACCAGGTGAGATCCCGATGGCAAGTGATGGCGAACAGGCCGCCCCCAAAGGGGAAGAAGACCATTTGACGTTTGGGGAAAAGGTGAAGCGCGAGCTGCGCGAATGGGGGGCAACCCTCGCCGTGTTTGTCCCGATTTTCCTGATTTTCTCGACTTTGCTCTACGAGCAGCGGGTGATTCCGTCGGAAAGCATGGTGCCGACGCTGCAGGTGGGTGACCGCGTGGCCGTCGCGAAATTCGCCTATGGCTATGACCGCTATTCGCTGCCGTTCAGCTGGGGACGTTACCTGCCCATCGGCAAGGGCCGCATTTTTGCGCGTGACCCGAAGCGTGGCGAGGTCGTGGTGTTCGAGCACCCGCATACCGGCCGGGTGATGATCAAGCGGGTGATCGGCCTGCCGGGCGACCGGATCCAGATGATCGGCGAGGAATTGTATATTAATGGCGAGCCGATCGAGAGCACGTACGACCGCACGGTACGCTACAAGCCGCACAACGAGACCCGCAGCGTTACGGCCCGCGAATATCGCGAGACGACGGATGACGGCAAGAACTGGCTGACCTATCGCCAGGAAAAGGGCGATCGCGGCGACAATACGGTGCTGTTCGTCGTGCCGGCAGGCCATATGTTCATGATGGGCGACAACCGGGACAATTCACTCGATAGCCGGTTCCTGTCGGGACACTGCCCGCCGGTGGATGGCGTGGTCGACCAGGTCGGCTGTCCTCTCAGCGTCGAGGCCGAACGGGCCTCGGTCGGCTTTGTGCCGATGGACCACCTGATCGGCCGGGGCGAAACGGTGATCATGACGCTGCACAGATGCAAGCTGGAAGACAATGCGGCGTGCAAGAAGCGGGTGTGGCGCGGGCTGTAGGCCCCCGGTCTTCAACAGGATACAGGCAGCAGGCGTCAATGGCGCCTTGCCGCATGTCCCCAACCCGGCTAGTGGCAAAACCAGAAGTGGGCTCGCGGGGCCCCACAAATAGTGAAGAACAGCCTGTATGCCGGTGCCTGGCGCGACATCGACAAGACCCCAGCGTGGTCCAATTGTGGTCTCACGCCATGGGCGGCCTGCGCTTGACCGTACGGCTGGCCCCCGCCTTGGCTGGCGTGACTATCGTGATTGGTGGAACCGCTATGAGGAGAGCCGGCTGGCCGAAGGCCAGGTTGCGCCCGAGATATTGCAGGCGACTGTCGCCGATGCAGATATCGTGTTTGCTTCCGGCAGAATCCGCGCGCAGGAAACCGCTGCGCGGGCGGCGCCGCACCTGCCTGCGATCCATGACCCGGTGTTCAATGAAGCGCCCTTGCCGCCGCCGCGCATCATCGGTGTGAAATACCTGCCCAAGACGTGGAACATTCTCGCCCGTGCTGCCTGGCTCAGCGGGCACTCGCTGGACGGGGAGAGCGTCAACGAAGCGCGCATCCGCGCCGCGCTGGCGGCCGAAAAGCTCCACGAGGCCTCGGAGAACCAGAAGGTCTATCTTGCGGCCCATGGCTGGTTCAATCGCATGCTGCGGCCCGAGATAAAGAAGCGTGGCTGGCGATGCGTCGTCGATGGTGGCGATGGCTATTGGAGCCATCGGGTCTACGAATACATCGGCAAGTAGTCGCTAAAGAGGTTGTGGGTGCCAGACCGGCGCTCTAGAGTCCGCCCAAACGAAAAGGCTGGTGATCCCTATGGCTGATGCGAAAGAAAAACCCGTCGACAAGATGAGCTTCGAAGAGGCGCTCGGCGAGCTTGAGGGCATCGTCAAGCAGCTGGAAGCGGGCGAAGTCGAACTGGAAAAGTCGATCGCGATCTATGAGCGTGGCGCGGCGCTGAAGGCGCACTGCGAGTCGCGCCTGAAATCCGCAGAGCTGAAAGTTGAGCAGATTGTACAGGGGGCCGGAGGCGTCACCACCGAGCCAGCCAATTTTGAATAAGGTCGACGGGAAAATGCGGGAGGATCCTGACTTCGGGCTGCGACTGAAGGAAGTGGCTGACAAGATCACGGTTGCCCTCGATCAACTGATCCCGCCTGCCAGTGGCCCCGAAGCAGACCTGATGCGCGCGATGCGCCACGCGGCGCTGGCCAATGGCAAGCGGATGCGGCCGTTCTTCCTGCTGGAAGCCGGAGCGATGTTCGACGCCCCCGAAAAGAGCCTGTTGCGCACCGGCGCGGCGCTCGAATGCGTCCACACCTATTCCATGGTTCACGATGACCTGCCCTGCATGGACGATGACGACTTCCGACGGGGCCAGCCGACCGTGCACAAGGCCTTTGACGAGGCAACAGCGGTGCTCGCGGGCGATGCCCTGCTGACCCTTGCGTTCAAGATACTGGCGTCCAGCGAGACCCATGACGACCCGGCGGTCAGGGCGATGCTGATCGAACGTCTTGCCGATGCGGCCGGCGCGCGGGGCATGGTCGGTGGCCAGATGATCGACATGCTGGAAGGCGCAAGCCCGCGTGACCTGAACACAATCACCCGGATGCAGCGCCTGAAGACCGGTGCGCTGATATCCTACGCGACAGAGGCCGCGGGCATTATCGGCCATGCGCGCGAGCCGGAGCGGAATGCATTGGCCGGGTTTGCCAATGATGTCGGCCTTGCCTACCAGATCGCCGATGACCTGCTGGATGCAACCGGCGACGAGGCGGAAGTCGGCAAGCCCCTGCGTAGTGACGAAGCGGCCGGAAAAGCGAATTTCGTGACCCTGCTGGGGGTGGAAGGCGCCCGCCAGCGCGTACGCCTTCTTGCCGCACAGGCGAAAGAGCATCTCGCAATATTCCGCAATAAGGCCGATATATTGCTGCAATCTGTTGATTTCGTCCTGGATAGAACGCGTTAAGCAGAGCGCGTCATAATGAAAACACCGGTATTGTACCAATTTCCGGCGAACACGCGTACAAGGTCCAGAGAAAGATGACCGACACCACTCCGAACCGCCTACTGGATGCGATCCATTCGCCGGACGACCTGAAAGGTCGGTCGCGTGCCGAATTGAAACAAATCGCCGATGAAGTCCGCGAGGAAGTGATCGATGTCGTGTCCGTCACGGGCGGCCACCTTGGATCAGGCCTGGGCGTCGTGGAACTCACGGTGGCGATCCACGCCGTGTTTGATGCGCCCGCCGACAAGCTGATCCTGGACGTCGGTCACCAGTGCTACCCGCACAAGATCCTGACCGGACGGCGCGACCAGATGCGAACGCTGCGGCAGGGTGGCGGCCTGTCCGGCTTCACCAAGCGCGACGAAAGCCCGTTCGACCCGTTCGGCGCGGCGCATGCTGCAACCTCGATCTCGGCCGGGTTCGGCTTTGCCAAGGCGCGCGACCTGCAGGGCAAGAACAACCACGTGATCTGCGTGATCGGCGACGGCTCGATGACGGCAGGCATGGCCTATGAGGCGATGAACAATGCCGGCGCCGACAAGTCGCGCCTGATCGTGATCCTCAACGACAATGACATGTCGATTGCGCCGCCCGTTGGGGCGATGAGCAATTACCTGTCCCGGCTGGTCTCGTCGCGGCCGTATCGCGGCCTGCGGCGCATCGCCAAGAAGGTTGTCAGCCCGATCGGCCTGGAGTCGCCGGCCCGGCGCGCCGAGGAATACCTGCGCGGCTTTGCGATGGGCGGCACGATGTTCGAGGAGCTGGGCTTCTACTATATCGGCCCGATTGATGGACACGACCTCGATACGCTGATCCCGATCCTCGAGAATGTGAAGGCGATGCGCGAGGGGCCGATCCTGATCCATGCCGTGACGCAGAAGGGCAAGGGGTATGCGCCAGCCGAGAATTCGGCCGACAAGTATCACGGTGTGTCCAAGTTCTCGGTGATCACGGGCGAGCAGGCGAAGGCGAAGCCGTCGGCGCCCGCCTACCAGAAAGTATTCGGGCAGACGCTGACAAAGCTCGCCGAAACGGATGACAAGATCTGCGCGATCACCGCAGCCATGCCGTCCGGTACCAGTGTTGATGTCTTCCAGACGGCGTTCCCGGAGCGCACCTTCGATGTCGGTATCGCCGAACAGCATGCCGTGACATTTGCCGCCGGCCTCGCTGCCGACGGGATGAAACCGTTCGCGGCGATCTATTCGACGTTCCTGCAGCGCGGCTATGACCAGGTCGTGCATGACGTCGCCATCCAGAGCCTGCCGGTCCGTTTCGCGATCGACCGGGCCGGTCTTGTCGGCGCGGATGGCCCGACCCATGCCGGGAGTTTCGACATCGGCTATCTCGGGGCACTGCCGGGCATCATCTGCATGGCTGCATCGGACGAGCTTGAACTGGCCCGCATGGTGGTGACTGCCGCCGACATTGATGACCGGCCAAGCGCGTTCCGCTACCCGCGCGGCGAAGGCACCGGCGTTGAAATACCGGACGTGCTGCAGCCGCTGGAGATCGGCAAGGGCCGTGTCCTGCGCGAGGGTACGACGATTGCGCTGTTGTCTTATGGCACACGCCTGCAGGAGGCCCTGAGGGCTGCCGAGATGCTGATGGCGCAGGGCCTGTCGGCCACGGTGGCCGATGCCCGCTTCGCCAAGCCGCTGGATACCGACCTCGTGGAACGCCTTGCGCGCGACCATGAAGTGCTGATCACGCTGGAAGAAGGCGCAACCGGCGGGTTCGGCAGTTTCGTGCTGGAACACCTTGCCAAGGTCGGCGCGCTGGACCGGGGCCTCAAGATCCGCCCGATGACATTGCCGGACGTGTTCCAGAACCATGATGCGCCACAGGCCATGTACGAGACAGCCGGGCTGACAGCCCGCCACATCGCGGCCCGCGCCATCGAGGCGCTCGGACGCGGCGACATTGCCGAGATCGACCGGTTCGCCCGCGCATGACGGAAATGCAATTTGTTTGGCGAGTCTGACCCGGAGTAGGGTCAGCGCATGACTCCCCGCCTGATTCCATTTCGCGTTCTCGCATTCGCCCTGTTCCTGGCCGCATGCGCCACCCCGCCGCCCGTCGAGACGGGCCCGCCCTTTGAATCCGTGATGGTCGAGGCAAAGGGCGAGGCCAATCCCTACAAGGCCGATGCCGTGCTGACAGGCCTGCTGGAGCGCCAGACGCTGACGGATGACCAGCGGGCCCGGGCACTCTATGCGCGCGGCAGCCTGCGCCGGCAGGATGGCGACGACCGGCGCGGCGCAGTCGAGGATTTCAAGGCGATGCTGGCGCTGGCACCGGCGCATCCTCTTGGTCCCAATGCCCGCGAAGAGCTTGAATTTGCAGAAACCGATGTCGAAACGATCGAGGCCGGGCTGCAGCGCATGCTGAGCCTGTCGCAATGGTTTGACAGCATGTGGGTGCTCGGGGCGCATGACGAGGCCGCCGCGCGGTATCGCAAGTCGGGAATCAGCCCGAACCCGGCCCAGCTGGCGGACCTCGCACAGGCCGGCTTTGTCTGCATGGGCGACGAGACGGGCGACAAGGTGTACACAGTGGGCGACCGGCGTGACGATCTGGAGGATGCCTACTGGTGTCCGGCCGATTGAGCCTGAAGCACCACACAAATTTCACAAATCCGCCCCGACTCTGCGCGCCTTCTACCGCTAGGCACAAGACGCTACCTTTTCAAAACGCCTGATGGAGTTCCCCCTGATGATCCGCACCTTGCTTGTTTCCGCCGTTTCCGCCCTGGCCCTGGCAGCCTGTTCGTCCACGCCAGCGCCAGACAGGACGGCAGTCGCCGTCGATTCCACGTCAGCGGCTGAACCGCAGGCCACCGCCTTTGAAATGGCGATGCAGACCGTCGAGGACCTCGTCGCTGCGGGCAATACCCAGGCGGCGCTGGACCGCCTGACCCAGTTGCTGGGCAACCCGGCGCTCAATCGTGAGGAATACGCCGAAATCGTGTATCGCCGTGGCGAGATCCGGTTTGGCCCGGGTGGTTATGACACGACCGGCGCAATCGAGGATTTCGAGGAAGTCATCGACACCTATCCCGATACCGAATGGCACACTGCCGCCGTCCCGATGCTGGATTCGGCCCGCGCCAAGGCGACAGCGCTCCACGCGCAACTCGGCCAGCCAGAAACGACCCGCTTGCAGAAATTCGATTTCCTCATGGAACTCGGCATGCATCAGGAGGCGATCGACCTGATGATCGCGAATAACCTGACGCCGGACAATGCGGCGCTGGTTGCGATGTATGACATCGGCTATCTCTGCGAGGACGACGCGCTGACAGGCCGGGGCTATCAGGCGGTGGAAGCCGACGGAACGCCTCGCACCCTGCATTTCTGCGATTTTGGAAAATAGGCCCGCTGCACAGCCAAATCACGCGCAAGTGAACCAGGAAACGCCCCGGAACGGCCGTTCCGGGGCGTTATTTTGCCTCATAATCGCGGTTTCAGCACAAAGGGCACTTTTAACCCCTGATCGGGCGTGGTTTCTGTATGCCAGACGAGACAATCCTGGAGGAAACCGAATGCCCGCAGATTCAGCCGCGCCAAACTGGCCTGTCATATCCATTGCCGACGCGAATGCCGCGCTCGCAGGACCGGGGTCACCGCTTGAACTGGCCGACGCTGAAATCAATGGCGTGCAGATGAAGATCTATGCCAACGCCCCGCCGACGATCCGCTCGATCCTCGAACTGGCGAACGAAACGTGGCCGCAACGCGACTATCTCGTCTACGAGAACGAGCGCGTCACCTTCCGCGCCTTGATGCTTGCCGTGCAGCACCTCGCCGCCGCGATGCGGGATACCTACGGCATCGGCAAGGGCGACCGCGTGGCCGTGATCATGCGCAACTACCCGCAATGGCCGGTTGCCTTCCTTGCTGCGTCCAGCCTGGGCGCCATCGCGACCCCGATGAATTCGTGGTGGACCGGCGAGGAGCTGGAATACGGCCTGTCCTTTGCCGGCGTGAAACTGGCGGTTGTCGATGGCCAGATCTACGAGCGCGTCCGCGACCAGATGAAGAACCTGCCGGACCTCAAGCATGTCATCATCGCGCGCGACAAGGGTGAAGAGCACGCCGACCCGCGCGTCTCCAGCCTGGAATCCGTGATCGGCGATGCCCATGCCTGGGCGGGACTGGACGATATCGGCCTGCCGGACGTGGAACTGCTGCCGGAGGACGAGGCCACCATCATGTATACGTCCGGGACGACCGGAAAGCCGAAGGGTGCCCTCGCCACGCACCGCGCGGTGATTTCCAACATGTTCAATTCATTCACCTGCCAGAGCCGCATGCTGTTGCGCCGTGGCGAGGCGATTCCCGAGCCCGATCCGAACGTGCAGCGGGCAACCCTGCTCGCCATCCCGTTCTTCCATGCCACGGGTGCGTTCGCGATCCTGATCCCGTCGCTGCTGCGCGGCGACAAGATCGTGTCGATGTACAAGTGGGATGCAGGCGAGGCGCTGCCGATCATCCAGAACGAGCGGATCACGGCGGTTGGCGGCGTGCCGGCCATTGCCTGGCAGCTGCTGGAGCACCCTGAGCGCGACCTCTATGACCTTTCGTCGATCGAGGCGATTTCCTATGGCGGTGCGCCGTCTGCACCGGAACTCGTGTCGACAATCAAGAAGCGGTTCCCGGATGCGGCGCCCGGCAATGGCTGGGGCATGACCGAGACCTGCGCCACCGCGACGCTGAACATTGGCGAAGACTATGTGAACCGGCCGTCCAGCGCCGGTGCACCTCCGGGAGCGGTTGAATTGAAAATCTGCGACCCGGACGGCAATCCCATGCCGGAAGGTGAAGTCGGCGAGCTGTGGTGCAAGGGCCCGATGAACTGCAAGCGCTACTGGAACCGGCCCGAAGCGACGGCCGAGACGTTCCGCAACGGCTGGGTCGTGACCGGCGACCTGGCGCGTCTTGACGATGAAGGCTTCCTCTACCTCGTGGACCGCGCCAAGGACATGCTGATCCGGGGCGGCGAGAACATCTACTGCATCGAGGTCGAAAGCGCGCTTTACGACCAT
This sequence comes from Hyphomonas johnsonii MHS-2, assembly GCF_000685275.1. Classification (GTDB taxonomy): domain Bacteria; phylum Pseudomonadota; class Alphaproteobacteria; order Caulobacterales; family Hyphomonadaceae; genus Hyphomonas; species Hyphomonas johnsonii. Next base: position 108,645 of record NZ_ARYK01000008.1, read on the forward strand.
CCGGCGATCATGGACGCGGCAGTTGTCGGCATTCCGCACAAGGTGCTGGGTGAGGAAGTTGGCGCCGTGGTGCAGCTGAAGCCGGGCAAGACGGCAACGCAGGACGAACTGCGTGCGCACCTGTCTGGGCTCCTCGCCTCGTTCAAGGTGCCGGTCGAGATCCAGTTCCAGGACGAGCCGCTGCCGCGCAACGCCAATGGCAAGATCCTGAAGCCCGACCTGCGCGCGCGTTTCACGCCCCGCGCATGACCGGGGGGCCGGAAAAGCCGGTCGCGCTGGAAAACCGCGATGCGTCGGCAGACGGCAGGCGCTACTCGCCGTCTGTCGCACGCAACCGCGAACCGATACGGGACGTGTTCGCGCAGCAGGTTGCCACTGAGGGGCGCGTCCTCGAGATCGCATCCGGCACTGGCGAACACGGGGCGTTCCTGACGGAGGCGCTGCCGGGCCTCGACTGGACGTATTCCGATATTGATCCGGCGAGCCTCGAGAGCCAGCGGGCGTGGGTTCGGGCGGCGGGGCAGGGCAGGCTGCGCGGGCCCCTGGTGCTGGATGCGAGCCGTGCCGACTGGGGCGAGGCGGAAGCCGCGCGCCCTTGGGATGTGGTCGTGTCGGTCAACATGGTTCACATCGCGCCGATGGCAGCGGTGAGGGGCGTGTTTGCTGGTGCTGGCCGTTTGCTGAAACCCGGCGGGCGCCTGTTTCTCTATGGGCCCTTCGCGCGAGAGGGCGAGATGGCGCCATCGAATGCCCGCTTCAGCGAAGACCTGAAACGGCGTGACCCGGACTGGGGCGTACGCGACCTCGACCTGGACTTGCTGCCGCTGGCCTTGCAGGCCGGGCTGGCCCTGAAAGGCATTACCGAGATGCCGGCAAACAACCTGGCTGTGGTGTTCGAACGGGGCTGAGGGCTTCGTGGAGAAGCGTCTCTGGACAATTACCGAGGAGTGGCCGAAATTCGCCCCATGAAACAGATCGTGATTCTTGCATTCGTGGCCCTTCTGGCAGCCTGCCAGACAGCGCCGGTGGACCAACCTGCTGTCATTAGCCCTGTCGACGCATCGGCTTCAGCGTCTGCGTCGGCATCTGAATCAGCGTCTGCGTCGGAACAAGAAGCTAAAGCGCCTGATCCCCTTCCGGCCCACCAATGGCTGTACGGCTCCGCTGAAGCCAGTCTCATCATGCGCCAGACCTGGTCGACCATTGCCAGCTATGTGGAGGCAAAGGCCGCTGAAGCACCCGCGCATGGCGTGGTGCTCGCCCGGAACAGCACGCCAGCTGATCCGTCTTTCCTCGCATGCGAAGGCAAGCCGCTGGCAGCGGTGTTTGATGCGGATGAAACCCTGATCTGGAATATCGGGGCGACGGGCTATTTCATGCGAAAGGGAATCGGCTTCGATCCGGTGATCTGGGATGACTGGGAGAAGACCGGTGCCGGCAAGGCGGTTGCGATCCCGGGCGCGCTGGAAGGCCTGGAGCGCATCCGCGCGGCCGGCGTGACGGTCATCGTGAACACGAACCGTGAAAACAGGAATGCTGCGGGAACCGCAGAGACGTTGCAGGCTGCAGGAATCGGTACCTTCGCGCATCGCTCGACGCTGTTCCTGCGCGGAGACGCGCCGGACGGTTCCGGCAAGGATGGCCGCCGGGAGATCATCTCCGAAAACTATTGCGTGATTGCGCTGGTCGGTGACCAGCTTGGCGACATTGCCGATCCGTTCAACGACGAGACGCTGAGCGTTTCCGGGCGCAGGGCGCTGACCGAGGCGCCTGCGATTGCCGGTCTCTGGGGCAATGGCTGGTTCGTCCTGCCGAACCCGATCTATGGGCCGTCGATCCGCGGCGGGTTCACGGATATCTATCCGCCGGAGACCGATTGGGCGCCTTCGAACTGAGAGGCACTTTGAGATCAGCCGTCCCCGGCCTATTGTGACAGTGCGTTGACGCACACGATAGGGGACGGGACATGAGCGACACACCAGAATCACCGCGGCCGCCGGTCGCTGCGCCGAAGCAGCCGGTCAAGAAGGTCAAGCCAGCCCTGCAAATGGCGCTGGACGGCAATTCCGAGCCGCTGCGCATCTTTTCGCATTCGGCGATCATCTACTGGTGGCCGGTCTGGTTCCTGGGGCTGGCCTTCTGGCTGATCGGCCTCACCGGGTTGGGGGATGGTCCGGATGCAGAGCGCTCGATGGGGCTGACCTATGTGTTCACGCTGGTCTTCGTCATCTTCTCGACGACTGTCCGGTTGCGCGGGGCGAACTCTGTCATCTTCGGCCTCGTCCTGGTGATCGGTGTCATCCTGACGTCGACGGCGAAACTGTCAGGGCCGATCGGCGACTTCGTGCTGTCGCTGGACGTCCGCATGAGCGAGACATTCTACCTTGTGATGGGCGTGTCGGTCCTGGCGCTGTGGTCGATGATGATCTTCGGGTTCGACCGGGTCAAATACTGGGACATCGTTCCCGGGCAGCTGCACGAGCGCGTCTTCTGGGGCAGCGGAGACCGGTCGGAGAACGGTGCGAACGCGAAGTGCCGCTACCGGTCAGACGATTTCCTGCGCCACCGCATCCTGGGCCTGATGATGGTCGGCGACCTTGAGATCACGCTGGGCGATGGCCGCATCTGGCAATTGCACAATGTGCTGTTCGCCAAGCGGCGGTCCAACCGCGTGAACCAGCTGATCGTGATGCGGCCGATCGATTAGGCGGCGTCGCCGCCACCGAACTGTTCGGTCCATGCGGCGACCTGTTCGTCCTCGATCTTCTGGAACAGAACGTCCGGTGGCGTGATGGCGAGGCCCACTGGCAGGGCGTTCAGCACGGCTTCCGGGCTGCGGAAGTTGAAGTTCCAGTGTTCCTGCGGAATGCCCAGAGCATCAAGAATCCTTGCGCCCGTTTCCGGAATGATCGGCAGGGCGAGAATGCCGAACAGGGCGGCCAGGTTCAGGCCGGTGCGCACGCCGACAGCGGCGGCATCGACATCGCTCTTGTACTTCACCCAGGGTTCGGCCTTGGTGAGGTATTCGTTGCCGGCAGCCCATATGGCGCGCGTTTCGGCAGCGGCCTTGCGGAATTCCATCGCCTCGTAATAGTCGATCAGGCGCGGCAGGCGCTCGGACAGTTCGGCCGTGATCCATGCCTCGGCCTCGCCCGGCTCTCCGCCATCAGGCACCTTGCCGTCAAACTTGGAGACGCAGTACTTGGTGATCCGGTTGACGAAATTGCCAAGTACGTTGGCAAGGTCTGAATTGACCGCCGCCTGGAAGCCTTCCCAGGTGAAGGCCGCGTCGGACCCTTCCGGTGAATTGGCGATCAGGTACCAGCGCCAGTAATCGGCCGGCAACAGGTCCAGCGCCTGGTCCATGAACACGCCGCGCTTGTTGCTGGTTGAGAACTTGCCGCCATACCAAGTGACCCAGTTGAATGCTTTCAGCTTGTCGACGGTCTTCCACGGCTCGCCGCTGCCCAGCAGGGTGACGGGGAAGCTGACCGTGTGGAAGGCGACATTGTCCTTGCCCATGAACTGGACGTATTCGGTCTCGTCGGCGCCCTTGTCCGTGCGCCAGAGCGATTCCCAGTCGCCGCCCGTGGCTTCGGCCCATTCCTGCGTCGCCGCGATATAACCGATCGGTGCATCGAACCAGACATAGAAGACCTTGTCCTCGTAGCCGGGACGGACCTTGCCGTCGGTTCCGATCACCTCCACGCCCCATGACAGGTCGCGGGTGATCGCGCGGGCGATCAGGCCCTCATCGAGCCACTTGTTGGCGATGGAGACAGCCAGGCTCGGCCAGTTGGCGCCCTTGCGGTTCACCCAGGCACGGATTTCGTCCTGCGACTTCTCCTGCAGCAGGTAGAGGTGCTTGGTATCGCGGATCTCGATATTCTTGCTGCCGGAGACCGAGGAATAGGGATCGATCAGGTCGATCGGGTCAAGCAGGCGCCCGCAATTGTCGCACTGGTCGCCGCGCGCTTTCTCGAACCCGCAATGCGGGCAGGTGCCTTCGACATAGCGGTCCGGCAGGAAACGCCCGTCATCGACGGAATAGACCTGTTTCGAGGTGCGCTCCTCGATCAGGCCGCGCGCCTCGAGGACCTGCGCGAAATGCTGTGTCAGGGCATGGTTTGCCGGGCGGGAGGAGCGTCCGAACCAGTCGAAGGACAGGTTGAAGCCTTCGCCGGCCTTTCGCTGGATGGCGTATTGCTCGTCACAATATTGCTGGACCGGGATCTGCATTGCCTGCGCTGCCAGTTCCGCCGGCGTGCCGTGCTCGTCGGTGGCGCAGATATAGGTCACGTCATGGCCGAGCAGGCGCATCGTGCGCGCATAGACGTCGGCTGGCAGCATCGATCCGGCCAGGTTTCCGAGGTGCTTGATGCCGTTGATATAGGGCAAGGCGGACGTAATCAGGATGCGCCGGGGTCGCGTCATAGGCGTGTTTTCTTTCCGGTTAAGGCGTTTTGGGGCAATATTCGTGTTGGCTGCCCGCTGGAACGGGACTTTTAGCGAGGTGAGCCGGAAAAGAAAGAAACTTGGGAGGATTTAACATGCCAAGACTCAGTGGAGTGAACCTGCTGGGCGTGCTGCTGGCCGCCATTGTCATGTTCTTCGTCGGCTACATCTTCTACGGAATGCTGTTTTCCAGCCAGTGGATGACCGCGCGTGGCTATACAGCGGATTTGGCGAAAGATGCCAATCCCGCCTGGATGGCTGGCGGATTCCTGATCGAACTGGTGCTGGCCTTCGGGCTCGGCTGGGTGCTGAAACTCAAGGGCGCCAAGGGGCTTGCCGCCTGCGTGTCGACAGCCCTGATGCTGGCCGTGGTCGTGGCGTTCCCGATCCTGGCCTATGATTTTGTCTACGGGTTCTATCATTACCTGCCCGGCCTGATGGTCGACTGGGGCCACATCCTGGTGTCGCTCGGCCTTGCCGGGGCGGTCCTGTCCTTCTTCGACTAGGCCTCTCGCGCAAAGAAAAGCCCCGGACAGTCCAGGGACCGGTCCGGGGCAGTGAGTTGGACGAAGGGGAGCGGTGACCACCCTCCGTGCCAGCCAAGGGGAAAGGTATCAGAGGCCGAAGCCGGGCTCTGCCGTGAGGACGATATCGACCCGGCGGGCGAGCGGCGCGGTGGTGCCTGCCGGCAGAGTCGCGTCGATTTTGGGCGTGACGTCCATGCTGATGTCGGGTGCGCGGATGCCGCGAGCGTGGAACGCGTCCAGAACGGCTTCAGCGCGGGCTTCGGAGAGGGTGGCGAAGGCCGGGTCGGAATGGGCTTCCTCGGACACGACATCAGCCTTGATTACGGTCACCGCACAGCCGGTCAGCCGGTCGCTGGCGGCATTCACGGCGCGCATGGAATAGGCCGACAGCATCGACTCATAGGCCGGGAAATAGACCGACATGGAAATGTCGTCACAGGCCTTTTGCGGGGTTATGTCGGCTTTTACGGCGGGCGGGGGCGGCGGCACTTCGGCCGAAGCCGGAATGGCAGCTGCAGTCGCGGCGATAGTCAAGCCGGCGAGGGCGATCATCGAGCGTTTCATGGGTCTGCTCCTTCAAGCATATCATTGTTGATACTGGACCTACGCATGAATTGGGGCTGAAACGTGCAAGCGAGGTGGCGAATGGGGCGGTTGCAAGGTGATTGCAAGAATTCGCGGCCAGACCCCGATGGCAGCGGGAGCATGAAACTTTCGAAAGGTGCAGTGCTGCCATTGTTTCTCCATGTTGCGGTGCAACATAACCGGTATGGACAACCGGTCGATCTATACGAATCTCGAGACGGGCAGGCGCGTCTACCTGCGGCCCATCCGGCCGCATGACAGCTCGCGCCTGCGCGAAGGCATCGCCCAGATGTCCGATACGTCACGCTATTTCCGGTTCTTTTCCGGCATGCGCCAGGTGCCCGATTCGGTTCTGGAAAAGCTGGTCGATGTCGATGGTGAGAGCCACCTCGGCTGGGTCGCGCTGGATCTCGGCGCGCACGACCTGCCTGTTATCGGTGCCGTGCGGGTCGTCCGCAATCCGGTGTCGGGCGCGGGCGAACTCGCCATCGCCACGCTGGACGCGTTCCACAATACCGGGCTGGCCCGGATATTGATCGCGACCATCGTCAGTGACTGCCGGCGTGTCGGAATCGACAGGCTGTACGCAGACACGCTGGCCGAGAACAAGAAGGCGCGCAGCCTGTTGCGGGCGATCGGCGGCAAGGCGAGCCCCTCTGACGGCGCCTATGTCAAATATACCTTCGATACGGCCGAAATGGACGCCCTGTTGCGGGGCATGGAGGCCCCGCGCGGGATTGCCGATGTCCACGCGGCATTCGACCGGTTTGCCGCATCAGCAGCGGTCCGGCAAAGTGCGACTTGCGCGCCAGCGCCGATGCAAGTAGTGACACCTTTCCAGCGGCCGGTTTAGCTCAGCTGGTAGAGCATCTGATTTGTAATCAGAGGGTCGGGAGTTCGAGTCTCTCAACCGGCACCACTGGAAACAAGGACTTAGGCGTTACGAACGCGGTCCCTCAAGCCCGCCCTTTTGGTTGGGGTAACGGCAGGCCGGAATATTGGAAGAATCCGCGCCGTTCGTTCAGTGCTGACGCCTGCGCAGGGCGCAATAGCGGTGGCCCACCAAAGCCAAGGATTACTGTTGATGAACCCTCACGCCTCTTGCTTTTAGGTCGACGACCAGCCGCTAACCTAACGGTGGTCGATCTCATTCGCCTGACGGCCCCAGGCCGCTTTTTAGAACTTGAGCCTCACGCCACCGTTCAGAATGAAGCCGTCATTGCGTGACCAGATGTCAGTGGTCCATTGGCCATCGGGTGCGCGTGCCGGCAGCACAAGCGGATGCTCTTTTGTTTGGCGCACATCCAGCAGGTTTTCGGCATTGATGAACCAGCTGGCCCGTCCCATGGTGATCTGTCCGAGAAGCCCGAGGTGCAGGTAGGGTTTGCTTGTCGCACGGTACGGATTGCCGTCCAGGCGCTGCTCTCCGGTGTAGTAGGCCTCGAACCCCAACAGGCCTCGCCCGTGCTGTTCCCACATGGCAACGAAACCGGCCGAATGTTTGGGCGTCAGCTCAATCTCCCGGCGGCCGCCCAAGGGGGCGTTTTCTGTTGCATCAAGATAGAGGTAGCTGCCGGTGAGTTTGAAATCGTTCCAGAAATAGCGGAACAGAAGCTCCGCACCCCGAATCTCCGTTTTGCCAAGGGCATTGACGAGCCGTACGCGATCAAGCGCACCACCGGGTGTCGATGCGAAAGCCTCCAACTCTGTGACGGCGTCAACATTTGAGCCGAAGACACTGACATTGGTCTCGATCTGGCCGCGACGATAGCCCACATCCATTGAGGCGGTTTCGGCGGTCTCTTCCTGCAGATCCGATAGTGGCATGAGGCGTGAAAGCCCGGCTGCCTCGATATCTTCCACAAAGGGTGTCGGCGCGAAAAACCCACGCCCGTAGGATGCCCGGATCGTTACGTCACCGGGCTTGTAAAGGATTGATGCACGCGGGCTGAACTGGGTGCCAAACTCACTATGGCCGTCGAGCCGGCCGCTGACGGAGACCGAAAGCGCCTCGCTGAAATCGTGATCGATCTGACCGAATAATCCGGGGACGTTGTAGGTGTAGTCGAATACAGGGAATGCGTCCGAGGTATAGTCATCTGACTGGAATGCTGCGCCGACGAGCCAGTTCGTGCCTGGCGTACCGCCAGACAACGAGGCCTCGATCAGGTAATTTTCGTGGCTATCCTTCTCAACAGAGGGTCCGAAACGGTGTTCATGGTCTTGTGCCATTGCTGATCCGCGAAGGTTCAATGTCACTGTGTCGGACAGGGGGCGTTCGGCAATGAACCCGCCATCAAGTCGCGTTGTGTCCTGATTTTGCGAGAAGGCTGTGCCGTCGGGAACGGTGTGGCCCGGCAAAGTTCCGCCTTCGCGTTGCTCCGTCATGAAGCCAAGTGTGGCATACAGCGTTGAGCCATCAGCAGCATCCCAGAACAGACGTGGGCGAGCTGTCCAGCGCTCATAGGAAGGCATGTCAATCCAGCCATCAGCATCGAAGTCCTGCGCCGTCTGCCGGTGAGCGCCTGCGGTTAGCGAGACACCCAGTTGGTCATTCAGAGGTGTCTCAAAATAGCTAGTCAGGTCCTGGCCGTCTTCGGTGGTGAGATTGAGCAGAACCTCTCCAGCCGCCGCGTTGCCCGGGCGGCGCGACACCAGGTTGATAACCCCGCCAAGCGCGGATCCGCCGTAGAATGAAGAGGCTGATCCCTTGATGACTTCGACCTGGGAGAGGTCGGTTGGGGGTATCTGAAGAAGCCCGATGGAGGCTGCCTGGCCGCCATAAAGCGGCAATCCATCACTCAGGAGTTGGGTGTAACGCCCATACAGGCCCTGAAGACGAATGTTTGCCGCGCCCAGTGCAGGCGACGTTGTCTGCACGCGCACACCGCCGGTCTCTGCCACCAGCATTGAGACATTCCCCGGCCGCATGATGGCCTTCTCTTCAATTTCTTCGCGATTGATCACTTCGACACGAACGGGCTCATCATTGACTGCCCGGCCTGACCTTGTGGCGCGGACAATTACTGTATCGAGCGTCTTGTGCTCGTGTTCGTCATCCTGGTGCCCCTCGTCGAGATGCATCTCACCATGCAGGGCATGTTCGTCATGAGGTGAATCGGATCGATCATCCGCTGGGTCGGCGTGAGCGAGACCAAAGGAAAGGGCGAAACTGGATACAGCAAGCGCGGTCGCTGAACGCCGAAATGAAAAGGTCATGAGGGGCAATCTCTGAAAGGCAATTTGCGGAAGATGATTGAACGCTGCGCAGCAGCGCTTTCGCGTAGCGGCTTTCAGGCGATTGGGGGACGAAGCACCCCACCAGGTGGGGACGAACAGGCATTCACCGTATGAACTGAACGCCGCGCAATGGATGTCTCAACGCACTGTTCCAGCGCAGAATCGACGACCATGACCTGGAAACCGCAGGATTTGCAGACCTTATCGGCGAAGGCGTGTTCCTGCGAATCCGGGAGCTCGTTTGTGTCGGTTTCCAGGCTGTGCGCGACAGGCGGATGCGTTTCAAAAGCATACCCGCATGCATCGACGCAGCGCATCGGCGCCCAGGCAATCGCCAGGATAGCCAATACGATGAAAAGCCTGCTCATCCAGTTGGAAGGCGCACCAATATTCATGGCTGTCTGTATAGTTTGTTCACAGCTGATTGGAAGGGCGCGGAAACGACACAAAGCCTGAATGTTTTCGACTCATATGGGAGACTGCAAGGTCATACCGGATGATACGCTTGAGCCAATTCTCCCTGGCAGGCACGCACCAGGCGGCGGCTCCTGGGAGCCGGCGTTCCCTTGGAGAAATGCGACGACAACCAACACCCCGTCCTGAAGGCGAGGCGCGCAATTCAGAAGGAAAGGACCGACACCTTCGCGAAATGCGATGGGCCCCCTGGGCGGGCTTTCGCCACGCCGATCCTGATTGCCACAAAACCGCCCCACGCTTCATCATACCTGAAATATTCATCCCGAGACTGCGCCCCAACACATCCCGCCACCGCACAATCGTCAAATCCCGCTCCCTTTCGACTACGGCTTTCCGATCTTCTCACCCGGTTTCCGTCCTCCCTGACCAGCCCCATGCAGCCTGCATGTCAAATACAGCCCAACGAGGAAATAACGCGCAACCAGAATGACATTCCAGCGACTGTAACGACACCGAAAACCAACGCCGTGCGACAGCGAACCAGGCGCGCCCAGCGGGAGACTCAGGCATACGCAGCACAAGCGTAGGCATTGGGAATATCTGCCGGAATCGTGCCATGTTGCCATCTCCGACGGGAGGCGTACCTTGGCAACCTATCGCAGCAGACAAAAGGAGCGCTTGATGCGAATTCTGTGCGCACTCACACTCATCGTGACATTGCTCGGCGTGGGGCGCGCGACCGCCGAAGACTGGCCGGCCCTGGCAGAAAGGCATTCGGTCGACCTGACAGATTTCAGCTTCAGCACAGGCGAGACACTGTCTTCGATCACCATGAATGCCTACACGCTGGGCACGCCCCGGCGAGACGCGGACGGCCGCATCGTCAATGCGGTGATGCTGCTTCACGGAACAGGCGGCAGCGGCCTGTCCCTGCTGCGCCCCTCTTTTGGCGATGAGTTGTTTGGTCCGGGACAGCCGCTTGACCTTGAACGCTATTACATCATCTCCCCCGACAATTTTGGCCACGGCGACAGCTCGAAGCCGAGCGACGGCCTGCACGCTGGGTTCCCGCGCTACGACTACGACGACATGGTGGAGGCGCAGTACAGGCTGCTGACCGAGGGCCTCGATGTGCACAGGCTGGAGATGATCGTCGGCACTTCAATGGGGTGCATGCACGGCTTTGTGTGGGGAGAGACCCATCCCGGCTTTGCGCGCCGGCTGGTTCCGCTGGCCTGCAATGTGATCGAGATCGCCGGACGCAACCGAATGTTCCGCCAGATGATCATTGACGGCTTTGAGCAGGACCCGGCCTATGCGGGCGGGGACTATAGCGATGCTGGGGACCTGAAGACGGGGCAGGCCATCTGGGCCAATACCCTGGTGCTCGCAGGCGCGAATCCCTATCGCATGCAGGCAGATGCGCCCACGCGCGCGGAAGCAACCGAGCAGCTGCACAGCACGCTCGAACGGTATCGCGCCCATCCGGTTGATCCGAACGACACGATCTACCAGTTCGACGCGTCCCGGAACTACAATCCCGCGCCGCGCCTGTCGGAGATCAAGGTGCCGGTTCTCTGGATCAATTCGGCGGATGATTTCATCAATCCACCGGGCCTCGGAGCCCCCGAAGCGTTTGCAGCGGAGATGCCGAATGCCCGCTTCATTCTTGTCCCTGCGAGCGACGAGACACGCGGCCACGGCACGCACACCTGGCCGATCTTCTGGAAGGACGACCTGACGCGCTTCCTCGCAGACAATCCGTAACACGAACGGCTGCGTCCGGGGTATTCCTGGCGCGATCTCGGTGACGCACGCCCGGCATTGGCTCATGGCACGGCCAGCCAGGCACCTTGTCCACCGTACAAAACACCAAGGCGATCCAGCCGGTTCTCCCATCGATATTTGATCTTCAATCAGTATACGGTTGAGTTCAGAGCGTTCGGGAAATAGCAACCAGACCGGTCCGGCTACTCTCCTGCGGCCCCAAAAGCGGGTGTTGCAGCCTTCGAATCTCCAGAAAGAATTGCGTGAGACGTTGCCTCAGTCCTCGGCTCCACAAACGTCTCGCATGCGGCCGCGCAACCATCGATGCCCCGTGATCTTGCCCCATGCCAGGGTGACTCGATCTGACGACGCCGACCAGCTTGTCGCGGAACTAGGCCGCGCTTCGCACTTCAGGCCCGAGGGAGTCTTCTATCACGCCGGTTTCGATATCGACGCGGCCATCACGCAGCGGCGCGCTGTCCTTGTCCGCCTTCTGACGATGATCAGTTCCCTGATTTAATCCGTGACGGTGCCGCGGCACTCACCCGTCAGCTTTGTCGGGCGGCACCGTATCGACCTGGGCGATCTGGCGGTCGCACAGGTCCTCGATCATTCGCGCCGAGAAATCCAGGCTCGCGAGGATCTCCGAAGTATGCTCGCCAATGCGCGGAGGATTGGCGTAGAGCCCATGGCGCACACCAGCCATGCTGATGGGCAGGGACGGCAGCTTGGCAGTCTTGCCATCTGCCAGCGTCATTTCGATCAACCCCCCATTTGCATTGAGGTGAGGGTCGTCACACAGGTCCTGCGGACGGGAGATCGGCGCAAATGGCAACCCGCACAATTCCAGTTTGGCCATCAGGGTGTCGCTGCTGTACTCGCAGAACAAGTCCCGCAGGCGCGGCAGGATATATTCGCGTCGGGCGACCCTGCCCGTATTGGTGGCCAGATCGGGATCTTCGGCCCAATCCTCAAGGTCGAATGCTGCGCAAAAGGCGGCCCACTGTGAATCGGACACCACGCCGACAAACACCTTCTGGTCGTTCTTGACATCGAACACGTCATAGACCGCCCAGGCGGAAACCCGCGCCGGCATCGGGGCGGCTGCAACACCTGTTACGGCCTTTTGGGCGATGTGCTGGCCGACAAAGAATGCAGTTGTCTCGAACAGGGCCGAGCTGACATATTGTCCGGTGCCGGACATCGATCGCTGATGCAGCGCCGATAGGATGGCGATCGCGCCGAACATGCCGCCGCCGACATCGATGACCGACGCGCCTGCGCGCAGCGGCCGACCGGGCGGACCGGTCATGTAAGCGAGCCCGCCCATCATCTGGGCGACTTCGTCCAGCGCGGTCCGGTGCGCGTACGGGCCATCAAGGAACCCTTTTTCCGAACAATAGACGAGACCGGGATTGCGCTTGCTGAGCGCGTCATAGCCAAATCCGAGTGCGTCCAGGGCGCCGGGCCGGAAGTTCTCGACAAATATGTCCGCGCTATCGACCAGTCTGAGGGCAATATCACGCCCTTCATCTGATTTCAGGTCGAGTGCGACAGACTTCTTGTTCCGGTTGTACATCGGGAAGTATCCGGCGCCCGATCCGCCAAGCCTGCGCGTCTTGTCGCCGCCGATGGGTTCGACCTTGATCACTTCTGCGCCGAGGTCAGCGAGGATGAGCCCTACCGTGGGGCCCATGACCATATGCGTGAACTCGATTGCTCGCAGGCCGACTAAAGGTTTTCCATGAAGAGACATAACAGATCCAGTTTGATTAGAACAATTCCAGCTTCTGGATGTCTGCAGCTGGATTCAGGCTGACAATACAAGCTTTTCAAATGTGCTCACCTTGCGGAGAAATCGGGATGAATGTTCTCATCAGTGAAGTCGGACCGAGGGATGGTCTCCAGAATTGCGATCGGATCATGGCTTCAAGCGACAAGATGATGTGGATTCATGCGGCGCGAGCGGCCGGCATAAGGGAGATTGAAGTCGGAAGTTTCGTGTCCAGGACGCTGTTTCCGCAATTGGCAGACACAGCCGACCTGGTGGCAGAATCAGTACAGATCGACGGTCTGGCGGTGGCGGTCCTGGTGCCCAATGTCCGCGGCGCTGAAATGGCGTTACGCGCCGGAGCCCACAAGATTACGCTGCCATTGTCCGTCAGCGAGACGCACTCCATCCGCAATATCGGCCGCACGCATGACCAGGTCATCGCAGAAGCCGAGGCCATCGCCGGGTTGATCTCAAGTTTGCCGGCCGAAGCGCGGCCGCATTTTGAAGGCTCGCTTTCGACCGCCTTTGGCTGCACGATCGAAGGCGCCATTCCCGATGCGAAGATCCTCAGCCTGGCAGATCGCCTGATGCAGGCGGGATGCGCTGAAGTGGGCCTGTCCGACACGACCGGACTGGGCAACCCGGCATCGGTGCGCCGCCTGATCCGGGCCGTGCGAGGCGTTATTGGCGATGACAACCTGACCGGGGTTCACCTGCACAATACCTATGGTTTGGGCCTGGCAAATGCGCTAGCGGCCTTCGACGAGGGGATCACGACATTCGATTCCTCGCTGGGCGGTCTCGGGGGCTGTCCGACATCTCCAGGAGCGAGCGGGAACATCGTGACCGAAGATCTTGTGTTCATGTTTGAATCCATGGGCGTGGACACCGGCGTCGACCTGGACCTGTTGATCAGGTGCCGGGACCACATCGAGGCCGGCCTGCCAGGAGAGGCCCTTTTCGGGTTTACGCCATTGGCGGGATTGCCCCGCGATTGGCCTGAGCCCGCCAATCCTGACGTCAGCGCCCAGTGAGTGACGGCGTGATGGGGGGCTTATGAGCAATTCTGCTGCGTTGATCGCGCTTGTTGTCTACTCAGGCGTGCTGGTCGGTGTCGGCCTCTGGGCGGCACGGCGTGCAAGATCGGAGGACGCATTCCTGCTGGGCGGGCGTGTGCTCGGACCGGTTGTTGCGGGACTCGCCTATGCCGCATCGAGTTCGTCGGCCTGGGTGCTGCTGGGCTTTTCAGGCTTTGTCTATGCTGCCGGCCCCTCGGCGCTCTGGATGCTTCCCGGCATCCTGGCGGGGTACGCGGCTGTCTGGTTCTGTGTTGGCGGTGTGCTCCAGCGCCAATCGAAACTGAGGGGACACCAGACGCTGATCGACTTTCTCGTGGAAGATTGCCCGCCCCGCGCAGCACGCCTGATACGGATCGCCGCGGCCATGATGATCACATACTGTTTCTCCTGGTATATCGCCGCCCAGCTGCAGGGGGCAGGGCAGGCCTTCAACGGCATGTTCGGTATCAAAACCGAGTTCGGCATTCTGCTCGGCGCCGCACTGGTCCTCGCCTATACTTTCCTGGGCGGCTTTCAGGCCGTGTCGCAGGTCGACATGTTGCAGGGTTTGCTGATCGCGCTGGTGTCTGTCGTGCTTCCGGCGGCAGCGTTCATCGCTGCCGGTGGCCCGTCGGGTATCGGACAGATGCTGGCTGAAGCGCCGCCGGCCTATCAGGGCTGGACAGGCGGCCGTGCCGGCTGGGCCGCGGGTGGGTTCGCGCTCGGGCTTGCCGCGATTGGCTTCGGCGCGCTCGGCCAGCCGCATCTGATCGCCTGGATCATGGCGACCAGGAACAGGGCTGCGCGCATCACGGGCGGTGGAGTCGCCTTGTCGTGGGCGCTGCTGGTATATTGCGGCATGGCGGTTCTGGGCCTGTCGGCGCGGGCCGTCTTCGGCGGCGACCTGCCAGCGGAAAGCATCTTTTTCGAATCCGCCGCCAGATTGTTGCCCGACATATTTGCCGGAATCATTGCCGCGGCGACCCTGTCTGCCATCATGTCCACGGTCGATAGCCAGATCCTTGTTGCAGGGGCTGCGCTCAGTCACGACCTGGGGCTTGCCCGCACGAAGCGGTTTCGCGCCGTCGACGTGTCCAGGTTTTCCATCCTCGCCGTCTGCTGCGCAGCGATTTGTGTCGCGTTATTCTTGCCGTCTTCCATCTTCGAGCGCGTATTGTTCGCGTGGGTCTCGCTGGGCGCTGCCTTCGGGCCGATTGTCGTGGCGCGAGCGCTCAAGGCTAGGCCTGGCGGTGACGCCACCCTGGCGGCCATGGTGGTCGGGTTTGTGGCCGCATTGATCTGCATTTTCGGATATGGCTGGGCCCCCACCAGTCCCTGGGCCACGGTGTTTCCGTGGACGGCTGCCGTGGCGGTCCTCGGCGCCGGGGAAGCGTGGGGCCGTCTCAGGCCTGGCGGCCGGGCTGGCGTGTAGCACGAGTCCTGGCGGCTGGCGCCCTGGCTGAGTCAGGCGGTTGCGACCGCGAGCACTTCATTGATCTTCTGCTGGGTGTCTTTCAGCGGCTGTAGCAGAGACTCCCGCGCTGAATCGCGATTGAGGGTCGTGGCGAAATACGCGATGGTGACAGCGCCGATCACGCGGCCCTGCCGAAACAGGGGCATCGAGATACAGGAGGTGCGGCCAGGCGTAATTGTGTGCGGCACGCGTTCGACGATTGCGTAGCCCTGTTCACGAATTTCGGTGAGGTCTTCCAGCGGGTCGAGCAGGCAGTTCGGATCGCCGGGTGTTGGCTGACGGGGCCCGAGGTTCTTTGCGATCAGGTCAAGTTCGTCCTGCGGCAGGGCTGCGAGGAAGGCCTTGCCATCGGCGCTGTAAGCGATCGGCAGGGAGTAACCAGGATAGTAACTGGCGAATGTAAGTGAGGTCAGTGCGTGAGTGCTGTCTCGCAGGATCATCTGATTGCCGACACGCGTCACGATGGAGACCGGCCAGCCAAGCTGATTGGTCAATTCCACAATGAAGGGCCGCGCCAGCCGGACGAGTTCGTTCTCGTCCTGATAGCCGTACGAGAGCGATTGCACCGGCGGAGCCGGCCTGTAATTCTTTCTGGCCGGCTCGCGTTCGATCATGCCTTCATGCACAAGTGTCTGCACGATCCGGCAAGCGCTGGGATAGGGCAGTTCGGACTTTCGGGCGATTTCCATCATCGAGATCGAGCCCGCACGATTGATGATCTGAATGATCTTGAGCGCCCGACTGATGGATCGAATGGGGATACCCTTGGGGCTGACCTCATCGGATTCTGTTCCAGGATCTATCTGGGGCATGGGCGATATCTCGTGCTCGGTGAATTGGTATATCAATTAGGGCGACGCGATATTGAAATGTCAACTGCATGAGCATTTATGCGGACATTCGGGTGCCATATTTTGATTGCCTGTCGATAAACCTGGCAATCGCGCTACAAGATGATGCAGCCGCCGGAGTAACATGTCCGAATGGTGGATGATGCGGATGGAGGAGAATCTTGAGCGTTGAGTTTCGAGACGAGTGTCAATTTGACATAGCCTTGCCGGTTGTCGTCATCGGTGCGGGGGCGTGCGGGCTCTGCGCCGCCCTGGCAGCCCATGATTCTGGCGCCGATGTCCTCGTCCTGGAACAGGACAAGACGCCCCTCGGCACGACGGCCATGTCGACAGGACTGATCCCTGCGGCAGGCACGCCGGAGCAGCGGGACGCCGGCATCGAGGATTCACCAGAGATTTTCGCGCGCGATATCCTGGCAAAGCATGGCGGGCAGACGGACGCGTCAGTGGTGGACGTCCTGGCCGCGACGTCGGCAGAAACCATCAGATGGCTTCGTGATAGCCATGCATTGCCACTTTCCCTGGTCGAGGGCTTTACCTATCCGGGCCATTCGCACCGGCGCATGTACGGTACGCCAAACCGCTCGGGCACCGAGCTGATGGCGGGCCTGCAACGGGCTGTTGTCGAAGCGGGTATCGATATCCTGACGCAGGCGAAAGTGATCAGCTTGATCTGCGACGCGACCAGGACAGTCCGTGGGGTCCGGATCATGCGCCCTGGCGGGACGATCGAAGAAATCGGATGCGACGCGCTTGTGCTCGCATCCAGCGGGTTTGCAGGCTCCAGGGAGATGGTCGCACATTTCATTCCCGCGATGGCCACGGCGGTCATACACAGCCACCCGGGCAATCAGGGGGATGCCATAAAGTGGGGGGAAGCCCTCGGTGCGAGCCTGGCGGACATGGGCGCCTATCAGGGCCATGGCGGGTTGGCTGTTGATCATGGTGTTCCCATCCTCTGGCCGCTCATCATGGAAGGCGGCATCCAGGTGAACCGGTTGGGGCGCCGTTTTTCGGACGAATCGAAAGGGTATTCCGAACAGGCTGAAACCATCCTCAGCCAGCCAGACGGCGTGGCCTGGTCCATCTTCGACCAGACGCTTTATGACATGATGCTGCAGTTCACGGATTTTTCCGATGCCGTCTCGGCCGGCGCCATCAAGTCTGCCGGCACGCCGGAACAACTCGCCGAAGTGCTGGGGCTTCCCGCCGGTGCACTCGTCGCGACCTTGCTTGAAGACCAGGACCTGAAGTCAGGCCGGCTTGAGGATGAGTTCGGGCGTGATTTCAGGGGCCGGCACGTCCTGCGTGCCCCCTATTATGCGGCCAAGGTCACGGGCGCCCTGTTTCACACACAAGGGGGGCTCTGCGTCGATTCCGATGCGCGCGTGCTGGACACAACCGGCTGCCCTTTCCCCAATCTCTTCGCTGGCGGCGGTGCGGCCCGAGGCATCTCGGGTGGAGGCAGCAGCGGCTATATTGCCGGAAATGGCCTGTTGACCGCCACGTCGCTCGGGAAGATCGCCGGCCGCGCCGCAGCGCGGCACGTTGCTGAGGGTGTGTGATGCCACAGACCCTGTTTGACAAGATCTGGGACGCGCACACGATTGCGAGCGGGGCCGGCGAGGCTGCCCTTGTGGCGATCGATTTCGTGTTTCTTCACGAGCGCACCGGCGCTGTGGCGCTGAATTCGCTTCAAAAGGCCGGTCGGGAGATTCGCCACCCGTCGCGTGTCTTCTGCACGGTCGACCATATTGTGTCGAACGCGCCTGAGCGTTCGGAATCTGACGCGCGCAGTCCGGGAGGTGACGTGTTCATCCGGGAGACCCGCGCCGCTGCCCAGCGTACGGGGATCAATTTCTTCGACGTCATGGATCCGCGCCAGGGTATTGTCCACGTCATCGCGCCCGAGCTGGGCATTGTCCAGCCCGGCGCCACCCTGGTTTGCCCGGATTCCCATACCTGCAGCCTGGGCGCCTTCGGAGCCATGGCGTGGGGGATCGGATCGAGCGAGGCGGAACATGC
The DNA here is from genome assembly GCF_000685275.1 of Hyphomonas johnsonii MHS-2. Classification (GTDB taxonomy): domain Bacteria; phylum Pseudomonadota; class Alphaproteobacteria; order Caulobacterales; family Hyphomonadaceae; genus Hyphomonas; species Hyphomonas johnsonii. The sequence goes on from NZ_ARYK01000008.1 coordinate 126,818, forward strand.
GCTGGCGACGGGCACTGTGCGTGTCGCCAAGCCGAAGCAGATGCGAATTCGCATTGAAGGCCAGCTTGGCGCAGGCGTATCCGCCAAGGATCTCGCTTTGCATCTCATCCAGGTCCACGGCGCCGATGGTGGCCAGCGCATGGCCATCGAATTCGCCGGATCGACGATACGCAACATGAGTGTCGAGTCACGCCTCACCCTGTGCAACCTGGCAGTTGAGTTTGCAGCCTTCACGGCGCTCATCGCTCCCGACGCGGTAACGATCGACTATCTTTCCGGGCGCGAATTTGCGCCCACAGGCCACGTGTGGCACCTGGCGCGCGAGTCCTGGGGCAAGCTGAGAAGCGATGCGGATGCTGTCTTCGATGCCGAGATCGAGATCGACGCGGCCGATGTGCCACCTGTCGTAACGTGGGGCACGAGCCCGGCCCAGGCGTGTTCCGTCCGCTCCGGCGTGCCGGAGATCGCGGCCCTGCCGGCGCCCGCGCAGGCGTCGGCCCTGAAAGCGATGGCCTATATGGGATTGTCGCCCGGGACGGCGGTGATGGGGCTGCCGGTGGACGGCGCGTTCATCGGCTCATGCACCAATGGGCGTCTTGAGGACCTGCGGGCAGCGGCGAGTATCCTGCGCGGCCGGACCGTTGCGCCCGGTGTGAGAGCGGTCTGCGTGCCGGGCTCGCAAAGTGTGCGTGTCGACGCTGAAGCAGAGGGCCTCGACAAGGTGTTCCGCGATGCAGGATTCAGCTGGGGCGCGCCGGGGTGTGCCATGTGTTTCTATGCGGGCGGCGAGACTTTTGCGCCTGAAGCGCGGGTGATGAGTTCGACCAATAGAAATTTCGAAGGCCGGCAGGGACCGGGTGTGAGAACGCATCTTGCGAGTCCGGCCATGGTGGCAGCGGCAGCAGTTTCCGGTTGCATAACCGACTGTCGGGACGTGCCGGGAAAGGCCGCGACATGAACCGTCAGATAACCAGGTTGCAAGGCATCACGGCCTGCCTGCCGTTCGACAATATCGACACCGATCAGATCATCCCATCCCGGGAAATGAAGAGCACCTCAAAGACTGACCTGGCGGCGGGCCTGTTCGCCGGATGGCGGTACGTCTCCGCCGAGAGCCGCCAGTGCGATCCCGACTTCGTCCTGAACCAGGCGCGATGTGACGGCGCCAGCATTCTCGTCAGCCGGTCCAATTTTGGCTGTGGCTCGTCGCGCGAGCATGCCGTCTGGGCTTTGCGGGAATTCGGTTTCAGGTGCATTGTCGCGGCCTCATTCAGCCAGATCTTTTTCCGCAATTGCATCAATAACGGTATTCTGCCGGTCGTCCTTCCGGCCGCGGCGATAGGTCAAATCGAGGCCTTGTTTGCTCATGACAATTCCGTACTCCAACTGGTCGTCGATTTGCCTGAGCAGGCCATTTCGCCAGCTGGCGCAGCCTCTGTTTGGGCCTTTGACATCGAGGCATCGGACAAGGCGGCGCTGATGACCGGGCGCGATCCCATCGCGGTGACGCTGGAAAGCGACAGTGACATCCGCGCTTTCATCGCACGTGACCTCGAGCGGCGCCCCTGGATCTACAGCCAGGCGCGATCAGGCACCTGAGTCACTCACTCTGAGGGCATGAGCGTTTCGATATTCGACATGCGCATGTGATACTGATAGCGATCTGGCCGGTAATTTGCGATCGTGTATTGTATCGCCCTGAGGTTTTCGTCACGAAGAACACGACGGATGGTGAGGACAGGCGCGCCTTCAGCGAGCATGAGTTCCTTGGCCATTGGGCCTTCGGCGGATCGGGCAAGTATTGTCTGCTCGGCGCTGACGACGGGTGAACCTGCCTCTGCAAGCAATGTGGCAAAGGGGCGCCAGGCCAGCTCGGTCTCATCAATCCTGGCTGCGATATCCATCGGCGTATGGTTCACGATATAGGAAAAGGGCGCATTCTCGAGATGCCGGACGCGCTCGACCTGCTGCACCATGGTTCCGAGGGGAACAAAAAGTTCCCGTGCCATTTCCTCGTCGACTTCGATGACCTGGATACTCTTCAGGCTGATCTCTGTGTCAAAGCCCAGCCTGTGCAAATGTTCCATGGGGCTGGTATAATCACCGCGAACTGTCGGGATGGTCGCGCTGTATGACACGATTGTCCCTTTGCCGCGGTAGCGTGTCACAAACCCGGACGAAGCAAGTTCATTCATCGCGCGCTTGATCGTGATTCGCGAGACGCCCAATGAACGCGCCAATGCCTGCTCAGCTGGAAGGCGCGCATTGAAGCTTACCTCGCCGCCTTCGATCTTCTGCCGCAATAGCGCGTAAATCTGTTGGTACAGTGGTGTGGTCGCGTGACTGTCGATCTCGCTTTTTGGAATATTGAAGTCTTGCACACCCGCTCCGCTTACCATCAGCATCCGTGAATTCGTCCCCCATGGACGATCGATGACCTGTTTTACTCAGCCGGTTGCTTGAAGGCATCAAGTAAATCACTCGCAGAGGTGAGGAGCAACTGTTCCTGGCGCACAAGTGCGTCAAGCAGCTCCCGCAAGGCGTGGATGCGAAAGGGTTGCCCGACAACATAGGGGGTCAGCGTGAACCCGAAGAGCTGCGCGCCGCGCCTGGCATGCTCGTCGAGCAGCAATCTTGCGGCTGCCAGGATCTGGGCCACCCACTCGCTCTCCGTCTGCCGCTTGCCTGTCAGGAGATTGACGTCATTCAACTCATTCAAGAGCGGCAGGCAATCGAGTGCGCCATGGTTTGTCTTCATTGCGATCGGCACCTGATCCATCTCCCAGTCGAGGCAGGCGGTAAAGCCGGCTTCACGCACGAGGTCGGGCGTATTGAAGGATTGCGTCCTGGCCGGGCTCATCCATGTGGTTGGCCGCAGTCCGTGCGCGTCGAACCTGGCGCAGGTCTCGCTGATGAGGTGGCGCTCCTCGTCTAGCGACAAGCCGGCATGATGAATGTGATCAGTAGACAACCCATGAGCTGCAATCTCATGGCCCGCCGCCCTGATCCGGTCGATCAGGGGCGCGCAGTAATCGAGCAGCAGCGCGTTCACGGCGAATGTCGCCTTCAATCCGCGTGACTCGAGTTCCTTCAGGATGCGGTAGACACCGACACGCAAACCATAGTCGCGCGTCGTGTAGTGCCGCAGATCCGGGTAGGGCGTGACCATCGCGCCAGGGTGCAGAAAGGGTTTTCCGCTGGGATTGAGTGGGAAGAATTCCAGCGGCACGACGATGAATGCACCGGCTTTGACTTCGCCGCCGATGCGTAGCGGTGCGCGCCGGGCTGAATAATCCCAGCCGTATCGGTCATGGTCGTTGCCATACCGGCGGTGTTCATAAGTATCGGGCATCATGGGTGTCCTGACAGATTGGCAAATCCGGTTCCGGCGCGCGGAACCCCTCGCGTCCGGATGTCCTGAATGGACTGATCCCAGTAGGTCTCCCTGAAATATTGGGCAATTTCAGCTCCGGTCGCGAACCAGACGTCGTCAGCGTGGCTGGTTATATGCTGCAATGCGTCTTCGAAGGCGGCTATGCGGTGGGGCTGGGCGACGAGGTAGGCATGAAGCGGGATGCACATGACCGTTCCACTCTGTTCGCCCTCTTCCAGCAATTGATCGAAGTGGCGCTTGAGCACATCGGTATAACGCGCGGGAGATTGTGCGAGGGCGCCATAGGTGATGACGTCGTTGATCTCCAGCGAATAGGGCAGGGAGACAAGCTTGCCGGACGTCGTTTTCAGAGGTTGGGGCTGATCGTCCTGGAAAAGGTCGCATGTATACCAGAAATCGTTCTCGGCGATGAGGTCGATGGTGCGTTCGGTATGCGTTAGCGCCGGTGCCAGGTACCCGCGAATGCGCTGGCCGGTCATCTTCTCGACCGACATTATGCAATCGTGAAGCATGGACCGCTCGGCGTCTTCACTCATGCCGTAGGAATAGCGCGTGTTGTAGATTCCATGGGAAAAGAATTCCCAATTGCGCTTGACGCAGTCCTCGATGATTTCCGGATGGTGGTCGATGAGCGCGATATTCAGGGATACCGAGCCGCGCAGGCCATATTTGTCCAGCAACTCCATGAGCCGAAGGTGCCCTATGCGGTTTCCGTAGTCGCGTTGCGAGAAGGCGACAACATCCGGATTGCCCCGGGGCCACGGCTTGCGGCTGGGATTCGCAGGTGGATCGAACTCGTAATACTCGATGTTGGGGGCGATCCAGAAGGCAAGCTTCTTGCCACCAGGCCATACGATTTTCGGCCGGTGTTCATAGGGCCAGAAATCGTAGAGGTTCGGATCGGCATGGCGGGTCATCGGTCGCCCTCGTAGGCGCTAATCCATGCCAGCACGGCGTCCACGCTGACGACGTCGGCGTATTTGAGGTGCAGGTCAGTCAAGTTGGCGAAGTGGTAGCTCTCATGCTTGTCGGCGACGCATTCGATCGGAACGATGGTCCGGTATCCGTGGGAGAGACTGTCGACGGCTGTTGCGCGGACGCATCCGGACGTTGAGCCGCCTGTGACGACGACCGTGTCGACGCGATGCCAGTTCAGGAAGCTGTTAAGGGGGGTATCATGAAAGGCAGACGGCATCTGCTTGACGTAAACAGCATCGACCGCGGAATCGATTCGCAGCCGATCGTCGAATTCTGACCGCTGTGATCCGCGTTTGATATTCTGCAAGCTGTCGGGTGTGTTCGTCCGCGTTCCCCACACGCCCGCGTCCGCGGCATTCTCCATATAGGCGACATGCGTCCACACGACAGGGAGGTTCTTGCGGCGCGCTTCCCAGGATATCCGGTCTATGTGGCGAATCTGCAGCGGATCGGTGATGTAAGCCGTCTTTGGAAACAGGTCGGGCCGGGTGTAGCTCTTTTGAGGGTCGACGTTGACGATAGCCAGTTTCGTGCCAAATCCGAAGGGTGCCCGGTTGGGGTTCGCCCAGACATCCTCGAAGATTTCTCTCGCTGACTTGTTTGAGCGTTCCATGGTGGAGGCCTGCGTATTTTCCGTGTGACTCATGTTTTGCTGTTTCTTTTGCCTGTTTAAGCGTTGTTTTGGGCAACGATTGCTCGAAGTGTTCGGCCGCAAGGACGGTCGACGAGACAGCGTGATGGCTTCGCTCACCCTCACGCGCATATAAAGATTAGGACCCGGTCAGAGGGTAATCACCCGGCAATGACGCAATTATCGCCCTTCGATCAAACGACAGGGGCGTTGCCCATGGCGCCTGATCGCGTATCGGCCGTCCGGCCGGGGGCGGACCGGCAAGGCAGCTGATAACCGCCCGGTTCGCGCGACAGTG
>NZ_ARYK01000009.1 GCF_000685275.1 Hyphomonas johnsonii MHS-2
GACGCAATAATGCAGGATGCCGTCGACGTCGTAGATCGGGTCTTCGTGCGTGGTGGCATGGCTGGTTTCGAAGCACCCGCCCTGGTCGATGGCGATGTCGACCAGCACGGCGCCCGGCTTCATGGTCGAAAGCTGCGCGCGCGAGACCAGCTTGGGGGCGGACGCGCCGGGGATCAGCACGGCGCCGATCACGAGGTCGGCTTCCTTGACGGCTTCAGCGAGGCTGTGGGCGGTGGAATACATGGTCTTCACCGAGCCGCGGAACTGTTCGTCCAGTTCGGCGAGGCGGTTATTGTCGCGGTCGAAGATGGTGACATCGGCGCGCATGCCGACCGCGATTTCCGCCGCGTGGGTGCCGGAGACGCCGCCGCCGATAATGATGACTTTCGATGGAGCCACGCCGGGCACGCCGCCGAGCAGGATGCCGCGTCCGCGCGTCGTGCGCATCAGGGCCCAGGCCGCGACCTGCATCGACATGCGGCCAGCCACCTGGCTCATCGGGCGGAGCAGCGGCAGGCCGCCGTCATCGTCGGTCACGGTCTCGTAGGCGATGGCGAGGCAGCCGGACTTCATCAGGCCGGCGGCCTGGACGGGGTCTGGCGCCAGGTGGAGGTAGGTGAAGAGGGTGTGGGCGGGGGTGAGGCGCGCCGTTTCTTCGGGCTGGGGCTCCTTGACCTTCACGATCAGTTCGCTGGCAGCGAAGACGATATCGGCATCGGGCAGGATTTTTGCGCCGACAAGGGTGTACGCCTCGTTCGGGAAGCCCGACCCGAGCCCGGCGCCGGACTGGACGTTGACCTCGTGGCCGGCGCGCGTGAGTTCGCTGACGCTTTCCGGTGTCAGACCGACACGGGATTCCTGTTTCTTGATTTCCGTTGGAACGCCTATGCGCATGATCGCTCTCCTCGCGGCAAGGAATGCCTATAAACCCGGGATACGCGAAATTCCAGCCTGTGTCAGGCAGCTTCCCCGACAATCTCGTCGACGTCGATTTTTTCCTCGCCGCTGGAGGCGTCGCCAATGGCGAAGCGTTCGGCTTCTTCTTCCATCCACTCGCGGACTTCGGGTTCGGGCACGTCGAGCGTCAACAGGATGTCGGCAACCATTTCGATTCCCTTGGGCTGGCCGCCCGCGAGGTGGGCGCGCACGCCGATATCGAGATAGCGTTCCAGATCGAGGCGATTGTCGACGGCGACGAAGCGCTGGAGGTCCGGGAAGCGGCGCGTGATGGTCGGGGTGACCTCCCGGGAGACTTCGTAACGCGCGAAGCCGAGCACGACGGCGCGTGCATTGCTGCCGCCGACGGCCTCGACCAGTTTCATGTTGGACGCGTCGCCAAAGGACACCTTGTAGCCATCGGCGACCGCCGCGAGGAAGCGGTCCGGGTCTCCCTCAAGGGCGATATAGGGGATGTGGTGGTCGACGAGGGCGTCAATGGCCAGGCGACCGGCGGACGACATGCCGATGACGATGACCGGGCGGTCGGTGACGCCGGCGGGGGCCGTCTCGACGGCTGTCTTGCTGCGCTCGGCGAGGCGGCGCGAGAGGCGCACGCCGAGGCCTGCCCAGCTGGGCGCGAGCGCCAGCGACAGGGCGACCGCGGCGACAATGCTGCTCATCAGGCCGGACGAGATGCCGGCCACGATGGCGCCGAGCGACAGGACGACGAGGGTGAATTCCGAGCCCTGCGCCAGCAGGAAGGCCATCTGCGTGGCGCCCGGGACGCTCCAGCTGTTGACGCGGGCGGCGACGTATCCGAGCGCCGTCTTGACCACGAGGATGCCGACTGCGCCGAGAAGGACCAGCCCGAGGTGGGACATCAGGGCGGGCACGTCGATGGAGAGCCCGACGCTGATGAAGAAGAAGGACAGCAGCAGGCCGCGGAACGGGCCCATCTCGGTCTGCACCTGGTGGCGGAATGGCGTGCCCGATACGGCGAGGCCGGCCAGGAAGGCGCCCAGCGTCAGCGACAGGCCGATCACCGCCGTGGCACAGGCAGCCGCCAGGACCAGCAGCAGGGTGAAGGCCGTGAAAGCCTCGTCATTGCGGGTGGCGACAAGGGTGCGGAAGACCGGGTTGATCAGGTACTTGCCGACCAGCAGGGCAGCGCCGAAGGCAATCACCGTCTGCACCAGCGACAGGCCAAGGGCGACCGCCAGGGGCACATCCCCGCCACCCAGCAGGAGATCGGAGACCAGGCCCGCGAGGCCCTGTGCCCCGACCTCTTCGCTGCCGAGGGAGCTGGCAAAGATCATCAGGAAGATGGCGACGATGTCCTGGAAGATCAGGACATGCGTGGCCGAACGGCCGATCGGGCAGGAATTCTGCTCCCGCTCGGTCAGGATCCGCGCCACGACGGCCGTGGAGGACAGGCCGAGGCTGAGACCGACAGCGATGGCGATGGGCCAGTCGACCCCGCTCATGGCGAGGGCGGCGGCGCTGATCAGGCCGGTCAGGAACAGGTGCAGCGGCGCCAGGCGCAGGAGATCGCGGCGGCTCTCGTTCAGCTCACGCAGCGAGACGTGCATGCCGATGTCGAACAGGAGGAAGACGACGCCGAGTTCGGCCAGCAGGTGGGTGGCGCTGCTGATCTCGATCAGGCCAAGGACGCCGGGGCCGATCAGGATGCCGACCAGCAGGTAGCCGACGATCGGGCTGAGGCGCATGGCCTTGGACGCCAGCGCAGCCGACGCGCCGAAGCCGAGAAGTGTGATTGCGGGAATCAGGGCTTCGACGGGCGTCAGTTCTGCGGCCATGCGTGGTCTGAGTCTCCCGGGGGGCTGAATTGTCCGTATCGCTTAAATCTAGGGTGATTGCGGCAAAATTACAAAGGCCGCCAAATCCATTTCGGATTGGCGGCCTTCACGGTGCTGTGCATGGAGGAGGGCAATCACGTCCACGCCCAGTCCGGGTGGAGATAATTTCGGCCTAGAGGCTTTTCGAGAGGGTCAGGACGACCCGTTCGTCGGCAATGTCGACGTCATCGACATCGGTGCCCCAATAGCGCAGGTCGACATCAATGCCGATCGGGAGGCTGTAGGTGCCGCCGAGCGACCAGTTGGTATAGTCGCCACCGCCGTCGAAGCTGTAATTGCCGACGCTCACGTCAGCCGCGAAGGCCTCGGTGAAGCCGTAGCTTGCGGTACCCTGGACATAGACGCTTTCATTGTCGGGATCCCAGAAGACCGCGCCGCCGACGCCCACGCCGCCTTCGAATTCGTAGCCGAGTGCGGCTTGCAGCTCGACGAAGTCGAGGTCTTCATCGTCGGCATCCGGATAGGCGTAATAGATGACGCCGACGTCCCAGGTCACGCCATTGGCAAACTCGCTGGCGATGCCGCCGTAGAAGTCAGCTTCCAGGTTGGTGTCCGAGCTGTCCCCGAAATCCACGTTCGACGCCCATGTGCCGGCGTAGAAGATGCCGTTCGAATAGTCGAAACCGCCCGAAATGGCCGGGTCCTCGTTCGTTTGCGAAATCCCGCGCCAGACATAGTCGCTGGTAAGCGCGACATTGCCTGACCATTCGCCTTCAGCCGCAGCCGTGCCGGCGACCGCAAGGAGTGCAGCCAGGGCGACCCCCGCTCGTGATACCTTGAGTTTCATTGTGTATACCCCGCTTGAATTCCACTCCCCGATGGAGCGCAAGACCGAGGGTTGCCCGGGTTGCGGGCCGGGCAGAAACAAAAATCACAGGGTCAACTGACTGAGGGCCGAACGCCAGCCTTTTGGGCACGCTTGCCGGGGTGTTGCCCGCGCTTTGTGCGGCTTCAACAAAACTCAGCGGGCGACAAGCGGTGCGTAACCAAGGTGCATGCCGGCGTCCACGAGCAGCGTCTCGCCGGTGACATGGCGCGAGGCGTCGGTCAGGAAAAACACGGCAGAATCGGCGACATCGTCCGGTCCGCTGGCCACGTTCAGTGGCACGGATGCCGCGACGCCCGCCTCCATGCGCGCGTACTGGTCAGCGTCCATCGTGTCCTTGAACCAGCGCGTGCCGATGAAGCCGGGACAGATGGCGTTGACCCGGATGGCCGGTGCCAGCGCGCGGGCGAGCGACAGCGTCATCGTGTTGAGCGCGCCCTTCGTTGCCGCATAGGCGACCGAGGAGCCGATGCCGGTGACACCGGCAATCGACGAGACATTGAGCACGGCGGCGGCCCGGCCCGACTGGGCATGGCTGGCGACGAGCAGGTCGCGGCAGGCCTGCATCACCAGGAAAGGGCCGACGACGTTGACGGCATAGGTGGCGAGGAAATCGTCGCGGGAGAGTGCATTCAGGTCTGAATGGTCGCGGGCGTGGCGCGTGATCCCGGCATTGTTGACGAGAATATCCAGCCGGCCGTGCGTGGCGGCGGCCTCGGCCAGCGTTGCGCACCCGGCTTCGGTCGAGACGTCCGCCTGGACAAGGCGGGCCTGCGCACCGAGCGCCTGGCAGTCGCTGACAGTGACTTCGGCATCTTCGACCGAGCGGCTGCAATTGATGATCACGTCGGCGCCACGTTCAGCCAGCTTCAGCGCGATCGAGCGGCCAAGGCCGGTTGCCGAACCTGTGACGAGGGCGATCCGCCCGGAAAGGTCGCGTTGGTCTGCCATGTGATGATGTCTCCTGTCCCGAATGCCTTGAAGAAGCTTGCCCTGACGTAAAGTCAAGCAGCGGGCAGGTTCAAATTGGATGCGGTTTTGTCAACCATGCGGAAACTGTTGTGGAATAAACAGGATGCGCAAGAAGAGGTTGAGCGCATGGATCAGGGGTTCGAAGGCCTTATCGCGCAGATCACGAGCGTCGTGAAGGTGTCGGAGAGCGACGCCCAGCGGCTTGGCGCGGAGCTTTACCGGGCTGGCGTACGTTGCCTGAGCGACGCCGATGGCCTGTTTGCGATCAACCGCACGCTGGCCGGCACGAACGTGATCTGGGACCGCCTGTTCGTCGCCGCGATCAAGGACCACGTCCTGTCGAATACCGAACCGAAGCACTGGGTGAGCGACGAGGATGCCATGTGGCTGATCGATCACGTCTCGCGTGACGGCGAAGCGCCGCTTGCCTCGGAAGTCGACCTGCTGCTCCAGGTGATCCGCTATGCTGAAGGGGCGTCCGAACGGCTCGGCCGGTTCGTCCTGCAGGCGGCCTGCGCGCGCATCACTGCGGCTGGCGCGGCGTCGCGCGAAGATGTCGAACGTGTCCGCCGGGCCCTCATTGTGCCGGCCACCGACCAACCCATGTGGGTGACAGGAAGCGAAGCGGAGATTCTGGTGCAGACCAATGATTCCGTTGCCTTCGCGCTGAATGATCCCTCGTGGAACGACCTGTTCGCACGCGCCATATCGAATCACCTTGTTGCGCGGGCGCATCCCGACCCTGCCGCAGCGCAGCGCCTGCTGGCCCGTGAAACCTGTCTTGGCGACCTCCGGCCGGAGCCGGGCACGTTCTTCGAGGCGTTGACACCGGCGTTTGATGAAGGTGCCTGGTTCGAGGCGATCAGCCGGAATTCCATCAAGGCGGCCTTTGCGCGGCGCACGGCGCAGCGCTGGGCGAATGGCGACATCGATCTCGCAGAAGACGGTGAGGCCGACTGGTTCCTCCGCCGTGTCGGCCCGGACGCGAATATCAGCCTGGCAGAGCGGACGCTGATCGATTTCCTGAAGGTGGAGGCCCCCGGCCTGACACAGGGGCTGGCAGCGGCGACCTGATCAGGTCCGCCGGGCCACGAAGGCGCGGGTGCCGCCGACGGCCAGCGCCACAAGCACGACCCCGCCGATCAGCAGCGTTGTCGCATTGGCGCCGAGCACCTCGAAATATTGCGTATACCCGTGGATCGCCAGGAAGACGATCGATGTGACCGACAGGAAGCCGCCGCGGCGCGCACGGAAAATCACGGCGACCAGGAACGCGGCCCAACCGAGACTGAAGACGGCTTCGGGCACCTGCAGCGCCGACTCGCGCCAGTCGTGACGATCCGACCAGTCGCGTGGCGCCAGCCAGTGCTCGCCGAGGCGGTCGCCCCAGAGCGAGCCGACCCAGAAGGCGAAATTCACCATGAACACGGCTGTGCGGGCGGCAACCGTCGTCACGAGGGCGCAGGCCGCTGCGATCCTGGGGCGCAGGGCATAGATCGCGCCTGCGAGCGCACCGAACACGATGATCGTGAAGGTCGGTTCCTCGACAAAAATGGCATAGCTGGCGTGCCAGTAGCCTGTGCCGGAGCCGAGCGTTGCGCCAAGGGCGAGGACGGCCGGCGCGGCCAGGAAGGCTGACCGGAACCACAATGCGGCGGCGCCCAGCGCCGCGGCGATGGCGAGCGCGGGATAGGCGCTGTCGACCTCGCGGAATTCCCAGCCGATCCAGCCGGCAATCCCCATTGCGCCCATGATTGCGAGGCCCGCGCCGAGGACTTTCAGCGACGCATCCCCGTCGATCCGGCGCAGCGTCTCGGCGCCGGCGAGTGCCAGCAGCGCCAGGACGAGGCCCGTGGCGGCATTGGGAACGAGTGCAATGGTGCCGGCGGCAACCGCCAGCGCACCGAAGATCAGAAGGATATTCACCAGCAGGCTGCCCTTGTGGTCCGGCAGGGCCAGGGCCTTCAGGCGCCGGGCCTCGTCCGGGGAAATCTGGCCGGACCGGGTGAGGGCTTCAAGGTCGAGTCGGATGGCAGGCATGGCTGGGCTCGCAATTTGAATGTGAGCGCTCATTAACATAATCGGGTGGCGGTGGCAAGCGGCTTGACGTTTCGGTAGTGTAGACAAGCGGGCGAAGGCCGCTTAACTGCGGGGCCACAATGATTTGCCAGCCAGGCCAGGGGTGAGATGTTCAAGAAAATTCTGATTGCCAACCGGGGCGAAATTGCCGTCCGCGTCATCAAGACTTGCCGCCGTCTCGGCGTGAAAACGGTGGTTGTCTATTCCGACGCCGATGCAGGCTCGATGGCCGTCGAAATGGCCGACGAGACGGTCTATATCGGCGGGTCAGCCGCTTCTGAATCCTACCTCGTTGCCGACAAGATCATCGATGCGGTCAAGCAGACCGGCGCCGAGGCGATCCATCCGGGGTTCGGCTTCCTGTCCGAGAACCCCGCCTTCGCCAAACGGCTGGAAAAGGAAGGCATTGGCTGGATCGGCCCGAACGCGCACGCCATCGAGGCGATGGGCGACAAGATCAGTTCCAAGAAACTCGCCGCCGAAGCCGGCGTCTCGACCGTGCCGGGCCACATGGGCCTGATCGAGAGCACGAAAGAGGCGGTGAAGATTTCGAAGGAGATCGGCTATCCGGTGATGATCAAGGCCTCGGCCGGCGGTGGCGGCAAGGGCATCCGCGTGGCGGCCAATGACAAGGAAGTCGAAGAGGGCTTCCCGGCGGTGAAGGCCGAGGCGAAATCCTCGTTCGGCGACGACCGCGTGTTCATCGAGAAGTTCATCCTCGATCCGCGCCACATCGAGATCCAGGTGCTGGGCGACAAGCATGGCAATTGCGTCTACCTGTTCGAGCGCGAGTGCTCGATCCAGCGCCGCAACCAGAAGGTCATCGAGGAAGCGCCTTCGCCGCTGCTCGACCCCGAGACGCGCAAGAAGATGGGCGAACAGGCCGTGGCGCTGTCCAAGGCCGTCAACTATGACAGCGCCGGCACGGTCGAGTTCGTCGTGTCGGGCAAGGACAAGGGGTTCTACTTCCTCGAGATGAATACCCGCCTGCAGGTGGAGCACCCGGTCACGGAGATGATTTCGGGGGTCGACCTGGTCGAGCAGATGCTGCTGTCGGCCTATGGCGAGAAACTGAAGATCAGGCAGTCGGACCTCAAGATCAATGGCTGGGCCGTGGAGACCCGTGTGTATGCGGAAGATCCGTATCGGAACTTCCTGCCCTCGATCGGGCGCCTCAAGCGCTTCAGCCCGCCCGCCGAAGGAAAGCTCGGCAACGGCACGGTCCGCATGGACAGCGGCGTGCGCGAAGGCGACGAGATTTCGATGTTCTACGATCCGATGATTGCCAAGCTGATCACGCACGGCAAGGATCGCGACACGGCGCTGGACACCCAGGCCGCCGCGCTCGACCGGTTCTACATCGAAGGCATCCAGGACAACATCCCGTTCATCGCTGCCGTGATGGACGAGAAGCGGTTCCGCTCCGGCAACATTACCACGGCCTATATCAAGGACGAGTTCCCTGACGGCTTCCGCGGTGTCGAACCCACGAAGTTGCAGGAAACCCAGCTGATCGCGTCTGCGGCCTATGTCCACGGGTTCGTCTCGCGCCGCGCCCAGATGGTGTCGGGTCGCATGTCGCCGGTGCCGACCGCCCGTGAGGACTGGGTCGTGATACTGGGAGACAACCATCACCCGGTGCATCTTGAACTCGGCGAGGATGGTGACGCGCATATCACCATCAATGGCGGCAAGCCGCACGCGCTGGTCACCGACTGGCATCCCGGCCAGCACCTTGTCGAAGGCGTGTTGGACGGCAAGCCATTCGCAGTGAAGTTTGCCGACCGCACGGAAGGGTACCTGTTCCGCCATCGCGGCGTCGCCCTGCGGGCGCTCGTCTGTACACCGCAGGTTGCCGACCTGCATGCGCGCCTGCCGGTAAAGGAAAAGCCGGACACGTCGAAACTGGTCATCTCGCCGATGCCGGGCCTTGTCGTGTCGATGGACGTCGTCCTTGGCCAGGAAGTGCAGGAAGGCGAAGCGGTCTGCGTCGTCGAGGCGATGAAGATGCAGAACATCATCCGTGCAGATGCGACCGGAACGGTGAAGGCAATCAATGTAAAGGCCGGCGAAAGCGTTGCGGCCGACGCGATCATGGTCGAGTTCGCCTGAAGCCCGGTTTCCACTGGAAGCGCTGCGCAAACACAGCTATCGTCCCCGGACTGGAAACTCAGGGAGGACAGCATGAATCTATTTCTCAGCCCGAACGGGCGTATCGACCAGCCGACTTACTGGCGCGGGGTGATGATCCTGTTTGCGATCAGCGCATTGCTAAGTATTATTTCCGCCTACGTATCGCCAATCCTCGGCATGCTGGGCATCGTCTTCGTCTGGCCTTGGATCGCGATCCACGTGAAGCGGTTCCATGATGCAGACATGACAGGCTGGATCACGATCGCGATGGTTGTGCTCGCGATCGTGGTATCGATCGTCCTGAGCATGATCCTGCCGGCGCTGTTCGGCGTGAACATGGCTGAGATGCAGGCGCAAATGGTCAGTGACATGGAAGATATTTCGTCGAGCAATGATCCGAGGGCGATGATGGCCTTCACGATGGAGCACACGAAAAAGATGTCGCAAGCCCAGTTGCTGCCGAACATCGTGACGACGGCCCTGGTGACCGGCATTGTCGGGTTCGTGATGAGCCTGTTCAAGTCGACGCCCGGCCCGAACCAGTATGGTGAACCGATGGGTGCTGGCGCCGGAACGGCCACATTCGAGTGAATCCGAACGCGATGGCCGTTTGATCCTATCAAAGGAGCCGGAGGCGGTCCTCCGGCTCTTTTTTCTTGCATGGTTTTATCGTTTATTGATAAGGACCGCATAACACGCCAAACAAGGCAGCGCTTGTGCGCGGCCGCAGGAGATTTCGCCCGATGGACATCAAGACTGTCCTGTTCAATCCGAATGGACGTATTGGCCCGCGCGAGTTCGGCCAGGGCCTGATCCTGTTGACGGGTGCGATGATGATCATCCAGATTCTCCTGGCGCTGGTGTCGCCCGCTTTCGGGGTGCTGCAATGGGCGATTGTGTTTTCCTATGTCTGCGTCTTCGGCAAGCGGCTGCATGATGCCGGGCAGAGCGCATGGCTGTATCTTGCCTTCCTGGTGGGATATTTCGTTGTCTCGACCGTTTTCAGCGCCCTGCTGATGCCGATCCTGTCGCCCGACGCGCTGGCGATGCGGGGCGATTTCGAGAAGCTGGCCGAAGCTGGCGATTTCGCTGCGGCCTTCGAGGAAATCGCGAAGAATGCCGCAGAGCTTGCCCGCGAGTCCGTGGTCACGACGCTGGTGTCGTTCCTGCTGGCCAGCGGCACGCTTGGCCTGATCGCCGGGCGCCTGCCATCCGATCCTTCCACCAACCGCTACGGTCCCCCGCCGAACGGGCCGGACCAGGCCAACACCTATTCCTGACGCCCCTGCCGAGGACATGCCCGAGATGCACGACACGCATACGCTGATTGACCCGCACCGCCCCTGGATTGCCGACAAGCGCGATGATCCGGGCGAGATGAAGTGGCTCGAAACCCTGTTCAATCCGTTCGGCGAGACGACCAAGCTGCATTTCAGCCGGGCCTGGACATTCATGTTCCTCGGCCGCGTCCTCCTTTACATCGTGCCGACCGTCGTGGTCGCCATACTCGGCATTGCGGGCTTCCAGACCGCAGCCCTGAACGAGCCGGTCAAGCTGGGCGCCATTCCCGTGCCGGCGATGCTGCTGCCATTTGTCGTGTTCGTCCTGGTCACCGAGTTCACGTCCTTCGTGGCGCACATGCGCCGCTTTGCCGAGGCGCGCCGGTCGACCCTGCTGGCGGCCGTGGTGCTGGTTCCCTTGCTGCTCGGGCTTGGCGCCTTTGCAGGCGGCGCTGCCCTTGGCATCGGGCAGCACGAGGCCATGGCGGCCAAGGCGGCTGCCGAGCGCGAGATTGCTTCAGACCCGGTCAAGGCCGAAGCGGCCCGCAAGGAAGCCGAGGCGGCAGCGAAAGCGAACCCCGACGCAAAGGCAGCCCCACAGCGCCATGGGCCACCGTCAGAGCCGCAGACTGCGATGGAGATGGCGCTTGGCACGGGACTCGGCATGGCGATCCCGATCTGGATGCTGGCGTCGTTCTGCGTGATGCTGTGGACGCTGCTCTACGTGGCGCGGATTCCGAATGGCGGCGTCGGCACGTTCCGCACCGGCAGCGACATTCCTGAAGAACAGATCGAGGGCCGGCCCTATCAGGCGGTCTGAAGCGGGCAGGGCACGGGCTCAAGCGAACTGGCGAAAACCTGCTCGAAGGCGTCCCTGAGGGCAATGTCGGCGTCCGCCAGGCTCGCCGGTACGCCCAGGTCAACCAGGCTGGTCACGCCATAGCGCGGGTCGGCGATGCCGCAGGGCGTGATTCCGGAGAAGTGCTCCAGGTCAGGCTCCACGTTCAGCGAAATGCCGTGATAGCTGACCCAGCGCTTCAGGCGCACGCCGATCGCGGCGATCTTGTCCTCGCGCAGCGGCCCGCCAGCCCGGGTCCGGTCAACCCATACGCCGACGCGGCCATCACGGGTGCCTGCCTCGACATTGAACGCCGCCAGCGCGGCGATGATCCAGGCCTCGAGATTCTGCACGAAAGCCCGCACGTCACGCCCGCGGGCACCGACATTCAGCATGACATACGCCACCCGCTGGCCGGGGCCGTGATAGGTGTACTGGCCGCCCCGCCCGGCATCGAACACGGGAAAGCGGCCCGGATCCTTGAGGTCTTCAGGCTTGGCGGACGTGCCGGAGGTGTAGAGCGGCGGGTGCTCGAGGAACCAGACCATTTCGCGGGCGCTGCCCTCGTGGATCGCCCGTGCGCGGGCCTCCATGACGGCAACGGCTGCCGCGTAGGGCACGGGGGCATCGGATACGGCCCAGTCGATGGCGGGAAGTTTCTGCATTGCAAGTGGCATATAGGCGGTAATCGGGGCTTCACAAAGGTTTGCGCGCGCCTTATACGGCCCGTCTGCCTCTATGAGACCAGTGTGCGGTCATGGCGGAATTGGTAGACGCGCAGCGTTGAGGTCGCTGTGGGGCAACCCGTGGAGGTTCGAGTCCTCTTGACCGCACCAGGGTATTTTCTCTGCCCGGCTCAGTGGCCTGAAAACAAACGATATTTTACGCAGGGCTTGGGCTGTGCGGGTCTGGTATCCGCATGCGGGACCGAGCGGTCGCGCCGCGTGATGCGGGAGGCGCAATGCATTCCTGCGCCAGTCCGCCGCGTTCAAGCGATTCCAGGTATCCGGCCGTCAGGCGCCAGCCGCTGCGACAAATCTCGAGGATTTCACCGCATCCATTCGCCGTTCGCCCGATATGACGGCGATCGCTTGTTGGGATGTTGGCCGGTGCCGCGTGGCGCCCGGGGGATCAGCCCGCTTCCTAGAGGCCTGTCACGGGATCCATGATGCCGGGCAGTCGGAGCCCTTTCTCGCGGGCGCAGGCGAGCGCGTCTTCGTATCCCGCATCGGCGTGGCGCATGACGCCGGATGCCGGATCGTTCCACAGCACGCGCTCGATGCGGCGGGCCGCGTCTTCCGTGCCGTCAGCGACGATGACCATGCCGGCATGCTGGGAATAGCCCATGCCGACCCCGCCACCATGATGCAGGCTGACCCATGTCGCGCCGGACGCGGTGTTGAGAAGCGCATTCAGGAGCGGCCAGTCGGAGACAGCGCTGGAGCCGTCCTTCATGGCTTCGGTTTCGCGGTTGGGGCTGGCAACCGATCCGCTGTCGAGGTGATCCCGGCCGATCACGACAGGGGCGCTCAATTCGCCGCTGGCGACCATGTCGTTGAAGGCCAGGCCCAGCCGGTGACGGTCGCCCAGGCCGACCCAGCAGATGCGGGCCGGCAGGCCCTGGAAGGCAATCCGGTCGCGGGCCATGTCGAGCCACCGGTGCAGGTGGGTGTCGTCCGGCATCAGCTCCTTCACCTTCTGGTCCGTCTTGTAGATGTCTTCCGGATCGCCCGACAACGCGACCCAGCGAAACGGCCCCACGCCCCGGCAGAATAGCGGGCGGATATAGGCGGGAACGAAGCCCGGAAAATCAAAGGCGTTTTCGAGGCCCGCATTGAAGGCGACCTGTCGGATATTGTTGCCATAGTCGAGTGTCGGGACGCCCGCGTTCCAGAAATCCAGCATGGCCTGGACCTGTATTTTCATCGAGGCGCAGGCGGCGCGTTCGACAGCTTTCGGATCGCTTTCCTGCTTCTCCTTCCATTCGCCTATGGTCCAACCGATGGGCAGGTAGCCGTTGATGGGATCGTGGGCAGAGGTCTGGTCCGTGACAAGGTCCGGGCGAATACCGCGGCGGACCAGTTCGGGAAAGATGTCTGCCGCGTTGCCGCAAAGGCCGACGGATTTGGCCTCGCCCGCCGCAGTCCACGTCTCGATCAGGGCGAGCGCTTCGTCGAGACTGTCGGTTTTCTCATCGAGATACTTTGTGCGCAGGCGGAAATCGATGCTGTCCGGGTTGCATTCGACGGCGAGGCAGCAGGCCCCTGCCATGGCAGCTGCGAGAGGTTGGGCGCCGCCCATGCCGCCGAGGCCGCCAGTGAGGATCCACTTGCCCTTCAGGTTGCCATCATAGTGCTGGCGCCCGGCCTCCACGAATGTTTCATACGTGCCCTGAACAATCCCCTGCGTACCGATATAGATCCATGAGCCGGCCGTCATCTGGCCGTACATCATCAGGCCTTTCTTATCGAGTTCGTTGAAATGGTCCCAGGTCGCCCAGTGTGGCACGAGGTTGGAATTGGCAATCAGGACGCGCGGGGCATCCTTGTGCGTACGAAAGACGCCGACGGGCTTGCCGGACTGGACCAGAAGGGTCTCCTCGTCTGTCAGCGTCTTGAGAGTTTCTGTAATCCTGTCGAAGTCTGCCCATGTGCGCGCTGCCCGGCCGATCCCGCCATAGACGACAAGCTCGTCCGGGTTTTCTGCCACGTCGCGGTCCAGGTTGTTCTGGATCATCCGGAAGGGCGCTTCGGTGCTCCAGGACAGGCAGTTGAGGTCCGGGCCTGTCGGGCTCTTGATGTCGCGTCGGTTCTTCAGGGGCTTGTCCATGTCAGATCTCCGTCATGAGGCTTGATTTCACCGTGTCTTCGACGGCGGTCAGGATGGTGCCCAGCAGCTGTCGCAGGGTGTTCGCGCGGCTCGCGTCATAGGCAAAGGGCGGCGCTTCCGATGCGAGATAGCAGCGCTGGGCCAGTTCCATCTGGATGGCGTGCACGCCGTCTTCCGGGCGGCCATAGTGGCGCGTTGTCCAGCCGCCCTTGAAGCGGCCATTCACGACGTGGCTGTATGTGGGCGATTGAGCGCAGGCGGCTGTGACGGCGGACGTGATGGCAGGGGCGCAGGTCTGTCCGCCATTGTTGCCGATATTCAGGTCTGGCAGCTGGTTGTCGAACAGGTGGGGGATTCTGGATCGGATGGAGTGGCAGTCATAAAGGACGGCCAGGCCGTGATCGGCTTTTACACGGGCGATCTCGGCTTCCAGCGCTGCGTGATAGGCGCGGTGGTATGATTCGAGGCGATGCGCGATGTCTGCTTCTGTCGGATTGGTGTGCCAGATGAGTTCGTTGTCAAACGTGCTGGTGGGCACGAGTTCGGTGGTGTTCTGGCCGGGATAGAGACTGGTGCCGCTGGGGTCGCGATTGGCATCAATCACGTAGCGGCTGAAATTGGCCCGTACGATCGTGACATTGGCCAGCAGGCCGTCATAGAGCCGTGGCACGTGCCAGTCGGTATCGCGCAATTGCTGGCCAAGGTCATTGAGCCGGGCGAAGATATCGTCCGGAACATGGGTTCCCGAATGAGGCTGGCCCAGAATGATCGGCCCTGTGCCGCGGATGACGGTGACCGGGTTCATGCCATCAGTCCGATTGAAGACACTCCACCGTTCACCTCACTGAGCGCTCCGCTGTCGTGGACAAGGCGCGCGAGGGCCTGGATGTCGGCGCTGACCATGCGGTCGTCATCGAGCGCGGCGCAGTGTTGCCGGATAGTGCTGATCACGCTTGTCAGGCGCTCGCTGGTTTTCAGGGGGGCGCGCAGTTCGATGCCCTGCGCACCGCACATGGCTTCAATGCCGAGAATGCCGGCCAGATTGGCGTTCATCTCGAGCAGGCGGCGCGCAGCGTGACAGGCCATGGAAACATGATCTTCCTGATTGGCTGACGTTGGCGTGGAATCGACCGAGCGCGGATTCGAGAGCGACTTGTTCTCGCTCATCAGGGCCGCGGACGTGACTTCGGCGATCATCAGTCCGGATTTGAGGCCCGGGTCGGGCGCAAGGAAGGCCGGGAGGCCAAAGCTGAGAGCGGGGTCAACCAGCATGGCAATCCGTCGCTGGGCAATGCTGCCGATCTCGGAAATGGCGATGGCGGTCTGGTCGGCTGCGAGGGCAACCGGTTCGGCATGGAAGTTCCCGCCCGAGACGATTTCGCCATTCGACAGGACGAGGGGATTGTCGGTCGCGGCGTTGGCCTCGATCTGCAAGGTCGCGCCGACCTGACGGAACTGATCGAGGCAGGCGCCGATAACCTGCGGGGCGCATCTCAGGCAGTACGGGTCCTGGACCCGCTCGTCGCCGCTCATGTGGCTCTCGCGGATCTCGGATCCCTGAAGGAGTTCGCGCAGGCGACGGGCACTGTCGATCTGTCCGCGATGCCCGCGCAGTTGATGGATTTCGTCGCTGAACGGTGCGCTGGACCCCATGGCGGCGTCTATGGAAAGCGCCGCCGTTGTGAGGGACGATACCGCCAGGCGCCAGGCTCCGAACAATCCGGCGAGCGCGAGTGCAGTTGATACCTGCGTGCCATTGAGCAGCGCGAGCCCTTCCTTGGCCTGCAGGTCGATGGGCGCGATGCCTTCAGCCTGCAGTGCCTTTCCCGAAGGCATTCGCTCACCGCGATACAGCACGTCACCTTCACCAATCAGGCTGGCGGCCATATGGGCGAGCGGGGCGAGGTCGCCGGATGCACCGACTGACCCCTTGGCCGGGATGACGGGCAATATGCCGGCTTTTGCCATGTCCTGGATCAGGTGAATGAGTTCGGGGCGAACGCCCGATGCGCCGCGTCCGAGGGAAATGCATTTGAGGGCCATGACCAGGTGGACGACATTGGCAGGGAGCGGATCACCGACACCCGCACAATGCGAGCGCACAAGGTTTTTCTGGAGCGCCGCAAGCTTGTCGTCGCTGATGCGGATCGAGGCGAGCTTTCCGAACCCGGTGTTCACGCCGTAGATGGCATCGCCGCCCTTGATCCGGTCGGCCAGCGTGGCGGCCGATTCCGCGACACGCGCATAGGCGGACTGATCGAGCTGGAAAGCACCGCCCTGCCGGTAGATCGCTTCGAGATCGCCGAACGAAACGTGGCCGGGATTCAGTGAAATCGTCATGTTGAAATCCCGTGCGAGAGGCGTTTGTAGAGCGGAGAGCCGCCCATCCAGTATGAAAGTTCCGAAGGGTGCCCGGCATCCCAGACTGCCAGTTCTGCCCGGGCGCCGACTGCAATCTCGCCATACTCGCCAGCCAGCCCCAGCGCCCTGGCCGCACAGCGTGTCGCGCCGGCGAGTGCCTCTTCAGGCGTCAGCGTAAACTCGGTGCAGGCCATGTTCATGGCTGTCAGGATGGATGAGATGGGCGAACTGCCCGGATTGCAGTCGGTTGCAATGGCGATATCGACCCCATGGTGGCGCAGGGCGTCGATCGGTGGCAGCCGGGTTTCCTTCAGCGTGTAGAACGCGCCGGGAAGCAGCACGGCAACCGTGCCGGCAGCGGCAAAGGCCTCGACGTCCGTGTCGGCGAGGTATTCCAGGTGGTCGGCCGAGAGCGCCGAATAGCGGGCGGCCAACAGCGCGCCTTTCTGATCCGAGAGCTGCTCGGCGTGAAGTTTGACCGGGAGGCCCAGTGAGGACGCGGCCTTGAAGACACGTTCGATCTGGGCAGGCGTGAACGCGATGTTTTCGCAGAAGCCATCGACGGCATCGACAAGGCCTTCGGCGGCCGCCTGGCCAAGGCCGGGGACTGCGATCTCGTCAATGTAGGCGTCCGGCCGGCCCGCATATTCAACGGGGATTGCGTGCGCTGCGAGCCATGTTGTCATGATCTTGACGGGGCGCAGCGTTTCCAGGTGACGGGCGACACGCAGCATGCGCATTTCGTCTTCAATTGTCAGTCCGTAGCCGGATTTTATTTCAACAACGGCAACGCCTTCCCGGAGCAAGGCGTCGAGGCGGCGCAATGACTGTTCGACGAGTGCGTCAAAAGTGGCGGTACGCGTTGCCGTGACGGTCGACACGATTCCGCCGCCACTGCGCGCGATCTCTTCATAACTGGCGCCACGCAAGCGCTGTTCGAATTCGCGGGCGCGGTTGCCGCCGAAGACCAGGTGCGTGTGACAGTCGATGAGGGCGGGCGTCACGAGGCGACCCCCGAGGCGCTCCGCCGTGGCATGCCGAGTCTCCGGCGGCCTGTGCGCCAATTCGCCTGCCCAGATGATACGGCCATTCCGCACGGCGAAGGCGGCATCAGAGACAAGGCCGTAGTCTGGCACCCCCTTTTTCATCGAGGCCAGGGTGCAGTCAGAGAAAAATCTGGTTTGCGTCATCGTTCTTGCACAACAGCCATAATTCGATATGTTGTATGCACATAATAATCTTGGACGCAAGCCGGATGCCGATCAGAATAGCTGCGAAACAGATGCTGACCGCTGATGGCTGGCGGCAGGATGCGATGCTGGAAATCGGCGATGACGGCCTGATTTCAGCGATATCCGATGCGGGCCCAACTGCAGACCAGACAATTGGAATCCTGCTTCCCGCGCTGTCGAATGTGCACAGTCACAGTTTCCAGAGAGCGATGGCGGGACTGGCCGAAACGCGCGGGCCGACGGCGACCGATGACTTCTGGACGTGGCGGAAGGTCATGTACCGGTTCCTCGACATCCTCTTGCCGGACGATATCGAGGTGATCGCGGCGCAGGTTCAGATGGAGAT
This sequence comes from Hyphomonas johnsonii MHS-2, assembly GCF_000685275.1. GTDB lineage: Bacteria > Pseudomonadota > Alphaproteobacteria > Caulobacterales > Hyphomonadaceae > Hyphomonas > Hyphomonas johnsonii. Next base: position 17,713 of record NZ_ARYK01000009.1, read on the forward strand.
GCTGGAAGCGGGCTTCGCTGCCCAGGCGGAGTTTCATTACCTTCACCATGCGCCGGGAGGGCAGGCCTATGCGCAAGTTGAGGAAACCTCTCTTCGCCATATGGAGGCTGCCCGGCTGACCGGAATCGGATTCACGCACTTGCCTGTGCTGTACATGCAGGGCGGCCTGGACGGGCGTGCGCTTGAGGGCGGGCAGTTGCGCTTCGGGTGTGACCTCGACGCATTCCAGGATTTGCATTCGCGGCTGGCCCGGCACTTCGCACAGGTGCCGGATGATCATGTGCTGGGTGTAGCGCCGCATTCCCTGCGTGCGGTTTCGCGCGAAGGGTTGAGCGCGGTGGTGACGCTGGCGCTGGGCAGGCCGGTGCACATCCATGCGGCAGAGCAGGTCGGTGAAGTCGAGGAAGTGCTGGAGGCGCTGGGCGCGCGCCCTGTCCGGTGGCTTCTGGACAACATGCCGGTGGACGAGCGCTGGTGCTTCATTCACGCGACACAGATGGACCCGTCCGAAACGGTGGATCTCGCGCGGTCGGGCGCCGTCGCCGGCCTGTGTCCGATCACCGAAGCCAATCTGGGCGACGGCATATTCGACGGGGCGCGGTTTTTCCAGGCGGGCGGCCGGTTCGGGATCGGTTCCGACTCGAACGTGCGGATCGCGCTGGCAGAAGAGCTGCGCATGCTGGAAGTGTCGCAAAGGCTGCGCGACAGGCGGCGGGTGATCCTGACCGATGCCGCCACGCCGTCGAACGGGCGGTACCTCTATGAGCGCGCGGCACGCGGCTCGGCGCAGGCGATCGGTCGCGACGGGGGGCGCATCGAGGTCGGTGCGCTGGCGGACCTGGTGGCGCTCCATGACGACCATCATGCGGTCTGCGGGCTCAAGCAGGACGCGGTGCTGGATGCGTGGGTCTTTGCCGGATCGGAAGATGTCGTCAGCGACGTGTGGGCGGCCGGGCGCCACATGGTCAGCGGCGGGAAGCATGTTCACCGCGAGAAAATCGCGCGCGCCTTTGCGCAGACGATTTTCCGTTTGAGAGGGGCCCTATGAGCAGCCATTCACACCATACGATTCGCCAGGCCATTCTCGATCGAATTCAGACCGGTGAGTGGGCGCTGGGCGAGCTTATCCCGGGCGAGGCCATGCTGGCGGACGAGTATGGCTGTGCCCGCACGACGATCAATCGCGCGCTGCAGGGGCTGGCGAACGATGGCGTTGTCATCCGGAAGCGCAAGGGGGGCACGCGCGTGTGCGACATGCCGGTCCGCCAGGCGAAGTTCAATATTCCGGTCGTGCGCGAGCAGGTCGAGGCGCTTGGCAGCGTGTATCGCCATCAGGTCACCCGGAGGGTCGAGAAGGCCCCGCCGACCGCCGTGCAAAAGCGGCTGGGCCTGGCGCCGGGAACCAAGTCGCTGCAGCTCGATACGGTCCATCTCGCGGACGACCGGCCATTCGCCTTCGAAACCCGCTGGGTGAACACGCGCGCGGTCCCCGCCATTCTCGATGCGCCGCTTGACGAGATCAGCGCCAATGAGTGGCTGGTGCAGACGGTGCCGTTTTCGTCAGGCGATGTCGTGTTCTGTGCCGTGAACGCCGGCAAGGATGTGGCAGAGGCACTCGGGGCGCGTGAAGGCGCAGCGGTTTTCGTGATCGATCGGACAACGTCACTTGCCGGCGAGTTCATTACGACGATGCAGCTGTACTATCGTGAAGGCTATCAGCTGCACTCGCAATTGTAGTGCGCGGGATGCAGCGCGAGGCCGGTGCATCGCCCCGCCGACACGCACTAGGCGAATGGGATGTTATGCCCGACGCCTGGCATCTGCTGGCCTGTGGAAATCAAAGGGGTGTTCGCGTGATTGTGACCGCAGCCCAGCAACTACCCAGGAATTGAAGAGAACAACGCCGCGTGTTTTCCACACATTTGCGGCGTGAAGCCACGTGCAGGAGCCATGATTGCACGGAAAATAATCGTCAAAACTATTGACAAAAACGTATCCGGCAATCATCGCTATTCCGAAGACAATGCTCAACCGCGGGGATAGAATGACGCATCAAAGTCATAGCAGCCCAATTCTAGGCGTTCATCATGGCGCTTTCAGGTGCAGGGATGCCGAGCAGACTCGCTGGTTCTATGAAGACGTACTTGGATTGAAAACTGAAGGTGCGGTCATGATCGAGACCGTACCGGGGACGGGAGAGATTGACCCTTACCTGCATATATTTTTCCGCATGAAGAATGGTGAATATATTGCCTTCTTCGATGCGCCCGGATCGGCGGATCCAGATTGGTTCAAGCGGAAGCCGAGCTTCGACATGCATTGGGCCTTTGAGGTCGCAGACGAAGCCGAGATGCTGGAAATGCAGGACCGGATAAACAAGCATGGCGTATCGGCGCTCGGCCCTGTGGACCACGGCTTCGTCAAGTCGATCTACATGTACGATCCCAATGGAATCCAGATCGAGGTGACGTGCCGCGCTCCAGACCACGACAAGATCTTCGAAGATGAGCGGGCGTCTCTGGGCGAAGCGCTTCGCGAATGGTCAGAGCGGACCCGCGAGGTCAAGAACCAGAAGTTTGGAGCGGATGCCGTGAACAAGCGCGGGCGCGTGCGTCCTTAACCCTTGTCCCATGTCAACGAGAACTTCAGGAGCCGGTCGATGGATCGAGAGGGCGCCCTTGCGGGATTAAAAGTCATTGAACTGGGGCAACTCATAGCAGGGCCCTTCTGCGGCCAGCTGCTGGGCGACATGGGCGCAGACGTGGTCAAGGTTGAGGCCCCCGGTGGGGGTGATCCAATGCGCAATTGGGGCAGCGGGGAGCACAAGGTCTGGTGGGACGTGATTGCGCGCAACAAGCGCTCTGTCACAGCAGATCTTCGGCGTGCGGAAGGCCAGGACCTGGTGCGCAAGCTTGTGGCAGAGGCCGACATTGTCATCGAAAACTTTCGGCCAGGAAAGCTGGAGTCCTGGGGATTGGGCCCCGAGCAGCTTCTGGAGGGGAATCCCCGGCTCATCATAGTGCGAATGTCCGGCTATGGTCAGACGGGCCCCTATGCATCACGGCCCGGATTTGGTGGTGTCGCCGAAGCGATGGGGGGATGGCGCGCGATCGTTGGCGAACCCGACCGGCCGCCCAGCCGGATGGGAGTGTCGATCGGCGACACGTTGGGAGCGACATTCGGGTGCATGGGTGTATTGGCAGCCCTGCATGCGAGAACTCGCACGGGGCGCGGTCAGATAATTGATGTCGCGCTTTATGAGTGCGTCCTGCAGGTGATGGAGAGCCAGATCGCGGAGTATGATGTGTCGGGCCTTGTTCGCCAAAGGTCCGGGTCCATACTTCCCGGGATTGCGCCGTCCAATGTCTATCCTTGTCGTGATGGAGAATACATGATTGCAGCCAATGCCGACGGCATATTTGCGCGATTGTGCGACACGATGGGACAGCCGGAACTCGCCCGGGATCCGAGGTTCGCCGATCATGTGTCGCGTGGACGCCACCAGTCGGACCTGGATGGAATCGTCTCAGCATGGACGGGGCAGTTCCTGATCGCCGAGCTTGAGGAGAAGATGATCGACAACGCAATTCCTGCCGGTCGCGTTTATTCCCCCGCCGACATTGTATCTGATCCTCACATCGCAGCGCGGCAAGCCGTGGTATCGGTTCCACACGCCGTACATGGCTCGATAAAGATGCAGAACTGCGTTCCCGTCCTGTCCGACACACCGAGCCGGATTCGGCGTTCGGCACCAACCAGGCCCGGCCAACATAATGCAGAAATATATACGGAGCTTGGAATTGACGCATCGGATCTTCGCACGCTGGAGGCAGGCGGGGTCATTTGAAAAGGGTGCGGCGGGGAACTGTTTTGGACCCGCAACTCGTCCACGAACTGAGGGCCCGATCGCAGCGGGTTTGATTGGCTGATTGATAGAAGGCAGGCGAAATGCGAATTACACAGGCCTTGGTCAGGGCAGCAACAGTGAGGTCGGAAGGGGTCGCCACCATCGATGGCGAACGCACTCATTCCTGGGATGATATCCTGCAGCGCGTGTCCCGGATTGCCGGCGCGCTTCGCACAATCGGCGTTGCCAAGGGCGACCGCGTCGCAATTCTGTCCAACAATAGTGACCGATTTTTCCAGGCCTACTTCGCCATTCCGTGGGCAGGCGGCGTGATGGTCCCGCTCAATACGAGATTGGCAGTTGCCGAACTTGATTTCCAGCTGCGTGATGCGGGTGTTGGCCTGCTTCTTTACGGCCGCGATTTTGACGAGACGGCCCGCAGGCTCAAGGCCGCAGGCGCGGTGACGCATCTCTTGCCGATGGATGAAGAACAGAAGGGCAGTTTGCCTTATGCGGCCCTGAATGGTGATCGGATGGATGAGTGCGTTGCAGAGCGCGCGAGTCTGGCGGGCATATTCTATACAGGTGGCACCACAGGTTTGCCCAAAGGGGTCATGCTGAGCCACGATAACCTGTGCACGACAGCCATGAATCTCATGGCGGTCATTCCATTCGATGAGTCTTGCGTCAATTTGCATGCGTCTCCCATGTTCCACCTTGCAGACATCGGCATCCTGTTCTGCACCCTGTCGGGCGGCACGCATGTCTTTGTGCAGAGATTTGACGGACAGAATCTTCTGGGGGCGATGGCAGAGCATGGCGTGACACATTGCTTCACGGTTCCGGCGATCATCGACCAGATGGTGCAATCACCGCTCGTGGACACGCTTGACCTGAGCGCGCTGCGTCTTTTGGGCTATGGTGGCTCGGCGATGCCGGTCAGCAAGTATGTTGAGGCGCGGGCGCGTTTCCCGGCCGTCGATTTTATCCAGGGCTTTGGTCAGACCGAGATGCCGGCAGCGACATTCCTGTCCCCACGCGCGCATCGAGATGCGCCGGATCATGTTCTGGCGTCAGTCGGAAAGGTCTGTCCCGGCTACGAAATCCGGGTCGTCGACAAAACAGGTGCGGAAGTTCCTCGCGGGGTCACAGGCGAGATCGTGGGGCGCGGAGACAATGTCATGATGGGCTATTGGAACCGTCCCGAAGAGACCGCACAGGTCAAGCGCGCCGGTTGGCTGCACACGGGCGACGCCGGGTACATGGACGAGGCCGGTTATATTTATATAACCGACCGCCTGAAGGACATGATCATCACCGGGGCGGAAAACGTGTACTCGCAGGAAGTAGAGAATGCGCTGAATTGGCACCCGGACATTGCGGAGGCAGCTGTGATCGGCGTGCCGGACGAAAAATGGGGAGAGCGTGTCCACGCCGTGATCGTGCTGCGTGAAGGAAAGAATGCGCCGACCGCGAAAGAAGTGGCGGATTTCTGCCGGCAACACATTGCAGGCTACAAATGCCCGAAGAGTATAGAAATTCGTTCCGAGCCCCTGCCAAGGAGCGCGGCGGGCAAGATTTTGAAAGGACCGCTTCGCGACATCTATTCTGCTCGCACCGAACGCACCACCTGACCTCCTGCAGATTGCGATCCTGATCCGCTTGGCAATCGCGGCGAACTTACGGTAAAGACAGGGCCCAGCTACGAGGTGGCCCCATGAATAACCCCTATCTCATCGTCGGTCTGCTAGAGGCGTTCGAATGGTTCGATGAAAGTCTCCAGCTGAGCCTGCGTGATCTGGGGTGGCCACAACTCACCCGTCCTGAATCCATGGTGATGATGCATGTCCAGATGGACATTGTCAGGCCGACCGATATTGCCAGGAGCCTTCGCCTGACCCGCCAGGCCGTGCACCACACCATCGCGTCCCTGGTCGACAGGGGTGTTTTCGAGTTGGTCGACGACCCCGACGATGGCCGCATCCGGATCGTGCAACTGACAGCCATGGGAACTGCGATGCGCGGCGATGCCCAGAAAATCGTCGACAGGCTGACCAGCATCCTCACGACCCGTATCGGAAAGGCCAATATGGCCAAGCTTCGGGCCGCGCTTGACCAGGAATGGGGGGCTCCGGTTGTTGCTGGCGTCGGCACAGGTCCGTCCAGGACTTTCGCGGCGCTTCTTTTGAAATCCGCCCCCAAGCGGAGCCGTGCACCGAACCGCTCGTCGAGCCAGCGGGACGCCCCGACAAAGAGAGCACAAAAGAACGTAAAATAACTTTACGAAAGATTTGCGCCGTCTAAGCTGTCGGAAAGTCCTGTGGAGGGACGATCTGGGGGGGACGGGGATGGATCATCGCACGAAGTCGACTGCTTACTCGTATTACGTGCTCGGCGTGCTCCTGGCAGCCTACATCATCGCGTTCATGGACAGGATTGCGCTCAGTCTTGCTGTGGACCCAATCAGGAGCGATCTCGGCCTGTCCGAGGTACAGATCAGCCTGCTGATCGGGCTGGCCTTCGTCATGTTGTACACGACGGCCGGCATCGTTCTCGGCCGTCTTGCTGACACCGGGAACCGGCCGCTTCTCATCATTGTCGGAATGATATTATGGTGCGCGGCAACATCGGCCTCGGGCCTGGCGACCGGATTCGGCACGCTTTTGCTGGCGCGCATTCTGGTCGGCCTTGGTGAGGCAACACTGTCACCGACATCCTACTCGCTCATCTCGAGCTATTTTCCCCCGGCGCAACTGGCGCTCGCGACAAGCATCTACACTTTGGGCATCACACTTGGCAGCGGATTGGCGACATATGTCGTTGGGATGGTCGTGGCGCATTCGGACGCGCTGAACATATTCAGCCTGCCCGATAGTACAGGCGGGTGGCGCGCAGGGTTTGTCCTGATAGGCTTGCTCGGACTGCCTTTCATCCTGTTGGTTTTCACGATTCGTGAGCCGCGCCGGACGGGTGAAAACAACGAAGGGGTGGCGCCCAGCCTGCCAGCCGTCGCCGCCCACATCCGCGAGAATATCGGCGCCTATGGGTTCATCCTGAGCGGTTATGCGATCATGTCCATGGCCGCGATTGGTGCGGTTTTTTGGGGCCCAACCTATTTCATGCGCGTGCACGGCATGGCGCAGTCAGAGGTCGGAATCTTGTTCGGCGTAGGGATGGGATTGTGCGGCACGGCAGGCCTGCTGGCGGGGGGCTGGCTCGCTGATCGCCTCTTCACTCGTTCTGTGATCGATGCGGCGCCTCGCATTGTCATGGCATCGCTTGCCATGCAGATTCCGTTTTTTGCTCTGGTCTACCTGTCTTCAGATGGGGTGATGGCGGCCAGCATGCTGGTTCCGGGACTATTCGTCATGCTTTTCCAGGGCGGGTTGCAGGGAGCGACAATTCAATTGCTCGCGCCCCGCCGGATGCGGGGCCTGATTGTCGCGATCTATTTCATGATGGCCAATATTGTCGGCATGGCGATTGGGCCTTTCCTGACGGCTTTTCTGACCGAAAAAGTCTTTGGTGATCCGCTCAAGATCGGGGCGTCCCTTGCCGTCGTCACAACTGCGAGTTCTCTTGTCGCGATTGCGCTCATCTGGAAGGGGCTGCCAGCCTTTCGCAGATTGGCAGCTCAGACCAATGCGGGACAGTTCCAGGCACCTGTGGGTTCCACGAACCAGGCCTGAAACACCGAAGAGATCGTATCGGTCAGGGGCATGTCCGGCGTTCCGCTGCGTGCAGCGATGGCGTCAACAGCTTCCCCGATGTCGGGCAGGTCGAACTGGTAGATGGCCAAGTGACGGAACGGGCCCTTGGCACCGCTTGCCAAGGCGTAGCGGCGCCCCGCGTAGCACCCTGGCAGGCGCAGGCCGTCAGGAAAGTGCTGGTCCCAATACCAGGAATCAAACGCCTCATCCTGGCCGGGCTTCGCATTGGTCAACGCCAAAAGGAGGTGAGTGTAGCGGCGTTCGTCCGGAGAGCCCTCCCATGACCGGCGAGGGATGAACGGGCCTGCTCCCAGGCTTGCTCCCGGCAATGAGGAAATAGGAGCCGTGTCGCCTTCAATCGTGAGCGCAGCTCGGGCATGGGGATAGGGGCGTGCGGCCCTTTGCGAATCGCAGAGATCAAAAAGGCGGGCGTTCTCGACCAGTCCATGCGTTGCATCTGGAGCGTCGCTGAAGAAGTGAACCGCGATTGCGGACTCGATGGTTCTCATAAGTCGGCTCCAGTTTATTTTGTCATAGAATTTGACATTTTATGATGGTGTGAGCATCCTCGTGTCAACTCCGCAAATAGACAGAGATCGAGAGGAAACCATGAATCATACCGATATGAACACAGTGGCCGACAGCTTTTTTGCGGCTGTCGAAGCCGGGGACATTGCTGCAATCAAGTCCATGTACGATCCGGACATTCGGATCTGGCATTCGCGCGATGAGGCGAATACCGACATGGCCCAGAGCATGGAACTGCTCAGCATGTTCTTCGACCGTGTATCCGACCGAAAGTATGAAGTGCGTGCCCGTCATTTCTACGAAGGCGGGTTCATGCAGGAGCATGTGGTGCACGGGTCGATGCAGGACGGATCAAAGCTGAACTTGCCGGTGTGTTTCGTTTGTAGCCTGAGCCCGGCGGGCAAGATCCTGCGGATCGCTGAATATTGCGATTCTGCCAAGTCGCCGCTCAAGGGCGTTGCTCAACACGATGCCTAAACGTCAAAAAATTTGACAACAAAACTCCTTCTGGTATCCCTTCTGAACCAACGGAAGATTGGGGCATAAAGGGAGGAACAAAATGGACGTTCGTATGGACTGGCTGTCCGCAACGGTTTCCTTCATGAAATGGGACCTCGCGCGCGTCCGCCCGAACCTTACCGATGAGCGTTCTTCGAGTTATGTCCTCGGCACACCCTTCGCTGCCAATAGTGAAAACATTTCGGTCGGTCCCCTGCGGGTGACCGGAATCCAGCTGAAGGTCCGAAATTGAGCGCTGAACCTCCCGGCGTATCAGTGGTCACAGGTGGCTCATCCGGCATCGGAGCGGCCATCTGTGATCGCTTGTTATTGCGTGGAGACCGGGTGTTCAATATCGACATACTGCCGCCTGACCAAGGCGGAGCCGGAGAGTATATTCCCTGTGACATCACGGATGATGGCGCTGCTGCCGAACTGATCTCGGTGATTGGCGAACGCGCGGGATACATCACGACGCTGGTGAACAATGCCGGGGGCGCCGGCAGCCTCGCATCGCTCTCCGACATGACGACGTCCGGCTGGAGCGACACGATGGAGTTGTTGGTCTGTGCGCCCCGCCGCTTGATGACGCTCATGCTGCCGATGCTGAAGCGGGCAGGGGGCGGCTCGATCGTCAACATCGCTTCCGTGTGTGGCCTGCAACCCGGCTGGGGTGGGGCAGCCTATTCAGTTGCCAAGGCCGCACTCATCCACCTGACATCTGTGGGCGCCGCCGAACTCGCGGCTGACAATATCCGCGTGAATGCGATTTCGCCTGGTTTCATTCCGACGCCGCTCTTCGGCCGGACGCGTGGGCAGGCGCGCCAGGACAGCCTGGTATTACAGGACGCCATTGCGGCGCAGGCGCACGCGGCACAGCCCGTCTCTCGTAGTGGCCAGCCCGACGACATCGCTGGCGCTGTCGCCTATCTCTCGGATTCGGAGGCTGCCTTCATCACGGGGATCAATCTCATCGTGGATGGAGGGCTGTCCCTCGCCCCCGCCCATATGTGGGATCCACACTCACAGTCGCCTGTCCTGCGCGCCATCGCCGCGGCGGGTGAGACCCTCGCAGAAAGTCGCATGCCCACGAAACCTGCGGACGGCAAGCCGGCTGTTCTGGATCGTTCGCTTCAGCAATCCGCCAAGGAGAAAAATGCCAGATGACCCGATACGAACGCATTCCGTACCTGATCGTCTTCAACGAGGACACCGCCTTCAAGGATACCTATGGCGGCGCGCACGGCACCGTCGTGCTTGAAGCCCATTTGCTGAAGCCGCCGGTGCCGTCCGACACGGTCGTTATCATGATGCACCCGATCGGTGGCGGCGCGTGGTTGCCCTTGACCGGCGCACTGGCTCGGGCCGGCATCCACGTGATCTACTGCAACAGCCGCTATCGCGGTAATGACAGTGCCCTGATTATGGAGAAGTGTGCGCTGGACCTCGGTGCGGCGGTGCGCGATGCCAAGGAGAGGCTTGGCTATTCCCGCGTGGTTTTGGGAGGTTGGAGTGGTGGCGGCGCGCTATCGCTGTTCTACCAGGCTGAAGCGCAAAACCCGACAGTGACCAGAACGCCGGCGGGCGACGAGATCGACCTGACACAGGCGGGCCTCATCCCGGCAGACGGGATCGCCTTGCTCGCGGCGCACCTGTCAAGAAACCTCACGCTCACCGAATGGATCGACCCATCCGTTGTTGATGAATCGCATCCGTTCGAACGTGACAGGGAGCTCAATATCTACGATCCCGGGAATCCCAACCAGCCTCCTTATTCTGCAGATTTTGTCGCGCGCTATCGCGCCGCGCAGATCGCCCGAAATCGCCGTATCACGGAAAATGTGAAGGCTGAGCTGGCCAACCTGAAAGCACAGGGCCGAGAGCATGATGAGCGGGCCTTTGTCGTTCATGGCACAATGGCAGATCCTCGCTTTCTCGACCCTCAACTCGAGCCGAGCGACCGACCGCCAAACTGGTGCATGCTGGGTGACCCGCGCCTGGCGAATGACGGGCCAACAGGTTTGGCCCGATTTTCCACCCTGCGAAGCTGGCTGTCCCAGTGGTCCTATGACGACTCCCATGCTGACGGGCTCAAATGTGCCGCACGCGTGAGCGTGCCGATGTTCGTGCTGGAGAACAGTGCTGACGATGCATGCACACCGAGCCATGCGGCGCGCCTCATGGCTGCGGCGGTAAATTGCGAGCAGACGCATTATCTCGTGCAGGGTGCCAGCCATTACTACGCCGGGGAAAGGGACAAGGCGGACGAAGCAGCCGGGTCCGTCTTCAGTTGGCTCGCGAAAACATTCCCCGGCAGCGTGAACGCATAGTGTCGCAGAAAGTACCAGATATGGCTGACTACCACCTCTATAGTGCTGACATTTCGCCCTTTGCCCAGAGGGTGGTGATGCAGCTTGAATTCAAGCAAATTCCGTTTACGGAGAGCGTGCCGCCCGGCGGCCTGAAATCCGAGGCGTTTGCCGCGATCAGCCGGATCGGAAAGATACCGGTCCTTCAGGTTGGCTCCGTCCATCTTCCGGAATCGGAAGTGATCTCGGAGTTCCTGGAGCAGACGCACCCAGACCCGTCTCTTCTCCCGGATGATCCCATGGAGCGGGCGAATTGCCGATTGATCGCGCGGATAGCCGACCTCTACATCATGGAGGCGATGGTGCCGTTGTTCGCAAACTTGTCGCGGGCGACCCGTAACCAGGAACATGTAGACCGAGCGCTTTCCGTTCTGGACCGCGGGCTTGGTTATCTGGAGCCCTGGATCAACCCGGCAGTGCATGCGGTAGGTGGCCGACTGACCTTGGCAGACCTCGCCGTTGCTCCAATTCTACGTTACGCAGCCGAATATCCGCCGATATTCGGGATGACGACTCCCTTCGGTGAACGCCCAAATGTTTCATCGTATTATGATCGCTGCCGGGAACATGCTCTTATCGACAGCGGACTGAGCCGGATCGAAGCCGGATGGCAAGCGCTCAGGCGCAAACCCCAGTAACTTGCGCAAAATGGAAAATATTATGTCCCGAAAAATCCTTGTACTGTATTATTCGGCCTTTGGTCATGTGGAGACCCTTGCCAAGGCCGTTGCGCAAGGCGCCCGGAGCGTGGAGGGCTGCGAGGTCGATCTCAAGCGCGTTCCCGAAATAGTGCCGGAGGCAGTCGCCACTGCAAGTGGCTACAAGTTGGACCAGGATGCGCCGATCGCTGACCCGTCAGAACTGGCTGCTTATGATGCCATCGTGTTCGGTGCACCGACGCGGTTTGGTAACGTGCCCGCCCAAATGCGGAATTTCATGGACCAGACCGGCCCGCTTTGGAAGGCGGGGAGCCTGATCGACAAGATCGGCTCCGTCTTCACGTCTACCGGCACGGGCGCGGGCAATGAATCAACCATCCTGTCGTTCTGGCCGACTCTTGCGCATCACGGCATGATTATCGTCGGTTTGTCTTATGCCAGTACCGGGCTCTACCAAATCGACGAAATGCGCGGTGGGTCGCCGTATGGTGCAGGAACTGTTGCGGGCAATGGATCGCGTACACCCAGTCAGGTCGAACTCGGCCTGGCGCGTGATCAGGGGCAGCGCGTCGCCCAACTTGCCGTCCGCCTGGCGCCTGAGGACAAATAGCCTCCGGCCGGGTGTGATCATCTCAATCGACTCATGGACACGCGTGGTGGGCGATCAGCCTCCGATCCATGCGGAAACCCCTGGTCCATGACTCAGCTTGGACAGGCATCGTCCGGAACGGGGCTGGCCTTACGGATTTGTGCCAGTCCCGGCTTGGTGCTTGAGGTATCCGACAATATCGCGCCGCAGCTGTGCGTCGCCGATCGGGGGTGACGCCATCGTCGTGCCAGAAATGAACGTGGATGGGTTGGCGATGAACTTGTTCAAATTCGTGGCATCCCAGGACAGCGGCGATCCGGCCATGTTTGCTGAATAGCTGAAGTTCGCCTGACGTCCGAGCAAGCGGCCGAAAATATTGTCGAGACCTGGACCGATAGCTGCCCCCGGAATATCGTCTCCAACGCTATGGCAGCCGGAGCAGCGTTCGATGAATGCCTGCAGCCCCCGCACAGGATCGCCGGGCGTTACGTCGATTTCATTGCCATCTGCGTCGAGCCAGATTCTGTCTGCGCGCCAGGCGCCTTCCAGCTTTTTGGCGACATGCGCCAGCTCCGAAGCGGCCGGCTCTCCCGGTTGCAGTCGCAAAAGGCGTCCATTTTCGTTGTCGGTAAGCAGATAGATGTGGTCGTCGGGTCCGGTCTTGACGTCGCGGATCCGTTCTCCAAAGCCTGTCAGCAGCCGCTCCTGCAGCACCACCCGTCCGTCTCGCATTCGGATGCGCTCCAGCTGCTTCGCGGTGAGTTGCCCGACGAAGAAATCCCCGGTCCAATCTGGATAGACGTGGCCATCATGGCGAGTGATTCCGGCTGGCGTAACCGATGGCGTCCAGACCTGGATCGGGTCAGTGATGCCTGGCTGCGTTTGCGCTGGGGCATCGAGCCCATTATTGCCGTAGGCAAAGCCCCAACTCGTCTTCGCCCAGCCGTAATTTTTACCCGGTTCGAGTTGGTTGAGTTCGTCTCCCCCCCTCGGGCCTGCTTCCGTCTCGAAAATTTTGCCTGATGTGCGGTCTTGATACAGGCCCAATGCAACGCGATGACCGAGAGTCCATATTTCGGGAGCAGCATCGGATTGTTGAGCGAAAGGATTATTGGCGGGCACCGACCCGTCACGATTGATACGCAGCGTCTTGCCGAGATGACTGGAGAGCTTTTGCGCATTGCCGTGCCGTTCGTCCGCAATCCCAAGCAGCAGAGTTCCGTCGTTGAGAAGAATCATGCGGGTTGCGATGATTCCGACGCCAGAGCCTCCATGTGCCTGGTTTGCGTTGAAGATGCGTTCGACGTTCCGAAGAACCGTCCCCCTCAGTTCGGCCCGATACACCGCTGGCCTGCGACTTTCGAGGTTGCCTTCGGTAATGTACAAGTAGATTAGATGCGTGTTCTTGAAGTCAGGGTCGACGACGATATCGCGCAACCCATTCCAGACGCCGGGATAACTCTCGGGTACTCCCGTGACCGCGTCTATCGTGTGGCTGGACTTTGCGACCCTCTGGAGCGTTCCGTCCTGGCAGGTGACCAGCATGGTGCCATCGGGCAGCCAGGCCATCGAGCTGGGGAACTTGAAACCGTCCGCCAATTCCTCGATCCAGAATCCCGTCGGCTCGGAATGTGAGGCTGTCTCTAGCGCATCTGCCTGGCCAGGCTCGGCGTTTGCCTGCACTTGGTAAGTGGAGGTTGCGGCAATCGCCGCCAGGACGGAACCAGACGCCAGAAATTTCGCGGCTAGGCGGGGGCGGAAAATCTGTAAGGCGACGATTAGAAATTGACTCTTCAGCATCTGCAGGTCCTCACTCGATCCGTTGACGGTTGGCGCGCCCAGTATGGCGTTTCGACTTCAAACTGCCGACCGCACCGTACGCGCGCAAGCAGGAAACGATGCAGAGCGACGCTTATCCGAAATGTGATTTAAAGGGCCTTTTCCGGCACACCCATTCGGTGCGAGAATTGCGGCCTCGTGCCAGCCGACGTCCGTTTGAATGTGTACAGATCGACGCATCGGAACTTCACTACCAACTCGCCTGCGTGATCCGGTCGTGATTCATGCGGCAGCCATTCCGAACAACCCAGCTACCGCGACGATCAAGGGTGGGGGCAAGCAATTGCCGGGCGATGCCGGTGTTGGAAACCGCCTGCGTGGGGAAGATTCAGGATACCTCCGCCCTAAAATTGAATGCATATTGATCTCCGCTCGTCTTCTGCTCCGTCATTTTCCTTGGCGGCGCCGTCATCTGAATTCGTTGTAAATTCGCACAAAATGTGCCATCTATAAGCATAGAAAATACGTTTCTTGAGTGTGTGCGATTGCCATAGAGCCATGCTTGGCCTGAAATATTGCATACAATCAGGCAGATGTGACAAGCCGAGGAAGGGAAGGAAATGGTTGGAAGGATTGGCACTGGGGCACCCGTGCGCTCTCCGTCACGTCGGATGACGGCTGCCTCCACGAAGAGGCCCACTGCGTGTCATTTGATCGAGATTCCGCGCGAACCAATTCCACCCAGCTTGGTCAAGTCTGCTGCGAGAGTCATGCAGATTTTTGACTTTTTCGACGAGGTCGGACGCGAAGCGAAGGCAAGTGAGATCGGAGGGCGCCTCAACTTTCCCCAGTCATCAACCTCCGTCCTTCTGAACTCGCTCGTCGAAATGGGGTTCCTGGACTATGAAGAGCGTACCCGGACGTTCTTGCCCTCTCCACGAATTGCGTTGTTGGGGAGCCGGCTGGGTGCCGGGCCGATGCGCGATGGACGGGTCATTCGTATCATGGAGGCGCTTGCGGACCGGACCGGCGAAACGATCATTCTAGCGATCCGAAATGGCCCCTACGCCCTCGACGTGAAAGTCATCCAGGGCAAGCAACCCAACGCGATCATTATCCCGCAAGGGCAGCGTCGGTTGGCGGTACGATCTGCTGCGGGACTGGCGCTCCTGAAGGACGAGCCGGACGCATTGATCGCGGCGCTATGTCGTAGAGCCAATGCTGAATCGAATGATGATACGCGCATCGATTTGAACCAGGTTCGTGCCGATCTCGAATACACGCGAACTTACGGATATTTCTTCTCCCGCGAATTGGCGGTGGGCGGCGTGGGGGCGATCGCTGTGCCCTTGCAGACTGGCCTTGACGGAGGGAGCCGGAAATTCGCAATCGCAGTTTCAGGGCAGGTTCAGGAGATCGCGCTAAGGGAGGCGGACATCGTGAAAGCGATCAAGGATGAAATCACAAGTGGTCTGCTTCCTGAGCAATCGCCCGGTGTTTGAAGCCGTTTCGGCTTTGGTTGGGAAGCTGAGGCATGACAAGGCGAGTTGGGCCTGACGCGTTGCTTGCGAAGCTGCAGGGGGCGGGAGCTCGCCTCGCGCGTGATGAGAGAGCCGGCGTGGATGTGCCTGAGAAGCGCAATCCCGAGACGTCGCCTCTCCAGGCCGCTTTGACAATCGCTGGATAGGGTGGCGGCATTTAGACCGGTACACGAGCCATGAAAAACGGGCACCCATCTGTGTCGATGGGTGCCCGCTGATGCGCACGTCAGATAGGGTTCAGCGCCGCAAGGTTAGCTGGACGCCCACCACTCTGGGCTTGTCGAGAGCATAGCTCTCGCTCGTTGCATTGAAGGGCGTGCCTAGCGCGTGGCTGGCTGTCAGCTCGTTGGTCAGGTTTTGACCGATAAGTGCGACCTCCCAGTCTTCACCCACGCCTCCAATGCCGATCCGGGCGTCGATTTTGGTGAAACCGGATTGGTATGAGGCAGGGGCAAGCGTGTCATCAAGGAAGATTCCCGAGCGGTAGCTTGCCGAAATTCTGCCTGTCAGATTGAGGTTCTCAGATATGGGTCTATCAAGATCGAGCGCCGCCGTTGCCGACCATTCGGGGGCTCTGGGAACGCGTGTCCCGCCGATGTTTTCCAGGCAAGGGCCCGGGAGGCGGTTTGGATCATAGAGACAGTTCGCGCCTGGGAAATCGTCATACTTGATATCCAGGTAAGCGGCCGAGCCTCTGAAGGTAAGCGACTCATTCAGGCGGGCCATCAATTCCGCCTCCACGCCGCGCGACGTGGCGTCAGCCGCATTTCGGGTGATTGCTGCGTTGGCGATGGGGTCCCATGCGGCAACCTGTAGATTTTTGTAGTCGGTCTGGAATACAGCCAGGTTCAGCTGGGCCCGGCGATCGAAGAGGTCGAGCTTCGCGCCGGCTTCGAGTGAGGACGAGGTTTCGTCCGAATACACGAATCCGTCCTGTGTCACGACGGAAGATGCCGAGACGAAGCCGCCCGCTTTTGAGCCCTTTGCATAAGAGAGATAGAACATGCTTGGGCCGGTCAGGTACTGAAGCTGGACCGAAGGGTCGAATGCTTCTTCCTCGATCTCGCCGACCAGGTCGGTTTCGAGCCAGGTGCCTGGAACAACACCCGCGCTGGTGCGATCATAGAAGCCATTCTTTTTCTCGAACGTTCCCCTGAGGCCGCCTGTGATCTTCCAGTTTTCAGAAAAGTCGTAGGCTGCTTGGCCATAGACAGAGACCGACGTCGTCTGCTGATCCATTATCCGGAACGATGTGCCGTCGAATGGACCGAAAGTGATGAAGGATCGCGTGATAATCTCATCACTTTCGGCGCGGTGGAAATAAGCACCGGCGATCCAGGTAAATGCATTGTCCACGGGTGAGGTCACCCGAATTTCCTGCGAAGCTTGCCAGAAGCTCTCGCCGAATTGCGATTTGAAGAAAGGATCTGGTGACCAGTCGCTATCCAGTTGCTTCAAGTATTCGAAGCTCGAATAACCAGAGATCGTCGTAAGGGTGTAGCCGTCCCCAAATTCGAAATTGCCAGTCAGCCCGAAATTCGCGCCATTCCCGTCATCAAACTCATCGAGCCCTGGTGTCGTGGCTCTCGTAAGTGACCTTTCGGTGCCGAAAGGAAAGCTGGACATATAGTCGCCATCGGTCTGGTAATCGAACAGGTGTCCGCGGAAAATGATCTCGCTGGCATCATTCGGTTGATAGGCAAGAGTCACGCGCCCCTGAACATTTTCTCGTTTCGGGTTCTGCTTGTCACCATTGGAGGTGTTCCGTATCCAGCCGTCTCGGTTGGAATATCCAAGAGCGATCCTGCCCGCCAACTTGTCGGTGAGGCCCCCGGATACGACACCCGTCAGGTCAAACCCTTCGTCCCCGTCGAAGTACCCCGTGCTCCTTAGCATCCCTTCGAATTCACTTGTCGGCACATTCGTCGTGATGTTGACCGCACCAGAGGAGGTGTTCTTGCCGAAGAGCGCTCCTTGCGGACCGCGCAGCACTTCGATCCGTCCGACATCAAGGAAGTCGGTTGAGGTCTGCCGCCCGCGTCCCATGTACAAGCCGTCCATGAACAGCCCGACCGACGGCTCGAAGGCGAGATTGCTTGGGCCGGAGCCAATGCCACGGATGTACATGGAGGGGGTGCCCGGCGATGGCTGAATCGTCAGGTTCGGAACATAATTCGTCATCTGTTCCAGATTTGCGACACCGTTCGCCGCCAGTTCTGCTCCGGACTGAACATTCGCCGAGATGGGAACGTCCTTCAGTCGCTCCTCGCGCTTTCGCGCAGTAACGACGACCTCTTCGAGCTGCAAGGAAGCCTGTTGCGGCTCTGCTTCATTGTCCGAGGCGTTCGAAGATGTTTGGGCATGGGTTGGCAAGGACCAGCCGGCCATCAAGGCTCCGATAGCGACTCCCGCAAGCCAGATTTTGTTCGTATTCATACACTCTCCTCCCGTTTTCGGCCTTTGGCGTTTCGCGCTGACCGTATTTTGACGTAACCGTTGGTGAGTCTAATCGCACGATGCAGATTGTCAATAAATTTGACAATTATTCTGTGACTGGAACGTGTTTCTGTTTCAGGCCGGCCATCGGCGACTTTGCGGAATCGAAGTATTCTGAAATCCGCTTGAAAAGTCCTTGGTCATCGAGATGCGCGATGAGCAGAACGGGAAGACGCATCGCGGAGCCGTCCGGCATGATGCCGTGAACGACATGCTCCTGGACGAAGCCGCCATCAAAGATGTGGCGGCGTACGATCTCGAAGCGTCGGTCCTTTACCCGCGCCTTGAACATTTCCTGCATCTCGCGGTTTTGCTGGACATCGGTGTCGGCTTCGTCGCGCGAGTGCCAGATGCGCGCATCAGGGCCGTAGCAGGACACGAACGTTTCAATGTCACCTGCTTCGACGGCCCCGAAGAACCTGTCCGCAAGCTTGTCAATTTGCGCCTTCGAAAACGTCATGAACTTGCCTCGGTATTTGCGGGTGTGTGATCCTGGCGAAGGCCCCTGAGCGGCGACTTGTTCGAATCGCAGTATTCCGCGATGCGGCGGATCAGTCCGTTCTCATCGACGTGACAAAGGAAGCCGACGGGCAATTTGAACCTGGAGCCATCTTGCATCACGCCATGGACGACATGCTCCTGAACGAAACCACCGTCGAAATATTCCCGGCGAAGGATTTCGTACTTTCGCTCGGACACGCGTTCAAAAAAGACGCTCAGGAGTTCCTTGCTCTGCGCGATGTCGGTGTCGGCCTCATCGCGCGAGTGCCAGATGCGCACGTCCGGATGATAGTTCGCGACAAGAGCGTCGAGATCTCCGCTCTCAACCGCCGCGAAAAATTGATCCGCGATGTGTTCGATTTGTTCTTTTTTCATGCTGTCCCTTCCTTCGGTGTTTTGCCGTCGCCCAGCTAAGCCATGATCGCCAATCGAGATTCCGATATTGCTTTAAAACGTCCCGCCCACGCTGAATCCCACCCAGCCCGGGACGCTAAATGATATGCAATTTATTTTGAAAGGATACAGTTTTGCACGACAAATCACGTATATGTGCCAAATCAACCCTTGGTGCGATGTGATTGGATGCAAAATGCGTTTTTGAGAAAATGTTCCATGACGCGTTTCTGCTGGCTGACTGGCAGAAGGGCCGCAGAGTATTGGGGCGAAGGGCGGAGCAATCTAACCGCAGCGTTCAAGGGACTTGGTCGGGCGTTTGACTTCGCCGAGGACCATATCCTTGTTGGCTGGCTTTTCGGGATGCTGCGCCTGAGCGACGAAGCGCCCTTGGTCTTGTGGGTTACAGGACCTGCACTTCACGTAACACCCGCAAGCCGTTGGCGCCGATGATCCGGGAGATGTCTGCCTCCTGGAGGCCGCGCTTTCCCAGTCGGGAAATCACATCGGGAAACTGTCTGTAATTATCCCAGACCGGCATGAAGTTGGCATCCATGTCGGTGCCGATGGCGACATGCTCGATGCCGACCAGATCAACGAGTTCGAATATCCGGTCGATAAAGCCATCGAGATCCGTGATGCCGATCCCGGCCGGCCAGGCGCCGACAACGCCGCCTGTTGCCGTCACCGCTTTTGCAAGGTCGGGGCTGATGAAGCGGGCAGATTGAAGGTCTGGTGTCTGGATATGGGCATGCGAACAGATCACTGGCTTGTCCGAGGCCTCGATCATGCCGAAAGCCGTCGCCTCTGAAGCATGCGAAATATCCACAATGATGCCGGTGCGGTTCATCGCCTTGATGCAGGCCTGGCCAGACGGCGTCAGGCCGCCGTGAGTCGGAGACGCCGTTATCGTGTCGCCAAGTTCGTTACTGTGATAGTGCACCGGCGTGATGCATCGAACGCCATCAGCATGCGCTTCCGCAACGCGGCTGGCGCTGCCTTCCAGAAAATCACCGCCCTCTACCCCCAGCATGGCGCCAACCGCGCCGCTTTTGTGGATGCGCACGAGGTCATCCGCATCCAGAATACGCTCGACCAAGCCATGCGCCACCATCGCGTCCAGGCTCGCCAATTGCGTCGCGTAACTCGCGCGTGCTTCGCCGGGATGGAATTGTCTCTTTGCAACGAGCGCGTAACCATCCTGATCGAGCACCTGCAGATCGGCGACGGCGCAGAAGACCGCCGCGCTCATTCCTCCTGCCGCCATATCGGCAACAGCGGTTTCCTCACTGGGGCCGGCCGAAATGAATGCTTCCACGGCAGGCGACAGGTTCTGCGCGCCACGAACGAAAGATCGGCCAGGGTGTGCGTGCAGATCAAAAGACGGGTGACGCGCGAGCAGGCGCCTTGCGGCGTCCTCGGTTTCCACGGGGCGCATTCCTCCCATGCACCCAGCCACAGTCACACTGGCGGCCGCGCCGGCAAGGAAATGACGTCTGGTTGGCATGAACTGACTCCTCAGGTTTGGTGAAGGACCGGGTTAAGGCAAAGAAACAGACGATCGGGCGCCGGCTGGCGATCCCGCGATTTCGACAAGACCCTACTATCAGGCGCTAAAGTTGGTCAGTAAACTGGCTGGGCCGAAGTTCTGCATGTTTGGTGCCTTGCGCAACCTTGTGGCCGTCACGGCGTTTGCTCCCGATCAGCACACGAGGTGGACGGATGAGCGATGTTCTGGGCTACGTGGCCATGGCGACGGGGATCGTTGCCGCCGTACTGGTGTCGGCCAACCTGTCGCGCCGGATTACCGGCTACGCATTTGTCGTGTTCACACTGTCTTCGCTGGTCTGGGTCGCGGTCGGGTTCCTGAAGGGGCAGCCGCCGCTGTTGATCCAGAACATCGTGCTGACGGGCGTCAACCTGTTCGGTATTTATCGCTGGCTTATCGTGAAGGCGCCGACTGGCAGCTGATCAGGAGAACCGGCTGGGAGAACCGGGTCCGCTTGAGCCCGATGCGGTGGGTGAGGCAGGTCCACATACAGGCAAAGCCCGCAAACACCAGCGCGCAGGCGGCCTGCAGATTGCCGGACGCGGCGATGCGGCACACGTTCGCCCAGTCGCTCGGGCGACGGCGCAGGGCCTTTGGCAGAAACTGGAGGTAGGTGGCGTTGATGCGGGTCATGACTGGAGAACTGGCTGCACAGGAAAAAGTTCCCGCAGGTGGGCCGCGGAGCTGCGCAATCCCTGGGTCGGGCCCGGAGAGTGTTGGAACACGCGTCCGGTTCGGCGGTTGGTTGGGCGGGGGGCAGACACAAACCAAGACAGGAGAAACCCCATGAACACCATGACCCACGCGCCCAACTCACTGATCAGTTCCGACCGTGTTGAAGGCACCAATGTCTACAATGGCGAGGGTGAGAAACTCGGCTCGGTCGATTGCGTCATGCTCGACAAGGCCAAAGGCAATGTTGCCTATGCCGTGATGTCATTCGGCGGCTTCCTCGGCCTCGGCGAGAAGCGCCACCCGCTGCCCTGGCAGACCCTCAATTATGACGAGGGCAAGGAAGGCTATGTCGTCAACATGACCAAGGAGGAGCTGAAATCCGCTCCGACCCTGGACGTGAACGAGTATGATCGCCTGGCCGACCGCACCTATGGCGCCTCGGTGTTTTCCTATTACGGCCAGACGCCCTACTGGACGCCCATCGCATAGGGTGATTGCATATCGGACAAGCCGGTGCCTTCGGGTGCCGGCTTTCCACATCACCCCTGCAACCCGAAGGAGTGCCCGGCACATGACACAGATTTCGACGGAAAGCCTGGAAGGCCGCCTGCTGGCCCAGCGCCAGGTGCTGGCCGCGCTGATGGCGGGCCTCGCCCGGCAAGACGGGGCCGCCGGGCTCTGGGTGAAAGGCTTTCTCGATAGCGACCACCAGGTTGCCGATTCGAACGAGGATCCCGGCGCGGTGCCGGACCCGGCCTTCGCGGTCGAATTCATCATCGCCGAGGAAAAACAGCTGCTCGCCTCGGAGACCCGCCGGATCCTCGAGGCGGCCAGCCGAACCTGACGTTTCAGCCGGCGTCTGCCACCTGGAAATGCTGCAGCATGTCGCGGGCCGCCGCATCGTCCGGCGCAAGCCGGGCAATCGCGCGATTGAAGTATGCCACATGGCGCTGTTCCGCCCGGAGAATATCGCCGGCGTCTGACACCGCTAACGTCTCCGCTTGCCGAAACGGGCCAACCCCGGCAAGAACAGCGTCATGACGGACACCGCCCCACAGGCACCCCCGGCGCCCGACGCCGCAGAGATCGATGCCGCCCTCGTGGCGGACATCATCGATGCCGTTGCAGAGCGCGACACGAGGTGGCTGGCCCGGACCCTGCAGCGCATGCACCCGGCCGACGCGGCGGATGCACTTGAACAGCTGCCCTATGACACGTTCGAAAAGGCCGTCGAACTGCTCGGTGGCGAACTGCCGCCCGACATCCTGATCGAACTGCGCGACGCCTATCGTGAAGGCGCGGTTGACGTCCTTCCGGACGCCGCCGTTGCCACTGCGCTGGACGAGCTGGATTCCGATGACGCGACGACCATCCTCGAAGATCTCGAAGATGCCCGCCGCGAACGCATCCTTGAAGACCTCGCACCGGTCGAACGGGCCCAGCTCGAACGCGGCCTGGCCTACGAGGAAGAGACCGCCGGCCGTCTCATGCAGACGGAATTCGTGGCGCTGCCCGAATTCTGGAGTGTCGGCCATGCCATCGACCATGCCCGGGCCCTCGGTGACGAATTGCCGGAAGTGTTCTACGAGGTCTACGTCACCGATCCGGGCCACAGGCTGATCGGTGTCGTCGCGCTCGCGACCCTGCTGCGCACACCGCGCGACGTGCTGCTGTCCGACATCATGGAAGACCCCATGTCGGACATCACCACCGACATGGACCAGGAAGAGGTCGCCTACGAATTCCAGAAATACTCGCTGGCGTCGGCGCCGGTGAAGGACAGCGCCGGGCGGCTGGTCGGCATGATCACCGGCGATGACATGGTCGATGTCATCCAGTCGGAGAACACCGAAGACCTGCTGTCACTGCTCAACGTGCGGTCGGCGGACGGTTCCGACACGGTATGGGACACGGTCAAGGCGCGCGCCCCCTGGCTGGGCGTCAACCTGTTCTCCGCCTTCATTGCTTCGGGGATCATTTCCATCTTCCAGGGCACGATCGAAAAGATCGTTGCGCTGGCCGTCCTGATGCCAGTCGTGGCGGCGCTGGGCGGCAATGCCGGCAGCCAGGGCCTCGCCGTGACGGTGCGGGCGATTGCCGAACGCCACCTCGATGGCGGCGCGGCCCGGCGCGCGGTGTTTCGTGAGGTCGCCAGCGGCCTTGTCAACGGCCTGATCTTTGCCGTGGGTGTCGGGGTGATCGCGCTGATCTGGTTCCGCCAGGTTGACCTGGCGCTGGTCATTGCGGCGTCAATGCTCGCCACCTTCATCTGGGCCGGCTTCTCCGGAATCCTTGTTCCCCTCGGCCTGAAGCGCCTCGGCGCCGACCCGGCGGTGGCCTCGTCAGTATTCGTTCTGACATTGACCGACGTGATGGCATTCTTCAGCTTTCTCGGGCTCGCGTCGCTGGTTCTCCTGTAAACAGGGCGATTTTGGGCTGAATTTCGCGAGTCAGGCGAACGGGCGCGCCATTTGCAGTGTGCTCCGCTAGTAAAAGTCCAATTGTATCAATACGGGAGCCATCTGGATGGCCCGGCCCATGCGAACATCCCGGAACGGTCTCGAACTCATCAAGAGTTTCGAGGGTTTTCGCGCACGCGCGGCCCGGCTGCCGAATGGCCGCTGGATCATCGGATACAGCCATACGGCAACAGCGCGCAGGGGGCTGACCGTCAGCGCCGGCGACGCCGAACTGATCCTGCGCCATCATGACCTCCTGCCGGTTGAGCACCTGATCGCGGACCGCGTTCTGGCCCCGCTGAGCCAGAACGAGTTCGATGCGCTTGTCTCGTTTGTGTTCAATATCGGCGTTATGGCCTTCGTCGCATCGGATGTCCTAGCCCACCTGAACACCGGCGACCGGCTCCACGCCGCTGACGCCATGACCCTCTGGCGCAAGGGCAAGGTCGACAATGAACTGCGCGTGATCGACGCGCTGGTACGCCGTCGCGCCGCCGAGAAGGCGCTGTTCCTGGAGCATCCGTCAGGCCGGGCGGCCGTGGCCACCGCCCTCGTGACGCCCCAGCTTGACCTGGCCGCCGCCGTGATGCCGCCCCGTGAGCGCCCGGTCGTGGTCGAGACCCGCCTTGACGGCGACCTTGCACGCGCTGTCGAGGCTGAAACACCCGAAGCGCCCGGAACCTCGCCGCAGGCTGCTGCGCGCGCGGTGAACGAACGCCTGACCCGTATTCTGGGTGAGAATGCCCGGCTGGCCTCCGGACGGACCACACAAGCTGCCAATGACACGGCCGACAATGACGGGCCAAGCATTGCCGAGATCACACGCGCTGTGTCCGCGCTCGCCGACCCCAACGGGACATCTGCCCCCTCTTCGGTGATCGATGTTGCCAAGGGCCCGCCGGAAGGCATCGAGCGCCGCCGGGCGCCGCGTGCGCCGGGCGGGGCCGATTTCGGCACGCCGCTGAATTTCGATGACGCTGCCCGTTCTGCCGGGCGGAGCGCGCTGGTTGACGACCTGGCCCCGGTCTCGATCAGCCAGGACGAGATCGACCGCACATTGGCGGAGAATGATGCCTTCCACGATGACACCATCTATGAAGTGATGCGCGAGGGCTGGCCATTCGCGCTGCTCGCCGGAATCGGCTTCATCGGCTTCCTGACCGGCATCCAGCGTTTCTTCGATGCGGCACACACGCTGGTCGAGCGGACGTCCGATATCTATATCGGCCCGCTGCTTTCGCTCGGCAGCGCTGTCATCCTCGTGATTTCAGCCTACTACCTGATGCGTGTCCTCGCCCGGCGAACCTGACTCGTCCCGGTGGATTTTGCGCTGACAGGCCGGGCAGGCCCTGCTAATCAGGCAGCATGATTGCGAACACATATCCCAGCCTGAACTTCGATCTCGGCGAAACCGCCGACATGATCCGTGAAACCGTGGCCAGCTTTGCCCAGAACGAGATCGCGCCGCGCGCGGCAGAGATCGACCGCACCGACACCTTCCCGCGAGACCTGTTGCCCAAGATGGGCGAACTGGGCCTGCTCGGCATCACGGTCGAGGAGGAATGGGGCGGCACCGGTCTCGGCTATCTCGAGCATGTCGTGGCGATGGAGGAAATCTCCCGCGCGTCTGCCTCGGTCGGCCTGTCCTACGGCGCGCACTCGAACCTCTGCGTCAACCAGCTGCGCCGCTGGGGCAACGACAACCAGAAGACCCGCTACCTGCCGAAGCTGATGTCCGGCGAGCATCTCGGCGCCCTCGCGATGAGCGAGAGCGGCGCGGGGTCCGACGTCGTGTCCATGAAGCTGCGCGCAGACAAGAAGGGCGACCGTTATGTCCTCAACGGCACCAAGATGTGGATCACCAACGCGCCGGATGCCGACACGCTGGTCGTCTATGCCAAGACCGACCCGCAAGGTGGCTCCAAGGGCATCACCGCCTTCCTGATCGAGCGCGGCTTCAAGGGTTTCTCGGTGGCCCAAAAGCTCGACAAGCTCGGCATGCGCGGGTCGGAAACCGGCGAGCTCGTGTTCGACAATTGCGAAGTGCCGGAAGAGAACGTGATGGGTCCGGTGGGCGCCGGGGCCCGCATCCTGATGAGCGGTCTCGACTATGAGCGCGCGGTTCTCTCGGCCGGCCCCACGGGCATCATGCAGTCCTGCATGGACGTCGTTCTGCCCTATATTCACGACCGCAAGCAGTTCGGCCAGTCGATCGGCGAATTCCAGCTCGTCCAGGGCAAGCTGGCCGACATGTACGTCCAGATGAATGCGGCCAAGGCCTATGTCTATGCCGTCGCCAAGGCCTGCGACCGGGGCGAGACGGCCCGCAAGGATGCGGCCGGGGCGATCCTCTACGCGGCGGAAACCGCCACCAAGCTGGCGCTGGACGCCATCCAGCTGCTCGGCGGCAACGGCTACATCAACGAATACCCGACCGGCCGCCTGCTGCGCGACGCCAAGCTCTACGAGATTGGCGCGGGCACAAGCGAAATCCGCCGCTGGCTGATCGGGCGTGAACTGTTCGGCGAGACTGCCTGACGAGACAATCCGGCAGCCAAGACGCCTAGCCGTGGCGGCGGCGTTCTTCGGGAGCGACCTTGAGGTTCAGGCAATCGGCGATCACTGCGATCAGTGATCGCATGTCGATTGGCTTGGCGACGTAGCCGCTGAACCCTTTTGCGATGAACTTTTCCCGATCGCCGCGCATGGAATCTGCGGTCAGGGCGACCACCGGGATATCGGCATTCATCCCGTCACTGGCGCGCAGGCGTTCAAAGGCCTTCTGGCCATCCAGCCCGGGCATGTGAACGTCCATCAGCACAAGGTCGTAGCGACTTTTTTCCAGTTTTTCGAGCGCAATCAGCCCGTTTGCGGCTTCGTCGGGTTCGAGCTGGTTCTGCTCCAGGAACGTCCAGGCCACCCGGCGGTTGATTTCATTGTCATCCACAATGAGGATTCTTGGAAGGCGGACCTTGGGTGCCGTGGTCTCGGTGGCTTTGCCGCGATCGACGCCGGAGATTGCCTTGACGTCGCCGGTGCCCACTGCCTGGCTGGCGGGTTCAGCATCGAATTTCAGTGTAAAGACTGTGCCGCGTCCGGGTTGGCTTACGACGGAAATGTCACCGCCCATCATGCGGGCGAGCTGGCGGGCGATTGGCAGGCCAAGGCCACTGCCGCCATACTTGCGGGTAGTCGACCCGTCTGCCTGTGCAAAGGGCTCGAAAATGCGGTCCATCTTGTCTTCGGGAATGCCGCAGCCGGTATCCGACACGTGAACGGTGACCCGGATCCGGCCGTCCTGCTTGGGCCGTGCCGTGGCCGCGATCAGCACATTGCCCTTGGCCGTGAACTTGATGGCATTGGACACCAGGTTGCTGACGCACTGGCGCACGCGTACCGGGTCTATCTTCAGGCGCGACGGGACACTCGGGTCAACGAACAGGTCGAGGCCGATGCCCTTTTCCGCAGCAATTGACGCATAGAGCTTGCGCGTGCCGTCCAGCCGGTGGCGCAGGTCCGTATCAATGGTGGAAATATCGAGCCGGCCGGCTTCGATCTTGGAAAGGTCGAGGATGTCGTTCAGGATCGACAGCAGATTCTGGCCGGACTCCAGGATGATGTCGACCTGCTCGCTCTGGTCCTCACGGAGGTCGGCGTGCGACAGGACTTGCGCCATGCCGAGGATGCCGTTCAGCGGTGTACGGATCTCGTGGCTCATATTGGCCAGGAATTCCGACTTCAGGTTGGTTGCGTGCTCGGCCTTGCGCAGTGCGATCTCGAGTTCGCGGGCAGTCTCGCGCTCCTCGCGAACGTCACGGGCGTGCGAGATGAAGATGTGTTCCCCTCGCGCTTCGGACCAGGCGCAGGACAGCGCACTGGACACCAGCAGTTCCCGGCCGTCCTTGGTCAACACGTTACGGTCCTGAATGTCCTGCTTGATCGTGCCCTTGAACAGCTGCCGGCCGACTTTCATGGCCATGGCCTGATCTTCCGGACACAGGATGACGGCAGTGCTTTTCCCGTGCAGCTCGCCGGGTTCATACCCAAGCAGTTTGTGGAGCGCATCGTTGGCATAGATGATTTCGCTGGTTTCAGTGCTCAGCGTAATCCCCTGCACGGCGTGGTTGAATGCGGTGCGGAACAATTCGTAGGAATCGCGTGCCGCGTCCCGCTCATGGGCGATTTCCGTGACTTCGGCCGAACAGACGATGCAATTGTCGCCGCGCGGCAGGATGGAATAGCGCACCACGGTGCCCTGCAGATGCTTGAGGCGCCCGTCGGGAGTCGGCCGCCGGCCGGTATTTGATATTTCCTGGCGGGTGCCAGATTCAATGCAGCGCACGGATGCCGCGAATATGTCTGAACTTCCATAGGCAGGGTCCAACTCGCATGCGCGCATGCCGACCATCGTTCCACCTTCAGGGAAGATGGTCCGCTCGGCGGTTTCATTGGCAGCAACCCACTCGAAATCGATGATCCTCCCCTCGGAATTCCGGATGGGGCTGAGCTCAACAATAGCAAATGGTAACAGGTCCAGGACTGCTGCATCCATGGCGAATTTCCTCCAAGCCGGCCTGCGCGTCTTGGGGCGCACTTCCGGCTGCGCGATCTTGTGGTGATGTCGGTTAATGGAATGTTGAGATTCGCGCTGACGTAGACGTCAGGCAGGGCAACATTTTTCAAGGATATCACTGGTTTCCAGCGCCTTGATCGCCGCGTTGTAACCCGCTTCGACGGTGGCGTCGTAAGCTTCCCAGTCGCGCAGCTGGGTGTCGATCAGATCCGGCAGGATCAGGAGGTCGGTCATATCCCATCCGAATGTGCGGTCCGAACGGATGGTTGCGGTGCGCATCAGCAGGCCCGCGATTGGCGGCGCGGCCGAAAAGCCGTGTCCGAGCACCCAGCGGAAGAATCCCGGCGGGTTGATGAATTCTTCCACGTTCAGGCCTTCGGGCTGGCGGGTCACGTCGCACCCGACGACATAGCCGCGATGCATGTCCCGCATCACGTCGACCGGGAAATTGTTCAGCACGGCACCGTCCACCAGAACATCATGGCCATCCACCACCGGCGGCAGGATGCCGGGCAGGGAGATTGTCGCCCGCAGGGCTTCGCGCAGCAGGCCGGTCCGGTGCAACCGCAGCGTGCCGGAGGTAAGGTTCGTCGATGTCGCGAAGAACGGGATGTCCAGGTCGCACATTTCCGATTCGCCGAAATGTTCCTTCAGGCGGGCATTCACGCGCAGGCCCTTCACCATGCCCACGACCGGCAGCGTATAGTCGCCGAGCGGGTTGGTCTCGACAAAGGCCTTTCGGATGCGCCGGTCGATCTCGTCATCGTCCCAGCCCATTGCAACGCAGGCTGCGATGACTGCCCCCATGGACGACCCGCCCGCGAAATCGATGGGGACGCCTTTCTCCCGCAGGGCGCGGATCATGCCGATATGCGAGTAGGCCCGCGCGCCGCCGCCCGACATGACGACGCCCACCGACCGCCCGCACATGACCCGGGCCAGGCGGTCGCAGCTGACGCCCTGCACGCCTGTCCAGTGGAACACGCGGCTGGCACCGGACGCTTCCAGCCATTCGACCGGCCGTGCCGCCCGCCGCTCATTGCCATGGTGCAGCAACACCACGTCGACCAGCTTGAGCGCGTGGGCGGGCGAATCATTGTCTGCCATCAGCGGGTTTGACGGGCGTGCGTCGGCGCGCCCGACCACCCAGATCCGGTCGGCCTGGCGCGACGCCAGCCGATACCAGGAATTGTTGCCGATCGTGGCCACCAGGATCACCACGTCATGGGTCAGTTCGAGGTGATCAAAGAAGGTCGACGGTTTCTCGTCGCCCATCGCCTGGTCGACGATGGCGGTCGTCTTGCCGAGGACCTTGAGCGAATCGCGCAACGCCCGGGCACGCAGGCCGAGGTCGATGGTCGGAGAGGTCCCGACCAGGGTAAACACCTTTGGCGCGGCCTGTGTCGAACGCTGGCCGGCCCGTCCGAGGCGTTTCAGGATGACCCTGATCATCGCTTCCAGCAGTTCCGGCTCGGCCTTGACCATGCGCTGCCAGCCCTTGCGCGAGATCGCGATCACTTCGGAATCGCGGATCGCATAGACAGACCCGGTATGGGGGGCATTTTCCGGTGCGCCGTCTTCGTCGACGTCAATTCCGCCCAGGAACAGCCCCATCTCGCCAACCGGTTCGCCGGTACGGATATGGCCAATGAACTCGTTATGGCCGTCGCCACTCTTGCGGAAAGCGCCCAGCGTGCCGGACAGGACGAAAAAGATCGAATCAGCCGGCTCGTCCGCCTCGAACAGGATGCCGCCGGCTGGCAGGGAAAACCAGCGTGCTTCCTTGCCGGCGGCCTTCATGGCGCGGGCAGGTACATCCTTCAGGAACGGGATGTTCTTCAGGGTTGGCAGGACGTCCAGGCTCATGGGTTTGAACATGCCCATTCAGCGCACCTCTTTCAAAGGAAATCCCTCTGTTGTGTGTTTCAATTTCGGTTGACCGCTGCGTGACACGGCCTCCGGCCCTCGCTAAGCAAGTTTCAGGCCCATGAGGGAGGCACCATGCCAATACTGAAATCGAGTCTGGACGTCGCAAGTGAGGGCTTTGCCCGTAACCGCGCCGCAATGCAGGCCTTGCTGGACGAACTGGCAGCAAAGACTGCAGAGGCCGCCCTTGGCGGGCCCGAATCGTCCCGCGTGCGGCATACCGGCCGCGGCAAGCTTCTGCCGCGTGAGCGGGTCGAGCGGCTGGTCGATCCGGGGAGCGCTTTTCTCGAAATCGGCGCACTGGCCGCCGATGGCATGTATGACGGCGAGGCGCCGGGCGCGGGCCTGATCACCGGCATCGGCCGGGTCGAGGGCCGCGAGTGCATGATCGTCTGCAATGATGCGACGGTCAAAGGCGGCACCTATTACCCGATCACGGTGAAGAAGCACCTGCGCGCACAGGAGATCGCGCTCGAGAATCACCTGCCTTGCATCTATCTTGTGGACTCAGGTGGCGCAAACCTGCCGCACCAGTCCGAGATTTTCCCTGACCGGGAGCATTTCGGCCGCATCTTCTACAATCAGGCCCAGATGAGCGCGAAGGGCATCCCCCAGATCGCCGCGGTCATGGGCAGCTGCACCGCCGGCGGCGCCTACGTGCCCGCGATGAGCGACGAGACCATCATCGTGCGCAAGCAGGGCACGATCTTCCTCGGCGGTCCGCCGCTGGTGAAGGCGGCCACCGGCGAGGTGATCTCTGCGGAAGACCTGGGCGGCGCCGATGTGCACGCTCGCCAGTCCGGCGTGGCAGACCATTACGCGGCGCACGATTCCCACGCGCTCGCCATCGTGCGCTCGATCATCCGCACGCTCGCCACGCCGAAGCCCCAACCCTTCGCCCTGACAGAGCCCGCTGAGCCGCTCTACGACGCATCCGAACTGCACGGCCTCGTCCCGCCCGACCTGAAAGAGACCTATGACGCCCGTGAAGTCATCGCGCGCCTCGTCGACGGGTCGGAATTCCACGAGTTCAAGAAGCTCTATGGCGAAACCCTCGTCTGCGGCTTTGCCCGGCTCTACGGCATGCCGGTCGCGATCCTAGCGAACAATGGCATCCTGTTCTCCGAGAGCGCCCAGAAGGCGGCCCATTTCATCGAACTGGCCGACCAGCGCCGCATCCCGCTGGTCTTCCTGCAGAACATTACCGGCTTCATGGTCGGCTCGAAATACGAGGCCGGCGGCATCGCCAAGGACGGCGCCAAGATGGTCACCGCCGTTGCCACGGCCAGCGTGCCCAAGTTCACCGTGGTGACGGGTGGCAGCTTCGGGGCAGGGAATTACGGCATGTGCGGGCGGGCCTATTCGCCCCGCTTCCTCTTCATGTGGCCGAATGCGCGCATCTCGGTCATGGGCGGCGAACAGGCCGCCTCCGTGCTCGCCACGGTCAAGCGCGAGGGCATCGAGCGCAAGGGCGGCGAGTGGGCAGCGCAGGAAGAAGAGGCCTTTAAACAGCCGATCCGCGATCTCTACGAGGAAGAGGGCAATCCCTATTTCTCCACCGCGCGCCTCTGGGACGACGGCATCATCGACCCCGCCGACACACGCCGCGTCCTCGGCCTTGCCCTCTCCGCCAGCCTCAACGCCCCGTTCCCGGAACGCGGTTTCGGTGTGTTCAGGATGTAGGTAAGTCGTGAATCAGTGTATGCGAAGACATGTCTGAACCTGTCGATGTCCTAGTGGCTGCCAACGCCGTAATCAGAGTAGCCAAGGTTGCTGGCCTCGATATTACTCATTTGAAATTACAGAAAATTTTGTATTTTGCCTACGCAATTTTCCTGGTCGAGGAAAATGAACGGTTGCTTGATGCAGAGTTTGAGGCGTGGCAATACGGACCTGTCATCAGAGAGCTTTATGCAGAGCTAAAGCCACGAGGA
Organism: Hyphomonas johnsonii MHS-2; assembly: GCF_000685275.1. Classification (GTDB taxonomy): domain Bacteria; phylum Pseudomonadota; class Alphaproteobacteria; order Caulobacterales; family Hyphomonadaceae; genus Hyphomonas; species Hyphomonas johnsonii. Next base: position 49,739 of record NZ_ARYK01000009.1, read on the forward strand.
GCGTCCGAACTGGTCGATCCAATTCGAGTGGTCGACCCCGCGACGGGAGTGCCACTGCAAGAAGAAGCTGAAATTGATGAGAAAAGACTCGCCTTTTTGCAGCGAATCACTTTGTTCTATGGAAAATTGACGTCGGGTCAACTGGTAAGCAAGTCGCATGCTACAGGAGGCCCTTGGAGCGTCACCGTTGAGGAAGCTGAGCGTGAACTCAACGTAGGCATGATAATTTCGGACGAGACGATCCGGAAGTACTACCGGCAGCAATGGCTTGGTGCCAATCTAGATACGAACACAGAGCAGAAAAAATTCGAAGATGATCACGACACCCCGATTGCCACGCGAGGATTTCGCTAATTATTCTCCGCTTGCGGAGCTCTTCCAAAGGCAAGCGCTGAGCCGACATTCGACTTTTGTGCCCGACTGGACGCTGTCTCCGTTTCGGGATGCGCTCTTTGATATCTTCAACGTTCAAAACGGAATGTTCGAATTTGCCCAGATGCCATGGGAGCATGTGCGAAAGTCAATAAAGCTCCGCTGCGCGAAATACCCGAACAGTGAACAATTGAATGTCGGGGTTGCTGAAGGTGCTTGGAACTGGGCCCAAGAAAATATGGCAATCGGAAAGGCGCATGATGCCGAGGCGGTGCCGCTGGGAGGGGGATGGTTCCTCAACTACTGGCACGGTTTCTACGTCGTCATCGACGGCGAGGTTTTGTTACCTTTTTTTGACGCTCGCAAAGGTGCCAGCAGGGTTTCCCTTGAAGGTGCAAAACTCATTTGTTCGATCAATAGTCACTATATTGCAAGAGGTCGTTTTCGCCATGCGACCCCAGTGGTTGTTCAATTCCCAGAGCGGAGAGGCCAACGTAAAGCAAAAGTCATCCGGTTCGACAAATCGGAATTGATGAGGCGCGATTCTTTTGAGCCTATGCTTTTGCGAACAGCGGAGATGTGGCGTGAAATCGTTCAGAGCCGTGGTCCTGGAGTCGCGCGAGAAGATCCTCGTCAGTCTGGCTTCGGTTTTTAGAGCTTGAATTTCAGCGGGGCCGACGTACCGGCATCCGGATGCGATCATTACATCTGGTTCGTGAACCGTTTTTCACGCCCAATTAACGGCGTCCTGACGTATGTTCTGCTTCAACCCGTACAGGTGGCAGCAACGGGGAGGTCAGGCGCGGATGGCAATGCGAACGAGTTTCCTGATGGCGGCGGCGATGATGACCGCGCTGATCGGCCATGCCGGCGAAATGCCGGACTTCTCCCAATTCGATATCGATGATGATGGTCTGATCACGGAGGATGAATATGTCTCCTACCAGACCGGTTCGCGCCGGGCGACCGAATCGGAGGCCATCGCCAAGTTCACCAAGCTGGACCTCGATCTCAATCACACCGTGACAGAGAATGAACTCGCCCGCGCCGTTGATGCTTGGCGCGGCACAGACGACAGCGAATCCGTGTCGGCCATTGAATTGGCTGATAGTCAGTAACGCGCATGACACGGGGAATGGGAGGGCCTGCCGGCTGGCGGGCCCTCTTTCTTTGGTTGCCTTGCCACATGCCTAGGGGGAGTCCCGTATTGGGCCGCACCGCCTGGTCTGGCAAAAATCGTGGCAGGGGCAGGTCTCGACCCGGAGTGTGACATGACCAGAATCTGCATCATTGACGGCCACCCGGACCCGGCGCCGCGTCACCTCATCCACGCGCTCTGCGATGCCTATGCCGAGGGTGCGGGCGAGGAAGAGCATGAGGTCACACGGATTGATGTGGCCAGACTTGCGTTCCCGCTCATGCAGACGGCGGAGGAGTTTGCCAGCCCGCCACCTGAACCGATCCTGGCCGAGCGCGAGAAGATTGCTGCGGCCGACCACCTGTTCATCGCCTTTCCGCTCTGGCTGGGCGGCATGCCGGCGAAACTGCGCGCCTTCTTCGAACAGGCCGCGCGGGCAGAATTCTTTCTCGCCACCGGGGACAGCGAACACCAGTGGCCCATGAAGATGATGAAGGGCAAATCGGCCCGGACGGTCATCACCATGGGCATGCCGGGCCTTGTCTACCGGTTCGCCATGGATGCCGGTGCCCTGCGGGCGCTGGAGCGGGGTGTCCTTGGCATTTCCGGCTTCAGCCCGCTGCACCATACAATCCTTGGCGGTGCCGGCGAGGTTGACGCCGCCAGGTTCGAGCGCTGGTGCACCGATATGCGCATCCTTGGCCGCGAAGCCGCCTGAGCGCGCTCCCGTTCGCCAAACACTTGCGATAATTGACGTTTTCCCTATTCGCTACACGCCAGCATCTCTGGCATAGTACGCCGGAACCGAACACGCTCTCACACGTCAGGACACCGTATGATCGACAATGTCTATGAAACCATCCGCCTTGAAGCCACGCCCGGGGGCCTCGTTGTCATCACCCTCAACCGGCCGGATGTGCACAATGCCTTCAATGCCGTCCTGATCGAGGAACTGACCGACGCCTTCGACACGATCGCCGACCAGGAAACGATCCGGATGATGATCCTGCGCGGCAATGGCCCGTCCTTCTCCGCCGGGGCAGACCTCAACTGGATGAAGCGGGCCGCCGAGCTGCACACGAAAGAGGACAACGAGCACGACGCGCAAAAGCTCGCCGCGATGCTCCTGTCACTCTATGAGATGCCTCAGATGACGCTGGCTCTCGTGCACGGCGCAGCGATGGGCGGCGGCGCCGGGCTGGTGGCCTGTTGCGACGTCGCGGTGGCCATGAAGGGTACGAAGTTCCGTTTCTCCGAGGTCCGCCTCGGTCTGACCCCGGCCACGATCAGCCCCTATGTCATCGACGCCATCGGCCCGCGCCGGGCCCGCGCCCTGTTCGTGACCGCCGAGACCTTCGATGCCGAATATGCCGAGCGCATGGGCCTCGTGCACTATGTCGTCGATGACCAGGCCGCCATGACGGCAATGGAAGAGCATCTGGCCACGCTCGTGTTTGCTGCCGCGCCGGGCGCGATCGCAGATGCCAAGAAGCTCGTCTCGGATGTCACCGGCGAGGTCATCGACAAGGACCTTGGCCACGACACGGCGCGCCGCATTGCGGCCCGGCGGGCCTCCGACGAGGGCAAGGAAGGCATCGCGGCCTTCCTTGAGAAGCGCAAGCCTAGTTGGGGTGGGTGACGGCGTCGTCGGCGCCCGGAATCCTGCCGACAGGAATGCCAAGGTCAGTCAGGAAACTGAGCGTCGCCTCCACCGGGTTTATCCCCGTCATCTGTTCGATCTGGGTCTGGAAGAAGTAGGCCAGCACCGCGATGAGAATCACGTAGATCACGAACTGCATCAGGGATTTCAGCAAGAAGGCGCCCGCGCTGCCTGCGACAAGGCCGACGCCGCCAAGCACCAGCGCGCCGGTGATTGGCGACAGGTTGCTGACATCAGCTGCCTGCGTAAAGCCGATATAGCCGCCAACCGCAGCGCCGACGACGCCCGCAAGACCGCTTACCTGAACTCCGGATGCATAGGCCATTTCGACTCCCCTCGATTGACTGTGGTTAATCCTTACGACAAGCCGCATGCGTAACAAAGCCGGAATTTCACCCCGGGAACGACCCGTTCCGGTCTCAAACCTGCCCCGATACAGGCCGATTGAAGCGCCATGACACCGCCGCTCCCCCCGCCGCCATCCACCCCCTTGCAGCGCCGTCTGCACCTATGGCGGGCTGCGCTTCACGCCCGCTGGGTGACGGGTCCGTGGACCCAGGGCGCCTTCGAATTCCTTGCCTTCGGCATAAAGCAGGCCTGGGCCTGCCTGTTCGGCGGCGCCATGCTGGGCCTCCTGATGCTGACCTTCCTGTTCTACCCGGACAATGCCCCGGTCTCGCGATACGATTTCCTCGTCCTCGCGGCGGTGGCTATCCAGGCCGCCATGCTGCTCTCCGGACTCGAGACGTGGGAAGAGGCGCGGATCATCCTCGTCTTCCATCTGGTCGGCACCGTGATGGAGCTGTTCAAGACCGCCCATGGCAGCTGGATCTATCCCGAGGACAGCTATCTGCGCATTGGCGCCGTGCCGCTGTTTTCAGGCTTCATGTACGCGGCCGTCGGATCCTACCTCGCCCGCGTCTGGCGCATTTTCGCCTTCCGCTTCACCCACTTTCCGCCGCTCTGGCTGCAGGGCATGCTGGCCGTGACTGTCTATGTGAACTTCTTTGCCCATCACTGGCTGCCGGACATTCGCGTCGTGCTGTTTGCTGCGACGCTGCTCATCTATGGCCGCTGCTGGGTTTTCTTCCGTCCGGACGTCGCATATCGCAGCATGCCCCTGGTGGTCGGCTTCCTGCTGGTTGCGCTGTTCATCTGGTTTGCGGAAAACCTCGGCACCTTTGCCCGCGCCTGGGCCTATCCCGGGCAGGAGGACGGCTGGGAAATCGTCTCCCTTGCCAAGCTCGGGTCGTGGTATCTCCTGATGATCATCAGTTTCGTGCTGGTCGCCACGGTACACCGAGCGCGCGCCGACAGGGCTATCGGCTAGCATCCACGCACGGTTCGTAGAACTTGCCGGGATCGAAGTAGAGCGTCACGAGCAGGCCTTTCAGCGCATTGGCATCAAGGCCAACCGCTTCGGCGCCGGCATAGAATGCGTCATCGGTTTCCTTCGGACTGCCCTGGTAATAGGCGGCCCAGAGCCGCATCAAGCGGTCGCGACCATCCGCCGCCTCGATCCAGTGCGAGACTTCCGCCTTCGCGCACTTGCAGAACGGCCTGGCCTTCTTTTTCGCGACGCCTCGGTCGGTCACGTCGACCACGCACTGCTTTTCCCAGGCCCTGGCGACGGATTTCTCGCTTTTCGGTGTGGCGGCAGCGGTGCCTGCGGCAAGCAGGGCGGCAGCGAAAATCAGGGCGGGCAGTCGGAGCATGGCGCGTTCCTTCGGTCAGGTCCGTGATTGCGGCGAGCCTAGGCAGCGTCCTGCTGCGGCGCAACTTGTCTTTTCAGGCAAAATCGGCTCTTGCTGCGGCCATGATCAAAAGCCTACTCATCGCCAATCGGGGCGAAATCGCCTGCCGCATCATGGCCACCTGCCGTGACCTAGGCATTCGCACCATCGCCGTCTATTCCGATGCTGACGCCGCCGCGAAACACGTTCGCGAGGCCGACGAGGCCGTGCATATCGGCCCGGCCCCTGCTGCCGACAGCTATCTGCGGGCCGATCGCATCCTCGCCGCCGCCAAGGCGGCCGGTGCGGACGCTATCCATCCCGGCTACGGCTTCCTCTCGGAGAATGCCGAATTCGCCGAGGATGTTCGCAATGCCGGCCTTGTCTGGGTCGGCCCGCCGCCCGGGGCGATTCGCTCGATGGGCCTGAAGGATGAAGCCAAGCGCATTGCGGAAGAGGCGGGCGTGCCCGTGCTGCCCGGCTATCGCGGCGAGGCGCAGGACCTGAAGACACTGACAGCAGCCGCAAAGGACGTGGGCTACCCATTGCTCATCAAGGCGATCGCTGGCGGTGGCGGGCGCGGCATTCGCCTCGTCACCAAGGCCTCCGCGCTGAAGGACGAACTTGAAAGCGCGGTCCGTGAAGCGACCAACGCATTCGGCGATGGCCGCGTCATGCTGGAAAAACTGGTCGAACAACCCCGTCATATCGAAGTCCAGGTCTTCGGTGACAGCCACGGCAACGTGGTCCACCTGTTCGAGCGCGACTGCTCGCTCCAGCGTCGCCGCCAGAAAGTGCTGGAAGAGGCCCCCGCACCCGGCATGCCGGATGACGTGCGCGCCGCCATGACGGATGCCGCCGTGAAACTGGCCGCCGCCGTCAAGTACGAAGGGGCAGGGACGGTGGAGTTCATCGTCGATGGCAGCCGCCCGCTCAGCGTCGACAGCTTCTGGTTCCTCGAAATGAACACTCGGCTGCAGGTCGAACACCCTGTCACCGAGATGGTCACCGGAACAGATCTCGTCGAATGGCAGCTGCACGTCGCCAGCGGCGGCGAACTGCCTCTCGCGCAGGACGAGATCACGCTTCGCGGGCATGCCATCGAAGCGCGCATCTGCGCCGAAGACCCGTCCGAAGGCTTCCGCCCCGGCGCGGGCCTGATCCTCGAATTCGGCCTTCTGGAGCCGATTGATGGTGAACTCATCCGCTGGGACACCGGCTTTGAAACCGGAGATCGCGTGCCCTCTGCTTACGATTCCATGATCGCCAAGCTGATCGTCTCGGGCGACGACCGGGATGAGGCCGTCGACCGCCTGATCGACACGCTTGCCCACACGCAGCTTGTCGGCGTGCCATCGAATGCCGGTTTCCTGCGCCGCTGCGCCATGTCGGATGCCTTCCGGGACGCGACCCATCATGTGAACTGGATTGCCGAGCAGGGTGACGCGCTCACCGCTGCGCCGGACGAACACGAACTGGCCTCGATCCTCGCCGTCAGCGACATCCAGCTCGACGCCCCCGGCGCCGCCCAGCCCTGGGACGTCAAGGACGGCTGGCGCATGAATGCTTTACCCATGCACAAGGCTGCCGTGGCTGTCGGCGGCGATGCCGACTGGATCGACCCCGACGCCTTCGACCTGCCCGAAGACATCCCGCTGCCCTACGTTACCGACCTCTCCCCCCGCCGCTACGCCGTCACCACGGCAGGCGACAGCGTACTGGTCGAGGTGCCGGACTATGACGCCGATGTTGAAGCGCTGCTTGGCGGCGATGCCGTGAAGGCCCCGATGCCCGGCAAGATCATCGCGATGAACGTGAAAGCGGGCGATACGGTCACCCACGGCCAGACGCTCGCCGTCATGGAAGCCATGAAGATGGAACACTCACTGGCCGCGCCGCGCGACGGCGTGGTGAAATCCGTCTCCGGCACAGTCGGCGAACAGGTCGCCGATGGTGTGGTCCTGGTGCAGCTGGTGGAGGAGGCCTAAGCCGCCTTCAGCCGTTTGAACGCCCGCTCGCGCCCGATCAGCGGCATCAGGCTTGCCATGTCAGGCCCATGTTCCTGACCGGTCAGCGCCTTGCGCAGGGTCATGAAAAGGGCCTTGCCCTTGCGCCCCGTCGCGGCCTTCACGGCATTGGTCCACTCGCTCCAGGTCTCGGCGGTCAGGTCGCCGGCCGGCAACAGGTCAGCCGCCTGCAGCACGAAGTCCCTGTCCTCGGCATCGACCAGCGGTGGCACGTCACCGAACACGGTCCCGACCCAGGCCTTTACCTCCGGCAGCAGGGAACAGTTCTGGCGCACGACGGTCCAGAACGCCTCGTCGGCCGCTTTCGGGTCGATCGCCGTCAACCGGTCCTTCACCGCATCAAATGGCAAGCCGTGCAGAATGGTCGCGTTCAGCGACAGGAGGTCCGCCTCGTCAAACCGGGCTGGCGCCCGGCCGATCTTGGCGAAATCGAATTCCCTGGCCAGTTCGTCGAGGCTCGTGCGCGCCTCGACATTGTCCGACGTGCCGATCTTGGCCAGCAGGCTGGTAATCGCCATCGGCTCATAGCCCTGCGCGCGCAGTTCGCCCATCGACAGCGAGCCAAGCCGTTTCGACAGGCCCTGTCCGTCAGCGCCGATCAGCAGCGGCGTATGCGCCATCTGCGGCGCCGTACCGCCCAGCGCGTGGAAGATCTCGATCTGCGCGCCGGAATTGGTGACATGGTCCTCGCCGCGCACGACATGCGTGATACCGGCGTCAATATCGTCCACCACCGAAGGCAGCGTGTAGAGATAGCTGCCGTCCTCGCGGATCAGCACGGGGTCTGACAGGCTCGATGTGTCGATGCTCTGTGGCCCGCGCACCAGGTCGTCCCAGTCCACCCGGTTGCCGGACAGCTTGAAGCGCCAGTGCGGTTTCACGCCATCGGCTTCCAGCTTGGCTTTCTCGGCGTCGCTCAGGTCCAGCGAAGCGCGGTCATAGACGGGTGGACGCCCGCGCGAGAGGGCGATCTTGCGCTTGCGCTCCAACTCGTCGGCGCTCTCATAGGCTGCATAGAGCAGGCCCATCTCCTTCAGGCGAGCGGCGGCCTTGTCATATTCGGCAAACCGGTCCGACTGGCTGAACGTGTCGGCCCAGACAAGGCCCAGCCATGTCAGGTCCTCGCGCAGGCCGTCTTCATAGGCCTTGGTCGAGCGTTCGACGTCCGTATCGTCGATGCGCAGGATGAATTTCCCACCCTGCGCCTGCGCAAACAGCCAGTTGATCAGGGCCGTTCGCACGTTTCCGACGTGCAGGCGTCCTGTCGGCGATGGGGCAAAGCGGACAATTGGGTGGGTCATGGGCGTTGTTTTCCAGTCAGGTGAAGCCGCTTTCGACATCAAATTACTCAAAAAGCCAAGGCATAGGCGTCACAATCTTGCTATTGTTTATGCTAATCATGGGCCTCCAAGCGAGTCGCCCGAAGGAGCATGGACATGAAATTAGGCTGGTATGCTGCCGCTGCTGTATTGCTGGCCGCCTGTGGGCAGGCAAACAACGCGCCGCAGGAGAGCGATATTGTCGAAATAGACGACGCAACCCTCGACGAAGCGCCGGCGCTGGCCCGCGAATACGTCCCGCCCGACTATTCCAAGATCACGAGCTATGGCGACGACTGGTATCTCAGCCCCGGCTGGCCCGGCGAGTACCCGGCCGGTTTCGTGATCCTCGACGCTGACGTCACGGTCGACGGGCGCACAGCCCCCGACCACACCAAGCCGCAGGACAAGGCCTGCAGCCTGCCGCAATTTGCCAATTACCAGCTCTGGAACAACAAGCGTGTCGCGGCAGACGAACTGGAATTCTTCGTCGCGACGAAGACCTTTCCGGTCACCCTGACCCAGGATGCCAACGTGGAATATGTCAGCGACGCCGGCATGCAGGTGCTGGAAATGAAGCGCGGCGACCAGTTGACCTACCTTCGCTATCTCGGTGAGGGCTTCGCGATCCTGTCACGCGACGGCACTGAATATGACATCAACGAAGCCGAGCTGATGGATATTTCCGATATTCGCGACAGCAAGGGCGAGGAGGATGAGTGGATCCGCGTCACCTGCGGTGACGGCACGCGGGCCTGGCTGCTCTATGATGACGTGATCGCCGAGCCCGGCATCGTGCCTTCGCCGATCACCGGCTATGGCGATGCTGCCGACATCCTGCCCGATCAGGTCGAGGCGATCCGGGCCGAGGCTGAGGCCAATGCGGCTGCGGCGGCCGCCATGGCGGACGAGCCGTTCGAATAGGTTCAGGTGTGCGGCACCGGAACGCGCTCAATCGCAATGGCTGACAGCTGTGGCTGCAGCGCCAGCATCAGTGCGCTGGCCGCTAGGGTGTAGGCGCCCATGAACAGCAGCTGGAGCGGGAATCCAATCCCCAGGTCGATCAGGTATCCGGTGACCAGCGGGGAAACCGCCGACGCCCCCACGACGATGGCAAAGGTCAGCGCGCGAATTTCGCCCAGGAATTTCGGTCCGAACAGTTCCGGCCACAAGGCGCCGGCGATTGCCCCGTCAAACCCGGCGGTGATACCGATCAGGATCATCATCGGAAGCACGATCCAGAAGCCGTCCACCTGTGAAACGCCGATCAGGGCCAGCGCCATCGGGACCAGATAGACAGGCAGCAGACGGTGCGCGCTGAACCGGTCGATCAGGCCGCCGCAGAGCAGCGAAGAGGCGACCTGGACCAGTGCGAAAACCGAGAAGGTCGCCGCATAATTGGCCGAGTCCCAGTGCTTCACGTCCATCAGGTGCAATTGGTGGAACAGCAGGCTGGTCAGCATGAAGGACGGGCAGAGCACGCCCGCCAGCAAGATCCAGAAGGCTGGTGATCGCAGAACCTGTGCGCGTCGCCAGCTCCGCTTTTCGCTTTGCATGTCTGCGTCCGGCGTGCTCGCCACGCCTGACGGCACGCGTTCGTGCGACAACAGCACGAACAGGACCGGCACCGCCACCAGCAGCATCACGGCCGCTGCGAGAATCCACAGCTGGCGATACCCGAACATGGCCATCACCGTCACGGCCAGCGCTGGTGTCGACGCGATACCGGCGGCATAGCCGAGTGAGACGATGCTGATTGCCCGGCCACGCCTGGCTTCGAACCAGCGGCCCGTCGCTGTCATCGCCACCTGGCTCATCATGCCCTGTCCGAACAGGCGCAGCGCCAGGAAGGCAAAGAACAGCATCCACACCGCCTGCACCATGGCCATCAGCAGGCAGGCGGCGGCCAACCCGCATGCCGTGATGATGGCCGCCGTGCGGGTCGTCACCCGGTCCACGATACGCCCGAATTCCAAAAGGATGATCGCGCTCGCGGTTGTCGCCAGCGCATAGACGAGGCCGATGCCGCCATGATTGAGGCCGAACCGCTCCATCAGGTCGGTATTCGACAGCGAGATGAAATAGGTCTGGCCGAAGCTCGATGCCAGCGTCAGCAGGAACCCTGCCAGCAGCCACCGCGCTTCGACGCGCAGGAAATTGAACATGCTCAGGGCACCTTTGATCCGGTGAGTTATAGGCCGGTCAATCCATAGTAGTGAAGGGGGTGCGCTGAAACGGGGGCTTTCAGTCGTCCCGGAACCGGTTCGTGATCGGATAGCGCCGGTCGCGGCCGAAATTCTTGCCGCCGACTTTCACCCCTGGCGGCGCCTGACGCCGCTTGTATTCCGCGATGTAAAGCAGATGCTCGATGCGGCGCACGATTGTCGCGTCATGGCCCCGCGCCACGATGTCGTCGACATCCTCTTCCTGGTCCACGAGCCCACGCAATATGTCGTCCAGGACCTCGTACGGCGGCAGGTTGTCATCGTCGCGCTGGTCTTCGCGCAGTTCGGCCGAGGGGGGCTTGGTGATGATCCGTTCGGGTATGACCTCTCCACCCGGCCCCAGCGCGCCGCGCGGTATGGCCGTGTTGCGCCATTTCGCCAGCTCGAACACTTCGGTCTTGTAGAAATCCTTGAGCGCATTGTAGCCGCCGCACATGTCACCGTACAACGTTGCATAGCCGACCGCCATTTCGCTCTTGTTGCCCGTCGTCACCACCATGTGGCCGAACTTGTTGGACAGTGCCATCAGCGTCACCGCCCGCAGGCGCGACTGGATGTTCTCCTCGGTCGTGTCCGGCTGTGTCCTGGCGAACTGTTCGCTGAGCATTTCGTCCAGCGCATCGACACCTGGACGGATGTTGATGATGTCATACCTGCAGCCCAGCATCTTCGCGCAGGCCTTGGCATCGTCCAGGCTGTCACTGCTGGTGTATTTCGACGGCATCATCACGCACCACACGCGCTCTGCGCCCAGCGCGTCCACCGCCATCGCCGCCGTCAGCGCCGAGTCGATTCCGCCGCTCATGCCCAGCACCACGCCCGGGAACCGGTTCTTGTTGACATAGTCGCCCAGCGCCAGCACCGCCGCGCGATATTCCGCCTCCCAGCCCGTGGTCAGCGTGGCGACGGCATCAGAGCTGAAACGGTGCGTTTTCGCGTCATAGGTCACTAGCGCCGTGCCGGTCTCGAAGTCGCCCATCAGCTGGTGTTCGGTCCCGTCATGGTCGACCGCATAGCTCGATCCGTCGAAGACCAGTTCGTCCTGTCCGCCCACCTGGTTGACGAACAGGTAGGGCACGCCGGTCTTGCGCCAGGCCGAGAAGGTGGTGTGGCGTTCCGTCTGAACCGCGCGGCGCCAGGGTGAGCCATTCGGCACGATCAGCATCTCTGCCCCTGCTTCATGCAGTGCCGACGGCACGCGCGGGAACCAGATGTCCTCGCAGATCGCGACGCCGACGCGGATGCCGTTGAACGTGAACACCGGCATTTCGCCCGTGCCAGGGTCGAAGATCCGCTTTTCGTCGAACACGCCGTAATTTGGCAGTTCGCGCTTGTCATAGCGGCCGGCGATCTGCCCGTCCTGCAACAGGACGCAGGCATTGTGCAGCTTGCCGTCAGCGGCCCAGGGTGACCCGATCAGCACGGCCGGCCCGCCCGCCGTCTCTTCGCCCAGCAATTCCACTGCCGCCATGGACAGTTCAACCGCCGAGGGCTTCAGCACCAGGTCTTCCGCCGGATAGCCAAGGATGAACAGTTCGCTCAGGACCAGCAGGTCGGCCCCCGCTTCCCGCGCCTCGACATAGGCTTGCCGCGCCAGTGCCAGGTTACCCTTGATGTCGCCAACCACGGGGTTCAGCTGCGCCGCGAGAATTTTCAGGTCTTTGCTCATATTGAGCATTTAGGATGGCTCGCCCCTTATGTCATCCGCTTTGAGCCTGCGCCCGCCCTTCCGCATCCCGCAAACGTCGCGCATAGTCCGGGCGGAACAGGCAATTCGGCGCGCGGGTGAGCGGCATGCAGACCACAATTCGCTTCCTCTTCGTCGGCCTTTGCCTCGTGCTCGCCGCTTGCGTGTCGCCGCTGCAGCGCGATCTCAACCCGCCCGAAATGCAGGGCGTGCGCTGGGGCCTGCTCGTCACCGACATGGACGGAAACGAACTTGCCGCCATCAACCCGGACCAGCGCTTCCTGCCGGCTTCCAACACCAAACTGTTCACCACCGCGGCCGCCTTCCGCTGGCAGGCAGACCTCGCGGCCATGCAGCCCCGCCTCGCCACCCATGTCACCCTCGAACCTGCCACAGGCGACGCCCCGCCAAGCCTCGTTCTCCACGGCCGCGGCGACCCGCACCTCAGCGACAGCCCCGATTGCGAGACCCGCTGCCTCGCCACGCTCGCAGACGCGGTTGCGGCCACAGGCCTTGCCGCCATCACCCATGTCATCGGCGACGATACCTGGTTTCCTGACGAGCGCTGGGGCCCCGGCTGGAGCTGGGAAGACCTGCAAAGCGACTTCGGGACCGCCACCTCGGCCCTCAGTATCAATGCCAATGCGGTCACGCTCACCGTCACGCCTGGCGCGACGATCGGTGCCCCGGCAGACGTCGCCTGGGCGGACGCCGACGCAGCCTACATGATCATCAACCAGACCATCACGGCCCCGCTGGAGCCGGCAGGCGGGGATGCAGCGGACGACCCGGAAGACGATTTCGCCATCGTGCATCTTCCCGGCACGGCCACTGTGCGTGTCTCGGGCCATGTGCCGCCGGATGCGGGGCCCCGCACCTATCGCCTCGGCCTTGACGACCCCGCCCTTGCCGCCGCGACGCGCTTCAGCGCCCTGTTGCAGGCGCGCGGCATGCGCGTGGAGGGGGAGGCGCTCGCCCGGCACCGCTCGTCCACCGCCACACCCCCACCAGACGCGGCTCTCACCTCACTCGCCCCCGAAACCCTGCCGCTTGCCGCGCTGCCGCCGCTCTCCCTTGCCGATGCACTGACCGAAATCTCGAAGGACAGCCAGAATCTCTATGCCGAAATCCTGCTGCGTCACCTTGGGCGTATCAGCGAGGACGGGACGGCCAAGGCCGGGCTCGCCCGCGTCGAGGTGCTGCTGGCCGAGGCAGGCGCTGCCCCGAACGGGTACGATTTCTTCGACGGGTCCGGCCTGTCAGTCTACAACCGCGTCAGCCCGCGGACGATCGTTGCGCTGCTGCGCCATGCCGCCACGCAGGACTGGGGCGCGGCGTGGCGCGAGACCTTGCCCATTGGCGGCGTCGACGGTTCGCTGCGTCACCGCTTCCGGGGCACGCTCCTCGAAGGGAAGATTGTCGCCAAGACCGGCACCCTCAAGGGCACCAACGCCCTCTCCGGCTACATGACCGCAGCCAGCGGCCAGACCCTGGTCTTCTCGATCATCGCCAACGACCGGCCACTGGCGGTGCCGTCAGCCGTACTGGTCATGGATGCCGCGCTCGTGAGGATCGCGGAGAGGAACTGAACGTCTTCCCCACTCGCCTGGGAAGGGGGCGACAGGTCCGGACATGAAAAAGCCGGCGGATATCCGCCGGCCTTTGCATGTCTGGCTGGTCAGCCTCAGCTGGGCAGCTTGGCCTTGCGCAGGTAGGGCAGGACCGCATTGAACTTGCCGAACTTGGCCGCCGCGTCGGCGTCGTTGAGGCTCGGCGGAATGATCACGTCTTCGCCGACATTCCAGTTGGCCGGGGTGGCAACCGAATATTTTGCCGCCGTCTGCAATCCGTCGAGGGCCCGCACGACTTCAGCAAAGTTGCGGCCGACATTCATCGGGTAGGTCATCGACAGCTTCAGCTTCTTGTCCGGCCCGATGATGAAAACGACGCGCACGGTCTGGCTGTTCGCCGCCGTGGCATTGTCCGGCAGGTAGGCTTCAGCGGGCAGCATGTCGAGCGCCTTGGAAACTTCCAGGCCACGGTCAGCAATGATCGGGAATCCGGCCTTGGCCCCGGCGACCTTCTCGATGTCGCCCTTCCACTTCTTGTGCTCCTCAACGCCGTCGACGGAAATGCCGATCACCTTGGTGTTGCGCTTGGCCCATTCGTCGGCAAGTTGTGCGACAGCGCCGAATTCGGTGGTGCAGACAGGGGTGAAGTCCTTGGGGTGTGAAAACAGGATGGCCCAGTGGTCGCCAATGAAATCATGCAGCGCAAACGCGCCCTGGTCGGTCTCGACGGTGAGATTTGGAATGGTGTCGTTGAGGCGAAGTGCCATGGAATATTCCCTTCTTCAATTGATTGATCACCCGGTCGCTCCCTCTATTTAGGAACACCTCCGTCAAGTTGAAGTGCAGCAGACGGCGCGCGAGAGAGCAAATAGTCGCAGGCGCAAAGCATGCCATCCCGCACATCCTCCATGCAAGGGCGCGCGCGGTGAGCCATCATGTGGTGGCAGGTCTTTGGATCCGGCTTCCGCCGGGGACGCCGGCAATCAGATATCCAGGTCGTCCACGAAGGCGGCATTGTCCTGGATGAAGCGGAAGCGGAGTTCCGCCTTCTTGCCCATCAACGTGTTGATGAGGTCACCCGGCTTCAACTCCGTCAGTTCGTCGAGCGAATCCGGCAGCGTGATGCGGGCCAGCGTCCGGGTCGCCGGGTTCATCGTGGTCTCTTTCAGCTGCGCCGGGTTCATTTCGCCGAGGCCCTTGAAGCGCGTCATGTCGACCTTCTGGTTCGGTTTGAAATGCTTGGCCAGGACTTCCTGGCGCTGGGCCTCGTCCATGGCATACGCAATCGTGCCCTTGTTCGACAGGCGGAACAGCGGCGGCATTGCCATGAAGAGGCGCCCGCTCTCGATCAGGCCGGGCGTCAAGCGGTAGAAGAACGTGATCAGCAGTGCCGCGATATGCGCGCCGTCGACATCGGCATCGGTCATGATGATGATCCGCTCGTAGCGCAGTTCATCAAGATCGAACTTGCGGCCAAGCTGGGTGCCAAGCGCGAGGGCCAGGTCGTTGAGTTCCTGGTTGCCGGCCAGCTTGTCGGCAGAGGCGCTCTCCACGTTCAGGATCTTGCCGCGCAGGGGCAGGATGGCCTGGGTTTTCCGGTCGCGCGCCTGCTTGGCGCTGCCGCCGGCGGAATCGCCTTCGACGAGGAACAGCTCGGTGCCTTCAGGGCCCTTCGACGAGCAGTCGGCCAGCTTGCCTGGCAGGCGAAGCTTCTTGGTTGCCGACTTGCGGCTGATGTCTTTCTGCTTGCGGCGGTTGGCGCGCTCCTCGGCGCGGTCGATCGCCCAGGTCAGCAGCTTGTCGGATTCCTTGGGGCTGCCGGCCAGCCAGTGGTCAAACCGGTCGCGCACGGCGTTTTCCACAAGGCGGAAGGCTGCCGTGGTCGACAGCTTGTCCTTGGTCTGGCCAACGAATTCCGGATTGCCGATGAACACCGACAGAAGCAGGCCCGAATGGCCCATGATGTCTTCGGCGGTGATGTCGGCGCCCTTCTTCTGGCCGGTCAGGTCGGCGAAGTTGCGCAGGCCCTTGGTGATGGCCGACCGGAACCCGGCTTCGTGCGTGCCGCCTTCGGGCGTCGGGATCGTATTACAGTAGGAGCGTGCAAAGCCGTCCGCTTCGCCGAATCCGGCGCGGGTCCAGGCAATCGCCCATTCGACCTTGCCTTCTTTCCCGAGGTCCACGAGGCCCGTGAACGGCGTCTCGGTGATCGTGGCCTTGTCATCGAACACTTCGCCCAGCTGGTCGGCAAGGCCGTTCGGGTAGGACAGGACTGCCTCGGCTGGAACTTTCGAATCTTCCGGCAACAGCGCCGGATCGCAATTCCAGCGTACTTCGACACCGCGATAGAGGTAGGCTTTCGAGCGCGCCATCTGGAACAGGCGGGCAGGGCGGAAGCGCAACTTCTCGCCGAATATCTGGAAGTCGGGCTTGAATTTCACGCTCGTGCCGCGCCGGTTCGGTGCCGCGCCGACCTTTTCGAGCTTTCCCAGCGGCAATCCGCGGGCAAAGCGTTGGCGGTAGAGCACCTTGTCGCGAGCGACCTCGACCTCGACCAGTTCCGACAGCGCGTTGACGACGGAAATACCCACGCCGTGAAGGCCGCCAGCCGTCGCATAGGCCTTGTCGGTGAACTTGCCGCCGGAATGGAGCGTCGTCATGATCACTTCAAGCGCCGATTTCTTGGGGAATCTCGGGTGGGGATCGACCGGGATGCCCCGGCCATTGTCCGTCACGGTCAGGAAGCCGTCGGTATCCAGCTTGATCTCGATCCGCGTCGCATGGCCTGCAACGGCCTCGTCCATCGAATTGTCCAGTACCTCGGCGAACAGGTGGTGATAGGCGCGCTCATCTGTGCCACCGATATACATGCCCGGCCGTTTGCGAACGGGTTCGAGTCCTTCGAGGACTTCAATATCCTTTGCAGAATAGCCGGAAGAATCTGGTACCATGGTGTCGAACAGCTTTGCTTGATTGGCGGCGGCCATATTTGGTCTCCATTAGAGGGCGCGCGACTCAGTGTCGATATTTGGAGAACATAATGCCTGCCACGATTAACACCCCTTTAACCCTGCCGAGCGCGCTGACGTTCCCGAACCGGTTGGTGAAGGCCGCCATGACAGAGGGACTCGCCGATGCGCGCAACCGTGTCACTGAAGCGCATCTGACACTTTATCGCCGCTGGGCCGAAGGCGGGGCAGGTGGCCTGATCACCGGAAACGTCCAGATCGACCGCCATCACCTGGAGCGTGTCGGCAACGTCGTGATCGATGCCAGCACCGGCGACGACGAGCTGGATGGCCTGTCCCGCTGGGCCGAGGCAGCGAAGTCCAGAGGTGCCGCTTTCATCATGCAGGTCAGCCATGCCGGGCGCCAGACCCCCAAACTGGTCAACCCGCGCCCGGCAGCGCCCAGCCCGGTTGCACTCGGCCTGCCCGGGGGCCAGTTCGGCGAACCGCGCGCCATGACCCGTGACGAGATCCGCAATGTTGTGGAGGGGTTCGGGCGGGCGACGACGCTGGCCAAACGCGCCGGGTTTGACGGTGTCCAGGTCCATGCGGCCCACGGCTACCTGCTCAGTTCCTTTCTCTCGCCGCTCGCCAACCGCCGTGAGGACGACTGGGGTGGCCCGCTCGAAAACAGGGCCCGCCTGCTGGTGGACTGTGTCCGTGAAGCCAAGGTGCAGGGCGGGCCGGGTTTTTCGATATCGGTGAAGCTGAACTCCGCCGATTTCCAGAAAGGCGGATTCAGTCATGAAGACTGTCTCGCCGTGATCGACATCCTCAATGGATTAGGCGTTGATTTCGTGGAGATTTCCGGCGGCAACTATGAACAGCCCAGGATGATGGACATGGAAGGGCTCGAACCGTCATTCGAGGCCCCCGGGCGCGCTTCAACCCGTGAACGGGAGGCTTACTTCCTCTCCTATGCAAAATCGGTCCAGGCCCGCGCCAGCATGCCCCTGATGGTCACAGGTGGATTTCGGACGCTCAAGGGCATGAACGCTGCGCTCGACGCCGGCGAAGCGGACCTTATCGGCATGGGTCGTCCACTTTGCGTCGATACGGCCACCCCGGCCAGGCTGCTGGCGGGTGAAATCGAGACCGCCGATCGCTGGGAAGCGCAGCTGCGCATAGGGCCGGGACTGTTCGGCCCGAACTCTCCGATCAAGCTGATAAAGGCGCTTAACGGTTTTGGAGCGCAAGGCTGGTATTATGAACAGCTACGCATGCTGGCGGCTGGAAAGGCGCCGAACCCCAAACTAGGCGTCCTGAAGGCGTTTATCACCCATCAGAAGCGGGAAACGGACACTGCCAAGGCATGGCGCGCCGCGATGCCCTGATTTCAGGCGGATTTCCAATTCCCCAGAATCTTGCGCATTCTTCGGGTTGAAGCACTCGGCCTGACGATCCACATCTTAGGCAATCGCCCGACTCTCGTCATGATTGACGTGCAGGGTAAAAAGGGTCGCCGCCGTGCGGGGCCCGTATTCCAAGGAGGCATTAAAATGCCAAGAACCAAGAACCTTCCGGTGTTGCCGCTGCGGGACATCGTTGTGTTTCCGGACATGGTTGCTCCGCTCTTCGTGGGCCGCGACAAGTCCGTCCGTGCTCTTGAGATGATCGACGAGGGCGACAATGAAATCATGCTGGTGGCCCAGCGAGACGCTGCGATCGACGATCCAGGCGCTGACGACGTGCACGAGATCGGCACCGTTGCCACCATTCTCCAGCTTCTGAAGCTGCCCGACGGTACGGTGAAAGTGCTTGTCGAGGGCCAGACCCGTGCCCGCCTCAAGACTCTCCATGACCGCGGCGACTATTTCGAAGCCGATATCGAAACCATCCCCGAAGCCGAACATGACGGCGGCGATGTGCAGGCGCTCATGCGTGCCGTGCAGGAGCAGTTCGAGAATTATGTGAAGCTGAACCGCAAGATTCCGCCGGAATCCGTGTCCACGATCGGCCAGCTGGCCGAGCCGGGCAAACTGGCTGATGCGGTCGCTTCGCAGCTTTCGGTGAAGATTTCCGACAAGCAGGAACTGCTCGAACTTTCCGACATCAAGGACCGCCTCGAAAAGGTGTTTGCCCTGATGGAAGGCGAAATGGGCATGCTGCAGATGGAGCGGAAGATCAAGAACCGCGTCAAACGGCAGATGGAGAAGACCCAGCGCGAGTATTATCTCAACGAACAGATGAAGGCGATCCAGCGCGAGCTGGGCGAACAGGGCGGCGACGGCGGCGAACGCGACGAAGTGGCCGAACTGGAACAGAAAATCGCCGACACGCCGTTCAGCGAGGAAGCCCGCACAAAGGCCGAAGCCGAAGTCAAGAAACTGCGCCAGATGTCGCCGATGTCGGCGGAATCCACGGTTGTGCGCAATTACCTCGATTGGCTCCTCGCGCTGCCCTGGGGCAAGCGCAAGGACATCCAGACGGACCTTGCGAAAGCCGAGAAGCAGCTCGATGACGACCATTACGGCCTCGAAAAGGTCAAGGAACGGATCCTTGAATACCTTGCCGTGCAGAAACGCACCGGCAAGCTGAAAGGCCCGATCCTCTGCCTCGTCGGCCCTCCGGGCGTCGGCAAGACCTCACTCGGCAAGTCCATCGCCGAAGCCACGGGACGCGACTTCGTTCGCGTGTCGCTGGGCGGCGTGCGCGACGAATCCGAGATCCGCGGTCACCGGCGCACCTATATCGGCTCGATGCCGGGCCGGATCGTGCAGTCGCTGAAGAAGGCCAAGACGGGCAACCCGCTCTTCCTTCTGGACGAGATCGACAAGATGGGCATGGACCATCGCGGCGATCCTGCCTCGGCCCTGCTCGAAGTGCTCGATCCGGAACAGAACTCGACCTTCAATGACCACTATCTTGAAGTCGACTATGACCTCTCGGACGTGATGTTCGTCACCACGGCGAACTCGCTCAACATGCCCCAGCCCTTGCTGGACCGCATGGAGATCATCCGGATCGCCGGTTATACCGAGGACGAAAAGGTCGAGATCACCAAGCGCCACCTGATCCCTCAGGTGCGTGAGGATCATGGCCTGAAAGCCGACGAATGGATCGTCACTGACGAAGCCGTTCGCGACCTTGCGCGGTACTACACCCGCGAGGCCGGCGTCCGGTCGCTCAAGCGCGAGATTGCGCGGCTCGCCCGCAAGGTCGTGCGCAAGCTGGCCACGGATGAAACGCTGACCACGGTGACCATCACCAGCGAGAACCTGCCTGACTATGCCGGCGTGCGTAAATTCCGTTATGGCCTTGCCGACAAGACGGACCAGGTTGGTGCTGTCACAGGCCTCGCCTGGACGGAATCCGGCGGCGACCTCCTCACCATCGAGGCGGTCAAGATGCCGGGTCGTGGCAACATGAAGGTCACGGGCAACCTGCGCGACGTGATGAAGGAATCGATCCAGGCGGCCAGTTCGCTGGTCCGGTCGCGGTCTGTCATGCTCGGCATCAAACCGACCGTGTTCAGCACCAACGACATCCACGTTCACGTGCCCGATGGTGCAACGCCCAAGGACGGGCCGAGCGCTGGTGCCGCGATGACCACGGCCATCGTCTCGCTGCTGACCGGTATTCCGGTCAATCGTGACGTGGCGATGACCGGTGAAATCTCGCTGCGCGGACATGTCCTGCCGATTGGTGGCCTGAAGGAAAAACTCCTGGCGGCCCTGCGCGGCGGCATCAAGACCGTGCTGATCCCGGAAGAGAACGAGAAAGATCTCGAGGAAATTCCGGAAAACGTGAAGCAGAACCTCCGGATCGTCCCGGTGTCGGACATCAATGAGGTACTGGAGCTGGCACTCAGCCTGCCCCTGAGCCCGATTGTCTGGTCGGAAGCAGACGAGGCCGCCCTCCAGGCCAGCCTGTCCGGCCAGCCAACATCTGCTTCGGACACTGTGCGCACGCACTAACCTGTCCCGCATGAACTGCAGACGGCCACCCTATTGCAGGGCGGCCGTCTTGCTTTTTGAATCCAGTCCCGGCATCTAGCGCCTTCAAGGGCGGTTAGCTCAGTTGGTAGAGCATCTCGTTTACACCGAGAGGGTCAGCGGTTCGAGCCCGTTACCGCCCACCATTCCCGGCGCATGGCGGCGCCTGTGTCGCGGGCATCTGGCCTGCCTTCCTTTGACAAGAGCGGCATGCGCGGTGTTGATTGCGCGCCAGCACATGACAATGAGGAATCCGCCATGACACACGCCCGTTCCATGACCCCCGAAGAGGTCTCCGCCTATATCGCGGACGCCGGCCGCAAAGCGTGGGACGTGCCGGACGTTCCGGCAAGCACACCGCGCCGCGAGATCAGGACCGTCGGCATCATCGGCGCCGGCACCATGGGCGGTGGCATCTCGATGAATTTCACGACCGCCGGTTTCGATGTCCGCATCCTCGAAATGAAGCAGGACGCCCTCGACCGCGGTATCGGTGTGGTCAGGGCCAACTACCAGCGCAGCGCCGACAAGGGCCGCTTCCCGCAGGACGAGGTTGATACGCGCATGGCCCGCCTGCACGGCACGCTCGACATGAACACACTCGCCGATTGCGACCTTGTCATCGAAGCAGTGTTCGAGGACATGGACGTGAAGAAGAAGATATTCACCGATCTCGACCGCATCATTAAGCCGGGCGCGATCCTCGCGACCAACACATCCGCCCTGAACATCGACGAGATTGCCAGCGTCACGTCCCGCCCGGGCGACGTGATCGGCCTGCATTTCTTTTCGCCGGCCAATGTCATGAAGCTGCTGGAGATCGTGCGCGCCGACAAGACCGCCGATGACGTCATCGCAACCTGCATGGACCTCGCGCGCAACATCAACAAGATCGCGGTCCTCGTCGGTGTCTGCCCGGGCTTTGTCGGCAACCGGATCCTGTTTGCGCGCCAGGCCCAGGCGCAGAAACTTGTCTATGCCGGCGCCATGCCGTGGGACGTCGACGCGGCGCTCAACACCTTCGGGTTCCGCATGGGCCCTTACCAGATGTCGGACCTGGCCGGCCTCGACATCGGCTGGAAGAAAGGTGCGACCACAGCCAACCCCATCCGCGACGCCCTCTGCGAACTCGACCGGCGTGGCCAGAAGACCGGTGCCGGCTATTACGACTATGATGCGGACCGCAAGCCGATCCCGTCCGATGTCACTGCCGGCAT
This sequence comes from Hyphomonas johnsonii MHS-2, assembly GCF_000685275.1. Classification (GTDB taxonomy): domain Bacteria; phylum Pseudomonadota; class Alphaproteobacteria; order Caulobacterales; family Hyphomonadaceae; genus Hyphomonas; species Hyphomonas johnsonii. The sequence goes on from NZ_ARYK01000009.1 coordinate 71,631, forward strand.
CATCCGGAAGATCACCGGCATTACGGACGGCAACGCCCCGTCGCAGGACGAGATCATCGCCACCTGCATCCATCCGATGATCAACGAGGGCCTCAAGATTCTCGAGGAGAAGATGGCCCAGCGCGCTTCCGATATCGATGTTGTCTGGCTCAATGGCTACGGCTGGCCCGCCGACAAGGGCGGTCCGATGCTGTACGGCGACATGGTCGGCGCGGACAAGGTGCTGGCCACGATGGAGCGGCTCGGCGCAGAGGATGACCGGTTCAAGCCGGCGCGCACGCTGCAGCGGCTGGCCCGTGACGGCGGCAGGTTCACCGACGTGCAGCCAGGTGAAGCCGTCGCCTGATCGGCCGGGCGGGTCTGGGGCCCGCCTCTGCCGCTGCGACAGCTGTTGACGGGCTTCGTCTCCGTGCCAGTATCTTCCCAACGAGAAGAATGATCTGGGGAGAATACGCGCATGGTTGCGAAGCCATCAAAATCCGACACGCGCATTGCGATACTCGGCGCCGGCATGAGCGGCCTCGGCATGGCGGCCCGGCTCAAGGCGGCCGGATACACCACGTTTGATATTTTCGAGAAGTCGGACGGCGTCGGCGGCACCTGGCGCGACAATACCTATCCGGGCTGCGGTTGCGATGTGCCGAGCCACCTCTATTCCTATTCCTTCGACCTCAATCCCGACTGGGACTACAAATGGTCGCTCCAGCCGCAGATCCTGAAATATTTCGAGGATTTTGCCGACAAGAACGACCTGCGCCCGCATTGCCGCTTCAATACCGAGATCACCGATTGCACCTATGACGAGGCAAGCGCCACATGGACACTGACCGAGCGGTCCGGCGCGAGCCATACGGCCGATGTCGTCGTCTCGGGCCTCGGCCAGCTCAATGTTCCGTCGATCCCGGACTTCAAGGGCAAGGACAGTTTCGCGGGCGCGACCTTCCACTCGGCCCGGTGGGACCATTCGGTCGATCTCGACGGCAAGACGGTCTGCGTCATCGGTAACGGGCCCAGCGCCGTCCAGTTCGTTCCGGAAATCCAGAAGCGTGTCGGCAAGCTGATCAACTTCCAGCGCTCGCCGGCCTGGTGTCGCCCGCGCGGACAGCGCGAATACACCGCCAGCGACAAGAAGGCATTCCGCTCCCAGCCCTGGCGCATCAACTGGTATCGCTGGCGCATCCGGGCCTATGCCGATTTCGGATTCGGCGCCTTCATGCAGAAATCGCCGATGGGCATGTCGAGATCGCTGAAGAAAATGTGCGCCGATCACCTCGAGGACCAGGTCAAGGACGAAGGCCTGCGAGCCCTGCTGACACCGGACTTCGAACCGGGCTGCAAGCGGATTCTCATCTCGGACGACTATTACCCCGCGCTCTGCCAGCCGAATGTCGAGGTCATCCGGCAGGGCGTCCGCGAGATCACGCCGGAAGGCGTCGTCGGTGAGGATGGCGTGCTGCGCAAGTGTGATGTCATCATCTTCGCCACCGGCTTCCAGTCGACGGAATTCCTGACACCGATGACGGTTCATGGCCGGGGGTCTGTCAGTCTCGACGCAGCATGGCAGGATGGCGCGGAAGCGTTCAAGGGCGTCGCCGTTGCCGGTTTTCCCAACCTGTTCCTGCTCTACGGCCCGAACACCAATCTCGGGCACAATTCGATCATCCTGATGGTGGAGCGCCAGATCGATTACATCATCCAGTGTATCGACAAGATTTCCGAACCCGGGATCGCAAGCGTCGATGTCACGCCATCATCCATGCGTGCCTATAATGACGCCCTGCAGGCGGACCTGTCGAAGACGGTCTGGGCGGGAGACTGCGCCAGCTGGTACAAGACCGAGAGCGGCAAGGTCACCAATAACTGGTCGGGCAAGACGACAGCCTATGCAGCCGAAATGAAAGCGCCTGACTGGGCCGACTTCCAGATCGTGCGGGCGAACTGATCGCGCAGCCTATTCAGCTGCCGGAAGCACACGGTGGTCGTCGTCGTCCTTTTTGCCGCCGGCCTGGGCCTGCGCGGCAGCGGCGGGCCGTTGGCCGAACATGCCGCTCCGCATCCGGCGCATCCACCGACCAACGCGGTAGGGCACCAGCAGCCAGACGGGCGTGACCAGCAGGATCATCGCGGTCGAGAAGGCCAGGCCGAACACGACCGCCGTTGCCAGCTGGACCCACCATTCCGACGACGCGCTGCCGAAATTGATTGCGCCATGGGCGAAGTCCACATTGAGCTGGAACACCATCGGCAGCAGGCCGCAGATCGTTGTGCCTGTGGTCAGTAGGATGGGGCGGATACGCTGGGCGGCTGTGGCGATTGCCGCATATTCCGGCGTGCGTCCGTCGCTGCGCAGGCGATTATAGGTATCGATGAGAACGATATTGTTGTTCACTACAATCCCGGCGAGGGCGACGACACCTGTCCCAATCATCAGTATGGAAACATAAGGCAGCATCAGTTGGATGCCGACCAGGACACCAGCGGTCGAAATGATCACGGCGGTGAGTGTCAGGATGACCTGCCAGAAATTATTGAACTCCCACAGCAGGATGACGGCCATCATGAACAGGGCCGACAAGGCGGCGCCTGCGAAGAATGCGCTGGCTTCGGCGGCATCTTCATCTGCGCCCTCGAACCGGACTTCCACGGTGTCGGGAATATCCTGCTGCGCGAGCCAGTCCTTCAGGTCCGCAACGATGGCGGCGCCTGCGCCTTGCTCGATCGCATTGGCGCGTACATCGATCACGCGCCTGCCGTCGCGGCGTTCAATCTGGCTGACCCGCGGTGCGGGAATGCGTGTCACGAACAGGGACAGCGGCACATTGCCGACAGGGGTTGCGACGCGAAGCTGGTCGATCGCGGTTGCACTCCGGTCGCTCTGCGGGAACCGCACGCGGATATCGACTTCATCGGGCGCATCATCTGGGCGGTAGCGACCGACAAGGATGCCATTGGTGATCAGCTGGACAGCCGCGCCGACCTGCGAGATGTCCACGCCGAACTTGCCGGCTTCCGACCGATCCACTTCCAGCTGGTATTCGATGCCGGGAAGGGGGCGCGTATCGTCAATCTCGTGCAGTGAACTCAAGCTTTCGAGCTTGGTGCGCAAAAGCGCTGCGGTCGCATTCAGGGCGGCGCCGTCTTCCGACAGCAGCGCGATCTGGACGTCCTTGCCAGCCGGCGGTCCCTGTTCGCGGGCCTGTATCTGGTATCTGAGACCGGGAACGGCGTCGAGCAGTTCGCGGACATGAACAAGGGTCTCGCGCCCGTCATGCACGCCGTCATCTGTCGCGAGATCGAGGAGAATCTGGCCAATCGTATCAACGGGCGGGGACGCGCTGCCAAAGCTGATCCCGCCTTCATTCGAATTGCCTGACCGGGTCGAAATGTCTTCGATACCGTCGACATGGTTGATGGCGGCTTCGGCGCGCCGGACAAGTGTTGCTTCTTCCGCAGCCGACAGACTGCCCTGGGCCTGGACGAACACGTAGGCTTGCTCAGGCTCGATATCGAGGAAGAGTTCGGATTTGTGTGGCGTCGAACCGAACCACACGAATATGAGGATCACCGAGCCGAGTGCACCGGCCGTCACCATCAGGGGACGGGCGATCAGGCCCTTGATGAGTTTGACATACGCCCCCAGCCAGCCCTTGGCCTGTCCCGGATCGGCGTCGGCGGCGAGGGCTGCGAGGTCTTCGTTCGTGCCACTCGGGCGCGCACCGATCACAGAGCCCAGCACGGGCAGGAAGATCAGCGCCATCACGAGCGATGCCGACAACACGAAGATCAGCGTGATGGGCAGGTAGGCCATGAACTTGCCGGGCATGGAATTCCAGAACAGGAACGGCACGAACGCCGCGAGCGTGGTCGCATTTGATGCCACCACCGGCCAGAACATGCGCTTGCCGGCCAGGGCATAGGCCTCCTTGCGGTTCAGTCCTTCCGCCATCTTCCGGTCGGCATATTCCGTCACGACAATCGCGCCATCGACGAGGATGCCGACAGCGATCACCATGCCGAACATGACCATCATGTTGATGGTGTAGCCAAAGGCACCAAGGATCAGGAAGGCCATCACGAACGAGGACGGCACTGAAATGCCGACCAGCAGGGCAGAGCGCCAACCCAGCGCGGCAACACAGATGATCATCACCAGCAACACGGCCGTGACAATCGAGCTCTGCAACTGGCCAAGCTGTTCACCAATCAGTTCGGATGCGTCGGACGTGATCTGCGCCTTGACGGTCGACGGCCAGCTTTTTTCGGATTCGTCGATGGTCGCCCGCACGAAATTGGCCGTATCGAGAATATTGGCCCCTGTGCGCTTGACCACTTCGATCAGCAGCGCTGGCTGGCCGTTGAAGGTCGCATACCCGGTCGCGTCCTTGTATGTGCGGCGGACTTCGGCCACGTCCGACAGCGTCACGACCGAGTTTTCCGTGCGCCGGATCGGCAGGCTCAACGCATCGTTTGCCGTCCGGATCAGGCCCGACACCTTGACCGCAAAACTGCCTTCGCCCGTATCGATCTGGCCGGCCGGCACGAGCTGGTTGTTTGCCGAAACGACCTGGAAGATTTCCTGGTAGGAGATGTTGTAGGTTTCCAGCTTTACCGGATCGATGATGATCTCCAGCACGTCTTCGCGCCGGCCAACGATGCGGGCCTCGAGAATGCCTGCGTCTCGCTCCAGGCGATCCTGGAGGGCCTCGGCGATGGCGTTCAGGCCGCGCTCCGGCGCATCGCCATACAGGTTCACCACCATCACCGGGAACTGGGCGGCGTTGACTTCAGTAATGATCGGCTCGCGCGCATCGGCCGGAAAATAACGCTTGGCCATGTCCACCTTGTCTTTCACGTCAAGGATGGCCTGGTCGATATCGGACGTCAGCTCGAATTCAAGGACAAGCTGGCCTGCACCCTCGGCGCCATAGCCGCTGAAGGTTTTCAGGCCCTCCAGGGACTGGATTTCCTGTTCGATCGGCTTGACCAGGAGGCGTTCGGCATCTTCCGGCGTCACGCCTGCCAGCGGTACGGTGATGCCGACAAAGGGAATCTGGATGTCGGGGTCAGCTTCCTTGGGCAGACCGATATAGGTGGCTGTGCCGGCAATGATCGCGCACACGAGAATGGCGAGCACCATGCGGGCCCGGCCAATGGCGCCATCGATCAAACTGTTCATTGTACGGCCCCACCAGCCGGAACGGGTTTCACTTTCACCCCTTCGCTGAGATAGTCCTGTCCCATCGAGATTACGCGCGCGGTCTCCGGCAGGCCGGTTACCCAGGCACCGCCGACACCCTCGTCGATCACCTTCACGGGCGCGAACTGGACCGTGTCATCCGCATCAAGATAGCGCAGGCCTAGCTCTCCCGCGTCCGACAGGGTCAGCAGCGCCGGTGAGATCAATGTCGCCGGAACGGTGTCCACCGGCAGGATCAGGGAAGCAGAAACGCCTGCGGGAACCACGGCCTCACCCGTGTCGAGTTCAGCTTCGATCAGGAACGTGCGGGTCTGCCCGTTTGCGGTACGTGAAATATAGCGGATTTTCGCCGGAAAGGTCTCGCCGCTGGCCAGGCGTGCGGTTGCCGCCATCCCGGTCTTCAGGCGGCCGGCATATGCCTCGGACACTTCGGCTGCCAGGATCACCGGCGTCATGTCGACCAGCACGCCGCAGGCGGAGCCGGGCGCCAGGAAGTCGCCTGCTTCAGCCAGCCGGGTTTCGAACACGCCGTCGAACGGCGCACGGATCTGCGTCTTGGAGAGTTCCACCTTCGCCGCGTTTACCGCCGCGTTCGTCGCGTCCAGTGTGGCCTTGGCAGCCGCTTCGCGATTGGCCGGTGTCAGGCCTTTCGCGGCGAGCTGGCGTGCAGCGTCATAGTCGACCTGAGCAGAGTCGCGCTGGGCGACGGCTTCGCTCACCCGTGCATTGCGGGCCTCGACATCAAGACCGCAGAGAAGGGTGCCCTTGCGAACGAAACTCCCTTCTTTCGCAGGCGTCGCGATGACGGTGCCGGTTGTGCCCGATTTGACCGTCACGGTCCTGTCAGGCGCCGTCCGGCCTTTCGCTTCGAGCAGGACTTCGTGCATCGAACTTGTCACATTTTCGATAATGGCGTCCGGAAGCGCGTTGGTTGTCTCAGTCACCTGAACCTCGCTCTGGGAACTGATGCTTCCGCGCAGCAGGCTGCGAATGCCGAAATAGGCAAGGATAACAAGTAGCAAGCTGAGTGCGATGTAGACTGAACGGTTCACGAGAGAAGACTTTCCGGGAGAAGATTGTAGTCATTATAGATCACATCGTCGCCGGTTTAAGCGCCGCGGGTTTCTTTACCTAACGGGTTGGCATTGAATTATGGCAAACATGCTGCGTCGTTTTCGCGCCGCACGGTAAGTTATGGTTAATCCCTGGCGCTCGGCGGGTGGGATTACATCCAGCGGCGCCAGCGGAAAATGGCGAGCATCAGCCCGGTGGTGCCCAGCAGAACAAGACTGAGGATGGCAAATGCCATCGGCGAGTTGATACCTGGCATGCCGCCCAGGTTGACGCCGAACAGGCCCGTCACGAAACTGATCGGCAGGAACACGGCCGAGAGGAGCGACAACACGAACAGGCGCTGGTTCGTCAGGTCCGTGCGCTCTTCCATGATCTGCTCCTGCAGGACGACCGAGCGTTCACGGATCGCGTCCAGGTCTTCAGCCAGCCGGGTAACGCGGTCGACCGATTCCCTGAGTTGCAGCGCAATCGATTCCGGGAACAATCCATCCGCACTGCCTTCACGCAGTAACTGGGACAGCGCCTCGCGTTGCGGAACCAGGTAGCGGCGCAGGCCCAGCACCGTACGCCGGAATTCAGCGAGTTCGGCGCGCGGCATGCGAACGTCCGGGTCAAGGACCTGATCTTCGAACGTGTCGGCGCGGGAGTCGAGATTGGCGACCTCCGGCTCCATGCGATTGGTCAGCGCGCTGGCGAGCGCCGCCACAAGGCCGCCATTCGAATTCGGTGCGTCGCCGGCCAGTATCCATGCCTCGACGTCCCGTGTCGCCTGGACAGGCCGCGCACGCACCGTGATGAGAACCGTGTCGCTCGCCCACATCCGCAGCGCCACCATGTCTTCCGGGTCGGCGCCTTCGTTCTGGTTCACCGCACGCAGGTTGATCAGGAAGCCGCGGCCATGGTGCTGCGACCGTGGCCGCGTTTCTTCCTGGACCAGCGCATGTGCGACGACCCGGTCCAGGCCGCTCTTCCGGAAGATCCAGCCGTGTGCCTGTTTTGACAGGCGATTGAGATGGACCCAGTAACGCGGATATTCCGCCGCCTTGCCCGAGATCAGGTCTTCCCAGGTGAGACGTGTCGGCGCCCCGTCCGCCGCGAACCCGTAGCCGAAAATGAAGGGATCGACCCCGAGAAGGTCATCTTCAGCGGTCGGGTTCACGAGGGCCGGTTCGATGATCATCTAGCTGGCGACCACGCCCGGCAGCCTGTCGGCCCAGGGGCGCGCAGCTTCCAGTTCCAGCGCGAGTTCGAACAGGAGCCCATCGTCGCCCCGTTTGCCCGAGAACATCGACCCGATCGGCAGGCCCGATGGCGACCAGGACAGCGGCACGCTCATCGACGCCGCACCTGACACGTTCATCGGTGCCGTGAAGGCGGCGAACGTGACGACACGGTCATACAGCGTGTCAAAGTCCACTGTCGGGGCCTGTTCGCCCAGCTTCACGGCCGGGCTGCCTGTCACTGGCGTCAGCAGCACGTCAATGCCCTGGTCGGTGAAGCCGGAATCGTAGGCGGCCTCGAACGCCTTTAGCCAGGCGACAGTTGCGTCCATCTCGCCCCTGCGGGTCATGAACATGTTGGTCAGGCCAAGCGTCCAGGGCTCGACAATGTCAGGACCGATCGGCTTGCCGGAAAAGTCACTCGCCTGTTGGGCGAATTCGGCTGCGCCGGCAGCCCAGTAGAGCAGGAACTTGTCGAGGAATTCCAGCCCGGAGAAGGACGGCGTGTAGGCGACGATTTCATGCCCCAGCCCGGTGCAGAGTTTCGCAACATCTTCGAGCGCGGCCTTCGTTTCTGCCGCCACCGGCGTGCCGGCAAAGGCATCGGTCGAAAAGCCGATCTTCAGCCGTCGCTTCAGCGGCGAGAGGTCTGCGGCGAGGGGCTGGTACGTGCCGTCATTCGTCTGCGTATCGCGGAAAAGGTTCGCCGAGTCGCGCACCGAAATCGTCACGGCGTGCTGTACCGAGATGTCCACGGGCGGAGCCTCGGCGGCGCCGTGGGCGGGCAGCTGGCCGCGCGAAGGCTTCAGGCCGAACACGCCGCAGGTGCTGGCCGGGATCCGGATCGAGCCACCGCCATCGCTGGCATGGGCGAACGGGACAACGCGAGCCGCCACCAGTGCGGCCGATCCACCGGACGAGCCACCGACAATGCGGGTTGTGTCCCATGGATTGCGCGTGTCGCCGGTCACCAGCGGCTCGGTCGAGGCCATCAGGCCCATCTCGGGCGAAGTGGTCTTGCCCAGCACCACCACGCCTTCGGCGCGCCATTTCGCCGGCAGCGGGTCATCCTTGCCGGGCATGTACCCCTTGAAGGCACGGCTGCCATAATAGGTCGGCGCACCGTTCCAGTTGTGCAGGTCCTTGATGAAGGTCGGCACACCCTGGAACGGGCCAGCCGGCGTTTGGCCGGCGTCGGCGCGGGCAATGTCGTAGATGTCGGAGGCGATGGCGTTGAGCTGGCCGTTTACGGCCTGCGCCCGGGCGATCGCTGCGTTGACCTGCTCCAGCGCCGTGGTTTCCCCGGAGGCTATCGCGGCGGCCATGGCCGTGCCGTCCATGCGCGTCGTTGCGGCAGGTGCCGGAGCGGTGTCCGTTTCCGGCGTGGCTGCCGATACGCTGGGCTTCTGTCCGCAGGCGGCCAGTGCTGCAAGGGCGCTGCCGCCCAGGAGTGTCCCGCGCCGTGTTAGTTTGACCATGATGTATGTTCTCCCGACTCTTTTTCTTATGTGCGCTACCGTGTATCGGTCCGGCGGCCAGTGCAAGAGGACGCGCCAATGAGTGCCGACGCCCAATCCAGCCCCGCCGCAGACGTGGATATCACCCCGGCGCTGGTTCATGCGCTGATCGCGGCCCAGCACCCGGACCTTGCAGACCGTCCGGTCCGCCTGCTCGATGCCGGATGGGACAATGTCATGTACCGGCTGGGAGACGACCTGCTGGTGCGCCTGCCGCGGCGGGCCGTGGCCGATGCGCCATTGCGCAAGGAACAGGTCTGGCTGCCGCACCTCGCCCCCCACCTGCCGCTTCCCGTTCCGGTGCCGCTCCGCATCGGCGTGGCGGCCCTGGGCTATCCCTTCACGTGGAGCATCATCCCGTGGATTCCGGGCGAGACGGCTGACATCACCCCGCCTGATCCGTCCGAGGCGCCCGTGCTGGCGGCTTTCCTGAAAGCGGTGCATCAGCCGGCACCGGCCGATGCACCATCGAATTCGGTCCGTGATTGCCCCCTCAGCGGCAAGCAGGAAGACACCGAACGCCGCATGGCGATCCTGCGCCAGCAAACCGGCGCCATCACGCCGGGGGTCGAGCGCCTGTGGCAGGTGGCCCTCGCCACGCCCATCGACCTGCCGCGCACCTGGATCGCGGGAGACGTCCACGCCCGCAACGTTCTCGTCCATGACCGGAAGCTCGCTGGCTTCATCGATTGGGGCGACATGTGTGTCGCAGATGCAGCAACCGACCTGTCGTCCATCTGGGGACTGTTCGATGATCCCTCCGCGCGGGATGCTGCGATCGCAGCCTATGGCATGACGCCCGCCACGCAGGCCCGCGCGATGGGCTGGTCCGTCTTCTATGGTGTGATCCTGCTCGAGACCGGCCGCCACGACACGCCGCGCCATGCTGCCATGGGCGAGGCGATCCTGCGCCGGCTCACCCATGATTCTGCGCGGTTCGCCTGACGCGGTTCTACCTGATCACGCCACAGGCAACGCGGGCACCGGCGCCGCCGATTGGTTGGCTCAGTGCGTCGTCCTCACCCGTGTGGATCAGGATTGCCGATCCGTCCGCGTCAGTCAGGTCCGACATCTGGGTCAAATTCGTGAAGGCCTCATAGCCACCGGACCCATCGGCCGCGATCCAGATATTGGGAATGTCGCCGCCCTCGGGCCCTTTCGGGTTGAGCAGGCCGTGGCCCCCGTCGATCTTGCCGACATGGCCGCCAGAGGCCTTGAACGTGCCGACATCCGAGCAGTCACCCACCGTGTGCAGGTGCAGCCCGTGCCATCCCGGCGTTAGGCCGCCCGGCGCGATTTCGACGCGGATCAGGATACCGTTCGGCCCGCCAATCAGGTTGGCCGTGCCGATATCGCTTCCGTCGACGCCCACAATTGCTGCGGTTGACCGCATCATGGATGGAATCACGCCGTCCGCAGGGCCCGGCAGGTCCGCAGGCGCGGGCGGCGGTGTTTCAGGCATCTCCTGGGGCTGGGCTGCCTCCTGGCTGCAGGCAGCCAGGGCAAGGGCGAAGGCGGCGAGGGAAAGGCGCTCGAGCATGGTGGGTCTCCTGTCGATCTTGTTCCTGTTATAGGGCACAACGTGAGGATTGCAGGAGGAGTTTCAATAATTGCGCGACCGGGCCGATAAAATTCTTGTGTCGCTCGGCCATTTTGACAGTCGGGCGAGCGCCCGCGCCGCCATCGAGGCCGGATTGGTCACGGCTGATGGCGCGCTCGTGTCAAAACCTGCGCAGATATTGTCTGCCGACCAGGCGATTCTCGCCGCGCCGGTTCATCCCTACGTCTCGCGGGGTGGCCTGAAACTGTCCCACGCGCTTGATGCCTTCGGGGTCGCCCCGGCGGGCCGGTACTGCCTCGACATCGGCGCCTCCACAGGCGGGTTCACGCAAGTGCTGCTGGAGCGCGGCGCGGCGCACGTGACAGCCGTGGATGTCGGTCGCGGGCAGTTGCACGCCTCCCTCCACGCCGATCCGCGCATCACGTCGCTGGAGGCGACCGATGCCCGCGCACTCTTGCCAACAATGCTGGCGCGCGCGCCAGACCTGCTGGTGTGCGATGCCAGCTTCATCGCGTTGGAAAAACTGCTGGACGTCCCGCTCGGCCTCGCCGCGCCGCAGGCCGTGTTTGTCGGCTTGTTCAAGCCGCAATTCCAGGTCGGCCGCACACATGTCGGCAAGGGCGGCGTCGTTACTGATACCGAGGCATCAGACCGCGCTGCCGAAGCGTTCGGTGTGTGGATGAACGAAAAAGGCTGGCCCATCCATGCCTGGACGGCCAGCCCGATTTCCGGCGGTGACGGCAACGCCGAGCGCCTGTTTTACGCGATCAGGGCCTAGTACCCGTAAAGCTCTTCGCCCTGCGCGCGGTCATCGACGACGCGCCATGTTTCGGTCGGGCTGTTGCGACAGGCGGGTACGTGGCCACCGCCCTGGTAGATCATCCGGCATTCCTGCTGGGAATAGGCAGCGTTGGCCTGGTAGCCGGCGTCGTAATTGCCCTGGTCGGGATAATATCCCTGGTCATCATAGCCTGGGCCCGGATAACCGGATGCCGGGTAGGACGAGGCCGGATACGTGCGCGCAGGCGGCGACGAGTACGGATAGCCAGGCTGTTGCATGACACCCGGTCCGCCATAGAGCCCGTCAGTCGTGCGCGGAATGGAGTCGCCCTGGTAGGCACCGCCATTATAGGTGTTTCCGCGATAGCCACCCGCTGGCTGGTAAGGCGTCGGGCCGGCCGACCGGCAATTCGCGCTGGAGCTTGCGGCCATTTCGCTGCCTGCCAGGCCGCCGACGACAGCGCCGAGCAGGGCACCGACCACGACCTGGTCGCTATTGTCGCTGCTGCGGTGGCGGTTGTAGCCGCGATAATGCCCGCGGTGCCTGCGGTGGCCGCGACGATAATCATCGCCGCTGTCGATATTGTTGCCGATGGCGCCGCCGATCAGGCCACCGATGAGTGCGCCCGCGACGCCGCCTGCAAGCTTGTCGTCGCTGCGCTGGCGCTCGCACGCTGAATTTTGGGATTCGTAGCCATAGCCGTAGCTATTGTCATAGCCCTGTGCGGCTGCGGTGCCGGGGATCGCCAGCGCCAATGCGGCGGCAGCTCCCGCGAGAAGCGATCGTTTCATCATCGCGTGTCTCCTCTATGGCAGGCACGATGCCGCCAGTCTGACCCGCAACATGGCAGGGCCTACCTGAACCGAACCTGAAGGCTGGACGGTCCTTCGGCAGCGCCCCATATTGGGGGCATGGGACTATTGGACATCGCCTCGAAGACTGCTGCCCGTGCGCGCTATGCTGCAGAACAGGGCATCCGTTCGGCCTGGTATGGGGCCCAGATGTCGGCAGCGCGCCGCAAGGCATCCGGCTTCAACCGCCCGGGCGAACCCACATTCAGCCCGACACGCGGCACGCCGGACATGGCGGCGCTGCGCAAGGCCTGGTTTGATCTCTTCATCCAGGACCGGCTGAACGCCGAAGCCGGGCTTTATCCGCCGCCTCACGACCTGCGCGTGCGCGACCTGCCGCGCGCGCTCAAGTCTGCGCGGGCTTTCCGGGAAGACGTCGCGGAGGTCGACCGGCGCCGGCTGGAGCGCAATGGCACCGAAATCCGCGAAACCCTGCCGGAAGGCTCCAACCGCTATCCGGACTATTACCGCCAGAACTTCCATTTCCAGTCCGGCGGCTGGTTCACCGACGAAAGCGCACAGCTCTACGACACACAGGTCGAGGCGCTGTTCACGGGCACTGCCGACGCCATGCGCCGGGCCGCCCTGGCCGAGATTTCGCGGGAATTGAAGGGCAGGGACCAGCGCGGCGTGCAATTGCTGGACCTCGCCTGCGGAAACGGTCGTTTCCTGTCGCGCGTCATGGGCATCTATCCACGCCTTCAGGCACGCGGCCTCGACCTGTCACCAAGCTATACCGAGGCCGCTCGCAAGCGCCTTGCGCGCTGGCCCCAGGTCGAGGTGCTGCACGAGGCAGCCGAAGCCATGCCGCTCGCCGATTCCAGCCTGGATATCGTCGTCTCGATCTTCCTGTTCCATGAATTGCCGCCGGAGATCCGCACCCGGGTGCTGTCCGAAACCGCTCGCGTGCTGAAGCCGGGTGGCCTGTTCATCCTTGCCGACAGCACGCAGTTCGGGGATTACCCGGAAATGGACGGCCTGCTCGAATATTTCCCGCACGGTTTTCACGAGCCGTATTATGAAACCTACCTGGCCTGGGACAAGGCAGCAGCCTGCGAAACGGCCGGGCTCGTGAAAGAGCGCGAAACACTCGCCTTCCTCACCAAGGTCACCACCTGGCGCAAGCCCGGCTAGCGCCCCGTCTGGCCCCGGTGGCGCAGCTTGGCGTCGGCCAGCACACAGGCCATCATCGCTTCGGCCACGGGCACTGCACGGATACCGACACAAGGATCGTGACGGCCCTTGGTGCGCACATCCACGTCCTCGCCTTCACGGGTTACGGACTTCACTTCGTTGAGGATGGAAGACGTCGGCTTCACGGCAATCCGCACGACCAGGTCCTGGCCGGTCGAAATGCCGCCTGCGACACCGCCATTATTGTTGGCAAGGAACCGCACGCCTTCATTGCCGCTGCGCATCTCGTCGGCATTCTGCTCGCCGCTGAAAGCAGCTGCCGCAAAACCCGCGCCGATCTCGACACCCTTGACCGCGTTGATGCTCATCATCGCCTCGGCGAGTTCCGCGTCGAGCTTGCCATAGACGGGCGCGCCCCAGCCGGCCGGAACCCCGCTGGCCTGCACTTCGACAATCGCGCCGGCCGAACTGCCGGCCTTGCGCGTGGCGTCGAGGAAGGCCTCCCATTGCGCCGCCATGTCCTTGTCAGGGCACCAGAACGGATTTTGACCAACCTGATCCCAGTCCCATTTCGCGCGGTCGATCGCGTGCGGCCCGATCTGCACCACGGCGCCGCGGATGGTCACACCACCCCCCAGCGCACACCTTGCCACCGCCCCCGCTGCAACCCTGGCAGCGGTCTCCCGCGCACTCGACCGGCCGCCGCCGCGATAGTCCCGCACGCCATATTTGGCATCATAGGAGAAATCGGCATGGCCGGGCCGGTAACGGTCGCGGATTTCGGAATAGTCCTTGGAGCGCTGGTCGGTGTTCTCGATCATCAGCGAAATCGGTGTCCCGGTCGTCACCGGCCCACCGGTGCGGTCATCCTCGAACACGCCGGACAGGATCTTCACCGCATCCGCCTCCTGGCGCTGCGTCACGAAACGTGACGTGCCGGGGCGGCGCTTGTCCAGAAAGCCCTGAATCCATTCGGGAGTCAGCGCCAATCCGGGCGGGCAGCCATCGATCACGCAGCCGAGCGCCGGCCCGTGGCTTTCCCCCCAGGTCGTGACGCGGAACAAATGGCCGAATGTGTTGTGTGACATGAAGTGTCGCAGCCCTCGTATAATCTCGCTGCGTCCTATATGAAAACGTGAAGCCTAACAAATCCGCAAAAGGGCCTGATATGTCGTCAACCATCATTCCGCCCACCCCGAGCGCCGCCGACTATTCCGCAGGCCATGACCGCCCGCTGATCCCCGTGCACGATGATCCCATTGCCTTCTTCCAGCAATGGATGACCGAAGCGCGTGCCGAAGAGTTGAATGATTCCAATGCGATGTCGCTGGCGACGGTCGATTCGAATGGCATGCCGGACGTCAGGATCGTTCTGCTCAAGGGCGTGTCGGACGCGGGCTTTTCCTTCTTCACGAACCTCGAGAGCCAGAAAGGCGTGCAGCTCGCCGCCAATCCCCGCGCGGCACTCTGCCTGCACTGGAAAAGCCTGCGCCGGCAGGTCCGCATTCGCGGTACCATTACCCGCGTGTCCGACGCCGAAGCCGACGCCTATTTCGCCTCCCGCGCCGCCCAGAGCCGGATCAGCGCCATCGCCTCGGACCAGTCGCGGCCCCTGCCGGACCGCGCCATGTTCGAACAACGCATCGCCGAAGTCTCCGAAGTCTACGGCGACGGCCCGGACATTCCCCGCCCGGACTTCTGGGGCGGGTTCCGCCTGGCGCCGACCGAGATCGAGTTCTGGCAGGACCAGGCCTTCCGCATGCACGACCGGCTGCGCTACATGCGCGACGACGCAGGCTGGACGACGGTGCGCCTCTACCCCTGAGGCGCCACCACCTTGAGCGGCAGGAGGCGCGAGTCCTCAATGGCGGCCGTGCGATGCCCTGTGCCCGCCATGTAGGCTCCGTCCTGCTCGAAGGAGAGGAAGGTTTCCGTGTCTTTCTGGCGCACCAGCATGACCAGGTCCCAGCGTTCGTCAGGCGGGCCGATCAGAAACGCACCGCCTTCCGCGACCAGGTCGAGATGTCCGCCGCTTGCGGCCAGGAAGGGCCGGGTATGGGCGATGTAGCGGTCATAGGCTTCGCGGCCAGAGATCGGTGTTTCCGGCGCCAGTTCAGGTGCGCCGGAATAATCCGCCGTTTCGCGCAGCCGCAGGAGGTTGAGCATCACCACCTCGCCGTCGATGCCACGCAGGATGAAGTCGCGGCCAGCCGCCATCGTCGGAGCGAGACAGGCTGGCCGCGGGGTGGTGCTTGAAACAGTCATCTCAGACGATCCCGTTCATGACCGACAGCAACCGCATGTGCGGATGGCCATCGCTCGTCTTTGACCACGAGCTGCCATCGTCGGCGATCGTGGCCCTGACGCGCTGGCGGTAGGCCGAGAAGGACTCGAATTCGACGACATCCACGGGCTCGTCGAAATGCAGGGTCACTTCAAAGGCCGAGCCGCCACCAATGTCGCGCACCGCGAGAACGACGCCCTCGAACGGCTTCTTGAGGTAGAGGCCGCTGACCCGGTCGCCGACCTGCACGGGCACTTCCGGCAGGTTGGACAGGCGGGCCGAGGCGGTGTTCCAGTCACGGTAGCCGAGTTCGGCTGCGACACGTTCAAGCGCGGCGGAGTGGGAGATTGCATGTCCGGCAAGTGTTTCCACTGCACGGATTTCGCGCGCCCGGGCTTTCGCCTGTTCGCGCGTATTGATCGAGGGTGACATGAGATAGATCCTTTACCGTCATCCAGAAGCGGTCACGTCAACGCGGGAGCTCGCCTTGCCGCAGGACCGCTGGAAGAGGGTTCAGCATCCTGTAAGTACAGCCGCCCGGGGGCGCCTGTGAGATCTTCACCATCGGGAACGGGCCCCGGCGAGCGGCAGGTGTCTCAAACCGGTGCCGCACATACGCCCGGATCAGGCTTTCGTCAACGCCCGCATTTCTCACGCGCCAGGTCATCCGACGTCAGCGCGGCCGCAACCCGGTAGGGCTCGTCGGTGGCGAGGAGCACGAGTCCGTCGTCGACGAGGTCCTGGTACTCGCTGGCATCGCCATCAGCCCAATACTGGTCGTCGAGCCGCTCGCCCTTGCGGCCCAGCGTTCCGAACGCCGACTCGACGCCTTGCTGGGTGTTGCGTGCCCACGCGGCCGCGTCAGGTGAGCCCGTACCGGTCCAGGCGACCAGCCGCGTGCGGTCGACGCCCCGGTCTTCCAGACGGGCGATGTCCCGCGATCCCCTGGCCGAAGCGGTCAACATGAGATCCGGGTCGGCAGCCGCAATGGCGGCGGCTTCGTCGTCGGAATAGGAAATCAGCAACACATTGTCGCCCGCGCCGGCCGCGCGTACTGCCGAAGCGATATTGCGGAAACTGGTCGTCGGCTTGCGGTCGAGTTCGAGGATCGCGCCCGACTGCTTCGCCCAGATCAGGACGTCCGTCAGCTTCGGTGGCGAGAAACGCGTGCGCTTGCCGTCATTGTCGACCAGCGAAAGGTCGGCCAGGTCAGCCCAGTCCATATCGGCGACATAGCCATTGCCGGTCGTCGTCCGGTTGACGCGGTTATCGTGCATCAGCACCATCACGCCGTCACGGCTTTCAGCGATGTCGATCTCGAACACCCGGATGCCCTCGGCAAACCCGTGCTGCAACGTCTCAAGGGCGTTTTCCGGATAGCCCGGTGCCGGACCGCCCCGATGCGCCGCAATCAGCACGCCCCTGTTCTCGCGCACGCAATCGAAATAGGCGGGAAGCGCCAGGGTGGCCTGCGCCTGTGCCTGCGCGGTCGAGGCCTGGTCGCCGGGTGCCTCGCTGGTGGGCGGCACCCCGCATGCCCCGAGAAGCCATACCGACACTATCAAAGCCGCCGTCCGCACCATCTTCGCGCTCCTCTTCCTTGCGCTGCAGCAATACCGCGAATACACCAGACCACAACGGAGAAAAGCGGCAGCCTTCGGGGGCCGCACAAAGGAGGAATTCGGATGCTGGGCATCATGCAGGACTGGCCACTGACGGTCGACAAGATACTTGAACACGCGAACCAGCAGCACGGCGCGCGCGAAATCATCACGCGCCGCGTGGAAGGCAACATCGTCCGCACCACGTACGCAGAGCTCTACACGCATGCCAAGCAGGTCTCCAACGCGCTGAAGGACATGAACATCGGTCTCGGTGACCGGGTGGCGACGCTGGGCTGGAATTCCGAGCGGCACATGGCGTCCTGGTATGGCACGATGGGTATCGGCGCTGTGCTCCACACGATCAATCCGCGCCTGCACCCCGAGCAGATCGCCTGGATCGCCAACCATGCCGAAGACAAGGTCCTGATCTTCGACAAGACCTTCCTGCCGATCGTCGAGTCCATCAAGGGCCTGCTCGAGACCGTGAAGACATTCGTGATCTATGCTGGCGCCGACACGATGCCCGAGAACTCGCTGGGTGCCATTCCCTTCGACATCTGGATCGACGGACGCTCGACCGAGTGCCGCTGGGGCGATTTCCCGGAAGAGACCGCCTGCGGCCTGTGCTACACGTCTGGCACCACCGGTGATCCGAAGGGCGTTCTGTATTCGCACCGCTCCAACGTCCTGCACACGCTGGTCACCATGTCGAAGGACGCCATGGGCATGGGGTGCGCGGATGTCGTCCTGCCGGTCGTGCCGATGTTCCACGCCAATGCATGGGGCCTGGCCCTCAGCTGTCCGGCCACCGGCGCCAACATGGTCATGCCCGGCGCGCAGATGGACGGCGCCTCGATCTATGAACTGCTCGATACCGAGAAGGTCACGATCACGGCAGCGGTGCCGACGGTGTGGCTGATGCTGCTGAACTACCTCGAGGAAAACAATCTGAAGCTGCCGTACCTCAATCGGGTGATCATCGGCGGTTCGGCTATCCCCGAGAAGATCCTCCGGGCCTTCGAACAGGACTTCGAGGTCGATGTTGTCCACGCCTGGGGCATGACCGAAACGTCGCCGCTGGGCACGCTGGGCACGCTGCCGCCGCATCTTGTCGACGCCGATGTCGATACACGCATGGCGCAGAAGATGAAGCAGGGCCGCCCGCCCTTCGGTGTCGAACTGCGCATTGTCGATGACGCAGGCAATGTCCTGCCGCGCGACGGTGTAACGTCGGGCCGCCTCCTGGTTCGCGGCGCGGCGATTGCGGCCGGCTATTTCAAGGGTGCCGGCGGCGACGTGCTTGACGCCGACGGTTTCTTCGACACGGGCGATGTCGCCAATCTCGACCAGTACGGCACGATGACGATCACCGACCGGGCCAAGGACGTCATCAAGTCTGGCGGTGAATGGATTTCCTCGATCGATATCGAGAATATTGCAGTCGGCCATGACAAGGTCGCCAATGCAGCGGCGATCGGTGTCTACCACCCGAAATGGGACGAACGCCCGCTGCTGGTCATCCAGCCGATGCCGGGCGAGACGCCGACCAAGGAAGAGATCCTGAAGTCTCTCGAAGGCAAGATCGCCAAATGGTGGACGCCCGATGACGTCGCCTTTGTTGACGAGATCCCGCTCGGCGCAACTGGCAAGATCAACAAGCTGGCCCTTCGCAAGACGTTCAAGGACTACAAACTACCTACAGCCTGAATCACGCAATCCCCCTCGCCGGAAAGGCACCTGCTATGGACTCTCAAGACTCTGGATGGCGCGGCAAGTTTGCCGGTTTTGCGCTCGGCCTGTCGATTTTTGCGGTCCTGTGGTTCGCCGTGGCGGCCCTGGGAACCAAGTTCGGCGTCTGGGATTACGGTTTCGGACTTGGCAAGATGATGGGAAATGTCACCGCGGGATATGGCCGGTTCGTGATCGGCGCCGCAGCCCTTGCATCGATCACGGCCATTGTGGTGTCGCTGGTCGCGGCGCCTCGCAAACGTGCGCTCATGCTGTCGCTTGGGGCGCTTCTGATCATCGCCCTGGTCGGGTTCCGCTGGATGGGGTTTCAACTCAACGCGTTGCGCCTGCCTCCAATCCATGAGGCGCAGACTGACTGGAGCATGCCGATTCAACCAAGCCAGGCTTTGCTGGACGTACGCACCGCTGCAAAGGCATCGAATGCCGTGGAAGACGCGCCGACGGTGCCTCAGGCGCCCGGCATTGAAAAGAACTGGCCCGGCACAGGCGGCCGCCTTGTTTCGGAACTGCAGGAGGAAGCCGAATACGATCCGGCAAGGCAAAAATCACCCAAGGATGCGCTCTATCCCGCGATCGCCCCGCTGATCGAGCCGGCCGTTTCCTACGACATGGCCTACAATGCCGTGCTGGAAACCGTGAAGGCGCATGGCTGGGAGATCGTCACGGCGGACATCGAGTCCGGACGCATCGAAGCGACGCATACGTCTGGCTGGTTCGGCTTCAAGGATGATATCCTGTTCCGCATCGCGCCCGAAGGGGACGGGTCGCGCATCGACATTCGCTCGATCAGCCGGGTCGGCCTGTCCGATCTGGGCATGAACGCCAGGCGCGTGGGCGGATTGCTGACCGAGATCGACGGCCGGCTGAAGTAGCCCCGGCCCTAGCGTTCCTTGGGGTCCAGCGCGTCGCGCAGGCCGTCACCGATGAAGTTCAGGCACAGCAGCGTGACCGCCATGGTGATGGCAGGCGCAAGCAGCATCCAGGGCTTCTCTTCCATCGTCTTGGCACCTTCGGAGATCAGCACGCCGAGGGACGTCAGCGGCTCGTTCACGCCGAGGCCCAGGAAGGACAGGAAGCTCTCCGCCAGGATCACGACCGGAATGGTGAGCGTCACGTAGACTGCCACCGGGCCGATCACGTTCGGCAGGATGTGGCGGATGATGATCGCGCGGCGCGACACGCCGGCGGCCCGTGCCGCCTCGATGAATTCCTTGCCCTTGATGGCCAGTGTCTGTCCGCGCACGATACGCGCCATGGTCAGCCATTCGATGGCACCAATCGCCGCGAAGATCAGCACGATGTTCCGCTCGAACACCGTCAGCAGCAGGATGACAAAGAAGATGAAGGGCAGGGCGTAGAGCACGTCGACGATGCGCATCATGAAATTGTCGACCCGCCCGCCGAGATAGCCGGCAGTGGCGCCCCAGGTGACCCCGATCACGAGGCTGACGGCCGTGGCGACAACGCCCACCATGAGCGAGATGCGCAGGCCGATCATCAGGCGCGCCAGCAGGTCACGGCCCTGGATGTCGGTGCCCAGCACATGCCAGCCGTCCAGCGTGGGCGCGATGGTCCTCAGATCCGAGATCTGCTTGTAGTCGTTCACCCACACCATCGGGCCGAAGACGGCGATCAGCACGATCACGCCGAGAATCCACATCGAGATGACGGCGGCCTTGTTGCGGAACAGACGCGCGCGCGCGTCTTCCCACAGGGAGCGTCCGCCGACGAAGGCCTGGGTGACCGGTTCGATGCGGCCGGTCGGGTCGAGCATGGGGTCGATATCGGTCATCAGTCGTACTTCACTTTCGGGTCAAGCACTGCATAGAGCACGTCAGCGACCAGGTTCAGGATCACGATCAGGCCGGCGTAGACGATGATGGCCCCCATCACGAGCGTGTAGTCGCGGTTGAGCGCCCCGTTCACGAAGTACGAGCCGAGGCCGGGCAGGCCGAAGATCTTCTCGATCACCACCGAGCCGGTCATCACGCCGGCCATGGCGGGGCCGGCATAGGAAATCAGCGGCAGCAGGGCGGCGGGCAGGGCGTGGCGCATGATCACCTGGCGCTCTGACAGGCCCTTGGAACGCGCAGTGCGGATATGGTTGGAGCGCATCGTCTCGATGATCGAGGCGCGCATCAGCCGCGAGATGATCGCGATCTGGGGCAGTGCCAGCGTCACCACCGGCAGGGTCATGTTGTACCAATTCATCCCGATATTCGGGTACTGGCCCAGGCCGCCCACCGCGAATATGCCGGCGCCCAGTGACAGCAGCAGGATCAGGATCGGGCCGGTCACAAAGGTCGGGATCGAGATGCCGGCCATCGCGATGCCCATGACGCTGAAATCAGCCGCCGTGTTTTGCCTCAGCCCCGCAAAGACACCCAGCAACGTGCCAAGCCCGATTCCCAGCAGCATGGCGAGCGAGCCGATTGCCAGTGAAATGGGCAGGCCATCGGCGATCAGGTCATTCACGCTCTTGCCGAGCGTCTTGTAGGAGGGGCCGAAATCGCCTTGCAGCACGCCGCCCACATAGTTGAAATACTGTTCGTGCAGTGGCTTGTCGAAGCCGAATTTCGCCGCGATCGCCTGTTCGGTGGCGGCCGGCAACTTGCGGTCTCCGTCGAACGGGCCACCCGGCGCGGCGCGCATCATCAGGAACGCCATCGTGATGATGGCCAGCATGGTTGGAATTGCAATCAACAGGCGCCGGAACGTGTAGGCCCACGGAACGCGGCTAAGGGCTCGCTGGATTGATGACAAAGGGAACGGGCTTTCTGTAACGGTTTCTGACTGTTGCGCGAAAGGCGACCACTGCCGGTTGGCAGGTTGCATCATCCTCCTTAGCTTGTGTACAGAGCCGATCAAGACCGTGCCAACACTTCAGGATATATCACATGGCAGACATTCGACGCGTCACAGACGCTTTTTCCGTTGCCCCGCAGATCTCCGAAGCCGATGTCGAGGCGATCGCCGCGGCGGGCTACAAGACGATCGTCGCCAACCGTCCGGACGGCGAGGGAGGCGTTGACCAGCCCCGCATGGGCGCTATCCGCGCCAAGGCCGAGTCGCTTGGTCTCAGCTTCGCGGCATTGCCGTTTTCCGGCGCCCCGACACCGGAAATCGTCGAACGGATGTCGAATATACTGAATGAAGCCCCACAACCTGTGCTGGCGTATTGCCGCACCGGCACCCGCTGCATCACCGCCTGGGCGCTGACTCAGGCCGGGCAGGGCGCCAGCGACGATATTCTCGATGCTGCAGCAGGTGCGGGATATGATCTGTCGAGTATACAAGACCTTCTATAGCGGCAGGCGCGTTAACCGATAAAGCAATTGTGAGCAATTATTCACAATTTCGCCGCATTAAGTGAGTTGTCAGTGAACTATCAGCGTGCGAGGCAAGGCGAGTGAGGGCGCCGTGAGTCTTCGGACCCGCTGCAGGAGTTGACAATATGTCAGAACGTCTTTGGATCACGGACTTCAAATACGACGAAGGCACGATCCTGGTTAAGAAGACCGGGCACCGCATCGTTCCAGACCTCTCCCTTCTGCAGAGCATTTTCACCTGGTTCTGCTTTTACTTTTTCGCCCAGACTTGGCGCACATGGCGGCGCGTGACCGGTCACAAGCGCCCGACGATCGCCTTCTACCCCGACAAGCCGCGCCCCTGGTACTTCATCTGGCCGGTCATGCATGTATCCGGCGCCAAGCTGATCGATGATGTGTCTACCGCCGACATCGTGTTCCAGTTCGACGATTCGACAGAAACCAACAATGCCGTTCCCCAGACCCGTGACGGCGTGCGCCTGGTCAATTTCGACTGCCAGGACGTGTCGAAATCCACTGTCGCGGCCGCATTCGAAAGCGCCGCCGGCTATTCGCTCACGGTCGACCCGACAACCTATATGGGCCGCATGGTCGAGAAGTCCGAACTGAACGCGGCGCATGATGGCCGTATCCTCGAAGGCCCTCTCGACGCGCCGCTCGCCGGCAAGGTCTACCAGGCGCTGATCGACAACGAGATCGAAGGCGGCCTCGTCGAGGACCTGCGGTGCTGCATTGTTGGCGGAACCCCGATCGTCGTGTTCCGCAAGCGTCGCCCGCTGGCGCGCCGGTTCCTCAACGAGAATGTGGAAGTCCTGCTCGACGAGCCCCGCAATTGTTATTCGCCGGAAGAAATTGCGGTGATCGAGCGATTCGCAGCCGGTGTCGGCCTGGACTGGGGCGGCGTGGATGTCCTGCGGGATCGCGTGTCCGGACAAATCTATATCGTTGATGCGAACAAGACCGACATGGGCCCGCCAGTGGCCCTGAGGCTGGGTGCCAAATTGCGCGCTACCCGCCGAATGGCACAGGCTTTCGCCGGCGCATTCGCACCGAAGAAGCGCTGACGAATCCCGCCAAGGCAACAAGCTCGAGAGTGATCCAGTCATGGCAATTCCATACGTCCGCGGAATAGAATTCGAGTACGGCGTGGTACAGCAGGTCTCCCCGCTGATCCGCCGTGTCATCGCGAACAATCCGGGCCCGTTCACCTATGTCGGCACCGGCGTCTACATCGTCGGCAAGGGCGAAGTCGCAGTGATCGATCCCGGCCCGATGGACGAGACTCATTTCGACGCGCTGAAGGCCGCGCTGGAAGGCGAGACCGTCACGCACGTGCTGGTCAGTCACGGCCATTCCGACCATTCCCCGCTCGCGGCGCCGCTCGCCGAATGGGCCGGCTGCAAGACATATGCGAAGAATTGCGGCGTGCTGACCGCCAAGGGCGAACTCGGCAGCGCTGACGATCTCGGCTTCGTTCCTGACGTCCGGGTTGGCGACGGCGACTCGTTTTCCGGCCCCGGCTGGACACTGGATGCCATCGAAACACCGGGGCACACGTGCAACCATCTCTGTTTCGCCCTGCGCGAAGAGAATGCCTGCTTTTCCGGCGATCACATCATGGGGTGGTCCACCACCGTCGTTGCCCCGCCGGACGGCGACATGGCCGACTATATGGCAAGCCTCGAAAAGATCCGCATGCGCGGCTTCGAGACACTCTGGCCCACGCATGGCGACCCTGTCCGCGGCAAGGCCTTCGTCGAGGAGTTCATCACCGAATACGCCAACCACCGGCGCGCCCGCGAAGCGTCGATCCTCGAGCACCTGGGCAAAGGCGAAACGTCGATCCCGGCCATGGTCGAGATCATGTACGCCAATGTCGAAAAGCGCCTGCATCCAGCTGCCGCCATGTCCGTGCTCGGACACATGATGGCGCTGATCCGGGAAGGCCGGGTCTACAGCCCTGATGCTGCGCCGACCGTCCGTTCCAGGTTCGAGCTTGTCCGCTCTGCATCCTGACGGCTTATTCCACCGCTAGCGGGTCGAACCCGGCATACCAGATGGGCGACGACCAAGCGCGCTCCTGCACGGTTTCCGGCAGTTCGGGGTTTGGTGGTGTGCCGTTGCGCACCGCATCCCAGGTTGACCAGCGGCAGGTCGGGTTCTCCAGCACACGCACATAGTACGCGGCTTCGCGCGCGGCGTCGAAATCCGGGTCCTGCCAATAGGCCTTCAGCTCGTTGGCGCCTGTCCCCGCCGCAGTGCTGCAATCGGAAATATCCACGCTGGCGCCATTGTCGGGGCAGCGCTGGGTCGCTGCGTCCGGCAGGGCGCCGCCCGAACAGGCGACATCGTGCACGGCCTCGTGCGTTTCGCCCTTGTCTGACCAGACCTTGATAACCTGTGCCCGCTGCAGGGGGGCGCCAAGCGGGTCGCGGATCGCCCAGACAACGAAGCCGGGCGCGGTCTCTCCCGTCACCCGCTCCAGCTGTCCGCCCATCGGCACACCCTGATCATAGGCGCGCACCAGCAGGTCGGTATCGTCCAGCATGGCCGGCTCATAATCCATGCCGGCAAAGAAGCGCACCTTCATGCGCGGACCCGACGTGCCGAACGTCTCCTTGCGCTGCATGGCATCGAAGATGGCCTCGCGCGTATTGGATTCCGCCCAGACGCCCGCCAGGCCGCTGGAGCTGAACTGGGTTGCCGTTATCTCTCTGCGTGTCCTGGGATCTTCCGCGCCGTCCCATGTCTTGCGGCCATTCGGCGGAACGGATCGGCGGGCCTCGGGGCTGGCGCCGTCCTGCGCGGTCTTGCCCCAGTGGTATTGCTCCACCAGCGACGCTGCGCCGACATGCGTGTCGCTCGAACTGATCAGGCCGAACTTGTACGGATTGAATCCTTCGGTCTCCTGCAAGGCAAGGCCGCGCTGGTAGGCCGAGCGGACAAAGTCACCCGCCCCGGGCGTCAGTTTCAGCGAGCTGCCGATGAAATATTCGTACTGTTCAAAACCGGCCCATTCGTCATTCGGCGACAAGGTCGGCATTGTTTCCGACGTGCCCTTGACCTGCGACACCTCGACAAGCGGCTCGTTCCGCATGCGCTTGTCGGCATAGGCCGCGGTCAGCGGCTCGCCATCATAGGTCTGCAGGGCGAACATCTCGCCGTTGGAGGCATTCGAATTGTGCGGAATGGCCAGCACGTTGCGGCCTTCGCTGCGCTGGGTTTCCATCCACGTCCACAAGTCCTCCGGATTGGTGGAGTCCAGCGTCGAGAACAGGCGCTCGGGCGCGTCCCCCCTGAAGATGACATTGCGGTGCAGGTTGCCGGCCGCCGGCGGGCCGTCGCCGGGGACTTGCCGCATCGCCGTGAATTCATAGCCTGAAAAGGCCGTGAACTTGCCAGGCTCGTTGTTGCGGTCTGCGGAATCGATCGTGGCCGCCCAGACGGAATCGATGAGGTCGCGGTCATAGATTTCCGCGATCTCCTCGCCCGTGACGACAGTGATGCCGACGCGCAGGAAAGAGGCGCCGGGATCCGTTGCATCGGCGCCGAACACCGATTGTGCGAGGGCGGTCTGCGACAAGGGGGAAGACGGCGTGTTCATCGCCGGCACAACGCCCAGGTATTCACCATGGTCCGTAACGGCCAGGAAATCGAGCGGCGGGCCCGCCAGCTGCATGTCATACCCGGCAGGGTGGCGAATGGCTTCGCCCTTGGCGAACCGGTAGGCATCGTCCGGTGTCGCCCGCACGCCGAAGATATAGGCGTCGAACGAATTGCCGGTGTGGACGTGCACGTCGCCGAAATAGGCGTTGCGGGTCGGCGCCGCAGTCGGCTGGGGGGCCGCCGCCAGCGGCGTTGCCGCGCCAAGGTCAGCTTCGATCTGTTCGCTGGGGGCGCAAGCCGCCAGCAGGAGGGCAGGAAGCGCCCAGCCAATATGCCTCGTCATGTCGTTCCCTCTCCCGGTTTTTTGGGGAGAGTGCCGAAACCAGCTTCGCCTGCCAAGCGAATTCGGGTTTGCGCCCTATTGTTCCCGGCGCACCTTGAAGGCGACCCTGCCGTCCAGCTTCATCTTGTAGCTGCCGAGCATGGCCTGGTAGATGTGGGCTTCCTTGGCGTCCTTCGCGCGCATGCTCCTGTCGTCAGTCTGCACCCAGACCTGTCCGTCTTCCAGCGTGACGCGCAACCGGCCCGCACCGTCCATCCGCACAGACCGCACCGGCGCCGTGATGTCTTCCAGCTCCTTGTCCGGTGTGCCGCTCTTGCGCAACGCCAGCGACGGCAGGGACGGAATGGAGAAACCAAATGACTCACGCTTGACCTTTTCCACTTCGGTCCGCGAGATCGTCGTGACCTCGCCTGCCTCTTCGGCTGCCTTCAGCCTGCCGACAGCTGAGTCGTAGCAGGCGAGCCGCGCAGCATCGTCGCTGGTTTCCGCGCAGGCATAGACGTCGCTTGTGGAAATATCCTGCGCCAGCGCGGGCAGGGATATGACGCAGATCGCGGCGATCGCGCTCAAAAATCGGGTCATGGCAGGGCATCCTTCGGTCCACATGTCGGGCACAGGCTTCCCAAAGCCGTGCCACTCTGGCAGCACTGTGGCAAATCCGGCCCGCGCCGGAAAGCCATTGGAGACAGGAAACATGATGCTGACCCCCTTGAAGAGTTTGACTCTGGCCGCTGCCCTCATGCTGGGCCTTGCCGGCTGCGGGAGCGGTGGCCAGTCGTCCGATGATGTGCCGACGCTGCGTCGGGGCATTTCGGCGAAGGTCGACACGCTCGACCCGCACAAGTCGTCGGCCCAGTGGGAGAACATCATCATCGGCGACATGTTCATCGGCCTGATGACCCATGACCAGGCCGGCAAGCCGGAACTCGGCATGGCGACCAGCTATGAAACCGACCCGATGGGCCTCGTCTGGACATTCAAGCTGGGAGACTATGTCTGGTCCGACGGCGAGCCGGTGACCGCCGACGATTTCGTGTATGCCATGCGCCGCATCCAGAAGCCGGAAACCGCGTCGCAATATGCCTCGCTGCTCTACGTCATCAAGAATGCGGCAGAGGTGAACGCCGGCGAGATGCCCGGCGACGCACTCGGCGTTCGGGCGATTGACGCCAAGACACTCGAGATCACGCTTGAATACCCGGCGCCCTACCTGCCGGGCCTGCTGACCCACTACACGACCTATCCCGTGCCGCGTCACATCGTCGAGCAGTATGGCGATGCCTGGATCCAGCCGGAGAACATCGTCACCAATGGGCCGTACAAACTGGTCTACTGGCGCACCGGCGACCAGCTCGTGTCGGAGAAAAGCCCGACCGGCTTCCATGCCGACCAGGTCTGCTTCGACAGGGTCGTCTATTACGAACTTGAAGACCCGACCGCTGTCGAGAACAAGATTGCGGCGGGCAAGCTCGACATCAACAACGCGTTCGATGGTGCCCGGCAGGCCGAGCTGGAACAGAAATTCGTCGGCTGGCCGCGCACGACGCCGTCCCTCAACACCACCTACTGGACGTTCAATTCCCAGAACGCGCCGTTCAAGGATGTCCGTGTCCGAAAGGCGCTGGCCATGGCGCTCGACCGGGAATTCATCATCCGCAACGTCCTGACGCCGGGCTTCCTGCCCGCTTATTCGATGGTTCCTCCGGGAATCAGCAATTACAACGTGGAACGTCCTTCCGTCGACTGGAAGGACGCGCCCCGCGCAGACCGGCTGGCGGAAGCCCGGCGCCTGCTTGAAGAGGCTGGCTTCGGCCCGGACAATCCGCTGAAATTCGAGTTCATCCACCGCTCGACGGACGACAACCCGAAAGTCGCGCCTGTTGCCCAGGCGAACTGGGCCGAAATCGCGCCCTGGGTCGAACCGACGATCATCAAGCAGGACACGAAAGTGCTCTATGCGCGGCTGCGCCAGTCGGATTTCCAGGTCGCCGACGGTGCCTGGGTCGCAGACTATGATGATCCGCTGAACTTCCTCTACCTGCTGGAATCGAACACCGGCCAGCAGAATTACGGGCGCTATTCGAACAAGGAATATGATGCGCTGCTGGCCCTCTCGAATTCCGAGCTCGATCTCAAGACGCGGGCCGAGACCTTCGCGAAGGCGGAACAGGTCATGCTCAGCGATTATCCGATCACGCCCATGTGGTACCAGGTCACCAAGAACCTGGTCGATCCGACCCTGACAGGCTGGACCGACAACGCCGTCGACCAACACCGCTCGCGTTTCCTCTGCCGGGAGGGTATGAAGACCGAATAGGTTTCTGCGTCGCGGGAGGGCGACATGGAGCATGACATCGAAGCGGCCGGTGCGGCCTCGGTCAGCGGGCTGACATCCGGGTCGCATCACCCGGTCCAGTCCGGCCTGCCATGCACCAATTGCGGTGAAGTGGTCCCTGACCGTTTCTGCTCCACCTGCGGCCAGCTGGCATCGGACTTCCACCGCCCTGTCTGGGACCTCATCTCGGGCAGCCTGGGCGACATGTTCGCGCTCGACGGCAGGCTGCTGCGCTCGCTGCCGCTATTGCTGTTCCGCCCGGGACGCCTCACCCGCAACTATCTCGACGGCCAGCGGGCCCGCTACGTGCCGCCGTTCCGCATGTTCCTGCTGGCGTCGGTGATATTCTTCCTGACGATCTTCTCGCTCGGCGACCGGATGGGCTGGTTCGGCGGCTTGAGGTTCGACCAACCGTCGGAAAGCGGTTTGGAAGTCGGCCTGACACTGCCGGCAGACCGCGCCGCCCGCGATGCGCTCAACCAGGCGCTGGCCGATCCTGGTCTCGACGACGCGACCCGTGCGCAACTCGCGGACAGCCAGGTTGTCATCGGCAGCGGCATTCAAATGTCTGAAATCCTTCTGCCGGACGGCAAGATCGACCGTGTCGCGTTGCGCACCCTGATCGAGGAGCGGGCGGACCCGGACACGACTCCGGCCGAGATCGAGGTGGCATACCGCACAATCGACCATGCTGCGACCGTGTTCGAGAATCAGGATCGATTCGGCGCGCGCCTGCGCCAGTGGGCACCGCGGTTCAGCCTGCTCTTCCTGCCTGTCTTCTCGCTGCTGCTCGCCTTGCTGTATGCCTGGCACCGCCAGGTGTACATGTACGACCACCTGATCACGGGCCTGCATTTCCAGACGTTTCTCTATGTTCTCGGCACAGCGCTACTAATAGTTGTAGCTGCGATTCCTTCCACGACAGGTTGGGCTATTGGGCTGGGTTTCGCCCTGGTACTGGCCTACCTCTATCGTCTTGTCAGGGTAACCTATGGGTCGGGACGCCTGCTTTCGGGCCTCAGGGCCGTATTATTGCTTATTCTCAGTATGATATTGCTGGCAATGCTGGCGATTGGTCTCGTCGTGCTCAGTTTCTTCCTGACTTGAGGCACAACTTGCCTGCCACTGAGGCAAATAAACCACACCGCCTCGGTTTTGGTGACAGAAACGTAACGGCGCGTTGACGTTTCAGTGATGAAAGCCCTATCGATAGCAGCAAGTCCCGGATTCAGGGGTTCGGGCCAGCGTCGATTCAGGGCGCATCTGTAAAAACCATTGGAGGTACCAACGTGAACGGGAATACCATAAAATCCCGCCTGCTTGCCTCGTCCGTATTTGCGGGCGTAGCATTCATGGCGTCGGCGAGCATGCTCGCCACCGCACAGGAGGCGGAAGACACCGTCGATACCGTCGAGGCGCCCGCCGCCGAAGATGCGACAGCCCGCCAGGCAACAGTCTACGTCACTGGTTCGCGCATTGCTTCGCCGAACCTCGTGACAACCAGCCCGGTGTCGACGGTTACGGCCGCTGATATCAAGCTGCAGGGTGCAACCAAGGTCGAAGACCTGATCACCCAACTGCCACAAGCGTTTGCTGCTCAGAACTCGACCGTGTCAAACGGCGCGTCCGGTACGGCAACGGTTTCGCTTCGTAACCTCGACCTCGGCGGTTCGGCGACACGTACGCTCGTCCTGATCGACGGCAAGCGCATGCCTTACGGTTCGCCGAACGATGCGGCTGCCGACCTCAACCTGATCCCGGGTGCCCTCGTCGAGCGCGTTGACGTGCTGACCGGTGGTGCATCGGCTGTGTACGGTTCCGACGCTGTTGCAGGTGTTGTCAACTTCATCATGAAGGACAACTTCGAAGGCGTTCAGCTGGACGCACAATACGGCTTCTTCCAGCACAACAACGACTATGACACGAACGGTAACCTTCGCAGCGTGATCGCTGATCGCGCCGCAACCAACCCGTCGCAGTTCCAGTTGCCTGATGACAATGTCATCGACGGCTACTCGAAAGAGATCACTGCGATCATGGGTGTCAACACGGACGACGGCCGCGGCAACCTGACCGGCTACATCTCGTTCCGCGACAACGACGAAGTCCTCGGCGGCGACCGTGACTATTCTGCATGTGCCATCGGTTCCGCTACGGCGACCGGCTTCACCTGCGGTGGTTCGGCAACGTCCGTTCCGGGTTACTTCCTGACCCAGAACAATGACGAGTTCACGCTGGATTCGGCGACCGGAAACACATTCCGTCCGTTCGATTCCGACTCGGATCTCTACAACTTCGGACCGCTGAACTTCTACCAGCGTCCTGACCAACGTTATTCGGTCGGCTTCATGGGTCACTATGAGCTGAACCCGAATGTCGAAGCCTACACGCAGTTCATGTTCATGGACTACGAGTCGCGCGCACAAATCGCGCCAACCGG
This sequence comes from Hyphomonas johnsonii MHS-2, assembly GCF_000685275.1. Lineage (GTDB taxonomy): Bacteria > Pseudomonadota > Alphaproteobacteria > Caulobacterales > Hyphomonadaceae > Hyphomonas > Hyphomonas johnsonii. The sequence goes on from NZ_ARYK01000009.1 coordinate 102,656, forward strand.
CAACTTCTTCAGCACCAACTCCATCAACTGCGACAACCCGCTTCTGTCAGGTTCGCAAGTGACGGATCTCGGCTGTACGCCGGCAAACGTTGCCAATGGCGACTCTGTGACGATGTACGTTGCCCGCCGCAACGTTGAAGGTGGCGGACGTACGGATAACCTCGGTTACCAGACGTACCGTGGTGTCGTTGGCCTTCGCGGCGATCTCTTCGACGCAGCAGGCTGGACGTATGACGTCTCGGCGCAATACTCGCAGGTCACCCTGTCGCGTGCCTACACCAATGAATTCTCGGTCACGCGTCTGAACCGTGCCCTGAACGTCGTTGATGACGGCACTGGCACGCCAGTTTGTGCCAGCGTTCTTGACGGTACAGATCCGAACTGTGTGCCGTGGGATATCTTCACGATCGGCAACGTCTCGCAGGCTTCGCTTGATTACCTTCAGGTTCCGCTCCTGCAGAACGGTACGACGACCCAGAACATCGTTTCGGCCGTCGTCTCGGGTGATCTGGGCCAGTATGGCTTCAAGAGCCCGGCTGCTGACGAAGGCATGAAAGTCGCTGCCGGTGTCGAATACCGCCGTGATTCGCTTGAGTCGGTTACTGACAACTCCTTCGCCACTGGCGACGGTGCTGGTCAGGGCGGACCAACGATCGGTCTCTCCGGTGCCATTGACTCGTATGAAGCCTTTGGTGAATTCCAGATGCCGCTCGTGACGGGTCAGCCAGGTGTCGAGCTTCTCTCGATCGAAGGTGCTTATCGTTACTCTGACTACTCGACTGGTTCGAGCTCGGAAGCCTACAAGCTTGGCGGTGACTACGCTCCGACCCAGGACATCCGCTTCCGCGCCAGCTACCAGCAGGCGGTTCGCGCACCGAACGTCATCGACCTCTTCCAGGCACAGGGCTTCAACCTGTTCGACCTTGACGATGACCTCTGTGACTTCACGGATCCGGAAAACGACGGCACCGGTGGTGCAGCTTGTATCGGTTCCAATCCTTGGCAGGTGACCCAGGCGCAAGCCGACGGTGGTTTGCTGGACAGCCCTGCTGGTCAGTACAACTTCCTGCAAGGTGGCAACCCGAACCTCGAGCCTGAAGAAGCGAAAACCTTCACGATCGGTTTCGTGGCAACTCCGACCTTCATTCCGGGTCTGAGCCTGTCGCTGGACTACTATGACATCGATATCGAGAAGGCCATTTCGACTGTTGGCGCATCCGTGACGATGCAGCTCTGCTACCTTGAAGGTGACGCAGATGCCTGTAGCCGCATCAACCGTAACGCTAACGGCCAACTTTGGGTCGGTACGGGTAACGTGGTCGACACGAACATCAACATCGGTGGCGTTTCGACCTCCGGTTACGATGTCAGCGCTGCCTACGGCTTCGATGCTGGAACGGCTGGTTCGTTCAACCTGTCCATGAACGGCACGTACCTCGACAGCTTCGATGTTGACCCGATCGGTCAGTCCTTCGCTGAGTACGACTGTGTCGGCGAATACGGCAACGACTGCTTCACTCCAACGCCAGAATGGCGCCACCGCGCCCGTCTGAGCTGGTCAACGCCGGTTGATGCTCTCGAGCTCAACGCAACATGGCGCTACATTGGTGAAGTCGATCTCGACACCGGTGCAACTGGCCGCGTCGACTCCACGCTGGACGCTCAGAACTACTTCGATCTCGCCGGTACTTGGGGCGCGACGGATTACGCGACGTTCCGCTTCGGCGTTAACAACGTTCTGGACGATGATCCGCCACTGTCGGCTTCGGTCGGTACGACGGGTAACAACAACACCTACCCGCAGTCGTATGATGCGCTGGGTCGTTACATCTTCGTTGGTGCGACGCTGGACTTCTAGTCCAACGCCTCACGGCAAACATTCGGGAACGGCGGTCCTTCGGGGCCGCCGTTTTCTTTTGGGGTTTCATTCGTGCAAACGGGTTCCTGTCCGGGCATCATCCGGGCACGTTCCGTGCTTTTTCCGTGCAGGTGTCCGTGCAACGCCAGATGAAACAATCCGGCCGACCGGCTTCGTCGAATCCCCCTGGATTCCGCGTCAGTCGCCGGCGTGCCAGCGGGCATAGATGGCTGTCGGCAGCAGGCGGTCAGCCCCTGTCTGCGGCAACGCCATTTCGCCCGTTTCCATGATGCCGCCAAGGGCAGATACCCGGTCGCCCAGGGCCTGCGACAAGGCGATGTACGACAGGCGTACGGCATAGGCGGTCAGGATGACAAAGCGGGGCCGGTCGCTCAGCAGCGTGCGAATTCCGTCCAGCAATTCCGGCAGGTCCTCTTCGAATCGCCAGGTTTCATTCTTGGGTCCGCGGCCGAATTTCGGCGGGTCGAGCACGATGGCGTCATAGCGGTTCCCGCGCCGGATCTCGCGCGCCACGAACTTCATCGCATCGTCGGCGATCCACCTTATGGGCCGGTCGGCAAGCCCGCTCTGGGCCTGGTTATCCTTGCCATATCCGTTCGACTTCGGGCTCGCATCGAGATGCGTCACCTCTGCGCCTGCCGCGGCGCAGGCCAGCGACATCATTCCGGTGTAGCCGAACAGGTTCAACACTTTGACGGGTGCCTTCGCCGCCCGGATCTGCGCCTGGGCGAACGCCCAGTGGACCGAATGCTCCTGGAAAACCCCCATATGCCGAAACGCCGTCCGGCGGGCCGTAAAGCGCAGGTTGTTCCATTGCATCGGCCACGCATCCACTGCGCGGGGAGAGCGGACTTCCCACTGCCCGCCACCGTCTTCGTCGCTGTGTTTGCTGGAAAAAATGGCATCGGCTTTCCACGTGTCCACCGGCCGTGCGGGTTCCCAGAAAGCCTGCGGGTCGGGCCGGATGACGGTCTGGTCACCAAAGCGCTCCAGCTTCATCAGGTGGCCACTGTCGAGCAGGGCATAGTCCGTCCAGTCGTCGGCGATGAGCAGCCTGGTCTCGGTAATCATCGGAAGTCACCCTGGCGCCAGGCTTCGTAGGTCATGATGGCGGTAGCCTGGGCAAGGTTGAGGCTGTCCGCGCCGCCGCGCATCGGGATCAGCGCGAGCGTGTCACACTGCGCCTCGATTTCGGCGGGCAGGCCGGCCTGTTCGTTCCCCATGATGATGGCCGACCGGGCGCCGTACGCCGCCTTGTCATGGCGCACCGTGCCATTGACCGAGGCAGCCGTCAGGCTGAGCGTGTTCTCTGTTCGCCAGGCCTGGAATGCGGCGAACGAGGCTTGCGCGAATGGCATGTCGAAGATCGACCCCATGGACGCGCGAACGGCTTCGAAACTGTAAGGGTCACAACAGGTTTCGAGAAGGATGACCCCCCTGGCGCCGGCGCAGTCCGCGGTGCGCAGGATGGTCCCCAGATTGCCCGGGTCGCGCACTTCATAAAGGGCAATCCAGATGCCGGAACCGGGCGCCGCCAGCGCCTCAAGGGGCGTTGATTTCTGGCGGAATGCCGCAATCACGCTTTGGGCATTGTCCTTGTGGGTGATGCGCGACATCAGGTTTTCGGCGGCCAGCGCCACCCTGGCGCCGCTGGCTTCGGCGCGGGCGGCCAGCGCGGCCAGATGGGGACGATCCGCCATGGTCGCCGCGATCATCAGGGTCTCGGCTTGCCAGCCTCGCTCCAGGCCCTGTTCAACCAGGCGCGCGCCCTCGGCCAGGAACAGGCCGGTCTCCTGACGGCCTTTCTTCCTTTCAAGGCTTTTCAAGGTCTTGACCAGTGTGTTCGATGTGCTGGTGATGGTTTCGATGGGCTGGCTCATGGCGAAATCCGGGCGTGTGGTGTGCATCTTGCGGTGAATGACTGAATAGGGCATCCCTGAAGACAGGGAAGTGTGTTCAGGGAGTAAGCGGGGTCCCGATGAGGCTACTCGATCACCTGTTTGCGCTGGTCGCGCTCGCCGGTCTCATACTGGCGGGCTGGTGGGGCGTTTACCAGTCACCACAGAACGCTGTAAACCTGCAATCCCGCCTCCAGCAGAAAACCGCTGCTGCCCTCACCGCAGCTGGAATGGACTGGGCCAGCGTCCGGCTCGATGGCCAGACGGCAATCCTCTCCGGAAAAGCGCCTTCGCCCGACGCCGTCGTCGACGCCGCGAATGCTGTGCTGACGGCAGACGGCAAGGGCGGCCTGATCTTTGGCGGCGTGACCCAGGTGCTGAGCCTGGCCGATGGCGCGCCACCGGTATCGCCCTATGTGTGGCGGGCCACGAAGCAGCCTGACGGCGTGTTCATCCTGTCCGGCCATGTCCCCAGCAAGGCGATCCGCTCGGCCCTGGTGGCCGAGGCTGCGATCGCCGCGGATGGTGCGGCCGTCGTGGATGAAATGCGCCTTGCTTCCGGTGTTCCGGCCGGAAACTGGCAGGGTGTCGCGCGGTTGGGGATTCGCCAGCTCAGCCGTCTGGACTCCGGTGAAGTGCGCCTCGCCGACACGGCCCTCAGATTGCGGGCAGTTTCAACCGACGAGGCCGTAGGTGCCCGGGTGGCATCGGAGATTTCAAGCATCGCCGCGCCGTTCAGCGGCGCATCCCTGGTGCGGGGCGAGACGGTCTGGTTCGCGCGGGTCGGCGAAGACGGGCTTGTGCTTGGCGGCAAGGTGTCCAGCCAGTCTGAACGGGGTGAAATACTGTCGATCGCCCGCGCCGCCTATGACGGTGACGTGCGCGACGAGATGGAAGTGGCCGACCAGGACTATGTTGGCTGGATGCACGGTGTTCGCATGGCGCTGCCGCATCTCGCCCGTTTCCGGTCGGGCGAGATGGCGTTCGACCCCGCAGGCGGGGGCTTCAGCATCGATGGTTTGGCAGGTGCCGCCCAGCTCGCATACCTGCAGGAAGACGCGGCGAACCTGTCCGGTCCCTACACCGCCAAGGTGTTCGTGGAGGCCATCCCGGTCAGCGTTCCGGAAATCAGCGGCATCGATTTTACGACGGACCCGCTCGGGGCCTGTGAGACAGGCTTTGCGACGGTTCTCGGCACCAACAGGATCATCTTCGAAGACACCACCGCCCGCTTCCGCCGGGAAAGCGCGCCGGCGCTCGACAAGCTCGCGGTTGTTGCTGGCAAGTGCGATCCGGCCCTGATGTTCGAACTTGGCGGCCATACGGACAACCAGACAAACCGCAGTGCGGCGATCGCCCTCAGCGAAGCCCGCGCACAGGCCGTCGCAGACTACCTGGTAGGGACGGGCATCGATGCAGGGCGAATGTCTGCGATTGGCTATGGCCCGGACGTGCCGGTACGGGGTAATGAAACGAGGGAAGGTCGGGCGGCGAATCGCCGGATTGAATTCAAGGTTCTCGAACGGAGCGAATGATGGCCTGGCTTCTGACGCATATGTGGATGGCGCTGGCCGCTGTCGGTTTCTTCGGCCTGATGCTCGGCTGGTCTGTTCGTGGCATCCTCCTCGTTGGGAAATTGCGCACGGCGCGCGTGGATCGCGACGTCGCCCAGACAGAGCTGGAGCAGGCGCGAGGCGAGATTGAAGGCCTCTACGCGGCCCAGAGAGGCGCTTCGCCGGGCGCAGCAGGTGGCACTGACCCGTCGCTTCGGGCCGAATTGAAAGTGCGGGAACAGCGTGTCGCCGAGCTGTCCGCTGAACTGTCTCGATCGAAATCCGAACTCCAGGCCCTGAAGGCAGCCGGCACCCGTCCGGCTGTTGCCACGCAGGCGGTGTCAGCCCAGCCAGCGGCGGGCAAGGGTGAGGCGGAAGACGCCTCGCTCGTCTGGCGCAACCGGCACCTTGAAAGCCGCGTGCGCCACCTTGAGACGACGTTGCACGAGGTATCGTCCGGCCGCCCTGTCGCGTCCGTGGGCACTGCGGCGGTTGTGAGCCAGGCGCTGGCTCCCGCTGCAGACACCGCTGAATATGACAAGCTGAAATGGCGGGCAGATTTCCTGAAACAGCGTGTGGACGCGCTGGAGGCCGAACTCACCGCGCAACCAACCGTATCGCCGGCCGCGACGCAGGGGGTTCCGGAAGACGTCAACGAAGAACTGGCGCGCCTGCGGTGGCGCAACAGGTTCCTTGAAGGCCGTATCGCTTATTTCGAAGGGGATGGCGCGCCAGCGGCAGCGGAAGTCCAAACCGCAATGTCCGCAACGGTCGAGGACGAGGCTCCAGAGGAGACAGAGGGGGACGCTGGTCCTGCCGCGCTGGCTGGCGCCTCCATGTCCGACGCCATTCTCTCCCGGCTGGAAGAGGCCGACGCTGCTGCTGATCTGGAAGACGACCATTCGTCCGACGATGCGGAAGCCGGCACCGAGGCCTGGGACGATCCTGATGCCCATGACGAAGCAACCGAAGATTCGGATGCCGAAAGTGACGCCGCACAAATGGCGGTCGACTCCGATGATATGTCGGGGGCCGAGGATGACGAAGAAGAGCACGAATACGCTGAGGAAGACGATGAATCAGACGGCGACGACCCGGACGAGGAATTTGACGACGAGGGCGATGACCTGGACGAATCCGACACCGACGAAGACGAATTTGAAGATGTCGACGAGGTGGACGATGACGATGGCGAGGCAGGCTATGATGAAGAAGCGGACGAAGATGAGGATGAAGCAGACGAAGATGAAGACGGAGATGAGGACGAAGTAGACGAAGACGAAGACGAAGATGCATCGCTGGAAGTTGACGCCGAGCAACCGCTGTCACTCGAGCGGCCGGTCGCTGGCATGCCGGATGACCTGACGATGGTCGGTGGCATTGGCCCGAAAATTCAGGAAGTCCTGAATGAGCTCGGTATTTTCCATTTTGACCAGATCGCGGCTTGGACGCCCGAAAATGTCGTGTGGGTCGACAATCACCTCAATTTTTCAGGCCGGATCTCACGTGAGGGCTGGGTGGAGCAGGCGGCCATCCTGTCTGGCGACGTTGCTGACGAAGACTAGTTTCCCGGTTCGCCTGTTCACGCGCAGTTCAGCGCACGGGCCTCACCCTGGGATGGATAGCGGCCGCGTCGATTGCTTTTTCGCACTGCGGGGTTACCCTCAAATCGCACAGGTGAGTTGGAGAAGCAGATGACCGAACGAATTGAATTTGACGGCAGGATTCTAGACGGCGCGCCGAGAATAAACATGTCGCGCCGCGCGATCATCACGGGCATCGCTGCGGGAACAGTGTTTCCCTTTGTCTCGAGTTGCACCACCAACCCCGCGACCGGAACGAACCAGCTCGTATTCTTCGGGGACGATCAGGTTGCCAGCATGGCAGCCTCTGCCTGGACCGACATGAAGGCGCAGACCCCGGTTACGGCGAATACAGGCCTCAAGAACCGCGTGCTCAACGTCTGGAGCCGCACCATCCAGGGCGCCGAAAAGGAAGGGCATGTCCCGCAGGGCGCCAGCTGGGACGTTGCCGTCTTCGACACGGACGATGTCAACGCGTTCGTCATGCCGGGAAACCGTGTGGGCGTGTACCGCGGTATTACGGAACTGACGGAGAATGACGACCAGCTGTCTTCGGTTCTCGGCCACGAGACGGGCCATGTCGTCGGGCGGCATGCTGCCGAGCGCCTGTCGGTTTCCACTTTGGCCCAGGTCTCGCTGACGGCCAGCCAGATCGCGATCGCGTCCAATGATGAGCTCAGCAAGTATGGCACGGCGATCGGCGCGCTCGGTGGCGCGGCAATGCAGTTCGGCGTGATCCTGCCCTATAGCCGCCGGCACGAACTGGAAGCGGACAGGTTGGGCGTCGATTACATGCACCAGGCCGGCTATGACGTGACCCAGTCGGTCCGCCTGTGGGAGCTGATGGATGCGAATTCCTCCGGGCAGCGCCAGCCGGAATTCCTGTCGACCCACCCTGACCCGGCCAACCGGGCGGCAGCCTTGCGCCAATACATCAATGCCAAGGGATACGCCCTGATGTAGCGGGCCGCCTGGAACGGGTATTGGTCGGGCGTTATCACCTGTCCCGCTTGACCAAACCCGGCCAATGATCCATACGCGCGCATCTGCGGAAGGCCAGCCAGCCGGACCGCGGACCCTCGATACCAATCGGGGCGGATCGAAAGACCACCGCCCCCTAGACATAATTGTGAGGACACAATGGCTAAGAAACTGCTGGGGCAGATCAAGCTCCAGATTCCCGCAGGCAAGGCAAACCCTTCCCCGCCCGTCGGCCCGGCGCTCGGTCAGCGCGGCATCAACATCATGGAATTCTGCAAGGCGTTCAACGCCAAGACGCAGAGCATGGAAGAAGGCCTGCCGATCCCGGTCGTCATCCAGTATTATCAGGACAAGTCCTTCACCTTCGTCACGAAGACGCCTCCGGCGACCGTGCTGCTGAAGAAGGCTGCCGGCCTGAAGCTGGGCAAGAAGCCAGCTTCCGGCTCGAAAAAGCCCGGCTACGACACGGTTGGCAAGGTGACCATGAAGCAGATCCGCGAGATCGCGGAAATGAAGATGGAAGACCTCAACGCGACTGACCTCGATTCGGCGTCGAAAATCATTGCCGGCTCTGCCCGCGCAATGGGCCTGAGCGTGGTGGAGTAAGAGACATGACGAAACCAGGAAAACGTACTCGCGCAATTGCAGAAACGATTGATCGCGACAAAGCCTACACCGTCAGTGAAGCTGTTGCGCTCGTGAAGGGCAATGCGACGGCCAAGTTTGACGAGACGATCGATATCTCCGTCAATCTCGGTGTCGATCCGAAATATGCCGACCAGATGGTCCGCGGCGTGGTCAACCTGCCATCGGGCACAGGCAAGGACGTTCGCGTCGCCGTGTTCGCAAAGGACGCAAAGGCCGACGAGGCCAAAGCGGCCGGCGCAGACTTTGTCGGTGCAGAAGACCTGATGGAGAAAATCCAGGGCGGCTTCATGGACTTCGACCGGGTTATCGCGTCGCCGGACATGATGGCAATCGTTGGCCGCCTCGGTAAGGTGCTTGGTCCGCGCGGCCTGATGCCAAACCCGAAAGTCGGCACCGTGACGCCAAACGTCGCCCAGGCCGTCAAGGACGCAAAAAGCGGCTCGGTCGAGTTCCGTGTCGAAAAAGCCGGCATCATCCATGCCGGTATCGGCAAGGCGAGCTTCAGCCAGGCAGACATCGAGAAGAACGTTACGGCGTTCCTCGGCGCGCTGGTCAAGTCGCGTCCGTCGGGTGCGAAAGGGCAGTTCGTTCGCAAGATTTCGCTGTCGTCGACCATGGGCGCCGGCATCATGATCGATACGGCCGAGGCCAAATAATCCAGCCTCTTTTGAGGCTTGAAGACAATCAGGAAGGCCCGGATCTGATGGATCCGGGCTTTTTCCGTGATTCGCGGCTTTTTCTCACAAGAAGGGGTTGCGGGGCTTTGGATAAAGCGTTAACAGACCTCTCTTGACGGGAGATCACCGATGTGCATCGGCGGCCTCCCGTTTTCCTGTCCAAGACCATAGGTCCGACTCTCGGGTTGGATAAAGGCATTTCAGCCACCTATGCAGACGGGGTGAGGCGTTGAAACGGTTCGGATATATCGGGATGTTCCCGGTATGGCTTTACCGGGCAGGCCAATCCCTGGGCAGGCGCTGGAAGCCCCTCGCGGGCAGAAGGCGATTACCAGGGCGGCCGGATGGTCCGGGCGCCTCTACTGGAGACCCGCTATGGATAAAGCTGGAAAAACAGTGGCTCTCGACACCCTGAAAGGGGTGTTTGCTGAGTCCGGTGCGGTCATCGTGACCCACTATTCCGGAATGACCGTTGCGGAAATGTCAAAGCTGCGCGTCGCCCTTCGTAAGGATGGCGGTCAGCTTAAGGTGGTCAAGAATCGTCTGGCGAAAATTGCGCTCGACGGTCAAGGCGGCGACGATGCCCAAGCCCTGTTCAAGGGGCCAGTGGCAATTGCCTATGCGCCAGACCCGGTGTCGGCTGCGAAAGCGGCAGATGAATTTGCGAAAGACAACGCCAAGTTCATCATCATCGGCGGGTTCATGGGTGACGTGGTTCTGGATGCCAGTGGCGTCCAGGCTCTCGCGAAGCTTCCGTCTCTCGACCAGCTCCGTGGCAAAATTGTTGGCCTCCTGCAGGCACCGGCAACGAAAGTTGCAGGCGTCATCCAGGCTCCGGCCAGCCAGCTTGCCCGTGTGGTGTCGGCATACGCATCGAAAGATGCAGCCTAAGGCGCCCGTTTTCGCAACAAACTGACTCTAACAACCGAACCAAATAGGAAATCAAACAATGGCAAATCTCGAAAAGATTGTCGAAGACCTCTCCGCCCTTACCGTTCTTGAGGCTGCTGAGCTGGCGAAACTGCTTGAAGAAAAGTGGGGCGTTTCCGCTGCTGCGCCAGTGGCTGTTGCCGCTGCTGCGGGTGGTGCTGCTCCGGCCGCTGCTGCGGAAGAGCAGACCGAGTTCGACGTTATCCTGACGTCGGCTGGTGACAAGAAAATCAACGTCATCAAAGCTGTTCGCGACGTCGTGCCGGCTCTCGGCCTGAAAGAAGCGAAAGACCTGGTCGAAGCTGCTCCTAAGCCGATCAAGGAAGGCGTCTCGAAAGCTGAAGCTGAAGAGATCAAGAAGAAATTCGAAGAAGCCGGCGCAACTGTCGAGCTTAAGTAGGCTGCGGCTTCTTCAAATCCGGGCAGTGTTCGCGCGAGGCGCTGTCTGACCTATAGAACTGCGCGGCGGGCTCTCAGGAGTCCGCCGCGAACTCGCGTTCTGGTGATAAGGTCTGTGGCCATGTGGTCCGGACGGACAAAATTGGGATCCTGGGATGGCACTCTCCTTCACGGAAAAGAAACGTATCCGCAAGTCCTTCGGGCGCATTCCCGAAGCTATTGAAATGCCGAACCTGATCGAGGTTCAGCGCGATTCTTACGAGAGCTTCCTTCAGATGCACACGCCGCGCGAGAAGCGCACGGACGATGGGCTCGGAGGTGTTTTCAAATCGGTGTTCCCGATCACAGATTTTTCCGAGCGTGCGACGCTCGAGTACGTCAATTATGAATTCGAAACGCCGAAATTCGACGTTGAGGAGTGCATGCAGCGCGATCTGACCTATCAGGCGCCGCTCAAGGTGCGCCTGCAACTGGTCGTGTTCGATATTGACGAAGACACGGGTGCCCGCTCGGTCAAGGAAGTCAAAGAGCAGGAATGCTATCTCGGCGACATCCCGCTGATGACGGACAAGGGTACATTCGTCGTGAACGGCACCGAGCGCGTGATCGTCTCGCAGATGCACCGTTCGCCCGGCGTGTTCTTCGACCATGACAAGGGCAAGACCCACACGTCCGGCAAGCTGCTGTTTGCTGCGCGCATCATTCCGTATCGTGGTTCGTGGCTCGACTTCGAATTTGACGCGAAAGACGTCCTCAACATCCGTATCGACCGCAAGCGCAAGCTGCCGGCGACGACCATGCTGTACGCGCTCGGTTATGATACCGAGCAGATCCTCGACCTGTTCTATACCCATTCGATCTATCGCATGGACAAGAAGGGCTGGATCACGGGTTTCCGTTCGGAAGCCTGGAAAGGCCTGAAGCCCGAGTTCGACCTGATCGACGCCAAGTCGAAGAAGTCGATCGCTGAGGCTGGCAAGAAGATCACGGCCCTCAAGGCAAAGCGCATCGCTGAAGCCGGCACGGACGAGATTCTCGTGCCGTCGGAAGCCCTTGTTGGCAAATTCCTCGCTCGCGACGTCGTCAACATGGAAACCGGCGAGATCTTCGGTGAAGCCGGCGACATGCTCGAGGAAGAAATCATCGCCGAGATGCGCGAATACGGCATCAAGACAATCGAAGTGCTTGATATCGATGCATCGGGCCGCGGCCCATGGCTGCGCAACACACTGAAGGCCGACAAGAACGAGACGCGCTTCGAAGCGCTCTCCGACATTTACCGCGTGATGCGTCCCGGCGAACCGCCGACGCAGGATGCGGCTGACGCCCTGTTCGGCCAGCTGTTCTTCGATCCCGAGCGCTATGACCTCTCGGCCGTTGGCCGGGTGAAGATGAACATGCGTCTCAGCGTCGCCGTGAAGGGCTATGAATCGGCCGCCGACGACATGCGCGTCCTGCGCAATGACGACATCATTGGCGTCATGAAGGTCATTCTCGACCTGAAAGACGGCAAGGGTGAAGTGGACGACATCGACAACCTCGGCAACCGCCGGGTGCGCTCGGTCGGCGAACTGATGGAGAACAATTACCGCATCGGTCTCGTTCGCATGGAGCGTGCGATCAAGGAGCGCATGGGCTCGGTCGATATCGACACAGTCATGCCGCACGACCTGATCAACGCGAAGCCGGTTGTGGCCTCGGTGCGTGAATTCTTTGGCTCGTCGCAGCTGTCGCAGTTCATGGACCAGACCAACCCGCTGTCGGAAATCACCCACAAGCGCCGTCTTTCAGCCCTCGGCCCGGGCGGTCTGACCCGCGAACGCGCTGGCTTCGAAGTCCGCGACGTTCACCCGACCCACTACGGGCGTATCTGCCCGATCGAAACGCCGGAAGGCCCGAACATCGGCCTGATCAACTCGTTGGCCACGCATGCGCGGATCAACAAGTACGGCTTCATCGAAAGCCCGTACCGCAAGGTCCTGAACGGCAAGCAGACCGACGAGGTCGTGTATCTTTCAGCCATGGAAGAGTCGATCTATTCGATCGCTCAGGCCAACGCTTCGGTCAACGAGAAGGGCGAACTCCAGAATGAGTTCGTCAACGCCCGTGTGGCTGGCGAAGCGACCATGGTTGCCAAGGACGACATCCAGTTCATGGACGTCTCGCCGAAGCAGGTCGTGTCGGTTGCTGCCTCGCTGATCCCGTTCCTTGAAAATGATGACGCCAACCGCGCCCTCATGGGATCGAACATGCAACGCCAGGCGGTTCCGCTGGTGAAGTCCGAAGCGCCGTTCGTCGGCACGGGGATGGAATCCATCGTTGCCCGCGACAGCCGCGCCGCCATCATCGCCCGTCGGGCTGGTGTGGTCGAGCAGGTCGACGCGCTGCGCATCGTGGTCCGGGCGACGGAAGACCTCGAAGGCTCCAAATCGGGCGTCGATATCTATCGTCTCGCCAAGTTCCGCCGTTCGAACCAGAACAGCTGCATCAACCAGCGTCCGATCGTCAAAGTGGGCGATACGGTTTCGAAGAATGACATCATCGCGGATGGTCCTTCGACCGATCTCGGTGAACTGGCGCTTGGCCGTAACGTGCTCGTCGCGTTCATGCCCTGGAACGGTTACAACTTCGAGGACTCGATCCTGATCTCCGAACGCATCGTGAAGGATGACGTGTTCACGTCGATCCACATCGAGGAATTCGAGATTGCGGCGCGTGACACGAAGCTTGGGCCGGAAGAGATCACCCGCGACATTCCGAACGTCGGCGAGGAAGCCCTGCGCAACCTCGACGAAGCCGGTATCGTGGCTGTGGGCGCCGAAGTGAAGGCCGGTGACATCCTCGTCGGCAAGGTCACGCCGAAGGGCGAAAGCCCGATGACGCCGGAAGAAAAGCTTCTCCGCGCCATCTTCGGTGAAAAAGCCTCTGACGTTCGCGATACGTCGCTGCGCGTGCCTCCGGGTGACGCAGGTACGGTTGTTGATGTGCGCATCTTCAACCGCCACGGCATCGACAAGGACCAACGGGCCCTTCAGATCGAGCGCGAACAGATCGAACAGCTGCAGGAAGACAAGGAAGACGAACAGTCGATCCTTGAACGCAACACCTATGCACGTCTTGCTGAACTGCTGACCGGCAAGGAAGCCGTCGCGGGGCCGAAAGGCTTCAAGGCGGGCCGCATCACGCCAGCGGCGCTCGAAGAGCTCAGCGAAAGCCAGTGGTGGGATATCGCACTCAAATCGGAAAAGGCCCAGGCCGACCTCGATGCGCTGCGGGTTCAGTTCGACGGATCAATCCACGAACTGGAAGCGCGGTTCAACGACAAGGTCGACAAGGTCCAGCGCGGCGACGACCTGCCGCCAGGCGTGATGAAGGTTGTCAAAGTCTTCCTGGCTGTGAAACGCAAGCTGCAGCCCGGTGACAAGATGGCTGGTCGCCACGGTAACAAGGGTGTGGTCTCGAAAATCAACCCGAGTGAAGACATGCCGTTCCTTGAGGACGGTACACCGGTCGATATCGTGCTGAACCCGCTGGGCGTGCCATCGCGCATGAACGTCGGCCAGATCCTCGAAACCCACACGGGCTGGGCGTGCCGCGGTCTTGGCCGCATCATCGACCAGGCCTTGGAAGAATTCCACCAGAAGCATGACATGAAGGCGCTGCGGAAGGCGCTGGTCACCGCTTATGGCAAGGAACAGGAATTGCCCGAGACCGACGACGAGATCGTCGAGCTGGCCGGCAACCTCCGCAATGGTGTTCCGATCGCCACGCCGGTCTTCGACGGTGCGCGCGAAAGCGACATCAACGACCTGCTCGAGCGGGCCGGCCTCGATACGTCGGGCCAGGTCAAGATGTTCGACGGACGGACGGGCATCCAGTTCGCGCGGCCAGTGACTGTCGGATACAAGTACCTGCTCAAACTGCACCACCTCGTGGACGAGAAAATCCACGCGCGTTCGACCGGACCCTACTCGCTCGTTACCCAGCAACCGCTGGGCGGCAAGGCGCAGTTCGGTGGCCAGCGCTTCGGTGAGATGGAAGTCTGGGCCCTTGAGGCCTACGGCGCCGCGTACACGCTGCAGGAAATGCTGACGGTCAAGTCGGACGATACGGCAGGCCGGGCGAAGATCTACGAATCGATCGTGCGCGGTGATGACTCGTTCGAAGCCGGTATCCCGGAGAGCTTCAACGTCCTCATCAAGGAGATGCGTTCACTTGGGCTCAACGTCGAGCTGATCGAGGAAGACAACGGCGAAGGCGAGGACGAGGGGTCCACGGTCGCTGCAGAGTAGATGACACGAAGATAAGAGGGCTGCCCCACGCATCGGACACCGGATGTGTGGGGCGACCCGGTCGACACGAAATTTAATGAGGGCAGGGGCCCCATTGCCCCGATAACACCGCCCACCCAAGGAGCAGACACCCATGCGCCAGGACGTCGCCAGCATTTTCAACCCGAATACGCCCGCCCCCACTTTCGAGGCGATCCGTATTTCCATCGCCAGCCCGGAGAAAATCCGGTCCTGGTCGTCGGGCGAGATCAAGAAGCCCGAAACCATCAACTACCGTACGTTCAAGCCAGAACGTGACGGCCTTTTCTGCGCCCGCATCTTCGGGCCGGTGAAGGACTATGAGTGCCTCTGTGGCAAGTACAAGCGCATCAAGTATCGCGGTATTGTCTGCGAGAAGTGCGGCGTCGAAGTCACCCTTGCCCGCGTGCGGCGCGAGCGCATGGGCCATATCGACCTGGCTGCACCGGTCGCGCACATCTGGTTCCTGAAGTCGCTGCCGTCCCGGATTTCGACCCTGGTTGACATGGCGCTCAAGGATGTCGAGCGCGTTCTCTACTTCGAAAGCTATGTCGTCATCGAGCCCGGCCTGACCGAGCTGGAGCCGAAGCAGCTGCTGACCGAAGAAGAGTACATGGACACGCAGGACCGTCTCGGCGAAGACGCGTTCACGGCCATGATCGGCGCCGAAGCGATCCGCGAAATCCTCCGCAACCTGGACCTGCCAACGCTGGCGGAAACGCTCCGCGAGGACCTGCGTGAGTCGACGTCGGAACTGAAGACCAAGAAGGCGTCCAAGCGCCTGAAAGTGGTCGAGTCGTTCCTCCAGTCGCGCGCCAAGCCCGAATGGATGATCCTCACCGTGGTTCCGGTCATTCCCCCGGACCTGCGCCCGCTGGTGCCGCTGGATGGTGGCCGCTTCGCCACGTCCGATCTCAACGACCTCTACCGCCGCGTGATCAACCGGAACAACCGCCTGAAGCGCCTGATGGAGCTTCGTGCGCCGGACATCATCATCCGCAACGAAAAGCGGATGCTCCAGGAGTCGGTTGACGCCCTGTTCGACAACGGCCGCCGCGGCCGCACGATCACGGGCACCAACAAGCGCCCGCTGAAGTCGATCTCCGACATGCTGAAAGGCAAGCAGGGCCGCTTCCGCCAGAACCTCCTCGGCAAGCGCGTCGACTATTCCGGCCGTTCGGTCATCGTGGTTGGCCCGAACCTGAAGCTGCACGAATGCGGCCTGCCGAAGAAGATGGCGCTCGAACTGTTCAAGCCCTTCATCTACGCGCGTCTCGACGCGAAAGGCCTCGCCGGAACCGTCAAGGCTGCCAAGAAGCTCGTGGAAAAGGAAAAGCCGGAAGTCTGGGACATCCTCGACGAGGTTATCCGCGAGCACCCGATCATGCTCAACCGGGCACCGACCCTGCACCGTCTTGGTATCCAGGCGTTCGAACCGAAACTGATCGAGGGCAAGGCCATCCAGCTTCACCCGCTGGTCTGCGCTGCGTTCAACGCTGACTTTGACGGCGACCAGATGGCCGTTCACGTGCCGCTCAGCCTCGAGGCGCAGCTGGAGTGCCGCGTCCTGATGATGTCGACCAACAACATCCTCAGCCCGGCCAACGGCAAGCCAATCATCGTGCCGTCCCAGGATATCATCCTCGGTCTCTACTACCTGTCGCTCGATCGCGACGAAGAGATTGGCAACGGCATGCTGTTCACGGACCTGGCCGAGATCGAGCAGGCGCTCGACAATGGCTTCGTGTCACTGCACTCGAAGATCAAGGCGATGTACGAAGGCGTCGACGACGATGGCAAGCCATGGCGGCGCGTCATCGAAACGACGCCGGGCCGGTATATGGTGGCCAACATCCTGCCGCGCTTCAAAGGCATTCAGCCTGATCTCGTCAACACGATCCTGACCAAGAAGGTGATCGGCAAGATCATCGACGAGGTCTACCGCCTGTGCGGTCAGAAGGCGACGGTCATCTTCTGCGACAAGATCATGGAACTGGGCTTCCGCGAGGCCTGCAAGGCTGGCATCTCGTTCGGCAAGGACGACATGGTTATCCCTGAGTCCAAGCAGAAGCTTGTCAACACCACCAAGGAACTGGTCTCCGAATACGAACGGCAATATGCCGACGGCCTGATCACGCGTGGCGAGAAGTACAACAAGGTTGTCGACGCCTGGTCGACCTGCACCGACAAGGTCGCCGACGCCATGATGGAGTCGGCTTCCAAGGCCCAAGTCGCCAAGGGTGACCGCAAGCAGCAGGTCAACTCGATCTACATGATGGCCGATTCAGGTGCTCGCGGTTCGAAGAACCAGATGAAGCAGCTGGCTGGCATGCGTGGCCTGATGGCCAAGCCGTCCGGCGAAATCATCGAGACACCGATCATTTCGAACTTCAAGGAAGGCCTGACCGTTCTGGAGTACTTCAACTCCACCCACGGTGCCCGTAAGGGCCTTGCAGACACCGCCCTGAAGACTGCCAACTCCGGTTACCTGACCCGTCGTCTTGTCGACGTCGCGCAGGACTGCATCATCAACGAAGATGACTGTGGTACGGAAAAAGGCATCGACATCAGTGCCGTCATGGAAGGCGCAGATGTCGTTGTGTCGATTGGCGAACGCCTTCTCGGACGTGTCACGGCTGAAGACGTGAAGGGTGCTGACGGCACGCTCGTGGTTCCGGCCAATACCTATGTTGACGAAGATCTTGCCGATGTAATCGAAAACGCCGGCGTCGATGTGGTCAAGGCGCGCTCTGCCCTGACCTGTGAAGCCCGCAACGGCATTTGCGTCCAGTGCTACGGACGCGACCTGGCACGCGGCACGGTGGTGAACCGTGGCGAGGCCGTGGGTGTCATCGCGGCGCAGTCGATCGGCGAACCGGGTACCCAGCTGACCATGCGGACGTTCCACATCGGTGGTGCGGCCCAGGTTGCGGACCAGTCGTCCGTCGAAGCAAGCTTCGAGGGTACGGTTCGGTTCACGGATGCTGAGTTCGTGACGCGCAAGGACAAGAGCATTGTCGTCGTGGGTCGCCGCATGCAGGTGGAAATTGTCGATGCGGACGGCCGGACACGCCAGTCGTTCCGCCCTGCCTACGGCACGCGCCTGATGGTCAAGGACAAGGCAAAGGTCACGCCCGGCATGCCGCTGGCAGACTGGGATCCGTTCGCCCAGCCGATCGTGTCCGAAGTGGCCGGTGAAGCCAAGTTGATCGACGTGATCGACGGCGTCTCGGTTCGCGAGGAAACGGATGAAGCAACCGGCATCTCGTCGCGCGTTGTTATCGACTGGCGGTCGGCATCGAAATCGGCGGATATCAAGCCGTCGATCCAGATCATCGACAAGGACGGCAAGCCGGTGAAGCTGCCCAACGGGTCGGACGCGGTTTACCTTCTGTCCGTTGGCGCCATCCTGTCTGTGTCGGATGGTGACAAGATCGAAGCCGGTGACACGCTCGCGCGTGTGACGACCGGTGGTGCGAAGACCCGGGATATCACGGGTGGTCTGCCACGTGTGGCCGAACTGTTCGAAGCCCGTCGTCCGAAGGATCACGCCATCATCGCTGAAGTCGATGGCAAGGTCGTCTATGGACGCGACTACAAGAACAAGCGCCGCGTCTCGATCGTGCCGCTCGAGGAAGGTCGTGATCAGATCGATTACCTCGTGCCGAAGGGCAAGCACCTCGCCGTCCAGGACGGGGACTTCATCAAACGGGGTGAATACCTGATGGACGGTAACCCGGCGCCGCAGGACATCCTGTCGACGCTTGGTGTCGAGGCGCTGGCGAACTACCTCATCGAGGAAGTTCAGAAGGTCTACCGCCTGCAGGGCGTGCCGATCAACGACAAGCACATCGAAGTGATTGTCCGGCAGATGCTGCAGAAGGTCGAGATCACCGATGGCGGCGACACGCCCTATATTGTTGGCGAGCACATTGACGTGGTCGACTTCGACGAGGCGAACGAAGTCGTGCGCAAGTCTCGCAAGAAGGACCAGAAGATGGCAACGGGAGCGCCCCTCCTGCTCGGCATCACCAAGGCGTCGCTGCAAACCCGCAGCTTCATCTCGGCAGCGTCCTTCCAGGAGACGACCCGCGTGCTTACCGAAGCGGCCATTCAGGGCAAGATCGATACGCTCGACGGGCTCAAGGAAAACGTCATCGTTGGCCGCCTGATCCCGGCCGGTACAGGCGGCGGCATCCGCCAGTACCGCCGTGTGGCAGCCGAGCGCGACATCAAGCTCAAGGCCAAGCGGGCAGCCGCCATGGCCAAGGCCCAGGAAGAAGCCGAAATGCTGGCAATGGCCGCCTTGCCTGCGCCGGTTTCGGAGCCTTCGGCCGAATAGGCCCGAACGCCTGATCTTGCATCTATCGGGAAAGCCTGCCAGCGATGGCGGGCTTTCTCATTTTCAGGGATGATGCCGGCATGAGCAGACAGGATGGAATCGGTGCCGCGTGCGCAATTGTTGCAATATCGCTGGTCGCATGGCTCTCGCATGAGAGCCTCCAGATCGCAGGTTGCAGGGACACGCTGCACGCCGACGAGTTCGGACGCCTCGACACGCTCGAGCCGAACAGGGCGGCAGAATTGGCTGAATTCAAGCGCCAATTGGTTGACGGTGGTGCCAACCCGCAGGAACAGGCCTGCGTCGCCCGGATCGGATTGCCATTCTGACCCCGGCTCCAGCGCGAAAGATAGCTGCGGCCGAGCCGCAAGCGACCCTTGACGCCAGCGCCTGAGAGGCTTACACGCCACGCATCGTCAGAGAGGCAACCGGGTGAAAGCCCATTCGCCGTACCGGGAATAGTCATTTCCGGCCAATCTGGCCCCCAAGTTTTCAGCCGTCCCGGAAGCTGCGTGCAGCCTTCGGGGCATCATTTCGTTACCGGCCCATCGGGCCATGAGACCAAAAGAGACAGAAGGCCCGAATGCCCACAATCCAGCAGCTAATTCGCAATCCGCGTTCGCCCAAGCCCACGCGGACCAAGACCCCGGCTCTCAAGGCCTGCCCGCAGCGTCGCGGCGTGTGCACGCGCGTCTATACGACGACGCCAAAGAAGCCGAACTCCGCGCTCCGCAAAGTGGCAAAAGTGCGCCTCACCTCCGGGTTCGAGTCGCTGTGCTACATTCCGGGCGAAGGCCACAACCTGCAGGAGCACTCCGTTGTGCTGATCCGCGGCGGCCGCGTGAAAGACCTTCCCGGTGTGCGTTACCACATCATCCGCGGCGCGCTGGACACCCAGCCCGTCAAGAACCGTAAACAGCGCCGTTCGCATTACGGCGCGAAGAAACCGAAATAAGAGGGCCGCTCCATGTCTCGTCGTCACAGTGCAGAGAAGCGCCAAGTCCTCGCGGATCCGAAGTTCAAGGACGTCATCGTCACGAAGTTCATGAACCAGATCATGCGTGATGGTAAAAAGTCGGTTGCTGAACGTATCGTCTATGGTGCGTTCGATCTCGTCGAATCCCGTTCGAAGAAGAACCCGGTGGAAGTGTTCCACGCCGCTCTCGAGGCCATCGCGCCTTCAGTCGAAGTGCGTTCGCGCCGCGTTGGTGGTGCGACCTACCAGGTCCCGGTCGAAGTCCGCACCGAGCGCCGTCAGGCCCTTGCAATCCGCTGGCTGTCCGCAGCCGCTGCAAGCCGCAATGAAAACACGATGCGTGAGCGTCTTGCCGGTGAGTTGATGGATGCGAGTCAGGGCCGCGGCAACGCAGTCAAGAAGCGCGAAGACACGCACCGCATGGCCGACGCTAACAAGGCTTTTGCGCACTACCGCTGGTAATCAGCACTGGAACGACAAGGCACCTGAGGGCGACGCGCCCGTCAGGTGCCGAGATTTCCTCCCGGAAAGCAGACACGAAGGTTTACTCACATGGCCCGCGAATACACGCTGGATCGCTATCGTAACTTTGGCATCATGGCCCACATTGATGCTGGCAAGACCACGACGACAGAGCGCATCCTCTATTACACCGGCAAATCGCACAAGCTTGGCGAAGTGCACGATGGCGCCGCGACCATGGACTGGATGGAGCAGGAGCAGGAACGTGGCATCACGATCACGTCCGCTGCGACGACCACGTTCTGGGAGCGCACGGAAGACGGCTCGACGCCGCTGTCCGACAAGTACCGTTTCAATATCATCGACACGCCCGGACACGTTGACTTCACGATCGAAGTCGAGCGTTCCCTGGCCGTTCTCGATGGCGCAGTCTGTGTTCTCGATGCCAATGCCGGTGTCGAGCCCCAGACCGAAACCGTCTGGCGCCAGGCCGACCGCTACAAGGTTCCGCGGATCGTGTTCGTCAACAAGATGGACAAGATCGGCGCTGACTTCTTCAACTGCGTGCGCATGATCAAGGATCGCACAGGGGCGACGCCTGCTCCGATCCAGCTGCCGATCGGCTCGGAAGTCGATCTGGCTGGTCACGTGGATCTTGTCACGATGCAGGAATGGGTCTGGGAAGGCGACGATCTCGGCGCGTCCTGGGTGCTCCATCCTATCCGCGACAGCCTCAAGGCCCAGGCCGAAGAAATGCGCGCCCACCTCGTCGAACTTGCTGTCGAGATGGACGATGACGCCATGGAGGCCTTCCTCGAAGGCACGGAGCCGGACATCCCAACGCTGCGCAAGCTGATCCGCAAGGGTACGCTGGCCATGAAGTTCGTGCCGGTCATGTGTGGATCGGCGTTCAAGAACAAGGGCGTCCAGCCCATGCTGAACGCTGTGATCGACTATCTGCCCGGTCCGCTCGACGTGCCGCCATACATGGGCTTCCTGCCCGGCGATGAAGAAGAAGTGCGCAACATTGAGCGTCGTGCGAATGACAGCGACCCGTTCTCGGGTCTCGCCTTCAAGATCATGAACGACCCGTACATGGGCACGCTGACCTTCACGCGCATCTATTCCGGTACGCTGTCGAAGGGCGATGCGTTCCTGAACTCCACCAAGGGCAAGCGTGAGCGCGTCGGCCGGATGGTCATGATGCACTCCAACAAGCAGGACGAGATCACGGAAGCCTTCGCAGGCGACATCGTGGCGCTCGCCGGCCTCAAGGAAACCACGACCGGTGATACGGTCTGTGACGTGAACAAGCCTGTCGTCCTGGAAACGATGACCTTCCCCGATCCGGTGATCGAGATCGCTGTCGAGCCAAAATCCAAGGCAGACCAGGAAAAAATGTCGGTCGGCCTGCAGCGGCTTGCTGCGGAGGATCCGTCCTTCCGCGTCGAAACCGATTTCGAATCCGGCCAGACGATCATGAAAGGGATGGGCGAGCTCCACCTCGACATCCTGATTGACCGCCTGAAGCGCGAGTTCAAGGTTGAAGCCAATATCGGTCAGCCCATGGTGGCCTACCGCGAAAAGATCGGCCGTCCGGCCGAGATCGACTACACGCACAAGAAGCAGTCCGGTGGTACCGGCCAGTTCGCGCGCATCAAGCTGCAGTTCGAGCCGCTCGAAGCCGGTTCGGGCTTCGTGTTCGAAAGCACGATCGTCGGTGGTTCGGTTCCCAAGGAATACATTCCAGGTGTCGAGAAGGGCCTCAACATGGCCAAGGAAAACGGCCTTCTGGCTGGTTATCCTGTCACAGACTTCAAGGCTGTTCTGGTTGACGGCGCCTACCACGATGTTGACTCCTCGGTCCTCGCTTTCGAAATCGCCGCCCGCGGCGCGTTCCGTGAGCTCAAGGGCAAGGGTGATCCGCGCCTGATGGAGCCGATCATGAAAGTGGAAGTCGTCACACCGGAAGACTATATGGGTGATGTGATCGGCGACCTGAACTCCCGTCGCGGCCAGATCCAGGGGTCTGAACCGCGCGGCAATGCGGTGGCGATCAATGCCTTCGTGCCGCTGGTCAACATGTTCGGCTACGTTTCGAACCTTCGCGGCATGTCGCAAGGGCGCGCACAGTTCACGATGATCTTCGATCACTATGACGAAGTGCCGAAAGCAGAAGCGCAGAAAATTATCCAGGAAGTCGCTGGTTCCTGATCCATCCCGACCGGCGAGCCGG
>NZ_ARYK01000010.1 GCF_000685275.1 Hyphomonas johnsonii MHS-2
CGGACTGATTGCCGGCCTGTCCGGCGGGAAGGCCCGCGCGACCGGAATCGGCGGCGTGGTGCGGCCAGACCGGATCATCCGTGCACGAGGGACCCGATCATGACATTGTCACTGGCCATTCCGTCAAAGGGGCGCCTGAAGGAAAAGTCCGAAGCCTGGCTTGGCGGGCTTGGATTTCCGGTCAGCCAGATTGGCGGCGAACGCGGATACCAGGCCGAGATCGCCGGGCTGGGTGATGTCGAGATGCGCCTGTTGTCAGCGCGCGAGATTGCACAGGGCCTGATCGACGGCAGTCTTCATGCGGGGATTACCGGCGAGGACCTGCTGCATGATCTGGCGCCGGACGCGGGCGTAGACTTCCGGGTCATCGAACGACTCGGTTTTGGCGGCGCCGACGTGATTGTCGCCGTGCCCCAGGCCTGGCTCGATGTCGACACGATGGCGGACCTGGAGGCGGCAGGCGCTGCGTTCCGCAAGCTGCACCACCGGCGCCTTCGGGTGGCGACAAAATACATGCGGCTGACCCGGCGATTCTTCGCCGCGAAGTCTGTCGGGGAATACCGGCTGGTCGAAAGCGCGGGCGCAACCGAAGCGGCACCGGCGACGGGTTCGGCAGACGTCATCGTCGATATCACGTCGACGGGGGCGACGCTGAAGGCGAACGGCCTGAAGATATTGCAGGACGGGGTGATCCTGAAGAGCGAGGCATCGCTTGCGATGTCACCGAATGCGCCCTGGACGGACGGATCCGAAGCCTCTCTTGCGCGGCTGGTCGACCGGATCGGCGCTGGCGCGAAAAAAGTCTAGAACACATTCTTGACACAAGTATGAAACTGGTGGCGTATGGCATTGCAAGTTTCTGGGAGGAAACGCTGCAAACGGTGGAGAAGCGCGAGACCCTGTTTCAGGTTTCGCGCTTCTTTCCGTTTTGGAAGTATGTCGAGGTTGGAAACCTGCCACCGTGCAAGGGGCAACACGTGCGGAAGGTGGAGTCAGGACGACCCGGAGCAACGGCTCAGGTGAGGTAGGGGGCGTTAAGAACATTACGTCCGGTCCGCCCTGACTTCCCGACTATCAATATGAGATTATCGATAAACGTCAAGCATATTTATCGTTTTTCAATTAATTTTTTGTAATCGTGATCAGGGTGGAGCCCTCGCGGCCCGCCTCCGGGGCAATCCGGATGATCCGTGTCGTGCCATCCGGCGTGAAAGTATCGGTGACCGTTTTGCCGGTCGCTTCGATATTGACGTGGTCATCGCCGTCGTTTTCGGTGCGCACGACGACTCGTACGGAAGTTGAGGGCGGGCCGGTGTCAGGCGAGTCGCCTGAAGCAAGCGGCGCAGACATCACTTCCGTGGCGGTTCGTTCACCCTTGCGGTTTACCTTGACGATTCTGTTGCGGAATGCCGGCGCGGCGCCGTCGGTGACGAACATGTCCTCTTCGCTCGCAGAGATCACCGGGATGCCGGGGGATGTTTCCACGGCAAACGGCACGTCCTGGACGACGGGTTCGGTTTCGGTGAGTCGGCCGCTGTCGATACCGAGCCGGTTGACCAGCGGTTCCAGAACCAGGTGGTCGGTGTCGCGCATTACCGGTTTGATCCGGCCGGTCTGGCCGTTGGAATCCAAGGCCCGCACGGCTTCCGGCGGCGACACGGCGGCCTCGCCGGTTACGGCGGGTCCGCCAGGGCCGATGTGGACCACGTGGGCATCGCCGGGTCGGGCGGCCGGCATCGTATCCGGCGCCGCGGCATTGAACTCTCCGGTTTCAGCCTGCTGGGGCATGGCGGGACATGCCAGCATTGCTGCGACAAGAGTTGCGGTGAAAGCCTGGCGCATCGATCTGCTCCCCGTTCCGGCGTGGCGTATGGGTAGGGGCCTATCGCGAAACCGTATGCCTGTCACATCAATCACGCTTGATCAGCCGTGCATCAGTTGACTTCCCGTGGGCGCCTCGCCAAGCGTATTTCCTAACCACCACGCTTGCGCACCGCAGGGAGAAACCATGACCGATCCGCGCCAACACATCATGCCTGTCTACCGTCCTCCGGAAGACGTCTTCGTTGAGGGGCAGGGCCTTTACCTCTTTACCGAGGACGGCGATCGGTATCTCGACTTCATCGCCGGCATCGCGGTGAACGCCCTTGGCCACGCGCACCCCGCCCTTGTCGACGCCCTGCGCGACCAGGCCGGGAAGCTGTGGCACACGTCCAACATGTTCCGCGTTCGCGGCGCAGAGGAGCTGGCCGACAAGATCTGCCGCGACACGTTTGCCGACCGGGTCTTCTTCACGAATTCCGGCACCGAGGCGATCGAGTGCGCCCTCAAGTCCGCCCGCAAGTATCACTGGGCCAATGGTCGCAAGGAGCGCATCGACATCATCACGTTCACGGGCGCCTTCCATGGCCGCTCGCTGGGCGCGATCAATGCGGGTGGCAATCCGAAATACCTTGAAGGTTTCGGCCCGCCACTGCCCGGCTTCGTGCACCTTGAATGGGGCGACCATGATGCGCTGAAGGAAGCCGCTGCCAGCCCGACGGCGGCGGCAGTGCTTGTCGAACCGGTGCAGGGTGAAGGCGGCGTGCGCGCCATGCCGGAAGACTGCCTGATCGGCCTGCGCAAACTGTGCGACGAGCACGGCCTTGTCCTGATCTTCGACGAAGTCCAGTGCGGCATGGGCCGGACCGGCAAGCTGTTCGCGCATAACTGGGTGGAAGGCGCCGAGCCGGACATCCTGTGCGCGGCCAAGGGCATCGGCGGCGGGTTTCCGTTCGGCGCCTGCCTGACCACGGAAGCCTGCGGCGAGCACATGCAGCCGGGCAGCCACGGGTCGACCTATGGCGGCAACCCGCTGGCCATGGCCGTTGGCAACGTCGTCTGGGACACGATCGCGAACGAGGACTTCCTCGCCGAAGTGCGCCGCGTGTCCGGAACCCTGGCCCAGGGGCTGAAGAGCCTCGCCGACAGCCACCCGGAGAAGGTTGAGGGCGTGACAGGCAAGGGCCTGCTGACCGGCCTCAAGATGAAGGCCGATCCGAAAAGCCTGCAGGGCATTTGCCGTGACAAGAACCTGTTGGTGGGCGTTGCCGGAGCCAATGTGCTGCGCCTCGCACCGCCGCTGATCATCACTGACGAGCATGTGCGCGAGGCCACCGGCATCATTGACGAGGCGATCTCGGAATGGACGCCAGCCTGAGGGACGCATGACAGGTCTCAGAGCCGCCTGTGTCCAGATGCGGTCCGGCACCGAGGTGGCGCCGAACATCGCGGCTGCTTCGGAACTGGTGCGGCAGGCGGCAGCGGCTGGAGCGATGTTCATCGCGACGCCCGAGATGACCAGCCTGCTCGACATCCGGCCGGGCATGGCGCGGCCCAAGATTGTGGCGCAGGGCGATGATGCGACGCTTGCCGCGTTCCGCGTGCTGGCGGATGAATTGGGCGTCTGGCTGCTGCTCGGCTCCATCGCCGTGACGCTTGAGGATGATGACAGGTTTGCCAACCGGTCCTTCCTGATCGGGCCGGATGGCAAGATCATCGCGCAATACGACAAGATCCACATGTTCGATGTCGAAGTCGGCGACGGGCAGACCTATCGCGAATCCCGCACCTACCGGCCGGGCGAAGCGACGACGCTGGCTTGTGCGGCGATCGGCCGGATCGGCATGACGATCTGCTATGACCTGCGCTTTCCGGCGCTCTATCGTACGCTCGCGCAGGCCGGCGCGCAGGTTCTGACCGTCCCGTCGGCGTTCACGCGCGTGACGGGCGAGGCGCATTGGCATGTGTTGCTGCGCGCGCGGGCCATCGAGACGGGCTGCTTCGTTATCGCCCCGGCGCAGGGCGGCAAGCATGAAGATGGGCGCGAGACCTATGGCCACTCTCTGATCATCTCGCCCTGGGGCGAGATTCTGGCGGAAGCGGATGGCGATGAACCGGGCGTGATCTGGGCAGACCTCGATCTCGATGAAGTCGCGAAGGCGCGGGCAAGGATTCCATCGCTGGGCAATGATCAGGTGTTCCGTCTGGACACGTCCACCGACGCCTAGCGCCCCAGCCGCCGGCGAAATTCCTCGTAGCCGAAATTGGAGATCGGTTCGATCACGCCGTCTTCCCAGCGTATGGCGAGGTTGGCGAGCGGCGTGCCGTTGAACGTGTTCGTCTTGACGAAGCTGTAGTGCATCTGGTCGGTGAAGATCAGCTGCTGGCCCGGCACCAGCGGTTCGGGGAAGGAATAGTCGCCGATCACGTCGCCGGTCATGCAGGTCTTGCCGCCGAGACGATAGGTGTGGGCGAGGTCGCCGGCTTCGCCCGAACCGATGATGTCGGGCCTGTAGGGCACTTCAAGAACGTCCGGCATATGCGTCGAGGCGGACGCGTCGAGAATGGCGAGGTCGATTTCGTTGCGATGCAGCGCGAGGACGGTCGCGTACAGCTCGCCCGTGTTGACCACGAGACCGGCGCCAGGCTCCAGCACGACTTCGACACCGAACTTTGCCTTGAACGCCTTGATGGCCGCGATCAGTGCATCGACATCATAGCCCGGCTTGTTGAGGAAATGCCCGCCGCCGAAATTCACCGCCGAGACCTGCTCGATATATTTCCCGAAATTGTCGGCGACGAACTCGATCAGGCCGACCGAGCCCTCGTGCAGGCTCTCGCACAGGGCGTGCACGTGGAAGATGTCGACGCCGGACCAGTCGACGCTGTCCAGCATGGCGGGCACTTCGCCGAAGCGGCTGCCGGGAGCGGTCGGGTTATAGAGGTCGCCGCCAAGCGTGGCGTTGGAATAGCCGGGGTTCACGCGCAGGCCGACCTTGCAGCCGGCCGTGCGCACGATGCTGCCGAAGCGGGCGAGTTGTTCGGCCGAATTGAAATAGATGTGCTGGGCCACCTTGGTCAGGCGCTGCACTTCGTCTTCCGTATAGGCGGGCGAATAGACGTGCACTTCCTTGCCGAATTCCTCATGGCCCATGATGGCCTCGTGCTCGCCGCTGGCCGTTGTGCCATCGAGATAGTCGCGCATCATCGGGAACACGGCCGGCATCGCGAAGGCCTTGGTGGCGAGCAAGACTTTGCAGCCCGCTTCCTCGCGTACCCGCTTCGCAGTCTCCAGATTGGTCAAGAGGCGAACGACGTCGAGGACGAAGACGGGAGTGGCGATGTTTTCCGGAAGTAGGGCTGATGTCATGTCATTGGACTCGTACAGGAGGTGCGCTCACCCGGAGCCCCTCGGGAATATCAGGTCTTCACTGCGAACAATTCGTCCTGCGCACCGGGCTCAAGGTCCACAATCGTGGTTGGCAAGCCGCGCTTGGCGAGGTCGTCGAGGAAGGGCTTGGCCGGGAACTGCTCGACGTTGAACACGCCCTTGCCGCTCCAGACGCCGTCAAAGAACATCTTCGCGCCGGAAACAGGCGGTACGCCGGTCGTGTAGGAGACGGCCTGTGCGGAGACTTCCCTGTTCGTCTCGGCATGGTCGGAGACGTTGTAGAGCATCTTGGTCATCGGCTTGCCATCCTTCCTGCCACGGATGATCACGCCAATGCTGGTCTTGCCGGTATAGCCTTCGGCGAGCGATGACGGGACAGGCAGCAAGTCTTTCAGGAATTCCATCGGCACGATGTCCATGCCCTTGTGCTTGATCGGTTTCAGGCCGATCAGGCCGATGGATTTGAAGACTTCCAGGTGTTTGATGTATTCGGGGCCGAACGTCATCCAGAAGCGGATCTGCTTCAGGCCCTTGATGTTCTTGACCAGGCTTTCCTCTTCCTCGTGATAGATGAGGTAGGAGGCGCGCGGGCCGACTTCGGGATAGTCGATGTCGCACTTGATCGAGAGGGCAGGGATCTCGATCCACTCGCCGTCTTTCCAGTATTTCCCGTCCTGCGTCACTTCGCGGATGTTGATTTCCGGGTTGAAGTTGGTCGCGAATGTCTTGCCGTGGTCGCCTGCATTGCAGTCGACAATGTCGATATAGTCGATCTCGTCGAACAGTTCCTGCTGGGCATAGGCGCACCAGATGTTCGATACGCCCGGGTCGAAGCCGCAACCGAGGATGGCGGTGATGCCCTTGTCGACAAACCTGTCCTGGTAGGCCCATTGCCAATGGTACTCGAACTTGGCCACGTCGCGCGGTTCGTAATTGGCGGTGTCCATGTAGTTGGTGCCGGTCTCGACACAGGCGTCCATGATCGGCAGATCCTGGTAGGGCAGGGCCATGTTGATCAGGAGGTCCGGCTTCACCTTGTTGATGAGCGCGACGACCTCGGCGACATTGTCGGCATCGACCTGCGCGATCTCGATTGGCGTCTTGCACATCTTCGCCACCTTCTCGCAGCTTTCGATGCGGCGGGACGCCAGCGTGATGTGTTTGAACGTGTCGCGGTCCATGGCGCATTTCTGCGCGACGACTGACCCGGCAGCGCCGGCTCCGATAATGAGTACGGTGTCCATTAGTCCTGTCTCTCCTGACGCTAGAGGGGCCGGTGGGCTTGCCCGTCACATAGGGCAAACCGATCGGCTTCGCCAGTGGAGAGATGGCAGAGGTGCCGCAGCGCAGGTCGGGGCTTTTTGGGAGGAACGATGCCCCGTTCCGCGCCGCGGCACGGGCAGAGTCAGGCTGCGCGACGAGGCGTATCGAGCCGCATGATCTCTGACGTCAGCCAGGCGTAGTGACGCTCGAGGCGCGTCACCATCGCGATTTCGATTTCGGGGCGGCAGGCGAGCTCCTCGCGCCAGACCTCGATTACCCGTACCTGCTGTTTCAGCCAGCAGAGCATGGCCGTATCGTCCAGGGGCAAGCACATTTGGAAAGACCTCCAATAGAGTTATTTGCGAATCATTCTCAATATTTGTCTCACACAGAGAAAATGCACTTGCAAGTCATTCGCAATAAAATGACGAGATCGTAACTCGGCGCCAGGCGGCGTTCGCTGGCTTCACTGGCGCCGGGGCGTGAAACGCGCTATCCCCCGCGCTTCTTTTTCCAACGGGAGCGCCCGCCCATGACCACGACCCCAGCCCCGCGCCATTTCCTCGACATCTGGCATCTCGAGACGGCCGAGCTGCGCGCGATACTGGACGAGGCCCACAGGGCCAAGAAGGCGCGGGCAGGCTGGCCCAAGGGCCGCGTCGACACCGGCGCACCGCTTGAGGGCCACACGCTGGCGATGATCTTCGAGAAGTCGTCGACCCGCACGCGGTTTTCCTTCGACATGGGCATGCGCCAGCTCGGCGGCAGCTCCATCACGGCTACCAGCACGGACATGCAGCTCGGCCGCGGCGAAACGATCGAGGACACGGCGCGCGTGCTCAGCCGGTATGTCGACGCGGTCATGATCCGCGCCAACGATCACGGCGATGTCGAGACATTCGCGGAATATTCCAGCGTACCTGTCATCAACGGACTGACCGACCGGTCGCACCCCTGCCAGATCATGGCGGACCTGCAGACCCTTGAAGAAAACGGCGTCACCCTGCGGGGCGCGCGCCTCGCCTGGGTCGGCGACGGCAACAATGTCTGCGCGAGCTTCATGCATGCGGCGGCCAAGTTCGGCTTCTCCCTCGCGGTCGGGACGCCGCAGCGCTTTGCGCCGGACGATGAGGATGTCGAGATTGCCCGCGAGCTGCAGGGCCGGATCGATCTCTATGATACGGCCGAGGAAGCCGTGGCTGGCGCCGATGTCGTGATCGCCGACACGTTCGTCTCCATGGGTGACCAGGACGCCGACCGCCGGCTCGAAATCCTGGAACCCTACGCGGTGACCGAAGACCTGATGGAGCTTGCGGCCGGCGGTGCGAAATTCCTGCACTGCCTGCCGGCCCACCGGGGCGAGGAAGTCGATGCCGAAGTGATCGACGGGCCGCAAAGCCTGGTGTTCGACGAGGCGGAGAATCGCCTGCATGCGCAGAAAGCCATCCTGCGCTGGTGCCTCGACAAGTAGGTCTCAGGTCACGGCCTGGACTTCTTCCAGTCCAAGCGCCACGGGAAGGGCGAGGGCGCTCATGGCGGCGAGCAGGCCGATCACGACTGCCTCGCCCGCATATTCCGCGACCAGGCTGAAGGCGCCGCCGAACACCAGTATGCCGCCAATCACCGTGTTCGACAGGGCCGTGTAGGCAGCCCGTGTGTCCAGCGTCGCCATGTCGACAAGGTGGGTCGACCGGCCGAGCCGGACGCCCTGGTAGGCGATCATCAGGGCGAAAAGGACGAGGGGAAGCGCCCAGGTGGACCCGAGAAGGCCGGCAGCATCGAGTCCAAGCGTTGCGCAGAGCGCGAGGGTCGCCGCAGCCGAGGTGAGAATCAGGACCTTGCGGCTGGATTTGTCTGCGAGGCGTCCCCAGACATAGGAACTGAGAAGGCCCGCACCGGCGGATGCGATCACCAGCAGGCCGAGCCCGCCAAATCCGTCGCTGCCGTCCGGGCCGCTTTCGTGCGCTGCCATTGCCACCATGAAGGGCGGGGCGAGCGCCGTCGACACCAGCAGGGCGCGCACCGCAATGAAGCGGCGCAGCTGGGCATCACTGGCGAGGAGTCCAAGATTGCCGAAGGCTGCGCTGATCGGATTGCCGCCGCCTTCGGTGGCACCGTGCACTTCCCTCAGCTGCAGGAAGATCGCCGCCCCCACGATCCAGAAAATCCCCGCGCCGATCAGTCCGCCGGTCACCAGGTCCATGCGGGCGATCGTGCCGGACGCCAGGAGTGCGCCATAGGCGAGCACGGCCGCGGCGCCGACCGTCGTGGCCGCGCCGGTTGCCGATCCGCGCCGGGACTTGGAAACCGTTTTGCCGAGAACGTCCTTGTAGGTGACCGAGCAGACAGACCGCGCGATGGCCAGCACGGCCAGCGCCGCAATGACGGCCATGCCCGCAGCGGCACCCTTGAGAGTCAACGCCGCCACGGCGATTGCCAGCGCGGACAGGCCTTGCACCAGCGACCCGGCCGCCCAGGCCCATTTGCGCACCGGCATCTGGCGCAGGGCACCGGCCGTGAACAATTGCGGCAGCAACGACCCGGCCTCTCGGACCGGCACGAGCAGGCCGATGAACAGCGTCGGTGCGCCGAGCGTTGCCAGCAGCCAGCTGAGCACAAGTTTCGGGTCAATCAGGCCGTCTGCGACCTTGCTGGTCGAGAGCGCGAGGACATGGGTGGTGAAACTGCGGGCTTCCTCGGCGCAGGCGGCCTCGGGAATGTCCTTGCACACCCGGCCATCATCGCCGGATGTCAGCATTTCGAACACGATATCATGCGTGGTCCGGCCCATGATATCTGATCTATACCAGTTCCCGGGCGCCGCAATGGCGGGCGCACTGCGTTAGCCCCGATCACGCTTTCGCGAAGCGGCTGGCGCGACAGCGTCAGCTATGCCTACACAGGCGCCATGGCTCACACGATCTTCCCCCGCGAGAAATTTTCCGATCCACGCCTGACCGCGAAGGGAGACGCCCGGGCGAGCGTCGCCTGGCACGGATTGAAAACGCTGTGGCTGAATACGGGAACGCTCTGCAATATCGAATGTGCCAATTGCTACATCAAGAGTTCGCCCTCCAACGACTCGCTCGTCTACCTGAGGCTGGCCGACGTCACGCCCTTCCTCGACGAGATCGATGCCCTTGGCGAAGGCGCCAAGGAGATCGGCATTACGGGCGGCGAGCCGTTCATGTGTCCGGAAATCCTTGCGATCATGGGCGCAGTGCTGGAGCGCGGGCACCGGCTGCTCGTGCTGACGAACGCAATGCGCCCGATGATGCGGCCGCGCATTCAGGCGGGTCTCGAGCCGCTGCACGAGCGCTTTGGCGATCGCCTCACCCTGCGCGTGTCGCTGGATTCCCATGACGCCGCGCTGCATGACGCCGAGCGAGGCGCAGGCGCATTCGACGAGGCTGTCAAAGGCCTGTCATGGCTTGCGGCGCGTCGGTTCAATGTTGCACTGGCCGGGCGGATGGCGCTGCATGAGGATGAGGCAGATGCCCGCGAAGCCTATGGCCAGTTCGCCTCACGCATCGGGCTCCGGCTCGAGCCGTCGAATCCGGCGCAGCTGGTGCTGTTCCCCGAGATGATCGCGCAGGACGACCCGCCCGAGATCACGACAGCCTGCTGGCAGATTCTGGGCAAGGACCCGGCCGACATCATGTGCGCCAGCCAGCGCATGGTGATCCGGCGCAAGGGCGCAGCCCAGGCAACCGTGACAGCCTGCACCTTGCTGGTCGAGGATACGGCCTTCGAACTCGGATCCACCCTGGCCGAAGCGACTGCCGCGCCGGTCAGCCTGAACCATGCCTGGTGCGCCAGTTTCTGCGTGCTCGGCGGCGGCAGCTGCTCAGCCTGACTGCGCGCCCCCTTGTCGCACAGGCCCGGCGCTGCCACATGGGGGCATCCTGCCGCTCTGCCTGAAAGCCGTGCCATGCCTGATACTTCACGTCCCGACAGCGACTTCGTTGCAAACTTCCAGATCGACCAGCGCCCCGTGCGCGGTCGGGCCGTTCGCATGGGCGCCGGCAGCCTGTCGCCGATCCTGCACCGGCATGACTACCCGCCGCACCTTGCCCGTGTGCTCGGCGAAGCCGTGACCCTGGCAGCCATGGTCGGCGCATCGCTGAAGTTTGAAGGCCGCATCCTGGTGCAAGCCGAAGGTGATGGCCCCGTTTCCATGCTGGTCGGCGAGTATCGCACCGACGGCGGCGTGCGCGGGTATGCCAAGTTCGATGCGGACCGCTGGGCCCACCTTGAAAAGGTCAACAAGGGCGCCGCGCCGCATATGCCGCAGCTGTTCGGCCCCGGCGGACGCCTTGCGCTGATCCTCATCCAGGACGATCCGTCCGTTGCGCCGTACCAGGGCATCGTGCCGCTGGTGAAGGGCACGCTGTCGGAATGCGCGGAAGATTATTTCACCATGTCCGAACAGGTGCCGAGCCGCATCAAGCTCGCGATCGCGGAACTTGACCGCAAGGGCGAAGCCCCGATCTGGGTGTCCGGTGGCATGATGGTGCAGCGTATCGCGGCCGACGAGGCGCGCGGCGATACGTCAGACGTATGGAACGAAGCCGAAGCGCTGTTCGGTACGCTGAGCGACGCTGAACTGGTCGACCCGGACCTGGCCATGCCCGACCTGTTGTTCCGCCTGTTCCATGAGCAGGGCGTGCGCCTGGAAGACTCCGTTTCGCTGGAAGACAGCTGTACGTGCAATGAGGAGCGGCTTATCGCGACCCTCAAGTCCATGCCCGATGATTCATTGCGTGACATGGTCGAGCCGGACGGGACGCTGGCGATCGATTGCCAGTTCTGCGCGCGGCACTATTCGGTGCCGATCGAGAAAGTGACCGGGCCGGTCAGCTGATGCTGGTGGTCCGGTCCTATTCGCCGTCCATGCCGAGGATGATCTGGGCGTAGCCTTTCGACAGGCGCCCCATGTTCTCGACCGAGATACGTTCATTCGTGCCATGGAAGCCGGTCAGTTCGTCCGGCGTCAAGACGGACGGCGCGAACCGGTAGATGTTGCTGGTGATGGCGGCGGCGTAGCGGGAATCCGTTGCGCCCAGCACAAGCCCGGGTGCCACGGGGGCGCCACTGCCGGCCACTTCGGCGACACTGGCCAGCACGGCGTAGGCGCGATTGTCTGTAGGTGAGACCGGAGAGGCGGGGCTGTTGATGCCATCGCCGCCGGTCTCGACCGCGATCCCGTCAATGCCGGCGGTGACATCCTTTACGTGCTTGATCACGTCGTCAGGCGTGTCGTTGGGATGTACACGGAAGTTCACGGTGGCCACGGCGCGCTGTGGCAGCACGTTTTCTTTGGCGGACCCGCGGAGCATGGTTGGCGCGGTCGTTGTCCGGACCATGGCATTGCCGGCAGAATTGTTGGCAAGCGAGGATTCGACGATGCCCTGGAACAGCCACAGGTTGGCCATTGCCATGCGCTGGGTGAAGGGCATGTCCTTTCCGGCAGCGCGGAACAGGTCCGACACGGGCGGTTTGGAAAAATCGGCGGGCATCTGGTTCTCTTCGAGCGCCAGGATGGCTTTTGCGAGGTTCACGTTTGCGGAATTGCGCGGCGGCGTCGATGAGTGGCCGCCCTGTGCCACGGCTGTCACGTCGACCGTGACATACCCTTTCTCCGCGATCCCGATAATACCCATGGGCTTGCCGGTGAGCGGTGACGGGTCGATGATCATGAAGCCTTCGTCGAGCACCATTTCCGGTTCCACGCCGCGGGATTTGAGCAGGGCAATGCCCGCCTCCGCGCCAGAGCCGAGCACTTCCTCGTCATGCCCGAACATGAACAGCACGGTGCGTTTCGGCTGGAAGCCGGAGGCGGCGAGCGCTTCGGCGGCTTCCATCAGGCCGACAAGGTTGCCCTTGTCGTCGATTGCGCCCCGCCCATAGACCATTCCGTCGATGATCTCACCGGCAAAGGGGGCGCCGGTCCAGTCCGACTGTGTGCCCATGTTGACGGGCACGACGTCCTGGTGGGCCATCAGCAGGATCGGTTTCAGCGCCGGATCGCTGCCTTGCCACGTATAGAGCAATGTCAGCGTGCCGGGCACGATTTCGCGTGTCATGGCAGCATGGGCTGCCGGGTAGGTTTCGGCCAGCCAGTCATGCAGTGCGAGCCATTCGCCTTCCTGTCCCGGACGCGGGTCGCCGCCTTGCAGCGTGATCGTCTTGAACTGGATGATTTCCGACAGATGCTGCGCGGCCGATTCTGCAGAGATTGCCGGGGCATCCGGCAGGTCAACGCGTTGGCCGACCGGTTCGCCGCCATAGGAGAATGTCCGAACGAGAATGATTCCGATGATCAGGACGATCAGTCCCGCTGCCCCCAATATCAGCTTCTTCAACATGATGAGCCCGCCCTCGTTCAGTTTGAACAGGACGGTTGCGGCTCCGGCGGCGCCCGTCAAGACTTTGCAGGGTAAAAAAATGACTTGGCCGTCACGATTTCAGTGGGCACGATACAGAGATGAGTGAAGCGCCGTCCCGACGCCTGTCCCTGCCGAGAGTACTCGCGTTTTCGAGTCTCAGTATTCCGTTGGCGGGCGTTGGCCTGCCACTCGCGGTCTACCTGTCGCCGCTGTATGCGAAGGAGGTGGGACTCGGGCTCGAACTTACCGGTCTCCTGTTCATGCTGCTGCGGTTCTGGGACATCTTCACCGACCCCGTGATGGGTTACATGGTGGACAGGTATCGCAGCCCGCTCGGCCGGGTGCGCCACTGGATCCTGCTCAGCGTACCGATCCTGGCGATTGCCACCTATTTCGTTTACCTGCCGCCACGAACCGGTGCCGGACCGGGCTATTTCGTGGGCTGGATGCTGGTTTTCTATGTCGGCTTTACCCTGCTGCAGACGTCGCGATCCGCCTGGGTTCCTGCCATCGCCAATACCTATGACGAACGGTCGCGGCTGTTCCTCTGGCCGGAGATCGTGAGCACGCTGTCGATGCTGACATTGCTGGCGCTGCCGGCACTGCTGCCCCTGTTGGGCTTCAAGCTGGACCGTTTCGGACAGGTCGCGGTGATGGGCTATGTCCTGCTGGTGTCCCTGCCGATTGCGGGCGCCCTGGCGTTCTTCTTCGTGCCGGACAGGCCGGTGCCCGGCGACAAGGGCCACGCCATGAAGTTCGAGCTGAAGCCGATCTGGGCAGCGGTGAAGAACCAGCTGTTCGGGCGCCTGTTGCTGATGGAATTGTTTGCGGGCACCGCCATTGCCGTCACGGCGTCCAACTATCTCTTCGTTGCTGAATACGTTTTCGAGCTGAGCGACGGGCAGGCCAGCCTGATCCTGATGGTGTTCTTCATCGTCGCGGTGGCGGCCATGCCGCTATGGTTGATGCTTGCGCGGCGGACGGAAAAGAACATCGCATTCCGGGCGGCGACGCTGACGTCTGCGGTGAGCTATATCCTGTATTTCATTCTCGGGCAGACTGGCGGCTTCTGGCCGCTGTTCATCGGGGCGGTGGTCAATGGCACCGCGTTCAGTGCGCCGATCGTGCTGACACGTTCGATGACCGCCGACGTGGTGGAATGGCACACGTCGCGCACGGGCGAAAACCGCGCGGGAATCTACTATTCGATCCTGACAAGCGCCTACAAGATCGGCTCGAGCCTGGCGTTCGGGGTCGGCTACCTGATGGTGGGCCAGCTCGCGGGATTCCACCCGGGCCCGGGAAACTCTCCCGAGGCGATCAATGGCCTGCTCATCATCTTCTGCCTGCTGCCTGCCGGCCTCTATCTCTGCGCGTCGATCGCGTCATGGACGTACCCGCTGTCCCGGGCGATGCAGCAGGACGTGGCGCGCAGCCTCGATCCGCGCGGTCCGCAGACGCTGGACTAGA
Source organism: Hyphomonas johnsonii MHS-2 (assembly GCF_000685275.1). Taxonomy (GTDB): domain Bacteria; phylum Pseudomonadota; class Alphaproteobacteria; order Caulobacterales; family Hyphomonadaceae; genus Hyphomonas; species Hyphomonas johnsonii. The sequence continues at coordinate 14,335 of NZ_ARYK01000010.1, forward strand.
AGCCACTTCCCGGCGTTGCAATGTAAGCCAGCTCGGCAGGCGTGGACGTACGCGCAAGGACTGCGTTCCTGTGCGGGAACCTGCCAAATTGCTCGATGACCGACTGGTGGGAATAGGCGTATTCGAGCGTCGATTCGGTCAGCTTCCTGAAATCATCCCGCGCGTCGCGGTTCAGGGCCGTGAACATTTCGATGGCCCGCGCCTGGTCTCCGGTGTCTTCGGAATGCTCGAGCGGGAGGTAGAAGAAGATCCGGTCGGCTTCCGGCAGGGACAGGTCCTCTCGGCGTGACAGGCCATCCTTGCAGAGGCGCAGGGCCAGCGCATCCTGGGCGAAGGCACGGGGGCTGTTGCGGAAAATGTTGCGGCTGAACTGGTCGAGGACAATGATTGCGGCGAGCCTTTCGCGCGCCCCCCTGGCCGCCCAGTCGTAGGCCAGAGGGCCTGCCGAAAGCGTTTCGAGAAGCGTCAGGAACCGCGTCCTGATCTGCGCGTCCGTGTCGTCGGACTTGGCGAACCAGACCTTGTTCCGCGCCTTGGCGGCCTCACCGGAGCGGGACGCGTCACCGATCCAGAACTCGAGAACGTCGGATGGCTGGGGCAGGTCTGTCATTCTGCCGGCCGTGTCGCGACGGTCATGTAGTTCACCGCCGTGTCCGAGGAGAGGGTCCAGCTGTCCGAAAGCGGCTTGTAGGATACGCCGGTTGGCGCCTGAGGGGTCATGCCGGCAGCGGCGAGCGCAGTGTGTACTTCGTCGGGCGTCACGAACTTGGACCAGTCATGGGTGCCGCGCGGCAGCCAGCCAAGCACGTATTCCGCGCCGATCACGGCGGTTGCGAGGGCCTTGGCCGTCCGGTTCAGGGTGGCGACGATCATCAGGCCGCCAGGCCGCACCAGAGAGGCGGTATCCTTCAGGAAGGCGTGCGCATCTGCGACGTGCTCGACGACTTCGAGGTTCAGCACGATGTCGAAGGGCTTTTCTCCGCCGTCGATCAGGCCCTCGGCTGTTCCGGCGCGATAGTCGATATCGAGCCCTTGTTCGCGGGCATGCGTGAGCGCGGTCTTGATATTGGATTCCGACGCGTCGACGCCGACCACGTCAGCGCCGAGGCGCGACATGGGTTCGCAGGCGAGGCCGCCGCCGCACCCGATGTCGAGCAGGCGCAGGCCCTTCAGCGGGGCAAGCGCGCCGGGGGCAATGGCGAAGTGGCGCTCTGCTGTCTCCCGGATAAAGCCGAGCCGGACAGGATTGAACTTGTGCAGCGGCTTGAATTTTCCGGTCGGGTTCCACCAGTCGGCCGCCATCGCCGAGAACTTGGCGACCTCGTCGGAGTCGATGCTTGGCGTCCGAGGAGCCGTGCGGGAGCCTTCGATTGTTTTCACCATCGTTTAGCGTTCCTGTTTGATCCGCGCTGAACTTCACCCTAAGACGGCGGATATAGAGGGCAATCCCTTCAGTTTACAGGATATGGGGTGAAATGGCGCGTACGGTTCTAAAATTTGGCGGCACATCTGTCGGCGATCTCGACCGGATCGCCAACGTGGCAGACATTGTGGCCAGCCGCGCGGCCCTGGGCGAGCACATGGCCGTCGTGGTTTCCGCGATGGCGGGCGAAACCAACAAGCTGGTCGCCTATGCTGAAGGCGCGGCGGGCGATGGTCTTGCCCGCGAGAATTTCGATGACGAATATGATGTCGTCGTCGCCTCGGGCGAACAGGTCACCGCCGGCCTGCTTGCGCTTGCCCTGAGACGGCGGGGCCTGAAGGCGCGCAGCTGGCTGGGCTGGCAATTGCGCATGAAGACGGATGGCGATCATAGCCGGGCGCGGATACTGGGCTTTGACAATAGCGGCCTGCCGGAATCGGTGGACCGCGGCGAGATCGCTGTTATCGCGGGCTTTCAGGGCGTCACGGACGATGACCGCGTTGCCACCCTGGGACGGGGCGGGTCCGACACCAGCGCCGTCGCGGTGGCCGCTGCGCTCAACGCCACCGTCTGCGACATCTATACGGATGTTGACGGCGTTTATACCACCGACCCCCGAATGGTGCCCAAAGCGCAGCGGATTGCGAAAATTTCCTATGAGGAAATGCTGGAAATGGCATCTCTCGGCGCGAAAGTGCTGCAGACACGTTCTGTGGAACTCGCGATGAATCATAACGTTCCGGTCCGGGTGCTCTCCAGCTTTTTGAAGCCGGGCGTGCCCAATCCGGGAACACTTGTCTGCTCAGAGGAAGAAATCGTGGAAAAACAGGTCGTTAGCGGTGTTGCCTATTCGCGGGACGAGGCGAAAGTGACGCTTTATGGCGTCGCCGACAAACCGGGCGTCTCGGCGAAGATCTTCTCGGCGCTGGCGCATGCCGGGGTCAATGTGGACATGATCGTCCAGGCTAATGCGCGCGGCCCGGAACGGGCCAACATGGTGTTCACCTGCACGGACCGAGACAGCCCGATTGCCAAGGAAACGCTTGAAAACATGGCGGCGGACATTGGGTACCAGCAACTTGAAGTTACGCGGGACGTCTCCAAGATATCAATCATCGGCGTCGGCATGAAAAGCCACACGGGTGTCGCCGAAACCATGTTCACGGCCCTGTACGAAAAAGGCATCAATATCGACGTCATCTCGACATCGGAAATCAAGATTTCGGTTCTCATAGCCGCCCCCTACACCGAGCTTGCCGTGCGTGCCCTGCACACCGCGTTCGGCCTTGACGCCGTGTAATCGGCACTGCGAAACTCAGGAGAGTCATGCCTTACAACTTGCCGGCCACGCGTCTCCTGATGAACCGGCTTCGCCAGGTGATGGCGGAGGATGGCGACACGCGGTTCAGGCTGGATCAGGTGGTCAGGCTGATCGCGTCCACGATGGTCGCGGACGTCTGCTCGGTCTATTTGCGCCTGTCCGATGGCGGGCTGCTGCTGATTGCCACCGAAGGTTTGAAGCCGGAAGCCGTATCGGCCACGCGCCTGGCACCCAATGAAGGCCTGGTCGGCCTTGTCGCGCGCCGCGGCGAGGCGATGGCGATCCAGAATGCCCCACGCCACCCTGCATTCTCCTACCGCCCGGAAACTGGAGAAGACCCGTTCCACGCCTTCCTGGGCATGCCGATCCTGCGCGGCGGGCGTGTCCTTGGCGTCCTGACTGTCCAGAACAGGACGGAGCGCGCCTATGGCGACGACGAGATCGACACATTGCAGACCATTGCGATGGTGCTGGCCGAGATCGTCGATCGCATGGACCCGGAACACATATCGAACGGCGTGGACTCCAAACGGGAGCGCAATCTTGCGTCCCTGCATGGCCGTGTCCTTTGCGAGGGCCTCGGCTACGGCCGCGCAGTCCTTCACGATCCCGTCGTGCCGGCGGCAAAGTTCTTCGCTGCGGACCAGACGCTGGAGGCCGCTCGCCTGTCCGAAGCGCTGGTCGGCCTGAAGGCGTCGATCGACCAGATGCTGGCCCTCGATGGCGCTGCGCTGGGCGACGATCCGCGGGATGTGATGGAGACCTATCGCCTGCTGGCGCACGATCCGTCCTGGGCCGAGAAGATGCGGGAAGGCATCCGGTCGGGCTTGTCCGCGGAGGCGTCGGTCGACCGGGCCCGTCGCGAGCACAGGGCGCGCCTGCAAAGTGCCCGCGACCCCTACCTGCGCGAACGGCTGAATGACCTTGAAGACCTGGACAACCGGCTCCTGCGCATCCTCGGCGGCGAAGATGGACGTCCGCAGATCAGCGAGGAACGCAGCGTGCTGGTGGCAAGGCGCCTCGGGCCTGCCGAACTGCTGGAATATTCGAATACCGGGCTGCGCGCGATCCTGATGGAAGAGGCGGCAGTGTCGTCGCACGCTGCCATTGTGGCGCGGGCCCTGGGCATCCCCACGCTGGGCGGGATCGAAGGCCTGACAAGCCGGATCGACCAGGGCGACTGGGTCATTGTGGATGCCGAGCAGGGCAGGCTTCATATCCGCCCGGACGACAGCCTGTATGATGCCTACAAGGGCCGGGTCGCCATCCGGTCGGAACGCCAGGCAGGCTATGCGGCCCTTCGTGACCTGCCAGCGCGTACGAAAGACGGCACCGACGTCAAGCTGTACCTCAATGCCGGTCTCGATCTTGACCTCGACATGCTCGAGCAGGCCGGCGCAGATGGTGTCGGATTGTTCCGGACAGAGTTCCAGTTTCTCGTGTCCGAAACCCTGCCGCGCCTCGACGACCAGGTCGCGCTCTACCGGCGGGTCCTGGATCGGGCGGCCGGCAAGCCGGTGATCTTCAGGACGGTCGATCTCGGCGGTGACAAGGTGCTGCCGGCGCTCAATACGGCGCGAGAGGAGAATCCTGCGCTTGGCTGGCGGTCAGTCCGGTTCGCCCTTGATCACAAGGGCCTTTTCCGCCGGCAGCTGCGGGCGCTGGTCCGGGCTGCGGGCACCGACCCGCTGACTGTCATGTTCCCGATGGTCACGACGCCCGGTGAGTTCTTCGAAGCGCGTGAGCTGCTGATGAAGGAAGTGGCGTGGACCCTGTCGCGGACAGGCAAGACGCCAAGCCGCCTCGAAGTCGGCGTGATGCTGGAGACGCCGGCCCTGGCGTTCAGCCTGACCGAATTGGCCGGAGAAGTGGATTTCCTGTCGGTCGGCACGAACGACCTGATGCAGTTCTTTTTCGCCGCAGACCGCATGACGCCATCGGTGTCTGACCGTTATGACCTCGTCAGTCCGGCAGCACTGCGCTTCCTGAAGCTGGTTTCGCAGACCTGTATCGACCATTCGATACGCATGTCGGCGTGTGGAGAAGCCACCGCCTCACCCATTTCCGCCTTGTGTTTCATCGCACTGGGCTTTCTCAACCTCTCGATGCCTGCGGCCTCCATCGGTCCGGTCAAGCGCATGGTCCGTTCGCTTGACCTGGCAGCGTTCCGGAAGGACTTCCTGGCAGCCCTCGACGCACCGGACACAGCGTTCCGTAACCAAGTGTTAGCCTTAGCCTCTGATCATGGTGTGCAATTGTCCGACGCTTGAAACGTTCCGGCCCTCAATATACCATGTTTGTGGACCAGAACTTGCTCGTCTTGGGGACGAACTTCCCCGTGGGCAGCTGGATTGGAAGAATATGGGACACGACGAGACTCCTGACGCATTCGGGCCTTCCGCAGGGGCAGGATCAGCCGCAACCGGGAACGATACGCATCGTTCACTCGACGATGTGGACGTGTCACGGCCGCGCCAGAACGTGCCCGAGCAGGCGCCTGAACGGGCGAGTGCCATGGCAATCTTCAATTCGCGGGAATTCAACGGTGAAACGCTGCGGATGGGACAGGTCCTGCGCCGCGTCCGCGAAGCGCTCGGCCTCGAGATCGCAGATGTCTCGCGCAAGTCGCTTTTGCGGCAGGATTTCCTGATGTGGATCGAGCGGATGGAAATCGGCCAGATCCCGAAGGGGTATCTTACACCCTACCTGCGTGCCTATTCCGGCGAACTCGGCCTGCCAGACGCCGAAGTCATCGCGCGATACACACATGAATGCGGGGCTGTCGCGGACGTGAAATCATCCGCACCGGTGCCGAAGATCGGCGATATCACTCCACAGAAATCAAAACTGCCGATGATGGCCGCCGCCGCTGCTGCACTGGTACTGGTGGCAGGTGGCGCGGTCACGATCACCCAGATCGTCAAGCCGCAGAAGGAACTGGCGCCCGCGCCGGCCATCGTCGCCGTGAACGGCGGCCGCCACAGCCTGTTCGAGGACGCCGAAACGACAAGCCGGCCGCTGCCGACCAACCTGCAGCTGCAACTGGTGGCCCTGCGCCAGGGATGGCTCGAGGTGCGCGGTGCTGACGGCACGATTTTCCGCAGTCGGGTGATGGCTGCCGGGGAAAGCTATTTTCCGAGGCTTGATGCCGGCTGGACGGTTTCAGCGCGTGATGGCGGCTCGTTCGAATGGCGCGTTGGCGATGCCGTGGTCGGACCGCTGGGTCCGGACGGTGGGGCTGTGTTCTCGGTGAGTGTCGACCAGAAACTGGTGGAAGCAGCAGAAATTGCTTCACCGACGGTTGCATCCAACGGTGCGAGCAAGGCGACGCGCTGAGCCTGCGCGGCGAAATGGGGCCTTTACGTCGTGCATCCGGCACGCCACATCAGGCCCATGGTGACTTGCAGGGAGACCGACGTCTCATGACCCACAATCCTATCCGGCCCTGGCGCAACATCGACCGACGCGTGTCGCGCAAGATTCGCGTCGGTTCGGTCGAGGTCGGGGGTGACGCGCCGATTGCCGTGCAGTCGATGACCAACACACTCACGCATGATGCCGGCGCGACAATCGCCCAGATTCGTCGCATGGAGCAGGCGGGCGCCGACATTGTCCGTGTGTCTTGCCCGGATCAGGCATCGACGGCGGCGCTGCGCGAAATCGTGCAGAATGTCGACGCGCCGATCGTTGCGGACATACATTTTCACTACAAACGCGGCGTTGAAGCGGCTGACGCCGGCGCTGCCTGCCTGCGCATCAATCCAGGCAATATCGGGTCGCTTGCCCGCGTGAAGGAGGTGGTCGCGGCCGCCCGCGCCAATGGCTGTTCCATGCGGATCGGCGTGAATGGCGGTTCGCTTGAGCGCCACCTGCTGGAAAAGTACGGCGAGCCGTGCCCGGACGCGATGGTGGAAAGCGCGCTGGACCATGCCCTTATTCTCGATGATCTCGGATTCCACGAATACAAGATCAGCGTGAAGGCGTCCGACATGTTCATGACGGTCGCCGCCTACCAGAAACTGGCCGAAGCCACTGATGCCCCCCTGCATCTCGGCATTACGGAAGCCGGCGGCCTTCGGACCGGCACGGTGAAGTCTGCAATCGGCATGGGCAACCTGCTGTGGGCCGGGATCGGCGACACGATCCGTGTGTCCCTGTCGGCAGACCCGGTCGAGGAGGTGAAAGTCGGCTACGAGATGCTGAAATCCCTCGGCCTGCGCACGCGGGGTGTGAATATCATCGCGTGCCCAAGCTGTGCACGGCAGGGCTTCGACGTGATCTCGACTGTCGAGATTCTGGAGAAACGCCTGGCGCACATCACCGAGCCGATCTCGTTGTCGATCATCGGCTGTGTCGTGAACGGGCCGGGTGAAGCGGCCATGACCGATCTTGGGTTCACTGGCGGCGGCGGCGAATCCGGGATGATGTACGCGGCCGGCAAGCCTGACCACAAGGTCGGCAATGCCACGATGGTCGAGGAAATCGTCGCTGCGGTGGAAGCCAAGGCGGAGAAGTTGCGCGAGGCGCGCGAAACGGCTGGCATCGCTGCCGAGTAGCCACGGTTTCGAGAAGAGACTGCCCAAAACCGAAAATGGCGCTAAGACTCCGGCACAGCGTCTATTTGGCCGGAAGGGTGGTCCCTGAATGATCTGGTTCCTGAAGCGGATTCCGCTGCTCCTCGTGATCGGTGTCACTGCGCTCATCATGTCGAACTGCACAATGCTCGGCCTGAATTACGCGAGTCTCGAAGTCGCGAACAAACCGGTTCCCGTTCCACCGATTGATGTTGCCGCGATTTCAGGTCGAGAGACGGCGCGAGACGCACTTAAAACGAAATTCGAAGACGCGCTCTACGGGCCATGGCCTGCAGGCATGCCGGTATCGGCGAGCGGCTGGCGGGTCATCGAGCCTGATTACCTGAACGGGCGCGGAACCCTGGAAGAGGCTGAGATTACCATCGGCAGCGGCGCGGGTGCCAGACTGTTTCACCTGGTCGCGGCCTTCCCGAAAGCCGACGCACCGTCGCCGGTGGTCATCAGCCAGACCTTTTCAACCAACTGTTCTGTGTTTCCGGACACTGCGGTGACGGCGACGAACGGGCTGCCTTGCGACGGGTCGGAAATGGACGGCGTCGTGGGAATGGCCGCGACGAGCATTTTCGGCACCTATATCGCCCTGGCGCCCGTCGAGCGCTATTTCGATGCCGGCCTCGCCTATGCCAGTTTCTACGCGTCCGAACTTGTGCCCGACAAGAATGGCGAGGCGCAGGCAGTGATGGCCAATCTGGGCGGCCCGGTAAATCCAACCAGCACGCTGATGGCCTGGGCCTACGGGTTTTCCGCTGCCCTGGACGTGCTGGAGGCCGATCCCCGCATCGACGCGAGCCGTACGGCGCTTATGGGACATTCCCGCCACGCTAAGTCCGCCCTGATCACCGGCGTGTGGGACCGCCGCGTGGATGCGGTGATCGCACACCAGTCCGGCTTTGCCGGCGCGGCGCTGTCACGGTCGACGGCTGGCGAAGGCCTCGCACGGATGGCGAAATCATATCCTCACTGGGTGGCGCCCCAGGCGCAGGCCTATCTCGACGACCCGTCGACCCTGCCAGTCGACCAGCACGAGTTGCTCGCCCTGCTGGCGCCGACACCTGTGCTTTTGGGGAATGGGCGCCGAGACGTCTGGTCGGACCCGAACTCGACGTTCCGGTCGGCCGAAGCGGCCTCGGCGGTCTACAAGGCCGACGGGACGACCGGCATGACAGCAACCGGCATGAAGGATTTCCTGCCATCCGACGCGCTGTCCTATTGGCTGCGTGCTGGCGGGCACAGCATCGTTTCGAAAGACATCGACGCGTTCACGACGTTTCTCAGCGCCCATTTCAATGACCCGGGGGAAATTGAATCTTCTGTTCAAACTGCAGATTGCACTCTAAACTCTCAGGAAAACAACGCTGAGGGAGGCGCACAATGTCCGTAACTGTTGAACTTCTTAAACCCGTACTGGCCCTGGTCTGCTGGACGCTGGTGATGTGGCTGTGGATGTACGCCACCCGCATTCCCGCAATGCAGAAGGCCAAGATCAATCCGGACGATGCCCGGCATCCCGGCACCTATGTTGACAAGATGCCGGCGAATGTCCGTTCGGCGGCCGACAATTACAATCACCTGCACGAACAACCGACGATCTTCTACGCTCTCATGTTCTTTGCCGCGATGACGGGTGGCGAAGGTCATTTCATGGTCGTGCTGGCCTGGATCTATGTCGGGCTGCGTGTGGTCCATTCGTTCGTCCAGGTTCTGCAGCCAAACGTGACCTTGCGCTTCATGGTTTTCGCGCTCGCATCGCTCACCTTGTTCGTCATGGCGGGCCGCGAAGTCATGCGGATTTTCCTCTAGACGACGGAATGTGGCAGCGGAGGCGCTTCACGCGCCTCCAAAACCGCTCTAAAGGGCGGCCATGGCCACTATTTCACCCTCCCGCCTGCAACAGGTCATCGACCGGTTCGAACAGGTCGAAGCGCGCATGGGCGCGGCAACCGAAACCGCAGAGATCATCGCGCTGTCGAAAGAATATGCCGAGCTGAAGCCGGTCGTCGAAAAGGCGCGCGAGCTGATCTCGGCGCGAACGGAACTCAAAGAGGCCGAAGCGCTCGTCTCGAGCGGCGACCCCGACATGGTGGAACTGGCCCGCGACGAAGTCGACAACCTGCGCGAGCGCCTGCCGGACCTTGAACAGGAGGTTCAGGTCCTGCTGCTGCCGAAGGATGTCGACGACAAGGCCGACATCGTCATCGAACTTCGCGCAGGAACGGGCGGCGACGAAGCAGCCCTGTTCGCCGGCGACCTGTTCCGCATGTATTCGCGCTACTTCCAGCTCATGGGCTGGAAGGTGGATATCGTCGATGCGGCGGAGGGCGACGCGGGCGGTTACAAGGAACTGGTTGCCAATGTCTCCGGCGATGGCGTGTTCGGGCACATGAAGTGGGAGAGCGGCGTGCACCGGGTGCAGCGCGTGCCGGCAACCGAAACGCAGGGGCGGATCCATACGTCGGCAGCGACGGTCGCGGTGCTTCCGGCGCCAGAGAATGTCGAGATCGACATTCGCCCGGAAGACATCCGTATCGATACGATGCGCTCGTCCGGCGCAGGCGGCCAGCACGTGAACACGACCGACTCGGCTGTCCGCATCACGCACCTGCCAACCGGTCTCGTGGCCACGAGCTCGGAGAAGTCCCAGCACGTGAACCGTGAAAAGGCGATGGATCAGCTGAAGATCCGTCTCTACGAGCGCGAGCGTTCGGCCAAGGATGCGGAGCGGGCCGAGGCGCGGGCGAGCCAGATCGGCTCCGGCGACCGGAGCCAGAAGGTGCGCACCTACAACTATCCTGAAAACCGGGTCACCGATCACCGGATCGGCCTGACACTCTATTCGCTCGACCGGATCATCACCGGCGACAAGCTCAACGACGTCATCGAGGCGCTGATCACTGAAGACCAGGCGCGCAAGCTTTCGGCAATGGAGGCGGACACCTGATCCGGACGACCTACACGGCGATACTTGCTGAAGCGTCCCGGCGGTTGAGGGATGCCGGTATCGAAGCGCCGCAGCGCGAAGCGCGGCTCCTGATGGCGGTGGCGTCAGGCCTCACCACATCCGACCTGATCATCCGTGGCCACCAACCGGTTCCCGCGAGCCTCGCAGATACATTCCACGCCATTGTCGCCCGGCGCGCGGCGCGCGAACCCTTCCAGCACATTGCCCGGACGGCGTCCTTCTTCGGCCTGGACCTGGTGTCGGACCGGCGTGCGCTTGTGCCGAGAGCTGACAGCGAAGTGGTGGTGGAGGCGGCCCTGGCGTTGCTGCCGGAGGGGCGGGACGCGCGTGTGGTGGACCTCGGGACGGGGTCGGGATGCCTGCTGGCCGCCCTGCTTGCGACCCGCACCGAACTGACGGGCATAGGCCTGGACGCGAGTTCCGACGCGGCAGACCTTGCGCGCGAGAATGTCGAACGGCTCGGGTTGGGCAACCGGGCGCGCATCCTGACCGGCAGCTGGACGGAATGGACCGGTTGGGCGGATGTCGACCTGGTGATCTCCAACCCACCTTATATCAACGCGGCGACCATCGCGTCGCTCGACCCGGAAGTCAGGCTTCACGATCCCCTGGACGCCCTTGATGGTGGCGAGGACGGCCTGGCGGCCTATCGCGAAATCGTGATGCTTGCGCGGGCGGGGCTCCGGGCAGGCGTGCCCATCGTATTCGAAATCGGGTTCGACCAGAGATCGTCCGTTTCCGGCCTGATGGCGGACGCCGGCTTCATCGGCCTGGGCAGCAGCAGAGACCTGGCCGGCAATGACCGGGTCGTCTGGGCCTTCCAGGCCGAGAGCTGACGCTCACATTTCTGCTTGGCGTAGCGCATGATACAGGTTAGAACCTATGCGTGAGGTGTTGGAAGCCGCTTGCGACAGCAATTGGTCCACCCTCGTCAGACTCGCGCAAATAAGGGGCTAGGCCAGCATTCTTTGGGCCATTGCGTTGGGAATTGCCTGTCGGAAAAGCAGGCGCATGAAACGGGATACACATTCATGAAACGCTCACGTGGGCGCAATCGCCGTTCTGGCGGCAATAATAACAGCAACAATCACAGCAACCCGAACCGCCACTATGAAAGTGTCGGGCCGGATGTGAAAATTCGTGGGTCTGCGCAGCAGGTTCTCGAAAAGTACCAGCAATATGCCCGGGACGCCCACACGAGCGGCGACCGCGTATTGTCTGAGGCTTATTTTCAGTTTGCCGAGCATTATCAGCGCATTGTCGCCAAACAGGTTGAGGCGAAGGATCGCCAGCAACAACCGCGGACAAATCGCGATGACCGGGACAACCGGCGTGATGACCGCGACACCAACAACAATGACTCGAATGACAATGACGCGTCAGACAACAGCGACCAGAACAGCGACTCGCAAGAGTCCGCGCGACCTGCTCGCGACGATGAGTCCGCTGATCAGCAACGGGAATCCAGCCGGCGCGAACCGCTCAAGGTCATCGACGCAGACGACGGCGCGGATGAGGCCGCAACGTCCGAAAAGGCGCCGGGTGTAGAAGACAAGCCTGCAGCAGAGCGCCCGAAGACCCGCCGCAAGCCTTATCGTGCCAAGGAAGCAACCAAGGAAACAGCCAAGGACGCGGCCAAGGAAACGGCCGATGAACCGGCAGCCGTGACGGATGGGGTGATGAAAACCCTGTCGCGTGGCCGGCGCAAGGCCGCGTCGGAAGCCGAAACGGCACAGTCCGACGATTCGGCGGCCTAAATCGCAGCGGCCTGGGGGGGCGTCGACGCCTTGTCCAGTACACGGTCCGATATCAGTACGAGGCTCGCCCGTCCCGGCGACGCAGGCAATCTGCGTGACCTCGCCATCTCGTCATTCGTGGCGGCGTTCGGCAGCCTGTATAGCGAACGTGACCTGCAGGCCTTCCTGACCGCAAACTATACGCTTGAGTCCTGGCGACACGCGGTCGTCCGCGCGGACCGCCCCGTCTGGGTCGCGGAGACGCCTCAAGGCAAGCTCTCGGGCTACGCGCAGGCGAGTCCGTGCGACCTGCCTGTCGATCCCATGCCGGATGGCGCACTGCAGCTCCGGCGCCTCTATGTGGATCCCGATACGCTTTCGGCCGGGATCGGGGCGACCCTCATGCAATGCGTGATCGATTGGGTGGAAGCGCAAGGCCGTCCGCCCCTTTTTCTCGGCGTCTGGTCCGGCAACGCGGCAGCCCAGCGGTTCTACGCACGACACGGATTTCTCAAGGTCGGCGAATACGATTTTCCGGTCGGCGAGCGAGTGGACCGGGACCACATTCTGCGGCGCGATTGACGCAGGTACAGGTCCAGCGGCTTGTACTGGCCGCCTCAACTCCCCAAATCCAGTTCATCGCATGGACGCTGCCGCTGAGCGGGGTGTCTGTCACCATGAACCGATCTGCCTACACAAGGGGATGATACATGAATATCGACCAATATACCGAACGCGCACGCGCAGTTGTCCAGGGCGCCCAGACTCTCGCTCTGGCGAGCGGCCATCAGGCGCTGACACCGGCACACATTCTCAAGACCATGCTCGACGATCGCGACCAGCTCGCGGTCAATCTCGTCCGGGCGGCCGGAGGCCGGCCTGAACTGCTGGTGCAGGATGTCGATGCGGCGCTGGCGAAACTGCCGAAAGTGACCGGCTCGAATACCGGCCTGCGCCTTGAACAATCCGGCGCCAAGCTTTTCCAGGATGCCGAAGCTGATGCCAAAAAGGCGGGAGATTCATTCGTCACCACAGAGCGGTTGCTGTCGGCGATTGCAGGCTTGTCCGGAGACGCCGCCGCCGACGCGCTGCGCAGTTCCGGTGTAACGCCGAAAGCCCTCGAGACAGCAATCGGCGAACTTCGCCAGGGCCGAACGGCAGACAGCGAGAACGCCGAAGAAGGCTATGAGGCGCTGAAGAAATACACGCGTGATTTCACGAAGGATGCCCGCGACGGCAAGCTCGACCCGGTCATCGGCCGCGACGAGGAGATCCGCCGCACGATCCAGGTTCTCTCCCGCCGCTCGAAAAACAACCCGGTCCTGATCGGCGAACCCGGCGTCGGCAAGACGGCGATCGCCGAAGGCCTGGCCCTGCGCATCGTGAACGGCGACGTTCCCGAAAGCCTCAAAGACAAGCGCCTGCTTGCGCTCGACATGGGCGCACTGATCGCAGGGGCGAAATTCCGCGGCGAGTTCGAGGAGCGCCTGAAAGCCGTGCTGAACGAAGTGCAGCAGGCCGCGGGTGGCGTCATCCTGTTCATCGACGAGATGCATACACTGGTCGGTGCCGGCAAGGCCGACGGGGCGATGGATGCGTCCAACCTCCTGAAACCCGCGCTTGCGCGTGGCGAGCTGCACTGTGTCGGCGCGACGACGCTGGATGAATATCGCAAATATGTCGAAGGCGACGCGGCCCTCGCCCGCCGTTTCATGGCGGTGTTTGTCGACGAGCCCTCGGTTGAAGACACGATCTCCATCCTGCGTGGCCTGAAAGCCCGCTACGAGGCCCACCATGGTGTCCGCGTGTCGGATGCCGCCATCGTATCGGCAGCGACACTGTCCAACCGTTACATCACGGACCGGTTCCTGCCTGACAAGGCGATCGACCTGATGGACGAAGCCTCTGCGCGCCTGCGCATGCAGATCGATTCCAAACCGGAAGAGCTCGACGAAATCGATCGGCGCCTCCTGCAGCTGAAGATCGAGGCAGAGGCCCTGAAACGCGAGAAAGATGCCGCGTCGAAGGATCGCCTGAAGACGCTGGAAGGCGATATCAGCGAACTCCAGGCGAAGTCCGACGAACTGACCTCAGCCTGGTCGGCGGAGAAGAACAAGCTGAAAGGCACGGCCACGGCCAAGGAACAGCTCGACCGCGCCTATGCCGACATGGCGGAAGCCCAGCGGACGGGTGACCTGACCCGTGCGTCCGAATTGAAATTCGCGACCATCCCGGAGCTTGAAAAGCAGATCCGCGACGTCGAAGGCTCCGAGGATGCCGAAGACGGCCTTGTGTCGGAAGTCGTGCGGCCCGAGCACATCGCGGCTGTCGTGTCGAAGTGGACCGGCATCCCGGTCGACAAGATGATGGAAGGCGAGCGGGACAAGCTGTTGAAAATGGAAGATGCCCTGCGCAAGCGGGTCGTCGGCCAGGACGCCGCGCTTGAAGCCGTGTCCAATGCGGTTCGCCGTGCGCGCGCCGGCCTGCAGGATCCCAACCGGCCGATCGGCTCGTTCCTGTTCGTTGGTCCGACGGGCGTCGGCAAGACTGAGCTTACCAAGGCGCTCGCCGAATTCATGTTCGACGATGACACCGCGATCCTTCGGCTCGACATGTCGGAATATTCCGAGAAGCACTCGGTTGCCCGCCTGATCGGCGCGCCGCCGGGCTATGTCGGGTATGATGAAGGCGGTGCACTGACGGAATCCGTGCGGCGGCGTCCCTACCAGGTGATCCTGTTCGACGAAGTCGAAAAGGCCCACCCGGACCTGTTCAACACGCTGCTCCAGGTGCTGGATGATGGTCGCCTGACAGACGGTCAGGGCCGGACGGTCGATTTCAAGAACACACTGATCATCATGACCTCCAACCTCGGCGCAGACGCCCTGGCGAGCGGTGATGAAGGCGAGATTTCGGAGTCGGCCCGCGAAAGCGTGATGAGCGCGATCCGGATGCATTTCCGGCCCGAATTCATCAACCGGCTCGACGAGATCGTCTTCTTCAAACGCCTCGGGCGTGGTGAGATCGACCATATCGTCGATATCCAGATGGAGCGCCTCGAAGAGTTGCTGAAGGACCGGAAGATGAAGCTGGACCTCAGCCTCGATGCGCGCAACTGGCTTGCCGCCCGTGGTTATGATCCCGTCTATGGGGCACGCCCGCTGAAGCGCGTGATCCAGAAGGAAATCCAGGATCCGCTCGCGCGTCTGCTGCTGGAGGGGCGGATCGCAGACGGCGAGACGATCCACGTCGATGTCGAAGGCGACATGCTCTCGATCAACGGCGTACCGAACGATTTCGCCAAGGGACGAGTGGCATTGAACTAGGCGCCACAAATGCCGACTTGAACTATTACTCCCGCACGGGTAGCAATATTTGCTAGCTGTGCGGGAGAAAAACCTTGAGCCCTTTGAAATTTCTGGCCGCGGCCGGGATGAGTGTCTTTTGTCTTTGTGGCGCTGCCGGAGCCGAAAGCGCTAATGATATCGCGGAATTGTTTGGACGTGCCGATGCGATCGGTGATCCGCAGATTTCACCAGATGGCCGCTATCTCGCCGTCGAGTGTTCGCCTGAACTGAAGCCATCCTTGTGTATTTTTCCATTGGATTCGGCCGAGGCGCCGATCCTCTTGCCGGTGATTCAGGATGCGCGGCTCATGCGTCACTACTGGGCGAATGCCGACACGCTGATCCTCGACATCGAGATTTTCGAGACGCTGCAAGTCAGTTCGGGAAAGGAGGACTACGCCTTCGAACGCGCGATTGCCTTTAACCTGACCGACAAGAAACCCGTGATGCTGTTGAAGGACAACCGCAGTTGGGTGGATACAAACAATCTCGTGGCGATCGACCCCGACGATCCGGACAAGGTCATGTTTTCCGTTGTTTCGGAGGTGCATGACAAAGAACCGGGGCGGGTGCGCACAAAGAATGCAGATCGATTCGCGTACTACGTCATGAAAACTGATCTGAAAAAGGGTACGTCCAGGCAGGTGGATTCCGACGGGCGGTTTGTCGTGGATGCGGTGCATGCAGCCGACGGGAAGATGGTGGCTGAACTTCGGTACAAGGATATCGGCCGCGGATTGCACTCGGTGAGCATTACAAAAGGTAACCAGGTTCTGTTCCAGCGGGACGACGTTTCCTTCAATCCGGTTTCCCTTTGGGGGCTTGATACATCCGGCAACAACCTGATCATCTTCCTGCAGGAAGGCGAACCGTACGGCCTGCACCGGTTGTCGCTGGCAGACGGCTCTCTTGCGGCCATGGAAACCGGGTCTGCCGGGGGCACTGTATCGCCTGTCGTCGATGCGCGATCCCTGCGGGTGGTCGGATTTGAATATTCCGGGGAAACGACCGAACAGGTGTTCGAGGATCCGGCGCTTCAATCTCAACTTGCCGCCGTCAGGTCGGCGATGCCGGGTGCGTCCGTCACGCTGGAATCATGGACAGATGATCGCTCGGAAAGCGTCATTCGCGTCGACTTTCCCGGCAAGCCCGTTGCGTATTATACATTCCAGCCGGGCATCGGGGCGCTCTCTCCCCTTGGCAACAAGGCGCCGCATCTGGACGATCGTCCCCTGGGAACGATCGAACACATATCGTATGCCGCGCGCGACGGACTGACGATCCCGGGCTACCTGACCCTGCCGCCCGGCAAGACGCGAGACGATGGACCTTTCCCACTCGTCTTGTTGCCTCACGGCGGGCCGGAGGCGCACGACACATCGACATTTGACTGGTGGGCACAAGGCCTTGCCGCCGCGGGATATGCCGTGATCCAACCCAATTTCCGGGGCTCAACCGGGTACGGTACAGGATTCCGCGACGCCGGGTTCGGAGAGTACGGCGACAAGATGGTGACGGATGTCCTGGACGCAGAGACGTGGGCCCAGGCCCAGGGACTGGCAGAGGCGGGCCGGACGTGTGTCGTGGGGGCGAGTTATGGAGGCTATTCCGCATTGATGGCGGCATTGCACGATAGTGCGGCTGTACAATGCGTGGTGGCTGTGAACCCGGTCACCAGCCCGTTCGGATTATTGGCAGATTACCGGTATGGAAGCTTCGCCGTGAATGGGATGGAGCGCTTCCTTGGTTCGGGGCGCTTCGACAGTCCGGCTGCCCGGTCTTCCATCACGCCGGTGCAGAGGGTGGCAGAACTGAAGGCACCTGTATTGCTGATTGCAAGTGAGGAAGATTCGACAGTCCCGATCGAGCAGAGTGAGCAGCTGGAGCGAGCCGCGAAGGGCGTTGCGGACGTGACGATGGTCAGGATTGCCGGCGAAGACCATTACCTTCGCTCGACGCGTGCGCGTTATGATGTCCTGTCAGATACGCTCGAATTCCTGCATAGTCATGTGCCGGCAAACTGAGGCCAGGCACAGTGGCGGGTCAGGGTGTGACCGGCGCCGTGACCAGGGTCGCTGCGGCCATGGTTGGCGAGACAGTTGCGCCGCGCAATACATCGATCTTTGCCTTCTGGGCCAGGAACTCGGCATACTCGCCCGGTTGGGTGGCCAGGTTCCTGCCGGAGGGAAGATCGAGAGTCATCGGGTTCAGGTAGCGCCCGTTGCGGCGGATTTCGTAGTGCAGGTGTGCGCCCGTCGCCGAACCGGTGTCGCCGACATAGCCGATGACATCGCCCTTCCGGACTGAATCACCCGCCTTTATCCCCGGCGCAAAGCCCGACAGGTGCGCGTAGAGCGTTCCATAGCCGCGCTTGTGCTGGATGCGCACGTTGCGGCCATACCCGTCACTGAATTCCATCCGCTCGATCACGCCATCCCCACCGGCCCTGACGGGGGTGCCGCGCCGGGCCCGAAAGTCGACGCCCGTATGCAGGTGCAATTGCCCCGTCAACGGATGGTACCGCTGACCGAACCCGGAATTGATCGGCACATGACCGATGGGGTAACGGGTCAGGAAGGGCTGGGCGGCGACGCCGTCAGCGTCAAAGAATTCCGTCCGGCCCGTATCGCCTGGCGTGTAGCGATACCAGCTGCCTCGGCTCGTCTCGCCGTTGAACGCTGCAAAGACGAGGTCGCCATTTTCCAGGAAATTGCCGCGTTCGTCTTCGGCAATCTCGAAGACGGCATCGAACCGCTCGCCCGGACGGCCGCCGGACGCAAGATCGGGATCGTCGGGAAACAGGGCAGCAAACGCGGCGGCATGCGCCTGGTTGCCCTTTCCTTCGATCAGGGCATCAGCGAGGCGGGTCTTGATCGTCCCGGCCACGCGGCGGTGGGACGTCATGATCCGTGCGGTCAGGACACTGACAAAGAAGCTGTCATCGGCCTGGCGGGTGGCCAGCAGCGTATTCTTCTTGTCCGGCTTGATCGACACTGCGATCAGGCGCGCTGCGTCACCGTCCAGTGTGCTTTCGTCGAAATAGGCGGTCAGCGCCGTGCCCGGTCTCATGCGTTTGCGATCGACAAGGCCGGTCTCGCGCAGGGCGCTAACGGCCGCTTCAGCTTCTTCAACGCTGGCGCCCAGCACTTCGAGCACGTCCGCCGCCGCTGCGCCCGCCGTGACCTGGCCGATCTTCTGGGCCGTTGAGGTTTCCGGCAGGTTGCTGCGGAAATCGAGCATGGCCTGCGCGGCGTTTCCGTTGCCCGGCTCTTCCGGTGGTGTGGGGCGCACGAGCAGGAACAATCCAAGCATGCCAAGGATCACCATGCCGGCCACGACGCGCTCAAGCGTATGATACGGGCTGAGCGAGCGGTTAACCGATACCGGCCGTTTACTGGGCGACTTTGCCATGTGGATTCCCCTCGCAAAGGCCAGTTGTGGCCAGGTGCAATACAAGGGATCAGATCAGCAAGAAGCGGGCCAGAACTGCATCAACGACGCGAATTTTTCGGCGGATACTCGCCCCAAGGGACGTATCAGGGGGTCGCGGTAGAGACCGATACCAGCCGGGCTGTGCCAATATTGGCCCCCAGATCGGCCCGAATCTGGTCGATTTCGGCTTTCCGGGCGGCAAATTCGGAGAGCATGTCAGGGGACTCGGCCAGTTTTCGACCGGTCGGCAGTTTCAGCCGCATGGCGTTGACGGGCACGCCCTTGATATAGACTTCGTAATGAAGGTGCGGGCCGGTAGAGGCGCCGGTCGAGCCGACATAGCCGATGACATCGCCCTGGCGCACGCGCCTGCCGGATTTCATGCCCTTGCCGTACCGGGACAGGTGCGCATAGGCCGTCACATAGCCATTGGCGTGCTTGATCTTGACGTAGTTGCCATAGCCGCCATAGCGGCTGGCCCGTTCGACAATTCCGTGTCCGGCAGCGAACACCGGCGTGCCGCTCGGGGCTGCAAAATCGGTCCCCTTGTGCAGGCGGGTGTAACCCGAAATCGGATGCCGGCGCTTCCCGAAGGACGAGGAGAGGCGGGCGCCGTTGATCGGGGTTTTCATCAGGAATTTCGTGGCGCTTTCACCGCGACTGTCGAAATAGTCGGGCACCTGGTCGTCACTCGGCGTGAACCGGTAAAAGTCACGCGACAGGGCCTGCCCATCGAGTGAGGCAAACACGACGTCTCCGGATTTGACCGGATTGCCATGTTCATCGACGAAGGTTTCGTAGACGATTTCGAACCGGTCGCCTGGGTAAATTTCACGTTGAAAATCAACGTCATATGCGAAAGCATCCGCAAAATCGACAACCTGCTGGTCGCCCGCGCCGAGGCTGCGGGCGGTTTCGTAGATCGACGTGTCGATTGCGGCGGCAACGCGCTTGTAGCTGGGTGTCAGGCGGGCATTGAGGGCGGCGGCAGACCACGCACCGTCCTGTTCACGCGTGATCAGCAATGACCGGTCAGGTTCGGCCCGAATGGACAGCGCCTTCAGGGTGTCGCCGTCGAGATAGGCTTCTGCGACGAGCCCCGGGCGGAGGCGACGGGCATCCAGCATTTCGCCGGAATAGAGTGTTTGCAGGGCGCTGTTGGCGTCCTGGTGGCTGGCGCCAAGGCCGACGACCAGATCGGTGAGTGTCTGGCGCGATTTCAGCGTGCCGGTCTTGTGCTCGAGCACCACAGGGTCAGTCAGGTCGGTGGCGCTGAGGAGCGTGGTGGCGAGCGGCGGCGGCGTTGCGGCGGCGGCGGTGCCGTGGGTTGGCTGGCCTGCAGGATCGACCATGACGAGACCGGCAATGGCGGACGCTGTTCCCAGCACGAAAAGAACCGCGAGACTCTTCAGTCCCTGCGAAAGGTTCCGCTTGGGCTGGTGCTCCAGCTGGGGTTTGGTTTCGGTGACTTCTTTCACGCGCAACTTCCCGTCATATCCCTGCGTCAATCTCGAAATGGTTCGATTGGTCAGGCATCCATTTTGTCATTTGCGTGTTAAAGAATCCAGAACACGCACCATTTTGGCCTTCTTGCCTTATTAAGACCCTAGGTACCATCACAAGCAAGATGCAAGCCGGAACTCACAGTGAACGCAACAGATGACAAAAATTTAGGGCAAACGGTTGGCCAGCAGCCGGCAAGGCCCGCACGCTGGGTGCGCCGGGTGCTCATCGGTGTTGCGCTGGTTCTGGTCCTGGGCGGCATCCTTGGCTGGGTCGCCCGGAAAACGATTGCAGAGCAGGTGGTGAAATCCTGGTGCGCTGACCGGGGCCTCGTCTGCGAGACCACGGTCGTCCGGCTCGGACTGGACGGCGCGACGCTCCGCGACCTGAAGGTCGGCGCTGGTGGTGACGTGCCATTCCGCGCAGCAGAAGTCAGCGCTGCGCTTGGCTGGGCAGGCCTGTTTTCGCCGGAGGTCACGGGGATAGTCGTCGAGACGCCGGTCGTGCGCGGAACGCTGGATGCAAAGGGCGTGCGTTTTTACGGCCTGGAGAATCTGGCCGGTTCGTCCGGCGGTGGTGGTTCCAGATTCAATATGCCGCCGATCGACGTCACCGGCGGACAGGTTTTCCTGGAGACCGAGGCCGGCACCTTGTCGGCTGCCATCTCCGTAAACGGAACATTCCCGCAAAAGGGTGAATTGCATCTGGCAATGACGCCGGCGGCCCTGAAGGGCAACGGATCGGAATTCTCATGGTCGAAAGGCATCGTCGACATGACTGCCGACCAGGGCCGTATTGCCGGCAAGGCGTCGCTGGTCCTGGAGCGGGCCGACGTGGACGGCCTGTCGATCCATGATGCGAAACTTGACGCAACGATTGACGCTGACGCGGCTGGCACCGGACCGATGCGCCTGGAATGGACCAGTTCGGTCGCCGATGCCCTGTTCCCCGGCGGCGAAGTGAAACAGGGGCATACGGACGGCACCGCGACGTTTACCGAGTTTCCGGGCATGTCGATCAATGATGTGCTTGCGGCGCTCAGGACGGGTGTCTTCCAGGTTGATGCGGCGACCTTTTCCATGGCGGGCTTCGGCGCGGCACAGCTGCACATGGAGGCTGATCTCAAGGGTGATGCCGGAAATATTGGCGGGCCTGTCACGGTCGCGGCGGCGAGCGCCTCGGCGCCGCAGGGCCAGAGCCGTGCGCTTTCGGTGCGTGGCGTTGCCAGCCGGACGTCAGAAGGCGGACTGCTCTTTTCCGGCCCGGCCACGGCATCCGGTGTCGGCCTGACTCCGGCCCTGCGAAGCGCCCTGACCGCGCCGATCATGTTTCCCGGCCCCCTTGCAGACCACGGGATACGCCTGCGCGGCGCCGTCGACAGGGCCTTGCAGGATTTCAGCCTCACGACGGAATTCAGCACCGGCCGCAAGGACGGCGAAATCACCTTCACCAGCCGCCAGACGACCGAGTTGGCGGCAGCCTCGGGCCTGCACGCCACCGTCACACCGCCTGACGATGCCCCGTGGCTGGCGATCCGGGGCACTGACAGGCACGGTGGAGGCACGATCGTGCTTGGTGGCGGCGGTGCGCCGGACCTTGTGCTGGAACTGGGCAGTGCGGACCTGACTGACAGCGGTTTCAGGATCAGCGCCGAAGCCCTGCGCCTCAAGCCCTGGGCGGCGGGCGGGCGCACGCTGTCGGCCGACCTCAGCACGTTTGGACTGGAGAGCGGCCAAGGCGACCTCACTGTCTTTGGCCGCGGATGGATGGCGCTGTCCGGCATGGTTTCGGGTTTCGCGCTGGACTCGACGCGCCTTTCCGGCGGGATCCGTGCCCAGCGTCATGACGGCAAATGGGATGTCAGGCCGGAAGCCACGAAATGCTTCGACCTTTCCACGCAAGGCTTTGATTTCGGCAGCATCCGCGTCAAGCAGCTGAGCACGGACGTCTGCCCCGAAGGCGGTGTGTTCGTGCACGATCGGACTGGCGCGCCGAGCGGTGCGGTAAGGCTGGGTGCCTTCAGCCTGCCGTTCGCAAGCGGGGCGACGTCCGGTACGGTCGATCTCGCCAATGCAATCATCGACTGGTCGTCAAATGGCGGGCTGGCCATGACGATCCGCGGCGATACGCTCGACCTGCCGCTGGACATTGGCGACCGCACACTGGGCATCTCCGGCAAGGCGCCGCGCATGGGCGTGGCAACAGGCAAGGGCGCGCCCAAATTGTCAGCCCGCCTCGGGGCGACGGATTTTACCGGCAGCTTGATCCCTGCGCACGTATCCGCAGACAGTTTCCAGTTCGACGGCACCAGCGGCGCCCGCAGTGTGTCGGGCAGCCTCAGCGCATCTGGCGTGCTGATCCGGGACGACATCGAGGACCCGCTCTACGCGCCACTGACGGCTGACTTCTCGGCGACCCTGAAGGACGGCCACATGACCATGACAGGCCCGCTCAGCCTGAAGAAGGATGGTTACATCGTGGCCAATACGACGCTCGATCTCGATATTGTCGCGCTGACGGGCAAGGCGGCGATCCGCTCGCTTCCCTTGCAGTTCCGCCCCGGCAGCCTGCAGCCCGTCATGCTGTCGGAGCGCCTGCGCGGTGCCTTCACCTATGCCAGTGGCGAGGTCACGGCGCTCGCCGATATTGATATCGACTCGGGCCGTCTCGCCGGCACCGGCGAGGTAACGGTCGCGGATTTCGGGTTCCAGACGACCCGGCTGGGCCGCGTCGACGGGGTGAACGGCCATGTCCGGTTCAGTGACCTGCTCGGCCTGACGACCGACCGCGCCCAGGTTGTCACCGTGGGGGCCATGAATATCGGCGTCCCGCTCACAGACGGGCGAATGGTGTTCCACCTCGACAATGGCCGCGTGATCGGCGTGGAATCGGCAACCTTCCCGTTTGCCGGTGGCACCATTGCCCTCGCGCCCCTGAAATGGACGTTGGGTGGCACCAACCAGCGCGTTGAAGTGGCGGCCCAGGCGATCGACCTGAGCCAGTTGATCGCGGTTTTGAAGCTGCCTGACGTCGATGCGACCGGCACGGTCAGCGGCCGTTTCCCGGTCGACTTCGAAGGCAGCCAGGTCCTGGTGCGGGATGCCCGCCTGTCAGCAGACAAGAAAGGTGGTCACCTTGCTTATACGGGGGGTGCCGTCGACGCGGCGGCCGGCAGCGACTCCAACGCGAGACTCGCATTCGATGCGCTGCGCGACCTTGATTTCTCGATTCTTGAAATTGGCCTGACCGGTGACCTGACAAACCGGACCGTCGCCAGCGTTCACCTGCTGGGGAAGAATACCAGGCCGCTGGCGTTCGGCGACAAGCTGACAATGCCGAAGGGACAGGCCTTCCAATTCAACTTCACATTCGATTCGAACCTCCAGGAACTCGTGAATTCCACACGCTATTCCAGCCAGCAGGGCCAGTTCGTCGATGTCATTGTCGATCTGGTCAACGACCAGAAGAAGCAGGAAAGCAATGCGAAAGGTGAATGAGGTACAACGGTTCGGTCGATTGACGTTAAGCGGAACCGTGTCATGTTCGCGCTCGAATGAAAGGAGTCCCCTGTTGATGACCCCGCCCAAAGCTCTCTTGCTGGTCGGATGCGTTGCGCTGGCCGCAGCGTGCACGCCCACGCTCCGCATTGAACCGTCGGACAAACCGATTACAATCAATCTCAACGTCAAGATCGACCAGGAAGTCCACATCAAGCTGGACAAGGAAGTCGAGAACCTGATCGACAACAACCCTGATCTGTTCCCGCAATAGCGACGACAGGAGTGATGAAATGACCATGATCAAGAATGTCTTCCTAGCCATCGCGTTCGCCTCTCTGGCAGTGGTCAGCGCACCGGCGGCCCACGCGGCAGACCCCCAGATCGAGGCGGCGATATCTGCCGGCGAAGTGGGTGAGCGTATCGACGGCTATCTCGGCGTTGTCGGATCGGCTGACCCGGCAGTCGTGCGCAAGGTTCAGGAAATAAACAACAAACGCCGCGCGCTGTATGAACAGCTGTCGAAGCAAACCGGCACGACCGTGGCCCAGGTTGCCCGTGTGACCGGTGAAAAGCAGATCGCGAAGGCGGGCCCCGGCCAATACTACATGGACGAAACGGGCAGCTGGAAACAGAACTAGGCCGCAAAGGCTCTGGCATCTGCCGCATCAGGCATCCACAGCCCGGTCCTTCGTGCCGGCATGAATTTCCCAGCCCTCGCAGCCCTGCTGCGGGGGCTGATTTTCTTCTGGCAACGCAGCGCGCCTGAAGACTTTCACGTCTGTTTGATTGACACGGACGCCGACGCCCTCGATTTTGCACCCAAGTCATTTTGCAACACCGGCTGGACCTTCCCATGATCGATCCTGCACGCCTCTCGGCCTTTATCTCGTCGCGCATCTGCCACGACCTCGTCTCCCCCGTATCGGGCGTGACCAGTGCGCTGGAAATGCTCGACGAGCCCGGTGACTCGGATATGGACGCGCAGTTCGAAGAGCTGTTGCGCTCCAGCGCCAGGAAGGCCGCCTCGACGATCCAGTTCCTGCGCTATGCCTATGGCTCGCTCGGCCTGCAGGCAGGCACGGCCGACATGCACGAATTCAAGAAGATCACGGAAAACTACCTCCATGGCCTGAAACCCACGATCGAGTGGGATATTACCACCGACCATCTCAGCTTCTCGCATGCGCGCCTTCTGATGAACCTGATCATGATGGCTGTGGACACGCTGCCGCGCGGCGGCGTGATCATTGCCAAGGTCCGCAATGAAGCGGCCGGAATGACCATGACGGTCAGCAGTCGCGGCGAGCGGGTCAAGATGAAGGATGAAGCGGCACGGTCCGTTCAGGGGATCGAGCCTGAGGACGGCTGGAAGCCCGAGAATATTCAACCGCTGTTCGCGAAGATGATTTGTGATAATCTTGGTGGCGAGATCACGGCCAAGCAGGGCGAAGATGTTGCCATCATCATGGCGACGCACATTCGCGCCGAAGGCTGATACCAGACAGGGAAGGTTTCTTTCCGCCCAGCAGTATTTTCTTAACGCTCCTCGGGCAGGAATTAACCTGACTTAACGAAATCCTAGCGGGAGCGGGACCATGAAAACTTGCCTGATCGTCGACGACTCACGTGTCGTGCGCAAAGTGGCCGCACGCATCATCCAGGATCTCAAGTTCAATGTCACCGAGGCCGGTGACGGGGCAGAGGCGCTAACGGCATGCCGCACCGAAATGCCGGATGCCGTGCTGCTGGACTGGAACATGCCGGTCATGAACGGCCTGGATTTCCTGCGGGCACTGCGCCGCGAAGAAGGCGGCAAGAAGCCGCTTGTCGTGTTCTGTTCCATCGAGAATGACGCTGAACATATCAGCGAGGCCATCCGGTCAGGGGCGGACGAGTTCATCATGAAGCCGTTCGACGCGGATATTCTGGAAAGCAAATTTGCAGAAGTAGGGCTGGTTTGAAGCATTTCTTAACAAAGACACCGATATTGGTAACGATTGCGGGTTGGAACGCCTGAAACCGGAGTGGGACATGCAGGATGCGGTTTTCAATGAATTGGCGGACCTGGCCCTGAAAGGGTCAGGTCAGGCGATTCCGAAATCCAAGGCGTACCTGATAGAGGCGCGGCTTGCAGCGATCGCACGGCGCGAGGGATTCGGGTCGATGGACGACCTTGTCCATTGCCTGAAATCGCGCGCAAACCCTGTTTTTGCTGCAGAAGTCGCCGCCGCACTGGTGTCCAAGGATACAAGTTTCTTCCGCGAGCGCGACACCCTGAAACGGATCGTCGAGGATGTCCTGCCGCAACGGTTGAAGGCCTCGAACACCGGGCGTCTGAAAATCTGGTTTGCCGGCGGCTCAACAGGCCAGGAGGCCTATTCGCTGGCCATCGAGCTGGAGGACGAGCTGCCCGCAGCCCTGCGCGGGGCCAAGATCGAAGTCCTGTCGACGGATATCTGCAAGGTCTCGAGCGAAAGGGCGCGTATCGGCTGTTACGGCCATTACGAGGTGCAGAAGGGGCTCTCGATCCACCGCCTCACCAAGCATTTCACCCGCCTCGAGACAGGCCAGTGGGAAGTCTCCGAAGCGCTCAAGGCGCGGGTCAGCTTCCGCCAGCACAACCTGCTGGAAAGCGCAGCCGGTCTTGGCAAGTTCGACGTCATCGTCTGCCGCAATGTGCTTTCCGGCATGGCCCGCCCGGCGAAGACGCGGGTGATCGAAAATCTTGCGGCCCAGTTGGTGCCCGGCGGCATGATCCTGCTCGGCCAGGGTGAAGGCCTGATCGGCCTGACCGACAAGCTGGAACCCGCCCGTGACTTCCGCGGCGCGTGGGTGGCTGCGGGAACGGCCAATGCGGCCGCTTCTGCTGCCTGAGACAACAGCCCTGACATTGCCTTGTCGCAAGACGCCTGTAAGAGGGGCCGAACCTTTTATGGCTGATTGATACAGGCAGACCCCAACCATGGTAAAATCGACTCTTGCGGCATTTGCCGACCGGATTTCTGCTGCCGATTGGGCCGGGAATGGCCTCTCTGCCATGACGCCGATGCGTGTGAAGACCGAGTTGCTGGCGGGTTTCACCGTCGCCCTCGCGCTGATTCCCGAAGCGGTTGCCTTTGCCTTCGTTGCCGGTGTGACTCCGCTGTCCGGTCTCTATGCCGCGTTCATTGTCGGGTTGATCACGGCCCTGTTCGGCGGGCGGCCGGGCATGATTTCCGGCGCGACCGGCGCCCTTGCCGTCGTGATGGTCGGCCTGGTGCACGATCCACGGATTGCCGAGGGCATGGGGCCGCAATACCTGTTTGCGACCGTCGTTCTGATGGGCCTCTTGCAATTGCTCGCCGGCGTCTTCAAGCTGGGCAAGTTCATGCGCCTTGTGCCGCACCCGGTGATGCTGGGCTTCGTGAACGGCCTTGCCATTGTCATTTTCCTCGCCCAGCTCAGCCAGTTCAAGGTGCCCGGCACGGCAGAGGCCAGCGGCCACGGCTTTGCCGGCGGCGAATGGATGAACGGCGCGCCGCTTGCCATCATGCTGGGCCTTACGGCGCTGACCATGGCGATCATCTGGGG
The DNA here is from genome assembly GCF_000685275.1 of Hyphomonas johnsonii MHS-2. GTDB lineage: Bacteria > Pseudomonadota > Alphaproteobacteria > Caulobacterales > Hyphomonadaceae > Hyphomonas > Hyphomonas johnsonii. The sequence goes on from NZ_ARYK01000010.1 coordinate 41,721, forward strand.
CATGCCGAAGCTGACCAAGATCATTCCCGCCCCGCTGGCGGGCATCGGGATCGTCGCCGGCATTGTCATCGGCTTCGGCCTGAACGTGCCGACGGTGGGCGATCTGGCATCGGTCAAGGGTGGCCTGCCGCCCTTCGCTGTCCCCACCGTGCCGATGACGTTCGAGACACTGAGGATCATCTTTCCCTACGCGCTGATCCTGGCCGCGATCGGCCTGATCGAGAGCCTGCTGACACTCAACCTGGTCGGCGAGATCACCGGCAAGCGCGGTGGTGCCTCGCAGGAATGCCTGGCGCAGGGCACGGCGAATGTGGTGACGGGATTCTTCGGCGGCATGGGTGGTTGCGCGATGATCGGACAGTCCATGATCAATGTGAAATCCGGCGGGCGCACACGCCTTTCGGGTGTGTCGGCCGCGCTGTTCCTGCTCGCCTTCATCCTTGTCGGGTCCAGCCTGATCGAGCGCATTCCGCTGGCGGCCCTGGTTGGCGTCATGTTCATGGTCGTGATCGGCACCTTCGCCTGGCAGAGCCTGCGCATCATGACGCGTATCCCGCTGATGGATGCGTTCGTGATCGTGCTGGTGACGGGTGTGACCGTCGCCTATGACCTCGCCACGGCGGTTGTCGTCGGCGTGATCGTGTCGGCACTGGCCTATGCCTGGAACAATGCCCGCCGCATCCATGTGATCGAGCGCGACAGTATCCGGGAACCCGGTGCGCATGTGTACGAGATCGAAGGCCCGCTTTTCTTCGGTTCGACCGACGGCTTTGCCGAACTGTTCCACCCGGAGACCGACCCCGACGTGGTAATCGTGGACTTCAGGCGCAGCCGCGTGGTCGACCAGTCTGCCCTGCAGGCCATCGAAGACCTGGCCGCCCGCTATGCCGCCCATGGCAAGACACTTCGCCTGCGCCACCTGTCCCGTGACTGCCACAAGCTGTTGAAGCGCGCCGGCCAGCTGATCGTCGATATGGATGATGATCCCGACTATGCGCTGGCGGCCGACTACAATGTCCGCATCGGCGTTTTCGGCGGTGCGCATTAAATCACTGCGCAAGTGATGAAATACCCCCTTGGGGTATAGTTACAAATAGCCATATCTCCGCTACAAGGGTGTGATTCTGTCCCTGTTGCGCGAGGATGCCCATATGTTCAACCGACGCCGCTTCCTTCGCTACGCCGCCACCGGCCTCGCCGCAGCGGGCGCCGGCATACCGGCCTGGGCACGGTCGGCCAGCGAGGGGAATCTCGGCATCCCCGCGCTGCAGGGCAACCGGTTCGACCTGACGGTTGGAAAGTTCCCCGTCCGCATAAACGGCCGCGCAAGCGAGGCCATCGGCGTCAACGGCTCCGTTCCTGCGCCGCTGCTGCGCTTCCGCGAAGGCGAGGAGGTGACGCTGAATGTCACCAACACGCTGGAGACCGACACATCCATCCACTGGCATGGCCTGCTGGTGCCGTTCCAGATGGACGGTGTGCCGGGCGTGTCCTTCCCCGGCATCCGGCCGGGCCAGACGTTCAGCTACAAATACGCCGTCCCGCAGAATGGCACCTATTGGTATCACTCCCATTCCGGCCTGCAGGAACAGGTGGGTCATTACGGGCCGATCATCATCGATCCGAAGGGCGCTGACCCGGTCGGGTATGACAGGGAATACGTCCTTGTCCTGGGTGACTGGACCTTCGGTGACCCGGACCGGCTGTTTGCGAAGCTGAAGAAGCATTCCGACAGCCAGAACTTCCAGCAGCGGACGGTCGGCGATTTCCTGCGCGACGCGGAAAAGCAGGGACTGGGCGCCGCGCTGGACGACCGGGCCATGTGGGGCGCCATGCGCATGTCGCCGCGCGACCTCGCGGATGTCGGCGCGCCGACCTACACCTACCTGGTCAATGGCCGGTCGACGGCGGACAATTTCAACATGGTGTTCACGCCGGGCGAGCGCGTGCGCCTGAGGATCATCAATGCGTCGGCGATGACTCTGTTCAATGTGCGCCTGCCGAGCCTGCCGATGACGATTGTCCAGGCTGATGGCCTGCACGTGCAGCCGCTGGAAGTCGACGAATTCCAGATCGGCGTCGCCGAGACCTATGACGTGATTGTCACGCCGCAGGCAGCGGAGGCCTTCGCCTTCGTCGCGGAATCGATTGACCGGTCGGGGCAGGTTGTCGCGACGCTGGGGCCGCGTCCGGGCATGCGGGCCGTCATCCCGGCGCTACGGCCCGTGCCGACGCTGACCATGATGGACATGGGGATGGATCATGCGGCCATGGGGCATGGATCCATGGCCATGGACGCAGAGATGCCAGCCGCCACCGCGCCCGCCGCCATGGACCACAGCAAGATGGACCACGCCGCGATGGGCCACGCGATGCCGGACCCGCAAGGCCCGGCCGTCCAGATGGTGTCGATGGAAGCGGCCATCGAGACCGGGCCCGGCGTTGCCAATCTTGCTGCCATGCCGATGAGCCGCCTGGATGAACCCGGCATAGGCCTCGCCGATGTCGGCCACCGCACCTTGACCTACAGCCAGCTGCGCAGCCTGGACCCGAACCCGGACACCCGTGCGCCGGGCCGCGAGATCGTCGTACACCTGACCAGCAACATGGAACGCTATATGTGGTCGTTCGACGGCGTGAAGTTCTCCGAGGTGACGAAAGCGATCCAGTTCCATGAAGGCGAGCGTGTGCGCCTGACCCTGATCAACGACACGATGATGCCGCATCCGATCCACCTGCACGGCATGTTCTTCGATCTCGTCATTCCCGGTGCGGAGGCCAGCGGCCACCTGCCGCGCAAGCATACCGTGATCGTAAAGCCGGCGGAGAGACTCTCCGTGGATATTTCCGCCGATCATGTCGGCGACTGGGCCTTCCACTGCCACCTGCTTTTCCACATGGCCGCCGGGATGATGCAGGTCGTCACGGTGATGCCGTCGCCAGCGGCCGCCCCGCTGGACACCCATCAGGGGCACGAGATGATGGATCATTCCACGATGGATCACTCGGCGATGAACCATGGCGAGATGGACGAGGAGGACATGAAGCGATGATCCGTTCGATTGCCCTGTTCGCGCTCGCCGGCCTGGTCTCATTTCCAGTCGTCGCCGAGGAGACCGGCCCACCGTGGTCAATGGCCGACGCCTATCATGACGCCGACGAGATGGCGGCGGTGCGCAAGGCAATGCTGATGCACCATGGCGCGATGCGTCAGGTTTCTGTCATGGCAGACCGGCTGGAACTGCAATCATCGGATGCCGGCGACGCGCTCGTCTGGGACGGCAACGGCTGGTATGGCGGCGATGTGGACAAGCTGTGGCTGAAGAGCGAGGGCACTTACTCGCTGGAGACCGACGCCGTGGAAGACGCTGAAGTCCAGGCCCTCTGGTCGCATGCGATCTCGCCCTATTTCGACCTGCAGGGCGGCATCCGCTATGACCTCGAGCCCAAAGGCCGCACGCATGCCGTGCTCGGGCTTCAGGGCCTTGCGCCCTATTGGTTCGAGGTGGATGCGGCCGCTTTCCTCAGCAGCGAAGGCGACCTGACCGCGCGGATCGAGACGGAATACGAGGTCCGCCTGACACAGCGCCTGATCCTGCAGCCGCGCGTGGAGGCCGAATTCGCCGCGCAGGACATTCCGGACCTTGAGACCGGGTCGGGCCTGACCAGCCTCGATGCAGGCCTGCGTCTGCGCTATGAATTCGTCCGCGAGTTTGCGCCCTATATCGGCGTCGAATGGCAGGGCAGTTTCGGCGGCACGGCAGACTATCTCGAGGCGGCAGGCGAGGAGACGGATCGTACCGCCTTCGTGGCAGGCGTGCGAACCTGGTTCTGAAGCCTGCCTCTCGCAATTTGTCTTGTCCCGCGCTATATCGCGGTTTCCTGAAGCTGCTCCGGGCCTTGAACCCGGTTGGAGTAAGACATGACACATACAGAAACCGCTGCCTGGACAGGCGGCGTGAACTCCCTCGGTTTTGCAAAAAGCCCCGCTGATACGCGGGTTGTCGCCGCCATGTCGGGCGGGGTCGACAGCTCGGTCGTGGCCGCGATGCTGAAGGCCGAAGGCTATGACGTGATCGGCATCACGCTGCAGCTCTATGACCACGGCGCTGCCGTCGAGAAGAAGGGCTCCTGCTGCGCGGGCCAGGATATCCATGATGCCCGCAACGTCGCCGACCAGATCGGCATTCCGCACTATGTGCTGGATTATGAAAGCCGCTTCCGCGAGCAGGTGATGGAAGATTTCGCCGACACCTACCTGGCCGGGTCGACGCCGATTCCGTGCATCCGCTGCAACCAGACTGTCAAGTTCTCGGACCTGCTTCGCACCGCGAAGGAGCTGGGCGCCGATTGCCTGGCGACGGGGCACTATATCCGCCGGACCGAGGGCAAGGACGGGCCGGAGCTTCACCGCGCAGCCGACGCGAGCCGTGACCAGTCATACTTCCTGTTCGCCACGACGCGGGAACAGCTGGCCTATATCCGCTTCCCGCTCGGCGGCCTGCCGAAGACGCAGGTGCGGGAGCTGGCGGATAAGTTCAACCTGCCGGTCGCGGCCAAGCCGGACAGCCAGGATATCTGCTTCGTGCCGGACGGTTCCTACGCCAAAGTGGTCGAGAAAATCCGCCCCGGATCCGGGCGCGGGGGCGATATCGTGCACCTTGACGGGAGGGTCCTTGGCCAGCACGCAGGCGTCATTCACTACACGATCGGCCAGCGGCGCGGCCTGAACGTGGCCGTGGGCGAACCCCTGTTCGTGGTCAAGATCGACGCGCCGACACGGCGGGTGATTGTCGGGCCGCGCGAGGCGCTGATGACATCGGGCCTGTTGCTCGAAGAGCTGAACTGGCTGGGCGCCGGAAGCCTTGAATCTGCAGCCGATGCCGGTGCGCCCGTGCTGGTGCGCGTGCGCTCGACGCAGCCGCCGGTACCGGCGCGGCTCGGCTGGCAGGGCGACATCCCGGTGATCTGGTTCGACCAGCCGGAAGAAGGCGTGGCGCGCGGCCAGGCGGCGGTCCTGTATGATCCCGAAGACGGCACGCGGATTTTCGGCGGCGGGTTCATCCTGCGGACGATCCCGGCCGACCAGCGCGTGGTGGCCGCCTAGGCGGCTGCACCTGCGACGCCTGCGAGGGCGCTTGAGGGTGGGGGCCGGTTTTCGGATCGGGATGTCAGGTCAGGTGTCGGGGACAGCGCCTGCGAGACCGTACGCCCGGCGCAGGCCGGGATCGCCTGAAGCGTGCCCGAGCCACACCGAGACGGTCCCCGGCGTGCACCCGGGGCACCGGGGCTGGGTGTCTGTGAGGGCAAGCCCCAGGCGGTCCGATACAGGTGCACGATACCTGCACGAACGCTGCACGGACATGTCGTCAGACAGACGGATGAGCACGACGCGCCCGTTCCACATCACGCCCCAGAGCATCTGCGCGCCGGGATGACCGGTCGCCCTGAACCATGCCTTCAGGCGCTGGATGCGCCAGAAGATCAGCGGCCAGAGCGGCAGCAGGTACCAGGGCAGGCCGGGCATGGGCACGAGGAGGGAGAAGGGTGGCATCGGTGCCATTATAGGCCGGGTGCCGGAGGGGGCGGATAAGAGACGATCTGTCCCCACACAAATGCCGCCTCCTGGTCAGGAAGAGACTCATCTCTCCCAGGCGACCGTATCATCCCGGAACCCGCGCTTCGCTCCCTTAGGTGGCAAACGTCCGGAGCGTGTCATTCCTGCCAAACGTCAAACTCTCACGGGCTTGATTTTGGAGGTTTGAGAATACCACGGCGCGGTCTAGGTCTGAATGATCGTTCCTCCAATGTGGAGTCTGAAATGACCCGTTTCGCCTTGCTTGTTGCCGTCTTTTGCCTGTTTGCTGCAGGCGGCCCCGCCGAAGCCGAGCGTTCCGAAAAACACGCCAAGGTTCCCCGCAATCTCGAAGTGGCCCCACCGGGGGAATGCGAATCACACCATGACGCCCTGGGCTGCAAGTCGCAGAGGTTGAAATCCGCGGTCGAACGCTTCTGTTGCAGGATCACTGACAATCCCGGCATCGGCGATACCACCAGCTTCACCAAGCGCGTCTTCCGTGACCGGAAAACCGGGGAACTGGTCTATGGCGTCAGCTATGTGACGAAGAACACGTCGAAACGGTTTGAGACAAGCTGGCTGATCGAACCGGAATGGGCCGATCTCGGGATGACGACTGCAGACGTGGCATACGGACGGTTGAGCGGATCGCAGGACGCCTACATGATTGACACGCTGGCCGGCAAGACCACGCTCATCGGTCGTGGAAACGTCGGGTTCGCGCTCAGGCTTGTCGTGACGGAAGTCCCGAATATCCCCTACCTGTACGACAAGGCCGCCGATGGCACGATCAGCGTGCGCATGCTGGACGAGGCCAACCGGCCCGGTGCCGTGTCAATCGACCGGGTGATTGCCGACGCGCAGCTGCCAAAAGGCCGCGCGTCCGTGGAAATCATGGATGACGGGTCGCTTCTGGTTCACCGGCTGGATGCAAACGGAAAGATCTTCGATCAGGTCTTTGACGCAACGGGCGCCACCGCCCTGACGCCGCCGATGAAACCCCTGATCATGGCAGCCTATGGGCTGAACCGGAATTACATGCTGTTCGAGATCGATCATGCGCGCCGCCTGTTCTGGCCGGTGCGCGGCGCCGACGTCATCGCCAAGCCCGACAGCCTGATCGGCATTCGTCCGCTGGCCGGTACGCTCACGTCAAAAATCGAACCGCTGCCTGCCGCCCAACTCGCGCAACTCTACCAGCCCGAAACGCCGGATCCCTCACCCTACGCTGCCGACCTACCCATCTGCGTCTACGGCAGGCCGTCGTGCGATCTACTCTACAAGTTTGTCGCGGTCTGGGAGACGGATGACCAACAGGTCGCTATGGCCCTGGTGTCCGAGAGTGGGAACAAGGACGTACTCGGGGAGAGGAGCCGCGTAATCCCCACCTTCCTCGAGATCGCCACCACGTCCAATGCCGCTGATTTCAAATCCATCCATGACCTCAACGTCCCTGACCCGAAGCACCACATCACGTTCCGGTCCTACGCAGCCGTCGAACCGATCGTGGCAACCCGGACCGATGGGACTTTCGAGGTCTATCGCTACAAGGTCGGCGGTCGCTACGGCCTGTTTGAAACGGTCACGCCGGCGCCTGAAGCCAGTGAAGCCGCCGCCATGGCGTGGTGGGAAGCGGATCTCGCCGCCCAGCGCGCCCGCAGTGACAAAATAAACGCCGATTACCAGGCGTTCAAGGACAAGCAGGCGCGCGATCGCCAGGCCAGCCTGGCGAAATTGGCCGCCGACTCCGCAGCCCGGCAGGCCCAGGCCCGCATCGAATACGATCAGGCGCTGGCCGCCGGCAATTACGCGCTGGCGATGCAGACTGCACGGCGCCAGCTCACACAGCGCGATGTCTACCAGACGGTCATGCGTTCGATCGCCGCCGGTCCGGGCGCGGGCGTCGGCCTCGCTGACATCGAGATCGCCAGGCAGTTCGCCACCGCCGAGGAGACAGCAGTGCTGGATGCGCATGCCCGCCTGATCGACTACCGCGCCAATGTCGAGCGCGCGGAGGCCGCCAAGCGGAACATCGCCCAGAACATGTTGAACGCGGCAGCCAAATACCAGGGCAAACCGGTCACGATACCGTCCGGATCCCAAGGGTACAGTTCCGCTGCCAGCACCGCAAATTCGGCCTTGGCAGATGCCCAATTTGAATCGCGAATGAATTATCTTGAAGGGAAAACGGGCCAGTACATGTGCGGCAGCTCGAGCTTCTGCGACTAGGCCAAGCCGGGCCGGAAAACGCCGCTAAGCCTTCAATGCCCCACCAGGCGAACGGCTTCTGCCTGCGCGGTCAGGTTCTGCAGGCGCCCGTCTCGATCGATCTGCATGAGGTTCAGGATGGTCACGGCCTCTTCCCCCGGCGCCGGATCGAGGCGCGCCAGCAGATGAAAATAGCCGCTATCTTCATCGGATACGCGAAACTTTCCGCTAAACTGCTGTTCGGTCCCCCCTGCCTCGGGGTGGAAGACGGCGTCGAAGTGCCCGTCTTGCTTGAAATGGGTAAGTGTCTCACCATTCGCGTTGCTTACCTGCCATGTGCCGACCAGGTATTGCTCGACCGGCATGCAATTTGAGTGAAACATCAGGCCGAGATCTGCCTCCGTGGCGCCCACCCATTCATCCCACGGCGATACGTGGTGTCGGGGAAAGTCCGTGTAGCCATTTTCCTTCGAACTGTGAAAATACTGGATGCACACTTTTTCGTAGGGAAGGCCCGTCACGAATCTGGACGAAATTCTCTCGTTCCACACGCTGTCTTCCCAATTTTCTTCATTGGGCGCGAGATGGTGAACACCATCTACGACATAGGAATCTGATCCCGGCTGGATCGCCTCGGGCACCTGTGCGGATGCCTGGGTGATGATGACGCTGAACGCGAGCGTGGCAAGGCAGGATCGCAGCATGGCTATGTCCCTTCATGTGTTGACCGCCTCATGTACGAGAGGGCTCCATAGTCTTAGGCGGCAAGCGGCCTCAAAACGGGCCACTCGGTGAAAAGAATTTGCCGTCTGTCCGCGCGCGTCTGGATGTCCATTGCCTGGATTTGCGGCGCAAGCGGCCGGTGCGGGAAGCCCCATTGGTTCCCTTGCCGCCGGGCGTAATCACAGGATTTTGCGTTCTGCTTAGCAGAACTTAAACGGAGTTCTGCTTTCATGGGCGCTGTACACAGAGGGTTCCGGCCCCGGAGGCAAGCGAGATCAATGTATCATTTCCTGACAAAAGTATTGAGCCGCATTTCGGAAGTCATCCGGATATTCGCGCTGTCGATCGTCGGATTGATGATGCTGTCTACCGGACTGGTGCTGGCGATTGGCGGGCGGCCTGAAGCGCTGATTCCGCTGGTACTCGGGGGGTTCGCGGTCTTCAATTTGCGAAAACTGGTATTGCAGCTGTATCGGGAAATCGGCGGCGCCCTCTGAAGGCGTACCACCGGTCGGGCGCGTCAGCGTGCCTGGCGTTTCCGGACCAGGGAGATGGCGATTCCGCCCAGCACGAGGGCGGACGCAACCAGGAAGCGGAGCGAGACGGCCTCGCCGAGCAGGGTGATCCCGCCGAGGGCGGCGATGACCGGCACGCTGAGCTGGGCAATGGCGGCTGTGGCGGAACTGAGGCGCGGCAGGACGGTGTACCATAGCGCATAGCCAAGGCCGGACATGACGACGCCGGAGGTGACGGCGAGGGCGATGCCCGTGGGGGTCAGGGGTGCCGGAAGGGTGACACAGAGGGCGAGCAGGGCCAGCGGCACGGCGAAGATGAAATTCGCTGCCGTGTCGCCTGTCGGATCGGTGCTGCCCCGTCCGATCAGGGAATAGATGCCCCACCCGATCGCGGCAGCAAGCATCAGCCCCGCGCCGAGCAGGTCGGGGGCCGCGCCGCCGGACGGCCAGAGCAGCCAGACCAGTCCACCGAACGCGATGGCGGCGCCGAGCGCCTGCAGGCTGCCGATGCGCTGGCGTGACAGCAGGGCGCCGGCAAACATCACGACCTGGACGCCGCCGAACAGGATGAGCGCACCGACCGCAGCGCCGAGCGAGATATAAGCGAACGAAAAGCCGATCATGTAGGTGGCGAGCGTGATGGCGCCTGCGGGGCGTGTGGCGGACCAGAGCGTCCATTCGCGTCGGCGCAGCGCGACCAGCCCCCACAGGACCAGCGCGCCGCTGGCGACACGAAGCGCGGCAAAGCTGGCAGGATCTATGGCGCCATCGGCCAGCGCGAAACGATTGAGGATCGAGTTGGCGGCAAAGGCCACCATCGTCAGACTGGTCAGCAGGAAGAGTTTCATCGCCCGTGGGCCAAGGGTCAGCTCATCCAGTCGGGCGGGGCGGCGTGGGTGCCGCTGGCCGGCATGGCGGGCTGGGGATAACGCTCCAGCAGCTTTGCGACGATGGCGTCGGCGACACGGTCGGCCTCGCGCAGGGGCGGGTAGGGCCAGGTGGCCAGCGTGCCGTCGAACCAGCGGGCCGCGCCATGATCGATCAGGCTCTGGTGCAGGCGGTCGAACTTGTCGGCCCGGCCCTCGAGGCGGGCGATATGCACCGGCAGGCCATGCCAGGCGACGTCCGACAGCATGTTGGCGCTGTCTTCGGTGACGACCGCAACGTCGGAAAAGGTCAGCCAGGCGAGATAGGGATTCGGGCCGTCCTCGGGCCCGGCCCAGAAACGGGCGCCGACCTGGTCGGCCAGGGTCCGGAAGCGGGAGATGGCGGGCAGGGGCGTGCGGCGTGACGTGGTGATGCGCAGGCGCCAGCCGAGGCCAGCGAGCTCGCGCAGCTGGGCGTCCAGCCGCTCGGCCGCAGCCTGCGAGAAGGTGTGCGTCTTCGAATCGCCGCCGAGGATGATGATCGCGCTCTTGCCGCGCTCGTCAGCAAGGTCGGCGAAGGCCTGGCCGGCATCCTCGATCAGGTCGGGCGCGAAATAGGAAGGCGACCCGATGGTCTGGATGACATTGTCGCCGGTGACGCCGTCATGCACCGGCGTGACCAGCAGGTCGAAATTGTCCGGCGAGATTTTCGGGTCGAGGATCTGCACGGTCAGGGTCTTGCCGCCGGAGTGTTTGCGCACGGCGCGAGTGATGGCGGCAGACCGGCGACCGGCGGCAATCCAGACGGTGGGCCAGGGCGGTGCAATCAGGGCGCGCTGGGCGGCTGGCAGTGATTGCAGGGGCCAGGGCCAGGCATCGGCCGGCAGCCAGACGAAGGGCGCGCGCGGCGTCAGCGTTACCGGGTCTGCCCGGTGACCGGCACCTTCAATATGTGCGATGCGCATCCAGCGGCGGGTTTCGCCCAGCGCCTGCATCACCGCACGTACCTGTGCAGCGTTGCCTGCGCGGCCATCCGACACCGCCCAGACGGAAGGTCCGAGCGGGCCGCCCCCACTCATTTATTTGTACTCGACCTTGGAGATCTCGTAGGCGCGCGCACCGGACGGAGCGGACACCTCGGCCTCGTCGCCTTCCTCCTTGCCGATCAGGGCACGGGCGATCGGCGAGGTAATCGAGATCTTGCCGAGTTTCACCGAGGCTTCGTCCTCGCCGACGATCTTGTAGGTCTGTTCTTCCTCGGTATCGACGTCCACAATGGTCACGGTCGCGCCAAAGCGGATCTTGGTGCCGGAAAACTTGCTGACGTCGATCACGTCGGCGCGGGCGAGCTTGTCATCAATCTCGCTGATGCGCCCCTCGATGAAGCTCTGCTTCTCCTTGGCGGCATGGTATTCGGCGTTTTCAGACAGGTCACCATGCTCCCGAGCCTCCGAGATCGCCGCGATGATGTTCGGGCGTTCAACGGACTTCAGGGCCTTCAGTTCTGTCTGAAGCGCAGCATGGCCTTCAGCGGTCATGGGAATGCGTTCCATGTCGATATTCCTCGTGATTTGCGGCGAAGAGGTTGGCTCAAAATTTGAGGCCGTCAAGTGGCCCCCGTTCAGGCCGATTGCAAGGCGCGAACCGAGATTTCCCGGGTTTTCAGGCTCGCAATCGCCTGAACAGAGGCAATTGAGGCTGAAAGTGTTGTGAAATACGGGATCTTGCGGTTCACGGCGGTACGACGGATCGAGGCGCTGTCAGCGAGCGAAGCAGCCCCTTCAGTTGTATTAAACATCATTTGCACGTCACCGTTGATCATTGCGTCAACGATGTGTGGCTGGCCCTCCAGCACCTTGTTGACGCGGGTGACGGGCAGGCCCTGGCTCTCCAGGAAGGCTGCCGTGCCGCTGGTGGCGATGAGGGTGAAGCCGAATTTGACGAGATTGCGGGCCGGTTCGACCACGCCCTTCTTGTCGGCGTCGCGGACCGAGATGAAGACCTTGCCGCTTTCGGGCAGGCGTACACCGACGCCGAGCTGGGATTTCAGGAAGGCCATGCCGAAATCGTCGTCCCAGCCCATGACTTCGCCGGTCGAACGCATTTCCGGGCCGAGTTGGGGGTCGACGCCCGGGAAGCGGGCGAAGGGGAAGACGGCTTCCTTGACCGCGATACGGCGCGGGTTGGCGTTGGTCAGGTCAAAGCTGGTGAGCATTTCGCCCGCCATGACCTTGGCCGCGATGGCGGCGATCGGTGCACCGACGGCCTTGGCGACAAACGGCACCGTGCGGCTGGCACGCGGGTTGGCTTCGAGGACATAGATCTCGTCGTCCTTGACCGCGAACTGGATGTTGATCAGGCCACGCACGTGCAGCGCCATGGCGAGGGCCACGGTCTGCTCGGCAAGGCGGCGCTGCAAGTCTGCCGACAGCGTGTAGGGCGGCAGGGCGCAGGCGCTGTCGCCGGAATGGACGCCGGCTTCCTCGATATGCTCCATGATACCCGCGACGTGGACATTGGTGCCGTCGCAGATGGCGTCGACATCGACTTCGATGGCGTCGGAGAGATAGCGGTCGATGAACAGCGACGCGTCGCCTGAGACTTTCAGGGCCTCGGCGGCGAACTCGCGCAGGTCTGCGTCATCGCGGGCGATCTGCATCGCGCGCCCGCCGAGCACGAAGGATGGCCGCAGCATGACCGGGTAGCCGATCTCGTTGGCCTTCACTTCGGCCTCTTCCACGCTGCGCGCGGTGCGCGACGGGGCCTGGCGGATCTTCAGCTCGTCGAGCAGGGCAGCGAACTGTTCGCGGTCTTCGGCGAGGTCGATGGATTCCGGGCTGGTGCCGAGGATGGGGATATTCTCCCGATGCAGCGTGCCGGCGAGCTTGAGCGGCGTCTGGCCACCGAACTGGACGATCATGCCCTTCAGCGTACCGACGGACTGTTCCTTGTGGATGATCTCGAGGACATGTTCGTCGGTCAACGGTTCGAAATAGAGCCGGTCGGACGTGTCATAGTCGGTCGAGACGGTTTCCGGATTGCAGTTGACCATGATGGACTCGATGCCGAGGTCTTCCATCGCGTAGGCGGCGTGACAGCAGCAATAGTCGAACTCGATGCCCTGGCCGATCCGGTTCGGGCCACCGCCCAGGATGATCGCCTTGTCGCGGCCCGAGGGCATGGCCTCACACTCCGGCGTGTCGCTGCCGAACATCGGGTGTTCATAGGTGGAATAGAGATAGGGCGTCTTGGCGGCGAACTCTGCGGCGCAGGTGTCGATGCGCTTGTAGACGGGGCGCACGCCGAGCGAGTGGCGGTAGCCGCGGACCCAGCTTTCGCCCTGGCCGACCAGCTGGCCGAGACGCTGGTCCGAGAAGCCCATCGCTTTCAGCTCCGTCATGCCGAAGGCATCCTTGGGCAGGCCATCGGCGAGGATGGCCGTCTCGGTCATGATGATTTCCGCAATCTGGCGGAGGAACCACGGATCAATCGCGGTGATGGCGTGGACGTCTTCCACGCTCATGCCCTGCCGGAAGGCCTGGGCGACGATGCGGATACGGTCAGGCGTCGGCACGGACAGGGCCTGGCGCAGGGCCGCTTCGGTTTCGAAGGGCAGGTCGTCGAGCCCGGCAAGGCCCGTCTCGAGCGAGCAGAGCGCCTTTTGCAGGCTTTCCTTGAAATTGCGGCCGATGGCCATCGCCTCGCCAACCGATTTCATCGCCGTGGTGAGGATGGGGTCGGCGCCCTTGTACTTTTCGAAGGCGAAGCGCGGGATCTTGGTGACGACATAGTCGATGGTGGGCTCGAACGAGGCGGGGGTGACGCCCGTGATGTCATTGTCGAGTTCGTCGAGCGTGTAGCCGACGGCAAGCTTGGCGGCGATCTTGGCGATCGGGAAGCCGGTGGCCTTGGAGGCGAGCGCCGACGAACGCGACACGCGCGGGTTCATCTCGATGACGATCAGGCGGCCATCCTTCGGGTTGACCGCGAACTGCACGTTCGAGCCGCCGGTCTCGACGCCGATCTCGCGCAGCACCGCGATCGAGGCGTTGCGCATGACCTGGTATTCCTTGTCGGTCAGCGTCAGGGCCGGGGCGACGGTGATGGAGTCACCCGTATGCACGCCCATCGGGTCGATATTCTCGATCGAGCAGATGATGATGCAATTGTCCGCGGTGTCGCGGACGACTTCCATCTCGTATTCCTTCCAGCCGAGCAGGCTTTCGTCGATCAGGATCTGGGCACTGGGCGAGGCGGCGAGGCCGGAGCGGCAGATTTCCTCGTATTCCTCGACATTGTAGGCAATGCCGCCGCCGGTGCCGCCGAGCGTGTAGGCGGGGCGGATGATGGCGGGCAGGCCGACGGTCTCGATCGCGTCCATCGCGGCCTTGAGGCCCGAAAGGCGGTCATACCCCTTGATCCTGCCGTCCGGTCCGCGGATTTCCGGGGAGGCGATGATCGCGGCGCGCGGATTTTCCAGGCCGATCCGGTCCATGGCCTCGCGGAACAGCTTGCGGTCCTCGGCCATCTCGATGGCTTCGGCCTTGGCGCCGATCAGCTCGACGCCGTGCTTTTCGAGGATACCGGCATAATGAAGGTCCAGCGCGCAGTTGAGCGCGGTCTGGCCGCCCATCGTGGGCAGCAGGGCATCCGGCTTTTCGGCCTCGATGATCTTCTCGACGATTTCCGGGGTGATCGGCTCGATATAGGTCGCGTCGGCAAGGTCCGGATCGGTCATGATCGTCGCCGGGTTCGAATTGACGAGAATGACGCGATAGCCTTCGGACTTCAGGGCCTTGACCGCCTGCACGCCGGAATAGTCGAATTCGCAGGCCTGGCCGATGATGATCGGACCGGCACCGATGACGAGAATCGACTTGATATCGGTGCGCTTCGGCATGGTCGTGTCACTCTCCGGTCAAACGGGTGCGTGATAGCGGGGAGTCGGGTACGAGGGCAAGGATAAAGGGCCGCAGTGGTGAGAAAAGCCCCGCACCCGGTTGTCGGATGCGGGGCTTTGCCCGGGCGATTTGCGGTCGCTTTGCAGTCAGCGCCTACCAGCGGCGTGAATCATAGGGGTAGCGGTCATAGGCGTTGGCATAGCCGTCACCATCCGAGTCGCGCTCATCTTCCTGGTCCTTGATGCCGGGCATGTCGCAGTCTTCGGCTTCCGTACAGCCCTTGGCTGCACCGGCTGCGCCACCGAGGACGGCGCCGACGGCTGCGCCCTGGCCAGCGTCGCCGCTGCCGGTATTGTTGCCGATCACGGCACCTGCGACAGCACCTGCGGCGGCGCCATAGGCGGCGTTGCGTTCTGTCGTGCCGCTGGATGTGCAGGCGGCAAGGACCAGAGCGCTCGCACCGGCGGCGAAAAGCTTCATGTAGGTTGTCATCGTGTGCTCCTTGTTTTGATCACGGTGGACGAACGTCCAGTGACCGGGAGCGGTTCCACGGCGGAGATTACACGACTGTCAGGCGGCGCGGCTGGCCTGTCGTGTCAGGTCCAGCGCTTGGCAAGCTTCTGCGTCACGGCGTCGGAGTCTTCCCGGGCTGCGCCCTGGTAGCCCGTATTGGCATCCGAGACGAAGGGATTGGTCTGGCGCTCGTGACCGAAGGTCGAGATCGGCCCGTGGCCGGGAACGAACCGCATCTCGTTGCCGAGCGGCCACAGCTTGCCGGTGATCGAGTCGATCAGCTGCTGGTGGTTGCCGCGCGGAAAGTCTGTCCGTCCGATCGAGCCCTGGAACAGGACGTCGCCGACAAAGGCGAGCGCGCCTTCCTTGTTGTAGATCACGACATGGCCGGGCGTGTGGCCCGGGCAGTGCGCGACACCGAACTTCAGGCCGGCAAGCTCCAGTTCGTCGCCATCGTGCAGGTAACGGTCGGGTTTCACGTTGCGGCCGTCGGTTATGCCGTATTTGGCGCCCTGTGCTTCCAGCTCGTCGAGCAGCCACTGGTCGTCCTCGTGCGGGCCGATGATCGGGCAACCGGTGCGTTCGGACACGGCGGTGGCGGCGCCGGCATGGTCGAGGTGGCCATGAGTCAGCCAGACGGCGACGATCTTCACGCCGAACTGTTCGGCCGCAGCCATCAGCCGGTCGACCTCGCCGCCCGGATCAATGAACACGCCTTCCATGGTCTCGGTCGACCAGATCATGGACGTGTTCTGCTGCAGCGGGGTCACCGGAATGATCCGGATTTCGAGTTTCGGCTTCTGTTCGGTCAGGGTCATGTTTGCAGAGATAGCGTCGCAAGAGCTGTTCGTGAAGCGCCGAGCATGCTTTCCGGGACCGGGCAGGTCGGTTATCAGTGGCAAAGCGCGATTGGTCGGGGAGACAGCACACCATGCGGATGCCACAGAGACGTCGCGGCAGTGGCCTGCTGGGCGGGCGATTCATCATCATCCTGATCGGGCTCGCCGGCCTCTTCATCTACTGGCAGATGAACCAGAGCGAAGTGCCGTTTTCCGGCCGCAAGCAGCTGAACACGATCTCGCTGCAGGAGGAGGTCAAGCTTGGCCAGCAATCCTATGTCCAGATCCTCAGCCAGGAACAGCAGCAGGGGCACGCGGTGCTGTGTGCGTCCGAGGGCGGGTGCGCCGGGGCGGAACTGGCGCTGACGAATGACGTCCGTGCGATTGGCGCGCGCCTGCAGGTCGCGGCCGTGCAACTGGAATCGGAGCTGCGCGAGTCGGGCTTTGCCTTCACACCGGTCGCCGAACAGTTCGACTGGACGTATTATGTCGTCAATTCCGAGACGCCGAATGCCTTCTGCCTGCCGGGCGGTTATGTGGCGATCTATACCGGCATCCTCGACATTACCGGCAACCAGGACGGCCAGGTGACGCTGGACGACCTGTCCGATCCGGCCATGCTGGCGGTCGTCATGGGCCACGAGATCGGCCATGCGCTGGCCCATCACGGCGCCGAGCGGATGAGCCAGCAGAAGGTCATGCAGATGGGCCAGATCGCGGTGGGGGCGGGTCTCGGCGACATGAGCGTCGGGCAGCAGCGCGCAATCATGCAGGCCTTCGGCATAGCGGCGCAGGGCGGCATGCTGGCGTTTTCACGCGAGCATGAAAGCGAGGCCGACAAGATCGGTCTCGATCTGCTGGTGCGCGCCTGTTACGACCCGCGCCAGGCACCGGAGCTGTGGCAGCGGATGGGCAAGCTGAACGAGGGCCAGGCGCCACCGGAATGGATGTCGACCCACCCGGCCTCGGAAACGCGCGTCGAGAATTTCCGCAAATGGATGCCGGACGCCATCGCCGAATATGAGCGGCGCTGCGGGCCGTTGAACTAGCGAAAGGCGCGCTCGGGCGCAGTTGCGGCGGGACGGGAGTCATCAGCTTTGAAACGCAAAGTCATTTGTTGACAGATGCATTAACTTTGATTTACAAAGTACTCTGTCTCTAGACGAAAGGAGTTCGTGACATGCCCTGTTTCAAAACCGCCGCATCCGCTGCCCTGGTCGGCCTCTCGCCGCTCGCGGCGCAGGCCGCGCCCCTGACCTTCACCCTCGACGGCGTCGAAGCCCGGGGCGGCAAGCTCTATATCGGCGTCCAGACCGAAGCCCAGTTCATGAAGGACGGTGGCATTGCGGGCGAAATCGTTGATGCGCCTGCCGCCGGCTCGCAAACCTTCACGTTCGATGTGCCGGAGGGCCGCTACAGCGTGTCTGCCTGGCACGATGACAATGGCAACGGTGTATTCGATCGCGCCGAATCGGGCCGGCCGATCGATGGCTGGGCGATGATCAACGGGGCGAACCTGCGCGGTGAGCCGACCTTTGCCGACGTCAGTGTTGACGTGCCTGCGGGTGGCGTCAGCGTCTCCGAAACCCTGATCTATCCGATCAAGTAATGCTCAACTCCGCGTGACCGCGCTCGACGCGGCCTGAACGCCCTCATAGTCTCCTGTCCAGCGCCCGCCGGGCAGGAGATTTTCATGCAATCCATCTACTGGGTCCTGACCTGGGCCTGCCATCGCAAGTGCGCACACTGTTATGACGATCGGTTCCGCCCCTATGTGCGCGGCGCCCTGACAGAGGTCGTGGCCGAGGGCCAGCGCGCCTATGAGCGCGTCATTGCCAACCTGCCGGACGACATGACCTGGGCGAACCGGGACACGGGGCAGCGCGAGCGGACCAGCCTGATCCTGGCGGGCGGCGAACTGCTGATCGACGGGGTACGCGAGGAACTGTTCTATCCGGCACTTGATGCCATCCGCGCACGCTGGGGCGACAAGGGCCCACGCCTTGCCATGCAGGCCACTGGCGACATCCTGACGCCCGACATCCTCGACGCGGTGCTGGCGCGTGGCATCACGTCGATCGCGATAGCCTCGATCGACGATTACCATGTTGGCATGAAAGGCGAGCGGAAGTTCCGGTTCATGGAGAAGATCCGCGCGCTGATGGCGAGCCGCGGCGTGCACGAAGTGTCGATTGGCGGGGCAAAGAGCGACAAGCTGAAATCGCCGGACCCGGCGGCACGACCGCCTGCAGACGGCCCGACCTTCCTGTTCTTCGGCGCCCAGGAAGATCTCTGGATCGGCGAGCTGTGGCCACGGGGACGGGCCTGGGCAAACGGCCTGAGCAATGCCGGCTACGAAACGAATTTCTGCGCCCGCTGGTCGGGTGGGCGGAACTTCCTCAAAATGCATGAGGCTGGCAGCGAGATCGCCATCGAGCCGGACGGGTCGATCTATCCGTGCTGCCTGAAGACCAAGGCGCCGCTGGGATCGCTGGCCGAAGAACGACTGGAAGACATCCTCAACAGCGTTGCTGCATTGCCGGCGATCCAGGCCCTGAATGATGGTGATCCCGAACGGATGGGCGAGGCTTCAGGCTGGAGCCGCGAAGACTTCCGGGCAAATTCGGTCGCCACGGATGGCAAGGGGCGCGAGGTGGCGAACATGTGCCTTGGCTGCGACCATTATTTCGAGGCGCATCTGGGGGCTGAACTGCGTGCGCTGCGGGCCGAACGCCTGGCAGCGGCAAAATTGACCGCGCCGGCGACCTGAAAAGGTGCCGGCGCGGCCGTGTCCCGTCCCTCTTGCATCGCGTGCCAGTCCCACCCAGCCTGCCTAGCTCTTGAAAAAGACGCTTCAATTGTGCGGATCAAAGTCATCCGATTGCAAGTTTTACATACCACTGGTATGTAAATTAAACAACCGAAATCTGGAAAATGGCAAAGCGGACCCAAGAGCAAGCCGAGGAAACTCGCCGCGCGATAATCGCGGCGGCGAGACACCTGTTCGCGACCGAGGGCTACGCGGCCACATCGATTGCGAAAATTGTTGCAGATGCCGGCGCGACCAAGGGCGCCCTGTTCCACCATTTTGCCAGCAAGGAATCGCTCTTCCTTGAAGTCTGGAACACCATCCAGCTTGAAATGGACGCTGAAACCCGCGCGGCGGCCGAGGCCGGACGGTCGCCGAGCGACCCCTATGCGGCGTTCCTCGCCGGGACCCGCGTCTATTTCAAATGGGCATCGAAAGAGGAATACCAGCGGATCGCACTGGTGGATGGCCGCGCGGTGATGGGGCTGGAACGGTGGCAGGAACGCGACGACCGTCTGGGCCGCAGCAATGTCGAGGGCGGCGTGCGGCATCTGGCCCGCAAGGGGCTGATCAAGGAACGGAACGTGGTGGCGCTTTCGATCATGCTGCTGAACGCCCTGAACGGGGCCGGCTTTGCCCTGACCCGCAACGATCCCGGCATCACCGCGGACAGCCTGTTCGAAGCGTTCGAGGAATTGCTGCGCGGGCTCCGCTAGGTCAGTGGATCGATGCGCGTGTCGCCGGACTGGTTGACGCGCCACCAGCCGGCGATGGCAAACCGCCGGGCGTGGGTGACGTCCACTGCATGCGGCACGGTTTCCGACAGCATGAAGACGGCGCCGCCGGCCTCCGGCATGATGTGGGCGACGGGCGGGGCCGCCGGATCGGCCCCCTCGGGCCAGATCGCCAGCGCGCCGCCCGTTTCCGGTTGCCACGCCTCATTGAGATAGACGACCAGAGACAGCACCCTGTTGCGGGCGCCTGCAAAACTGTCGAGGTGGCGGTCATAGAAGCCACCCTCCGGGTAGACCACATAGCAGGCCTCGAATTCGAACATGCCGATCAGCAGCGCGCGGTTCAGGCTTTCGCGCACCGGTTCGGCCCAGGCCAGGAAAGCCCGCTGGGCGGCGCTTGATCCGTCCATCCACGCGATCCGGGTGCGCCGCACGGACCGGTCCAGCTGGAAGGCGTCCTCGCGGCCGATTCCGGCCGGGTCGAGGTCCTGTTCGGCGTCGCGCAGCAGGACCTCTGCGCGCAGGGCGGCGGTCAGGTCATCCGGCAACAGGCGGGGCTGCCAGCTCCAGCCACGCGCGGCGAGGTCGCCGGCGATGGCACCGAGCCGGTTGTCGCCGGGAAGCGGGACTGCGATGTGCATCGAGGCTCAGGCGGCCGGATCAGCCACGATGCGCGTCCATCAGGTCGGCAAAGCGGGCGAACAGGTAGAAGCTGTCCTGCGGGCCGGGCGATGCCTCGGGATGGTGCTGCACGGAAATGATCGGCTTGCCGGCAACACTGAGGCCGGAATTGGTGCCGTCGAACAGGGAGCGGTGGCTCTCGTTCACGCCTTCCGGCAGGGTCGCCGGGTCGACGGTGAAGCCGTGGTTCATGGACACGATCTCGACCTTGCCGGTCGCGAGGTCCTTGACCGGGTGGTTCGCACCATGGTGGCCCTGCGCCATCTTCATCGTCTTCGCGCCAAAGGCGAGGGCGAGCAGCTGGTGGCCGAGGCAGATGCCGAGAATCGGAATGCCGCTGGCGATGAGCGCGCGGATCATCTCGCCGGAACGCTGGTCGGTGGCGGCCGGGTCACCGGGGCCGTTGGCCAGGACAACGCCGTCGGGCTTGAGCGCGGCGATGGTGCTGGCGCTGGTGTCACCGTTCACGACAGTGGTGCGGGCACCGATGCTGGCGAGGTTGCGCAGGATGTTTTTCTTCACGCCGAAATCGACCAGGACGACGTGGAAGCGGGGGGTTTCCAGCGTGCCATAGCCGGTAGCGGCGGCCCAGAGCTGTTCGGAATTGTCGAACGCGGCGTCAACATCGACATCGGCGGCGAGGTCGGCGTCATCAAGCCCTTCCCAGGCGCGTGCCTGTTCGACGAGGGCATCGGTATCAATCCCGCCTTCGGGAGCATGGCAGATGGCGGCCTTGGGCATGCCGCGTTCGCGTATCAGGCGAGTGATCGCGCGCGTGTCGACCCCTGACAGGCCGATAATCCCGCGTGCCTTCAGCCAGGCATCGAAATGGTTGGTCGACCGCCAGCTGGACGGTGCGGTGATCGGTTCGCGAAAGATTGCGCCGCGTGCCGCCGTGGCGGCAGGCACTGACGATTCCTCGTGGTCTTCTGCATTGGTGCCTACGTTTCCGATGTGCGGAAACGTGAACAGGACCAGTTGTGAGGCGTAGGACGGATCGGTCAGGATCTCCTGGTAGCCGGTAATCGCTGTATTGAAACACAATTCACCGACATGGGTGCCGACTGCGCCTGCACCCGTCCCGAGGAACACCGTACCGTCCGCCAGGGCCACTGCTCCCGTCGCTGGCGACTGTGCTTGAACTTTAATGTCTTTAGTCATATGTCATTTCGCTGCCGGACCGTTTTCTGGTCGTTAACCCAACCGACCGAGTTTCTGTCCGGTTAATGGGGCTGAGTCTACGCATCGTCAAGCAAACTGGCGCATGCGCCACGTGAAAGGCAATAACGACATGGGTCGAGTGGATACATGTGAAACAATGTCGCTGAAGACGCGCATCGTTGAGGCATTGAAATCCGAAATCGAAAATGGTGGCAATGACGTCCGTGTGGCGACACTGCGCCTGATCGAGTGCGCGATGCGCGACCGGGATGTCTGTGCCCGTGGCCGCGGCGTCGGCGAAGGCTGCCCTGACGCTGATGTGCGCGCGGTGCTGGAGACCATGGTGGCCCAGCGCGAAGCGTCTGCGCGTGAGCAGGATGCTGCCGGTCGGATCGAGGACGCCATCCGCGAGCGCGAGGAAATCGAGGTGATCCAGCAATTCCTGCCGGTGCCGCTGAGTGGCGCCAAGCTGGAGGCTGCGGTCAGCGAGATCGTCGAGGATCTCGGCGCTTCGAAGCTGAAGGATGTCGGGCGCTGCATGACGGCGCTGAAGGAACGGTTCCCGGGCCTGGTCGATACCGGCAGCGCCGGCAAGGCCGTTCGCGACGCGCTGTCGCGCCGCTGACAGGTTTCCAAAATTTAATCGTCTGAAGCGCACGCGCCAGCGTGTGCGCGTGCCTTGTGGCGTGCGGGTTGTGCGCCCGCGCGAGGGGAGCCCGAATTGCGGCGCTGCGAGGGAACCTTGCCGTGAGGACCTGCGTTAAGCCGGTGTTCTCGCAAGGAAAGGAACCGAAAATGAAGACCTATTTAGCTCCTCTTGGTGCCGCAGCCCTTCTCGCCACGCTGGCAGCCTGCTCCGGCGCCGATACCGACATGGATACGGCCCACACTGACACCGCAACGGCGCCGTACGCCGACACGACCCCGACCGACACGACGATGCCGGCCACGCCGACCGAAACCGCACTCGCCCGGACCGCCTATGTCATGGCCGCCGACGAGTTCGCAGCCTCGGACCTGATCGGTGACGACATTGTCGGCGCTGACGGCGAAACGATTGCCACCGTGGCAGACGTCCTGATCGGCAATGACGACCAGGGCCAGATCGTGTTCCGCAATGGCGGCGTCCTTGGCATTGCCGGTGAACTGGGCACGCTGCCATTCACGTCTGTGTCGGTGAAACTCGACGCCAACCATGAACCGACGATCACGGCCGCTCTGGTCGAAAAGTCGCTCGACGGTGTTGCCGAGTTCGAGCAGGACGGCGTCAATGACTACCGCCTGGCATCCGAACTGATCGGCACCAATGCCGAGCTGTCTGTTGCGGACAATTATACCCGCATCACCAACCTGCTGATGAATACGGACGGCAAGGTCAATCATGCTGTGGTCACCGATGGTGTCTCTGGCGTGGCGGGCGGCGACCGCCTGGTCATTGCCTTTGACGATGTCACCGTCGCGCAAGGCGATGGGGAAGGTGACGTCATCGTCAACAAGACACCTGACCAGCTGAAAACCGCTTCCGTGTTGCACGCCACCAAGTAAGCCCGGTTCCAAGCCGGTCTCACACCTGCATCAATGGCCCCGCCCGACGGCGGGGCCATTTTGCGATTGGCGGGCGCAGACCGGTATTCTTTGCTTCCATGAACAGGCTGGCGCGCGCTACAATGACCCGAATGTCCCAGACCATACGCATCCCCGATGGCTTCGTTGAGGAGCTGAAAGCCCGCATCCGACCGTCGGATGTGATTGGCCGGAAGGTGAAGCTGGTCAAGAAGGGCAAGGAATGGGTCGGCCTGTCGCCCTTTACCGCTGAAAAGACACCAAGTTTCTACGTCAACGACCAGAAACGCATCTTCAAGTGCTTCTCCTCCGGCATGGGCGGTGACGTCATCAGCTTCGTGATGGAGACCGAGCGCCTGTCCTTCATGGAGGCCGTGGAAAAGCTCGCGGAAGAGGCAGGCATGAGCCTGCCGAAGGCCAGTCCGGAAGCCGCTGAAGAATATGATCACCGCAAGCGGCTGCAGGCGGCCTGCGAAGCGGCGGCGGCGTATTTCGAGGACCGGCTGCAATCGTCCGAAGGTGTTGCGGCGCGGGCCTACCTGGAAGGGCGCGGCCTGTTGCCGGCAGCCTGGCGGCGCCACCGGCTCGGCTATTCCCCTGATGACTGGCGCAAGACGATCGAGCACCTGAAGACGCAAGGCTTCACGATGCCGGAAATCCTCGAAGCGGGACTTGCCAAGGAAAGCGACAAAGGCGGCGAGCCGTATGACGCCTTCCGCGGGCGCCTGATGTTTCCGATCCCGGATTCGCGCGGCGGCATCATCGCATTCGGCGGCCGGGGCCTGACCCCCGACGCCAAGCCGAAATACCTCAATTCCGGCGACACGCCGCTCTTCCACAAGTCGCGCGTCCTGTATCGCTACAAGGCGGCCCGTGAGGCGCTGGGCCACGGCGAGGGCGGCGGCCTCATTGTCTGCGAAGGCTACATGGACGCCATCGCGCTGGCGGAGGCGGGGTTTGGAGAGGCTGTGGCCCCGTTGGGCACGGCCCTGACCGAGGAGCAGATTTCGCTGCTCTGGCGGGCCGGCCCGGAACCCGTGCTCTGCTTTGATGGTGACAAGGCAGGCCTCGGCGCTGCCTTCCGGGCGATTGACCGGGCCCTGCCGCATGTCGAGCCCGGCCGGTCGCTTTATTTCGTCCTGCTGCCGGACGGCATGGACCCCGACGACCTGATTCGCGCCAGCGGACCGGCTGCCATGGCCGAAGCCCTGGAAAATCGCCTCGCCTTGTCGGAATTGCTGTGGCGGCGGGAACGGGATTCCGAGCCCCTCGACACGCCCGAACGCCAGGCCGGGCTGGACGCCCGCCTGATGGCGGCGGCTGCCCAGATCAAGCATGCCGGTGTCCGGGCCGCGTACGAGCGGGACCTTAAGGCCCGGATGCGTGACCATTTCTGGCAGCTGAGACAGTCAAACCGCAGTAAAGATAACAGGAAGCGCCCCGGATCGGGACACAATCCCGCGTCAGGAGAATCCGGCCAGTCGGCGCTGAAAAGCGGCGCGCCCGCCAAGCTGCGCGGCCTTGGCGCCATTGTCCGTGCCATCGACAGCCCCTACCTCCTGTCGCTCGGTGATGAAACACTGGCCGCATCCGTGTTTCCGGATCCGGATGTCAGCCAGATCCGCGATTGCGTGCTCGACTTCGTGAACGCAGGCAAGCCTATTGACCGCGGGGCCTTGAGCGCCCATTTACTCGAAACCGGGAACATGCGCGCGTCCAGATTGCTCAAAGATTATCCTGATACGCCTCAGATAGCGGCCGATGGCCCAGAGGCACGGGAATGGCTGATAGCCCTCGAGCAATACATGGTGGTGAGAAGTTCCGATGGGCAGGAACCCGGCTCTGGCACAGATGCTGCGAGCGGGGAGTCGACGGCGTCACCTTCAGCGTGGCGGCGGCGTCACCAGCTTGTCGCAGAACGCCGGGCCTTGAGGGCCCGCATGAACGAGGCAGCAGGAAAAGTCGGCGAGAGCTGAAAGCGCAGGGCAGTTTTGGGCAATCCGGCAGGGCAGTGGCCGGTGTCCCGACAGGAGAGATTTGAATGGCAACAGCCACCAAGAAAAAGAACACCGCGGGCGACGGTGAAGGCGACGAAGAAAAGGACGGCGATGCCGCCCTCGTCGATTTCAACGCGACGGACGTCAAGAAGGTCCTGAAGAAGGCCCAGAAGCGCGGCTTCATCACGCATGACGAAGTCAACGCCCTGCTTCCGGCCGAGGACATGACCTCCGACCAGATCGAGGACGTGATGTCCCAGATTTCCGAAATGGGGATCGCGGTCGTCGAGAGCGAGGAAGAGGCCGAAGCCGAAGGCAAGGCACTCACCAAGATCGAAGACAAGAAGGTTGTCACCAAGAAGGGCAACGCGCGCGGCGCTGACCGCACGGATGATCCCGTGCGCATGTACCTGCGCGAAATGGGCGCCGTGGAACTGCTGTCGCGCGAAGGCGAGATCGCGATTGCCAAGCGTATCGAGGCTGGCCGCGACGCGATGATCCGGGGCCTGTGCGAAAGCCCGCTGACCTTCGAAGCCATGATGGTGTGGCGCGACGAGCTGATCAACGAGCGCATCCTGTTGCGCGACCTGATCGACCTTGAAGCGACCTATGGCGCGGAAAACCCGCCGCCTGAACCCAAGCCCAAGGACGAAGAAGACGAAGCCGACGAGGCGAAATCCGAAGACGGCGAAAAATCCGACGATGACGATGATGACGACGAGGACGATGCTGCGGCAATGTCCATGTCGGCCATGGAAGCTGAACTGCGCGACGGCGTGCTGGCCAAGCTGGACGAGATCGCTGACGGTTTCGGCCGCTACCGCAAGCTGCAGGACAAGCTGGTCCACCGCCGCCTCGAAGGCAAGGACCTGACGCCCAAGGCCCAGGCTGAATATGACGAGCTGTCGAACAACATCGTCGAGAGCCTGAAAACGATCCACATCAACAATGCCCGTATCGAAGCCCTGGTTGAGCAGCTCTATGCGATCAACAAGAAACTGATGGGCCTTGAAGGCAAGCTGATGCGGATGGCCGACGCCCACGGCGTGCCGCGCAAGGAATTCCTGGAGAACTATTTCGGCAAGGAACTCGAGCCGGAATGGGGTGAGCGCGTGAAGGCCCTGTCGGCGAAGTGGAAACGCTTCATCGAGGGCAAGCACGACGAAATCGAAGACGTGCGCAACGAGATTTCCGAAATCGCGCAGGAAATCGGTATTCCGATCGATGACTATCGGGTGCTGGTCCAGACTGTCCAGAAAGGCGAACGTGAAGCGCGGATCGCCAAGAAGGAAATGGTCGAGGCCAATCTCCGCCTCGTGATCTCGATTGCCAAGAAATACACGAACCGCGGCCTGCAATTCCTGGATCTGATCCAGGAAGGCAATATCGGCCTGATGAAGGCTGTCGACAAATTCGAATACCGTCGCGGTTACAAGTTCTCGACCTACGCCACCTGGTGGATTCGTCAGGCGATCACCCGGTCCATCGCGGACCAGGCCCGCACGATCCGCATCCCGGTGCACATGATCGAGACGATCAACAAGATCATCCGCACCCAGCGCCAGATGCTGCACGAGATCGGCCGCGAGCCGACCCCGGAAGAACTGGCTGAAAAGCTGGGCCTGCCGCTGGAGAAGATCCGCAAGGTCCTGAAGATCGCCAAGGAGCCGATCTCGCTGGAAACACCGATCGGCGACGACGAGGATTCAAACCTCGGCGACTTCATCGAGGACAAGATGGCGCTTCTGCCTGTCGACGCCGCGATCCAGTCGAACCTGCGCGAGACGACCACCCGGGTGCTCGCCTCGCTCACCCCGCGTGAGGAGCGCGTGCTGCGCATGCGCTTCGGCATCGGCATGAACACCGATCACACGCTGGAAGAAGTCGGCCAGCAATTCTCAGTGACCCGTGAACGCATCCGCCAGATCGAAGCCAAGGCGCTCCGGAAACTCAAGCACCCGAGCCGCAGCCGCAAGCTGCGCAGCTTCCTGGATACGTAGCGCGACCTGGCGTGTGAAAATTTGAAGGCGGCCGGTTCAAGCCGGCCGCCTTTTTTCATGCCGCTGTGCGCTCGAGATTGGCTCTGGCTTCGATGGCGCAGATCCGGCGCAGGCACATGATGTCGTCGCGCTGGGGATTGGGCCAGTGCGTCAGGTTCAGCGGTGGTTCCAGCGCGGCGATCAGCTTGATCTCGGCAGCCAGGATGTCGTTGTCAAAGGGCACCCGGGCGACGTTCAGTGACTGGAACATCCATTCCGACAAGGCCGCCTCGCCCGGATCGTTGAAACGATAGTGGTAATAGCTCTGCCAGCGACCGGACCGGTCTCGCGGCAAGGCGGTCAATGACAGCCGGGATTTGAGGATCGCCCCGACAGAGCGCCGGAATGTGCTGCTGCTGGTGCCATTCTGTGGCCGGAAATGGTCGCGGGCTGCAAACCCCGCTTCCGTCATGCCTATGTACAGCAGGCCATCATCCGGTGTCCGCGTGCGCGCAAGCGATACGCCGTGCTTGAGATAGATTGCGTAAAAGCCCTTTTCGGCAGGCGAAGCCGGAGTCCAGGCCCGCGAGGCCTGTCTCAATGCGTCTCGTATATCCATCGTGGTCATGTGTTTGCCCTTCCTGGGAAGGACATCTTTAGGCTGAAATTCCTTACGTTCGGTTACACCGAGAGATTGAATTGGATAGTAAGGGCCCGTCTAATTAGCGGACAGCGTATCGCAGGCACGCGGGTCGCCCGTGCTGATTCCGCGCCGGAGCCATTCCTGCCTTTGTGCCGCAGAGCCGTGCGTGAAGCCTTCCGGCGAGACGCGCCCGGTGGAGCGTTTCTGCAGCATGTCGTCGCCAATCGCGTTGGCGGTCTTCATGCCTTCCTCGATATCGCCGGTTTCCAGCGCGACCCTGCCGCCGGACACCTCGCTGGCATGCGCGGCCCAGACGCCGGCATAGCAGTCGGCCTGCAGTTCCAGCGCGACAGAATACCTGTTCGCCTCTTCCTGGTTGCGCGCGCCTTGCTGGGCCTGCCGCACTTTCTGCGATGTTCCGGTCAGTGTCTGCACATGGTGACCGAACTCGTGCGCGATCACGTAGGCGCGGGCGAAATCCGCGCCGGACGCGCCGAGCTGCGTTTCCATCTGTTGCCAGAAGGACAGGTCGAGATACACGGTCTGGTCGGTGGGGCAGTAGAAGGGGCCCATGGCGGCCTGTCCGAATCCGCAGCCTGTATTGGTGCCTTGCGTGTAGAGAACGGTTTTCGGTGGCACGTAGCCCTCCATCTGCACACGCCATACATCGTCGATATTGGCGCCGATGATGTCGACGAATTGCCCGGCCTGGTCTTCCGGTGTGCCGACGGTTCCGGCCTCCTGCGAGGAAGAAGCGGTTGTCTGCTCCATCAGCTGGGCGGTCTCTGCCGGGTCCATGCCGAAGACATAATAGCCGATCAGCGCAACCACGATGACGCCGATGCCGCCACCTGCCGCTGCGCCACCGCTCATGCCGCGCCGGTCTTCAACATTTCCGCCCTTGCGTCCGCCTTGCCACCGCATGAATTCGTCTCCCCAACTGGCCGGATATTTACCCGGAAAATATCATTCTGGCCGACAAAGCCGGGCCAGCCCACCCTCAAACGCACATGCGGGGCAGGGGTTGCCGTCAGGCGTCGCGCATCTCGCGCTGCATCGCGACCCGGACAGCGCGTTCACCCGCCCGATGGCGGTGCGCGGCGCAGGTGCCCTGGCGCTTGTGCGGTTTGCACAGCAGGCAGCCCGACCGTGTGGATTTCGGTCCCTTGCGCTTGTGATGGGCCATGACGGCATCCTTTCGTACGGGCCAGCCATATGCCCCCGGAATCCGTCAAATCCAAGGCAGCTCAGCCACCCATTGCGTGCCAGCGGTCCATGCCTTCGCAGAGGCCGTCCTGCTGCAGCGCTGTTTGCGCTATGCCGGTGAACTGGTCGCTGGCAGAGGCGGCCCAGACCGCCGCGGCGGCATCAAAGCTGGTGAAGCCGATTTCCGACATGCCGCGCTCGATCCGACTGCAGATCAGGCGCGCCGTGTCGGCGTCCCCCGTGCTGTTGAGCGTGGCGATCCGGTCGGAGAGGTCCAGCCGCGAGAAGATATAGTCGTAGACCGTCAGGTCTTCGCCCACTTCAAAGGCCAGGATGTCGCCGGAAGGAATACCCGTATAGTCCGGCAGTTCGCCGGAATAATCGGTCGCCCCGGTGAACACAGACGGCACGGGCTGGTCCAGATAGACGGCCCACTGGCCGATTGCGCCCGTGTCCTTGGTGTCCTTGATATTGCTCGCCTCGGGCATCTCGGCAGAGACAACCAGGATCGGCGTGTCAGTCCACGACTTCACCGAAAAGGCGCTGGTCGACTGTTCCGTGATCGACTGGCCGAACAGCGTGGTCGACGAACTGTTGAGGAAGTTCGATGCTTCCAGCATCAGCGGCTGGTTGAAATAGGTGACCAGCGTCGACGTTGGCGCGATCAGGTTGGCCGCCGTCGTCAGGGCGCCCATGACATTTGCCCCGGCGGACGACTGGCGCTCGTCGGACAGCTGCATCCGGAACCGGCCTTCGATCGTGGTGTTCGGCCCGACCTTGAAATAGGGCGTCGCATAGACGGCAATGCTCTCGTTGGTGGTCCAGGTTTCGCCTTCCCTGCTGTCGGACGAGAAGGTTGCCGAGAACAGCGCCTTGGTCGCCTTGATGTCGGGCTTGGTGACGTCGAACTCGGCGATCAGCGTGCGCGTCACGTTGCGCGACCCCATCATGCGCGACAGCCAGCCCCGGCTCTCCTTCTTGTAGTTGCGCGACTCGACCGGTTCAGACCGCTGGCCGGACGAGACACCTTTGACGTCATAGGCGTCCGGCTTCAGCGTGACGATCTGGATGCGCGTGTAGCGATCCTGCAGCATCATTCCGTATTCGGAATAAAGCGCCGCCTCGTCGATCGCGACATCGATGAAGGGCAGGTAGTCCTTGGCCGGCTTGATGTTGGCGACGGCCCGGTTCGAGGAACGGCGCTGGATTGGCGCTGGTGCTGGCGCGCCGGATCTGACCGGGGGCGGGCTCTCGAATTCATCATCAGTCGGCAGGCCACGATCCGGTCCGTTCGAGCCGACGATCGGCGGCGGTGGTGGCGCAGGAGGAGGTGGAGGAGGGGGCGGCGGCGGTGGGGGCGGCGGCGGCGGAACGTCAACCGGCGCGGACGACCCTCCGTTGCGGGACGGGTCGCTCGTGCATCCCGTCAGCGCAAGTGCGACTGCCAGCAGGCCGATATAGCGATACTTCATTTTCTTGTCCCCTCGAACGGTGCGTCCCGATATTAACCAAACGCTAACAGAGCCACGCGCGCAAGGCGAGCGCATTCGGCCTGTGGCGTACTGCGCGGATGGCCCCCGGTTCGCTCCGCCGGCGGTTGGCAGATTCCTTGTAAAGCTTGAAGGAACGGGGTTTACGGCAGTATTGCTGCAATGCAATAAGCCCCTTGCCGAAGGGGCAGCAAGACCCCATATACTCAAAGTGAGCATATCGTCACGCTGTCAATTCCCCGGGAGGCACATCTTGCTGCTCAACATGCTGAAATCCAAGCTTCACTCTGCCACCGTCACGCAGTGTGACCTTCACTATGAAGGCTCGGTCTCGATCGACCAGGACTTGCTGGATGCCTCCGGTATCCTGCCGCACGAGCGTGTCGACATCTGGAACGTCACCAATGGCGCCCGCATCCAGACCTATGCGCTGGAAGCGCCCCGCGGCTCGCGGACGATCGGCGTCAATGGCGCCGCCGCCCGCCACTTTGCTGTTGGCGACAAGGTGATCATCGCGGCCTTTGCCAGCGTCGAGGCCGAACAGGCCCGCCAGCATGCCCCGACCGTCGTGCTCCTTGACGATGCCAACGATATCAAGCTGCCGGCCTGATCCGCGCTGACTAGAACCCGGCCGGCTTTGGTAGGCCCTTGCTGGACAGGCAGATCGCCTTGAAGCGCTCGCCCATGTCTTTCGGATCGATCAGACGCTGGGCGGCGTTGAAGATCGCTTCGGCATCATCCTCATTCGCCTTCACAAGCTGGTTCAGCCGCGCCTGCGCACCGAGGCCGAGCAGGAACAGGCCCTGAGACGTCGGCCCGGTCACGACAAGCCCTGCCGCCTCTGCCAGCCGTTTCAGGCGGCCGAAATCCACATCCACTGTCAGGTCTGTCTCGCCCGGCGCGTGCAGCGGCGAGACCTGCTGGCCCGCACTGAAGGCGCGCAGGGAATCGCCCGGTGCCCGATCAACCGGGCCGTAGTCCACAAACAGCGCGTGCAGCGGTGCCCCGCCACTGGCGCGCGTCGCCAGGTCGGCGACCAGGACATCCAGCCCGGTCTGCACTTCGACGCTGCCGGCCGCCTCTGCCGTGCCGTCCGGCGCGGTGCGCTCGTCGGCAGCCAGCCCGAACGCAAGGCCACCTTCGGCATCGAGGCCGACAACGCATTCGCGCCAGCCCGTGCCGTCGCGGCGAAACTGGCGTGCGGGCAGGCAGTCGAGATATTCGTTGGCGACCAGGATCATCGGCCCGGTCGGCACTTCCGACAGCTGGTCGGCAAATTGCGGCTCATAGGCGGCCAGCCGCTCGACCTGCGCGTCGCGCAGGTGCGGGCTCGCCTCGATCAGGGTCAGTGTCATCGCATTGGCAAAATCAGGCCCGCCCGCGACATAGGCCATGCGCAGTGCATCCTGCATGAGGACGGCGCGGCCGGGGCCCATCTCGACGAGGTGGAAGGCGTCCGGTGCGCCCATTGCCTGCCACTCGTGCACGACCCACAGGCCGATCAGCTCGCCGAACACCTGGCTGGTCTCCGGCGCCGTGATGAAGTCCTGCCCCAGGCCCGGCCGCGTGGCGTAATAGCCATCCTGCCGGTCATGCAGGGCCAGCTGCATGAAGGTCGATACCGGGATCGGCCCCCCGGTTTCGATCAGGCGGACAAGGCGGTCTTTCAGCGTCATGTCTGTCCTAGTCGATTCTGTGCAGCGGTTTCGGTTTCAGGGCGTTCCAGACCAGCCATGCCCCGCCGATCCACATCGGTGTCGACAGGATCATGCCCATTGTCAGGCCCAAGGGCAGGTCGCTGGCAAAGGAATCCGGCAGGCGGAAATTCTCGACGATCGAGCGGCCCGTGCCATACATCAGCAGGAACAGGCCGGCGACCAGGCCCGGCTTTTTCAGGGCGCCGAATTTCCAGATCAGGATGGATGCGATGACCAGCGGCACAAGGCCTTCGAGCGCGGCTTCGTAGAGCTGGCTCGGATGGCGGGCAAATTCGAACCCGGTATAGACCCATTGACCGGCGTTCCAGTCATAGGCGGGCGGGGTCGAACCCGGCACCTGGCCTTCCGGGAAGATCATGCCGAACGCGCTGTCGGTCTTGCGGCCATAAAGCTCTGCATTGATGAAATTCGCCAGCCGCCCGAACATGATGCCGATCGGTGCCACGACGCCCGCAATGTCGCCCAGCGGCAGCAGGCGCAGCGCCCGCCGACGCGAAATCACCAGGATGGCGATGATGACGCCGATCAGGCCGCCATGGAACGACATGCCGCCGTCCCATATCCGGATCACACTCAGCGGATCGGCGGCGATCACGTCCTGCTGGTAGGGGATCATGTAGAACAGGACATAGCCGAACCGCCCGCCCAGGATGATGCCGAGGATGATCCAGAACATGATGTCGTCGAGATCGTCCTTCGTCGCCGGGCTCTTGCCGCCGAACAGCGTAGGGCGCTTGAGCATCGCGTTCGCATACTGCCAGGCGAGCATGATGCCGGCGATATAGGCCAGGGCGTACCAGCGCAGGTGGAACACGCCGAGGCCCATGAAGCGCAGGTCGATCGAGAAGATCGCGGGGCTGAATTCCGGGAAGTGCAGGGCATTGGCCGCCATCGGAACGGCAAGCAAGGTCAGGAAGTCTGTCATGCGGCGTCTTTTCCCTGTCTGGAACGCGTCCTATCTGTTAGGCAGCTGCCAAATCCGGCCCAACCGCCCCCGCGCGAAGGAGTAGCCTCATGGCGAACACAAATCCACTGCTCGATGACATTGCCGGCATGATGACCGGCGCCATGGGTGCAGCCCGCGCTGCAGGCGAGGAAGCCAAGACCGCCGCCCAGTCGCGCATTCGTGCCCTGATCGCGGACATGGATCTTGCTGGCCGCGATGAAGTCGAGGCGCTCAAGGCGCTCGCGACCGCCGCGCTTGAGCGCGTGGAGACACTCGAAGCGCGGGTCGCCGCGCTCGAATCCGGGGCGAAAGCCAAAAAATCCAAACCTGCGGAATAAGCTCGCCCACATGCAGAACCGGGTGGACGCGCGCCACCTCACTTGTTTAGCTGCCCTTGGCCTCGGCATGCGAATCCTGCACGCTCCATCCGAGACTGAAAGGGGAACCACATGAGCCTTGATCTCTCACGCAACGAGATTGATCTGCCGGACCCGCTGGAGCGGGTCGAAGAAGCGCTGGAGACAGCCGGCTGGCAGTATGACCGCGACGATGACGGAACGATCCAGGCCGTAGCCGAAACCAAGTGGGGCGACATGGGCGCACTGTTTGCCTATCGTCCGGACCCGTCGGCAATCCACTTCTCGATGACCATCGACGTCAAGCCGATCAGCACGAAGCGCCTCGCCATTGCCGAACTGATCATGATGGCAAACGAACGCCTCTGGCTCGGCCATTTCGACTATTGGGCTGACGAAGGCGTCATCATCTTCCGCTACACGTTCTCGATGCTCGACCGTGACGAGGTCACTGCCGGTGAAACGCGCGCCGCGATTGCCGCTGCCGTCAGCGCCATCGACCGGTTCGTGCCCGCATTCAACTTCCTCATCTGGGCCGGCAAGACGCCGCGCGAGGCGATCGAGGCGGTGATGTTCGAAACCCACGGCGAGGCCTGAGACCACCGCACATGGCCAGCGCTGCACCCACCATTGCCCTGATTGGCGCGGGACGCATGGGTGCCGCGCTTGCCCGCGGCTGGCTCGCAAGCGGCAAGGGCGCGCAGATCCGGATTATCGATCCGTCGCCGTCCGATGAAGTGGCCGGCTGGGCTGCGGCCGGAAAGGTTGTGCTGAACCCGCCGCCTGCGCCCGTTGATATCGCCGTCCTCGCGGTCAAGCCGCAGATGTTCGACGCTGTCGCCCAGGGTGCAGCGGGCTATATCGGGCCAGACACGCTGGTACTTTCGATCATGGCGGGCGTGCTGTTGAAACAGCTCGCCGGGCCGTTCGAGTCGAAGCGCCTGCTGCGGGCGATGCCGAACACGCCCGGCGCCATCGGTCGGGGAATCACCGTCATTGCCGCGCCGCCGGGGGCGGACAAGGCGGACATCGCCGCAGCGACGGACCTGCTTGCGCCGCTCGGTGATGTCGAGGGCCCTGTCGACGAGAAACTCATTTCCGCCGTGACCGGCGTTTCGGGTAGCGGCCCGGCCTATGTCTTCCTTCTGGCTGAAGTCATGGCCATGGCAGGCGAAGCCGAGGGCCTGCCGGCCGACCTGGCTGCCCGTCTCGCGCGCAAGACGGTCGAAGGCGCTGCTGCCCTTATGGCGGCCAGCGATGACAGCCCCGACGTGCTCAGGAAAGCGGTCACTTCACCCGGCGGCACCACCCAGGCCGCCCTTGACATCCTCATGGATGAAGGTGGGATGCCGGTATTGATGAGGAAGGCCATCCGCGCGGCCGCCATTCGCGAACGGGACCTCTCTCGACAAAAAGACTGACGTGGGAGTGGCCGTGGCACGCAATGCATCGATCATTGAGCAGGGATTGCTCGCGGCCCTCGCGCTCGCGGCGGAAAAGCCGTGGGCAGACCTGACGCTCGGCGAGATCGCCGCGCAGGCCGGTCTGACGCTGGCTGACTTTCATGGTGTCGCGACGCGCGAAACGCTCGCCGACGCCGTCGATGCGTATTTCGACAGCGCCATGTCAGCCGAGGGCGTCGCGACCGACGACCTGCCGCGCGAGCGCCTGTTTGAAGTCATCATGTTGCGCTTCGAAGCGATGGAAGCCCATCGCGACGGGCTGAAGTCGCTGTTGCGGTATCGCGAGACCGTGCCTGCCCATCTGATCCGCCTGCCGGCGGCCCGCCGCGCATCGGCCCGCTGGGCGCTTGCCTGCGCCGGGCTCGACGACAATAGCGGTGCGCCGCTCGGCCTGAAGGTGCTGGCCATCGCCTTCGTCATCGCCCGTGCCGAACGGGCATGGCGCAGGGAAACCAGCGGCGACTTCGCCCTCACGATGGCCGCGCTCGACAGGTCGCTGCGCGCCGCCGAGGAACGCATGGGCTGGGTTGCCCGCTTCACGGGCCGCGGGGCGAGCCGGTCGGAAACGGATACGCCGGCCAGCGATGACGCCGCGCCAGGGTCGGGCGCATGACCCGCCCCGGCCTGGATGGCAACCCGCTCGACCTGACCGCCGGCTGGTTCAACGACCTGTTCGACGCCATCGGCATCGACGCCGAAGTCAAAGGCCTGACGGCCAAGGCAATCGGCACCGGCCAGATCGGTGAGAATGTCCGCTTCGTGTTCGATTATGCCCGCAAGGGCGAAGGCGCCCCCGCGACACTGGTCGGCAAGTTCCCGTCCGGCAGCGAAGCGAGCCTCGCAACAGCCGCCATGCTCGGCCACTACAAGCGCGAGGTCATGTTCTACCGGACGTTCCCGAAGGTTGCCGGGAAGATAACGCCGGCCGCGCTCTATACCGATTATGACGAAGCAACGAACCGCTTCGCGCTGATCATGGAAGACATGGCGCCGTCCGAGCAGGGCGACCAGCTTCGGGGCTGCAGCGTCGCTGACGCCGAGCGCGCGCTCGCATCGGCCGCCATCCTTCACGCCGCCTACTGGCAGGACGAGACGCTGGACGGGCATGCCTGGCTGCAGGGGACATCCACTGCGCCACCGCCCGCACTGTCTCCGGAACAGGTCGCCGGCCTGTGGCTCGGGTTCAAGGAGCGCTACAAGGCCCAGCTCACCGCCGACGTGATCGAAGTGGGCGATGCCTATGCCGCCGCGCTGCCAGCCTGGGGCGAGGCGCGCCAGGGACCGTTTGCGCTGACCCACAATGATTTCCGCCTCGACAACATGCTGTTCGGCAAGGCGGGGGCGCCCAAGCCGCTGGCGGTCGTTGACTGGCAGACCGTGGGCAAGGGGGCGCCAGCCAATGATGTTGCCTATTTCATCGGCGCAGGCCTCACCCGCGAGCATCGGCCGAAACATGAACAGGCCCTGCTGCGCTATTACCATGCGCGCCTCATCGAAGCGGGCGTGACGAGTTACAGTTTCGACGACCTCTACACCGATTACCGCTGGAATTCCTTTTACGGGATGTCGGTTGCGTTCGGGGCAGCCATGCTGGTCAAGCAGACCGAACGGGGCGACGAGATGTTCCTGACCATGCTGCGCCGGCACGCCGCGCAGGTGCGTGACAATGACGGCCTGGCGTTGATCACCTAAAATTATTTTTAGGTCGGACTGCAGCAAATCCTGCAGAAAACCCTTGTTTGTCCCGGTGCGGGACAGCTTTGCAAACATCCTCCTAACACCCCGGCGGAAACTCACACGTCCGCTTATGCGTCGGCTTAAATCCCCTCGTGTACACCTGTCATCCGAGGGCCTGAAGAAGTCGGGTTGAAGTCATGACCGAAACGAATGGTGTTTGGATATGGAAACGCAGAACGCAAAACTGACGAGCGTCAAAGGGCCTGACGGCCACACGCTCACCCTGGCTGACCTGCCAGCGCCGGGCATTTCGCGCTGGGTCACTCGCCGCAAGGCGGAAGTGGTGGCAGCCGTGTCCGGCGGCCTGCTGTCACGCAAGGCCGCATGTGACCGTTACAACCTGACGGACGAAGAATACGAGGGCTGGGAAAAGCTCTACGCCCGTCACGGCATGAAGGGCCTGCGCACGACGCGGCTGCAGAAGTACCGCCGCTAGACCGCCTGGTTACCGGAACCTTGCCCGTTAAACACAAATTTACGGGCACTCCTCTATCATCCTGACTGGCTACCGGTTCATCCGGGGCATCGGGAGTGGTTGATGGCAGGCAGATCCGGCACACACGAATCAGGCGCGGGGCCCTCGATGAGGGCGCTCGCGCTGGCAGCGTTCCTGATTGCTGCCGGCCTGCTGGGCTGGCGCGCCAGCCTGCTGCTGACGGCGACCAATACCCCGCCCGCTCACGCCTCGCCCCTCGAAACCTCGCTGCTGAACCTCGTCGAACCGGTCGCAGGACCGGGCAAGGCACGTATCAGCGTCACCCGCGACGCCGGTGCCGGCCGCACAGTGCTCGTACTGCTCGACGCCTCCGCCAGCGACAGCGCACCCACGATTGAACGCCTTGTGCAGACCGCCGCCCGGCTTGATCCCGGCGCCGGCGACGCGCTGGTCATCGAACAGGCGGCCTTTGCCCGCGGCACGCCCGGACGCCCCAGTTCAAGCGCCTATGGCGAACTTTCCATGCTCGGCCTGCTGGTCGCTCTTCTCGGATGGCTTGCGTTCGGTCCCGCGCGGGAAACCGAGACAGCCGCGTCCGTTGAAGTGCCCCACCACCCCGCCAGCACGCCCCTGCGGCCCATGACAGAGCCCGCCTTGAGGCCCGTTCGGACGGCGCTTCCGTCCGCGGATGCTGCCGACCTGGTTCGCAAGGACCCGGCCCGGGCGGCTGACATATTGCGCGGATGGATGTCCGGCGGATCGGACGCCGCGTGACCGCGCTCGCCCTACGCCCTGCATCCGCCGCCAACACTGATGATGGCCTCGTCCGTTCCGCCCGGCTGATGCGCGCGCTCGGCCCCGAGGCTGCCGGCATCTGGGCCGAACTTTCGCCGCAGGAAGCACGAACGCTGACCGACGCCATGGATGCGCTCGACGACACGATCGACGGCGAATCCGAAGCGGCCCGCAATTTCGTCGACGCCCTGAAGCGCCCCCGGCCTGTGTCCAAGGCGACCGGCTCGGTCTGGGCCCGGCTTTCGGCCGTGGATACCGGCACGCTGGCCGGCCTGCTGACCAGTGAGCATCCGCAAACCCTGGCGGTGATCCTGTCCCGCATGGAGGGTGACGCCTCGGCCAGGCTCCTGCGGGCATTACAGCCTGCGACCGCGATTGATGCCATGCATCGCCTGCTGCACATCGGGCCCCTG
This sequence comes from Hyphomonas johnsonii MHS-2, assembly GCF_000685275.1. Taxonomy (GTDB): domain Bacteria; phylum Pseudomonadota; class Alphaproteobacteria; order Caulobacterales; family Hyphomonadaceae; genus Hyphomonas; species Hyphomonas johnsonii. The sequence continues at coordinate 79,991 of NZ_ARYK01000010.1, forward strand.
CATCCTGGCGCCTGCGCCAGCCTCGAGGCCCACCTGTCAGACCGTATCGATGCACTGGCCGGCCTCGGCGGGCGCGGTGGCCATGAACGGGTCGCCCGCATTTTCGACAGTCTCGACAGCCGGTCGGAAAAGGCCTTCCTCGCCGCCCTCGACCATGCCGAGCCTGGCGCGGCCGAAAAGGTGCGTGCGCTCATGTTCACGTTCGATGATCTTGCGCGGCTTGATCCGGCCGGCTTGCAGACACTGCTTTCATCGGCAGACCGGTCAGTGCTGATCACGGCACTCAAGGGCGCGCGGCCGCAAACGGCGGCGGCCTTCTTCGGCAACATGACCCGGCGCGCCGGAGAGCTTCTGCGCGACGAGATCACTGCGCAGGGCGCAACCCGCCGCAGCGAGGTCGAGGCCGCGCGTCAGGAACTCGTCGCGCTTGCACGATCGCTGATCCAGCGCGGCGACATCCGGCCGGGCAGCAACACGGCCGACGAGGACCTTGTCGAATGACGCAGCGCGCTGTGAAGTCGATAGAACCGTTTGAATTCCGTAGCGATTTTTCGTCCACGCCAGAGCCGAAGGCGCCTGCGCTGCCGGACGGCGGGCAGGTCACGCTGACCGGTCCGGAACTCGCCCGCCTCCTGTCCGAAGCCCGCGCCGAAGGGCTGGCCGAAGCGGCGCGCCTGGAAACGCTGCAAACCGAGGAGCGTCTGCAGGCCGTCACGCTGAAACTGAACGACGCGCTTGCCAATCTCGTGGCCCTTGCCGGACACCTCGAAGCAGGTGCCTATGACGGCCTTGATGTGACTGCGTCGCTTGACCTCATCCAAACAACCGCCCAACGCATCATAGATGGTCAGGGCGATCTGTTTGCAGACCGTTAAAGATTTGTCATGCAGTCTTGCCACTCTTGGCCATTCGGACCCGATCAAGGATTGATTCGCTCATGCACCCTGCCAACCCCGCCCTGAAGAAGTCGCTGATGGACGTGCCTGTGCGTGTTGACGTGGTCCTGGGCGAAGTTCGCATGCCGGTGGAAGAGTTGATGGCGCTGACGCCGGGCGAGGTGGTTGCGCTGGAACGACGGACCAACGAGCTGATCGACATCTATGTTTCGGACCGCCTCATGGCACGCGGCCGGCTGGTGATTGCGGACGGCCAGCTGGGCGTGACCCTGGCCGAAATTGTCGACGAGCGCGCCGCCGCCTGAGCTTTCCCAAGGAATTCAGAGACGTTCGGCACGGGGTGCAGCCCCGCATGCGGATTCCGCAGTCGCACAGGCAATTCCTAACTCCTCACAGGCTTTTGTTAACCTTTGCAAGTGTTAACTGAGCCCTAGAGGAACCGACTTATCACGTGGTGAGGGCTGCGCGGGAAGGTCCATGAAAAGTGAGGATGCCGCTCTATGCGCATGAAGATGTTCGCAGCCGAGTCCTTTGAGGCCGCCAAGGCGATGATATTCGCCGAAATGGGCGCAGACGCTGTTATCCTTTCGGAACGCGAGATCGATGGGGGCGTGGAGGTTCGCGCTGCCACCGACAAGATGGGCGGCGGCATGGTGCCGAACGAGCCGCTTTTCCTGCGCGAAGCACGTGGCAATAACGGCCATGGGCGCGGTATCGAGAATCCGCTGTTCAGCCGCGTCCGCGATGCCCTGCTCTGGCACGGCGCACCGCAGCGATTCGCTGACCGGGTTGCCGCCGAAAGCGCCGGCCGCTCGGGCGTGCAGTTCACCGATCCGGAAGACGCGATCGCGGAAGGCATCTCCCGCCTTGTCGCCTGCGACCCGATCCCGCCGCGCCTTGAGCGCGACATCGTCCTCGTCGGGCCGCCCGGACACGGGCGAACAGCCACGACGGCCAAGCTCACGCGGCGCGCCGCGATTGCCCGCGCCGAACTGATGCCGGTTGCCGCCGATCTTGACGGCACGGCGGGCGGGCACCAACTGGCCTCCTATCTCGAACTCGAACAAGACCAGATCCGCGTCAGCGAGACGCCGGAGCACCTGTTCGCCACGCTCCGGACCCTGCGCGCCGAAAACCGCCGCTGCGTGATCGACCTGCCGGCGATCAACCCGTTCGATGATGACGACATGGCAAGCCTGCAGGACCTGATGCTGGCCATCCGTGCCGAGCCGGTCCTGGTGATGTCTGCCGAAGGCCACCCCGAAGACCAGGCGGAAGCGGCGAAAGCCTTTGCCCGCGCCGGCGTGAAGCGCGCCATCCTCACAAAGCTCGACGTTGTCCGGCGACGGGGCGGCGCGATCGCCGCGCTGTCATCTGCCGGCATCGCATTCTCGCATCTGGCCGTAACGCCGTTCATTGGCGGCGGCCTTGTTCCGGCCGCGCCTTCGCGCCTGGCCGCCCTGTTGATGGAAGACGCCCCCGGCGATGTCATCGCCATGAAAGGAGCCGCGTAGCCCTATGAGTTTCATGCTTCGAAAATCCCAGGACCGGCCGCAGGCGCGCCCGACGCCGCGTGTAGCCCCCGCTTCGATCATCGCCGTTGCCAGTGGCAAGGGCGGTGTGGGCAAGACATTCATGGCGATCACCCTTGCCAGTGCCTTTGCCCAGGCCGGCAAGAGGACCCTTCTTGTCGATGGTGACCTGGGTCTTGCCAATGTCGACGTCCAGCTCGGTATCGCGCCGGAAACCGATCTTGCGGCGGTGATTGCCGGTTGGGTCGAACTCGACGACGCGGTCACGCCTGTCGACGGCGGCGCTGCTGGCGGTGGCTTTGACGTGCTGCCGGGGCGTTCCGGTTCCGGCGCCCTCGCCGAACTGGCGCCTGAGGAAGTTGCCCGCCTGGCAGCCGGTCTCTCTGCGCTGGCCCTGCAATATGACCAGGTCGTGCTCGATCTCGGCGCCGGTATCGAGGCCAACTGCATGCGGCTCGCCCGGGCGGCCGACAAGGCCCTGATGGTGATCACCGACGAGCCGACCTCGATGACCGATGCCTATGCCTTCATCAAGGTGCTGCGTGGATACGCACCTAACGTTGAACCGGTCATCTGCATCAACCAGGCAGACACGCGTGCCGCCGGCCAGCGCACATATGAAGCAATTGCGCGAGCCTGCCAGACTTTCTTGGGATTCCGTCCACATCTCGCAGGGATCGTGATGCGGGACCCAAAGGTAAGGGATGCCATCCGTTGCCAGAAGACGCTGATCTCTACTGACCAGCAAGCACAGCCGATCCAGGACGCGATCGCCATCTCCCAGATGCTGATAGGCAATGCCCCCGCGGCAGAGCTTGGCTATTAATCAGTGTGAATAAAGTGGAATTACACAAGGGAATCCGCACACAGCGTTAACCTTCGTTAAAGGAAGCACCTGTAGGATTCACAAGGTTAAACAAAGCGACTAGGTTTGTCGTAGGCTGATTCGGGAGACGAGCGATGCGCGTCCTATTAATTGAAGACGATAGCGCCGTAGCGCGTTCTATCGAACTGATGTTGAAGGCCGCTGGCTTCAATATTTACACCACCGATCTCGGTGAAGAAGGTGTCGATCTCGGCAAGGTCTATGAGTACGACATGATTGTGCTCGACCTGTCGTTGCCTGACATTTCCGGTTACGAAGTGCTGAAACAGCTGCGCATGGGCCGTGTGAACACGCCTGTGATGATCCTGTCAGGCAACCCAGACATCGAAGCGAAGGTGAAGACGCTCGGCTACGGCGCCGACGACTATCTCACCAAGCCGTTCAACAAGGACGAGCTGATCGCCCGCATTACCGCCATTGTGCGCCGGTCCAAGGGCCATGCCGAGAGCGTCATCCGCACCGGCGATATCCTGGTCAACCTGGATGCCAAGACGGTCGAGGTCGACGACGAGCGCGTCCACTTGACCGGCAAGGAATACCAGATGTTCGAGCTGCTCTCGCTGCGCAAGGGCACGACGCTCACCAAGGAAATGTTCCTGAACCACCTCTATGGCGGCATGGACGAGCCCGAACTCAAGATCATCGACGTGTTCATCTGCAAATTGCGCAAGAAGCTGCAGCAGGCTTGCGGGAACCACTATATCGAAACCGTCTGGGGCCGTGGCTATGTGCTGCGCGACCCGCGGCCTTCGTCGCGTAACAACGAAGTCGAAGAAGCCGCCTGAGGTTCGACGCCTGTTTGAATTCCAAAAAGCCCGGCCTCTAGGCCGGGCTTTTTTCTGTGCCGGGTGCGCAAGTTTGCGCGGGACGGCATGAAACGACTGCAAATCGCAGGTACAGGTGTCCAATGTCCCGCGGTATGAGGGCATCACCAGTCCCGTGCCCTGAAGCGGGCAATGGTGTGGGCGTTTTACGGACCGGGTAGTGATATGGCGATCATCAAGTCTGCAATCCTCTTTGTTGCCACGCTCGCGCTGGGCGGTTGCGTCACGCTGGTGCGCGGGGACGCGCCGGTCCTCGACCTCTCCCAGCACGCCTATATTGCCGGCTTCGCACCGGACGTGCGCATGTCCGGTTCGGACAATACGGAATTCCTGGCCCGCACGGCGACCACGCTTGAGCGTCTTCAGGCCCGTTCCGGTGACGATGCCATCGACATTCTCGCGCTGTCGGGCGGCGGTGCCGGGGGCGCATTCGGTGCCGGGGCGATTGTCGGCCTGACCCAATCGGGCAAGCGGCCCGAATTTGAAATCGTGACGGGTGTCAGCACGGGCGCCCTGATTGCGCCGTTCGCGTTCCTCGGGCCGGAATGGGATGACGAACTGACCGAAGCCTATACGGGTGGGATGAGCGCCAACATCGTTGGCCGGCCCGGCCTGGGCACCATGTTCCGGGTCGGCGTGTTCGATGACACAGCGCTGCGCCAATTGATCGATCGCTTCGTCACCAGGGAGCTGGTCGATGCGGTCGCCAGGGAAGCCACAGAAGGGCGCATGTTGCTGGTCGCCACGACCAATCTCGACAGCGAGGAGACGGTGATCTGGGATCTGGGCGCCATCGCCCGTCGCGGCGGCGAACCCGCGCGGCAATTGTTCGTGAATGTGCTTGTCGCATCATCGAGTGTGCCGGGGGTTTTCCCGCCGGTCATGTTCGATGTCGATGCGGCCAGTGGCGCCTACCAGGAAATGCACGTGGATGGCGGCACCACGGTGCCCTTCTTCATCGCGCCCCATGCCGCATTCGTGAGCGACGAGAAACTGGACGTCCTGAATGACGTGAACATTTACGTCATTATCAACGGCCAGCTTGGCACCCTGCCGCGGGCAACGCCTGTGAGTACGGTGCCGATCACGATGCGGGGTTTCTCCGTGGTGCTCATGCACATGGCCCGTATCGAACTGGCGCTGACCGCGTCCTTTGCGTCGCAGCACGGCATGAAACTCAAATTTGCGAGTATTCCGGTGGCGATGCGCTATGCCGGGTCACTCGATTTCGAAACCGCGAGCATGCGCAACCTGTTCAATTTTGCCCATGCCTGCGCCGCCAATGACCTGTTGTGGCGCGACATGAAGGACGCGCTCGTCCCGGCCAGCGGAACGGATAGTTCCGAAACAGATTGCGGCAATCGCGCGTTGCCCCCGGAGCCGGCATCCCAGATGGCGACGGAATAGGCGTCAGACGACGCGTACGCCGGCCTTGGCGGATTCCATGCGGCCCACGACTGCGGCGTCGGTATGTCCATGACGCGCGAATGCGGCGAGCACGCGGTCAACAGCGTCTGGTGAACACGAGATCAGCAGCCCGCCGCTTGTCTGCGGATCACACAGGATGTCGAGTTCGGAATCGGACAGTGTGCGCTCGAGCCTGACGGACTCCTTCACCGAATCCCAGTTGCGGCCGGAGGCGCCTGTCTTGACCCCCGCCTCGGCGAGGCGTCGCGCACCCGCGAATACCGGCACCCGGTCCGCTTCGATAACGCCGCCCAGGCCCGCCCCACGACACATCTCCGACAGGTGACCGAGCAGGCCAAATCCCGTCACGTCGGTCGCCGCGTGCACGCCGGCCATGCCGGCAAGATCACTGCCCGGCGTATTCAGGCGGGTGGTCGATGCGATCATCTCTGCATAGTCCGCATCTTCGATGATCCCACGCTTCAGTGCCGCGCTGTAGATGCCGACTCCCAGGGGTTTGCCGAGCACCAGCACGTCCCCGGCCTTCGCACCGGAATTGAGCAGGAGCTTGTCAGGGTGGACCAGGCCCATCGCAACCAGGCCGTAAATCGGCTCGGCGGCATCGATGGAGTGCCCACCGGCAATCGGCGCACCTGCAGTTTCCGCCACGGACTGCCCGCCAGCGAGGATGGCCCGGATCGTGTCGTTCGAGATCTTGCCGATCGGCATGCCGACGATGGCCAGGCAGAAGATCGGCGTCGCACCCATGGCAAACACGTCCGACAGGGCATTGGTGGCCGCAATCCGCCCGAATGTGTGCGGGTCATCGACGATGGGCGTGAAGAAATCTGTCGTCGCGACCAGCGCCGTCGTATCATTCACGCGGTAGACCGCAGCGTCATCGCTGGTCGCTGCGTCGACGATCAGATTGGTGTTTCCAGCGACCAGCGGCATCTCGCTCAAGATGTCGGCGAGCACGTTGGGCGCGATCTTGCAGCCACAGCCGCCGCCATGGGCGAGAGAGGTCAGCAATGGTTCTGTCTGGGTATCGGGCATGGTGTATCCTTGTCTGCCTGATGGGCTTAGCGCGCCCCCCTCTGGCGAGGCAATGAAAACCTGCTAAGCGTGACCGCCATGCCTTTTCTCGAAACCGTCACCGATCTTGGCGCCGACAGCCTTGCCCGCTTCGATACCATCATCGATGTGCGCTCGCCGGCCGAATTCGCCGATGATCACGTGCCGGGTGCCATCAACCTGCCGGTCCTCAGCAATGCCGAGCGCGCGGAGGTCGGCACCATCTACAAGCAGGAGAGCCCGTTTCGTGCGAACCGCATCGGCGGCGCAATCGTGGCGCGCAACATTGCCGGACACCTCGAAACCGCGTTGCGCGACAAGCCGCGAGGCTGGCGGCCACTGGTGTATTGCTGGCGCGGCGGCATGCGCTCGAACGCGATGGCGACGATCCTGTCTTCGGTCGGCTGGCCGGTCGGGCTGGTCAAGGGAGGATACAAGACCTGGCGGCGGGAAGTCGTTCAGGGGGTGGACGTCGACACGGCCCCCCTGCCAATCACCTTGATCGACGGCCCGACGGGCAGCGCCAAGACGGCCATCCTGCAGGCCATCGCGGCGCAGGGCGGCCAGGTGATCGACCTTGAAGGCCTTGCCAACCATCGGGGGTCGGCCTTCGGCGCCTTCGAGGATGCTCCCCAGCCGGCCCAGCGCCTGTTCGAAACGGAAATATGGGACCGGTTGCGCCGCTTTGACCTGACGCGTCCCATCTATGTCGAGGCCGAGTCCGCACGCGTGGGTGTCCGCCGTGTGCCGCGCCGGTTGTGGCACGAGATGCTGGCAGCGCCGCGCATCGAAATTCACGTGCCGGCCTCTGTTCGCAGCGCATTCCTCGTCTCGGCCTATGGCGATGCGGTGAGCGACCGTGACAGCGTTGCCCGGTCGCTGGACCTGCTAAAGCCGTTCCATTCGAAAGAGACGCTGGCTGAATGGCAGGCGCTGGCAGATGCAGGCGCCCACCGCCAGCTTGCCGAGGCCCTGATGCTGGAACATTACGATCCGCTCTACGCCCGCAGCCGCAAACGGCGTCGGGACCAGCCGGTTCTTGTGGTGCCGCTGGCAGCCTTGTCGCCGGACGACATTGCCGGGGCGGCGAAAACCATTCTCGAAACGGCCTAGCGTCCGCGCGCCTGTTCCGTCCCCATTCGCGCAAGTTCGTCGGCGCGTTCGTTGCCGGGATCGCCGTCGTGGCCCTTGACCCATTTCCAGGTGATGTCGTGGCGCTGGCAGGCCTCGTCGAGCGACTGCCACAGGTCCTGGTTCTTGACCGGCTTCTTCGCAGCAGTCTTCCAGCCGTTGCGCTTCCAGCCCTTGATCCATTTTGTCAGGCCGTCCTTCACATAGGTGGAGTCGACGTGGAGCGTGATCTTCGATGGCTGCTTGATGGCGTTGAGTGCCTCGATGGCGGCCATCATTTCCATGCGGTTGTTGGTCGTCTGCTTCTCTCCGCCGTAGATTTCCTTGCGCTTGTCGCCCGCGATGAGCAGGGCGCCCCACCCGCCAGGGCCGGGGTTTCCGCTGCAGGCACCATCGGTCCAGATTTCGATTATATCGGTCATCGGTTTCAGGTGCGGGGCTTCGGCGCGGGCGTCAAGTCGTGTCAGAACATGCTGACATCGACATCCCGCAATTGCGCTTCCGGCCGCACAATGGCGAGAAACAGCAGGCCGCAACCGGCGCCGGCAAGCGCCCCGACAGCGGCACCGGAAACGAGGGCACCGGCTGCCATCATCGGTCCGCCGAACAGGCCGAAGCCGAATGTGGTGCCGCCGACAAGGACGGCGCCCCAGATGGCCCCCCAGCGGATATAGGCGCGGCGCGCGCTGATGCCCCGATGGGGCAGCCGCCCGATCGACAGGCCGAGTGCGATCCAGGCCGCAGGCACGGTGAAGAAGAACACGATGAAGTTGAACGCAGCCATCTGGAACCCGGCAGAGACCCCGCCCATCAGGCTGGCCCGGGATGGGTCGAACATGCCAAATCCCGTGGCGTTGCCGAAAAGGTTCAAGATGGCGTAGGCGATGCCACCGATGAGCGAGACAGAGAGACAGGCCGCCATCGCGCTGAGAAAAAGGGCGAGCTTGATGCGCTTGATCCGGCGATGCGCCACCGGGCCGGCATAGGCGCGGACTGGATCAGCGTCGGCTGCGGTTTCGCCTTTTCCGTCCATGCTCATCGGGCGCGCGTCCTGTCTATCCGCCATACCCGGCGATGCTGGTGACCTTGCGATGAAACGCCAGGCGCCCGGCATATTCGAGGGGATTCTTGGGCTTTACGAGGGCACCTGCCGGCGTGTCGGTCCAGTCGACCAGCCGCGTCAGGAAAAACCGGAGGGCCGCACCGCGTGCAAGGACCGGCAGGGCGTCGCGTTCGGCAGCTTCCAGCGGGCGCACGCTTTCATAGCCAGCGATCAGGTTGGCGCCCTTGGAGAAATTGTATTGCAGCACGTCACTGTTGCCTGACGGGCTGTCTTCGAAGGCCCATGCATTGAGGCAGACGGCAAGGTCATAGGCCAGGGCATCGGTGCAGGCGAAATAGAAATCGATCACGCCGGAGAAGGCGTCGCCCAGGAAGAAGGCATTATCCGGGAAGAGGTCGGCGTGGATGGTTGCGCGCGGCAGGGCAAGCGACGGGATGCCAGCGGCGGCAATGTCGTCGAGGTCTGACGCGATCTCGCCAGCGAGGCCGGTCTGCAGGGCGTCGGCGCTCGCTGCACGCCCGTCCCAGAGGCGCGGCCAGGAATCCGGCCCAAGCGAGTTTTCGCGGCGCAGGGGGAAATCGGTGAGTGCAACATGCATGCGGGCCAGGCCCTCGCCGAGCGCACGGCATTGCGCGGTCGTGGGCCGGCGGGGCGAGAGACCGTCCAGGAAGGTGATGATGACAGCTGGCCGGCCCTCGAGATGGCGCAGCGCCTGACCGTCCTTGCCCGGAACAGGCCGCGGGCAGGGAAACCCCTTCGCCGCAAGATGGTCTTTCAGGCCGATGAAATACGGCAGGTCCTCTGCTTTCACCCGCTTCTCGAACAGCGTGAGGATGAAGCGGCCGGTGCTTGTTTCCAGGTAGTAATTCGAATTCTCGACGCCTTCGGCAATGCCCTTGAAAGCCAGGGGCCTGCCGAGAGCATACTGATCGAGAAACGCTGCGAGCGCCTCGTCGGAAACCTGCGTGTAAACAGCCATGGCGCCCGATTAGCTGCCCTTGGCGAGCATGTCACGCAGCATCGTCTTGCCTGCCAGCAGGTAATGCAGGGCTGCCCAGGCATAGCCGCAGCTGAAGATCAGGATCGACCATTGCAGGCCCTTGGCGTTGGCGTTCGTGCAGGCGGCCAGTTCGTCAGCGCCCAGGTCCGCCACGGCCTTGCACGCGTCAAGGGTCAGGCCGAGATCAGCGCCGGACAATATCAGCGTCTTCAGGACAGACGACAGGATGCCGATCACCGGAGGCCCAAGGCCATATCCGAGCAGGTTGACCACGAACAGCGTGATGGCCACGGCGGTTGCCCGCATCCGGCTGTCCACAACGCCGCCTGCCACCGCATACATCGGGCCAAGGTAGTAGTAGTGGATCATCGCCGCGACCATCAGCGCCGGCATCGCCAGCCACAGGCTGTCGACCGAGTACCCGAACAGGTAGAACGGGACTGACACTACCATGCCGAGCGCGGGGATCCACGAAAGGGCCGTCGGGTGGCGTTTGGCAACCTTGTCGGCAAGGAACCCGGACGTGAACACGCCGATGGCGGCCATCAGCCCGAGAATGATGCCGAACAGGAGGGCCGCCTGCTGGATGGTGAGGCCGTGTGTCCGGATCAGGAAGGACGTGGTGAACTGGCCAACGCCATACCCGACAAACGACGCGATCGTCGCGCCGATCGTGATGTGCCAATAGGTCGGCTTGCTGAGCAGCACCTTGAACGCGTCGACGAACCCTGTTGTCGCCATGCCTTGCAGGGCCACGGGGTCTGAATGCCCGCGTGGCGGCTCCTTGACCGCCAGCTTGACGACCAGGGAAACCAGCAGGCCGGGCAGGCCCACCATGACAAAGGCGATCCGCCACCCTTCGATCTCGCTCCAGTCAACGGCATTGACGGCGAAGGTCCAGCCCCAGGCCCGGAACAGGGCCTCGGCATTGTCCCCTGTGATATTGCCGGCAATGAAGCCGCCAAAGATTGCTGCGAACATGCCGCCGAGCGGGACGCCCAGCGCGTAGATCGACACTGCGGTCGATCGGCTGCGCGGGTCGTAATAGTCGGCAATCAGGGAATTGGCCGGCGGCGTGCAGCCGGCTTCGCCGATGCTGACACCGACCCGGAACAGGAACAGGACGAGGAACGACGTCGCAAATCCGCACAGGGCCGTCATCAGGCTCCACAGGAAGACGGCACCGGCAATGATCCAGACCCGGTTGTGGCGTTCGGAAAACCGCGCGATCGGGATGCCGAGGAATGTGTACAGCACGGCGAAGGCCGGGCCGCCGAGCAGGCCCATTTGCCAGTCTTCAAGCGCGAAGGATGCCTTGATCGGCTCGGTCAGGATATTGATGATCGTCCGGTCGATGAAATTGAAGATGTAGACGATCAGCAGCGCGCCCAGCACGAAAGAGCGATAGCCCTTTGTGCCGAATCCGGAATTGGGCGCAACCGCGATGGGCGTTGAAGTGGCGGCATTTGACGTCGTCATTTCAGGTCTCCGGTATCGGTCAATGTAATTCGGTCAGATCAGATCTATCCGGTGTGTGCCAGGACTTCGCGTTATCCGAGGTCGGCGACAAAATCTTCCTTCAGCGTCCGCGCCGACATCAGGAAACACCCAGCCGCAACAATGAACCAGCAGACCGTGATCGCCACGGACTGCTTGAGCCCTTCAGATGTGGCTTTGGCACAAACGCCCAGTTGTTCGACTGACTTTTCGAGTTCCCTGTCGAGGCACATTGCCTGCGTCAGGTCAGGCATGCTCGAGCCTGCCAATTGCTTGGTCATCAGGAAGTCGCTCACCATTCCGACGAATTGCGGACCGATGCCGTTGCCGATGATGGAAACGATGATCAGCAGGATCGCGATGGCAGTCGCCCGGGACCGGCTCGAGACAACGCCTTGCCCGATATTGTATTGGGCGCCGAGATACGCGTAGTGCGTGATTGCCGCGATTGACCAGAAGATGAAGACCATTTTCAGGTCCGACGAATAGAACGCCGCGATATAGGCCGGGACGGCAATCAGAAGGCCGATCGCCGGAACCCAGGCAACGGCCGTCTTGGACCACGCGGTGAGTTTTTCGGTGATGAATCCGCCGAGGAATGTCCCGACCGCGGCGAGCGCCGCAAGCGGTGCACCGTAACTTACGGCGGCCTGGCCGTTCGTCAGCCCGTGCTCGCGGACGAGGAACGGAATCTGGAAGGTGAACAGGCCGTAGCCGACAAAAGCGACAAGGGCGGCGCCGATGGTCATCCACCAGAAACTGGGCTTGCTGTAGAGTTCGCGAAACGTGTCGCGCAGGTTTGCTTTCTCCAGCGCCGTCGCTTGTGGCGGATCGGAATAGCCGCGCGGGGGTTCCTTGACGGTGAACAATACCAGCGCGGCAATCAGCACGCCTGGAATGCCGATGACGGCAAACGCGATCCGCCAGCCTTCAATACTCGCCCAATCGACCCCCCGGAACAGGCCGCCCAGGCCGATGGACCCGAGCCAGTTACCGAACGTCGAACCGTGCATGTCGGAGATCGGGCCGGCAAACAGGTTCGCCAGGACGCCACCAATCGTGACACCCATCGAGTAGATGCCCAGCGCCGTTGCACGGCTGCGCGCGGCAAAATAGTCACCGATGATCGAATTGGCCGGCGGCGTGCACCCTGCCTCGCCAACCGCGACACCGACGCGAAATATCAGGAGCGTCCAGAAGCCGATAGCGAACCCGCAAAGCGCGGTCATGATCGACCAGAGAATGATGCATGCTGCGATGATCCTGACCCGGTTTGAACGGTCGGCCATCATCGCGATCGGCAATCCCATCACGGCGTAGAAAAGGGCAAACGGCCACCCTGCGAGGATCCCGAACTGGCCATCGCTCAACTCGAACGATTCCTTGATCGGCTGGGCCAGGACGCCCATCAGGTTGCGGTCGATGAAATTGAGCGTGTAGACGGTCATCAGCACGAGCAGCACGTACGTGCGGTAACTCTTGGTCCCAAAACCGGTAATATGCCCGTTCGAGCCAGTGTTCTCCGCCGTCGTGTCGGTCATGCGGTGTCAGCCTCCCTGTATTGCTGATCGCGCATCTGACGGCGCGTTTAACTCCTGCGCACGGTAACCCCCCGTGGGTCATCTGCAAGCCTTATCGTGAGGGAAACGTCAGATCAGGCCAGCAGTCCGGAAGCTGGTTACGCCGCCCGTTCCGGCGATCAGGTGATCGTGCACCGTGATGTCGAACGGGTCCAGCACGTCGATGATCTCGCGGGTCATGTCGATATCGGCGCGGGACGGCGTCGTGTCGCCGGAGGGGTGATTGTGCACCAGGATCAGGCTGGAGGCCTGCAGTTCGAGGGCGCGCCGGGCGATTTCGCGGGGATAGACCGGGGCATGGTCGACCGTGCCGTGGCCCATCACCTCGTCAGCGATCAGCTGGTTCTTGCGGTCCAGGAAGAGGACGCGGAACTGTTCGCGGCCCTCATGCTGCAATTCGGTGCGAACATAGGCGATCAGCGCCGACCATGAGGAAATCGCCGGACGTTTCCGGATTTCTTCGCGCGAGGCGCGTGATTGCAGGTCTGCCACCGCTTTCAGGTAGGCCGCAACGGTTTCGCCAATGCCGTCCACCTTGACCAGGTCGGCCGGCGGAGCGGCCAACATGCCCGACAGGCTGCCGAAACGGGCCATCAGGGCCTTGGCAATGGGCTTGACGTCCCGGCGCGGGATGAAGGCCATCAGCATCACTTCGAGAAGTTCATAGTCTTCGAGCGCCCCGGCGCCGCGTGTCAGCAGCTTGCCGCGCAGGCGGTCGCGATGGCCCTGCCAGTGTGGTTCAACCTGGGGTTCGCGCGCGCCCCCCGACATTGTCTACGGTTTGACCGTGTGAGGCGTATGCCAGCCTTTGGGCGACAGGGTGAAGATCTCAAAGCCGGTTTCCGTCACCCCGACAGAATGCTCGAACTGGGCCGACAACTGCCGGTCGCGGGTCACGGCGGTCCAGCCGTCGGGCAGGATGGCCGCATCCTTGCGACCGAGGTTCAGCATCGGTTCGACGGTGAAGAACATGCCGGGTTTCAATTCCGGGCCTGTACCGGTTTCGGCCGAGTGGACGACATTGGGTTCGTCATGGAACAGGCGCCCGAGGCCGTGGCCGCAAAAGTCCTCGACCACGGACATCCGGTTCATCCGGGCAATTTCCGAGATGGCCCCGCCAATGTCACCGAAATGAGCGCCCGGTTTCACGGTGCTGATGCCGGCCATCATGGCTTCATAGGTGACATCCATCAGGCGTTCCGCCTTGCGCTTCACGTCGCCGACGCCGAACATCCGCGAATGGTCGCCATGCCAGCCGTCGACGATGACCGTCACGTCGATATTGGCGATGTCACCTTCCTTCAGGGGCTTGGGCCCCGGAATACCGTGGCAGATGACATGGTTCACCGAGATGCACGAAGCGTGGCGAAAACCGCGATAACCGATGGTTGCCGACTGCGCGCCATGGTCGAACACGAAATCACGGATGAGGTCGTCGAGGTGTTGCGTGGTGACGCCGGGTTTGACTTCCGGCACCAGCATGTCGAGGCATTCGGCGACCAGCCGCCCCGCCCGACGCATACCGGCAAACCCCTCCGCATCATGGATGCGGATTTCGCCGGTTCGCATGGGCAGCAGGAGAGAAGTGTCGGTCATTGGTCTGGCTTTCAGGTGTCTGGCCCGCAATGTGGCAGTGATTGGGGGAAAATTCTACCCCGGCGCCTGTGATAATCAGGCGTCCAGGCTGGCCGTCAGTGTCAATTCGATGGCGCCCAGGGCGACGGAAACCGGGCAGGATTCCTTGGCCTTCCGTGCGGTGGCGAGAAAGTCGGCCTCGCTGGCGCCCGGCACCTTGCCAACCAGGGTCAGGGCGCTCTGCGTGATCTGGAACCCGCCGCCGTCCTTGGGTTCCACGGTTACGACCGCCTTGGCCTCCAGGCGCGCCGCGGGTGTGCCGGCCTCGGCCAGCATGTGCGACAGCTGCATGGCAAAGCAGCCGGCATGGGCTGCGGCGAGCAATTCCTCGGGATTGGTGCCGGACTTGCCGCTTTCATCCTGGAAGCGCGTCTTGAACGAATAGGGCTGGGACGACAGCGCGCCACTCTGGGTCGTGATGTCGCCGGTGCCATCGGTGAGCGCGCCGCTCCAGACGGCCGTAGCTTGACGTTTCATGGGGAACTCCTCGGGCTGGGGTGGGAAGGGGTTCCAGAGATATGGGTGGCCGGCTGCATGGTTCCAGCAGGGGAAAACGTCGCAAGCCGGCGATTTTTCGATGGCGGCCGCGACCCGACGTTATCACGTAGATGGGCCCGGTTCTTGTTGCTTTGGACGCGCGGCCCGGTATCTTGGGGCAAGGTCAATCGGGGAACAGATGCTTCATGGAAATTCGCAGCCCCCGCCTCAGGCAAATCGCCATCGCCCTTCTTTTTACTGCGGCCACCGCATGCGCGTCCGCGCCGCCCGTGGCGCCAGCGCCGGTCACGTTCGACGCGCTGGCGGAATCCGCGTCCGCGTCCGGGACCGGGTTCTCGGAGCAGGGGCTGGCGCCACTGGATGCAGCCATGGCGGCCGCGGTCGATGACGGCGCGGTCAAGGGCATTTCAACCCTGCTCGTCAAGGACGGCAAGGTGGTTCACTATTTTGACCACGGCATCCGGCGCGAGGCAGACCAGGCACCGATCACCGAAGACACGATCTTCCGTATCTACTCGATGTCCAAGCCGCTGACCGGCGTTGCACTGATGACCCTGTACGAAGACGGCGCGTTCAGCCTGGATGACCCGATCACGAAATTCGTGCCGGAGTTTGCCGGTCTCAAGGTGCTGAGCGGAACCGACGCTGACGGCCAGCCGATTCTCGCCGAGATGGACCATGTGCCGACGATGCGGGAGCTGATGAGCCACACGGCCGGCTTTGGCTACGGCCTCGGCGGAGACGATCCGGTCAATACCGCGTTTCGCGAACAGGGCGTCCTGGCCTCACCCGACCTGGAGACGTATATTTCCAGGGTCTCCGGCATCCCGCTGCTGTTCCAGCCGGGCAGCAACTGGTCCTACAGCACCGCCGTGGATATCCAGGGCTACATCATCCAGAAAATATCAGGCAAGCCGTTCGGGCAATACCTGAAGGATGAGGTCCTGGCGCCGCTGGGCATGACGGACACTGCGTTCTTCGTGCCGGATGAAAAGCGAGACCGGTTTGCAGACCTCTTCACGATCGATCCCGAGACCGGGGAGCAGGTTCCGATGGAAGGACCGCGTGTTGCCTATCGCGAAGGCGCGTTCGGCATGGAGGCAGGTGGGCACGGCCTTGTCTCGACGCTCCCCGACTATGCCCGCTTCTGCCAGATGCTGGTCAATGGTGGCGAGTTGAACGGCGTGCGCATTCTCCGTCCCGAGACGGTCAAGCTGATGCGCACCAATGTCCTGCCGGACAGTTTCCACCTGTTCTCGGACGGTACGAGCGTCAACCCGGACAGGGCTGGACACGGCTTCGGCCTTGATTTCGGTGTGCTGGTGGATCCGTCTGCGACGGGCACCCTGACCCCGGCGGGAGCCTATTACTGGGGCGGCGCGGCCGGCACATGGTTCTGGATCGACCCGGTCAACGACCTCTTCTTCATCGGCATGGTTCAGCTGTTTCCGGCCGGAAGCATGGATCACGCCTTCCGGCGGACGTCCGGCGACCTCGTGTACAAGGCGCTCGACAAGTGACGGAACCCTCACCGACCGCCGCTGTCCTTCTGATCGGGGACGAGCTCCTTTCCGGGCGCACCCGCGATGTCAATCTCCAGCAGATTGCGACGTATCTCGGGCCGCTTGGTATCCAGGTGCATGAGGCGCGGACGGTGCCTGACGTCCAGGCGCGCATTGTCGAGGCGGTGAACGCGCTGAGGGCAGCCTACACCTATGTCTTCACGACCGGCGGCATCGGTCCGACGCATGATGATATTACCGCCGACGCGATCGCGGCTGCCTTCGGTGTCGGGATAGGCGAGCATCCCGATGTCATCGCCATGCTGTCGGAACGGTACGCCGAGATGAAGACCGAGTTCAGCCCGGCGCGCCGCCGCATGGCCCGCATTCCGCATGGCGCGACACTGGTGGCCAATCCCGTGTCCGGTGCCCCGGGCTTCCAGATGGAGAATGTCTTCACCCTGGCCGGCGTGCCGCAGGTTGCCCGCGCCATGCTGGAGGATATCGGGCCCCGTCTTCGCACCGGGGCGGTCGTGCACAAGGTCACCATTCGCGGTATCGGCTTGCGCGAGGGCGATATCGCCGAACCGCTCGGCGCGCTGGCCCAGGAAATGCCGGACGTTGCGTTCGGCTCCTATCCCTGGTTCCGGTCGGTCGGAGACAATGGTGTCCATCTCGTCGCCAGCACGATACACCCTGACCTGATCGAAAGCGTGACCCGGCGCCTGGAAGACATCATTTCGGCAACAGGGGTCAAACCCGAACGCATCGTGGAGGGGGCGGCATGAACAGGCTGTTGGACTTTATTTCGCGGACACCGGTCCTGATCGGCTCGTTCATCCTGATGATTGTGGTTGCGGCCGGTTTCGTCTGGGCACGCGGCTTCATGGACGGGACATTCCTTGACCTCGAGATGAGCGGTCCGGCCGCGATGCAGCGCCTGTCGGAAATGACGCCGGACCAGCGCAATGTCCAGTTCTGGACGACGCTGGTGCTCGATACGCTCTTCCCGCTGGCCTATGGCGGCTTTTTCGGCGGCCTTGCGGCGCGCTTCGGCGGCAGCCGCCGGCTGCTCGCGACGCTGCCAATGCTCCTCGGTGTCGGGTTCGACTTTGCCGAGAACATCACCCAGGTGCTGGCCGTGAAGGGCTTTGACTCGCTGCTCGCAGCCAAGACCTTCCTGACGCCGGTCAAGTTCGGGCTGGTCGATATCGGCATTGTTATCGGGATTGTCCTGGCGCTGATGGCGCTGGTGCGTCACCTCCTGAAACCTCGCGCCGCGTAAACCTCGCCACAGCAGACTGCGCGGGCTAGACCCCATTCCAGAGCAGACACAACAGGAGACATCTTCATGTCGGACCCCATCATTCACGTTGAGCGCGACGGCGCGGTTGCGATTGTCACGCTGAACCGACCGGAAGCGCTGAATGCCCTCAACCGCGCGCTGCGCATGGAAATCTGCCGCGTGTTCGAGGAGCTGAAAGCCGACCCCGACATCCGCGCCGTTGTGCTGACGGGCTCGGGGCGCGCGTTCACGGCGGGCGTTGATCTCAAGGAAGCCGGCCAGACCGGCTTTGCCCTTGGCGCCGATGGCAGTGACATCGACATTGCACAAGCGCTCGGCGCCTATCCCTGGCCGATCATCGGGGCGATCAACGGGTTCGCCATTACCGGCGGGTTCGAGCTGGCCCTGATGTGTGATGTGCTGCTGGCCTCTGAACACGCGAAGTTCGCCGACACGCATGCCCGGGTCGGCATCATGCCGGGCTGGGGCCTGTCGCAGAAACTTTCCCGCCTGATCGGCATCAGCCGCGCCAAGGAGCTTTCCTTCACCGGCAATTTCCTCGACGCCGACACCGCCGAGCGCTGGGGCCTGGTCAATCGCGTCTATGCGGCCGACGAGCTTGTGCCTGCGGCGCGGAAGCTGGCGCACGAGATGGCCGGCTGTGATCCGGTGCTGCTGCGCGGCTACAAGAAGATGATCGATGACGGATTTGCCATGCCCTTCGGCGAGGCGCTCCGGGAAGAAATCCGCCGCTCTGCCGCGCATGCCGCCAGCGTCACTGCCGAGAGTGTCGAAGCGGCCCGCAAGCAGGTTACCGAACGCGGCCGCGGCCTGAACTGACTTACAAAAAACCTGAGGAAATGAGTATGAGAGACGTTGTTATCTGTGAACCCCTGCGTACGGCCGTGGGGGGGTTTGGCGGAGCCTTCAAGACCGTGCACGCGCATGAGATGGCCAGCCATGTCATCAGCGAATTGATGGCGCGCACCAAACTGCCGGCCGAAGCGGTCGAGGACTGCCTGTTCGCGCAATGCTATCCGACCATGGAAGCGCCAGCCTTTGGGCGCATGGTGGCGCTGGATGCCGGGCTGACCACGTCGACGGGCGGCTACCAGATCGACCGGCGCTGTGGCTCCGGCCTGCAGGCGGTGATCAATGCCGTGATGCAGGTGGCGACCGGCGCGAACGACCTGGTCATCGCGGGCGGCGCGGAGAGCATGTCGAACGCTCCCTTCTTCTCGATCGACATGCGCTGGGACATCAAGGGCGAAGGCCTGATGCTGCAGGATGGCCTGTCGCGCGGACGCTACACCGCCGGCGGCAAGCATCATCCCGTGCCGGGCGGCATGATCGAGACGGCCGAGAACCTTCGCCGCGACTATCAGATCAGCCGCGAAGCGCAGGACGAGTTCGCATGGAATTCCCACCAGAAGGCCGCTGCGGCCCAGAAGACCGGCAAGTTTGCCAGCGAAATCACCGCCTACACGGTCAAGGGCCGCAAGGGCGATACGGTCGTGTCCGAGGACGAGCACATCCGGCCGGATTCCACACTCGAGAAGCTGGCCTCCCTGCGCGCGATCCGCGGCAAGGTCGATCCTGAAGCGACGGTCACGGCCGGCAACGCGTCCGGCCAGAATGACGGTGCGGCAGCCTGTATCGTCTGCACGCGCGAAGCGGCCGACAAGTATGGCCTGAAGCCGCTGGGGCGGCTGGTTTCCTGGTCGGTGGCCGGCGTCGGACCGGACGTGATGGGCATCGGGCCGGTGCCATCGTCGGAAAAAGCCATGAAGACGGCCGGGCTGACAGTGAAGGACCTCGACCTGATCGAGCTGAACGAGGCGTTCGCCTCGCAGGTCCTTGCCTGCACCAAGGCGCTCGGCTTCACGGACGCCGACATGGACCGGCTGAACGTCAATGGATCCGGGATTTCGCTCGGCCACCCGGTCGGCGCGACGGGCGTGCGGATCCTGACGACACTGCTCTATGAAATGGAGCGGCGCGAGGCCCGCTACGGCCTTGAAACCATGTGTATTGGCGGCGGGCAGGGGCTGGCCGCGATATTCGAGCGGGTCAGCTAGGGCAGCGCCCGCCATCCGCTCGCAGCTTGCCAAGTTCGCCGGGCCCGCATAGTCACAACGGCTGTGCGGGCGTGGCGAAATTGGTAAACGCAAGGGACTTAAAATCCGAGTTCCAGTGCCTAAGAAAATGCTATTAAAAAACAGTGATGTAGAGTTTTTCTGTGCCACAGGTTTGGTCTTGTTTATGGCTACAGACAGTCGAGCGCTCTCAACTTTTTCTGGAGTAACCAGTTGATTTACAAAGCGATTTTTCTTGAGATGGATCGTGGACAGTTCACGGTCTCCAACGGATTTTTTGCTGTGCCGTGAAGCTGTGCCATGAGATAGGAAATCTTCCGCGTGCTTGGTGGAACTGGTAGACACGAGCGACTTAAAATCGCTTTCCTCACGGAGTGCGGGTTCAACTCCCGCAGCGCGCACCACAGGCTGCAATTAAAGGAACAGTTCACTGAACGATTTTAGGAACTTCATCAACTCAGTTCCCAAGGCGATTTGGTTGGCCTTTATCGTGCCACCTATCATTTCGGCTGTGGCGAGCTTTGCGTTGTTTCAAAGTCTTGTAACGGCAAATTTCACTGCGCTTGGTGACAGGATCGATGACTCTAATGAAGCTAACGCGCGAACACTGAGTGAGTTTAGCAAACGGCTAGACGACACGACCGCGACTCTGCGAGACTTTCGCGATGCCTCGATCAGGATCGAAACGACCGTTTCTCAGATGGATGCGGACAACAAGTTCATTCGTGATTTTGTCACTGAAGTGCGCAACATGAGAAATGGATTGGAGCAGGGGCCAAATCTCATTGAAACCAGATATGACCGTCTTCCAATGGGCGCCGCACTGGGTGGAAGTATCGTTCAAGACTTCCCCACATACACTAGGGAGTTGTCTTTTGACGCGTCCGACGTTGAGATCGGAGCAGCGGAAAAGCGATTGAAGACTTTGCTGCGCAAGAGGCTGCTGAGCGACAGGGGATACGCTTTTTCAGATGCGATACATGAGGTTATTGTACTTAAGAATATTGTTGAGCCGCTGAATGGGAAACCTGCGCGACTGGACCTTACTGCAGTAGTGATGGAGCGAGAGGTGGACGATGAAGAGTGAGAGTGAGGCACAGCTGTGCCTTGTGCCAAATTCTGTGCCTGAGAGTGTAATTTGACGGCACGGATTGGAAAAAAATATAGTAAAATCAAGGATGCGTTTCGCATCCGTAGAACTTAAAATCCCTCGGCCGCAAGGCCTTGCCGGTTCAAGCCCGGCCGCCCGCACCATCCCACCCTGAGACAGACGTGTTGCGCCAAAGTCACATTTTGGCGCGAAGCGACACAAATCGGTCCCTGGTTACCGAAATCTTGCTGGCCCGCCTCATGCAAGTCTCGCATGGCACCTATATCCGCTCTGAGGGAACAAACGGGGGCGGGGCTGCATATCTAAGACGGAACAAGAAAATCCGTCTCGAAGGACCTAGAAGATGTTACGCGCCGTATTTGTATCCACCGCACTTGTCCTGTTTACCCTGTCAGCTCAGGCCAGTCCTGAAGCCGAGGCGGTCATCGCCAGTGCTGCGACCCAGATTTCGGGCGCAGAAGCCGGCGACCAGGCGATCACGGAATCCGTCGATATCGAAGCCATTGCCCGGTTTACGCTGGGGAAATATTCGCGCCAGATCAGCGATGCGGACAAGGTCCGCTTCACGGAGGCCTTCGAGGACTTCCTGGTCGGTACGTTCAGGGAGCAGAAGAACAAGCTGAGAAACGCCAGCGTGGAGGTGATCGGCTCGATCGACCGCAATGACCGGGATTCGGTTGTTGAAACGCGCGTGACCCAGAAGGGCGAGGAACCCCAGACCGTGCGCTGGCGGGTGATCCAGCGCGATGGCGCCTGGCGCGTCGTGGATGTGGAAGTGCTCGGCCTGTGGCTGGCCATCGAACAGCGTGCCCAGATCGCCGCCATTCTCGACAAGCCGCGCGCCACGATCGACGATGCCATCGCCGCGCTGAATTCCTGATCCGGCCCGCCTGAAGCGGTTTTCGGGACAAAAATTCGAGCGCCCCTGCGGGTTTGACGCCTGTGGGGGCGCTTCGCATTCAAGGGACGGGTTTTCAGAGGCGGGCCTCGGTCAGGTGTCGGGGATGGGGCCGATCCGGACCAGCCCTGCGCCTGGGCCTGCTGCGGGGCAATCGCAATGCGATTGCTGATCCCTTCGCAGCCCCGGAGTGAACCGGGGGCGCGGGCATTGGATGTCTGTGAGGGCAAGCCGCAGCCGATCCGATACGGGTGCACGGAAACAGCCCGAACGCTGCACGGACATGTCGTCAGACAGCCGGACGAGCACGACCCGCCCGTTCCACGTCACGCCCCAGAGCATTTGCGTGCCGGGGTGGCCGGCCGCCCTGAACCATGCCTTAAGGCGCTGGATGCGCCAGAAGATCAGCGGCCAGATCGGCAGCAGGTACCAGGGCAGGCCCGGCATGGGGGTGAGGAGGGAAAAGGCTGGCATCGGCGGCCATTATACACGCAGGTCTGGAGGCGTTGGATAAGTCTGCGTGTCTCCCTCGCTCACTCGGGGAGTGCGTGAGGCAGGCACAACGGTCGTGTCGCGGAATCAGGGAGCGGGTATCCTCACGGCCGCAAATGATGCGAGGTCCCGCCCTGCTATCCGTCCCAGCGGATCGCTTGCAAAGGCAAATCCATATTTATACAAGGATGTCCGGGCAATGCTGCCGGGAAAGACTCGTTCGGGACGTCGAGGTTCTGACGATTTTCTACAATTTGCTTGGAACCGCCGATGAAAATCGTACTCCATGTGGGACATGGAAAAACCGGGACAAGCTCCCTCCAGTCCACGCTTCGAATCAATGCTGATCGTTTGGCGCAGTCTGGTATAATCTATCCCCTGCCGGAAAAGCGTGCCGGCCACAGCGCGCTATTGGCCATGTTCAAGCCACATGGAAAACGGCCTCGCATTTACCGAAAAATATCGGCGGATCGATGGAGCAATATCGGTAAAGAGATGCACGCCCAGATTATCGGCGCATCGGGAGACATTCTTGTTCTCTCAAGTGAATACATTTACATGCAGCCCGAATATTTCCAGACTCAGCTGTACAAATACCTCACCAAAATATCCGATGACATATCCGTGCATGCCTGGATCCGGGATCCGGTGACCTATTACAGGAGTGCGCGCGCCCAGATGCTGCAGGCAGTGGGCAACGACTCTGATCGTATGCCCCTGATGCCAGAAAAAGCGTCACTCAATCATCCGCGGCGTGTCCAGCGATTGCGCAAAGTATGGGGTGCGCAGTCCGTACAATTGCACCCATACAACAAGAGCCTGATGACAGACGGAAATTCGGTGTCCGACTTTTTTGCAAAGGCCCTTCCCGAAGCTGCTGGTCTGTACCTGCGGCAGGTTCAAAGCAATTTGCGCCCAACAGATCCACTTACGGATGAGGAGGAGCGGATTGTTCGCGATGCCTGCAAGGATGATTACGAGTTCCTTGCGAAGGAAGGCCTGGAGATCTGAAGCCTAACCGTCCGGAATTCACTCCAGAATGATTTTACCGCAATCTCCTAGACCGTCAGCCAGGCCGGGCGGACATAGGGT
>NZ_ARYK01000011.1 GCF_000685275.1 Hyphomonas johnsonii MHS-2
CCGGAATCGGGCCTGGCTCCAGGCGGGTCGGCCATTCTTATCGCTATGCGAACATTTACAGCGTTTGGGTAGCCTGCCGTCACATTCATTGGCAGCATAACGGTATACCAACTCGAGATAGCGGCCTTTGGAGGAGTTTGAGTAATGGGTTTTGGCAACATGACGAGACGCGGCGCAATCGCAGGTGGATCTGCCGCTGGGGCGCTTGCCCTGACAGGATTTACCACCGGGTCCGAACAGCTTGCTGCGAGTGCTGCGGCCCCGTCAGATCCGTCCGCTGACCGTGTGCTGGCAAAATACCGCGCGCCCGAAAAGTTGAGCCACATGTTTGAGGCGCCCAAGCTGCTGAACACTGAGCGCGCCTACGCCATCATGGACAAGTACGGCCTGGATGGTCTGGTCGCCTCCGTTCCCCATAATATCCAATACCTGTCCAGCCATCTCGGGCCGATGACGATGATGGGGCGCTCGTTCTCTGTTTACGCCTTCTTTCCGCGCAACGAGTCTGCGCCACCTGCGCTCATCGTCCCGGGCAGCATGGTCTACCACCTGGATTATCGGCCGACCTGGATGCCGATCGAGGTCTATACTTTCCCGGGTGGTTCCACCACGGGCAAGGCAGATCCCCTGCCGTCGCCCTGGGCGCGCAGACTGCGGCCGGAAACCTTCAATGATCGCGATCTCCTGCTCATGGCAATCTATGCCGAGTTCGAGGGACGAACCAGCGCGAGCCCGCTGAGCGGCCTGGCCAAGGCGCTTACGAATGCAGGCCTTGCCAAGGGAAAGATCGGTTTTGACGATCCCCGTGTCGGATCGTGGCTCAATCAGGAATTGCTGCCGGATGTTCAATCGGTCGATGCGCTCAATATCTTTCCCGAAATCCGCATGGTGAAGACGCCGAATGAACTGACTCTCCTGCGCGAGGCTTCAGTGAAGAATGAGGAGGCGCTGCTTTATGCGATCCATAATTCGAACGTAGGCGACCGTCTTGATGATATCGAGCAGCACCACAATACCCGTTGGGGTGCGCTCGGCGGTGATTCCCTGTGGTGCGTTACAAACCAGAGCGGCCTGGCCTCCGGGCGGATCGCAAAGGATACCGTCACAAAGATCGACAGCGTCGGGCAGTATGAGGGCTACAGGGGCGATGTCGGACGCACGGTCGTCTGGGGAACGCCGACAGATGAAGTTATCTTGCGTCTTGAGACAAACTCCAAGGCCCTTGCGACTGTTTATGATGCCATCCATCCAGGCATGACGTTTGCCGAATCGGGCAAGATCGTCGCGGACGTCTTTGCCGAGGCAGGCATTCCGGGTGTCGGTGGGCCACATCCTGTTGGCCTTCAGCACACAGACCAACCATGGTCGACCGGCGCGGACGATGTGAAGCGTCTCCACGAATTGATGATTTTTGAAGAGAACATGGTTTTCACCATGGACGTTCCTTACCACGAGCCTGGTCTTGGAACATCGCATGTTGAAGACATGATGGTCGTGAAGGCGAATGGTGGGTGCGAGCCCCTGTCGTCCGGCGACACCAGTCTGATCGTAAGACCAGCCTAGTATCGAAGGCAGTCAATCGTCAGCAATTGCAGGTCTTTCCGAGGTGCCTCGGAGGGAAACGGGGAAGTGCGTCCGCCAGTGAGGAAAATACGGAATTTCACGGGCGCGCTAATCAAGAGAAACCAACATAACTCTAACGGGGTTCGGACAATGCAATACAAAGAAAGACTTCTCGTCGCGACACTTTTGACTTCTACCAGCCTGGCTGCATTTGCAGTCCCGGCCTGGTCGCAGGACGCCGGAGCGTCTGGCGAAGAGGCCGTGGAGGGATCACGGAGACTGGAGAATGTCGTCGTGACAGCTCGCAAGGCCGAGGAATCGCTGATCGATATTCCACTTGCTGTGACAGCCATTACGTCCGCCCAGATCGAAGCACGCGACATCGAGAATATCGATGATATTGCCGCTTACACGCCGGGCTTCTCCAACCAGAGCCAGTCTGTCGGCCGCAACGACCGCGGGTTCAAGCAGTTTGTCATCCGTGGCATCATTCCCAATTCCGGCCTGGCAACGCGCGCGGCCGCAACAATGTTCGTGGACGGCGCGCCTGTGAGCGGCGGCAATATTTCCGGAATCTCGGACATCGAGCGTATTGAAGTTGTCAAAGGGCCGCAGAGTGCCTTCTTCGGGCGCGCCACCTTTGCCGGGGCAATCAACCTGGTGACGCGAACGCCGTCATTTACGTACCAGGGCAAGGCGTCCGTCGATTACTCGAGCTTCAACACTGTTGACACGACGGCAACCATCGAGGGCCCCCTGGTCGAGGACAAGCTGGCATTCCGCCTGAATGGCCGGTTTTACAATACCGAAGGGGCGTTCTCCAATTACGGCAATCCGGGCGACCGGCTTGGCGCCCGCTCGACGGAGTCGATTAGTGGGACGCTTTACGCCACGCCAACGCCGCAACTCACAGCCCGGCTTTTCGCAACGGCCTTTACCGATAGCGACGGATCAGCTGCAAACGGACAGTTCGGGAGTGCCCAGCATAACTGCTTTACGGGAACCGTGGACTATTTTTGCGGCGAGCTCGGAACGGTGCCGTTCACCTCTATCCGGCGTGAAGATGACATTCGCCCGGCCGCATACGACCTGATGAAGAATGGCACGACGCTGCATGGCGGGAACTTCATTGACCATCTCGGGCTCGAGCGTGAGGCCAAGCAGGTCCGTTTCCTGGCCGACTATGATTTCGAGAGCGGTTACACGCTGAGCGGTATCGCCGCCTACAGTGACAACAAGTGGGCCTTCCTCCAGACCCCGGCCCACTTCGACCCCACGGCATTTCCCAAGGCCGGCCTCTTCGGCGATGAATACAACCTGGTGCTTGGCAACACGCGGGATGAAGACATGACGCTGGAGGTCCGGTTGACGTCGCCCCAGGATCAGGCGCTTCGGTGGACTGCCGGCATCAATTACGTTGACGCCGAGACGAACAACCTCACGCCAGGCGTGATTTCCATCGGCTACCGCATCCTGTCGCAGCACACGGTCAATTCGAACCAGACGACCGGTTATTTCGGCTCTGTTGCATATGACTTTTCAGACAGACTGACAGTGACGGCGGAAGGCCGCTACCAGGTTGATGACGTGTATCAGCAAACACGGTCGGGCGACTTTCCCGAATATGCGGAGAAGTACGAGTCCTTCACGCCGCGCCTGATTGCAGAATACAAGCCGACCGACGAGACGACACTCTATGCGTCTTATTCCGAAGGCCGGCGGCCAGGCGAATTCAATACGCGCTACTTCGCTTTCTCTCCCGAGATCCAGGCTCAGCTGTCGTCCCAGACGGCTGTGTACCCGGCCGTCCCTGAAGATGAGCTTGAAATGTACGAAGTGGGCTTCAAAGGCACCGCCTTCGACAACCGGGCACGCTTCACATTGGCAGCCTATATGGGCGAATGGTCCAACCGGCACATTCCGCAATACCTGTTCTATGAAGAAGACGGTGATCGTATCGACGTCCAGTTGACGGCGCCCGACGGTATCGTGGATCTGAAGGGTATCGAGCTGGAAGGCGCGTTCCAGGCGTCAGATGAGTGGATGCTAGAGGGCACATTCAACGTGGCTGATACAGAGATTGTGCGGACGATTTGTGCTGAATGCCAGATCATTACCGGCGATCTGTCTCCGGAAGGCACACAGCTTCCATACTATCCGAAATATTCCGGAACGTTCGCTGCGACGTACGAACGGCCGGTCTGGAATGGTGAGTATAACGGCTTTGCCCGCATGGATTACATCTATACCGGACGCCAGTATGCGACAGAATCAAATCTCGCCTGGGTTGGAGATTCCCATGTCGTCAACCTGCGCGTGGGTGTCGACACGGGAAAGTACCGTGTGGAAGTTTACGGCACCAACCTGCTTGATGATGATACGCCTGTCAGTCTGGCCCGGGGAACGGAGCCTGTGACAAACCTCCAGGCGATCACTGTTTCCCTGCGCAATCCGCCGACGGTCGGTATCCGTGGTTCGGTCAACTTCTGAGCCATTTGACAAGAGGGCGCGGCTGACTTCAGCTGCGCCCTTTTCTTGCTTTTACCGGGGTGCATTTTGATGAACGATGACGAAGCTGATGGCACGCGCGATGCCATCCGACGTGGTGCGCCACTCGATTTCGCGATCATGGGTGCAATTGGCGGCCTCTACATGGCTTTCATGCTGGCATGCGTCTGGGCGCCGGAATGGCTTGGCTCGCGTACGGCTTTCACCGGTCCGCTTTCAGTTGGTCTTGTGCTGGGCCTCGGCCTGGTCGTCATCATTGTATTCTCCGCGATCGGGTATGACATGCTTCGCCGCAGGCAGGAGAAGGACGTGAAGCGCGCGTCGGAGCCGGGCGCATGAACGTCACAGCCTTTGTCATATTCCTCGCTTTCGTTGTCGTGACCTTGGGCATCACGACCTGGGCATCCCGTCGAAGCAGCTCACGCAGTGATTTTTATACTGCGGGCGGAAATATCACCGGCTTCCAGAACGGCCTCGCATTTTCCGGGGATTTCCTCTCTGCAGCAGCTTTGCTCGGCGTGGCCGGCCTTTACTATCAGGCCGGTATGGATGGGCTGATCTATGGTCTGGGAGCGCTCATTGGCTGGCCGGCCTTGCTCTTCCTGTTTGCCGACCGGTTGAGGAAACTGGGGCGCTTTACGCTGACCGACGTCCTCTCGTCTCAACTGTCAGATCCTGGCGTTCGTATCTTCGCGTCAGTGGCCAACCTGATCGTGCTCCTTTTCTACATGGTGTCCCAGGTGGTTGCGGCGGGCCTGCTCGTTGACCTGTTGCTGGGCATCGATTTCACGATTTCGGCCCTCCTGGTGGGTGCGTTGATGATCTGTTACGTCGTGTTCGGCGGCATGGTTGCGACCACATGGGTCCAGATCACCAAGGCAGCGCTGCTCATCTTTGCCGCCTTCCTTCTCGGGTTTCTCGTGCTTCTTCGCTTTGACTTTGATATCCAGTCGATATTCACGATGGCAATGGACAAGCACCCGGCGGGCGAGAAGATCATGGCACCGGGCGGCCTGGTAACAGGGACGGGGGCGGCGATCTCACTTGGCCTGACCCTCATGTTCGGGCCTGCAGGGCTTCCCCACATCCTCATGCGCTTCTTCACTGTCCCCAATGCGGCAGAGGCGCGCAAGTCTGCCCTGATTGCCATCCTGATCATTGGCAGCTTCTGCTTCCTGATGATCATCATCGGGTTCGGCGCGATAGCGCTATTGTCAGGAGACCCGGCATTCCTGGATGAGACCGGCAACATGGTGGGGGGCGGCAATATGGTGGCATTGCACCTGGCCGATGCCCTCGGGGGGAACCTGATGCTGGGCTTTGTGTCGGCTGTGGCATTTGCGACCATTCTGGCGGTTGTGGCAGGCATTACGCTTGCTGCTGCGGCGACCATTTCACACGACATCTATTCGACACTGGTGAAAAAGGGGGCTCAGACGGAAGCAGAAGAGCTTCGCGTCTCGCGCTGGGCAGCAGTTGGGTTCGGGGTCGTGAGCATCGCTCTCAGCCTCGCCTTCCAGCACGAGAATGTGACGTTCCTGTCCGTATTCGCATTCGCCATCGCAGCCAGTGCCACCTTCCCCATCCTGTTGCTTTGCCTGTTCTGGAAGGGCCTGACGGGACCAGGCGCGGTATGGGGAGGTGTTGCAGGACTTCTGACGGCGCTCATCCTGCTGATCCTCGGTCCCTCGATCTGGGTGTCGGTCCTTGGACATGACACGCCGGTGTTTCCCTACCAGTACCCAACCATCGTTGCGATGCCGACGACTTTCGTCGTTGCTTTCATTGTCTCGATGATCGGGCGCTCCCAGGCAGTGCCCGGGCAGGCTGAAACGATCTGAAGGCCGTATTTGGGCCACCGGCGGGTGGCAGGGAGCTGCAGCGCAGCCTCGCGCTGTCGCTGGGCGAGCAATCCGGGATTACGTCACGCATGCCCTGCGGATTGATGGCACGTTCGCCTCGGACATTGGATCAGGAGCGGAGACATCATCATGCCAGCCTTCATTGTTGCGACTGTCGAGATACAGGATCTGGACAAGTTCAAAGCCTATGCCACGACGATTGCTGGGCTTGCCGAGCAGTATGGCGGCGAATCTGTCGTCAAGGGAGCAGCGATCGACGTGCTGGAGGGGAGCGCGCCAGCAGGTGAACGGATCGTGGTCACCCGCTTTCCGGATGAAGCGTCCGCCCGCGCCTATATTGCCGACCCTGTCTATGCCGACGGCAAGGCGAGGCGCGCTGGCGCGGCCACTGTGTGCATGCGGCTCGTCGTAACCTGATCTCACGCCACCGGCGGCGGACAGGGTGAGATCAAAGGGAAGGAGAAGCCTGGTGAAAAAATCTGCGCAAGTGTTGGTCATAGGCGCTGGACCTGTCGGAACGGTCGCCGCCTACAAGCTGGCTGAAAGCGGCATCGACGTGATGCTCGTGGAGGCAAATCCGGACTGCCCTGAGGATCTGCGCGCATCGACGCTGCATCCTCCCACCCTGGAAATGCTGGAGGCCATGGGCATCTTTCAGGAGATCGACGCGATGGGGCTTCGCGCCCCAGTCTATCAGTACAGGGACAGGAAATCCGGAGAGACCTTCGAGTTTGATCTGGGGGAATTGTCCGACCTGACCCCCTTTCCCTTCCGGATGCAATGCGAGCAGTTCAAGTTGAGTCGCCTTCTTGCGGGCCGCCTTGCCGCACATCCTCGCGCACAGGTCCGGTTTGGTGAGCATGTCGTGTCCATGGAACAGGATGATGATGGCGTGACAGTCAATGTGGAAACACAAGGCGGGGAGGCTGCCTACCGTGTGGAATACGTGATCGGGTGTGACGGGGCCGGATCGGTTGCGCGCAAGCAGATCGGTATTGGTTTCGGCGGCTTCACCTATCCAGAGAAATTCGTGACTTACAGCACGACAGCGCCCCTGGAATCATATCTTCCCGGACTTGCGCAGGTCAATTATGTCGCCGATCCCGACGAATGGATGGTGCTTTTGCGGGTGCCGTCAGTGTGGCGTGTGCTTGTGCCGGCGCCGGATGCAGACGACCAGTCACTCGTCTCCGACGCGCGTACCAGCGACGTGTTCGAACGCCTCACGGGGGACGGATCGATACGGACCGAGCATCGTACCATCTACAATGTCCACCAGCGTGTGGCGGAGCAATATTTCCGGGGACGGGTCATTCTCGCTGGCGATGCGGCGCATCTCAACAACCCCCTTGGGGGATTCGGAATGAACTCGGGAATCCATGATGCATGGAACCTCTGCGAGAAGCTGACCTCTGTGTTGCTTGCGAATGCTGAGGCGCCGGCGCTGCTGGCACAATACGAACGGCAGAGACGCAGTGTCATGCTGTCTTTTGTCCAGGAACAGACCATCCGGAACAAGCGCCAGCTTGAAAACAAGGACCCTGAAGCGCGCAAGGCTTATGTCAACGATCTGCGCGCCATCCTGCTCGATGACGAGCGCCGCCGGGCATATCTCAAGGGACAGTCCATGATCACCAGTTACGGTCAGGAACGGGCTATCGCCTGAAGGCGCGCGCGAGGCGCGGCGGACACGAAATCTGATCTAGAGCTAGGATGCCGATCGCGCCGCCAGGACGCCGATCGCCCATTCCAGACTGACAACTTCTGCATACTTGGCATGAAGATCAAACAGGTTCGAATTGTGTGGGGCCTCGTGGCGATCACCGCAGGCTTCCTGGACGACAAAAGGGGCGAAGCCGTGCTGGAGCGCATCCAGCGCGCTCGCGCGAACACATCCGGATGTCGAAAAGCCTGCGATAAGGACAGTATCGACCTTCAGGGCCGACAATGTACTGGCCAGGCTCGTCCCGAAAAACGCAGACGCATATTGCTTCATCAACACGATGTCATTCGGGCCCGGTGCGAGTTCGTCCGGGAATCTGCCGAACGGGGATCCGGCCTCGAAGTGACGCAGGGCAGGTACCTTCTTGAAAAAGAGGCCCCCGTCCACGCCACCCGCCTGATAGTGGACGCCCGAAAGCACGACGGGAATACCCGCAGCGACAGAGGCGGCACGCAGGTGAACGGCAGCCTTGAGCGCAGTGTGTGCGCTGTCCCCGGCGTACAGGGGGCAGGCCGGATCCAGATAGGCCATTACCATGTCGACGATCACCAGCGCAGGCCGGGTGCCAAAAGCGAGATGACCGGAAAAGCCTGCGTGTTCGTAGTCGGAATCAAGCTCGGTCATGTTTCAGCCTCATATCTTGCACCTAGTGCGTCGTATTCTTCGAGGCCGAGCTGCTCGTTGAGTTCATGCAGGGACATAATCGTGCCGGACAGAGATGTTGTCTCGCCGGTTTCGCCGAGATGTTGCAGGGAGCGTGTGCCGGATTGCACCATGCCGCCCAGAATAATCAACGGATGGAGGGCAAGCGCGATACCAAACCCGGACAGCTCATCGCGTGTGGATACCGGGCTTCCAGTGCCATCCACCAGGTTGTGGATGGTTGGCACCCTGGCGGCCAGGCGGTCCCCGATCATGGCCAGCTCCGTGATCGAACGCGGCCCTTCGACAAAGATGAGATCGGCGCCTGCTTCGAGATAGGCATCTGCGCGGTCGAGCGCGCCGTGAATGCCCTCAATCGCAAGTGCGTCTGTTCGCGCCGAGATCAGGGTTGTTTCGCTCTTGCGGGCATCCACGCACGCTTCAATTTTCGCGGCCGCCTCCCGGACGGGAATGACTGACTTTCCGGAAAGGTGTCCGCAGCGCTTCGGGTAGGTCTGGTCCTCGATCTGGATCGCCGTTGCGCCGGCCGATTCGAGCGACCGGACAGCACGCCGGGCATGGATGGCGTTTCCGAAACCGGTATCTGCATCCACGATCAACATCGCGCCCGTGGCGTCCGCAATGCGCGCGGTCGCGTCCACCAGCGTGGCGAGATCGAGAAACCCGAGATCGGGCAGCCCCATGCGCGACATTGTAAGCGCAGCGCCAGACAGGAACTGGACATCGAATCCGGCCCGGCTGGCCAGGGTGGAGGACAAGCCATCCCACACGCCCGGAACAGACAAGCAGCCCTTTGCGGCCGCGGCGCGGTTGGCGAGGTATGCCTTGAGGGTCACCTGTCCTGACCGGGTATGTGTGTCTCGTGGCATGTCAGATAGTGATCCGCAATTTCTTCACGCGTGGCGAACCAGACGCCCGGAAGCGATTTGGCGTGTTCGATGAATTCCCTCAGGGCACGGATTCGAAAGGCGCGCCCCGAGACGTGCGGGTGCAGCCCGACATTCATGATCCGGCCGGATTTTCCGCCTTCTTCATACAGTACATCGAGCTCATCAATGAGGATGTCCCTGAACTCGTCGGTGGTGTGATTGCGCCGCGTGAGAAGGGTGAAGTCGTTTATTTCGTTGGAATAGGGGACAGACACAATCGGCCCATTGTCAGTCCGGATAAGATAGGGCTGATCGTCGTTCATGATGTCGCAATAGAACTTGAAACCGTTTTGCTTGAGAATGCCACACGTGTTCAGGGTTCCGCGCAGGCTGGAGGACAGCCAGCCTGCGGGCTTACGGCCAACATGGCGCTCGTACATCTCGATGGAGCGCGTGATGATGTCGCTTTCCCCGGCCGGGTCGTGGGCATAATCGGTGAGCAGTTCGCCTTGCTCCCAATTGTGCGCAAGCAATTCCCAGCCGCGGGCGAGACAGGCTTCGACCATCTCGCTTCGCCGCTCGAACGTCACGGCATTCGTCGTGCACGATGCTTTCACACCGAGTTCGTCGAACAGGTCATAGAGGCGCCAGATGCCGATTCTCTGACCGTACTCGCGCCAGGAATAATTGGGGTAATCGGGTACATTTCCCGGCAATGTCGCCGGAAGAATCGGCGGCCCGCCGGCGTAGTAGGGCTGGTCTGTCTCCTTGACCAGGTCCCAGGTTTCCAGATTGAAGGTCAAGATGAGCGCGACCCGCGCATCATTGGGCCAGGTCAGCTTGCCTCTCCTGGGAAGCGGTACGTAGTCATAATCCATTGTCGGCCCCTAAAATTCTTCCAGTAACCTGCCATACCCGGCAATTTTGTCGTGGATCCCCATGGACCTGAGTGCATGCCAGTAGGTTGCTGTATTTATTGCGATTACGGGCTTTTCCAGCCAGAATTCGGCTATGCCTGCGACCTTTGCGAAGGCCAGGTTGGTGCCGCACTGGATGACGGCGTCGGCGCCCTCTGACACGTCCTGTGCCGCCCGTTTGAGCGTGCGCGGCGTCTCATGCGCGATTTTCATCGGCGAGGGCGACTTGAGGCCGATCAGGTTGACCACTTCAAAGCCGAGGTCTTCGAAGAATTTCCTGACATTGCGATCACCGATCGGAGCATAGGGTGTGACGATGCCGATTTTCCTGATGTTTCCATAGGCGGCAATTGCCGCTTCGACAGCAGTCGAGCCCATGATCACCGGAACACCGCCGGTTCGCTCCAGCATTTTTTTGTACAGGCGCTCAGCACCCGAAGCGCCATCCCAGAACGTCTCGGCGGACATGCCCATGATCAGGCAGCCCGGGTCCATGGTCATCGCCACGTCAACGCTGTCCATGGTTGCATTGCGGATATTGTTCAGCATCACCATGAAGCTGTCATCATCGGTGACGCTGGAATCGGGAATCGGGATGCGGCAAAAGTGATTGGTTACGCCATGCGGACGAAAGTCGTCATATTCCGGCTGTACGCTCGTGTTGGTCGACGGCGCGATCACCGAATACTTCATGCGCCATCCCAGGGAATCAGTCAGCTCAAGATCCTCCACTAAAAGGCGTCCAGTCTCCGGGCCGGCCCATTTCGTCAGACGGGCTGACGTGTCCGGTCATCGACAGTGTTCGCCATTTCAACTTCGGAGCATGATTGCCGCTTCAACGGGTTCTGCACACCAGAATTGGTGAAATGGTCGCGTGGTGAACATTCGCGGAGTGCGCTTTGCCAGCGCGAAAATCATTGATCATCATGCCCTGTTTCCAAAGGAGATGCTGCATGGCTTCGGGTGCTGGAGAGTTCCGAAATGGTTGGCGGGCGATTGTTGCGTGTGCGGCAGGCGTTGGCGTGGGGCTGACCGGGCTTCCGTTCTATACCTTTGGTATATTCATCACGCCGCTGTCAGATGACATGGGCTGGAGTCGGTCAATGATCGCGGCAGGCATGCTCTGCCTGAATGCCGGGGTCATATTCGTCGGCCCGCTGATTGGCCTGCTCATGGACCGGTTCGGCGTGAGGCTGATCGCCATCCCTTCGCTGATCGGCGTGGCGGTGGGTTTTTTCCTCTTGTCACTCTCCGGCCCGACGATCGGCAGTTTCTACATGGCGTGGTTGGCTGTTGCGGTGCTGGGCGCCGGAACCACCCCGCTGACCTGGACCCGCGCAATCTCGGAGCGTTTTGATCGCGCCCGCGGCCTGGCCCTGGGATTGACGCTTCTCGGCACCGGCCTTGCGAGCATTTTCGGCCCGCCCCTCATCCAGGAGCTGATTGCAACCGGTGGCTGGAGGAGCGGGTATCGCGGCATGGCTGGGTTCGTTCTTTTCGTCGCCGTGCCGCTCGCGGTGTTCGGATTGTGGCAACGCCGGGAACCGGTCGCCGCAAGAACCAGGGTGGCGGGCGTCGGTGCGGGCATGACATGGCCAGAGGCGGTCAAGACCAAGCGGTTCTGGTTGATCGCAGGCGGGATATTCCTAGTTATCGTCGGCCAGGCCAGTTCGACCGTGCATTTCGTGCCCTTGCTGCGCGACCGCGGGATCGAGGCGGGCACGGCGGCCGGTGTGGCGGGCCTGTTCGGGGCGTCGGTCATCATTGGCAGGATCGTGGTCGGCTATCTGCTTGACCGGTTTCATGGACCGAAGATTGCACGGATATTTCTCAGCCTGCCTGCACTTGCGCTTCTCTTGCTGATCTGGCGGTCCGATCTTGCAACTGCGCGTGTCGCGGCCGTCCTCCTCGGCATTGCAGCGGGCGCGGAAGTCGACCTGCTGGCCTATTTCGTCAGTCGGTATTTCGGGCTGCGGAGCTATGGTGCGATTTATGGAACGGCCCTGTCTGCCTTCGGTCTCGGCGCTGGCTTCGGTCCGACCCTAGCGGGCCATGCCTATGATGTCGCGGGTAACTATGATGGCGCGCTCGTCGCAGGCGTTTGTGTGTTCCTGGCAGGCGTCGCCTGTCTCGGCTTCCTCGGCCGCTATCCTGCATTCACCTCAGACAGCGAGGCCCGAAAGGTGGTGTCGGACGTTTTGAAATAGCGGGACGGGTTCCTGGCCATGTCAGGAGGCACATCACCAGCAGCGATCACCAGACGCTGGTTCCCCCACAATGCCAGTTCATGCGGCACAGTCAGCAATGACGATACTAGTCTGTCGAAACCATTTTTATGGTTTTCCACGCAGCGGTCTTTGCTTGATCAGGGGGAACGCCGAGCATTCGGAGTTGGTATTCGGCAGCGCGAGAGCCTCCCTCCTCGCCGATTTCGCCCCTGAGTCTTGCGAGTAGGAAGGCGTTCGAAATTCCCCCCATCGAATCGATCAACAGGGAGTCGACCGTGACGCTGAAGACGCCTTGACGGACACCCAGCTCGAGATCGCGTCTCAGGAATTCGGTGACTTGGCGGCGTAATTCGGGAACCGACTGGTAAGCACGGAAAAACGTCCAGCCCCAATTCATGCGTTCGCTCCCGACGTGGATGAACTGACGCGTCCCTCTTGCGACGCGTTCGACTGCGTTTTCGATCCCCGTCATGTCTGCTTCGAGTTGCCTGGCAATGTCGGTTGCGACCCGTGCCGTCACAACCGACGTGATATCCTCCTTGTCCTTGAAGTGACTATAGAATGTTCCGTTGGCGACGCCGGCTGTGCGGGTAATTTCGTTGACGGAGGCGGCTTCGAATCCGACGCGGGCAAAGACAGCGATCGCGGCGTCCATGAGCTGGGCCCGTGTACGCTCGCTCTTTCCAAGATTGCTCGCTTCGATAGCAAAAAGTTTGTCAGACACATCGGCCCCCATTCTGACCTGCTCCATACCGCAATAACGGGTAGTTGACAAATGTCTCAAAAATGAGGAGCATCCCAAAAATGAGCGATCTCCCAAAAAAAGGGGGCGGTGTTTACCTGGTTCTTTGGTCCCGGACAGGGCGGGCCAATCGCTCTCAAATAAGACCGCCAAAAGCGGCATGGGGAGGAAAAAATGAAAAAGAGTATCTGCGTTTCGGCGAAGCTTTGGGTGAGCCTTTCAGCACTCGCTGTGGCGGTGGGCCCATTTGCAATGGCCCAGGAAGCAAGAGAACCTTCCGCCGATACGACAATCACATTCGACAAGGTCGTGGTAACTGCGCGCAAGCGTGAGGAGCGCCTTCAGGATGTGCCTGTCGTTGTGTCTGCTTTTGACAAGAAGCAACTTGAAGCGTTTGGATCCAGCGGATTTGAGGATATTTCGGACTTCACGCCGTCGCTTGTAATTGACGAGAGCGGGGGGGCCGGTCTTGGCATGGTGGTGCTTCGGGGCATCTCCACTGGCGAGCTCAATACAACGAGTGACCAGGCCGTCTCCATCAACGTTGATGGCGTCCAGTGGAGCAACGCCATGGCGTTGCGTTTTGGGCAATATGACGTTGAGCAGATCGAAGTCCTGAAGGGACCTCAGGCGCTGTTCTTCGGAAAGAACAGTCCTGCGGGCATTCTCTCGTTGCGGACCAGTGATCCAACAACCGATCCGTTTGTGCAGCTGCGGATCGGATACGAGGAAAACGCAGAACAGGTTAGCGGAGAGGCAATATTTTCAGGTCCCGTGACGGACACGCTGGCCGGCAGGCTGGTCCTGCGCGTTTCGGATCAGTCCGGTCCCTTCAGGAATCTGGCGCCGGGCGTTGCCTATCCGAGCACGCCGGACGTTGAAGAGCACTTTGCGCGCCTCAGCCTGATGTGGCAGCCGAGCGACCGGCTTAGCGCTCGCTTCAAACTGGGTCTTGCCGAAACCAAGGGGTCCAATCAAGGTGTTGAGGGCCGGTTCGGGTGCGATACGTCGGGGTTGCCGGCACCAATCAGCGGTCCGATCGAGACTTGCCAGGTGGACGAAGACTTCGTCAAATCCGACCCGGATCCGAATCTGGCAACTGTGTCCGACAAATTCCGGGCAAAGCCGTCTGGCGAAACGTCGATGGTCCTGAGCTCGCTTGAGATCAACTACGATGTCACAGACTCTCTGACGGTTACAAGTCTCACCGGATATTCGGATCTGAAGAATTTCGACTATTCGAACCTCCTGCCAATCCTTCCTGTCCTTTTTGTCAGCGGGCGAGACCAAAAGGAACAGTCGCTTTCCCAGGAATTCAGGTTGGCCAGCAATTCTGATGGCCCCCTGAATTTCATGGTAGGAATGTTTGCGGACGACCGTAAGATCGATGCTGGACGTGCCATGTTGGTGCCGGCGCCGGCCCCGCCTTTCCCCGCCGGCGCAAGCCTGCTGTTTGAAAACGACCAGACCGTGGACGCCAATTCAGCGTCTGTATTCGGGCAGTTGATCTGGGATTTGAGTGATACACTCGAATTGTCCGGCGGCGCTCGCTACACGGAAGAAACCAAGAAGCTGTCGGGGCGCGGTGCATTGACACCCACCGGGTTCGGTCTTGTCTTGCCAGGCGTTTATACCCCGCCTGTGGTCGGATCGGGCCCATTCATGGCGTCCCCGGATGAACTGACATACGAGAACCTGTCACCAGAACTCACGCTGGCCTGGCGCCCCAACACGAACCTGACGCTGTTCGGCAGTTACAAGGAGGGTTTCAAGTCTGGTGGCTTCAACACGTCAGTGACCGGCGGTGCAACCCTTGCAACCGTGCCCAGCGATCAGAGCTTCAATGAAGAGTTGGTCAAGGGGTTCGAGATCGGCGTGAAGTCGGAGCCGGTGCCGGGACTCCTGCTGAACGGCGCAGTTTTCACCTATGACTATGATGACATCCAGTTGACCACATTTGACCTGACCGGAGGCGGAATTGCCACTCGGGTCGTCAACGCAGCTGAAGCGAAGACGCAGGGCGTCGAGCTCGATACCCGCTGGCAACCGGAGACCATCCAGGGGCTGTCCGTCCTGGGAAGCCTTGCGTACACGGATGCAAAATACACCAGCGATCTCTTCTTCCAGTGTAACGGAATGCAGATCGCAGGATTGCTCCCTGGTTGCGACTATGTCGCTCAACCGGGTGGGATTGCACCTGTCACGCCAGGGACAGGCGACGCCCAGAATCTGAAGGGGGAATCGCTATTGAGAGCACCCGAATGGTCGGGGTCTCTGGGCTTCCTTTACGATTCGGCGCTGACTGAAACGCTGCGCTACAAGTTCAACGGCAATGCCAGTTATACCAGCAGTTTCGACAGCAATGTCAGGTACGATCCAAGGGCGGTTCAGGACCCGTTCTGGATTCTGAACGCAAGTTTCGGGATCTACTCGGCCGACGGGCGCTGGTCGCTGGATCTGATTGGACGCAACCTGACCAATGAGATCGTGATGTCGGGCAGTGGCGGTGTCCTGCCGGCAGGTGGCACGGTTGCCAATGTGTCGCCGGGCGAACTTCAGGGACCCGCCGGGCGTCCGCGATCAGTCCTTTTGCAACTGACCTATCGTCCCTTCAGCCGCGACAGGTAACCTCCGCCTTGTTGCCTGGGCGCTGACATTCGGCGCCTGGGCAATTTTTTTCCTCCTTCACAGCGGAGTGTCTTGTGAAACTTGCAACCTTTATCCACCATGACGTGCAGCGTATCGGCATCGTTGTTCACGACGGTCTGATCGATCTGTCAGCTGCTGCACCAGAATTGCCGCGCGACATGATTGGCTTCCTTGAGGCCGGAGATGCGGCCATGGCGCGCGCGCGTGCCATTTCCAAAAAACCAGACCACCTGCTGGCCCTCGACGCCGTTGCATTGCAGGCGCCTGTGCCAAGGCCGGGTAAGGTGCTGGGTATTGGATTGAATTATGCTGACCATGTTGCCGAGTCGGGGCGCACTCCGCCTGAACACCAGATATGGTTCAACAAGCAGCGCGAAAGTATCACGGGGCCCGGCGCAGAGATTGTCCTGCCTTCCGTGTCCCCCATGCTCGATTATGAAGTCGAGCTCTGCTTCATTATCGGCAAAAGCTGCCGTCATGTTCCGAAAGACAGGGCCCATGAGGTCATTGCGGGGTTCTGCATCGGCAATGACGTGACCGTTCGTGATTGGCAATTGCGTACACCGACAATGACGATTGGCAAATCCTTCGACACGCACGGTCCGCTTGGTCCGTGGTTGGTCACGTCAGACGAAGTCGGAGACCCACACGCGCTTGATCTTAAGTGCTGGGTCAACGGCGAATTGCGTCAGAGTTCGAACACCAGGCACCTGATTTATGATTGCTATGATCAGGTTAGCCACCTAACCCAGGCTTTCACGCTGTCTCCCGGGGACGTCATATTCTCGGGAACGCCGGGCGGTGTCGGCATGGCCCAGAAGCCGCCTCGTTTCCTGAAGACAGGAGACAGTGTGCGGCTGGAAATCGACAAGCTGGGCCGACTGGAAAACTGCGTCGCTGCTGAAACGCTCGAGGTGCGGATCGATGACTGAGGTCACCAGCGTGACGACATCCGTCAGACCACCGCGGGTAGGGCTGTATCCCTACTACGTTCTGGTCCTCTTGATGCTGGTTACGATGATCAACTTCATCGACCGTCAGCTGATTGCGATCCTGTCACCGTCCATCCAGGCCGATCTGGGGCTGACGGACTGGCAGATGGGAGCGGTCAAAGGCATCTTTTTTGCCTTGCTGTATGCCTTTCTGGGCATTCCGATTGCCCGCCTCGCGGATCGGACGAACCGGACAGCGATCGTGGCCTCGGCGATTGCGGGGTGGTCTGTTTTCACCATGTTGTGTGGTGCGACGCAGAACTTCATGCAGCTCGCGATGGCGCGCGTGGGCGTCAGTATCGGCGAAGCCGGTGGCACCGCACCGGCACATTCGATCCTGTCTGATTACTTCCCGAAGGAGCAGCGAGGGTTTGCCCTGTCGGTGGTCAATATCGGTGTGCCGTTGGGCATTGGATTTTCGTTCCTCGGTGGCGGCTGGCTCGTAACGACGTTCGATTGGCGCACGACGTGCGTGATCATGGGCATTCCGGGGCTGCTAGTTGCGCTTTTGGTCGCGATAACTGTCCGGGAGCCGGAGCGGGGGCGGCTGGACCTAGAGCCGCCGACCGGCCGGTCGCCCAGGAAGCCCTCAAGTGATCTGTCCGAGATCTTGAAGACAGCCAGACACATGCTTGCGATTCCAACCTTCAGGGCCTTCGCGATTGCCGGGGCAATCGCCGCCATGGCGAGTTACGCGAAGAGCACATGGATCGTCGACTTCTTTACCCGTGCACACGCAGATGTTCCGCCGATGTATGTTTTTACTGCACTCGGACTGACCCAGGCGGTGGCGAACACAGCCGGCATATTCCTCAGCGGGTATCTGGTCGACCGCCTGTCGAAGCGAACCCGGGCAGTGTACGCATGGGTGCCCGCAATCTGTCTCGGGATACTGTTTCCGCTCTGGGGCTTGTGCCTATGGGTGGACTCCTTCTGGGTCGCGATCGCCCTCCAGGTGCCTATCTGCTTCTTCGGAAGTACATTCCTGGGGCCAAGTTTTGCGCTTGCCCAGACGCTTTCACCGGTTGCGGTGCGGTCCGTCACTGCGGCCCTCTTCCTGCTCATCATCAATCTGGTCGGAATGGGGCTCGGTCCGACATTCGTGGGCTTTCTGTCCAGTGGGCTCATGGCGCAGTTCGGGCCGGATTACAGCCTGAGGATCGCGCTGAGCGCGCTGCTGGCAGGCTACCTCGTCGCATCGGTCATCTACATGCGCGCGTCCGAGGGGATCGACGCAGACTGGGCGCGCGCCACGGGCCATCAGCACAACAAGGCAGACCATCAGTAGCGATACGTCACGACACAGCGCGGCGCTCGGGCGTCAATATTTCCAAGAAAGGTTCTATCATGACCAAATTACCGATCATCAAAGTCCGGGACGTCATCTTTCCCAGACTGCAGGCGCCTGACCTCGATGCGATGGAAGCCTTCCTCCTCGATTTCGGGATGCTGCGGGCACGCCGAACGCAAGACACGCTTTATATGCGCGGCGCAGGCGCGGCACCGTTCGTCCACGTGACCCATTTGGGACCGGCTGGATTTCGCGGATTTGCCTTTGAAGCAGCTTCACGCGAGGACCTCGAGAAAATTGCGGCATCTGACGGCTTTTCCAAGATCGAGGAGCTCGATTCGCCCGGGAAGGGCTGGCGAACGGTTGCCATCGACCCGATTGGCCTGGAGGTGGAGGTCGTATTCGGGATAGAACAAGCGCCCCCCAGCGAGGCTATTGAAGCGCGCAAGCTCAATATGGGAACCCGATTTCAGCGGATCGGGGAAGCACAACGCATCGGGCGGGGCCCCAGCCGCATCAAACGGTTCGGCCACCTGCAACTCAACGTTCCGGACCCGCAGGCCTCTTTCACATGGTATCATGAGCGTTTCGGGATCCTGATCTCCGATACGATCGACCTGGCCCCGAATACGCCCGTCGCCATGTTCAATCGGTGCGACAAGGGAGGCGAACCGGCCGACCATCATACGATCCTGTTCACCAACAGTGCGTCGACCACCAACGCGATTCCCGGGCTCAATCATGTGTCCTGGGAGGTGTTCGATTTCGACGACGTGCTGGCAGGGCACGAATACCTGGAAGCAAAGAAGCGAACTGCCGAGTGGGGCGTAGGTCGCCACCTGCTCGGAAGTCAGGTCTTTGATTACTGGAGCGACCCCTGGGGACATATCCATGAGCATTGGACAGACGGCGACCAGCTTGATGCTTCGACGCCGGCTGGCTCACATGGCTTGCATGACGCTGCAGCCAGCCAGTGGGGACCGGATGTGCCCGAATCATACCGGCGGACAAGCGCGAAAGTGGTTGCAGGATGATGGTCGACATTCCCGTTCTCATCGTCGGAGGTGGGCCCGTTGGCCTTATGGGGGCTCATCTTTTCGACCAACGGGGCATCTCGGCACTTGTCGCCGAGCGGTATCCCGGGCGGCTCGGAGCACCCAAAGCACACGCATTGAATGCCCGTTCGCTTGAAATCTGTTGCGCCGCTGGTCTGCCCATGGACGACATTCACGCTGCGAGGACGGCCGCAGATGAGGGGGCATTCGTCAGGTTTGTCACCAATCTCTCTGGCCAGGAGATCGGGCGCTTGCCCTATGAACGGCAGGACGATGCCGTGCGTGAGTACACGCCATGGCCGCTGATAAACATACAACAACCCAGGTTCGAACGGATCCTGGAGAAAGAACTGGAGGGCAAGTCACATGTGCGCTTGCAGCGCCAACTGGAATGGCTCGGCTGTGACGCTGTTACCGACAGTGTTGTATCACGCCTGCATGACCATGCCTCCGGCCAGGACATCACGTTGCGGAGCCGCTACCTGATTGGCGCAGATGGTGCTGCAAGCCAGGTGCGGGACGCGGCCGCGATCACCATGAAAGGTCCGGGATCACTCGCGCACAATGTTTCAATTCATTTTGAAGCTGATCTCAGCGAAGTGGTGAAAGACCGCCCAGCGATCCTCTATTTCATGTTCGGACTTGGAACCGGAACTGTGCTGATCGCCTATGACATCAAGAGCACGTGGGTGCTGATGCATTCCTACAACCCGGCACGTGAATCGTACGACCATTTTGACACGTCCACCTGCGAGCGGCTTGTGCGTCAGGCGATCGGGCGGGATGTACCCTTTACGATCAAGGGCATAAATCCATGGACGATGGCGGCCCAGGTCGCGAGTGAGTACCGATCCAGGAATATATTTCTCGCAGGAGATGCAGCGCATCGCTTTCCGCCGTCCGGCGGTCTTGGACTGAACACCGGCCTCGCCGACATAGAAAATCTCGCATGGAAGATCGCTGCAGTCGAGCGCGGGGAGGCGGGTGATCGCCTGCTGAACACCTATGATGAAGAACGCCGGTATGTTGCCAAGACCAATACCGGACAGAGCGTGGCGAATTCGATGCGGATGCGTGTGTTGCTGCAGGCTCTCGGCCAGGAGTTCGGAAAGGACCTTGATGGTGCCGGCCTGAGCGCCTCCCTTTCAGACCCATCCCGGAAGTCGGCAATCGATGCAGCGGTCCTTCACCAGAAGGAACACTTCGACAGCCTACGCCTGCAACTGGGATACATCTATGGCGACAAGCGCGACATGGACGAAGGGAGCCCTATAGACCGCTATGAGCCGAAAGCGGTCGTCGGGGCATACCTTCCGCATACGCTTTTGGATACCGGGCGATCTACTCACGATCTTGTCGAGCCTGTCGGTCTGACATTGATCGCAGCGCCAGATGCTGAAGTTCTCGCCGATGAGGCGTGGGACTTCGACATGCCTGTGACGGCGAAAATCGAGGGGCGTGATTTCGAAGTCAGCGGGGCGCCCTGGTGGCAGCGCATGGGTATCGGGCGAGATGGCTGGCTCCTTGTCAGGCCAGACCGCCACATTCTGCTCGTTGGAAAGGCTCTGACATCCGGCACGGCGACTTTGATAGCGCAGTCAGTTTCCGAATGGTCGGGCGGCGCCGTGCACCCATGCGCGGAGGTCGCGTAATGAAACTCGGAATAGAAGGAAAGAAGGCGCTGGTGTGCGCGTCTTCAAAAGGCCTGGGCTATGCGTGTGCGCTTGCGTTGTCGCGGGAAGGCGCGCGGGTCACGATCAATGGCCGCGACGAAGCAACGCTTGGTTTGGCAAGAGACAGCATCGAATCAGAGACCGGGCATCCTGTCGACATGATCGTTGCGGATGTCAGCTCGCAGGAAGGGCGGGAGCGCATCGTCGAGA
Source organism: Hyphomonas johnsonii MHS-2 (assembly GCF_000685275.1). GTDB lineage: Bacteria > Pseudomonadota > Alphaproteobacteria > Caulobacterales > Hyphomonadaceae > Hyphomonas > Hyphomonas johnsonii. The sequence goes on from NZ_ARYK01000011.1 coordinate 20,946, forward strand.
CAAGTCAGGATACCGACATATTGGTCAATAATAATGGTGGCCCGCCGCCAGGTTCCTTTGAAAACTGGAGCGAAGAGGATTGGACTGGGGCGGTTCAGGCAAACATGATCCCTGCCTTGATGCTGATCAAAAACCTGTTACCTGGCATGCGCTCGCGCGCGTTCGGTCGGATCGTCAACATTACCAGCGCAATGGTGAAATCTCCCCGGGCACCGATGGCGCTTTCAGCGGCCGCCCGCACAGGACTGACTGCGGCGTGCAAGGCGATCGTGCCTGAGATTGCGCGCGACAATGTCACGATCAACTTCATGCTTCCTGAACGTTTCGACACTGACCGCCAGGTCGGCATGGCAAAGCTGTTGGCAAAGCGGCGGCAGATATCCTACGCCGACGCCCGGATCGAGATTGCCAATTCGATTGCTGCGCGCCGCTTCGGCCGCCCAGACGAGTTCGGGGCGACATGCGCGTTCCTTTGCAGTGAGCATGCGGGGTTCATTTCCGGTCAGAATATTCAGCTTGATGGAGGATCCTATGCCGGCCTGTTTTGACCGAGCCTGTCGGCCGCCCCGGAAAGCCCGCAGCGCGCCTCTATTCGGCTCAGCACTGATGGCGCTCTTCCTGACGAGCCTGGTGGCGGCCTGTTCATCGCCTGCGACGAGGGCGGGAGAACCGGTCGATCCGGTAGAGGCGGCTGAACGGGCAGTGCCCAACATCATTATCCTTCTGGCGGACGACATGGGATGGAATGACGTTGGTTTCCACGGGAGCGAAATCCGGACACCCAATCTCGACCGCCTGGCCGCAGAAGGTGTCGTCCTCGACCGGTTCTATGTGCAGCCAACATGCAGTCCCACACGGTCTGCGCTGATGACCGGGAAGGCGGCCTTTCGCCTCGGCGTCTTTGCGCCGCTGTCGAAAAACAACGCCACAGGCCTTCCGATCAGCGAGACCCTGCTGCCGGAATACTTGAAGACAGCGGGATACAGCACCGCGTTAACCGGAAAGTGGCACCTCGGGGCGCGTCACAGGGCCTATCTTCCGAACCAACGGGGCTTTGACTATTTCTACGGAAACCTTACCGGCGGAATTGGGTATTGGGACCACGTCCATGGAGGCGGGTATGATCTCCAGCGTAATGGGGTGGCTGCCCGGGATAGCGGCTACATAACGGACCTGATCGGTCATGACGCAAGGAGAGTCATCCGATCACGCAAGGCAAATCAGCCTTTCTTCCTGTATGTCGCGTTCAACGCCCCGCACCTTCCAAATGAGGCGCCCGAGCAAGCGATTGCGCAATATGGCCCGATCGACCGGCAGGACCGGCGTGTTCATGCCGCCATGGTAAGTGAACTGGACCGGCAGGTCGGGCAGATCCTCGATACACTGGAAGACGAAGGAATCCTGGACAACACGCTCATCTGGTTCATGAGCGACAATGGCGGGCTCATCGAGGCGCCGCAATCTGTCCGGAACATGACAGACGCCGAGAGGCGGGCGCACCTCGAGACGCAATATGGCGTGCCGGTGTCCCAGCGCTTCCTCGATTTCGTTCGCATCAACCAGACCGAAGGCGGGTCCGACAATGGGCCATTGAAAGGCGGGAAAGGAACCGTGTGGGAAGGTGGGACGCGGGTTCCGTCCGTCGTCTACTGGAAGGGGACGCTGGCGCCGGGGCACCGGCCCGACATGGTGACGGTCCAGGATGTCCTGCCGACCCTCCTGTCGGTTGCGGGCCTTGCGAAACCCGCTGCGCCGATTGATGGGCGGGACGTCTGGCCTCTCATCCAGTCCGGGGCCACGCCTGATGAACGCGCCTATGTGGTTCAGGCGCGTCATGGCGGCCTGGACCTCGCTTTGTATCAGTATCCATGGAAACTCGTTCAGCCATCAACAGGAGCGGCCATGCTGTTCGATGTCGAGGCGGACCCTTCAGAGAGCAGGGACCTTGCAGCAGACTATCCCGACATTCTGGCCGCTCTTCAAAAAGTCCTGACCGACTTTCCACGAGGGAGAGACGTCGCCGAACCGTTCGACAGGATCATGCAGGATCCGGACTTTTTCGGCGGCGAAGAAGACCGTGTGCCCTGGGCGGACCAGGTGGTTGACGACTGAGCGGGACACCCCAGGAAGGACGACGGTTTGTACACATTGTATGGTGCGCTTGGATCCCCTTACTCCATGAAAATGCGGGCGCTTTTGAGATATCGCCGCCTGCCGCATATATGGGCGCATGGAAAATCTGCAGCGGCCGCGCGTAAGCAGGTCAAGGTGCCGGTCATCCCGATTCTTGAAATGCCGGACGGGACATTTCGCAACGACTCCACGCCACTCATCTACGAACTTGAGGCAATTCACCAGGCGAGATCGGTCGTTCCCGTTGACCCGGCAGCTGCCTTCCTCGCGCACCTGCTGGAGGACTTCGCGGACGAATGGATGACAAAGGCGATGTTCGCCTATCGGTGGCTGGATCCGGTTGGCAGTGTTCAGGTAAGCAGATGGCTCTCATTCGATGCGCTTGAGGGGGGCGGCCTGCAGCAGAGCCAGGCCCATGCTGAGGCTTTCAGGAAACGCCAGGTCGACCGCATTGGACTCGTCGGCTGTACGCCCGGGAATTTCGCTCTGATCGAGGCAACGACGCGGGGTGTGCTTGCCGCGCTGGAAGCGCATGTGGTTGACGGGACCTGCTTCTTTGGCGACCGCCCGAGTCTCGCTGAGTTTGCCCTGTTTGGGCAGATATCCCAGCTCGGGACTGATCCTGCCTCACAAAAAATGATGCAAGGCGACTATCCCTATACGTATCGATGGCTTTTGCACATGGATGACATGTCTGGCTGCGAAGGTGACTGGCACGGCCCAGCGGACTTCACGCCGCAGGTGGTCGAGCGATTGCTGGCCATCGTGGGCGAAGTTTACCTTCCATTCCTGGTGTCCAATTCTAGGGCAATTCTGGCAGGGTCGGAAGAATTGTCCCTATCTGCAATGGGATGCACATATACCCAACCGGTCTTCAGGTATCAGATGAAGTGCCTGGCAGAAATTCGCAGGCATTATGCGAAGATTCCCGCGTCTGAAAAAGCAACCCTGACGGAGCTTCTCCAGAGAACTGGATGTCTGGACTACGTGCAGGAGGCAGCCTGACTGAACCTGAATCCTTTTTAGTGGCCAGCGGGACGACTCTGCAAGTTCGCCCGCCGCAGCCTCATGACAACAGCCATTGCGATGAGAGAGGTACCCTGCAGTGCGAGAATTCCTTCAAATAGAAAATACCGGCCATGTGCGGACAATTTCGCTCAACAGGCCGGAGCGGAAGAATGCGCTCAATGATGAGCTGGCATGGGCGATCGTGCAGGCGATCGAAGCCGCGGCATCCGATGACTCCGTGTGGGTGGTAGCTCTGAAGGGGGCGGGGGATGCGTTCTGTTCAGGGCTTGATCTGTCGGGCAATACACCCTTTTCGGCCCTCACTCCGCAAACCGCCCTGATTGACGATCTGCACTGGGTTGGCCGGTTTCTCCTGTCCATCAGGAAGCTGTGCGACAAGCCGGTTGTCGGGGGGATAAATGGCGCTGCTGTTGGAGCGGGCCTTGGCCTCGCAATGGCGACGGACGTCCGGTTGGTAAGCCGGAACGCCAAACTCATTGCCGGTTACACCCGTATCGGCGGGTCGCCGGATGCTGGGCTCACGATCACACTCACAGAGGCCATGGGCTATGAAAAGGCGCTGCGCTTCATGATGGAAAACCGGACGGTCGACGGCGCGGCAGCGGTCGATCTGGGGCTCGCTGGTGAAGTGGTAGACGCGGCCGACTTTGAAGCTCGACTGGAAGAATACTGCCAGGAGCTCTGTCAATGGTCGCCCATTGCCCTGCGCCTTCTCAAACGGGGGTTGGTCAAGGCGCTGGAGTCTTCCGACATGGAACAGCAGCTTCGCTATGAATTGGCAAACATCCGCAGGGCATTTGCAAGTGAGGACGCAAGGGAAGCGCGCCAGGCGTTTTCCGAGAAACGTATTCCGGTTTTTGAAGGGCGGTAGGACACATCATGAAATGGCATTTCGCTGACGTACTGGAGACGGTTACCGCCCTCGTGCCCGACCACCCCGCGCTTGTTTCCGATCATCGGGTCCGAAGCTGGCGAGCCTATGAAGACCGCGCCTCGCGGCTCGCAAAGGCGCTTGTTTCGTCCGGTCTGGAACCTGGTGCAAAAGTTGCCATTTATGCCCGGAATTCCAGTGAATTTCTCGAAGCCCAGTTTGCTGTCTTCAAGGCGCGGGCTGTGCCGGTCAATGTGAACTACCGGTATGTCGAAGATGAACTCAGATACTTGTTCTGCAATGCTGATGTTGAAGCTGTCTTCTTTGATGCAGGATTTGCCGCGAGGCTGGCGGCGATACAGGATGATATCCCGCGGCTGAAGCTAAAGGTCGTGATCGGCGATGCGCCGGGCCTGGGCCTGCCAGACGCGGAGCCGTACGAGCAGCTCGTCTCCCGCCATGAGCGCCTGGATCGTCTGCGCTACGATGAGACGGATCGTTACATGTTGTATACAGGCGGGACGACCGGCATGCCGAAGGGGGTCGTCTATGAACATAAGGGCCTGATCACGGGTCTATTGGGAACACTGCTTGGCCCCGACACGCCAGTGACGCCTGAGGTGCTGATTGAGCGGGTCCGGCAACTGGCAGCCAGCGGGGAGGGGCCCGTATCGATGCCGGTCTGTCCACTCATGCATGCGACGGGTATGTGGATCGGTGCATTTCGGGCGCATTTTCTTGGCGGTGCAGTGGCGACTCTGGACAGTGAAGTGTTCGATCCGCATGCTGTCTGGTCTTTCATTGAGCGTCACCGGGTGAGCGCAATCGCGATTGTCGGAGATGCCTTTGCGCGGCCGCTGCTCGCAGCGCTCCAGGAGGCCGACGAGCAAGGCCGTCCATACGACGTATCCGCTCTGAGGTCGATTGGATCGTCGGGGGTCATGTTTTCATCCGAAGTCAAAATGGGGTTGCTCGCCTACGCAGATGTCCAGATCCGCGATGCCATAGGTTCGACCGAGGGAAGCATGGGGGCTTCAATTGTCTCGAGGCAATCGCCGCCAGGGCAAACCGCGCAGTTTGCGTTCAATCGCACGACCCGAGTGTTCAACGAAAGGGATTTGGATGTCACTCCAGGTTCGGATGAAATCGGAATGATCGCCAATGGTGGCTTCGTGCCGGTCGAATACTACAAGGATCCTGAAAAGAGCGCCCGAACATTTCGGGAGGTTGGCGGTCAGCGCTACGCGTTTTCAGGTGACTTTGCAAAGGTCGCTGCGGACGGCACCTTGATCCTGTTGGGGCGCGGTTCGAACTGCATCAACACAGGCGGTGAAAAAGTGTTTCCCGAGGAAGTCGAGGAGGCCCTCAAGGGGCATGACTCAATCTGGGACGCCCTGGTTGTTGGGGTGCCGGATAAGCGGTTCGGGGAAAAGGTGGTTGCGGTTGTGTCACCCGCGCCCGGCATGTGTGTCGATACCGATGCCGTTGACGCGTTCGTCCGCCAGCGTATCGCAGGATACAAAACGCCTCGGAAAGTGATTGAAGTTGCAGACATTCGCCGGGCGGACAATGGCAAGGGTGACTATGGATGGGCAAAGGCCATCGCACTCGAGGTATTGGAAAATTGAAACAGATGGAGGTTGAGGCGTGTCGTTTGTGCTGACCGTCTCGGGACACAGGAAATGACCGGCCACACATCGCGCCCGATCCTGGCGCAGGCCGCGGTGTGGGCGGCAGTTACCGTCTTCACTCTGGTAGGCTGTGATCGCGCGCCTGCTGGTGAGACAGCGCCAGCGCGCACCGAGCCAAGCTGCCCGGCTGCGCCTGGCGTCCAGACAGTAGACGTCCCGTCTGGTGATTTCCTGATGGGTTCGCAAGATACCTATCCGGAAGAAGCTCCGGTGCGTGCAACGGAAGTTGCAGCGTTTTCCCTGGACGCAACGGAGGTGACCAATGCTGAGTTTTCCGAATTTGTGGGCGCGACAGGCTATACGACCGTAGCTGAGCGAAAGCCAGATCCGGCCAGAGTTCCCAGAGGTGCGCCACGTGAGTTCTTCCTGCCGGGGGCTGTTGTGTTCACTCAACCTGACACGCCGACGCAGACGTGGTGGCGCTATGTTCCCGGTGCAAACTGGCGTCATCCGGAAGGGCCCGGTAGCGATATTCGCGGGAAAGCGAACTATCCTGTCGTACAGGTCGCCTATTCTGATGCATCTGCCTACGCGGCCTGGAAAGGCCGGCGCCTGCCGAGCGAAGCTGAATGGGAGTACGCGGCCCGTTCAGGCCGCGCGGCGACACGTTACGCATGGGGCGATGAGGCCGACTCGAAAGGCTCCCGGCGGGCCAACACCTGGCAGGGGCTCTTCCCGATCACGAATACTGCCGATGACGGATTTGAACTGCGGGCGCCTGTTGGATGCTTCGCGCCCACGCCTTGGGGACTCTACGACATGATCGGGAATGTTTGGGAGTGGACGAGCACGCCATATGGCGCCGGAATCGCACAACAGGGCGAACCGGTACTCGCCATCAAGGGCGGCTCATTCCTCTGCGCTCCGAACTTCTGCGCGCGGTATCGCCCGCCTGCCAGGCAAGGTCAGGAAGCGGGACTTCCGACAAATCACATTGGCTTTCGCACCGCAAAAAGTGCAGCGCCATCAAGATGACGGCATGCCCCTAGTAGGGATCCAGCGGACTATGATCCCGTGCGGCCCATCTGTAAGGGGCGGGTCAATTCCTATCGTCCTGGACGGCTAGGCACCGCCTCGTGCCCTAGAAAGTGTAAATTCCTAGAGAGTTGCGTGTTTAACATTACAACGTCGATTGAGTTGTGGCGTCAAACAGAATGGCTCACGGGTGCGCAACCGCATGTCTTCCGGATTGTTCCAGCTTCCCACGGTTTCAAAATGCACACCAAAGCGCTGCATATAGACGAAATTGTCATGAAGGGCCTCCCGCTAATGGTCTTCCCAATCAGAGGGGTGGGCGTTCGAGTCCCTCATTGGTCCATGTCCGAAACGCCTCGCTGGACATGACCTTGCGCGGCCAGACCTCAGTCCGAGAGCATTGGCTGTGACGTTCACCGATGAACGTCGTTACTTCGTCGCTGAGGCCAATGTATTTAAGCTGCTTCGTTCCCCTGCCAGCAAGCTTCAGATTCCTACAGTATCGACTGGAAGGCCTGAATCTTGTTTGCAAGAATTTTCATGCCTCTCGGCGTTGCAGCGCCGCGCAGGACAAGAGCATAACCAAGAGCTGCGGTTGGCAGGAGCTTGTCAGTTGCGAGTGCGCCCATTGACCATGAGAGCATTACACCGTTTGCAAATAATGACAGCATTCTCTCAAGGGTATCAGCCGGGTAGGCAGGTGCCAGCAGGCCCTCCTGCTGGGCATCAGAAATCAGAGCCTCCCACGCCTGGCTGTTACGCTCCAGACGTTCTGGGGTTGCGAGCCCTGTATCTTTGGCGCCCTGAACATCCAGAAGCGCCTTCCAGAGCGGCCGGTAGAAATCCGGATCTTCCGTGAAATAGCTGGTCGCGAGCGCGTGTGCATCGAACAGGCGTTCAAGCGCATTGTCGGCTTTGAGCTTGCTGAACCGCTCCGCGAAATCGCGCTCGTCCTCGAACACGGCCAAGACCACCGCATGCTTGGAGCCGAACAGGTTGTAGGGCGTTGCCAAGCTAACGTCCGCCCGTTTGGCGATCATGCGCATCGAAAGATCTGTGTCGCCGGTCTCCCGGATCAGATCGCGCGCCGCACGGACAATGCGTGACCTGCGCTCCGCTTTCGCCCGCTCCCGCTTGCCAGGTGCAGCGGTCACCATGATGCCGGACTCAACCACTCTGCTTCACGCCCCTTGCGCGATGCGGTCGATATCCGCCTGGAAGTTCAATGACAACGCCTTCATCATCTCCGTCCGCTCAGGGCCCGGCTTGGGCGGATAGGCTGCCGCATTGCGTTTTTTTCCCCGCAGCCAGTAGTAGATGACCTTGGTCAGATTACGGGGGCTGCCAAGCCATTTGTTCGGATGTTCGAGCATGTGGAATCCACGCATCGCATCACGCAACAGGTCAATGTCATTGCGCACCGCGATCGCAACGCCATCCTCGAAGAAGCTTTCAATCAGTTTTGACCGGAAACGCTTGCGATAGCCGGGGGTGAGCGCCTGGCGGGCGCGTTTGATTGCCCCGCGATCCTGTGTGCGCTGGTTGATGTAGTAGGGCCGCAATTCAGCGTGCAGAAGCTTGTGATAAGTCAGGGCGCGCGCCGCGGGATCCGTGGACTCCGCCAGCGCTTTCCTGAGCAATTGGGCACTCGCTGCTGCGAAGGAACAACCGCGCCCGTAAAGCGGGTTTGTCCGGATCAGGGTATCGCCCAACGCGAAGTATCCTCGCGTAGCGGGCTTGTTGTCGACAACGACATCGCGCCACCGGCTGATGAGATCCCCCATGCCGTGCACGCGCCCGACCGGCACTGACCGCTCGGCATTTGTCCAGGGTGCCAGTCCCGGCATCAGAAGGGTAAGATTGTGGAAAAGGTCCGGGTCCAGGATGGCCTTGCGAAGTTCCATCTCCACTTCCGGAACAGCAATGGTGATCGAGAAGCATCCATTGTCTCCCGGAAACACGCCGAACTTCAGGAATCCCAGATCGCCTGTGGCAGGCGGATTGCCGAGCCTTGGCGGCTCCTCCATGCCAGGCTTGAGGCGGTAGTGCCGTGTGAAATAGAGAATCCCCGAGGATTCCTGTTCTTCCTTGAAATGGATGCACTCTTCCTTGATCTGGTCGATCAGGAAGCCGCTTTTGCCAGAGGAATCCACGACAATGTCAGCTACCAGCGTTTCGTCGTCGTCGTCGAACTTGCCGGAAACGCCCAGCACATCGACGATGCCGTCTTCGGCCTTCTTGGTGACAAGTCGGCGCACCAGGAAACCCGACTTGATTGCAACGTTCGGGAGTGCCTCGACATAGCGGCGCATGGCGAGTTCGAGCGTCGTTCGCCGGCTTGTGATGATGGTCAGTTCGGCATCGTTCGGAACGGGCTGGTAAGATTCCAGCTGCGCTTGCGTGAGCATTGATTCAAATGGAATTTCCCTGACACCCAAATTAAGCAGGTCTTCGAGAAGCCGCGGGTGATCTCGCGTGAGCATTGTCCTGAGCCGGGCCAGGAAGGCATGGCTCTGGCGCAATTGTCCTACGCCCGTATGGCGCCATTCCTCGAACACCGTATCAGGATCGTCGCTCGGGGGTGGGGCATCACGTTCCAGAATGGTGATGCTCCGGCCCGTCTGCGCCAGGGTAAGCGCCGTACAGAGACCACCGATGCCTGCGCCAACGATGATGACTGTTTCGTTCATCCGTCGATCTCTCGCAGGAAGGAAAGGATGGTGTCGTTGACCGCTTCAGGCGCTTCCTGCTGGGTCCAGTGGCCAATTTTCGGGATCAGCTTGTTGATGCGCAGGTCGGTAACGAAGTGCGGCATGATCTTGATCGCTTCTTCTGCCATCATCACGACGCCATCATTGCCACCCGCAACAAAGAACGCCGGTTGGGAGACAGTTTGCGGCGCGTCTTTTGTCAACTCCCAGGTCAGGTCGTGGTTGCGATAGTAGTTCAATGGCCCGCGCATACCGGAGCGTCGGAATTCGCCTTCGTAGAAATCGAGGTCTGCCTCCGTCACCCAGGCCGGGAGCGTCACCGGATCGGGCAAACCGGAGAACATGTCATCATCCTCCGTTTTCACGGGCAGGGCGGTCAAATCTGTTTCGCCGCCCGCCATGACAAGGAACTTCTTCAAGGCGAGGCGAATATCGGCTTCGAACTCCGCTTCGGCCACGCCAGGCTCGAAAAAGTAGAGCTGGTAGAAGAATTGTCCCTTGAACATCTCGCGCATGAGCGCCATCGGCGGCACAAGCGAGCGTGGCATGAACGGAACGGACAAAGCCCCGACGGCCCGCACTACATCAGGATGGTTCAGTGCGGTCGCCCAGGCCGTGGGAGCACCCCAGTCATGCCCGATCACTACGGCCGATTCCTTTCCAAGCGCCGGAACGAGGCCGATAATGTCGTTGACCACCTCGACCTGATTATATGCCTCGATCTCGGCAGGCTTGTCGCTCTTCCCATAGCCGCGCATGTCGGGGGCAACGACGTGATACCCCGCGTCGGCCAGAGGTCTGAACTGGTGCCGCCACGAATACCAGGACTCCGGAAATCCATGGAGCAGCAAGACGAGCGGGCCTTCGCCAGCCTCGGCGATATTCAGCTCTATCCCGTTGGTCCCAATTCGCCGCTGGGACACGCCCGGCCAGCTCATGCCGCAACCGTTTTGGCTTCAGGTCCGGGAAGGACTTCACCACACGCGTCCTTGTATCCGCCTTGCTTCGTCCAGGCGATGGCGCCGCTAACGATCACCGTCTCGATGCCGTGAGAATCGCGAACATAGCGATATCCGTCCCCGGGCACGTCGTTGACGAATTTCTCTTCGCCGCGCTTTACGGTGGCGGGATCAAAAACGGTAATGTCCGCCACATAGCCAGGCTGCAGGAGGCCGCGCTCCGGGATCCCCCAGATCGCCGCTGTATCGGACGTGATCTTCTTCACAGCCGATTCGAGGCTCATTGCCTTCAGGTCACGGACAAAGTGGGAGAAGAGATACCCTGTATCGCCATAGGTCGAGAAAGACAGGATGTGCGCGCCGCCATCGCTTGCGCCAATATGGACGTGGGGGTGATTGAGAAGGCCACCGACAGCGGCGGAGTCATTGTGCCCCATGCCGGATGCCAGGAAGTGGGCGTCCAGGTCTTCTTCCAGTGACAGGTCAATCATCGCTTCAACCGGCGTTGTCCCACGCTGCTCGGCAATCTCTGCCAACGTTTGACCGATATATTTCTGGTTCGCATCCGTTTTTCCGTGACGGAAAACCAGGTTCGGCCAGAGTGGTGCAAGGGCTGCTGCTTCCTCAATCAGCTTCTTGCGATTATCCTTGTCGGCGAAGGCTGCCATGATGTCGTCAGGCGTGCCAAACCGCATGATGTGATACCAGGACGGAAAGCGGATGAACAACAGGCTGGGAACGGCGAAGCTGAAACTGATATCGATCGGCCGGGTTTGAACCTGGGGCCAAACGCGTGCACCCCGCGCAAACTGTTCATCCACACGCTTCATGACCCGCGCCACGGCATCGACGTTGTCTGCGTTCAGAAAGACAGGTGAGAAGGTGGTCGGAATATTGTGCTTCAGCGATGTTTCGGCGAGCTGGTCGAGGCGTGCAATCGTCAGGTCGGCATCATAGAATTCCGGTACGATCTGCAGCACGCGGCCAAATTCACCGAGCACACTGGCAAGCGCATCGATTTCCCGGGCATCCGCAAAGCGACTGGGCACAGGCTGCAGGCGCTCATCCATGTCGACATAGCTTGTCGACAGGCCGACAGCGCCCGCTTCAAGACATTGGCGCAAGACAGCCTGCATGCCCGCGATTTCCGCGTCCGTCGCGGTGCGCTCCATGGCGGCGTCATTCATGACCCAAAGACGGATCACACTGTGGCCGACCAGCGGCGCCACGTTTATGGCAAGATCCTTGCGGATGCGCGTTATGTATTCGCTGAACGTTTCCCAGTCCCATACGACGCCTTCTTCGAAGGCCTTCAGCGGCATTTCTTCGATCTGGTTGAACATGCCCACCAGTTTCATGCGATGCTTGGCCTTGAGGGGGGCGAGCGACAAGGAGCAGTTGCCCGAAACGATGGTTGTTACACCGTGCGAGAGCGCAGGCTTGGCGCAGCCGTCCCACAGCAATTGGGCGTCAAAGTGGGTGTGGGGGTCAATAAAGCCTGGCGTGACCACTTTGTCCGTAGCGTCGATCTCTTCGCGCGCCGCACCGGTTATCTCGCCGATCTCGACGATCCGGTTTCCCTTTACGGCTACATCTGCCTTGTATGCAGGTGCTCCCGAACCATCGACGACATTTCCGTTTCTGATGACAAGATCATGCATTGCCGTATCCTTCTCTCACTGGTCGTTTGAATTCATGAATCTGTTCGAGGACGCTTCGAGCGCGTCACGCACGTGTCCCCATCCTCGCCCGACCAACTGATCGGGGTGTTCTGCACGGCACGATTCCAGCAGGATCCGAACGGCATGTTCGTCCAGCGCGACGGGCGTCTCCCCACCATTCTCGAACCGGATCGTCACCATCAGTCCAGCCTCGCCATCATGCGTGGCAGCCAGCTGGACGCGACTGATGACGGCGCCACTCATCAACTCGCCAACGGCGGCTCGACGAAGATCACGTCGCTGGGAAGGATCGGGTTCGCTGAGCCGGCGTGGCCCATGCCGGCAGCAGCGCGCATGAAGACATGCAGGTTCCAGCTTTGCAGTTTTGCCACCGCTTCATCCTCAGCCAAACCGGGGAGTTCGCGTTTCGCAATTTCGTTCCAGGTGTCTCCTTCAGACGGGAGAATCGATTTTCGCACTTGTGTAAGGCCTTCGACTGCCATGAGTTTTCTTCCCCAGCTTTCCTGCTTCTCGAACGAATTAGAATGCGTTCTAATTTTTGTAGCAAGATGTTCCGTCGGGGAACGGGCGCGAAATCCAGTAAATTTCTTGGCATGGGAGCGACCATTTCGCTGAGAGTGACAGGACTTGATCCTGCGCTACGCGCCGTGCTGCGGCCCGCTGACGGCATGGCACAAAAGGCTCGCGATTATCGAAGACAGGTTGGCAATGGGCAGATGCTGCCTCCATTCCCTTTGCTCAGAGGCAAGCAATCTTCAGCGCTCATGGGGTATATCTACATCATTGTGATGCGCGAGCGGAAATCGGACGTAGATCGTTAGGGGAGTTGGATGACTGCGAGCAAAGCTGTGGCGTAGTGAATTGGGTTCCCCGCCAACTTCCGAGGCCAAATGCGAGAGAGGGGCGCCTCAGTTCGGCTCCCTTTGAAGGCGCCCGTGCGACGGTTATCGGGATTTTCCTGCGTGTAACCAGCTGCCAGGGCAGGAAGTACCAAGGCGTCGGCCTGCCTTGTTGTTCTGGCGATCGGTGAAGCGCACCCAGTCTGCCCGGTTCTGGGATATGCCGCGTACTCTGATCGCAAAGGCGTGGGGTCAATTGTCTGGGGGCGACGGTTTGGCACGAGACGTTCATCTGAGGGCAGGCCCCCGTACTTGGCCCGGAGATCATTCGGTCGATACTGATGTTCAAGAGCGGGCCTTGGTATGAACGTCTTTTAGGGAGTCCTGCCTCCTGTTCAGACCGAAGTTGCTTCCGGCTTGCGATGCGGCCCTGGCGCGAGAATGCACTTCAACAGGCCTGCAGCACGTGCTGGCGAAACGTTGCCCGCAGCAGGTACTTCCCGCCGTGACCTCGTTAGTTCGGATATTGACCATTAGGCAGCCTATACTGCCTACAGCGGTGAATTGCAGGGTGTAAGCAGCGGGGCAGATGATGTCCGTCAAAAGGATAGGGATTCGAGCGCCTTAAAATCCTCGACCGTGTCGACTTCCGCCCAGGCACGGCCCTGAATGGAGAATGTCTCCACCTCTCCCGTCGTGCGGGCAATGGCATCAATCGCCTTGAGGAACCACGCGGAGACGCCATCCTGAGTGCGCATCATCTGCTCGAGCTTGGCACGGAACAAGCCCGGACCGGACCCCATGAATCTCAAGAGGCCGATCGACTCTGCATGGCTGACGGACTGACCCAATGACTTGCCGATGGCCTTCAGGTGCGTACCTTCCAGAGTCACTTTCATGTCATCGGAATCATAGGATGCCTTGCGGTCGATGGTTACCTGAATGGGCCGGGCCGGGCTCGACAGGACATCCTGCAGGAGGGCGACTTCAAACAGGGTGTCTCCATTTATCAGCAGGAAATCCTCGTTCATTTGCTCGCGGACCATCCAGCAGGTCGCAAGGTTGTCGGCAACCTGGAAGAACGGATTGAAGAATGCAGAGGCCTTTAGCGGGCCGCTGCGTCCGGCAAGCTCAGCCTCGACGAGGCCCGGCAGGAATCCCGTCACGACGGTGGCCTGCCGTATGCCAGCTCTTTCCAGTGTATCCAGCTGGCAACCAAGCAGGGTGGTGTTTTTAACGGGCAGCATGCACTTCGGCATACTTTCAGTCAGTGGCAGAAGGCGCGAGCCGCGGCCGGCGCTCAATATGATGGCTTTCATGCAACCTCCGATGTGCCACTTGTGTGCGGATAACCGCTCGCAATCCGATAGTCCACCACCCTGACCTGATGGCCTGGCGCGGCGCGGCGTAAGCCGCGGGAGGGGTTGACCGCAATCCCGTGGTCGGCCTGAGCCAGCATGGCGAGATCGGAAACATGATCGCTATAGGCGAAGACCGGGCCATGAAATCGGCAGTCGTCAATCCGGCGCAATTTTTCGGTGCCATAGCAATTGAGACCGGCCAGTCTTGGGGGACGAACCTTACCGCCCGTGGTCCAGTCAAGGCGGGTCGCGATGACCTGGTCGAAGCCGAGCGCTGCCGCAAGCCGGTCTGCCAGAAGGTCTACTGCGGCGGTCGCAATGACGAGGCGGTCACCGCGTCGGGCATGCCACTTTATCGCGGCGACAGCACCGGGGTGCAGCCCCTGCGCGACTTCGCGTGCGATGAACGTGTCGGCAGCCTCCTCCAATGCGTCACGGTCGAGCCAGGCAAGTGTTCGCAAGCTGTGGGCCTTGACCGAGTCGCGGCTGGCGAGGCCCATCTTGTGTGCGATGCCATGTCCGATCAGCCACGGCAGGCGTAGCAGGAACGGGACCCGCGCACGGTTCACAAAGAAGACGAACCGCGTCCACGTTGGTGCGCGCGTGATCGTTTTATCGAGATCGAAAATGGCCGTTCCGGGCATGATGGCTAACTCTCCATCCAGACGACCGGTTTGTCCGGTTGTGCGAGCGCCTGGAACAACCGGACACCATGAAAAACGAGGCAGAGGATCGTCCAGACGGCAATTGCCACAAATCCCCAGCCGGGCTGGCCAACCAGGACAGCCAGCATGAAGATAAGCATGTTCGGGTTGCGCCGCGCGGTAATGACGCGCGCGCGTGAATCGATCGGACGCCACACATGAATGTGAAAGCCGAAATACCGCATGAAGAATCCTTCTTCGAGGCGGTTCAGGACGTACCCGACAAGAATCGCACCCAGTGACATGAAAAGGAGCCCGTCGGAGGGGCCGCCGGGTGCCTGCATGAGCCCGTGAAATATTGCCCAGTACCAGAAGGGTGGATGGATCAGGTCGATGCCGTGATCGTAGATGTTGCCCCAGCGTGAATAGGTCATGGTGGTGCGGGCAAGCTTGCCGTCAACCGTATCAAGGAACGTCATGCTCCATGCGGCCAAGATGCCAGGGAGCCATGCGCCTATCCAGAAAAACCAGAACGCAAGACAGACAAAGCCGAGGCTGGCCGTCGTGACCATGTTGGGTGACAGGTGCAGCCGGGCGGCGAGACGCGTGGCGTGAAAGGCGGGGATTGGCCAAGCATATTTGGTAACGAGGTCCGTAACCCCTTTATACGATCCCTTGAAGAGGACGCGCTCGACCTTGTGGGGCGGTGTTTCCTGCAGGGATAGCGCGTAGGGGGCTTCTCGCTTGCGGAGGGCTTTGTCATAGGGGTCTGCAAAGTCATTGACGTTGCCTGGGGTCAGGCCAGCGGCGCGCAAGGTCTCCGGGTCGGCAATGGTTTGCCCGACCAGGCCGGCGAAACGGTCGGCCTCAACCTCGTCGGGCAGGTGAAGGGCGGCAAGGCGCTGACCGGAACCGGAGCCATCCTCGACGAGCAGGGCAGCGCCAGGGGTTGCCAGCAACGTACGCTGCAGGGCAGGTGACAACACCCACTCCATGCCCGTCAGCAACCGGCCGTCCTGCGTGCCGACCTTGGCAGCGCCGACCTTGGTCCACGACCGGCGCTGCCATTCGGCCAGATCAAGGCCCCAGAGCCTCACGGAAGTCTCACCAAGCAGGCGGACCACGACATGTGGTTTTGTCATTCTAAAAATACGCCTCAAAATTCTTTGCGAAGTGATAGGGTCAACCGATACGCTGGTCCCTGTAAAGGAATGAGGTCCTTATGAACAGAAACGCGACATTTGAAACTTTCGGCGGGATGCGAACACTTGTCGCAGACTACCGTCACTGGAGTGTCCAGGCGCGCCCCCGGCAAGTGACCCTCGGTGCCATGGTTCTCCTGTCTCATGGCCCGGCGCACAGTTTTTCGGAACTTCCGCCGGAGGCCTTTGTCGAGCTCTCGCACGTCGTTGGCGATATCGAGGCGACTGCCGCTGCGACGTTCGGCTACGCCAAGATCAATTACCTGATGTTGATGATGGTCGATCCGCATGTGCATTTCCATGTGCTTCCCCGCTACGATGCACCGGTGGAATTCGAAGGAGTGGCCTATCCTGATCCGGGTTGGCCCGGTCAGCCCGACCTTGGCGCATCGGCGGGGCTTGCTGATGCTGTCCGTGTCGCGTCCGTGCTGAAGGCGGCATGGCCGAAATCGCGTGTCTGATCCAGTCAGGAGCGGCTGAGGCTCACGGTGCGCAACGATCATCACCTTGCTCGGGTGAAGATGTCGCGGACCAGTTCCAGGTCGCGGGTGGAATCGACATCAATCGCTGCCTCGGCGAACGGCAGGAGCACTGCTTTTATCCTTGTTCCAAGGCGTTTCGAAACCGTCTCGAACACCTTCTCCACCCCTGGACGACCAATCAGGATGTGCAGCGCCGTCAAAGGGCCAAAACGCCAGGCAATAAGCCAGGGGCGTTTGCGGTCCTGTTCCGCAGCGCGCCAGAAGCGCACGGCCCGCAAGGCATCAGGGGTCGCGATGTAAAACAGGTTGCAACCTGAAAGCTCCGGTCCCCCGAGCGACAGGTAGGTCCGCTTCGTTTGTGGATAGACGGATTCGATCGTCTGGCGTGTTGCCAGACCCACCGTCAGGTCGGCGTCGCCTGCAATGGCCTCCCGTAGAAAATGATCGACCATCTGAGGAGTCAGGAGGGCGTGGTCACAGGTTGTCACCAGCAGGGGGATCGGAACATCCAGGCCAAGTGCTCCGAGCAGGCTGGCTGCAGGCCCGCCTTCCACGGAGATGACGCCCCTCACGGGCAGGCCACCGCTCGCACGCTGAAGCAATTCATCGTCAAGGCCGGAGACATGAACCGGTTCTCGCACGCGCCGGCTAAGGGTCAGCGCTCGCAGCACCCTCGCGAGCATGGGTTCGCCCTGAATGTCGATAAGCGCCTTGCTTGGTACGCGTTCGGATACGCAAAGGGGGTCGCCGCTGGCGCGTGCGCCAGCGAGGACGAGCGCTGAGACAGGCGGTAACCGCTCTGGTCCGGTCATAACGCTTTGTCGTAAATGCGATAAGTCTTGTAGCGGGGAGCAGCGTAGACCGAGACAAGTTTGATGAGATCCCGGTTGGTCTCGAGAATCCACGATGCCTCGACTTCCCGGACGCCCCGTGCGTGCTGCGCTGCAAAGGCCGCCTCACAGCTCGCGACCATGGCCAGCATGCCCCGACGGGTCTTGTGAAATTTTCGCCGCATGCCGGCAAGCGGCAGTCTGGCTGTCCGCGTGCCCCGCAGGTTCAAGCGGTGCAGCAATTGCAGCCAGCCGAAGGGCAACAACCGGCCATCGAGCCCCTCTGTTGCCTCGTTCAGGTTTGGCAGCACCAATGTGAAACAGGCCGGTTCGCCGTCGATCAGGCCGATCCATAGCCCGTCGCGTCGTATCAGCGGCTTCAATTCGTTAGCCAGGTGCGTGATCTCGTCTTTGCCGAATGGTACAAAGCCCCAATTGTTGGACCATGCATCGTCGAAGATATCGAGAACGAGATTGATTTCGCCCTTGTAGTCCTGCGAGTTCAGCATGCGCACTTCGAGGCCGGGATCACGGCCGAAGGCCTCCTTGAGCTTGCGGATTTTTTCAGGCACCCGGTAGGGCTCGCCAAGCGAGCACATATAGGCATGCAGGTCCATCGCCTTGGTGTAGTGGCACGCTTCCAGCGCCGGCGCATAGTCAGGCCGGCCGTGCGGCATCATCATCACCGGGGGGGTGTCAAACCCGTCCACCAGCAAGCCGCATTCCTCATTGACCGAAAAATTGAACGGCCCGGCGATTCTCTTCATGCCGCGTGAGCGCAGCCAGTCTTCGGCGGCCTGCATGAGTGCACCGACGACTTCGCCGTCTGGCGAAATTGTATCCAGAAAACCAAAGTGCCCTGTCGCATCCTTGTGCACTTCAAGGTGGGCCGGATTGATGAAAGCGGCGACGCGCCCAACCACGTCATTGCCTCGGCGCGCGACCATCAGGACGTGCTCCATGCGCGCAAGCGACGGGTTCTTGGCGGGGTCAATCTGCGCCGCCCGCTCGAATCGAAGTGGCGCACGCCAGTCCTCAAGATGCCCGTAGGCTTCGTAGGGGACCTCGAGGAACGCCTTTCGGTCGGCCGTCGTTTGCAGCGGGCGGATCGAGATGTCGCCGTTTGTCGAAGGCTTCGTCCGGACCAATGTGTCGTCGGTCATTCCTGCAGCTCGATCTGGATCAGTGTCGAGCCGTCACCGGCCTCGAAAGCAGCATCCTTGAAACGGGGCATGCCGAAACCCAATGGCTTGTTGTTCGACAGCGCAAAGGGTTCGGCCGGCAACCTGTTCCACTTGCGGGCAAGGTCACGATCACCGTTCAGGTCATTGTAGGCTGCCAGTGCGTAGGTCCCGGCCGCGTTGATATCGAAGCACACGGTCTGCGTGCCGTCCGTGGCTGGCACACGAATACGGTGCAGTCTGGATGCCTTCCGGAGAAAATCGTGCACGCTGGGAGCATACAGTTCAACCGTCAGGATCCCTCCAGCCCTTACGCCCGCGACGTCAACCTGGATTTGCGGCGCGTGCGAACCGCATACCGCTGGCGCTTCATGCTGGCGGATATCCAGGGTCTGGCCCGAGTCTGCGATTGCCCCGGTCGCAAGCAAGGCCGGAGCAAGGAGCAATGCCTTCGAGACTTTCAACATGATCCTCCAAATCTGACGCAAACGTGACGTATCGGTTAAGATGACATTATAGTAATGACAAGGTGACGGTCGTATCAATGGAAGCCTGCAGCAGGGGCTGTTCGGGCACTGTCGCAATGCGGCAGATTCAGCTGACGGGAGATTGCGCAAGGGATGATCGTGAAGCTCGATCGCTATCTGCTGCAAAGCTGCCTCGGCCTGTTTGGCGGGCTGACCATGCTCGCGCTTGCCTTGCTGCTGCTTGAACGGCTGATACGCATCATCGATATCGTCTCCGGGTCCAACGATACGGTCGTGGCGGCCAGCCTGATGGTGGCGAATCTTGTCCCTCATTACCTCGACCTTGCCCTGCCAGGGGCATTCCTGATCGCCATGATCATCACCATTGACCGGCTCAGTCGTTCTGGCGAAATCGTCGCCCTGATGGCGGCGGGTGTGTCGCTGTACCGGATCGTCACACCTTACCTCGGGCTGGCTATCATACTGGCCGTGGTGTCGTTGTTCATATCCGGGTTCCTGCAACCCTTGTCGCGCTACAATTACCGACAGGTCGTGTATGACCTGCAAAACGAATCTGTCGTGACGGCATTCCAGGAGCGCAAGTTCGTCCAACTCAAGGATCGTATTGTCTGGACCGACCATGTGGACGGCTCCAAGCGTAATCTGGGGCAGACCTTCATTCTCGAAACCGAGCCGGATGGCGCACGCCACTTCCTGACAGGGCAAACCGGCGAGTTGAATGAGATGGGGGATGGGACCATCATCATTTCGCTCAACAATGGAGCGGGCGGGACCGTCGGCGGGGCCGATGAATCCGGCTCGAACCATACAGTGTCTTACGGCCAGCTGAGTTGGCCGATGCCGACCCCTGATGGTGACTTTCGCAAGCGGGGCCAGGACGAGCGCGAGCTGGTCTTGCCGGAACTCGTCGCTGCATCAAAGGGGGCGAGTGACGCTGCGATCGACCCGGTTGTTGCCAATGCGAGTTTCCATGACCGTGTGAGCCGCGCCGCGATATTACCCATCCTGCCATTGATTGGCGTCATCCTCGGACTCAACCTTGGCCGCACGCCGCGTTCCGGTGGTATCGCGATTGGTATCCTCCTTCTTCTGTCGGTCCAGAAAATCCTGGAATACGGCTTGGCATTGGCCGAACGCGGCGCTGTTCCGGCATGGGCCGGCTTCTGGCCGGTCGTCCTGGTTCTTGCCGTGGCGGCGCTTTTCATGTTCCGCCGCCTTGCTCACGGTCACATACTGTTCGGGCCAGGGCGGGTTCGCCGGCGATGGAAATCGCTCCCGGCTAAACGCGTGAGTGACACCACCCAGATATGACAAGCCGCCTTTCGCGTTACCTGTCGGTGCTATTTTTGCAGCGCCTTTTCATCACCTTGTTCGGCATGGTGACGCTGCTCGGTGTGCTCGATGCGCTTGGCAATGCTGACCTTGTGCCAGACGGTGCGGGATTGGTGGGGCAGGTGAGATACATGGTGCTCAGGATGCCCATCCTGTTCGACCGGACGTTCGTGTTCGGGCTCCTGTTGGCCGTCCTGCTAACGTACGCGTCTCTGTATCGACGAAACGAACTGGTCATCATATCAGGCTCCGGCTTGTCGGTTTTTGGTCAGGTCCGCGCTCTTGCTCCTGCTGTTATTTTTGTCAGCGTCGTATCTGCAATCGGGATTGACCAGATCAATCCGGTTGCCAGCAAAGCGCTGGAGGATTGGCTCGGCACCTCTGTCCTGCGCGAGAATTCGCAGACGCCGGAGCGCGTGTGGTTGTCCGATGGCCGGTTGCTCGTCGAAGTCGCTGGAATGCAGAACGAACGCCTGTCTGGCCTGACGATTTTCGAACGTGATGCGAACGGCGCCGTGATTGCTGTCACGACGGCAGGCACGGCAAGCCCGGTCGCGGGCGGGTGGCGGCTTGAAGATACCGAGCAGCAGCGATTCGACGGGCGAACACCGCAGAACGATACGTTCTGGTCCAGCGCGCAGACCCCCGACAGTCTTCACCTCCTGTTGACGGAGCCGCGTGACCTTGCGCTCGCAGACCTGCTTGCTCTCCACCGGATGCGGGGCTCCGGCAGTCGCCCGGCCAGCGCATACCTGCTTTGGGCGCTACACCGGATTTCGCTACCGCTTGCAGCCCTTGCGGTCCTCATGCTCGCAGTTCCGATCATGCAGCTTTACGGCCGGCGTGACAGCAGCGACATTGCCCTGGCGCGCGGCGTGGCGGCGGGGTTTGTCTTCATGGTCACGGACGGTGTGCTCAAGACGCTTGCCGAGAGCGGTCGTTTCAGCGCCCCGCTCGCGGTCGCCCTGCCAATACTCGGTCTGGCCTTGGCCGGTTTATGGCTGGCCCTTGGTCGGGAAGTTCAAAAATGAGGGCCCCGGTTGGGCTGGTCGTAAATCCGCGGAGTCATACCGTCCGGCGGAAAGGCTCTGTTTTGGAAGCGGCCGCCGCCAATATGCCGGGTGTGTCGCTGGTGAAGCTCGATGACTTCAACCATCTTGAGGTCCAGATGGCTGGCCTCGCGCGCCAAGGGGTCCGGCAGGTCTATGTCGAAGGCGGCGACGGCACCTTGCAGGCCGTGCTGACAGCCAGCCTTGCACCCCGGTCAGGTTTCGACGACGTGCCCGAATTTGCAATCCTGCCGGGCGGCAGCACAAATCTTGCCTACAAGGTCTTCGGCCTGAAACTGAAGACTCAAAATGTGGCGCGCGCGTACATAGAGCGCCGTGCCCAGCAGGGCGACAGGCTTGCCACGGCCTGGCACAGAGCGCTGGTCGTCGACAACGCAAGCCTGGCAAGCCCCGCAATTGGATTTCTCCTGTCGACCGGGTCTCTGGCACGCGCCATGGCGTACACGCAGCAGCAACTGCATGGCGAGGGGCATCGCGGATCACTTGCCATCGCGGGGGCGATGGCACGGCTCATGGCGAGGCCCAGCCGGCATCTTGGCCGTGATGGCCAACCTGTGCTCTGCCCCAGTCCGCTGACGGTCGAAGCGCCACAGTTTCGGGTGGAAGGCAGTCATGCGCTCAGCCTGATGACAACCCTGCCTTCGCTCAACCTTCGCCTCCGGCCTTTCTGGGGTGAGGGAGCTGCACCCATCGCGGTCACACACGCCGGCTGGCCGATCAAGGGTCTACATGCTGCACTGCTGAAGGTATTGGTCGGTCAGGCAGGTCACCGCATGGTCCAGCATGGGCTGGTCAGTCATCGCGCCGACGCTGTCAGGTTGGACTACAAGGGGTGGATCATGCTTGATGGAGAAATGCTGCCCGCCCCCCCCGACGGACATCTCGCAGTCGGCGTCACACCGCCGATAAGGTTCATGAGATGATAGAGGATTCGGTGCGTGAGGGCCTGCGCGAGATTGTACGTGCTGACCAGCTGCCGCTTAACCGGGCGGCAGCCTGCATGGCTGATGCGATCCGTGCGAAGCACCCCGGTGCCGTGCGCGCACTCATCTTTTACGGCTCAGCCCTGCGGATGGGAGAGCGCGCCGACAAGATGCTGGATTTCTACGTTATCGTCGACAGTTACCGAGCGATCCACGGGGTGGGTGTGAAACAGTTTGCGTCATTCCTCGTTCCTCCAAGCGTCCATTTCCTTGAGGTCGTGGATGGCGATGGCGTGCGGCTGCGCAGCAAGTACGCCATCGTATCGGAAAAGGCCTTTCACCGGCGCACGCGCGGCGATGCATTCGAGTCGATGCTGTGGGCACGCTTTGCCCAGCCAGCAACCATCATTACCGACGATCCGGCTGTTCACGACGCCCTCATCGACACGTTGGCAAGCGCCTGTGCGAAGCTCGCCAGGGAAGTTGCGCCGATGCTGGACGAGCCCGTCCAACCGCTTGACCCTTGGGTGAGGGGCCTGACCGAGAGTTACCGAACCGAGCTACGCCCGGAAACGCCCGAGGCCCGTGCGCAAGAGATTGTCGGTCGATTTGAGGACCGCTACCGCAAACTCACGTCTCTGCTCTTTGCCCAGCAACCCCCGCCATCAACTGGCCGCGGTGCGGCGGCCGCGCTTTGCCGGGTGCGCTGGTTCCTGCGGCGGGTCATCGGCAAACCCGTCGGAGCGCTGCGCGTACTAAAGGCCGCCGCGACCTTCGATGCGGGACTCGACTACATCCTCGAAAAAATCGAAGGCCACTCTGGCGTGACGCTTGTTGTCAGCGAGAATGAGCGGAATCACCCGGTGCTGCATGCGCCAGTTCTGGCTTGGCGCCTTTTCCGAGCCGGGGCTTTCCGCTGAACTGGGCCGTTTAACTGACCAGATCCGACAGGGCGTTGAACACTTCGAGGATCTGATCAATTTCGCTTTCGCTATGTGCGGCAGACACACTCAGTCTCAGCAGGGATTTGGCTTGTGGCGTTGCCGGCGGCACAGCGAGATTGACGTAAACTCCGGCCTCCAGGAGTGCGTTCCACTCGCGCACGGCTGTCGTCTCGTCTGCCCTTGGCAGGGCAATGATCGGCCCGGGGGCGGAGGCAGGTTCGAAGCCTGCTGCCCGCAGGCCGGAATGGAGTTGGTTGGCACGATCCCAAAGGCGCCTGCCAAGCTCATCGCTACCGGCAATCGTGGCGAGCGCCGCGCGCGCGGCCGCAATGTTTGCCGGCGACCCGGATGCGGTGAACAGGTATGGGCGGCTGACAAGGCGTGTGTATTCAAAGGATTCATGGCGCGACACGCAAAAACCGCCAAGCGAGGCAAAGCTTTTCGAAAATGTGCCGGACAGGAAATCAACCTTGTCGAGAACCCCCTGCGCCTGCGCAACACCTCGCCCGCGTTCGCCGTAGCAGCCCACCGAATGGGCCTCGTCAACGTACAGGAACGCGCCATGCTCGCTGGCCACGTCAACGAACTCTGCCAGTGGAGCAACGTCGCCCAGCATGGAATACAGGCCCTCAACCACGATCAGGCGTGCGCCGTCATCCGGAAGGCGTGAGAGGCGCTTGGCTAGGTCTTCCGGGCTGTTGTGGCGGAACCGGATTGTCTCGGCATCGCTCAGGCGGCAGCCATCATAGATGCAGGCGTGACTGTCGGCGTCGATCAGCAGATGGTCTCCGCGCCCGACGAGGGCACTTATGGCTGCGAGGTTCGCCTGGTATCCGGTTGTGAATACGATGGCCGAGGCAGCGTTGAAGTAGGCCTTCAGGGCTGTTTCAAGTTCCAGATGCTCGCGGAATGTACCGTTGGCCAGACGGCTTCCGGTCGTGGCGGTCCCTTGATGGTCGATGGCTGCCTTGGCAGCGGTTGTGCAGGCTTCTGAGAAGGTCAGGCCAAGATAATTGTTGGTTCCAGCCAGGATAACTTCGCGTGAACCTACTCGCGCTCGCGTAGGTGACAGGATTTCGTCAAACACCATGCCGAAGGGCTGCGTCCCAAGGGTCGCAACGCCGTGATAGCGCTCAGCCAGCTTTTCGAATTTTTCGAAAATGTCGTTTTTCTTCATGCCACTGTCAAACATTGGTCAATTGCCCGATTGTTTCCACAAGGTCCCGGACGGTATCAATGCTGGACGCGACCTCTACCGGAAAGCTGATGTCATAAATGTCTTCAATTTCCATGACGATATCGAAAATTTCAACGGAATCGATTTCGAGATCGGCGCTGATGCGCACGTCCGGCGTAATCAGAATATCGGCATGTGCATGGGCCTTGAGTATCTTGGATACATTTTCAAATACGTGAGAATCTTGCACGTTACACATCCCTTTTTTCGATCCCGCCGCGATGTACAGGCCGGAACCCGCCAGGAGCAAGAAACGGGGCGAGACAGCGCGCCATTGTCACGTCGAGTGCTGTCGGTAGTTCGATGGCCCTATCAGCGAGCCAGTCGCCCGCCTGCAGTTCGCGCACCTTTCCGGTCGAGAAGACATGGGGTCTGCCTGTAATACGGGCGGTGCCATCTGCAATAAAACCAGCAGCATCGAAAAGCAAGGCAGGCACGGCCAGCATGTTGATCTTGCGTCCTGTCACGCGGGCTGCGCTGTCTGCAATATCGTTCCAGCGCAGGCTGAGGTGACCGGCAGGAGTCATCACCTCGGATCTCGGTTTGTCATCGCGTGCGCGCCGGGCCAGCAGAGCTGCCAGGTCGTCGACGTCTATCACCGAAAACCTGTAATTCCTCGCGCGGCCCCCCGGTACGGGGAGAAGCCCCCTTGCGAGCAGTCTGAACATCGTTTGCGTTGCAGAATCTTCTGGTCCGATCACCGCTGGTGCCCTGATTATGCTAACAGGCATTGTCCCTGCCGCGTCGCGCGCAAGGCGTTCCCCCGCAGCCTTGGACCGGGCATAGGCCGATACGTCCGCTCGTGTCGCCGTAAGGGATGACACATGAATGAAGTGCCGGACTCCGGCGTCCCTGGCGATTCCGGCCAGCAGGCCTGTGGCGGCTGCATTTACTTGATCGAATTCTGCATTGCTGCGCGCCTTCGTGAGGCCGGCGAGGTGTATGATGACGTCTGTATCGGTCGCCAGGCGCTCAAGCGCGTCCGGGTCCCTGAGATCACCGGCCACCCACTCAAGGCCGGGCCGGGGCTCCATCTTGCGGCCGGATGCGGGCCGAGCGAGGACCTTGACCGAAACACCTTGCTCAAGCAGCAGCGGTAATAATTTCCGGCCCACAAACCCGGTCGCGCCCGTCAGGCCGATGCGTGTGTGGTCGGGGATAGATGTGCGGGCGATTGCTGATCAGGCCCCGAGTGTGCCTGCGACGACATTGCCCTGCCTTTGCGGCACAAAATCACCCGCGAGAAAGCCGATGCGCGCGGCCGCCCGGCTCAATTTTCCGGAGCTGGTTGTCGGCAAGGAACGGATGGCGACGAACTCGACAGACACTGGCGCACCTGTTGCCGCGCGGGTCGCCGCCGAGATGTCGCGCCTGAGTTCAGCGCGAACGGCTTCATCGCGTGACCGACATTCGGCCAGGAGCAGGATTTTGATCGCGCCATTTTCGTCCTGTACGTCGAATGCAGCCGAGCGGGCGATGTTCCGACCACCGGCTTCCTGTGCGACGCCTTCAATATCCTGTGGCCAGATATTGCGACCATTCCAGAGGATCAGGTCCTTTGAGCGTCCGGTGATGACAAGCTCGTCCTCATTCCAGTAGCCTAGGTCGCCCGTTTCGAGCCAGCCATCCTCATTGGTAAGAGGCTGCAACGGTTCATTCACGCGGAAATAGCCTGCGGCGATGGATGGACCGCGCACGATAATGCGGCCGACTTGCCGGTCGCCCAGCGCTTCGTCGTTGTCATTGACGATCCGCAGGTCGAGCGAAGGCAGCGGGCGGCCGCTGGACACGAATCTCCGGGCTGTTCCCTCAAACGTCAGGTCGGAAGCGGGCAGGGCGCGGCCGGACGTCTGCATCCTCGCCAGATCGATGTCGTCTGTTCGCAGGCCCGCCCTGAGGGGCGCGAACGACACCGCAAGCGTTGCTTCTGCCAGTCCGTAGCTTGAGACAAAGGCGGACGGATCGAACCCGGATGGAGCGAAGGTCTGCGTGAAGGCCGACAGCGCCTCGCTACGCACCATGTCGCCGCCGATGCCTGCGGCTCGCCAGGATGAAAGATCCAACACCTCACCGCGATAACGACGGGCGCAGAGTTCATAACCAAAACTCGGGCTGTAGGAGAGCGTGCCGCGGTTTTCGCTGATAAGTTTGAGCCAAGTGCCGGGGCGTCGGGCAAAATCCGACGGCGACAGGAAATCAATCGACAGCTGGGAATACAGGGGGGCGATAAAGAAGCCGACCAGGCCCATGTCGTGATATAGCGGTAGCCAAGACACGGCCCGGTCGCCCTCAACAACCTGCAAGCCTTCCTGAATGATCGCGCGACAATTTGCAGAAACGCTCGCTTGTGTTGCCACAATGCCCTTGGGCTGGCTCGTGCAACCGGATGAGAACTGGATGTACGACAGGTCGTTCGCGCCGTGCCGCAGCGCAAGTGCGGTGCCGGATGGAAGGTCGGAACCTGACATGTCAACTACACGTACCGACGTTCCCGATAGTGCCGAATTGAT
Organism: Hyphomonas johnsonii MHS-2; assembly: GCF_000685275.1. GTDB lineage: Bacteria > Pseudomonadota > Alphaproteobacteria > Caulobacterales > Hyphomonadaceae > Hyphomonas > Hyphomonas johnsonii. Next base: position 48,040 of record NZ_ARYK01000011.1, read on the forward strand.
GATATCCCGGACGGAGGCTGGCGTCATCAAGGCAGCAAGGCCGGCCTGTCTGACCATCTGTCCGACCTGGCGCTCGTAAATCTTGCGCCCGCCGAAGGCCGCGGGCAGGCTGAGCGGGGCAGGCACCATGCCGGCATATTGACAGGCCATGAAAGCAGTCACGAAGTCTGCAGAGGTTTCTGCGACAAGGCCGATGCGGGACTCGCGCGCGAATGCGGCGGCCAGTTGGCCGGCCATGCCCAAGGCGTTGTTTCGTAGCTCACCATAGGTGAGACTATTCATCAGGCGTCCGTCTGAATGATAGAAATTGACACCCGAATTGCCTTCGGCCGCATAGTCCAGTGCGTCACATATTGTCTCGAATGTCCCCGCGCGTAGTTCAATCCCTGCCGTCGTTGCTGTTGGTTTCAAAGCGAACTGCCCCTGAGTCTTCGATCTAAATCCTAATGATTTGCTCTATACACGCAATACTCCAAGTTGAAGTCACAAGATTGGCATGTGTCATATAACCAACTGACGCAGGTCAGGAGGACGGACTCATTGCAGCCACCAGGTGCGGCGGCTTGCAGGTCATTCGTTTTCCGATGCTTGCTGACCCACCCCGCGGCTAGCAGACCAACCCATGATCGGCAGGGATCGAGCCAGGTATTGTGCTCAATGCGCATGAGACAACCAGAAGCAACCATCTCATTGTCGTCGCCCCGGTGGCGACGATAAATCACGCTCAGCAAAGACCGGAAGCCCCTTTTGGGCCGAGCCACTGATGGGTTGTTGTCGATTTTCCTGCCGAACCTGCGACGAATTCGGCAATTTGCAGGTGATATGGAGCGTCTGCGCAAATGGTCAGTTTGAACAGGACGCGGGAAGAGGGAGGGGGCGGCCTTCGGAGAAGTATGTCAGCGTGCGCCACCGCGCGTATCGTCGGCGACTATGCTGCTGGCAGTTGCGTTCACTGCGCGCCGGAATACGGCGTAGAGGCAGGCGACAAGCATCAGGGAGCTGCAAACGGTCGCCCAAGCTGCACCAATGAGGCCGAATGCCTGGATCATCCAGACCAGGAGCGGGACGTAAACAGCAGCGACGATCACCCTGACCAGCAGGACCTGCCAAGGCCTGCCGAGCGCCACGAGAGCTGGCTCGACAACGACACCGCACAGCTCGACGGCTGCCGCGATTGTCAGCACGACCAGGACGGAATAGACGAAAGAATAGGCATCCCCGCCTACCAGATCGAGGGCGAACCGGCCAAAAATTGCCATGATGGCCACCGCCAGTATGCCAGCCATGCCGGCGGCAACGGATGAACGGACGACCACTCGTCTGACGTCTTCGTAGGCGCCCAAGGCGAGCTTCGCGAGTTCGGGATAGACGGATCGGGCGAGGGCGAGGGTCGGCTTGTGTATTGCGCCTGCCAATTGCGTGGCGATCTTCAGACCGCCTGCTGCAACGCTGTCGAGCGCCCAACCGACGGCCAGCACGGGAAACTGCTTCCAGACAAGGCGCAGGGATGTTGTGAGATTCGTCGCCCAGGCGAATTTCCAGATGTCTGGGTTTTCCCCTACGACGCCGCGCAGTCTTGGGCCCTTCGTGTGCACGTGACCGGCATTTCGGCGTTTGACTTCTCGTAGGCTGGCCCACCAGATCGCGGCGGTCGTCGCCAGTTCGGCAAGGCTCCACGCGACAAGGTACCCGAGGATCGAGGCACCGGTTAGCCAGGCCAGCAACGCGCCTGCGAGGCGCATCGCCGGCAGCACTGTTTCCGCGTATGCGGCGGTGTCGAAGCGATCGAACAGACGCAAGATGCCTGTGGGTGTGCCCCTCAGCCCGAACAGCAAGGACGTACAGAACAGAAGTGCGAGGGTCTGCTCTTCGCCAGACCACCCTAACTGTCCGCCCACAAGGTAGACGCCTGCGATACCGAGCGCGGCACCCACCAGGGCGGCCCCGATGTCGAGAAGGACCGTGAACCATATGACCCGCCGCAGTTTGCCATAATCACCGGCGGCCTCATGTGCGGCGCCATAGCGGATAAGTGTCTGCCAGGACTGGAACTGGGCGAGGTTTGAGACGGCCTGTCCGTATGACAGGATAAGTGCAAACACACCAAACCGCTCCGCGCCGAGGCTTTGAGCGGCCAGTCCCAAATAGACCAGACTGAATACGCCCCCGACGCCCTTGCCCGCCAACAGCCAGCCTGCATTTCGAATGGCGCGTTTGATGGGCCCGTCATCTTGCCTGACTTTGATCGTCAACGTGTTGTCCTTGTGGCCCTGACCGGGCCCTTCTGCGCATGGAAGAAATCCGTCACCAGCACATCTTTCAACTGGGCGAACCGCTCGCCTGATACAGGCAGACCTGATTTATTTATGCGGGTCTGGCAAGCTCTTGGGGTTCGTCATGTGTGCTTTCATGAGAGGGCGATCCCGTTTCTACAAGGGCAGAATTCGAGGAATCTCGATCTGAAGGACAGGGTCGTGTGTCGGTGCGGGTTGCAGACTTTTGCTGTGATTGGCGCCTGATGGAGCTTACCTGTCGCGATCAGTCAAATGCGAACCCGTCTTGCGTTACTCGTGGACGAGAAGGTGCTGGCGACGAGAAGGTCGCGCGGTGGCACTTCAAGTTCGAATAACAGTCTATCGCGGCCTGCTTCAACGGTAACGGCGCAGCTTGAACGCTTTGCGAGCGCCGTCGGCGCTCATGGGTGACAGGCCGAGTGACCCAAGTGCGGCGGCCACTTCACCCACCCGCGAGGCATTGGATCCCGCCAGCGATCCATCGGCCATGAGAAAATTGTTCTCAAACCCGACACGGACATGCCCCCCACTCCTGGCGGCCTCCGACAGCAGATTTGTTTCGCCCTGTCCAAATGCACAGGCGGCCCAAACGGGCTTGGCAGCGGGGCTTTCATCCAGCGCATCCAGCATCGCCCGCAATTCAAGCGTGTCACTCTGAGATTCACTGCGATAGCGACCGACGACCAACAAAATGAAGGGCAGCTCTTCGCCATAGACGCCATCTGCCCGCAAGTCTGAAAACCGCCGCACATCATCCGCGTCATAGAGGATATGCTGCACCCAGATGCTTTCGCGTCGGCAATCTGCCAGGAACTGGCGATAGGTGGCGACTTCCTCCTGCGATCCGTTGGGGGACAACTCTCGCAATGCTACCGAACAGGATTCGGGTCGAACGCTTTCCACGACGGCAATCTGGGCGGTGCGATCAAATATGCCGGCAGATTCCGTCGTGATCTGAATGATGAGGTCACTTCCCGTCTGATCGCGAACAGCGTTGATCGCGGCCTTGTAGGCATCTGCTGACAATGAGTGACGACCTTCTGCATCCCGTACATGCAGATGCAGCAGGCTGGCCCCTTCGGCCACGCATGCGGCCGCATCCGCGGCAATGTCTTCGGGAGAAAGAGGCAGGGCCGGATGGTCTGCCCGCAACTTCCTCGCACCGTTCGGCGCTACCGAGATCAGGCGCTCGGGATTGTTCATGCCGAAACCGGAAGCGCCGCCTTGATCGCTCTCTCCAGACGCTCGACCAGGATTGCAATTTCGGACTCGCTGATGATGTAGGGCGGCGCAATCAGCACATGATCTCCCAAGCCATCTCCCGCCGACCCGCGCCCGGGGTAAATGATCAGTCCGGCTTCCATCGCGGCGTCCTTGATGCGTTGGTCGAGACGTAGTTCTGCAGGGAAGGGCCGCTGCGTCGCCGTATCTTCGACGAGCTCGACTCCGATCATCAGGCCCCGGCCGCGAACGTCTCCTGCAATTCCGAGCGGTCCGAGCGCCTCTGATAGCATATCGCGCAGGATCTGGCCTTTGCGTACGACGCTGTCCAGAAGTCCCTCCTCCTCGATGACCATTTGCACCGCCAGCGCAGCTGCGGTGGCCATCGGGTGGCCCATATAGGTGTGTCCGTGCTCGAACCGTCCCCTCCCGGCGGTGACAACGTCATGGACTTTTTTATGCAGTAGCGTCGCGCCGATCGGCTGGTATCCTCCACCAAGGCCTTTCGCCATGACAAGGATGTCCGGCGTCACGCCTTCCTGCTTCATGGCAAACAGCGTCCCGGTTCGCCCCATGCCGCACATGACTTCATCTGCGATCATAAGAACGCCGTGCCGCGTACAGATTTCGCGAATCCGCTTGAAGTAGCCAATGTCGGCCGCCACAGCCCCCAGGGTCGCGCCGACAACGGGTTCAGCGATAAAGGCAGCTACCCGGCCGGGACCGACGCGCAGTATTTCTTCTTCGAGCGCATCCGCCGTGCGCATGGCGTACGCCTGCTCGGATTCGCCGGGGCGAGCGTGCCTGTATCGATAGCAGGGCGCAATAAAATGACACGGCGCAAGCAGCGGCTCGTACGGCGCCCGGCGCCCTTGATTGCCGCTGATCGACAACGCGCCAAGCGTAGCGCCATGATAGCTGAACTGGCGGGCGATAAACACAGTTCTGTCATTAGCGCTATTGGCGACATGGAACTGACGCGCAAGCTTCAGGGCCGTTTCAATGGCCTCTGACCCTCCTGATGTGAAGACAACATGATCCAGCCCCTCCGGCGCGCGCTGCGTGAGAAATTCCGCAAGTTCTTCACCGGGTTCGTGTGTGAAGAATGCCGTGTGTGCGAATGCAAGCTTGCGGGCTTGTTCGCACATGGCTTCCACGACACGGGGATGGCCGTGCCCTAAAGCAGATACGGCTGCGCCGCCCGACCCATCCAGATAATGCTTGCCGGATGTGTCAAAAAGCCATGCGCCACTGCCGCCGGCTGCGACTGGCAATGTCTTCCCAGGACTACGATGAAGGATTGAAGTCATTATGAACTGTCCGCGCGAGAATTTACGTACAGATCATTCAGAATTAACGTATGCGTCAACAGAAAATCTTGACATTATCCATTACTAAAAGTAATACTTAGAAGAATGAACTATCGCCTCTTCGAAGTATTTCATGCTGTCATGCTGTCCGGTACGGTGAGCAGCGCCGCCGCCGAGTTGGGCGTTTCCCAGCCATCGGTGACAAAGAGCATCAAGCAGTTGGAGAGCGAACTCGGTTATCTTCTGTTTGACCGAATATCGGGGCGGTTGCAGCCGACGCCCGCAGCTTTGGTATTGCTCAAGGAGACAGAACGCGCGCGCAGCGCTTTCGAAGACCTGACGGCTTCGGCACTTCGCCTTCGCTCTGGAGCCAGCCGGCACTTGCGGATTGTCACCACCCCGGCCCTGGGACTCGATCTTGTGCCGGACGCTGTCATGGCATTCAGGTCGACGGATCCGGAAATGCGTTTCACCATTTCGACGCGGCATTCCGGTGAGGTTCTGTCGGAAATTTCAAGGCCTGCTTACGGATTTGACATGGGGCTGGTGTTTGATGCCTCAACGCGATCAGTATCCGTTGGGGCCATTCCCATCGGACAAGTGCCAGTTGTTTGCGTTTCGAAACGGGGAACGCTGGGCGACATTTCCGCTGAGGAACTGGGCAAGACGCTTTTCCAGCATGAACTCGTGGCGCTGGAGGCGACCGAGCCACTTGGGAGAATGCTGGCGGAGATTGGCGTTGCGGCGGGGTGGCGTGGTGATCCGCTGCTTCGCGTTCAAACCTATCAGATGGCGTGCAGCCTGGCCCAGCGCGGCGCCGGCCTTGCAATTGTAGACGCCATGAGCGCGATTCATGCCGCTGAGCACGATCCCGGCATTGATCTGCACGCATTGCCCAAGGCGCTCACCCTGCCGGTCAACATGGTTTATCCGCTTGGCAAGGGGCTCGACGTTCCTGTCCGAGCGTTGATTGACGACCTGTCTGCAAGTCTGCGCAAGCGGCTGGCCGTCATGTCGAAGCGCATGGAGAGTCGGTAGGGTTTCTTCGAATACAAGTATAACTAAAAAGAATATAAACCCTCATGCAATAATTTTGTTTACATTTTTTCATTTCTGGTTTTTGCTTCGAATCTGCACGGCGGGAGGTCGTGTTTTTCAGGCGGGGAATAGACGTGAAAAAAGCATCATCGATCAAGGCGGGACTTCTCGGCAGCGTTGCACTGCTGGCATTTCCATCTGTGGCGCAAGAAGTCGGCCAGGTGCCGCCTCCGGCGGACGAGGACACACTGGTTGCTGAAAAAGTTGTAGTGATCGGATCTTATCTACAGGGAGTAGGTGATTCCGGAGCCCTGCCTGTCACGGTTATTGGCCGGGACGAACTGGACGCATCAGGCGGGCTTTCGACAGGTGAACTGCTTGCAAACCTGCCGTCGATTGGCGACATCGAATTCACTGACAACAATACCGGCACCAATGGTGCGCGGGGTGATGTGACCGGGATCAACTTACGTGGGCTGGGTTCGGGCCGTTCACTTGTCCTGGTCAACGGGCGTCGGATTGTCGGTCACCCGCAATCGGAGTCAGTTGATAGTGTGCCTGTCACATTTACCAACGTGAACTCGATTCCTGCCAACCTGATTCAGCGCGTTGAAGTGCTGCGCGATGGGGCGTCGGCTCTGTACGGCTCAGACGCGATTGCGGGCGTCGTGAACCTGTCATTGTACGAGGATTATGACGGCACGTATGCTTCTCTTCGCTACGGCGAAAGCACCGAAACGAGTCTGACTGAACTGTCGGCTTCGCTGCGGCACGGTTTCAAGTTCGCAAGCGGCAAGACGCACATGACAATTGCTGGTTCTTACTACGAGCGTGGCGATGTCAGTTCGACAGAGCTTCCGGAATGGTATTCGACACTTGACCGGCGCGATCTGCTGCCAGCCGACTGGCTCGGCGACACACAATTCGACAACACGTCGACCATTGGTCCTTATGGGCGCTTCCAGTCTGGGATGTTGAACGGGGATGGGACGTTCACAGGGGTGCGTGTTCGCCAGGGAGGCGCCAACCTCACGTCGAGCAGCGGCGTGTTTCACCTCCAGCCGGATGCGTTTCCGGGTAGTGTCGCCTCGCTTGGCAATGGCATTTCGATTGATGACGGCAGTCAAGACCGAGAGCTGCGGTATAATTTCTATGCAGATGAAACCGTCATTCCAAAAGTCAACCGGACCAATCTCGCTCTGACTTTTACCCATGACCTGGACAGCGGATTTCAGGTGTTCGGCGAAGGCATGTATTATGGCTCAGAATCCGACACGCAGCGTGCGCCCGGGCCGTTTGATGCTTCACTGGCGCTGATCATTGTTCCGGCATCAAACTACTATAACCCGTTCGGGGCGGTTGGCAGTCCCAACCGCGTGGCTGGGATTGATGCACCGGCGGAGGGGCTGGACCTTGTCATCCAGGGCTATCGGCCGCTCGAGCTGGGACCACGCAAAATCAAGGTGAACCAGGACCTCTATCGGCTCCTCGGCGGTGTTCGCGGTGAGTTCGGCGGATGGGATGTTGAGAGCGCACTTGGTTGGTCGGAAGCGGATGCGCGGGACGAAGAGTTCAACCGCCAGTCCAAAACCTTGTTGCAGGACCAGATATCCCTTTCAACGCCAGATGCGTTCAACCCGTTTGGCGGTCCTGACGCCAATCCAGAGAGTGTTCTCTCGAAAATCAGAATCAGTTCGGTGCGTGTCGCCGAGTCGTCAATGGTGACCTGGGACGCCAAAGCGTCCAGGCCTGACCTGTTCAGCCTGCCGGGCGGCGACGTCGGTGCTGCGATTGGTGTCGACTTCCGGCACGAGAAAATCTTCGATGACTCCGACCCGCGCCTTGATGGGACAATGACGTTCACAAACGGCGCGATTCCCGATGAGAGTGACCTCGTCGGCGTATCGGCGACCCGAGATTTCGGCGGCGACCGCGATACATCAGCTGTTTTTGCCGAACTTAATGTGCCGCTGATTGGTGAAGCCAATCGCTTTCCCCTCGTTCATGCACTTGACCTGCAACTGGCTGCACGGTTCGAGAATGCGTCGGACTATGGCGATAGCCTGAAGCCAAAAGTCGCTGCGCACTGGTTCATTGTTCCGTCTCTGTCTGTTCGCGCGGCGTATGGTGAAGGCTTCAGGGCGCCAAACCTCGTTCAGATCAACCAGGGAACGATTACACGGCGCAATCAAGGGGATGCCGATCCCTATCGGGAAGATGTTACCGGCACACCAAACGATATCGGCGATACATATCGCACGTCGACGCGCTTCGGGAATCCTGACCTGGAGGCTGAGGAGAGCGAAAGCACGGTGCTGGGCATCGTATTCGATCCTGATGATACGGTGCTCGATGGCCTTCGTGTTTCCGTTGACTACTTCAAGGTAGAGACGACGAATGCGATCACGGTGATCGGCGTGGATCGTCTTCTCGACGATGACTTTGCCCGGCTGACCGCTGGCCAGGCTGGCAATCCCAACGTCATCCGCGGAGCTGCGACACCGACAGATATTGCCGCTTTCGATGCTTACAATCTGGCAAACCCCGGTACGCAGCGCGCACCCGTTGGCGAAGTTCTGAATGTAATTGACGGGTATGTGAATCTCGATGGGCGGGAAGTGTCCGGCTACGATATGTCCGTGTCTTATGAGACACGCGAAACTGCGGTCGGGAATTTCCGGTTCGGGGTTAACGCGACGAAGCTCGATACGTTTGAAGAGACGCGCGACGGAGCAACTTTTGATGAGCTGCGTCGCAACGGCAATCCTGAATGGCGTGGCAGTGCCTCGGTGACCTGGAGCATGGGAGGCTGGCAGTCCGGATGGCAAGTCCGTTATGTCTCCGATGTCGAAGATACCAGCGCGACCAACGATACAACCGGCGATCTGTGGCAGGTCGATGATTGGTACTCCATCAATGGGTATGTTTCCTACGAGTTTGATCAGGGCATCGGTCCGCTTGGTGGAACGGGTATCAAGCTCGGAGTCAGAAACCTCGCGAACGAGTTGCCCCCACGCGCCGATGAAAGCCCTGGTTACCTTTCCGGCCTGTATCCCATTGAGGGTCGGGTCATTTACGGCGAAATTTCGAAGTCCTTCTAGGGGAGATCGCCAGTCGATGAGCGGGCCAGAAATTGATCGCCGCCACCTGCTCATGGGCCTGTGTTTTGCGGGGACGGCGTGTGCCGGGGCATTGCGGGCTCCGGCCACGCTTTCGGGAAGCAGAGCGCGCCTTGTCTTCACTGATTGGTCCGGACCGGCTCTGCCTGTCTGGACCTATCGGCCGGCGCAGGCAGGAGCGCATTCGCCGCTCGTCTTTGTCATGCACGGTCAGGGACGCAATGCGGAGGAGTATCGTGACCAGTGGGCCCCAGTTGCTGAGGCAGCGCGCCTGAACATCGCGGTGCCGGAATTCAGCAGGGCCGACTTTCCGGATGCACGCAGCTACAATCAGGGTAATCGGTATTCACCTGACGGTGCATCAATCGATCAGGCGCTTTGGTCCTTCTCAGCGTTGGAACCAATGTTTGATACATTGCGCACGACGATGGGGCTGACGGCATTGCGATACAGCATCTACGGCCATTCCGCCGGTGCGCAATTTGTCCATCGGTTCCTGTTGTTTGAGCCGGCGGCGCGCGTGCACCGCGCTGTTAGTGCAAATGCCGGCTGGTATACAATGCCCGACCCGAACATCCCGACGCCGTTCGGGTTGGGTGGTGCGGGGATTTCAGACGACCAGGTGCGCAAATGGCTCGCGCGGCCATTGACGATTCTGCTCGGGACAGATGATACGGATACGACCCAGTCCTCGCTCAATCGGTCTCCGGAAGCCATGGTTCAGGGGCGCCACCGGCTTGATAGGGGGCGCGCTTTTCTGGAGGCAGGCCGGGTTCGCGCCGAAGCGCTGGCCGTGCCGCTGGGTTGGCGTCTCGCCTATGCGCCGGGTGTTGCGCATGACAATACGAGGATGGCCCCACATGCTGTCGCACATCTTGAAGTCTAGGTATTTCCTCACTGCGTGTCTGGTTCTCTTGCCTGGATGTGTCAGCGATCCTGATTGGCACTTGCCCGCATTCCAGAACGGTCCGGTCTGCGTTTATGAAGGCGTCGCGTTTTCAGGCGATTTTGAGTCGGGTCGCCTGACAGCTTGCGAGCAAACGGGCACCAATCAGTTCAGTTTGTATGTCCGACCAGAAGACACCCCGATTAACCCGAGTAGCTGGTATGCCTTTTCGATAGACGCCCGCTCGCAGGCAGATCTCAGCCTGACGTTGACGTACATTCACGGTAAGCACCGCTACGCGCCACAGATTAGTCGAGATGACGGCCTGACGTGGGCTGCGCTTCCTGATGCACCAGAACCGGGTGCCACGTCAGCGACAATAAGCGTTGATGTCAGGAAAGGGCACACGCTGATTGCCGCTCAACCTCTTTTCGGCCTGGATCACTACCGTGCCTGGTTGCGGCAGGCTGCAACGAGGCCAGGTGTCGCCTATCAGCAAATAGGCGTGTCCGAAGCAGGCCGGGATATTGAAGCTCTGACATTCGGCGCAGAAGGTGCGCCTGTCCTGGTCCTGATGGGCCGCCAGCACCCGCCTGAGATCACCGGAGCACTGGCGCTGGAGGCGTTTGTCGGCCGATTGCTTGAGAGCGATCCGCTGGCGGTCCGATTCCGCGATGGGTTTCGCGTGGCGGTCGCGCCGGTCTTGAACCCCGATGGAGTCGCGCTCGGACAGTGGCGACACAATACGCGCGGCGTGGATATCAATCGTGACTGGGGGCCATTTACGCAAGCAGAAACGCGCGCTGCGCGTGACTGGCTTGCCAGTCTCGGTGAGCTTGCCGTTGCCATGGACTTTCATTCGACGTGGAAGGATACGCTCTACACGCAGCCAGATGGCGCAGACGGTAGCCGCCCCGAATTTGCGGGCGCACTGTCTGACCGCTTGGTGCACTCCCTGGGCGAAGGCGCGCCACATCGCGACGCGTCACACAATCCTGACTTGGCGACGTCAAAGACGTGGATCCACGAAACATACAAGATTCCCGCGCTGACCTATGAAGTCGGTGATTCCACGCCTGGCGACGAAACTATCCGTATCGCCCGATTGGCGGCGGAAGAAACAATGGCTCTGCTTCTGGGAGAAAATGAATGATACGGATCTTGGCAATCGGGTTGGCCGCGCAGGCTCTTATAGTCCTGCAGGCAGGTGCGGATCCTGCCGGAATTGTCAGTTCAGCTTCGCCTGAGGCCACGTCGGCGGGCGTCGAGATTTTGGAACAGGGCGGAAATGCGATGGATGCTGCCATTGCGGTTCAATTCGCACTTGGCGTGACCGAGCCAGCGATGTCGGGCCTTGGGGGGCAGTCTCAGATCATCCTTCAACGACCGGGAGAGGCACCGGTGGTCATCAACGGCACGTCCTTTGCGCCCGGACGCTTGCCGGATACGGTTGACCCGGCAGACCTGAAGACGGGGTGGACCGCGATGACAGTGCCATCGACGGTCAAGGTCATGGATTTTGCGCACCGCCAATATGGCGGTGGTGAGATAGCCTGGGCTGACTTGCTGGAACCTGCGATCCGCTATGCCGAAGACGGTTTTGTTGTGGGCAATTTTCGCGCAAAGGTCTATGCGCACACTGAAGAGGCTTTGCTTAAGTCACCGACAATCGTGCCCTTTGTCGTCATGCCGGATGGTCATGTACCAGCCAAGGGTGACCTGATGCGCCAGCCTGTCCTGGCAGACACACTCAGGCGGCTGGCAACAGCAGGAGCAGATGATTTCTACACCGGGGAAATTGCCGGAGCGATTGCGGACGACATGGCCCGTTACGGCGGCTGGATTACTCGCGCAGATCTTGCGGCAACGTCTGACCCACGGATTATGGCACCCCTGTCGACAAGTTATCGCGGCGTTCAGGTCTACACACTTCCGCCGCCGGCAGGCGGCTGGGTCATGCTGTTGGCCTTGAACCTCCTGGAGCAGTTTCCAGCAGAACACCTTGCCCAAGAGAGCCCGGCCCGGACCGAGGCGCTCCTGCAAGCCCTGCAGGCGGCTCATCGTGCCCGGCATGATTTGCCGGAGTCGGACCTGGTGAACTATGAATCTGATATCCGGGCGCGCCTGTCGAAAGCGCATGCTGGCAGTCTTTCCAGCGCCTTCGTACCGCCGGGAGGGGAAACCACGCATTTCAGTGTCATGGATGCAGACGGAATGGTTGTGTCCGTGACGGCCAGCATCGATTCCTATTTTGGCGCCCGGGTGGCCAGCCCGTCTCTGGGGTTCTTCTACAACAACTATATGCAGTCTTTCGATCTGGAACCAGGTCGGCCATTTTCGCTGAAGCCTCGCGGAATGGCCTATTCCTCAATGAGTTCGACGATCGTGACGCGAGACTCAAATCCCGTCTTGGTCCTGGGTAGCCCCGGTAGCGAGCGGATCATCTCGACCGTTGCGCAGGTGATCAGCCATTGGGTCGACGTGGGCGCAGGAATTGAAGCCGCAGTCGATGCACTGCGCGTCCACGTGGCGGTGGACGCGGAGGATGGCCGGGACAATGCCTATCTGGAGGGGCCCGTTGAAGGGGTTGATCTCGCCCGACTTGGCCTCGATCTCAGCACAGCAAGTGACGCGTACATCCAGCGGGACCGCAACGCATATTTCGGGGGAGTGCATGCGCTTGCTCTTGAAACACCAGGCTGGGTTGGCGCTGCTGACCCACGGCGCGACGGCGTCGTCGGCTATACGGATACCAGAGCGGCATCAATTGGCCAGTGTGGTTTTCCGCCTCAAAACGGTGAGCATGCTGTTCGAGGCGATGAGCGAGCCTCTGGTGTGCCTGGTGAAAGGTTAAGGCACGAACCTTCCGAGGGCATCTGCCAGTAAACGCATACTGGCCACGCGGACCGGTTTTGGGCTGTCGCGACCGCTCCAATTTATTCACAGTGTCCGTTTGCAGGTAAGTCAGCATACGGAAAACGTAGACTGTATGTAATAGTCATTGACGATCTAGGGGGATTATCGAGGCAATGAACAAAGCGCTGGCCTTTTGGTTTGAGATGGTTCTCTGGAAGCGCATATTGATCGCGCTCGTTTTAGGCGGTGTTGTCGGAGCGCTCGTCGGCGACAGCATAGTCAATATCTCCTGGGTTGGTGCGCTCTTTGTGCGCCTGATCAAGATGTTGATTGTGCCCCTTGTGTTCGTCACCCTGGTGTCGGGTGTTGTGTCGATGCACGACCCCAAGCGACTGGGCTCCATAGGCGGTCGTGCGATAATTTTGTATCTTGGAACGACCCTGGCGGCGATCGCTATCGGTCTTGTCTTGGCTGTGATCGTGAGACCCGGTGTGGGCATTGATCTCTCCAGCGCCAGTCCGGCAGAGTTTCAGGCGCCGATAGATTTGAAGGACCGCTTGCTATCCATCGTTCCCGTGAACCCGTTCGCCGCGTTTGCGCAGGCAGACCTGTTGGCGATCATCTTTTTTGCGCTCCTCACAGGTGCTGGACTCCTCATGATAGGCGAGAAAGGGCGGCCCCTTGCAGCCAATTTCGAATCCGCTACAGAGCTGATGCTCAAGATGACGGGCCTCGTCATGGAATTCGCACCGTTTGGCGTTTTCGCCTTGGTTGCAGTTGTGATGGGCACGACCGGTCCGCAGACATTCGTATACCTTTTCCTGCTTTCGATCGTCGTTCTGGTTGGGTGCGCCTTGCAGGTATTCGTTACGCAGGTCCTACTTCTTAAGCTATTGGCGCGATTACCAGTATTGCCATTCCTGCGCGGCGTCAGAGAGGCGCAGCTTGTTGCATTCTCAACCTCGTCAAGCTCCGCAACCCTTCCGGCCAGCCTCTCCGCGGCAGAACACAATTTGGGGATCAAGCCCGCTGTTGCGTCGTCCGTCTTGCCATTGGGCGCGACGATCAACATGGACGGAACGGCGCTTTATGTCGGTGTTGTCACCATCTTTTCTACTCAGGCATTCGGTATTCCGCTCGATTTTTCAGACTATGTCCTGATTGGACTAACGACCACTCTTGTGTCTGTGGGCACGGCGTCCGTCCCATCAGCATCTCTCTTCCTCTTGGCTGCCGTACTTGAAAGCGTCGGAATGAGCCCCGCGCAGACCGCACTCGTGGTCGGTTTCATCCTGCCGTTTGACAGGGTACTGGATATGACCCGCACAGTCGTGAATGTTACTGGCGACCTGTGCGTTGCGACCATCGTGGCCCGATGGGAAGGGGAGATAGATACTGACATCTACAAGGCGCGACCGGTCGAATAGGTTAGAAGGAAATTCTTCCAGTAGCCTGATCTTGTCTGGGCATGCGCCTGGAGGTGCCTTGTCCTGCCCGCCAGCCTCAGGAAATGTCATCTCAAGGTCGGTTCCTCTCACAATACCCCCGCACCCACACTAGAGTTCGGCTCAAACTGAAACGAGCGGACTCCCTTCGTCGATGGCGCGAACTTTAGCGACTGGTGCACATTAAACTGACGTCGCCAGTTTGGCGCGATTATGAATCAGTTTCTGCTAGCTGCTTAGTCTTCTAATACCTGGAAAGATGTGAGCCAGGCAGGAGAGCCGGATTAATGGAGGGTGCTATGCGGGAAGAGAATGCGCGATTGGACGAATTGTTAAGCCAGCACGAGATTTACGAGGTGCTGACGCGCTATTGCCGTGGCGTCGACCGCGGTGACGTGGAAGTGCTGCGTTCGGTTTATCATCAGGATGCGACGGACGATCACGGCATGTTCAAGGGCCGCGGAGTTGATTTCAGTGAATGGATCGTCGATTGGATGCGCGATAATCTTCGCGCCTGCCAGCATTTTATCGGAAATTTCCGCTGTGATCTGCAAGGGGAAGTGGCCCTTACTGAAACTTACTGCATTTCGTTTAGTGAGTATAAAGACGGTAGAAATTCAACGGTTTTCAGTCGCTTTATCGATCGGTTTGAGAGGCGAGACGGGGTGTGGAAGATTGCGGATCGTCTCCTCGTTCCGGATCTGTCGCGTTCTGATCCGGCAAGTCCGGGATTCGGCGCTGTCCAAGGCTGGGATTTCACCTGGGGCAGTCGCGACTCCTCCGACCCGTCCTACCGCCGCTAAACGCATTTCTTCCCTGCGATTTCCCTGCTAGCAGGGAAATCGGGCCAAACCTGACCACCGAAAAGGCAAACGGTGACGGCGCGTCATTTTGGCCCGGCGTGAGGCGAGTTGTCTGTAAACCATCAGAGATTGGTTGCGGAACAGCCGCCCAAGTCCCGGAAAGTCCGGCAATAAATGTCGGGCTATGGGAAGTCGCTGAATTCGGCAGACTGGCTGGCGGTGCTGTCAGTCTAATACGAGCCAGTCTCCGATATTCGCGGACGAGCAGGTGTTAGGCGATGAGAAGATCGCGCCACTCGTGAAGAGCGGCGTCACGCATCGATGCCGCGCTGGCGGAGCAGGTCCTCTACATCGCGAAGTGATAGCGGAAATCGGACGTGCTTGAGCGCAGCGAGATGGATGATCTCGGGCGAAGTACTGAAGGAGGGAAAGGGTTTCTTGGCTATATTCTAAGCCCAAGCGCCAGAATTGGTCACCTAATTCCCGGTGGCCCGGACAACACCCTAAAGAGGTCGCTGACAATTCCTGTGATAAAGGGGCCAAGCCTCACGCCGATTATGGTCGGCAGGGTCAGGGTGACCGCGGACGTGAGCGTACCGCTGTCTCAGGCATGCCGTCCGCTCACGTATCCGTTGCAGCAGACTAGTCGTCCGCGTGTGCGATCTTGGCGCAGATACCACCAAGGCTGGACGTGACCTCAATCTGGCAACTCAGCCGTGAGTTACCGTGCCGGTGTTCTGTGCTATCGAGCAAGGCATATTCAAGCTCATCCATTTCCGGAAGGGATTTCAGAACAATTTGGTATCTTCCCGGTCGCCGGCCATGCTGAGGTCCGGGACCACCGCCGGCTGCCCAAAGTACTTGGCCATTCGATCTCTCAACCACTGCACGGTTGCGTTCCATCATTGGACGAATATAATAAAGCATCGGTCGTCCGACTGGCGTGTCGCGTCACAAAGCGCCATGGCTTCAGTTTAGGCGGTTAGCATGCACGCAAGTTCGTTCGAAAATATGCTCAAATGCTATTGGCGTTACGTGGTGGGCAATCCAGACCTTCGAGACCGATCTCTGCGTGTCATCGACATTGGCGGAGCCGATGTAAACGGCAGTTACTCCGAGATATTCTCAGGGCCCGGTTTCGAATACAATGGCGCCGATCTTGTCGCGGGCCCGGGCGTTTCGATCGTATTGGACGACCCATACCAGGTACCGTGCGAAGATACGTCATTCGACCTTGTCCTGTCCGGGCAGATGCTGGAGCACAGCGAGTATTTCTGGCTGGCATTTGCGGAAATGGTTCGGCTGGTCAAGCCGGACGGATTCATCTTCCTGATCGCTCCGTCCGCCGGTCCGATTCACCAGTATCCTGTCGATTGTTACCGTTTCTATCCTGATTCCTACAAGGCACTTGCAAAGCTCACGGGGTGCCACCTGGTCGATTGCTGGCATGACCAGCGCGGCCCCTGGAATGACCTGGTCGGTGTGTTCAGCAAGACACCACGCGCGAAGGTTTCGCAAACAGCGCCGGATGTTGGCGCCGTTGCGCCGATCAACCAGTTTGCTGGCGATGCCGATTCGGACCTGGATCTCGTCAAGGGCGGAGCGCCCTATTTGCGTGTCCTGGAACGCCTGCATACCGTCATCAAACCGAAAAATTACCTGGAGATCGGCGTGCGGCACGGTCGGAGCCTTGCGCTTTCCAGAGGCCAGGCAGTTGGCGTGGATCCGGATCCCGACCTGAAGGTGCCTCTGCCACCGTCAGCGGAAATCGTGCAGCAGGAGAGCGACGTCTTTTTCGAGCTGGGGTCGCACCCGGTCCTGAAAGCCAAGCCCGAACTAATCTTCATAGACGGCATGCACCTGTTTGAGAATGTCCTCCGGGACTTCATGCACGCAGAGCGGATCGCCAGCAGTGGCGCCGTCATTGTGATAGACGACGTGCTGCCCAATCTCCCGGAGCAGGCAACGCGAGAACGCAACACCCGCGTCTGGACCGGCGATGTTTGGAAAATCCACGCCTGCCTGGAGAAGTACCGACCGGACCTGCAGCTTGTCCTCCTGGACACAGCCCCGAGCGGCCTCCTGATTATCACGGGCCTTGATTCAAAAAGCCGGATTCTGTGGAATCGGTACAACCCGATTGTCCGGGAATATTCCCAGTCGGATGAAGGGCCACCGCCCCACGTTCTGGACCGCCAACAGGCGATTTCACCGACAGGCCAGGCCTTTGACGATTTCATGAGAGTCTTGGCTGAAACCAGGCAGGCGGACTCCAAATTCCGTTGGCGAAAGCATGACGTGAAGCCTGGCTACGAAGCGTCCCATGCGGCCAGGAGCAAGGTTTCCAATCGACCAAGGCTCTCGATTGTTGTCGTTGCTTACAACATGGCCCGCGAACTGCCCCGGACACTGCGTTCGCTCACGCCTCCCATGCAGCGCGACATCGATGTCGCCGACTACGAGATTATCGTCGTGGACAATGGGTCCACCAGGCCCTTCGACCGGGACGCTTGCCAAGCCATTTCGCCAAACATCCGGTTCGTGTTTGAGCCACCAGGAGATCCATCGCCCGTAAAGGCAATCAATCGTGCGATACATGCCGCGCGAGGGGAACTGGTAGGCGTGTGTATAGACGGCGCGCGCATGGCCTCACCAGGCCTTCTGGCGAAAGCGCTCCAGGCAGAGGCAACATCCGACTGTCCGGTCATCGGGACTATCGCCTTTCACCTGGGCGGCGAAGTCCAGACGAAGGCCGCCCAGAAGGGGTACAATCAGGAAGTCGAAGACGAACTCCTGAAGACTGTGCCATGGGAAAAGGACGGGTACAGGCTCTTTGACATCGCAGCCCTTGCCGGTTCGTCCAGCAGAGGCTGGTATTCTTGGCCAACTGAAACCAATGCGCTCTTCATGAAGAAGGCCACATGGCAGGAGATCGGCGGGTTCGATGAGAGTTTTCAATGTCCCGGCGGCGGACTCGCAAACCTGGATGTATGGACGAGGGCCTGCCATCATCCCAAAGCGGATGTCATCATGTTGCTGGGAGACGCCACGTTCCACCAGTTTCACGGAGGTGTCGCGACCAATGCGCAAGTGTCTCGCTGGGACGAGTTCGATTCCGAGTACAAGGCGATCCGGGGAGAGAAGTTCAAACGCCGAGCGGTTCCATTCCGGTTGATCGGCGAGTTCTTGAAAGTGCACGGCAAGTCGATTGCTGCGTCAGCGCCTCCCGGAAGCTGATGGCAAAACGCTACACGACCTTCAGCCAGGCGTTCGGGCAATAGGTCACATTATGACCGTAGAAGTCACATAGACCTGCATCAATTTCGTAGCGGTCCCGCACATCGGTCAGGAATTGAGCGACCGCACGGTTGGGACCGTCTTCAAACGCCCGATACTGTTCGCCCGGCAGGTCCGCGACAACGCCGTCTTCGACGACAACATAGTCACCACGCACGACGAGACGGTCGAAAAAGCGCAGAACTGCCAATGTCGAAGCATAATTATGGGCACTATCCTCCACCACAAGCCATGGGTGGGGCAAGTCGCGAAGCAGGTCTGCCGGCAACGTCGCGTCGGGGGCGTACGCGTCTGCTTTTCCAATGAGGATTCCGGGCTCGTCCAAATCGGTCGGTGGGTCAATGTCGAATGACAGAATCCTGGTTTCGAGCCCCAATGCGCGACACTGGTCCCGGAACCAGACGGCGCTTCCGCCCTCCGACGTGCCGATCTCGATAATCGTGGCCGGTTTAAGCCGCTCGATCAGCTGCAGGTAAAGCACAACATCGAAGGGATTCTTGCAGAACCGGCGCCCCTTGTAACGGGTTTTGAGCGTTCCTGACTGGATCCGCATCAGCGCATCTTGCGGCAAGTCCACGGCAAAGGCTCGCCCCTCGCAGGCTTCGACAATTCTCATGCGCCGTTCACTTTCAATGTTGAAGTCACTTACTAGAATGACATGGCTATGAAGAGGTCAAGCCTTCCCACTCGAATGGGACAACAGTTGAAGATGTGCTTGACGTTGTACTTCGATGATTGTCAGGTTTCCTGATCATCAGTCGCGAACCGATCGACCCAAGTGCGGGTGCTGTCAGGCTAATGCGAACCCGTCTCCATTATTAGCGGACGAGCAGGTGTTAGGCGACGAGAAGGTCGCGCCACTCGCGAAGGGCGGCGTCGCGTTTCTGTCTGAAGCGAATTCTGGTGTTGATGTGCCTTTCAAAGTTGAAGTGACTGTACACTGACGAATGGATTGAGACGAACTTCTGCAGACTTCGCATGCGACGAAATCGCGAATTTGCTCGCTCTCTTTGTCGAAGGAGGAGGTATGAATTCTCGGCGCGATTGTTGAGATGCTGGCCAGTCTCCTGGCAGCCCTCGTTCTCAATCACTTTCATTGCCGCCCGATAAGAAGGGCATCTGTCTGTCACGATAACATGTGGATTGTCACATCTCTTCATTGCATTCTTTAGGAATTTCAGCGCGGCCGCTTTGTCGCGTTTCTTCGTGACGAACGACTCCAGTACTTCGCCTTCTTGATCGACGGCCCTCCACAGATAATGCCTCTCGCCCCGGATTCTGACGAACACCTCATCCAGGTGCCACCGCCATTGCGGGCTGCGCCGCATGGATTCCAAGCGCCGTTTCCTGATCTTGTGAGCGAAGCAAGTCCCGAACCGATCGACCCAGAGACGGACGCTCTCGTGACAGACATCAATGCCACGTTCGTGGAGAAGGGCCTCGACATTTCGAAGTGAGAGCGGATACCGGACATGCGTGAGTACAGCGAGTGGATAATCTCGGGCGAGGTTTTGAAGTGGCTAAACGGGTTCCTATTCATTTCCTGAGGCTAAACGCCTGGATTGCTCACCTCGAGTCCGGTTCCGCTGACAACACCTTTTCCCTGAACAGGGGAAGACGCGGCGCCGGATCCTGCGCTATAGGTCTGCAATAGCAAGCAGACCTGTATCTTGAAAATCAGCCACCTCTCCCTCCGGTCCACGCCGGCCACGCGTTTGTTCTGGCTCTCAGCGGTCGGCTGTAGCGTGTTTCTGGCGACCGCCTCGATCGGGCTCCAGCCGGCGAGCGGGGCAACGGCCGATATTTCCAGGTGGCGGTCGATCTGGGAGACCCATCCGGCGTTCTGGGTATCACTCGGCGTGGGACTCGGGGCTTATCTCATTTCGGCCTGGATATGGTCGCTGCGGCAGCGTGAGCCGGCCGCCGTCTTGTTTGCGGTCAGTGGTGTGCTGACGCTGCTGTTTTCGTTCTCATCGGTGTTCTGGTTGGTGGCCGTGCCCTTGCCGGACTACCTGTTCCATGTGGCGGCGATGGTGAACATGTTGTCGGCGTCCGGGTTCGGCATCGTGATGGTCTGCCTGTTCCTGATCTATCCTCGGCGGCTACCCGGCTGGAAGCCATTGGTGGTCGGCGTTACGATCGGCTTCGGCGCATGGAGTCTCGTCCGAACTGTTGGCCCGCTGCAGAACTTTGCCGACGTACAGAGGATCACCTTCTACGAGATGCTGGCCATCATGATCACGATCATCTGGCAGGTCGTGTCGTCCGGCAAGGACCCGAGGCAGCGCGCCATCGCGGTCTGGCTTGGTGCGTCTGTGCTTCTCGGAGCAGGCGCATTCATCGTGACCGTGGCGGCGCCGCTGACCTTCGGCTACGATCCGCTGATCCTCGAGAATTATGCGTTCTCGTTTTTCTTGCTCATTTATGTTGGCCTCGCCGTCGGTCTGGCACGGTATCGCCTGTTCGAGCTGGGCGGATGGGCGTATCAGATCCTGTTCTATGTAAGCGCAGCGATCCTGTTGTTGGGTCTGGATGTGGCTATTATCAGGCTACTGACCCTGGAGCCGGGGACGGCGCTGGGTCTCTCCCTGTTCCTGGTGGCGCTGGCCTATCTGCCGGCGCGGGACGTCTTCTGGCGGCACCTGTCCCGGGGCAGGCGGCGTGCAAAGGCAACCTTGTTCCAGGACGTCGTCGCCGCGGCGCTTCAGCCGGGGACCGACCAGCGCGCGGGTCGATGGCGTGGCCTGCTAAAGGACCATTTCCGCCCCCTTGAGTTGACGGCCCTGGCCGGTATGGGGGCGGTTTCGCTCGAGATCGGGGAAGAGGGCTTGTCGATGACCATTCCGTGCGTCGCGGATTCTCCGGCTTTGTTGATGCGTTACCCCTATGATGGGCGTGCTCTGTTCAGTCCGCGCGATCTGTCGAATGCCGAACAGATGGTTGTGTTGATGAACCATGCCGAGGCGAGCCGCGGGGAATATGATCGCGGAGTGTCCGAGGAGCGGACGCGGATCGCGCGCGACATTCACGACAATATCGGCGCGCAGCTCATGATGGCGCTGCATTCCGAAGAGAAAGGGCGCAAGGATGACATGATCCGCGATACGCTGGCGGATCTCAGGGATGTCGTCAACAACGCGGAAAATGCCCTCCTGCCACTGGACGACATGTTGGCGGATCTGCGCTCGGAGACAGCCGATCGACTTGATCCGCACGGGTTGACGTTGGAATGGACCGTCGATGGCTCCGATGGGGTGACGCTCGGCGCGCCGATGATCCACACACTGCGCTCGCTCGTGCGGGAAGCGATCAGCAATACGATAAAACATGCAAAAGCGCAGAACGTTTCGATCACGGTTTCGATCTCTGCAGACAAGCTGGAACTGGCGGCACGTGATGACGGGACCGGCTTCGACAAGGGCAAGACAAATCGTGGACATGGTCTGGTCAACATGGCCTCCCGTGTGGAAAGCCTCGACGGGCAATTGACGATTTCGGGTGGGGCTGAAGGCACGCAGATTGAGGCGAGTCTGCCTGTTAGGGGGACGCGGACATGAAACGTATCCTGATCGTCGAGGATATCAGCGAAACCCGAAAATGGCTTTGCAATGCCGCGCGGGCGGCCTTTCCCGGTTGTGAGATCCGGGAATGCAGTTCGGCCCGCGAGGGCATGTTTGCAGCGAGCAGAGAACCTGTCGATCTGGCCATCGTGGACCTTGGCCTGCCAGACGGCAGCGGGCAGGACGTCATCTTCGCCCTGAGTAAAGCGCAACCGGAGGCGCTCGTGATCGTTGCGACAGTGATGGGAGACGACGCGTCGATAATCAGTGCACTGTCTTTAGGTGCGCAAGGCTATCTGCTCAAGGATACGCCGGCGGACATGTTTGTTCGCCAGCTGGCGCACATCGGGGATGGCGTGCCGGCACTGTCGCCATCCATCGCCCGGCGTATCGTCGATCATTTTCGTGCCACCGCTGAAGTGCCGGTGGAGGGCGCCGGCCTGACACCGCGCGAGCGCGATGTGCTGAGACTGATCGGTAGGGGGCTGCGCAATGCTGAGGCGGCACGGGCGTTGGGCTTGTCGGACAGCACAGTCGCGAGCCATATCAAATCGATCTACTCGAAGCTTGGAATTACGACTCGCGCAGAAGCAGCGCTCCGGGCCTCACGCATGGGCCTGACCCGCGACTGAGATACAGGCTGTCTTCACCGAAACATCCGAGCGGACATACCCTGAACCGGGGAGGTGGAAACGATTGGTTGCAGTTAGAAAGGACGGACGAATCAACCAACCGAAAATGGAATGTCCAGGATGAATACAAAAATGTTTCTCACGTCTGTCGTGGCGTTGAATCTTCTGCTCGCTGTTTCAGGATGCGGCACGGTCGCTGGAGCCGCCGGATCGGCGATCGCTGGGTCAGCGGTAAGCGGAGCCCTGGCTGGCGGCGGAAACAAGGCACGCTTTTCGCGTATGAGCTGTGATGAGCTGTCTAAGGAAATTGCCTCGGCACAGCGCTCAATGATGAACCCGACAAACATTCCTTACGCCCGCGCCTATATCAAGGATGCGCAGGAAGTGGCAGCGGAAATGGAATGCGAAATGGGCGTGTAATTTTCTGCGGGGCGGGATCGCAGGACAGCGAGTCCTGAACTCTCGCCCCGCGTGTCAATGCACTTCATCCGCGCTCTTTCCATCGCGCCGCTCCGTCCTTGGTCTATCACTTCCTTCATCGACGGAATCTGGATGGATATCCCCTGAACCGGGGAGGCGGCGGCTTGCCACGACATCTACAAAGGATGCCGGAACAGCAATATCATTTACAGGAGTCCGCATTTTATGCGCAGGATGCTTATTGTTACCCTTGTCGGGCTGTGTGCCGCTGGCCTGGCGTCTGCCGAAACGGAATCCGAACCGGCATGCGCGGCAGGTGATGCAGAAGCCTGTTTCTATACAGGATCTGAATACGCGCAGGGGCTCGGTGTTGCGGCCAGCCCGAACACGGCAATCCCGTTCTTCCTGAAGGCCTGCGACGGGGGCGTGCCTGACGGGTGTTCCAGCGCAGGCATGCTGGTGATGGATGGAAAGGGCGACCTTGCTGCTGACCCGGAAGCCGGGATGTTTTTCCTGGAGCAGGCTTGCAAGAGAGGACATGAAAAGGGGTGCGAATGGGCCGTCGGATACCGGATTGCAGAAACGCATGTCATGCGTGACACGACCATTGTGGTCGATCTTCTGATTGATGGTTGCAAGGCAGGATCCATGTGGGCCTGCGGATGGGGCGCCCGTGCCGCTCTCGATGGCTCTGACGGCAAGTATCCGGAAATGGTCGACATCGCCAAGGCCGCCACGATTGGAGAAGTGGGGTGTGAGCAGGGCAATCTGTCCGCATGTGTCGTGTCGGAGAGGATTTTTGCCGATCCCGCATCACCGCTGTTTGACCCGGAAAATTCTCTGAAATACTCGGACATCAATTGCGACTCGGATATTGCAGCCAGCTGTAGCAACCTGGCGCGTGTCTACTACATGATCGACGAGATCGAACTCGGAACGGTCGCGTACGAGAAGGCCTGCCAACTTGGAAAGCAGGAAACCTGCGCCGAAGCCAGGGAGATGCGTGCCTATCTGACCGAGAAGGCTGCTTATGATGCGGCCGAGGCCCAACGTTCTGCCAGCATCAACGGCTTGATCAATGCCGGGCGCTACGGTGAAGCCGTCAACAGCGCGATCCATGAATTTGGCTCAACCAGTTACGTTGAGACAGCGGTTCGCGCTGCCCAGCGGGCAAGTGCCATGTCGTCGCTGAACACGCAGGACCTTTATGTTGTTGCCTCGTGGTTCCCATCCGGCGATATCCGCAACATCGCCGATGCAGAAATGTCCGCACGCGGCACAGGACTGGAGGGCCGGTTCGGAACGGGGACAAACACGGCAGGCGCCGCCGATGCCCGCTGGAAACAGCAACATGGATCCCCGATGCCGACCGCGCGGGCTTCGTCTTCGCCGTCTGCTCCGTCTTCCACCGTGCTCAGCTCCGGCGATGCGGCCGCTCAGGTTCGTGAGAAATACCGTTCTGCTCACTGCGATATGGCGGGAAGTAACTCCAGTTCATCTATTTGCCGCTGATCCCTGGGGGGACGCACGCGGCGCCCCATTCGGCACCTTCCTCCGAGCCGGATGGGGAATGATATATACGATGCCGGCCCGACGCTTGCGTCCAATGCGGTGCGCTGCTCGCGGGACATCTCGCTGGTTCTGTGTGGGCTGACCCTGGAAAGGTGCTGTCGGTTGAATGCGAACTGGTCTCCGGTTTTCGCGGACGAGCAGGTGCTAAGCGACGAGAAGATCGCGCCACTCGCGAAGAGCGGCGTCTCGTTTCTTCGTGACACAGGGTTCCATTACTTCACCTTCATGGTCACCGGCGCGCCAAAGATAGTGGTGCCCCCCTCGGATTTTCACGAAGACCTCATCCTGGCGCCACTACCATTTCGGGCTCTGCCGCATCGACTCCGATCGACGCTTTCCGATCTTGTGAGCGAAGTTAGTTCCGAACCTATCAACCCAGGGACGGACGCTTTCGTGGCAGACATCAATGCCACGCTCGTGAAGCAGATCCTCTGTGCTGCGAAGCGAGAGTGGAAATCAGACTTACATCAGCACCCCTAGCTGGATGATCTCCGGCGACGTCTTTAACTAGCGAAACGGGTTCTTGGCCATTTCCTAAGGCTAAACGCCTGGATATGTGGTCTCAAGCCCGGTGCCCCAGACAATGTCCGTTGACAGATAGACTTAGCTGCCAAAATCGTCGAACGCGATCCTGTCTTCCGGAACGCCCAGAGCGGCCAGAGATTTGAGAACAGCTTCCAGCATGGGAGGTGGCCCGCAAACATAGAATCTACAACGCCCGATGTCTGGATGTGATGCAAGATACTGATCTCGTACGAATTCATGGATCAATCCCCGCTCCCCGCTCCAAGTGTCATCCTTGTCGAGATGCGAAAGTGCGACATGCCAGGAGAAGTTTCTATAGGTATCGGCAAGCTGCGCGAACTCATCACTGTACACTATATCCTCAGGTGTTCTTGCGCCATACCAGAAGGAGATCTTCGACGTACGGCCTCGCACTGACAGTTGGTCCTGTATCATGGAGCGTATCGGTGCAATGCCAGCGCCGCCTCCGATAAAGATGATTTCATCATCAGCGTCCTTGACGTGAAAATCTCCGAAAGGACCCTTGAGGGTGATTGAATCGCCTAGCGTCAGTGTTGACAGGAAAGCCGAACCGATACCAACGGGAACACCCGAAGTATCTGGTCTAGCGAGCGCGAGGCGGACATTCAGCATAATATCATTGCCGAGCTCACCGGGTGAATTGGCGAGTGAATAAGTCCGGTAGACCGTCCTGTCGGTTCCGAAATGTTCCGCTGTGCCGGAGGCATGCCAGCGCTCCCTGACGAATTCGGGAAGATCAAGTTTGTCCAAATGTGATTCAAAGGGAGGAATTTTGACCTGTAAGTAGCTGCCGGCTCTGAATGCGAGCATTTCTGGAAGGGTAATGCGGAGTTCGCACAGGTCGGGTGATATGAAGGTTGAGGACACGATCTTTCCCGTGAACGTCTGTGCGTCGAGAAGGCCATGCGGAAGCGTTACACAGAGGTCCGTGCTGACCGGGTGCTGGCATGCCAGCCGGTAGCCGGCCTGGATTTCCGATTCGGGAATTTGTCGGCGATCTGCAGGCAAGACAGTTGTTTCGGGACTGATCTTCACCCTGCAAAGCCCGCATGTCCCACCGCCCCCGCATGAGGATGGGAGAGGGTAACCATTCGCGTCCATCGCGGCATACAGGGTTTGCAACGGAGTGGCCCTGACGGCCTTGATGGCGCCACCGTCGCTGTCCGTCACTGACAGGGTGTGACTATTGTTGCGGTTACGCCACTTGCCGATCAGATTGAAGTCATGACGCCGTAAACTGTCCCTCCACAGAACGATCCCGCTGAGCCCCATCCAGACGGCCAAGATTGCCGAGATCACGATAATTGGATGGTTGAAGTTCGAGCGATTCTGATAGTCCATGATATGGAGCATCCAGAATATGTCGAAGGTTCTCCAATAGTTGTTTCGTCTTTCCTGGATCTGTCCGTTAGTGGCAGAGACGTAGATGCTTGTATGTTCCGGATCATCGAAGCTTACCCGCCATGCTGGTGCTGCATGGCTTCGCGTCTCAAGTTTTGGTATTGAAACATATGCCATTTCAGTCACTGCACCGGGTCCAGAATAATCATTGAGCGCCACCTCCATGGCCAGGGTCTCGTCTATGGCGATTGGATATCCGGTGACAGCGTCAGACAGAGACGCGCCGTCTGTTGAGACGGTTTCCAGCACAGCTCGTCCATTCAGGATATTCAGTCGTATTTCATGGATATTGGATCTCTCGACAGGCGTCGGGTCCCGAATCTCGAGACTAGACAATTGCACGGGGGGCAGAGCGCCGTGCTCGGCCCGGCGATGGTCGCCGGAAACCAGATCATGGGGCAGCACAGCCATGCCAAGACCACTGAGCATCCATAGCGCTAACTGTAATCCCAGAATGAGACCAATCCATTTGTGTATCCGGCGCACGATAATCATATGCCATTGATCCTTTTGCGACGGTTGAAGCTGAACCAGAGCAGCCACATGCCGATGATGGAAAGTGTAAGACCCATTCCCGCTGCGACACGCAAAAACGTGTTGTTCACATCCGCTCGCTCATCGTAATCCATGATGTGCAGCATCCAGGCGAAGTCGAATATGCGCCAGTATGTGTGACGCCTCGCGACCAGCGTGCCGTCATGGGGAGAGACGTAAAACGATGTCGCTCCGGCATCGTCAAAATCGATCCTCCAGAGAGGTAGCTTGCGTGATTGCAGCTCAGTGGGGGCGTCGGCCTCGGTTTCGATGAGTGTTGCTGAGGCGACGCCACGCGAACGGGCGTAATGATACTGCGCGACAGCGATTGCATCCGCCTTGCCGAGGGGAGAGCGTTGCGTGCCATCCTGCGCGTCAACCAGAAGCGAGCCTTCAGCTGTGTATATGCGATAGACGGGGTTCCCGATCCAGTTCGCCAGGACGATTTCGTCAGCCTCAGGATAGTTGGACAAGATGTCTGCGAAGCCGACCTCGGGACTGTATCCCGCCATGAATGTGTCCGGGCGCTCGCGCACGAGATGATCGCCATGGATGAAGTCCAGGTCCATGATGACCATGTAAAGACCTGACGCGAGCCAGATCATGACTTGTGCTCCGATGAACAAAGATAGCCACTTGTGCCACTGGCGAACTCTAAATGCGAT
The DNA here is from genome assembly GCF_000685275.1 of Hyphomonas johnsonii MHS-2. Taxonomy (GTDB): domain Bacteria; phylum Pseudomonadota; class Alphaproteobacteria; order Caulobacterales; family Hyphomonadaceae; genus Hyphomonas; species Hyphomonas johnsonii. Next base: position 75,639 of record NZ_ARYK01000011.1, read on the forward strand.
CATTCTCGTCACGTATGACCCTCCTGCAATATTTGTATCGTTTGTCGTCTGCTGCGTGCGCTGTTTTCCAAACAGCGAGTGGGGGTGCCCGGTTGATCGCACCTTCCTGGAGAAGGCAGGCGGTGACGGGCATGGCTCGGCGCCAACACACTCGCACCCTTGTCCAACTCGCGTGGCCGGGCACCTGTTGTCTAATGGTCCAACATGCTAGCAAGGCAGTCGGTACCTTCTACTTGCGTGTTGCAGATGTTGGTGATCCGATAGGAATTGTCGCGGCCTTTCTTGACCATGAAGGCAACCGGGTCACCTTCTGCAAATGCCGATACATCGACGCTGCCCATGGTTTCAAAACCCATGGTCATGGCGCCCATGCCAATGCCGTCAATCGGGCCGTGGTCAATGGTTAGGAAGTCACCATTGCTTCCGCGTGATTTGACGATGCCAGTGCCATGCCCCATTATCTGGTCCGGCATGTCGTGAGCGGAATGGTCCATCGTGTCGCTGCCTGTCATTTCCATGTGCATTTTGGCCGATCCGGTTTCAGCAGGCGCTTCCTGGCCGCAAGCTGCGAGAGAGACGACAAACAGGCTGGCAGTCAAAAGTGTAAGGGTCTTCATTGTTTCGGTTCTCCTAAAGGGTCGCTTGTTGGAAGGGTTTTGCGCGTGTCATCCGGCTGTAATACACCGCATACGGAAAAAGATCGTCCAACCCAGATGTAATAGATTGCTGGGATCACGATAAGAGTTAGCAAAAGCGTGGACACCATGCCGCCGAGCATGGGCAGCGCGATTCGCCGCATGACATCTGCGCCAAGACCATCGGTCAGAAAGACGGGTGACAAGCCAACCAGAATGGTCAGCACCGTCATCAGTTTGGGGCGCACGCGCATGGCGGCGCCGCGGCTAATCGCCCCGAACAATTCCGTGCGGTTGGTCGGTTGTTCTTCCCGAACCTGGCCATCAATGTAGAGCAGCATGATGACAGCCGTTTCAACCGCAATGCCGCCCAGGGCGATAAAGCCAACGGCGACAGCGACTGACAGATTGTACCCTGCCAGCCAGACGGCCCAGAGCCCGCCAACCATGCCGAAGGGCAGGGAGAGCATGATGATCGCCGTTCGATCGAGGCGACCGAAATGTAGCATTAGTAGCAGGAAAATGAGCATTACAGCGGCCGGGATCGCAATCTGCAGGCGCGCGGCGGCTTCTTCCATTTGCTTATACTGGCCTGCAAACTCGACAGCGTAGCCGGGCGGCAAGGTGATGGCGTCCGTCACGGCCTGACGCGCCTCGCTCACAAAGCCGCCCATATCACGGCCTGCAATATCAACGAACACCCAGCCGGTGAGACGTGCATTTTCCGACCGGATCATGGGCGGCCCTTCGTTAAAGGCGATGGTCGCGAGATCGCCCAGGGGAATGTGGGCTCCGGTTGGAGTCGGGACGAGGATGCTTTCCAGATCACCGGGGCTTTCCCGGAATGGCCGGTCATAGCGCAGGATGATATTGTAGCGTTCGCGTCCCTCGACCGATTGCGCAAGCCGCATGCCTCCCAGTGCGGTCTGCACCACGGTCTGGAAAACGCCCATATCAATATTGCGCCGGGCAAGCTCTGCCCGGTCGGGTGTGATATCCAGATACTTGCCGCCAAGGACGCGGTCTGCAAAGGCTGAACGGGTGCCGGGAACCTCCGAGACGACCGCTTCGATGTCTCGCGCAATCCGTTCGATCTCGACCAAATCATCGCCTGTGACCTTGATCCCGATGGGTGTGCGTACGCCGGTCGAAACCATGTCCATCCGGATCTTGATTGGATAGCCCCAAGAATTGACGAGACCGGGCATTTGCAGCCTGGCGTCCAGCTCTGCGGTGATGTCATCGACTGTGATGTCTGGGCGCCATTCCGATTTTGGCTTCAGCTTGATCCAGGTTTCAATCATCGTGAGTGGCGCAGGATCCGTTGCGGTGTCGGCACGTCCGGCTTTTCCGAAGACGCGCTCGACTTCGGGTACGGTCATCAGCAAGCGATTGGTCTGGCCAAGAATTTCCCGCATCTTGGTAGAGGAGACGCCGGGCAGCGTGGTTGGCATGTAGAGCAGTTCGCCTTCGTACAAAGCCGGCATGAATTCCGTGCCGAGGCGCTGGGCAGGAATGATAACACTCGCAGTCAGAAGCAGCGCAATTGCAAGTGTGACCCATTTGAATCGCAGCGCGGCGTGCAGGAGGGGCTTGTAGATCCAGATGAAGAAGCGGTTCAGGGGATTGGCGGTTTCGGGACGGAACTTGCCCCGCATGAGATAGTGCATGAGCACCGGGACCAGTGTCACGGACAGGATCGCTGCGAATGCCATTGCATATGTTTTTGTAAAGGCGAGCGGGCTGAACAGGCGGTAGCTTTCACCCGTGAGTGCGAAGACCGGCAGGAAGGACACGGTGATGATGAGCAAGGAGAAGAAGATGCCGGGACCAACCTCCTGCGCAGATGCGAGCAGGGTGGCCCTGCGATCTGATGTCGTCGCCTTGTCACCAAGATCGGCGAGTTTCCGGCTGCCGTTTTCGACAAGGACGATGGAGGCGTCCACCATCGCCCCGATTGCAATGGCGATCCCGCCAAGGCTCATAATGTTCGCGGTGACACCCTGCAACGACATGATCAGGAATGCCCCAAGGACGCCAAGCGGCAGCGTGATGATGGCGACCAGAGATGAGCGCACGTGCAGAAGAAAGATCAGGATCACGAAAGCAACCGCGACGCCTTCTTCAAGCAGCTTTTTCTTCAGGTACTCGACTGCGCCCTCGATCAAAGGGGCGCGGTCATAGACGGTCACGATCTCGACCCCTTCGGGCAGGCCGCGCTGGAGTTCGGCAAGTTTTGCCTTCACGCGGTCGATCACGGTCAGCGCGTTCTCGCCGTCTCGCATGATCACGATACCTGCGACGGTCTCGCCCTCGCCATTGAGTTCGACAATGCCGCGGCGAAGAGCAGGGCCTTCAACAATTCTCGCGACCGCAGAGAGCAGGACAGGTGTGCCGTCTGACGCATATAGAACGACCTGTTCAAGATCGGGCTGTTCATCAACATAACCCGATGAGCGGATTACGAACTCGCTTTCGCCCTGTTCCAGTACGCGGCCACCGACCTCGCTTGAGGCGGTTTTCACCGCTTCAGAAACGCGGCGCAGCGAAATGTCATAGGATCGCAGGAGGTTCGGATCGACCAGGACCTGATATTCGCGGACGAACCCGCCAACCGAGGCGACTTCCGAGACCCCTGCCACGCCTGAGAGCTCCAGTTTGAGGAACCAATCCTGAAGCGAACGCAGCTCTGCCAGGTCGGTGTTGCCGGTCTTGTCGACCAGCGCATACTGGTAGACCCAGCCAACGCCTGTGGCATCCGGGCCGAGTTGTGGCACTACGCCATCCGGCAAGGTGGTGCCGAGCCGCGACAAGGCTTCCAGAACACGAGAGCGAGCCCAATACAAATCCACCCCATCTTCGAAGATGACATAGACGAAGCTGGTGCCGAACATGGATGAGCCGCGCACATCCTTTGTCTTTGGCAGGCCGAGCAGGTTGGTCGACAGGGGATAGGTAACAAGGTCCTCGACGATTTGCGGGCTTTGGCCTGGAAAATCGGTGCGGATGATGACTTGCGTGTCGGTGAGATCCGGCACGGCATCAAGCGGCGTACGTTCAACGGCCATCCATCCCGCGAAGGCGAGTCCCGCGCAGAGGACGAGGACGATGAGCTGGTTCGAAACCGACCAGGAGATCAGTTTCGCAATGGCGGACTTTGCAGGATCGCGCCCACCAAGATCGTGGATATGATTGTCTGGCATGATCGTGTCCTACCGATGCCTGGCGTCGGGATCGGCTGGGTCGCCTGCTGCGCGGCCTAAATCCACCGCGGCCATGGGGTCTGGCCAGGCGATGGCTTTGGCCGGCTTGTTGCCATACGGATTGCGTGGTTCGCCGCCTTCCTGAAGCCAGAGGCGTCCGGTCCCGTCTTCCCTGAACAGGGAGAGTCCGGCATCGCGGTAGTGAACGGGCGCCCCTTCCAGAAGCCAGGGCTCGAGCACTGTCATCAGGCGTGAAAGTTCGGCCGCGAGTGCATCACCTTCGCTGGCGCCCTTTGCGGCCCTGAGGGCGGCTTCGGCTTCTGTCAAAACAGGGACGAGCTTTGTGTCAGCAAATCGCACCTTGAGGGTTGCGCTCATGCTGAGAGCGGGGTCGATGAAAAAGGGATCGATCCTGTAATCGTCGGTAAGGGCTTCATGGAAATAAAGTGCCATGTCCGTGAAGTGGTCGATTCCGGCCAGGGTCGTGGCATCGACGGGCAGCTGGCCGAGCGGCGTGTCAGGTCCGGCCATCATGACGACGGGGGCTTGCAGCTTTGAAAAGCCCTCGCGCAGATTGACTTCGCTATCGAGCATGAACTGGCCGCTGACCACGACCCGCTCACCTGATGCGAGGCCGCCAAGGATTTCGGTTCGGCCACTGGCGTTGAGCCCGGTCTGGACGCTCCGGCCAACAAAGCGGCCATTTCCCAGCGCGAGAATGACGTGTGAGCCGCGACTATCGCGCAAGACAGATTCGGTCGGGACAGAAAGCCTTGGCTCGCCGCCAAGGTCCATGGAGATGTCCGCATAGGCGCCGGGCCGGAGATAGCCAGCGACATTGTCAACTTCGATCCGAACGTCGCCTGTGCGGGTTTTCGGATTAATTTCCGGATAGATGTAATTGATCCGGCCTTCAGCGGGGGCGCCGGGCGCGCTCGGAAAGTCGAGACGCACAGGCATGCCGGTATCGACGAGGGCAAGATCCTGCTCCGGTACCCTGGCTATGATCCAGACACCGGAATAGGACTGCAGGCGCAGGATCGGCGTGCCGGGTCTGATGAAGTCGCCCTCTCGCACCTGGAGCGAAGCGACAATCCCGCCGGACTCCGCGTAAACGGGTACACGTTCAATTATATTTCGGGTTTCGGTCAGCCGGTTGATCGTGCTCGTCTGCATGCCGAGCGAGCGCAGGCGTTGTCTGACAGCGCCAATCCGGTTCTCATTCCCGATCTTGAGAGAATTGAGGTAATCCTTCTGGGCGGCGATCAGGTCGGGGCTATAGACACGGTAGAGCAATGCGCCGGGGCGAACGGTGTCGCCTTCCGCTCGCACACGCAAATCCTCAATCCAGCCTTCGATACGTGACACCGCAACATTCTCAAGCCGTTCATTCGTTTCGACGGTCCCGAATGCGCGCAGCGAACGTCCAAAATTGGCGATCTCGACCGGCGCGATACGCACGCCCATGGTCTGGATCATTTCAGGGGCAACGGCGATGGAACCATCAGCATGCGATAGGTCGGCATAGACCGGAATGTAATCCATGCCCATCGAGTCTTTCTTTGGAGTCGGTGATGTGTCGGCCTGACCCATGGGGTGCTTGTAATAAAGGATTTCAGCCGTTCCTGCGCCGCTTCTGGTTCCGGAAGCAGGGCTGGCCGGAACAAGGTCCATGCCGCAGATCGGGCAGGTGCCGTCCGGATCCGTCGAGATGTAGTGCGGGTGCATCGGGCAGGTGTATTGTGCTGCTTCAGTCGCGTTACGGGGCTGGGCTTGCGGCGCAGACGCATCGGGTGCGGACGTCGTGCCGCCGCAAGCTGAGAGAAGCAGCGTGAGCGCTGAGGCTGTGAGGAAAAATATCTGTTTCACTGTGTGACCAAAAGCGCATTCATGCGCGCTGTGGCTGTGGCGATACGCGCTTGTTCGCCAGCCATCTCTGAACGGAGTTTGAGTATGGCGAGTTCGCCATCAATGATCGGTGCATAGTCACCGACCCCAGATTCATAGATCGTGGTCCGGGACGTGATTTCGTCTTCGATCGCGACAATCTTCCGGGACAGGACAGCTGCGCTTTGCTCTGCTGTCAGGCGCATGGACCGATACGTTGAATACTGGGCGGCGGCGGTTCTTGCGGCCGCTGAAAAGTTGGCGCGGGCGGCGGCGCGTTCAGCCTTGGCGGCGCGCAAACGCGGTGCTTGGTTCTTGCTTGCCCAGAAAGGAACTGTCACGCTGACCATGCCTGACACCCAGTCGTCACCGGTATAGTTGGCACCTGATTCCCGCTGCTGGTAGGTCAGTTGCACGCCCCATTCCGGTTTCCAGCCGGCTTTGGCGTCATCGATCCCGCGATCGCGGACGGCGATGCCGGCGTCAGCGACGCGCACGGCATGGAACGCCATGGCGTCTCCCGACCAATCGATGGGCATCACCGGCGGCGGCGGCGTGTCCGGTACCGTTCCCAGAAGCTCAACCAGGCGCGCATCGATTTGTTCGGCCTGGCCGTTCAATTCCACCAGCGTTCGATCAAGCTCAGCGCGTTCGCCCTCAATTTCAGCCAACCGGAACAAAGCAGGGCGTCCTGCATCGAGTTCCCGTTCTGCGACTCGCGTCAGGGCGTCGTATTTTTCTGTGCGCTCTTCTGCGAGATCGCGCTGGATGCGGGTGCGCTGTTTTTCATGGAGCAGTGCGATGAGGTCGCCCCGGAGGGCTGCATAGCGCTGCGCGCGCATTTCACGTATTTCACTGGCGCGGGCAAGGGCTTCTCCGGCACGGGCATTTCGGCCAGCAAGGCTCGGGAATTTCTGCTGGATGCCAACCGATTTACTGGTCGGCAGGAAATCACTGAACGAGGGATCGAAAATGGGAAAGTTATTAATCCCGGCTGAAATCACGGGATCCGGCAACGCAGTGGCGGCATTTGCGCGCTCGCGGTTCGCTTCGGCCTGCCATGCCATGGCTTGCAGACTTGGATGGTCGTGCAGCGCAGATTCCAGATCAGGAAAACTCTGGGCATCAGCCGCCGCAATCAGCGCGGAGGATATCCCGGCACAGGCCAGGAGCAAACGAGGACGAAACATGGGAAATTCCTGTGTTCTGAAAACGGACGGGTACAAGGCGCGTTATCCTCTTGGATATCGCGCGCATGGAGACCGTCTGGATCAGACCAGGAGGCGTTGCTTCAGCGAGATGGGGGTGGTGGACAATTGCGGCGAGGCGCGTGGTGGCCCCGTTGTTCGTAGGGTGCGGGGTGTGCCGTACCCGGTCCAGCGATTGACCTCTGCCGGCGACAGATCAAGCTGACCTGCCGAGGAGAGCAGAGTGGCCTGATCAGTTGTCCTTGAGGCGAGCATCGCGGATTCACAATCCGCACAACCGGGGCAGTCTGCCACCATATCGCTGGGCATTGGTTTGGCGGCGTTAGGTGCCATCTCGTCATGACAGGGCAGTGCTTCAGCTTGAATTGTCATTGCGTGCGTCTGGGCGTGACCGGTCATACAACACGCCATGATGGGGGTCGCCGCAAGTGCAGCAACCGCAAGAATCATCGAAAGGCGGGTAAACAAAGTCATAAACTGGCAGGTAACACCAGAGGCGCTAAAGCGCAAATACGGTCAGGGGGGATTGCCAGGGCAAACGCCTTCAGATGAGTGATAGGGCGTTTAAACTGGACAGATTGTAGTGTCAGTCTAATGCGAACCGGGTTCGGTTATTCGCGTATAAGCAGGTGCTAGGCGACAAGAAGATCGCGCAACTCGTGAAGGGCGGCAGCGTGTTTTGTTTGAACCGAGTTTTGATGTTGATTTGCCTTTCGAAGTTGAAGTGATTGTGCACTGAGGAATGGATTGAAACGAATTTCTGTTAACTTCGCATGCGCCGGAAACGAAACATCGCTCGCTCTCGTGTGCGGAAGGGCAGGTGTGAATTCTTGGCGCGATTATTCAGAAGTCGGCCCGCTTCCAGGCGATCTTTGTTCCCGATGACTTTCCTCGCGGCCCGGTAGGAAGGACACTTGTCCGTCGCGACGATGTGCGGGCTGCCATAGCGCTTCGTTGCTTTCTTAAAGAATTTCAAGGCAGCGGCTTTGTCGCGCTTCCTTGTGACATTGGGTTCGAAAACAGCGTCTTCATGGTCGACAGCCCGCCAAAGATAGTGCCTCTCGCCGCATATCTTCACGAATACGTCGTTCAAGTGCTACCGTTAATGTGGGCTACGTCGCATCGATTCCGATCGGCATTTCCGGATTTTGCAAGCGAAGTATGTGCCGAACCGATCGACCCAGAGACGGACGTTTTCGTGGCAGACATCGATGCCGCACTCGTGGAGAAGGTCTTCAACGTTTCTCAGGGGCGGAGCGGGTATTGGACATAGACGCGTACGCTTAGCCAGATGATCTCGGGCGAAGTCTTGAAGTGGCAAAATGGGTTCTTGGCCATATTAGAAGGCTAAACGCCCGGATATGCGTGTCTCATGGCCGGTTCGCCTGACAATGCCTGCATTTTAGGCGGAGAGCAGGGAACGTGGTGTCTTAGCTAAAAACACATTGACCGTCGGTTTTATTCAAAATACGCTCAACCTATCAATTTGTCCCGGAAGGCTTTTACATGTCGGTGCGAACTGGAAAAATTGCTCTGGGTCCGCTTGAGATTTCGATCCTGAGGTATCTTTGGCGTAAAGAGGGCGCTGAAGTTAAGACTGTTTTCCGCGAATTGGGTTCGTCAGATGCGAACTCGCTGAATACGGTGCAATCCGCCATGGAGCGACTTTTCCGCAAGGGGCTATTGTCCCGCGAGAAGGTCAGTCACGCCTATGTTTATCGGGCCGAAGTAAACCGCATGCAGATGATATCCCGGGTGATCGATGATATCCTGCAATCGTTCACGACGGATTCCAAAGACAGTTATCTCCTCGCCTTTCTGGACCATGCGGTGGAAAGCGACACACAGGCCCTGGACATGCTGGAGCAGATGATCAAGGACAAGCGCGAAGCGGCGGCAGCCAAATCCGGAGAGGGGAATGGTTAGCGCATCACTCTACGAGAGTTTTGGTATTGCGCTTCTCGCCGCGATTGTTGTCTTTTTTCTGGCCGGCGTTTGCCTGAGTGTTGTCTGGCCGGCCCTCCATCGCCGTCAGGCGCAGCTTAACCCACGTCACTATTCTCGCGTTGTTTTTGGTTATGCCGCGCTTCCTCTCACGATCAGTGCGGCCGTTCTCGTCTCCTGCGCTGCCGTTCCTGTGGCAGCAGGTTTCAATGTCGTTCCCGCTCACTGTCATGTTGAATTGGCCGCTCGTGCCTGTTTACCGCACGAACCTTCGGGCGTTGCGGGACTCTGGTTCAGCCTGTTTGCCGCGATGATGATCATTCTATGTGGTGGAATGACCGCGCTTAGCACGTGGCGCCTGTTCGTGCATTCCCAACTCTGCCGAAAACTTGATCTGTGTTGTTCTTTTGATGCACGACTAGACGCGTGGGTTCTGGATACCGACAGGTCGGTAGCGTTCTGCGTGGGTATCCTTCAGCGGCGCGTCATCATAAGCCGAGGCTTGATCCAGAGACTGGAGCCGGACGAATTGGATATCGTCCTCTATCATGAACGCAGCCATGCGAACCGGTTTGACGGCATCGGAATGTTCATCCTGCAAATACTGACCGTTCCATTTCTGCCGCGCGCGAAAGCAGGTCTGACTGAAGAGTTCTTACTCTCGGCAGAATTTGAATGCGATCGTTTTGCCGCTGAACAATGCGGGGATGGGCTCGCGGTTGCGGACATGCTTGTAAAGCTTGGGCGCATTCGATTGGGCGAAATGATGGAAATCGGTGCGCGTGAAGACACATATGTATTCTCCGTTTTCGGCCAATCAATTGAAAGACGGGTTGCCTGGCTTATCAATACGCCGGGCTCGAGTGAGCAGGGGCTGTCTGAGATAATCGAACGGCTGATTTGCTACACGGTCATTGCCGCATTCATCCTGGCAGAACCGATACATCATGCGCTCGAAAAAGCGCTTGGCTATCTTTTGAAATAATCTGGCGCCCAATTGCATTCGGCGTCGACGCAACTAAAAAACCGATTAATGGTCGGTGTTTAATCTGAGGGAAGAGCTGCATATCATGAGTAATCCCAACGCGAGCAAGGCTATGCGAGTTTGGCCGGTTCCGTCGGCTAAGGTAAGGGCAACTGGCAGCGGACGGTTTGTGAAAGCTCTCATGTCGGTCGGTGCGTGTATCGGATTTGCGCCACTGATGGCTCAGGCGGAGGGCGCACGCTTCCTGGTGGAATCAGTCATGTCGTCCGCTGTGATGGACCGCGGCGAGCAAATCGGCAGTTCATCACTCGAGATCGCCTCTGGTGTCGAATTTCCGGTTGGCGACAGCTTTCTCTACGGTGCGGTCTATCGACGGGTAACACTGGAAGACAAGGCGATCTTTGAAGATGAGGCCGATTACTCTGTCGGCATGATATGGGCGGGCAAGGGGTTCGCGGTGGATGTGTCATCAAACTGGCTGACTTATCCCGGGGAGGCCTCAGCCGATAGCCTTGAGTTCGATCTGGTGGTCGATCTGGATGCGCCGATGTCGCCGACCATTCTCGGATTCTATGACGCGCATAATGAAGACTATGGCGTTGAAGTTTCCGGTGGACCCGAATGGGGAGCGGGGCGTTGGTCATATTACGCTATCGGACGAGGCGGCTTCGTCGTTCCAGGTGATGGGTCGGCGCAAAGGACTTATGTCGGGTTGGAATTCGGGACGGGATATGCCGTTAGGCAAACCGTAGAAGTGGGCGCCTATTTGCGTTGGGATAGCGCGGATAAGAATTCTTTTGTGGATGGCGTGGATAATACAGGGTCCGCAACGGAATCCCGATCAGGAATCGCTGCGGGGATAGCGCTTTCACTCGCGCTGTGAGCCCAGTAATGCAGTCTACAGATCGTTTTCAAGAACCGTTATCTTTAAGATAATCTCGAAAACACATTGACAGTCGGTTTTTGGGCAATAGTCTTTCGGTTATGTAATGTTCACGCTGGAGCCCAAGAATTGTTCATTCTGCCGAATATTCTGGAAGTGCCGCAAGGTGAGACTGACAAGTGCCGAGTCGCTGCTTGCGATTCCAAATTCGGGCAGTTGGACAGATCTCCTACCTGCAACGCTCAAGCCAAGAAAATCATGACTGCCGAAGTGTCAGAACAGGCAAGCCCATACTTCGTGCCAAATTTTGAGCAAAATACCGATCATGTGTCGGTGTTTTGTGCGAGCATCCTGAATTCACGGGATTTCCCCCTTTTTAATAGTGGCCTGAATCGAAGTTCGTCAGGTTGTTTTGAGGGCCTCTATCAAGGCTAAATTATCGGAACCCAAAATCTAGGAGCGGTGGTTATGGATATGAAAATTGTTAAGCAAGAAGGTGTGCTAACCAAGCGGCTTTTGCTGTCTACGGCGATGACGCTCGGGCTGTCGTGCATGTTTGCAGGCGGTATGCAGGCGCAAGAGGTAGGCGAGGTTGTTGCTGTACAAACCGAACCGGAAGAAGACAGTGTGTCGACGCAGAAAAAGGTGGTAGTCACGGGCAGCCGGATTCAGCGCCTGGACCTGACAAGCGTCGGCCCGATTTCGGTACTGGACAATGAAGACATTTATGGTTTGGGGATCACAAATGTCGAAGAGTTGCTTCAAACACAATCTTTCTCGGCTGGCTTTGCTGGCAACTCAAATGCCGCCTATTGGGTGGCGGGGGGCTGGGGCACCGCGCAGGTAAACCTTCGCGGTCTTGGCTCTAACCGGACACTGGTGCTGTTGAACGGACGCAGAGTGGTCGCCGGTGGTTCGGGCGCGAACAGCTCGGTCGATCTGAACATGATACCCGTCTCGATGCTGGAACGCGTAGAGGTGCTTAAAGACGGCGCTTCGGCGGTCTATGGTGCAGATGCGGTGGCAGGTGTTGTCAACCTGATCACCAAGGATCGGTTCGAAGGTTTCAAGCTGGATACGAAGTTTGGTATCTCTGACGAAGGGGATGCGGAAGAATACCTGGTCGATCTGACCTGGGGCGTCGCCAGCGAACGCGGTAGTCTCCTGTTCAGCGCCAACTATCAGAATAACAAAGCTGCTCCACTTGATACTCGGGCGCCGTGTTCGCTTGCCGATACTGACGGAGACGGCGACCTCGAGTGCACGTCGGGCAGTTCGAGCACGGCTGGTGGTCGCGCCGTTTTTGCGAATGGCGATCAGATCAACTTTATCGGCGGCGATGCATATGAGCCGTTTAACATTGCCGCGCATGGTTTCAATTCTAACCCGTTCTTCAACGCGTCAAACCCAGTAGAGCGGGTGACCTTTGGCGCGGTAGGAAAATATGAACTTACTGACTCCATCAACTTCTTCAGTGAAGCTCTGTTCAACTGGAGAACATCGAACCAGCCAGGTTCGCCAGCAACGCTGAGCGACATCGCATTCGACGCCTCGCACCCGACAAATCCGACCGGACAGGATATTACGCTGCTGCGTCGCCGCACTGCGGAATTTGGTGCGCGCCAGTTTGAGCAGGATGTTTCGACGTGGCGCTTGGTTGCAGGCATTGAAGGCGATCTCTTTGATGGTTGGAACTATGACGTAGCGTTCAACTGGGGCCGGAACACGGCTGTTGATGCCTTGCAGAATAATATCAATACGCGTCGCCTCGGTGAGGCGCTCGATCCTGCTCTTTGCGGAACGAGCGGAATTCCGTGTGCAGACATACTGGGCGAGGGGGATCTGACAGCTGAAGTCGGCGACTATATTCTCATGAACCAGCGCGATACGGGTGGAAACGAGCAAATCAGCTTTAGCGGAAACATTGCTGGGGCGCTGTTCGATCTTCCTGCCGGACCGCTCGGCTTTGCCGCCGGGTTCGAGTATCGTGAAGACAAGGGTTGGATTGAGCCCGATTCCCTGCTGGTCGCAGGCGATGCACTTGGCAATGCCCAAGACCCAGTCAGCGGTTCCATTGAGGCGCAGGAACTGTATGCGGAGGTCAATGTGCCGGTCGTTCGCGGTGTGCCGATGATTGAATCGCTCGATCTCGATCTTGCCCTGCGCTACTCGGACTATGATCTCTTCGGATCGGATTCAAACTACAAGGTTGGCGTCAACTGGCAGATCATTCCTGATCTCAAGATCCGGGGAACATATTCGACTGCGTTTCGCGTTCCCAGCGTGACGGAGCTTTTCTCCGGCGTAAGTGAGGGCCAGATTCCGACTGCCGACCCATGCTCCAACTGGGCGAGCCTAGATCCCGCAAGTGTCGTCTATCAAAACTGCCAGGCCGCTGGTGTGCCGACCACCTATACGCAATTCGGGTCGGCTATTCTCACGGACAGGGGCGGCAACATCAATCTTGAGCCTGAAGACGCAACAACCTTCACTGTTGGTGCCGTGGTCCAACCCAGATTTGCCCCCGGTCTGTCATTTACGGTCGACTATTTCGATATCGATATCCAGGACGCTATTCGCCAGACATCCGGTTCTGCCAAACTCGCGTCCTGCTACACGTCTGTCGGCCTGTCGCATCCATTTTGTGGGCCGACTCATCACTCGCGCAATAGCCTGACAGGCGACATTAACTTCCTGTCTGCTCAAAGCGCGAATACCGGTGACGAGGTTATGACTGGCATTGATTTCAGCGCTACATATGATTTCTCTGCCTTCGCGTTCAACCATTCGGTGGCCTTTCAGGCGACGCATCTGATGAAATATGAAGTCAGCGCGTTCGAGGGCGATACACCATTCGTCTATGATGGCGGTGTCGGGTGCTGCGATGGTGGCTATCCCGAATGGCGGGCAAACGCCTCATGGACGGCCAGAAATGATCGCCTGACTGGCGTATACAACGTCCAGGTAATTGGTTCAGCTACCGACTATTTTGGCGCGCCAGGAGCGGTCGGAACGGATATTGACGCGGTGCTCTATCACAATGCGCAGGGCAGCTATCAGGTCAATGACCAACTCAAGCTTAGCGCCGGTGTCGACAACCTGTTCGACAAGAAAGCTCCGTACGTCCGCTCCTGGTCTGACGGCAATACAGATACCATGACCTATTCTCTGTTGGGGCGGTATTTCTACGCTCGCGCAACATGGGTTCTGGAATAGTCCTCTCAGCTAGCCCTACGCCGGGACGAGGCAATCTCGTGACGGCGTAGGGCCTTTCGACACCAAAGCACACCATACATAAATTATACTGGAGTAAAAAATGTTACTTAAGCGAGTGACGAAATTGGCGCCGCTACTCGCCTTTCTCGCGGTCTATGCGCCGATGTCGAGCGCCCATGGAATTTCGGAGGAAGCCCGACGACGCATGATCGAAGGCGGCGACCTTCAGTACCTTATTCTTGGTGCTGAACACATGATCACTGGCTATGATCACCTTCTTTTCCTGTTTGGTGTGATGTTCTTTCTCACCAGTTTTTCGTCGATACTGAGATTTGTGACTGCATTCACGATAGGCCATACGATCACATTGATATCGGCAACCTATCTTGGCATTACGACCAACTACTATTTCGTAGATGCAATCATCGCGCTGACAGTGATCTACAAGGGATTTGAAAACCTCAATGGTTTTCCAAAACTGTTCGGTACGAAATCGCCCAACCTCGTGATGATGGTGCTGATCTTTGGGCTGATTCACGGATTCGGATTGTCGACGCGCCTACAGCAGTTGCCTATACGTGAAGATTCCGGCCTGCTGATGCATATTTTGTCCTTCAATGTTGGCGTCGAATTCGGACAGATTGCTGCGTTGGCTGTCATGTGGGTTGTTCTTGGGTTTCTGAGGCGCACCAAGTTTTTCAATTTGGCGAGCGTATACATAAACGTGGCGCTCATGTTTGCTGGCTTTGTTCTTTTCATAATGCAGATGCATGGTGTATTTCACACAACTATGGCCGAGGATTATCCGATCAGCCGGGATGATCACATTCATGCCCATCTGGAAATGGAAGCTAGCGGTGGCCGGCAGACCCGTGATCAGACCAGTGCAGTTTCTGCACCGGTGCCCTCAGCAGAAACCGCCCAATCGGCG
>NZ_ARYK01000012.1 GCF_000685275.1 Hyphomonas johnsonii MHS-2
CGCCGCCACCGTTCCCGGCCACGATCGCACCCGCGAGTGCCTTCGAAACGCGTGAGTACACTGCGACCGTCGGCCTGCCGATTGTCGGGGCATCGTCAGCCTATTCGATTGGCGCGACGGGAGATGGCATTACGGTCGCCGTCATTGATACCGGCGTCCTGACGGACCATCCGGACCTTGTCGGTGCCGCCATCACGTCGTTTGACGTCTGCGCGGCGACGTCCTGTCCTGGCTATGATTCCAATGGCGATCCGACGAACATGATCCGTCAGGCCGGTGACATCGACACGGGTGGGCATGGCACGCTTGTGACCGGTGTCATCGCGGCCACCCGCCAAGACGACTATCGCACGACCAGCGATGACACTATCGCGAACGGCATCCAGGGCATCGCCTATGAATCGTCGATCATCGCCATCCGTGCCGATTCACCCGGCAGCTGCGCCCGCACGGGAGAGGACGAGGAGTGTTCCTTCGCCGATAGCAACACGGTCCGGGCCATCGATTATGCGATCGCGCAGGGCGCCGATATCATCAACCTGTCGCTGGGTGGCGAGATCGACAGTGATCCGACCTTGGAGAATGCGGTCCGCCGCGCCGTCAATGCGGGGATTCTCGTTGTCATCTCCGCGGGCAACGAAGCTGAACCGGCAGGAACCGACGACATGGGCCAGCCGGTCGACGCCAAGGGGCAGACACCGTCGGAGCCAGCCTATGTTGCCGGCCAGGCGACATCGCTTGGCCGCGTCGTCGCCGTCGGCTCGATTGATACCAGTCGCGTCCTGTCGGATTTCTCGAACCGTGCCGGCACAGCCTCGCAGAATTTCTACCTGCTTGCGCCGGGGCAGGGCATTGTCACGACAGGCCTCGACGACGACGTCACTACTCCGGGCGAGCCGACCAATGATCCCGATTCGGAAGGTGACTATTGGCGGGTGTCCGGCACGTCCTTCTCGGCGCCCTATGTCGCCGGCGCGCTGGCCCTGTTGCTCGATGCCTTTCCGAACCTGAAGCAGAACCCTGAACTTGCCTTGCAGATCCTGCTGGATACGGCTGACGATTATGTCGACATGACGCCGGATGCGGTGACCGGGGACGTTGCGGGAGTCGGCACCGATTCCGTTTCCGGCGTCGGCATCATGAACCTTAGCGAGGCGTTCCGGCCGCAAGGCCAGCAAACGCTGAGCCTGTCGACGGAGAAGGTCAGCCTTGGCGAGGCGCTCGCGCCCTCCGGCGGGGCCTTCGGTGACTGGGCCGAACATTCCGGCGCGTTCAACGGACTCGTCTTCACCGACAAGTATGCGCGCGGCTTCCGGCTTGATGCCGATGCAGCCGCTGCCAACCTGCCGGACGGCATCGTCCGCTCGCGCGTGACCAACCTTGACCGGCGCGCCGACTTTGCCGCCAGCCAGGCCCGCGCCGTTGCGGTGGGCGATCTGTCCTTCTCGTGGCACACGCCGCGCCTGCAGGAAGACATCACGGCGCCCTACCAGGAAGAAGCGGAGTCGACGTTCCAGGCGCGCTACCAGTTCGCCGGGGGCGAGGTCGAGTTCGGCCGGGGCGGGGGGATTACCCGGCTCGCGCCGGACGTGACCCTGTTCACCGAACCCGGCATCGGCAACGCCTTCTCCACCAGCGGCAACTGGGCCCGGGTCAGCCATGATATCCAGTTCGGCCTGACCATGGACCTGTTCACCGCCACCGAGGACGCCCGCTCGCTGACCGGCGTCAGTATCGGCCGCGATGCACGCTTCTGGTCCTTCCGCGCCGGAATCGCGTCCGCCGCCGATGGCGAGACGGCGCTCGGTGGCAGCCTGCAGGAGCGCTTCGGTGAAACCGACAAGGCGGGCATGACGGCCTACTCGCTGGAAGGGGCCTGGAATCCGGTGGGCCGCCTGACACTGTCGTCTGGCGTGGAAATGGCCAGTGTGGACCTGCCGGGCGTCGATACGCAGGGTATCTGGACCAGTCGCTGGTCTGTGGGCGCGGCCCATCCAGCGGGCCCTGGCGAGCTCAGCCTTGTCATTGCCCAGCCGCGCCGCGCCGAGACCGGCACGATCCGATTCCTTGCGCCGACTGCGATCGATGCGACGGGGCAGGTGCTGCAGGACCAGATATCGGCCGGCCTGACGCCCAGCGGACGGCAGATCGACTATGAAACCCGCTACCGCTTCAACCTGCCGGGCGACTGGACGGGTGAAACCTCGGCGGCGCTGTCGACTTCGCCCAACCATATCAGTGGCGCCGACGATGAAGGCGTCGTCTGGTTCAGCGTCGGAACGAAATGGTGAGGCGTGCCGCGCTGGCCCTTGCACTGGCGGGCGTGCCCGGCGGGTGCGCAGTCTGGAACCAGTTGCCGTTTACCACCGCCAAGGCCGACTGCCCTGCCATCACGCGGGCTTCGGCCTGGATCAATGGCATGCCCAGGGTCGGCACGACGGTGCACAAGCTGATCGTTGCCGTCAAACTGGACGATGACCGACCGTGGCTGCTGACCCCCGTGGAGTCAGGCACCGGCGAGACGCTGGTGCTGGACCTGTCGCCCGGTGGACCGGCGTTCGCAGGCAATGCCGGCTATCGTGAACCGGTGCGCCAGCCGCGCCGCGAAGCGATCAGCATTACCTGCGGTGGCCGCGAGCGCGCCCGCATTGACGAGATCACCATCGCGATGTGACGGCTGGCGCCCGATCACCCTAGTTGATGAGGCGCTTCAGCTCGTCCACGAGATCGGTCTTTTCCCAGGTGAACGTTCCGTTGGCGCCCGGCTGGCGCCCGAAATGGCCATAGGCAGCCGTGGTGGCATAGATCGGGTTGTTCAGCTTGAGGTGCGTGCGGATGCCTTTCGGCGACAGGTCGAACAGCTCGCGCAGCGCCTTCGCGATGCGGGCCTCGTCCGCAAGGCCGGTGCCGTGCGTATCGACATAGACCGACAGGGGCTGCGACACGCCGATGGCATAGGACACCTGGATCGTGCAGCGCTTGGCGAGGCCGGAGGCGACAACGTTCTTGGCAAGGTAGCGCGTGGCGTAGGCGGCGGACCGGTCAACCTTTGACGGGTCCTTGCCGGAGAACGCGCCGCCACCGTGCGGCGCTGCGCCGCCATAGGTGTCGACGATGATCTTGCGGCCGGTGAGACCGGCGTCGCCGTCGGGGCCACCGATGACGAACCTGCCGGTCGGATTGACGTAGAACTTGTCTTCCGGCGGGAACCAGCCCTCTGGCAGCACGCCTTTCACGATCGGACGCACCAGTTCGCGCAACTGTTCCAGCGTGGCGCTTTCCTTGTGCTGGGTCGACACGACGACGGCATTCACACCGACGGGCTTTTCATCGACATAACGAAGCGTCACCTGGCTCTTGGCGTCGGGCTCGAATTCCGGGCGTTCGCCTGAGTGGCGCAGCGCCGCCATCTTCTGGAGAATCTGGTGGGAATAGACGAGCGTTGCCGGCATCAGTTCCGGTGTCTCGTCAGCGGCGTAACCGAACATGATGCCCTGGTCGCCGGCGCCTTCTTCAGCGAACAGGCCCTGGCCTTCCTCGACGCCCTGGGCAATCTCGATTGATTGTCCGTGAACATAGCAGTTAACGGCCATCTTTTCCCAGTGGAAGCCATCCTGCTCGTAGCCGATCTTCTTGACGACGTCCCGCGCGGTCTGGATCATCTCGTCGTCAGTGACGACAGTGCCATTGGTTGTGCGCACTTCGCCGGCAAGAACGACGCGGTTCGTGGTCGTCATCGTTTCGACGGCGACCTTGGCAGATGGGTCCCGGCTGAGGAACAGGTCGACGATGGCGTCGGAAATCTGGTCAGCCACCTTGTCCGGGTGACCCTCTGCGACGCTCTCGCTGGTAAATTCAAAGTCGTTCATTTTCATGGGATCGGTTCCTCGGAGACAATATGGTCGGGACTATCTGGCAAAGACGACAGTCTTGCCAGCGTTGATGAAAACTCTGCGTTCGGAATGGGCCTTCACCGCGCGAAGCAGGGCGGCCCCCTCCAGGTGGCGACCAAGTTCGATCATGTCGGTTGGGCTGAACGTATGGTCGATACCTTCGGTGACCTGGGTAATGATCGGGCCCTCGTCGAGGTCCGGCGTCACGTAGTGCGCGGAGGCGCCAATCACCTTCACGCCGCGGGCATGGGCCTGGTGATAGGGCCGGGCGCCCTTGAAGCTCGGCAGGAAGGAATGGTGAATGTTGATGCAGCGCCCGGCGAGGCGTGTGCAGGCCTCATTGCTGAGAACCTGCATGTAGCGTGCGAGCACGACGAGATCGGCGCGTGTTTCCGCGATTAGGTCGAACAGGCGCGTTTCCGCTTCGGCTTTCGTGTCGGCAGTCACCGGCACGTGGAAGAAGGGCAGGCCCCAATGGGCAAACCCGGCTTCCAGCGTGCGGTGGTTGGAAACGATACCCACGATATCGATCGGCAGTTCGCCGCGCCGTGCAGCGTAGTGAAGCGTGTTGGCGCAATGATCGGACTTGGACACCATCAGCAGGGTCCTGACGGGCTGTCCGACAGCATGCACGCCCCATTCCGCTGACAGGTCCGCGGCGACACCGGCAAGATCGGCCATCAGGCCGTCGGGCAGTTCGTCGCTGTCCGACTGGAATACCAGTCGCGCGAAGAACTGTTCCGTAGCCGGATCGCCGAACGTGCGGGATGAGGCGATGAAGCAGCCGTGCCGCTCCATCAGCCGCGCAAGGATCGCGACCAGCCCCACCCTGTCCGGGCAGGCGAGGGTAAGGATGTGCGCGCGACTCAAGGCTCGTCCTGCGATCAGTAGCGGTAGTGTTCGGGTTTGAACGGGCCTTCCGGGGTCACGCCGATATAGTCAGCCTGTTCACCGGACAGTTCGGTCAGCTTCACGCCGAGCTTGTCGAGGTGGAGCATGGCAACTTTCTCGTCGAGGTGCTTGGGCAGCGTGTAGACCTTGTTCTCGTACTCGCTGGCGCGCATGTGCAGCTCCATCTGGGCGAGGGTCTGGTTGGTGAACGAGGCCGACATCACGAAGGACGGGTGGCCTGTCGCGTTGCCGAGGTTGACGAGGCGGCCTTCGGACAGGAGCAGGATGCGCTTGCCATCCGGGAAGGTGATCATGTCGACTTGCGGCTTGATGTTCGTCCACTCGAAATTGCGCAGGCCTTCGACCTGGATCTCGTTGTCGAAGTGACCAATGTTGCAGACGATGGCCATGTCCTTCATCGCACGCATGTGGTCGACGGTCAGGATGTCCTTGTTGCCGGTCGCGGTGACGAAGATGTCGAACTTGGATGCGGCTTCGTCCATCGTCAGCACGTCATAGCCGTCCATGGCGGCCTGAAGGGCGCAGATCGGGTCGACTTCCGAGACGGACACGCGCGCACCGGCACCGGCGAGCGACGCAGCCGATCCCTTGCCGACATCGCCATAGCCGGCGACGAAAGCCTTCTTGCCGGCCATCATCACGTCGGTGCCGCGGCGGATCGCATCAACCAGCGATTCCTTGCAGCCATACTTGTTGTCGAACTTGGACTTGGTGACCGAGTCGTTGACGTTGATCGCCGGGAAGGGCAGCTCGCCCTTCTTCTCAAGCTGGTAGAGGCGGTTGACGCCGGTCGTTGTCTCTTCGGAGACGCCCCTGATGCCGGCCTTGGTCTTCGCGAACCAGCCGGGTGAGGCCTTCATGCGCTTCTTGATCTGGGCGAAGAGAAACTTCTCTTCTTCTGACGTCGGTTTTTCGAGGAAGGCCGGATCGTTTTCCGCCTTCTCGCCGAGGATCAGGTACATCGTGGCGTCGCCGCCATCATCGAGGATCAGGTTGGGGCCCTTGCCGTCCGGCCATTGGAACATGCGGTCGGTATAGTCCCAGTATTCCTCAAGCGTTTCGCCCTTGTAGGCGAAGACCGGCGTGCCGTTGGCGGCAATCGCGGCGGCGGCGTGGTCCTGTGTCGAATAGATGTTGCACGAAACCCAGCGCACAGTTGCGCCGAGGGCCTCAAGCGTCTGGATCAGGACAGCCGTCTGGATGGTCATGTGCAGCGAGCCGCAGATGCGCGCGCCTTTCAGCGGCTGGCTCGGGCCGAACTCGGCCCGGGCTGCCATGAGGCCGGGCATCTCTGTTTCGGCGATGGCGATTTCCTTGTTGCCGTAGTCGGCAAGCTTGATGTCCGCGACGTGGTAGTCATGAGCCATATCAATGATCCTTTATACGTTTATGTGCGCGTTAGCATGACGGGCACATGAAGGCAACGCCAACTCATGGCGCGCCTGCAAAAACGACAAAGGGTAGCGAGCTATCCGTTGAAGCCGAGCACTGCGCTGATCACGCGGTCCTGGTCGGCTTCGGACAGGTAGGGGTGCATTGGCAGGGCCAGCACATGCTGGCTTGCCGTTTCGGTCACGTTCAGGTGGCCCTTGGGCGGGGCATACTTGAGCGCGAAGTCCTGCTGGTGGATCGGCACCGGGTAGTAGACCATGGTCGGGATGCCCTGGTCCGCGAGGTGCGCCTGCAGGCCGTCGCGGTTGTCATGCTCGATCACGTACTGGGCCCATACTGACCGCCCGCCTTCGATCACCCCTGGCACGCCCTTGACGCCCCCACGCAGCCCCGCTGCATACCGGTCGGCAACCACCTGCCGGCGGTCTATCTCGTCTGCGAAGATCTTCAGCTTTTCGAGCAGGATCGCTGCCTGGATCGTGTCGAGCCGCGAGTTCATGCCAACCCGGAGGCTGAGATATTTCGGGTCATGATGGAAGTTGCGCGTGGCAGCGTCAGTGGGCGTGACTTTGCCGTAAACCCGAAGTGATTCAATGCGCTCGGCGAGCGCGGCATCGTTGGTGATGATCGCGCCACCGTCGCCGTAACAGCCCAGCGGCTTGGCCGGGAAGAAGCTGGTTGTGGCGATGTCCGCCCAGTCAGACGGGTGCTGGCCATTCAGGGTGCAGCCATAGCCCTGCGCCGTATCAGCGATCAGCTTCAGGCCGAATTCATCACAAATTGCTTTTATTTCAGGGTAGTTCGCTGGTTGTCCAAACAGGTCCACAGCAATCACCACTTTGGGCGTCAGCTTTCCGGCGGCCTTCACGGTCTCGATCTCTGCCCGAAGGGAGGCCGGGTCCATGTTGTAGGTCGCCGCGTCGATATCGACGAAGACAGGCGTCGCGCCCAGCCATGGCACGACCTGTGCCGTGGCGACGAAGGTGAAGCTCGGGCAGAACACGGCGTCGCCGGGCGTCAGTTCCCACGCCATCAGGGCGAGGGCCAGCGCATCGGTGCCGTTGGCACAGCTGACGGAGTGGCTGGCACCGCACCAGGCTGCGAGCTGCTTTTCGAGCTCGCCGACTTCGGGGCCGAGAACATAACGACCGCCCTCGACAACGCTGGCAATTGCCGCGTCGATTTCGCTCTTGATACGAAGCCTTTGGGCCTGAAGGTCGATGAATGGCAGGGACATGGTGGGCTCCGCGAACAATGTGTCGAATGGCGCAGCACATACGAACACGGCAGACAGCCGGCAAGTAACGCCTGATTACATGGTATTTCGCCCGGGTGTCAGGCGAGAATGCCAAGAGCTTCCGAATAGGTGCGCGACCTCAGGGAGGCGCTGACGTCCCGTCGGGCGGTAGTGGCCAGTACGTGGCGTTTCCTGGGGGAATCATACAGTTCACGCAGGGCGAGCGACCCGGCATCGATGTTGACGTCTGCCCAGCGCGCATCGGGCATGGACTTGTAGATGCCGGACGGGTCATCCACCAGCTTCAGTACATAAGGCAGCAGCGTTGAATTCTGGGCCGTCATGAATTCGAGGTTTCCGGACCATCCGGTCGCCATCGTGGCGCGCCCGGCAGCCATGGCCTCGGCGAGATGCATGCCAAATCCCTCTGCCCGGTGCGAGGAGACGACGATGTCGCTGTTCCACAGCAAGTGAGTCTGTTCTTCCTCGGAAAAGCTGCGGTCGATCACGTCGATCCGGGGATCCTTGTTGGCGTATGCCATGACTGCCGATTCGTAATATTTGTAGAGAGACAGGTTGCGGCATTTGACGGTCAGATGGACCGGCTCGTTGTTCGGAAAGGCTTTCGAGAACATCTGCATCGTGGCGAGCAGGTTCTTCCGGTGAAAGGACGAACGGCCATCAGCAATCGTCAGAACGCGAAGTGTCGTGTCTCCGCGGCTGGCGGGGGTCGGCCAGGCGTTGGCATGGGCGTGAACGGGCAGGTAATGAGGCACGGTGCGGACGGGCAGGGCAAACTGGCTTTCGAAAGTCTGCTGCACAAACCGGCTGGGGGCCCAGATCTCTGACAGGTAGCAGGTCTGGCGGGCCCAATCAGCCGGCGTGGTTGCCAATTCCCAGGCCCAGGCGCCAATGATGCGCCACTTGTGCCAGCGGCGCAGGCCAAGCCCCATCAGGGCGCGCTCGGTTTCAGGCGCGTTTGCGTAGAGAACAAGCGTGCCATTGTTGTTGACGGGCATTTCCTGCAGCGGCACCGGACTGGCCACATCAACCTGATTGAACAGGCCACTCAGATCGACTGCAATCGGATCGAGGCCTTCAGCGCACAGGGCGCGATAACAGCTCAGGGCGGCGCGGCCGATGCCGTTGGCGGTCCGGAACATGCCGGCAACCACGATCTGGCCTTGTGGGCTGGTCAGAACATCCGCCGTGAGCGGCCGGGGCAGGATAAGCCGCCTTACCGCCGACTTTCCACTTCTGATGGACGTTCCGATGGGCAAATCTGATACCGTACTTTCGAATGGTTCTGTCCCGTTCCCCGCTCATGGTATGCCCGCCCGACCGGGGCAGCGCAAGCATTTCATGGCGCTTCAAATGCTTTCGATCCCGCCGCTCTGCCGTAGGACCAGCATGACATCTGGCCAGTGCGGCGATCCTGTGCAATGCGCGGTGGCAACTGAAATACGGAAGGAATCAGTCTGATGTCTTTGAAAGTAGAATCCCTTGCGATTCCCGATGTCAAACTTGTCACCCCCGCGCGGTTTGGTGACGATCGCGGGTTCTTCAGCGAGACCTACAATGCGGCACAGTTCAAGGCAGCCGGGATTACGGCAGACTTCGTGCAGGACAATCACTCATTGTCAGCCCCGACTGGCACGGTGAGAGGCCTGCACTTCCAGGCGCCCCCGTTTGCGCAGTCGAAACTGGTGCGTGTGTTGCGCGGAGCGATCCTGGATGTGGCTGTCGATGTGCGCAGCGGCTCGCCGACCTATGGCAAGTGGGTGAGTGCCGAATTGAGCGCGACGAACGGCGTGCAGATCTTCGTGCCGCGCGGGTTCCTGCACGGCTTTGTGACCCGCGAGCCGGACACCGAGATCGCCTACAAGGTGGACAATTACTATTCGAAGGAATGTGACGGTGCCGTCGTGTGGAACGATCCGACGCTCGCGATCGACTGGGGGCTGCCAACGAGTGCGGCAACACTATCGGACAAGGATGCGCAGGCGCAGCCGTTTGCCGCGTTCAAAACGCCGTTCTGATCGCAGGCCTTGCGGGATTGAACGACGCCTGTTGAGCGGGCCTGGCCAATACCGGCCGGGAATGTGACGGCACGAATCCGACCGGACCAAGAGCGGGTGTAAATTGCGGGTGCCTGAATAGCCCGGAGTTTCGCCATGGATTCATCTGCCCGCCTGCAGCTGCCCTACCTGTTGCCAAACCAGGCGCAGAAACACGTGACGCTCAACGATGCCCTGCGCCGACTGGACGCGCTGGTCCAGATGCGGGTGATCGCGTCAGATGTGGTGGCACAGCCGGTGGCCCCACTGGAGGGGGACGCCTACCTGGTACCAGCCTCGGCGACCGGTGCGGCGTGGAGCGAGAAGGCGGAAGGCGTGTTGGCGGTGTTTCAGGACGGGGCCTGGACGTTCATCACGCCCGGGACCGGCTGGATGGTGTTTGATGCAGCACGGGGCCAGCTGATGCTGCATGACGGCACTGGCTGGGGTGACCTGACGGACCGGACCGTTGCGCGAATTGGCATCAACACGGTGGCCGATGATTCAAACCGCCTGGCCGTCAAGACCGATGTCGAGTTGCTGAGCCATGATGACGTGACGCCCGGCAGCGGCGATGCACGCAAGGTGATCAACAAGGCGGACGCGGGCAATACGGCGTCTGTGCTGTTCCAGACCGGATTCTCCGGGCGCGCCGAATTTGGCCTGGCCGGGGACGATGATTTTCACATCAAGGTCAGCGCCGACGGTGGCACTTGGAAGGAAGCGGTGCAGATCGGGCGGGCGGATGGCGTGATGCGCTTTCCGCAAGGCATCGCGCATGTCGAATCGGGCCTGCTTGTCGCACAATATGTTCCCTCTCCGGTGCGGCAGATATGGCGCCTCGACACGTCGCGGCCGGCAACGCCGCGCACATATACGCTCGGCGGGGTCAGCGGCACGACACTGACCCTCAGCGCAGCAGAGGCGGACGCGGTCTTTTCTGATGGCATGCGGGGCAATGTGGCAGTGCGGATATGGAACACGAGCAAGTCGCCCGCAGAAGCCGCATGGGTGGACTGGAACATCTCCACGACAGACCTGCGCGTGACCGACGCCGCGCATGTGGCGGGTTGGGCCAATGGTGACGTGATACGCCTGGGCGACCCTGACCCCACTGGCGAGAACGAATTGGAAATGGTCGCGCTGGACATCAGCGGCTATCTTGCCAGCCAGCTTGGCGCCGTCTTTCCGCAAAGGGGCGTAATGCTGGGCCTGTACGTGTCATCCAGCGATGGTTCTGCCGAGTTGGCGGCTTCGGCGAACGGGGCGATGGGGACGGCATTTGGTGCCAATGCACTGAGCGACGGGACACGCAACGCGATGGCAACGCCCGTGCTCACCACGGAATTGTCACCCATCTCCAACAGCCACCTCGTCTTCCTGCGCGAGAAACTGTATGGCGGTGCCACGGACCTGGTGACGACATTCGCCCGGGTTCTGGGCGTGTTTGCATGACCCTGGGTCTTGCTACCGGGTCTCGAAGCCGAGGCTTTCGACATAGGCGATGTCTTCGCGAGCCAGTTGGCTTGTATCCTTCTGCCTGAAAACGCCCGTTGACCGAGGTGTGCTGATCCCGTTCGCAAATGCCTCGAGCCTGGTGTCGGGCATGGATATATCGCAGAAGTCGAGCAGCCGGCGGCACTCGAATTGGGGGTCGCGGCACAGCGCGTCAAAGCTGACGAGCAGGACACGGCCTGGATGCGCGTCTGCAATGCCCTGGATGCGGCGATGGACGACACACCAATATTGCAGCGATCGTCGGGGTGTCACTTCGCCGTCCGAACCCAGAAAGACGGAGCCCCACAAGGCCGGTTGATTCTGGTTCCGGTTAAAAGCCATATCCAATCCATTCCGCATGATGTGGATGTAGCGAAGCGACGAATTGAATGTCAGCAGCTTGTCGATAATGACGTGGGTGTTGGGTTCCTTCCAGCCCCATTGATGCGCGCCAACTGGTCCGTCCGTACCTGCAGTTCCAGACAGGAAACGGTCCGCTCTCTTCAGTAACCATTCGGCCGGATGCTGGGACCTGCCGATGGAAGCCAGTTCTTTGATGCGGCGAATGTCCGCTTCATCCGAGGGGACTTCCCCGGTCATTCGTCGGGAGAACAGATCGAACAGGTGTTCGAGGTCTTCCTGCGGTTCGTCAAGAACGCTGAGGCGTTTGAAAAGAAGCGTGAACCAGAGATTGTCGTTCGGGTCATTCAGGTCTGACCCCAGATAGATTCCCGCATCAATCAGCAATTGCGCGATGACGCGTGTCCCGCTGCCGCCAACCGCGCCGATCGCTATGGGCACTGGTGAGTCGGGCTCCATGCCTTCTGCCACAGAAGTCCTCCAGGGAAAGGGTTATCGACGTGTAGCGATGAATGTTCCGCGCTTGCGGTTCTCATAGGTCCTGCATTCGGAAAAATCATCGACATCCGTATGCCAGTCCAATTCGATGCAATCATATCCGACTGAATTCAGCATCAATGCCAGCGCACTTCGCGAAATTCTTCCAACCGGTACCATTTTGCGGCTCGCATCCAGATGGTCTATTGCATTGCGCGGGTCCGAAACAGCTTCCAGTTCGATGCTGATGATATTGCCTTTTGAAAGGTCCACCGCCGTATCAAAAATGAATGTGTGCGCGCCAAACTGCGCCATGCGTTCGATGATTTCGAGGTGCTTCAGCGTGTGATAGAAAAATCCAAGGTTCAGGATGACGTCAAACTTCCTGTTCGTCTCAGTCGTGAGGAAATCCACAACATCGCCTTGGGAAAATCGGTAAGCATCCTTGCTTATTCCATAGGATTCGAAGTTCTCATTGGCGCTGTCTACCAGTTCCTGGCGGCCTTCAACGCCTTCAACATATGCCGCGCCAGCCTTCAAAGCAGCGAACGACCACCGGCCGTCATGGCATGCAAGGTCCAGGACACGGGCGCCTTCGAGAGCAGCTTTGTTCTGAACAATGATTTTCCGCCAGCGCTGGTGCAGGCGGTTTGGCAGGCGCCGCGTCAAGGACGTTTCATAGAATCGCGGATAGCTATCGAAAAACAATTCGGTCATGACAGATCCTGTGAGCCTGATGGTTTGCGGGAGCGCGCCAGTCTGAGCCGCGCGAACAGGCGGGCGAGCTGACGGTTGCGTACCGGTGATGCAGCCATAGCCGGCTCCAGGGACGTTTTCTCGATGCGATACTCCTGCGCACCATGCGTGATGAACCATGCATGGAAGCCCCGCTGTCCGGAAGCCGTCGATAGTGGAAACATTTCCATCAGGTCGGGCCGGGCAGCATGGATCGCATACATCAACCGGGTGATCGTCAGGCCGGGCACAGAGTCCACGCGGTCGGTCGGCGTGCTCCACCAGACATGATTCGGTTCCCTGAAGGGGTCTGACGGGTCAACGGGCGGCCCGCGGCGCATGACGTCCACGATGTGTTTGCCATTGGCGAATTGCCCGAAGGCGTAGGGTAGGGTGGACCAATGGGCATGGCCGTGATCTTCGAGAGCAGCTGTATAGTTGCGTACGAGTTCAGCTGCGTCGCCGATATTGGTCATGTCGAAGCGGGACTGATGCTTGGAAAACACATCTGGTGAACCGGGCGAAACGCCGCTGAAATGGAAGAATACGAGTGGCGAGCCTGCGGCCATCCAGATACCATCCTCCTTGCGGACGGGGCGGTTGGCGAGGTTCCAGTAAGCGACATTGTACCCCGGATCTTTGATGACCGTGAGCGCGTCGATGAAGCTCGGAGCGAAATCCATGAAGCGCTGGTCGACAAACAGGCCGTTTGCAAGATCGACATAACAATGGTGTTTCATTGTTTCGGCCCACCATTCGAGAAAGGCGAGACTCTCTGCGGTACGAGCGAAGGCTCCAAAGCCCAGATTGAACGTGCCGCTCGCAAGGATGTCCAGATCGGAAGGCTTCGCTGAATCGCGGAGTGGGGACAAGATGTGCGGAGTGAGCACGCAAGATGCACCGTTTTCCAGCGCTGCATGAACCTGGTCGAATGGCTGGAAAAGTTGTATGTCGGGGTCGATATATATGGCTGCATCATAGTCCAGTTTTCTCAGTAGATGCTGAAAGCACGACGCCTTGATAGCGGTATTGAACTCCATGATGGAATAGCGGAACGCCATGTCCTGGAAGTTGGCAAGGCTCAGGTCTGCCGCAGGAATGGCAACCACGCCTGGCAGCTGAGATGGGTCATCTAAAGGCGAATCGGCGAGGAAGATGAAGAAATCCCGGCCGGGTTCGACTGCAAGGAGGCTTTCCCGCAATGTCAGCGCATAGGCGAGGTAATTCCGCGAACAAATCGTGAAGCAGGCTGTTCTCATCCGTGTTTGCTTACACTGCCACGGCGAGGGTTCAAACAGCTTTGCAGGCTGCGGGGTTGAATAGAAAATCCGATAGTGGAATGGAGAGTATCTTGCGTCCATGGCGGGAGCCCGGAATGCAGATTACGCCGTCCAGTCTCGCTGCGGAGCAATGGTTGCCATGAGTGACATGAATCAGGCCCGGCGCATCGACATGATCGCTCGGCGCATTTTATCCGGCACGGCCCGGACGCTTTGGCGCGCGGTCCCGTTGTCGTCAGCGGCCAAAGATCATGTCATGGGGCATGTGTTCAGGCGTGCCCCGATACTCGTTAGCTGGAGCGTGACCTACAGGAACTGGAAGCTGGAAGAGGACCGTTTGCGTCATTACCTAGCGAACCTGAAAGCCGTTCCGGCCAATTCTGTGGGAGGATCGGCGTATCGAGAGTTGTCTGCACTAGGTCGCCCGGCGAAGCTAGCGGCGCGTGCGATCGCATTCTACCTGCCGCAATTCCATCCAATTGAAGAAAATGACCGCTGGTGGGGAAAGGGTTTCACCGAGTGGACAAACGTGCGACGGGCCCGGCCGCAATTCGAAGGCCATAATCAGCCCCGCAGGCCATCTGAACTCGGCTATTATGACTTGCTGAAGAACCCTGCCATACGGCGACGCCAGGCACGCCTTGCTGATCAGTATGGCCTTGGCGGGTTCTGCTTCTATTTTTATTGGTTCGCCGGCAAGCGTTTGCTCGAGGCGCCAGTTGAAGCTTACGCAACCGATGATGAGATCACGTTCCCGTTCTGCCTTTGCTGGGCCAATGAAAACTGGAGCCGGAGATGGGACGGACGTGAGGACGATGTTCTCATGGCGCAGGCGCATTCCGAAGACGATGACCTTGCGTTCATTGCTCACCTAGCGACGTACCTGAAGAACCCGAAATATATCAGGATTGGGAATCGGCCTCTGTTGCTTGTCTATCGACCCGGCTTGCTTCCTGATGCACGGGCCACGGCGGACCGATGGCGTGAGTGGTGCCGGCGTAACGGCATAGGAGAGATCTATCTGGCCTACACACAATCCTTCGAGACAGTCGATCCTTCCGAATATGGATTCGATGCGGCCATCGAATTTCCGCCAAACAATCTGGGCCTCGAGCCTGTGGAAAACTTGGTTGAGCCGGTTTCGGATGCGTTCGCCTGCCATATCTACGACTGGTCGAAGCTGGTGGAGCGCAGTGCGGACTATCCCGAAGTCCCCTACCGCCTGTTCCGGGGTGTGACGCCCCAATGGGACAATACGGCACGCCGGATGAACCAGAGCGCAATTCTCTGGGGCAGTTCGCCGGGTCAATACGAATTGTGGTTGAGGCGCGCGGCGGCCCAGGTGACACAGGACTTCCGCGATGCTCAGGAGCGGCTGGTTTTCATCAACGCCTGGAATGAATGGGCCGAGGGCGCTTACCTCGAACCAGACGCACAAAATGGCTATGCCTGGCTAGATGCTACACGACGGGCGCTGCTGCCGCCGAAGGTCCAGGAGCGGGTCGAGCCCGCACAGCTGGTACCGCTCGAGCCAACTGTCCAGGCTACACGTGCACGCAAGATCATTATCGTCGTGCACGACCTGCACCGGCATGGAGCACAGTACCTAGCGCTCAGTTTCGCGGCAATGCTCAGGCAGCAGTTTGGGTATGAGATAATCACAGTCGCCTGCGGCGAAGGTGAACTTGGGTCCAATTTTTCCGTATACGGTCGGCTGATACAGCTCAATCAAAAAGCCCGGTCGCCGGAACGGGTACGTGCGCTCCTGAACGAACTCCATGACCAGGGATTTGAGAAGGCGATCGTCAACTCAGCGGCTTCGGGCTGGATATCACCCTACCTGGCGGAGGTCGGCATAGCATTTGTCGGGCTGGTGCATGAAATGCCCGTCATCATCGAGACGATGAAACTGCAACCGGCGATAAAGGCGATGGACGCGCATGCGCGGCGCGTCATATTTGCGGCGGACAT
This sequence comes from Hyphomonas johnsonii MHS-2, assembly GCF_000685275.1. Taxonomy (GTDB): domain Bacteria; phylum Pseudomonadota; class Alphaproteobacteria; order Caulobacterales; family Hyphomonadaceae; genus Hyphomonas; species Hyphomonas johnsonii. Next base: position 15,812 of record NZ_ARYK01000012.1, read on the forward strand.
GGTGAGGGACCAGACCGCCGACAAGATTCTCGGCTCGCCGTGGCAGCGCGCATTGATTGCGCCACAGGGGCTGTATAAGCGCGAAGGTATTGCCAGGCTCGCTGACAAGGAAACTGCGCGGGAAAAACTCTGCAAACAGATGAACCTGCCTGGCACATCGGTCTTCGTCATTGGCGTCGGCTACGGCGACTACCGAAAGGGTGTGGACATTTTCTGCCACTGGGCGGTCGCAGCCGCGCGGGAGAATCCTGACCTGCACTTTGTCTGGATCGGCGACCTCAGCCAGGAGATGCGCTCGGTTTGCGATGACATATTGCGAGACGCGCTCGACATTGCGTCGCATGTCCACTTGCCGGGATTCCGCGCGGACACGTCGCTCTACTACACCGCCGCGAGCGCCTATGCCCTCACGTCGCGGGAGGATCCGTATCCGTCAACAGCGCTTGAGGCGTTTGATGCCGGAACGCCTGTTCTCATGATCGCGGGAACCGGCGGGATTGAGGACCTTTCCTCAAGCGGCGCTGTCACGGCCTTGCCGGATGCGAGTGCCGGAAATTTCGCGGAGGCGTTGCAGATCCTGTTGGCGGCCGAAACAGCCGGAGCGGGGCCGGCGCAGCAGGCGCTTGAAATGGTGCGGGCAAAGTTCGGCTTCCAGAGTTTCGTCGGGGACGTTCTGCGCGAGCTGGGCGAGCCGTGTCCGAAAGTTTCGGTGATCGTGCCCAACTACAATTACGCGCGTCATCTGCCTCACCGCCTATCGACCATCCTGAGCCAGAGCCTGCCGGTGTGGGAGATTATTTTTCTGGACGATGCCTCGTCGGATGACAGCCTGCATGTGGCTCAGCAGATGTTGCAGAACAGTCCTGTTCGCTATCGGATCATATCGAATGATACGAATTCGGGCTCCGTCTTTGCTCAATGGCAAAAAGGGGTCGATCTGGCTGAAGGCGATATCGTATGGATTGCCGAAGCGGATGACTGGGCCGCGCGAGAATTTGTGGAAAGCGCAGCGTCGGCGTTCAGTGACAGCGACGTTGTACTGTCTTATACGCAGTCAAATCAGGTTAACGAGCAGGGCGAGATAATGTGCCCTCACTATCTGGATTATGTGAGTGACGTGGATGCCGAACGCTGGCGCCGGCCGTTCGTGAATGAGGGGCGAGAAGAGCTTGCGGAGGGCCTGTCGGTTAAGAACACGATCCCGAATGTCAGCAGTGTCCTGTTTCGCCGGGATGCCCTGCGACGGGTCCTGACGGCGCAGATGGACGACATCAGCACCTATCGCGTGGCCGGCGACTGGTGCGTCTATATGCACCTCGCGCAGCTGGGCCGTATCGCCTTTGATCCCCGCCCGTTGAACTATCACCGCCGGCACACCGAGAGCGTCACGATATCCCGCTTTGGAAAAGCAGAATGGGACGAGGTCAAACGGATGCAGGATGCCGTGGCAGCGCAGGTGGATTTGACCGATGACATTCGCGCGGTGGCTCAGCACTACCTTCTGACTCTGTCACAGCGTTTGGAGGATGAGCCCACATGAGTTCCGGTGGCGGGGTTTGCAGCGATGGGATGAACATCAGTGCCAGTCACGCAATAAGCGGCTTACCTTTTGTACCCCAACGCTACGGCGTGCTGACTGTGGCCATTATCCAGAAGAATATCATCCATCAAGAGCATCAGGTCGATAATCCAGGTATCGTCGCTTTCGAAATTCGGCAAGGCTCCATTCAGGCCCATATTGTAAATACTCCCGCCGAGATGAATGACTTCAGCGTCAGGAAAAAACCGAGCGATTGCCGGTAGGATATTTTCACTGTCTGCAGCTTCAGATGGGTCGCGCCGGATCATTTTCTCAACGGAAGGGCGTCGTCGTTGTTGTGTTTTTCCATCTACCTTGGGAAGCAGGCGTTCAGGAAGGCATTCCCTCAAGCGGTTGATGTAGGACAGGTTTTCGTCCGTCCATTGCCAGCGTGTCGGGCCGGTAAATTCGAACATCGCAAACAGGCCGCCTGGCTTCAAGACATTCCAACTCCACTCAACCGCAGCCACTGTATCCTGCATATGGTGCAAGGAGGAATTCCAGTAGACTAGATCGTAAGTCTCATGCGGTGTCGATGCGAATGCGTCAGAACAATTGAACCTTGTCCGGTCCGCCAAGCCCTTCGCCGTGTACCGTGCCTCGGCATCTGCAAGCCTGGCGTCTGAGAGATCGAAAAGATCGAAATTTTCAACAATACCACGGCGCAACAGGTCTTGTTCTTTCGTCGCTCGTCCACATCCAACAGACACGGCCTTTTCGAAAGTGCCGATGCCTTCGAGTCTGGCATGGAGGCCGTCAGAAACTCTCGGCAACGGCTTGCCGCAGACTCGCTTGTTGAAGTGTCCACATATCTGCGGGTAAAACCAATAGTTTGCCCTTATCAGGCTAGCCGAGGCCTGCTTGTTCCATTTGTCGGCGATTCTACTTTTGTCTTGCGGTCGCATAGCTGGTTCCTTCGGGCTTGCTCGATTGGTTCATTTCGATCGAGCAGAGGTGTTTCATTGCCCAGTACTGAATGTATTCAGAGGCTACAGGCATCAGACAACCAAACCACAATCAATTTTCGAGAACGGGGCTGCTCCTGTTTGAAATTCAACTACTCATATTCGAGTATATCACTTACAGCACACTGAATTTGCTTGTGGTACCTTGAACGAGACACTGGAATTGCTCACAGGAACGGGCACTACGGGTTAGCGGGTTTTCGGCAATCGAAGACCACGCGCCGACCAGACGAAATAATCTCCATGATATCTGGATCCAATTCACCCTCTTGAGGCCATGTTCTTACGGTGAGGCCACAGGCTTCCAAGCGTCCTACGATATCGAAACCATATTTCCGAACATGATCTTCCTGCCCAAAATGTACCAATCGCTCTTCAGGCGCCGTGATGGAAAAGTCTTCATAAGTCTTTGCGCCAGACGTTGGCACCATAATAAGCGCTGCGCCACCTGGTTTCAGAACACGCTGCATTTCCTGCATGGCCTTGCGGTCATCTGGTATATGCTCAAGGATGTGCGAGCAGATGATTATGTCAAACACATTATCCTTGAACTGAATATCTGTAAGGTCCAGTCTTATCATGGCGCTTTCCATGAACAGGTCGCCAGACAAGTAGTCGATTTCAGGGTTATTGCTTAGAAGACTGGTGAACACTGGTTCAGGCGCGACGTGAAGCAAACTTTTGCGTCCTGCAGGAAGCTGAGGCCACACATGATTGACAAAGTATATCCAGAACAGCCGATGACGCTCAAGTGAACCGCAGGCTTGGCACTTTGAGTTTTTCCGTTGCCTCCGGACGCCACCGTCTCGAAACGCATCGACATGCGATCCGCACATCGGACAATACGAACCTCGAGGTTGCCTATTCAGGCTTTTTTGTATTGCATCATTGTGTCCACTCAAGAAACCATCATGGCCGGCTGGTAATTTCGCTCGTTTAGTGGGTGACTTGCTCATGTTTCTTGGGCCTTGGGTGCGATTGAAAGAGATTCGAATATAGTGTTGGTTTCTGGGTGGCTGTTCAGGAAGTCGTTCTCGGATTGAGTTAGGGTATCACGGCGCGTGACCCCAACGTCCGCCGCAGTGTTTATAGGAGGGCGATGTGCGAAATCCGTTCGACTGTTGTCTGGAATTGATAGTCCGAGCGGGGCCAAAACCTGCCTTTCCAAGTAGGACAGGCCGATGGCGCTAAAGTCGTCAAGGTTGAACAGAAACACGCGATCAGACGCTGATGCTTTCATAGCCTGGTATTGTCGGACGGAAGCCAAATAGTCGTCAGACACCTGCTTAATATCCCGTTCAGGCCACCTCGATACAATGGACAGGTAATTGTCCGTAAAATTCCTGATGCAGTATACGTATCGGGGCTTGTTATGCTGAAGCATCTGTTCATAAAAGTCGAAATAGAACTCGTTGTTGGGTCTTTTGTATCCGTAGTATTTTATGTCGCGGCTTGGCTCGACACGGTCGGATTGTCCGCAATTTGCCCAAAGTGCGAAGAGCAGCTGCTCCCGCTTCAGCTGCCAGCGCCGTTGTTCACGTTGCTTTCTGTCATCGTCACTGGCTGCGACCTTGTCATAATACTTATTGACGCTGTTCATGAACTGTTCGATGTGCCGCATGACTGGATTTGGAAGCTCACCCTGAAGCGTCACTTCGTCCAGTTCATTCATAAAGTCCGTTATGAATCGTGTGCCGGCGCGCTGGCGGCCGACTATCAATAGCGGAATAGCCTGGTCGGGATAGGTTGCCATCGATCAGGCCTCCGAAACTTTTGCGATTGGCTTGGAGGCGCTTTGCCGTTTCACGGCATCCCATATTTGCGTCGACATGCCCAGACTCCAGAATGGACGAATTCCATCGTGCGGGAAGAATACCGGCTCCGCATTGAAGGGGGTTCGCTGTGGTGGAGTAATAATGCGTTCGGGTGCTTCGAGGTGGGGCAGGGCTGCAAACCAGATCGGCAGGAATCGATCGGGATTAAACGCATCGATCTGCTCGAACGGCCAGGGTTTCCCCATATGCTCCAGTAACCATTGTGCTCCCTTCCCGAGACTCGCGCCATTAGGGGCCTTGTGAGCCCATAGGTCGACACCCCATTGTTCGCCGAGGTTCGCCAAATTGATCCAGCTTTGCATGTTAAAGCAGCAGTAATGCGCCGTAGTCTTGCGCTTCAATTCATCGGGCTGACTTCCATCAGGCGCGAATTGTGTTGCAATACGGGTATTCGCCCTCGCCAACGTTTCAAACAGCACGTCCTGATCGTCGAGGTAAGCGGCAATGGCGCCGATTTGCAAATCGTAGCAGGTGCCATGGTTGTTGATCGCGCGACGTTCTGCCTTGCCCTGGTCCGACATCAGCAGCCAATCTAGGTAAACCTCCAGCCATTCATCGAAAGCGCCGGACACTTTCTCAGATACGGCTCCCGCCTGTTTGACCAGTCGAACGGCGTCAAGATAGAAATAGATATCCTTCATTTCGATCAGGCCTGTCGGTGCGCCGAGATCCATATTGTGCCCCAGCCGGACCTGACCGTACTTCAGGTGAGGATTCATGCGTGTTTCAGGATTCACGAAGAAACGCTCGAGAATTGTCGATGCATGTTCGGCATATTGCTTTTCACTAGTGAAGGCGTATGCCAGCGCCAGTGCCAGTGAGTCATCGAAGACACGCTGGAGGCGTGTACGGTCGTACTTCTCGCTTCCAAGTTCGTACAACTTGGTTCCAGGCACGCGTTCTCCGTCTCGGCGCGTGTACGGCAAACCATTAGGTTTGTCGGGGTTTGGCCACCAGTATGGCGCTGGATGCCAGTAGTCCCGCTTGTCACCGCTCGGGGGGAGGGTTGTCTTGTCACAGACTGAATAAGGACCTCGCGCCAAGGCGTCATTTCCATCCTGACGAAGCCGATTTACAACTTTCGTCAATTCAGGATTTGAGCGAGACTTGATTTCACTCTGAAGGCTTGTGGAATCCATGGATACAAGGTTTTCGGGAGATGATTCTGTCACGGCCCTATCGAGTCGACGCAGTGTGGTGACAATGGCCTGTGTGCGCGCAAAGCCGCGGTTCAGTGCTCCGTCGTTATTTTGCTGTTCCAAATCGGACATGCCAGAGAACAGGCGTGCAGTCCAACCCGCCCTGCCGACTCGGTTGGAGTCTTCAGAGTGCGGAAGTCGATCTTGATCCCATGCATCATCCCGATATTTGTCCCAAACACCCGGCACTTTCAGCCTCCAGAGAAGTTCTACTTTGGGGCGGCGGCCATAACAGAAGGATTCGTTGAACATTTCTGCTGCATCATGATGGAATATGATCTGTGGTTCTTCAGTCGCCTCTGGAATGATGCCTCCGTTTATGAGGTCCTCATTGTTTGTCATGCGCGCCATCGGCACCGTGAAATACTTGTGCTCTTGGGCGTTCGCAACATCTCGCCTGATTTCCTCCCAGGCCTCTTTCGTCAGGAAGCAATTGCCATCCCAAGGCAGGATCCAGGTCGCACGAGAGCGTCCATCAGCCAGTGCAAAGTTTCGAGCTCCATTATTGTTCATGGCGTAGTTATTTTTCAGGCGATACAGAGCTGCGATTGCCCGGTCTCGCTTTACGTCTTCGAATTCGTTGAATACAGCTTTGGATAACAATCCGGACTTATGGAAAGAATCTGTATCGAAACCGATTTTCCGGTACGCCTCGATTTCGAAGGGAATGCGTAGATATTCAGTACCAGTTGCTTCCAAAAGAGAAATCATCTGTTCTTCCTGCGCTTCATCGACGATGCGATTGAGAACGAAGCGTTTGGTGGCGCCTTCCAGTTCAGGCTCGTGGTCTAAGATGAATTTCAGGTTGTCGAACGACTGTCCGCGCCGGTGCCGGGGATAAAGATCATTCCCAATGATCCTATACAGGGCGAACGTATCCCTGGTCGCGCTTTCCGTTTGGTCGCCTTTGGTGCTTGATGCGATGGGTGTGGCAGAAGCTTCTTTCTCAGAAGGTCGTATAGCGACGCTAGGTTGGGGGGGCTTTTTGGGTTGAGCATTTGCCGGCTTCGCCTTTGGGGGTTCGTCAGTCCAGGGAACGAAGTATGAAGATGCAAGCGCTTCCAGCCTATCGATCGGTGCGAGTCCGTCAAATCCAGTCCGGAAGCGATAGCGGAAAAGCGCCTTGTCATGCGGAACGTTCTCGACGAATACTTTGCCGGGATCGAATTCCACCAAAACGCAATCCGGCGCGTACACGAATTGCGAAGTTGTGCGTGCGATCGCGGTGATCTCGTTATCGGCTTTGTGCGCTTCATATTCCGGAAACAGCACGGGACCGCCATAGAGGTGCTTGACCCAGTCCATATTCACCATGCCAAACGCGGCGATCCGTCCGTGCCATTTGCCACAATTAAATGCCAGCAATCCCTTGCCAGTAGATTCAAGGTGATCGCGTGCCAACTTTAGCCAATCTGCACCCGGAAATGCATCTTCGGCCAAGTACACGACGTACTTTACATTGAGGCGCGCAGCCGTGTCGTTTAGTGTCTTAATGAAGCCTTGCCTAACAGTATCATCCACAAGGAAGTATTTCGCGGGACTGTTTGCCCGCTTCTGAAGCAAAATCGCTGTCCGTCGTGCTTTGTCCAGATTGATTGATGGCATTATGACGGCAATTCCGTCCGGGTCGTCAAACGAAAGATTATCCAGGTTGGAAACATTCAGTTCGACGATCTCATCTGCCCCGCCAATATATTCTTCGCCCGAACGCTCCTTTATCCGACGTTGATAGAAGTACTCCTCCTTGAAGGGGCGAAGAACTTGCTTTGCAAAAGCACCGCCGAAACCTCCGTCAAATCGATCGAAGAAATACTGACTGTCTGCCGCAAACGTTGGAGGTTCCGTTCCGACAGGTCTGAAGGGTTTTTCTGGGTCATATTCTACCAGAGTGGCATTCGAATCGTATAGAAGCTGGTTCGATGCGCGGGCGATCACAGTTATCTCGTTGTCGGCCTTGTGAGCCGAATAGCCGGGATACAAAACGGCGTGTCCGTAGTGCTTTCTGATCCAAGAGGTCCGCACCATGCCGAATGCTGCGATCCGACCGTGCCACTTGCCACAATTGAATGCGAGAAGTCCTTTGCCAGTCTCGTCAAGGCGTGTGCGTGCAATTTTAAGCCAATTGATTCCTGGAAAGGCATCTTCAGCGAGGTATACAATATACTTCACACTAATTCGCGCCGCTGTCATGTTCAGCGTTTCGATGAATCCCTTCCGATGGATGTCTTCAACGACAAACACTCGCGCAGGGGTGCCCGATCGCTTCTGGAGCAGCTTCGCGGTTGCATAGCCTTTCTCGGTGTCAATGCATGGCATGATGACAGCAATACCGTCGGGGTCGCTCCAATATATCCGGTTCAGTTCATCGGTCGTGACAACAGTGATGCCGTCATCGTCAGGTGCCGCCGGTCCGTTTCCGCTTTTGTGCGGTAGGGGTAACGCCATCCCGGCTTCTACGAAGGGATCGCTGACGCCGGTGATTGTCTTGTAGAACGTGTTAAAACGCTCTGAGAATTTGACGGCTGCGGGAAGTATTCCGCCCACGCTGTTCAAAGCTCGATAGCTCGCAAGTGCGAAGTTTGCGCGAGCGGCAGCATAGGAGAATTGGCGCAGGAAAAGACGCCGCCCAGCCATTTTCATGGTCTGCGTCATTTCCGGATTGGCAAATAGGGATTTGATCGCATTTGTCATGCCGTCCCAGTCGCCGAATGGGACCAACTTAACATAACCCTGTTTTCCAAGAGGTTCGAGGTCGGATATTCCGTTTGCAATAATGGGTGTGCCCATCGCGAGGGCATCAGTTGCTTTGTAAGGCATCTGATAATGGCTGGCTGGGACATTAGGATCTAACCACAGAATAACCAGATCAGCGGCGAGGTTGATCCGCGCCATAGCGGGGCGATCTTGCGGCGGCAGAACACGGATGCGTTCCCCGAAACGTTTGATCAGGCGTTCCTGATCCGGCGTTACGCGTGAGCCGACGAAGAGAAGTTTGTAAGAAGGGTCACCCAAGCGCTCGACGAGGTCAACGAGTTCATAGATGCCCTTGTGCTTCCGGAGGAGTCCTCCAAACAGAATGATCCGGTCATTCGGCGAGAATCCGAGTTCCTCGCGAATCGCCTCGCGGTCGTAGATAGCCGGATTATAGACGGATTCATCCTTCAGATTACGCATGTAGAGACATTGGTTGTCGAAATGCGCATCGATACCTTTGTTGTGGGTAACGAGGACGGGAAGCGTTTTGGCGATAGGGTCCATGATATGGGACCAGTGGTCGCTGTAAGGGTTCAGCAGGTCTTCCGACCTAAGGTCGACTTGTTCGAAATCCGATTCTCGATGAGAGTCGGTGCTGTTGGGAGATGATACAACCGTTTCCAGATCATTGATCTCCAATACGATCGGAGCCGCCTTCGTGTAGTTTGACAGAAGCGCGAGGCCGAGGCTCGGAAGTCGCGGTTTCACGACGTATATAATCTCTCCGTCAATGGCATCCATTGCCAATTTCAACGCGTCGAAAAAGTCTGGGAACTGGGTGCCATCGATGTAGACGGTGCGGAAGGTAGGCGTGACATCCTTTAGGGGAGGGAACATCTCCTCGAAGAATCGGAATGCGACAACCTGAACGTCGTATTCGGATGACAGCGCTTCAGCGAGCGCGAAGGGTTTTGAATAGTGGTTCCTGCTGAGGTCCCATGAAATAATCGTGACCTTGCGAACTTTGGGCTTAGCGACAACCGGCAAGCCTTCACTCAGGTAAGTGGCAACGGCACCGTCGATGATCGGAATGCACGACTCGTCATGCTTCATGCTTTTGGTGATTTGGTTGAGGGCGTCGTTGCGTTGGTAGAGAGCGAGAATGCGCTTTAGGTGAAGCGGGTCGCGCAGCCATGTATACTTCAGAATTAGGTCATAGTCCTGACGTCTTGTCAGGTTCTCGTTGAATCCGCCAAATAGGTCATACAGTTCTCGTCTGTGAACAAATGAATTTAGATCAATGAAGTTCTTGTTGAGAAGATTCTCGTGCACAAATTTGGGGCGTGCATGTGATCGTATATGCAGGTCGCCATTCGATCCATGTTCGTAGTCGATAAAATCAGCATACGCGCAGGAGTGACCAGGGTGCCTGGACAGGAGGTTCGTCATAGCTAGCAAAAAGGCCGGATGCCAGAGATTGTCGCTGTCGAGATAAGCGATTATGCCGCCTTGGGCGGCGGCCAAGCCGACGTTGCGTGCGGCAGCAGCGCCGCCTTTGTTGATGCGGAGATATCGAATGCGCGGGTCATTGAATCCTTTGACAACTTCCGCCGTATTGTCAGTGCTTGCATCATCACAAACCAGCAGTTCCCAGTCGACGAATTCTTGCGCGAGCACACTTTTGATGGCGTCGTGAACTATGTGTGCCCTGTTCCATGTTGGCATGATAACGCTAACCATCGCCGAATTCGTTGTGTAGGAGGAAGTTCGCCTGAGTTTATCCAGTTGTTCTTCGGATCGAGCGATGGCTTTGGGGATTGTGGGGTCGTTGCAGTGCGAGAGCAATTTTCGAAGCACTCTGTCGTAAGGTGAGCGGTCCTTTGTCTTTTTTTTCCCGGCAGGCGACTGAGCTTTGTTCGACACAAGTGAATTCGGCAAAGGCGGGCGTCCTTCGACACGGCCGTTCGTGATGTAGTGGACGAGCGGGTTCATGCCTGCTGCCTTAACGTCAGGATTGCTTTCAAGGTACCAGCGGCTGTCAAAGCCGGGGCCAGGCGCTCGGCCCTCATGCCATCCAGATGCAAGAAAATGATCCAGCGGATCCACGCCGGCCGCTCTCACATCGGGGTGCTGTTCCAGGTAATAAGAGCGATCAAACAGGCCGGAAGCTTCGATCAATGCTCGGCCACCTGCGCTATCCATGAGGGCAGGTGCTGCCTGCGAACTCGCTGGCGGGTTCGGTAGTCGGCCCTCGGATTTTCCGCTGGTGAGATAGTGCAGCAGCGGGTTGACGCCTTTTGCCAGAACGTCCGGGTAGGCATCCAGATAGTTTTGGGCCACAAACCGCGGGCCAGGCTCACGCCCTTCACGCCATCCGCGGGTAATGTAGTGCTCAAGCGGATCGAGCCCACTTTCTTGCAGATCAGGGTAAAGCTTCCGATATGCTTCGCGATCGAAGAGATCAGATGCCTCGATCAGCAGGGCGTCGCGTTTGAGGCGGCGGCGGTTACGCCATCGCGCAACCGCCGCGATCGGGGCCATCGGGGCGAGGACGATCCCGCCCGCACGCCAACGAAGCGATTTACGTAATGCATCAGCATTGGCTCGTAGTGCAAGCAGGCGTACCGATAGGGCATCCCGCTCGAGTTCCAGCGCCCTTGGCCGAAGTTCCGCCTCCTTGAGGGCAGCGCGGCTCGCAGCGAGTTGTCTCCTTACATCTGCGGTCTTCGCTATCTCGCCCTTCTGAGCCGCTTTGGCATCAGCCAGTGTTTTTTCTAACGCGGCAATCGATTTTCGCTTTTCCGCGATATCGACTTTAGCGTTCCTGAGTTCTAATTCGGACGCCTGTTTCGCCGTTAATGCGGCTTCGGCTTCAGCTTCGGCTTTGGTGAGACGTTCAAGTCTTTTCGAAGCGCTGTCGAGTTGCCGGGTCAGCGCATCCAAGGCGCCGATTTTGCCGGTCAACTCCGTCTCTATCCGTTTCGCTCGAGATTTTTCCTTGCCGAGACGGTCGGACAGATCCGATTGGCGTTTCTCGGCATTCGCCTTCTCTTTCTCGATGCGAGCGAGGAGGTCGGTTTCGAGCTTCTTGGCATTCACCTTCTCTTTCTCGACGCGAGCGAGGAGGTCGGCTTCGAGCTTCTTGGCATCCGCCTTCTCTTTCTCGATGCGAGCGAGGAGGTCGGCTTCGAGCTTCTTGGCATCCGCCTTCTCTTTCTCGACGCGAGCGAGGAGGTCGGCTTCGAGCTTCTTGGCATTCGACTTCTCTTTCTCGACGCGAACGAAGAGGTCGGCTTCGAGTTTCTTGGCATTTTCCTTCTCTTTCTCGATGCGCTCGGCCAGTTCTGCTTCGAGCTTCTCGGCGGTCGCCTTTTCCTTGTCGATGCGTCGTTTCAGGTCTTCGACGGTGCGCTCATGTTCGGGGTTTGCGAGCGCATCCTGTAGGCGCTTTTGGAGTTTCTTGATCTCCGCGAGATTGTTCTGCCGGCTGGTCTCATCACTTTCGAAGTCGAGAAGCGTTTCGCGCGCCTCGTCAGACAGGACAGCGTCTTCGCGAGACAGTTCGCCAGCTTGCAGTTTCGTCCAGAGTTCTTTCTGTTTGGCAGAGAGTCGGACACTGTCGATACCGGTGTCTACTTCCTCGCGGCGCAGGCTGGACCGGATAGCACTGATGCCCGCTTTTGCATCAAGTTGCTGAACACCGCGATTGGCAAGTTCCTCAGCAAGGCGTTGCAGCGTTGCTTCGGGTGCGTTGATTAGGTTGTCGTAAAGCACCGGAATGACCGAGAGATTGCCAGCGTTCTCGAGCGTTGCCACCACATATGCTTCCCAGAGGGCCAGTCCGGCAGTAAGCGAGAAACCGTTGCGGCGCCGTAACGAGCGCGCCACTTCAACCGGGTGCCGCACTACCATGATGAGGTGGGGATTTGTGAGTGCGCGGCGCAGGACCGGCAGAAGCAGGCACAACCGTGGCTCTTTCAGCGCCCATGCGCCGTACGGCCCTGCGCCTTGGTCGAGACGAGAGACTAAATCACGCAATTCCCGTACACGAGGCGTCATGACGGACAGGGGGATTCGATCAGGATCGAAATTGGTCACTTTCCACCAATCTGCGCCGGCACCGTGCAGCAGCGCATCGCATAGTGCGCGTGCATCGCGACGCTCGAAGAAACCGAGCGGATTCTCCCAGTTAGTGTCGGTGAGCGCTTCTGCCTCGCCGACAAATACGCCCATCGCGTTGAGCGCCCCCGTGACCGCCGACGTGCCCGAGCGATGCATGCCAAGGACGACGATTTGCGCTGGAGAACTATTAGTTGAATCGTCAGACCCTTTTGGGGGCTTCGGTTTTTTTGCCATACTCAGTTTCGCTCCAACACTGTTAGTCTTGTCTAGATAACCCGCGGCACGGCATCAACCTATTATGTCCTGCGGGCGAAGGCGGTTCGAATCGCCTGCAGACGCCGGCCATTCCGCAGCATATCGATGACGTGCTCCAAGCGGGTTTTACCGTATCGCTCGACAAGGCGCCGGTAACCCTCGGCAGAGTGGATGCGTCGGCGGCTTGAACCAAAGCTGCGCGATTTTGCGTGAAACACGTAAGCGTCGGTAGCGACAACTGATTGAAAACCAAGATCGGCGGCGCGCAAACAATAGTCCGTCTCTTCGCCGTAACCGTGCGGAAAAGCCGTTTCGTCCAGAATTCCTGTTGTTTGAAGGCATTTTCGGCTGATCGCCATACAAAATCCGTTCAGTGCCGGTACGAAGATGTGGGGATCAGCGACCAGATCCGCGCAGCGACGCGCCATGTCTTCGTGTGTCAGTCCCGGCGGCAGATCATTGATCGCGTAGTCACCCGTTGGGTCGACCTGATCTGGCACGGATTGCCAAGACGCGGCATTCGACAGTGGGCCGGCGAGGCCGGAGTCAACATCGCGCTCTGCCGCTGCGATCATTGCCCGGATGGCACCTTGGGAAACGACGGCATCGCTGTTGAGCAGAACGGTGTAGTCCGCAGTAGAGGCCCGCAGACCTGTGTTTGCAGCAATCGTGTAGCCAAGGGTAGTGTCGTGGCGGATTACAATATCATTACGATTCGCATCCGCATGGGCTGCAATGATCGAAGCAGCGGCCGGGTCGGATCCGTCGTCCACCAGGATCAGCCGGGTCAGGGAATCTCGCGTACGGTCCAATGCGTTCAGGCAGTTTGCTACATCGTCCGGTGCGTTGTGGACGCAGACGACGATGTCCACGCTTCGTTCCCGGGCGCGATCGCGGGCGTCTGAAAGCGATCGATCATGGACGAGGTCGCTAAAGGCCGGCGGGAGCGTCATGCGCTGCAAGAGTTCGAGGTCTGCGTGGTTGGCGCCGCCATGCGAAATGTACGCGAAGGCCGGATTCGAGCGAACGGAGCCGCCAGCCTCGAATAGCCATTCAGATGTCGCGCCGGCCTTCCAGCGGGCGTAGTCAAATGACAATTGGTCCCTGCGGCTTCCATGTTCGATTTCAGACCGCCAGATGTCCAGAGTTGCTTGAGTTTCTGGCCGCCTGAGATCCATGACCATGAAATTCGTCTCGGCAAGCCCTTCGTCACCCAGAAATCCCTCGATCACATAACGCCCCACCTGCTTTGCAACAGTATCGGACGTGTCTAGGCCATAGTCGGCAATGGCCCGAGCCTCTTCCATGAAGGTGGACCTGATGGGATGAGCGACCAGACCGAACGAGGCATTTGCAGCCACGACCTGATCGACATAACGGGCAATGTCACCTGTCACGGCGATGTTGCCATCGATCCAGACTGCGATATCGGCGTCCGGCAAAAGTCTCTGTGGTGAGGTCTTGTGGAGGCGGGCGCACCGTACAGGATCAGTCAGGGGAAAGACGAGCGGCGCAAGATGCCAGAATCCGGCCCGCCCTGTTGGCTGGTCAGTGAAGAAATGATAACTGGCGCGGTCGATCAGGGACTCATGAGGTAGCGGAACATCGTAGCCGCCGGTGGCGCAAGTGTAGATTGCGATGTTCAAGTCAGCGGCATTATGCACGCGGCACGCGAAAGGCGCAATTTGCGCCACGTCGGTCCATCCAACGTGACGAGGTGAATGATACATTTGCGCACCCGTCCACGATGTCGACAGGGTGTGGGGCTTTTCGGACCGGATCTGTAACGAATGAAAGCCCGCATCTTCGACGAGAATGGGAAGTGCGCGCTCGACCGTGTGCGCAAACTGTCCGTCAACTGAGTCATTGCCCGCCTCAAAATCCGATGGTGCGATGCCTGCCTTCAGAAGTCCACGGAGGGCGACGGGGCGAACAAGGAAGAAGGAACCGGCCGGGAACGGCTTCAGTCGCATCACTGTGTGATCAATGCCCAGGCGGTCAAACAAGGTCTTGGCGGAACGCCGGTTCGATCCCCAGACAATCTGTCCGCCAACTGAGGCATGGTAGACTGGAAAGACGAGGCCAAGAGATGGATCCTTGGCGAACAACGACAAGACCTGATCGAAATGTTCGCGTGAATGAAGCAGGTGATGGAACAATTGCGTCGCCCAGTCGCGCTTGTCAGGCGAGTGCAAGCTCTTTTTGCTATGAACGTGCAGGACGAGGTCGAAATCCAGGAGCGCTTCGGCAAAGACAGTGAGCATGGGCGCAAGGTCGCGTCCACGATTTGGAGTGGCCGTGGCGGTAACCGACTCCACAAATGGAAGAGCGCCCAGCTGCTTTTTCATGCGGATTGCGATGTCGAGATCAGGCGCGCTGACAAAAAGGCAGAATGGAACGTGGATGGAACGCAGATAGTATTCGATGGTCGACGCGAGATCGTCGTAAAAGACGTGAACGTGAACGGCGAGACGTCCTTCCCACTTCGGCAAGGTCTCCGGCGCACTGTTAGGTAGGACTACGGCCGGCCCGTATGTGCGGCAGAGTACTCCCCGTAGCGCTCATATGCGCCAATCCAGTTTTCCGGTTCGTCAGGATCATCGGGCAATTCAGCCGCGTGCAGGTTTAACCAATCCAGCGGTGAAGGGGGGCAAGGGCGTCGGCCCTCGTCCGCTCCTGCGGTGATGTAGTGGGCGAGCGGATTGGCGCCGGAATCTGCGACGTCGGGATTTTGTTCGAGATACCAGTCGCAATCGAAATCCGGTGAAGGATTAAGTCCTTCAAACGCGCCCGCTCTCGCAAAGTGGAGCAGATAATTTTCCGGCCCCGCCGCGATCGCAGGATTGGCGCCAAGGTACCAGGACGTGTTAAACAGCGGACATGGATTGAAATCCGGATCAACGGGTGCCGCCAAGAAATGCAGAAGTGCGTTCGTTCCCGGTTCGCACGCTTCGGGATGGCGCCTGATATAAGCCTTGGCATCAAACAGCGGGGAAGGCGACGCGCCTTCCTGCGCGCCAATAGACAGATAGTGATGTAGGGGTGGAATCGCTTGGCTGGCTAGTTCCGGGAACTGACGGCCGTACCAAGCAGGATCGAAGAGGGGGAAAGGTTCGCGACCTTCCTTCCAGCCGGTCTCCATGTAGTGGGTGAAGGGGTCGACACCGGCTTTGCCAATGTCAGCGTAGCGCAAACGGTACCAGTTGGCGTCAAACAAAGCCTTGAGCGCCGCGCGATCCTGTGAGGCCTCACGCTTGAGATACTTAAGGATGTCCATCTTGACCATTGATTCCGTTATTTTTTGCGCCCGACCAAGTGCCAGCGCTGGCTCATGCCCAAGGGGCGCTTCCGATCAAAAATCCGACGCCACCAAGCCATTCCTTGCGAGGAATGCCTTGTAGTTCAACTTGTTAGTCTCTCTCTTTGAATAGTAACTACCAAAGTCGGCGTTCTCAACGAAACCCTTCATCTTGCGGGGCGTAAGCTGGATTCCGCGCGCAGCGGACGAGGGAATGGCAGCAAATTCGCATATTTCACGAGTGCGGCTGTCATGATGCAACATGTAGGCGGGTACGCCCGAGTTCAGGGCCATGATCGTGCCGTGGAGGCGGGTTCCGAAGACGTAGTCATAAGAATCAAGCGCGCGCGCCCAAGTATCGACATCGAAGAAGGTGCGTCCCTGTTCACGTATATAGGCCTTGAGTGTGGGCCAGTCCGGCGCATCGTAAATCTGCTTCAATAACGCCTTCAGACCCGCGTCGAATGCAGGCTTTTCGGTAGCTTGTACGAGCAGGCTCATCTCTTCGGGCTCGGATTGAATAAGGATGTCCATCCCTTCCTGGAACGCGATCCGGAACAACTGTCTGTGTATGGATTCCTCGTTCGCGAAAGGCTCGTAGGTGGCCGAATAGCGGGTGGAGTGAATCAGGCCTTTGCTTTGCCTGACCTTGACGGGGCCGGGCGGAAAAAAGGGGCGAAAATCATGGTACAACGACGGACAGCCCGTCACCGTTGTGTTCTGGACACCCAAGCTCGACAGTATTTCCTGTGTGTACTGCCCCCTGACAGAGATAGACTCAGATCGTTCGGATATGGCTTTAACAAAGCGCTGTGTTCCTTCCGGGATCGCGACCGCTCCGGAATAGCTGTCATCTTGCGCGCCAATGCCGATCAGAATCGTGGGAATGGTCAGCTGCTCGAACAAGTCCGCCAGAGTCGAAAAATCAACAAACGGGCTCAGCCAGTTGGCAGCTGGTATGACGAGGGCATCGAGGGTTTCGTTCAGGAGTTCCGGCGAAAAAGTGAAGCTTACTCTTTCTTTGTTTCCTCCGATCTGATTCCATACGGCGTTCGTGAACAACAGGTTGCCGGTATTCTTGCCGATCATCTGGTAAAGTGTCGTGAATGGGCGTTTCCGGGCCACAGGCACTTTCTGAACAATGGAGAGGATACCATAGCGTGTCATACAATTCTCGACTCTATCTTGATTGGACGTCAGGGTCGGCCACAACAGGGTTCAACGACCCGCATCGTACCTTGTCACAAGAGGCCATGTGGCAGATTTATGCAGCTTTGACCGACATTCCGGATCGTTGTCTGCTACTTGCAACGAACCCTTCCGCTGCACAAGCCTGAACGCCTTCATGTCAAAACCGATCAATTTCGAACTGCCAGGCTATTGCGACATTTGTGAAAAGGACGTGGTTTTCCGAGCCAGATTTAGCTGGTTCAGGGATCATCTACTTTGTCCCAGTTGCGAATCAGTCCCGCGAGAACGAGCTTTGATGCAGGTCTTGAAGCAGCACGTGCCAAACTATCGGTCTCGCAGGGTACACGAGTCTTCTCCGTGTGGCCGGGGTGTTTCAAAGCGCCTGAAACGTGAGTGCCGCAAGTATACCTACTCGCACTTCTTTCCTGATGTCTCCGGTGGGGAGATTCATCCGGAGCGTGGGGAACGGTCTGAAAATCTTGAGAAGCTCAGCTTTCGGGATGAGCTGTTTGACCTGTTCATCACGCAGGATGTCATGGAGCACGTGCTCGATCCGGCAGCGGCGTTTCGTGAAATCGCCCGCGTCCTGAAGCCGGGAGGGGCCCACATCTTTACCGTCCCACTGGTGAAAAAGGCCGCAAAATCTGAAAGGCGTGCCGAGCGTGCACCGGATGGCACAGTGATGCCCCTGGCCGAGGTACAGTTCCATGGCAACCCGATCGACGAACAGGGATCTCTAGTGACCATGGACTGGGGATACGATATTGCCGAGTTCATTGATGACAGTTGCGGAATGTCCAGCCAGATCATCATGATTGACGACATGAAAAGGGGAATCCGCGCGGAGTATATCGACGTAATCCTGAGCCGCAAAAGATGATCAGCGAAGGTGGTAATTCTGGCACAAGACGATAAGAGCTTTTTGCTATTATCCTTCCTGCGAGCAAGACAAGGACCCCGATATGACGTTGAAGTCATCTGTCACGACTACGACGGTTGGTACGAATCGGGTCAATTTTGATCCGCTTCTTGCAATTCGTGATGTTGTTGACGGGTTTTCTCGTCGATCCTTGTGGATGGCGTTTGCGATCGACCAGATCCAGCAAAGGTATCGCCGCAGCCGAATCGGGTTCGCCTGGATCATCGTATCCTACCTGATTTTCGTCGGCTCCATCTCTTTGTTTTTCGGAAACTTCTCTGATTTGGCCCACCGGCACTTCACAGCTTATGTCGCGATCAACTATGCAATTTTCCAGTTCCTGATGGCCAACATTTCTGATGGTTGCGCGGTGTTCCGCTCGGCGAAAACTTGGATCAGTAGTACGCCGCTGCCACACTCCATTCATGTCTTCAAAAGTATTGCCCGTTCCCTGTTTGTATTTGTCGTTTGTTTGATTGTCGCATTTATCGTACTTTTGGTTCTTGGCCAGAAATTCAGCCCGGTTGCCTTACTGTCGATCCCTGCGTTCATCGTGCTTTTGATCAACGCTGTCTTCATCCAGATCACCTTCGGCTACGCGGCAGCGCGCTACCGCGATGTGGATTATTTCATGCAGTCGATCACGCGCATCCTCTTTTTCACAACACCCATTTTGTGGGTTAGGGATGAGCATATGAAGACAGGCCTTCGCCTTGCCCTTTCGGAATTCAACCCATTCACACATGCGCTGGAGATATTCTCATCGCCGTTGCTGGGGGAACTGCCGGATCCGAAGAGTTGGATTATCATCGGCTGGTTGACTATCGCCAACTGTGTCATCGCAATTTGCGTGGCCGGTGTTTCCCATCGTAGATTGGCATTTTGGTTGTAGGTGACAGATGGCTATTCTGATGGACGAATCGACTGCGAGAACGCCACCGGTTGACCTGGGTGGAGCGCATCAGGGTGCCGCACTGATTGCCGACAAAATCGGTATCGTGTTTCCGGCCCGAGGTCCGGTTGTGCACGAGGCAGAGATCACGGGTGACGATCGCATGGTTTGGACGAGCCGCGGGCGCCTGAAGGGAATCCGGGCGCTAGAGGACATTTCATTCTCGCTTCGGCAAGGGGACAGGCTGGCTATCGTCGGTCGGAATGGTTCGGGCAAGACCACGCTCCTTCAGGTGCTTGCCGGAATTCTCTCACCTGTATCGGGTCAACTCACGACGACAGGGCGGGTCACGAGCCTGATCAATATAAATCTCGGTATTCAGCCCGAGGCGACAGGTCATCGAAACATAACCCTGCGCGGTCTGGCGGCCGGATATTCCCACAAAGCGATCGAGGCGAAGCGCGCGGAGATAATGGAATTTTCCGAACTTGGAGAGTTTCTTGACCTGCCGCTTGAGGCCTATTCTTCTGGCATGCGCATGCGCCTTACCTTTTCCATCGCGACGGCCTTTGAGCCAGAAATTCTCATCCTCGACGAATGGTTGAGCGCCGGAGATGTTTCCTTCAAGAAGAAAGCGACAGGTCGCATGAGGGAGTTTGTGTCGAAGGCTGGCATCCTGGTCCTGGCCTCTCACAGTCGTAAGCTGATCCAGGACAATTGCGACACGGCGATCTGGCTCGACAACGGTCGCATTCGTGAGTTCGGCCCTGCGGAGCAAGTGGTCAATGCCTACGAGGCAGACCAGAAACAGACGAAAGACGATCCTGGAACTTTGGCTGGTGCCGCTTGAATTGTGCTTACTGCCGCAGTGAAGTCCGCACGGCTGCGCGGAGGAACTGAATCGCCGTGGAGCCGAAGCGACACCTCTAGTTGCGCATCATGGTCGAGTGGCGTATTCGCACCTCAGCAGGGACGAATCGAGAGTTTTGTCTATATGAAAAAGATAATCGTCACGGGCGGCGCCGGCTTTATCGGGTCGGCAGTTGTGCGCCATCTTGTTGCCAATGAAGGTGCCGACGTTCTGGTTGTCGACAAGATGACCTATGCGGCCAACCGGGCAAACCTGGCGCCGGTGGAGCAAACGGGGCGATGCCGCCTGCTGGTCGCCGACATATGCGACCAGCAACAGATGGCCGAGACGGTCGCCGAGTATCAGCCTGACAAGATCCTGCACCTGGCAGCTGAAAGCCATGTCGACCGGTCGATTTCCGGGCCACGCGATTTCATCGAGACCAATGTCATCGGGACCTACAGCATGCTGGAGGCCGCACGAGCCTACTGGGCGTCCCTGCAGGGGGAAGCGAAGGACAAGTTCAGGTTCCTGCATGTGTCGACAGACGAAGTGTATGGCTCTCTCGGCGACGACGGCCTGTTTCAGGAAACCACGCCTTATGACCCGTCTTCGCCCTATTCGGCATCAAAGGCCGCGTCTGATCATCTGGCCCATGCCTGGCACCGCACCTACGGTCTGCCCGTTGTCGTGTCGAACTGTTCGAACAATTACGGCCCTTACCATTTTCCCGAGAAGCTGATCCCGCTGGTCATCCTCAACGCGCTGGAAGGCAAGCCACTGCCCGTGTACGGCACCGGTGCGAATGTGCGCGACTGGCTCTATGTTGACGACCATGCCCGTGCGCTGTCCCTGATCGCGGCGACAGGGCGCGTTGGACAGACGTATAATGTCGGCGGCCGGAATGAGCGGACGAACCTTCAGGTCGTCGAGGCGATTTGCGACACGCTGGACGCCTTGCGTCCGACCGATACGCCACGACGAGACCTGATAACGTTCGTGGCCGATCGACCCGGGCATGACCAGCGGTATGCCATCGACGCCACGAAGCTTGAAACCGAGCTTGGCTGGCAGGCCCAGGAAACATTTGAAACCGGTCTTCGAAAGACCGTGTCGTGGTATCTCGACAATCCTGACTGGTGGCAGCCACTGAGGAAATCTGTCTATTCAGGCGAACGGCTCGGCCTTGATGCGGCCGTCAAAGCGTGATCTGGCCGTCGGTCTGAACCCGGAAAACCGATCATGCCTGATACTCTGAATATTCTCGTTGCGGGACGCGCTGGACAAGTTGCGCAGGCGCTGGCGAACCTGCCGGCGACATCGGATGTCGCGATCTCGACAATGGGGCGGCCCGAACTGGACATTTGTGACGCCGCAATGGTTGAGGCTGCGGTCGCTGCGGTGGCCCCGGACATGATCGTCAATGCGGCTGCGTATACAGCGGTTGACCAGGCCGAGTCCGACTCTGCCGCCGCGTTCGCCGTCAATCGCGATGGCGCTGCCAATCTGGCAAGAGCCGCAGCGGCACGTCGTATCCCGATCCTCCACCTTTCGACAGACTATGTCTTCGACGGCACGAAGAAGTCGCCTTACGAGGAAATTGACCCCGTCGCGCCACTCGGCGTGTACGGCGCCTCCAAGCTCGCCGGTGAACAGGAAGTCGCTGCTGCGAATGCGGCACATGTCATCCTGCGGACAGCGTGGGTTTACAGCCCGGTCGGGAAGAACTTTCTGAAAACCATGCTGCGGGTGGCGGACGGCCGGGATGAACTTGGCGTTGTGGGCGATCAGGTCGGCAATCCGACCAGCGCGCACGACATCGCCGTGGGACTGGTCGCCATCGCCCGACGAATTGCCGACGACGAAAACTGGACGCCGGGCGTCTATCACATGACGGCTGCAGGTGAGGCGAGCTGGGCTGATTTCGCTGCGTTCATTTTCGAAACCAGCGGCGCGCTGGGCGGACCCACGGCACATGTGAGACGGATCACGTCTGCAGAGTACCCGACGCCGGTGGCGCGACCGGCGAATTCGCGTCTCGATTGCGCCAAACTGTCTGCCGAGTTCGGGGTGACTTTGCCGGCCTGGGAGGGCAGTACGCGGGCCTGTGTCGAACAATTGCTGAAAACCAAGGGATGGAGCGTATGAAGGGAATTATTCTCGCGGGTGGAAAGGGCACACGCCTGTATCCGATTACGCGCGGCGTTTCGAAACAATTGCTGCCGATCTACGACAAGCCCATGATCTTTCACCCGATCACGACGCTGATGTTCGCGGGTATCCGGGAAATTCTGATCATTTCCATGCCCGATGCGTTGCCGACTTACAGGCAGCTGCTCGGAGACGGCAGTGCCTGGGGGATGAGCTTCGACTATGCCGAGCAGCTCGAACCGAAGGGGCTGGCCGAAGCGTTCCTGATTGGCGCAGATTTCGTCGCGAACCAGCCAAGCGCGCTCGCGCTGGGGGACAACATGTTTTACGGCTCCGGCCTCAGCGGCGATTTGCTCAAGGCGGGTGCGATCACAAAGGGCGCCGAGGTGTTTGCCTGCCAGGTGAACGAGCCATCCCAGTTCGGGATTGTTGAGATCGACCGTGACGGCAAGGCCCTTTCGATCGAGGAGAAGCCGGCAAGACCGAAGAGCAACTGGGCGGTCACCGGCCTCTATTTCTACGATGAGGACGTGGTGGATATCGCACGCGATGTGCAGCCGTCTGCGCGTGGGGAACTCGAGATAACGTCAATCAATGATGCCTACCTGAAGCGGGGTGATCTGCACGTTCACCGGTTGGCGCGGGGTACGGCATGGCTTGATGCGGGCACATTCGATGGCCTGATTCAGGCATCTCAATTCGTTCAAACCGTCGAGAAGCGCCAGGGCATGAAGATCGCCTGCCCGGAAGAGGTCTCTTGGCGCAAGGGCTTCATCGACGACGCCCAGCTTGAGAAAATCGCGTCGGAATACAAGAACGAATACGGCGCCTATCTCAAAGGATTGCTGACGCACTGGAGCCGCTAGCCGGCACTTCGCGAACGTGGACTTTTCGCTGGCTCATGCGGAACGGGTTCCACACCATGGTGCGAACCAGCTGCCACGACGAAACAGATTGCTGGCGCAATGCACGCCCATTCCGGCGCATCCTGGCTGCGCCGAGCAGACCATCGCGCATGCCTCGCCAGGTCTGGCGGACGCGGCCTGTCATTATGCCGCGCGCAAGCAGGTACAGGGAGAGGGCGACGTGCCCGGGCAGTGTGATCCAGAAGGCGGTTGAAGGCATGTTCTTGGCATAGGTCCAGACGCGGTTGCGTGACCCATGGTAGATGGAAAAGTCGCTCGCGCGGCCAGCCAGCCCGCCCCCGACATGATGGACCACTGCTCTCGGCAGGAACATGCAGTTCTCGCCCGCCAGACGCAGGCGAAACCCCAGATCGACGTCCTCGCAAAAACAGAAGAATTCCTCGTCGAAGCCGCCATGTTCGAGGAAAAGCCGGCGGTCGAAAACGGCACTGGCGCCACATGGGCTGAAGCATTCCCCTTCACCCGGCAACTCGCTCGCGGCCCGTCCGAACCCGCCGCGCCAAGGCATGCCGAAGATCAGATACGCATCGCCGGCGCCATCGAGCACCCTGGGATCGGCGGCATCCAGCTGGGCAGATGCGAACATACGGACATTGGGATACCGGGCCTGTCCTGCCACGATCTCCTCGAGCCAACTCGCGGCGGCAATGGCGTCGGGGTTCAGGCATACGATCCAGTCGCCCGTCGCTTTCGCGGCGGCCAGATTCGTGCCGGCGGCAAAGCCGTGATTGTGGCTTTCCGCCATCAGCGTGAATGCAGGCAGTCCGTCGGTGCGCAGGTGGTTGGCGGATCCGTCCGTGGAGCCGTTATCGACCAACAGAACTTCAAAATCCCGGATGGTCTGGCGCGCCAGGGAATCGAGCGCCTGCTGGACGTATTCGCCGCCGTTGAAGTTGACAATGATGATTGAAAACCTGGGGCATTTGGGAATGCCTTTGCCCGATCTGTGTCGGGGTGCAGCCGGGATTGTCGTCATTCTGCTACCGTTACCGTGATTTACGTCAAGCCCCGCCTCTTACTGGCACTTTCCGGCGTCAGCGTCGAGGCGCGCTGTCTGTCGCGGGCACCTCCCCGATTCCGCATCGCTACAGTGCCTGAGCATTCAGAATTCCACAAAATAGTTACAACTGGAACCTTTTCCAGAATCTTGTTAAACTGGCTCATGCTCACAACCGCTGCCAAGAACCGATATCATGACGCGCCCCGCGCGGCCGATTTCACCATTGACCAGGACTGGGGGTCCTATTCGTCCGCCGAGCACGACAGGTGGGACAGGTTGTTCCGCCGCCAGCTGGATGTCACACAGGGCCGGGCCTGCCAGACCGTGCTCGATGCGCTGTCAGCACTGGAACTTTCGGCGTCTGGCATCCCGGACATGGAGCAATTGTCCGACCGACTCGAAGCGATCACGGGCTGGCGCGTTGTCCCGGTGGCCGAGCTGGTGCCTGACGAAATCTTCTTCAATCACCTCGCCAACCGCCGCTTTCCGGCGGGTGCGTTCATCCGGCCCGAAGCCGAGTTCGACTACCTGCAGGAGCCGGACATCTTCCACGACATTTTCGGCCATGTCCCGATGTTGGCCAATCCGGTCTTCGCCGATTTCATGGAAGCCTATGGCAAGGGCGGGCAACGTGCGATCGAGCTGGGCCAGCTGCACAACCTGGCGCGGCTGTACTGGTACACGGTGGAGTTTGGCCTGATTCGCGAGGCCGGAGAGTTGCGCATCTATGGCGCTGGCATCCTGTCGAGCCCGAACGAGACTGTGTTTGCGCTGGAAGATGCCAGCCCGAACCGCGTCGGTTTCGACCTGCAGCGGATCATGCGCACCAAATATATCATCGATGATTTCCAGCAGACCTATTTCGTGATCGACAGTTTCGACGCCCTTCTGGAGGCCTGCTACAAGGACTTCGGCAATGTCTATGCCGAGGTGAAGGACAAGCCGGATTTCGAAGCGCACGACATCGCGCCGGGCGACGACGTGATACAGCGCGGCACACTCGCCTATTTCCACAAGCGCGGCGCTGTCGCCGAGCCCTCTTGACCGTTCCGGAAAAAGCCCGCACCCCGGCACGATGCATTACGTCCCTCGCATCCTCGTCACCGGCGGCGCCGGCTTTATAGGCTCATTCCTGTGCGAGCGCCTGCTCGAGACGGGGGCCGAAGTCCTGTGCGTCGACAATTTCTTCACCGGGCGGCGAACCAATGTCGCGCACCTGCTGGACAATCCGAAATTCGAGGTGATGCGTCACGACGTGACCTTCCCGCTGTTCGTGGAAGTCGACCAGATCTACAACCTGGCCTGTCCGGCAAGCCCGATCCACTACCAGTTCGATCCGGTGCAAACGACCAAGACCAGCGTGCACGGCGCGATCAACATGCTGGGTCTTGCCAAGCGGACGCGGGCGCGCATTCTCCAGGCTTCGACCTCGGAAGTGTATGGCGATCCGGTAATCCACCCGCAGACCGAGGATTATTGGGGCAACGTCAATCCGATCGGACCGCGCAGCTGTTACGACGAGGGCAAGCGGTGCGCCGAGACGCTGTTCTTCGACTATCACCGCCAGCACAAGGTCGATATCAAGGTCGCGCGCATCTTCAATACCTATGGCCCGCGCATGCACCCGAATGACGGGCGGGTCGTCTCGAATTTCATCGTGCAGGCCCTGAAGGGCGAGGACATCACACTCTATGGCGATGGCGAGCAGACACGCAGCTTCTGCTATGTGTCCGACTTGGTGACGGGCCTCGTCTCCCTGATGGAAACGGGACCGGACTTCGTCGGGCCGGTCAATATCGGTAATCCGGGCGAGTTCACGATCCGCCAACTGGCGGAGCGGGTGATCGACCTGACCGGCTCGAAATCGAAACTGGTGCACCGGCCGCTGCCTCAGGATGATCCCAAGCAGCGCCAGCCGGATATCACGATCGCCCGCGACAAGCTGGGCTGGGAGCCTACAGTCAGGCTGGACGAGGGATTGAAGCCGACAATCGCCTATTTCGAGAAAGAAATACTCGCCATGCCATAGGGCGGTTTTGCCAGTGGGCCCGGCAGGATTCGAACCTGCGACCAAACCGTTATGAGCGGTCCGCTCTAACCAACTGAGCTACAGGCCCCACTGCCGTTCCCGTTTAAGCGGGCCCAACTGTGCTGGCAATGGCGCAAATCAGGCTGCTTGGTCAGGAATTTGCATTCTTTCTGCGCTAGAACGCCCCGAAACCCCGGTGGGTGGAAAAACCGTATTGATCGGGCAGAATTCGCCTGAAAGGATGCCAGAATGAAGCAAGTATTGGTCACGGGCGGCGCGGGCTATATCGGCACGCACACTTGTGTCGAGTTGCTTGCACGCGGCTATTCACCCGTTGTGGTGGATAATTTCGTGAACAGCAGCCCGGTTGCGCTGGATCGCGTCCGGCGGCTCACGAACCACGAACTTCCATCCTACGAGGCCGATGTGCGCGACACGGCGCAGATCACCGACATTCTGAAAAAGCACAATTGCGAGGCGGTTATCCATTTTGCCGGCCTCAAGGCAGTTGGCGATTCGGTGGCCCGGCCGCTTGAATACTACAGCGCCAACGTCATCGGCACGCACAGCCTGCTGACGGCGATGATCGACGCCGGAACCGCGCAATTTGTCTTCAGTTCCAGCGCCACGGTCTACGGCGAGCCGGTGTTCCTGCCCTATACCGAGACCCACCCTTTGAGCCCGACCAATCCGTACGGCCAGACAAAGTTGACGGTCGAGCTGATGTTGAACGATCTGATTGCGTCAGGCGCTATGACCGACGTGGCAATCCTGCGCTACTTCAATCCGATCGGTGCCCACGAAAGCGGCATGATCGGCGAGGACCCGCACGGCGTTCCAAACAACCTGATGCCGTATGTGGCGCAGGTCGCAGTAGGCCGACGCCCGGCGCTGAACGTGTTCGGCGATGATTATGACACGGTCGACGGCACGGGCGTGCGCGACTACCTGCACGTGGTCGATCTGGCGCGGGCACATGTCCTGGCGCTCAACCGGTTCAGCCGTGCACCTGGCCCGATCACGGTCAACCTGGGGACGGGGCACGGTTCATCGGTGCTGGAATTGGTGCGGGCATTCGAACAGGCCAGCGGCCGTGACATCCCGCTCAACATCGCACCGCGGCGCCCGGGCGACATTGCCGCGTTCTGGGCGGATCCCAGCCAGGCCGAGTCGCTGCTCGGCTGGCGGGCGGAATTTGATCTGGCCGACATGTGCCGCGATCAGTGGGCCTGGCAAAGCCAGAACCCGCACGGCTTCTCGGCCAGCTGAACCGGCATAAATTTGGGATTCGGGGAAACTTTTGCCGTTTTGCGGCCTTAATCCTTTGGGAAAAAGCCCAACCGCAATCAATGGATCTCGTAAAATGCAGAAACCAAGAACTCTGATCGTCGCGATGGGTGCATGCATGCTTGCACTCATGCCTGCCGCCTGTGCGCAGATGCCAACTGTAGCGAAGGGAGCCTCCATGGCCGAAACGGGTCACCCCATGATGAACCATAACTCGATCCAGCCGGAAACCACGTTGGATGTGTCGGCAGAGGGGCGGGTCATGCGGGCGCCTGACATCGCCTTCATTACGGCGGGGGTGCAGGCCGATGCCGATACGGCCGTCGCCGCCATGCAGCAGCAGGCCAATGCCATGACCGGCGTGTTCGACGCGCTCGCGACGGCCGGTGTCGAAAAGAAGGACATGCAAACGTCGAACTTCTCGCTGCAGCCGCGCTATGACTATGTCGAAATCAATGAAGGCAAGGGCCGCACGCGGGGCGAGCAGCGCCTTGTCGGGTACACCGCCTCGAACCAGTTGACGGTAAAGGTGCGCGACCTCGACAATCTTGGCGAGACGCTGGACAGCCTGGTCTCGGCTGGCGGGAATACTTTCTCGGGTATCAGCTTTGCGATCGACGAAGATGACGAAGTGCGCAACGAGGCGCGCCGGTTGGCCGTGGCCGCCGCTTTCGACAAGGCAAAGCTGTACGCGACCGCAGCCGGGCTGAAGGTCGGTCGGATCGTCACGATGGCTGAAGGCGGCGATTACAGCCCCCAGCCGATGGCAATGATGTCGATGCGCAAGGAAGCCGCGATGGACGCCTCGACACCCATTTCCGGTGGCGAAGTCGGTTACACCGCTCGGGTCAACATCCAGTTTGAACTGGTGAAGTAAGGCCTTCCCACCCGCCTCCGGCCGGTGCGGCCGGGGGTGGGGCAAGGGTGTGTTGGGGGCACGACCGGCCCGGACGCAGGCGATCCCTAGAGGTAGCCTTCGGCCAGCAGGTCTTTCATGTCGATGATACCGATCGGGCGCCCGTCCTCGACGACGAAGGCGTTCGATATGCGGTGTTCGCTGAGGCGCTTGATGACCACGGCAAGGCGTTCGTCGGGGGCGATGGTGCGCGGGTCGGGGGTCATCACGGCACCGGCATTGTCGCCGAGCTTGCCGGCGAGCATGGCGCGGCGGAGGTCTCCGTCCGTTACCATGCCAACCATTCGGCCATCGGCGGCGAGGACCGCGACGCAGCCCTTGCGGCCTTCGGAGACGGCGAGGATCACGTCCTGCACGCTGGCGTCGGTCATCACGACGGGCAGTTCGTCCGGTCGGTCAGTGACATAGCTGCCTGCGGTCTGGAGGGAGCGGCCAAGCTTGCCGCCGGGGTGGCGGGTGCCGAAATCTTCCCGGCTGAAGCCGCGACGGTCCATCAGGAGAATGGTCAGGGCGTCGCCGAGGGCGAGTGCCATGGTTGTGGACGAGGTGGGGGCAAGGCCGTTGGGACAGGCTTCTGCGACCGTCGGCAAGCGCAGCACGACATCCGCCAGGCGGCCAAGCGTGGAGTCCGGCGCCCGAGTCATCCCGATCACGGGAACGGTGTTGGCGCGGCAATAGCGCAGCAGGTCGACCATCTCGCGGCTTTCGCCGGAATAGGAGATGGCGAGCACGACAGAGCCCGGGACGATCATGCCGAGGTCGCCATGGCTGGCTTCGGTCGGGTGGAGGAAGAACGAGGGCGTGCCGGTGGAGGCCAGGCTGGCGGCAATCTTCTGGCCGATATGCCCGGACTTGCCGACGCCTGCGACTATCACATAGCGGTCGGTTGCCATGACCAGGTCGGCGGCGCGAATGATCGTGTCGTCAAGACTGGACTCCAGCTGTTCGAGGGCATCGCGCTCGATGCGGATGACATTGCGGGCGAGGTCGATTTCGGAATCGGGTTTCAAGGGTGGCTCCCTAAAGGCATTCCACCAAGGCGTCTGCCTGATCGGCCGGCAAGGTCAAGCCTTCGGGTGAATTGCGCTCAGCGCTGCAGCTGGCGGGATTCGTATTCGCTGATCGAGAAGGCCGGGCGACCAGCCGGGATGATGACCGTCGCTTCGGCAAAATTTGTCGGCGTTGCGTCACCCTGCTCGATGTCTGCGTCCGAGGCGGAGGCCAGGTCAGCGACGAGAATTTCTTCGTCACTGTCTTCTTCTTCCTGCACAGGTTCGACAGGCGCTTCGACGGTCGCCATCAGGACCGGTGCAGGCCGTACCGAAGGCGGGGGCGCAATATTGGCGGCAGTGATCACGCTGAGGCGCTGGCCGTTCAGCATGGGCTCGGCGGCGCCATTCGGATTGACCGGGTTATTGATAGCGGCGAAGGCGAGGTCGGTCCGGAGAGCCGGGTTTGCCGGGTCGACAGGCATCTGGAGCGCGTCGAACGCGGCCTCGACGAGCGCTTCGACATGGGCGTTGCGCGATTTCGAGGTGCTGCCGCCCAGCATGATCGCGACGATGCGGTGACCGTCCCGCTTGGCGGACGTCATCAGGTTGAAGCCGGACGCGCGGGTATAACCGGTCTTGATGCCGTCAACGCCGTCGACGGTGCCCAGCAGTTCATTGTGGTTCTTGTAGGTCTTGCCGCCCCACGCGAAGCGCGGGTTGGAGAAATAGTGGTAATAGTCGGCATGGTCGGACAGCATCGCTTCCGCCAGGACGGCGAGGTCGCGAGCGGTCGTGATCTGGCGGCTGTCGGGCAGGCCGGACGCATTGACGAATGTCGTGTTTTCAAGGCCAAGGCTCCGGGCCTTGATGGTCATCAGCTGGGCAAAGCGGCTTTCGGTTCCACCAAGGCGTTCGGCGATCACGACGGCGACGTCATTGGCCGACTTCGTGACGATTGCGCCGATGGCATCCTTGACGGTGATGTGCGAGCCCGGCTTGAGCTTGAGGCTGGACGGGGCCTGGCTGGCGGCGAAGCGCGACACGGGCAGGCGTTCGTTCAGCGACACGTCGCCAGCCTTCATTGCGTCGAACAGCATGTAGAGGGTCATCACCTTGGTCAGCGACGCAGGATAGCGGGCCTCGTCAGCATTTCGGGCATGCAACACTTCATCGGTGTCGACGTCGATCACAATGGACGCGTACTTCTCGGCAGAGGCCAACGGGGCGCACAAGGCTGTCGAAGCCAGGACAGCCAGGAAGGCAAAGGCTTTGATGGCGGCAGCTCCGGCACTCAGTTTCATTGTGGTCGTCCTCCGAAAAGTGAACCCCAAACCGCCCGAGGTTTACGATAGGGTCGTCCAAATCCATTGACCACACCTTAACACAGGCTCGGACATCAAATTTGGGCGACCGTGCCGTGTTTGTGCAAAATTCGTGCGCGTTTGCTTATGTTGCGGTGCACAATTTATGTTGCATATGCGAGAATTTCGGCTATATTGTCACACACAAGACAAAAAGGATGTCCTCATGGCCAAGTCACCGAAAGCTGCCGCAAAGGCAAAAACTGCACCGAAGGCGAAAGCCGAGGCTTATTCGACTGAAGCTGCCACAAAAATGGCTGATGAAAGCATGGAGAAACTGACAGGTTTCGCCAGCACGCTGGGCGCCTTTGCAGAAGGCGGCATGAAGACCCTGGCAGAGCGCGCTTCCGCTTCGACGGAAGTGATGCGCACGCTGGGAAGCCGGAACATGGACTTTTTCACCCGCACGCTCGAACAGGGCGTTGAGGCCAGCCAGGCCCTGACCAGTGTCAAGGATCCGCGCCAGGCCATGGAAATCCAGACCGGCTTTGCAAAATCGCTTTTTTCGGCGTATACTTCAGAGATGAACGCACAAGCTGAGCTTTGCATGCTTGCATGGCGCGACGCGGCCAAGCCTTTGTCGGCATGGACCACGAAATAGGCTCCGAAGGTCCGGCGGGTTTGATCCCGCCAGGCAGTAGAGTGAGTAGATTGGAAGAGCCGGGCCTGATTGGCCCGGTTCTTTTCGTTTGGCCGGGGCTTTTCCCGCCAGTCCCGAATTTGTTCGTGGCAAGTGCTGCAAACTAAATTACGGTGACGCCATGACAGACTTTATCGATTTCCAGACGTTCAAACGTCAGCGCAAGCCGAACAACTGGCTGGTGGCGCCCGACGGGTTTGCCGATACGGCACACCCGGACGAGTCGGCCCCTGTGTTCGACCGCACACCGGCGAGCCTGTTCGACGACCTCATGGACATGATTGCCGCGCGCAACGACTGGCAGATCAAGGCGTCCGATCCAGGCAGCGGCCGGATCAGCTTTGTTGCCGTAACGCGGGTGATGAAATTCAAGGACGATATCGACATCCAGGTGCTGCCGGTGAGCGGCCATCCGGGCCAGTCAACGCTGGCAGTCTATTCCGGGTCGCGCATCGGGCACTCCGATTTCGGTACCAATGCGAAGCGCGTGAACGCACTGCTCGGTGCGCTCTCGATGCCCTAAAAGCAGGCACGACATGCTTTTGATATCGTTCATCCCTTCAATCTCTCTCAGGAACGTATATCTTATGGCCATGAGCAGGAAACCTGATTTGACCCGGATGAGTGATCCTGGTGTCCCCGGACCGCCCTCCGGAAATCCACCGGGCAATGGTAACGGCATTGGTGTCGATATCGTCACCCAGACGCGGGTGAAAACAAAAAAGCCCTCGCTTTACCGGGTCTTGCTGCTGAACGACGACTACACGCCGATGGAATTCGTCGTCTATATCCTGGAGCGGTATTTCAATCGCTCGCGGGAGCAGGCGACCCGGATCATGCTTCATGTTCACCAGAAGGGCGTCGGCCTTTGCGGCGTCTACACCTACGAAGTGGCGGAAACAAAAGTCGCTCAGGTGCTTGACCTGGCGAAACGACATGAACACCCTCTCCAATGCGTTATGGAGAAAGACGACTAGAACTGCCTATCTTCACTCGACCCCTGAAAGGTCCCCCCAAGTGCCACGATTGTCTCACTCCCTCGAAACCGCTCTCGAAAAGGCGCTCACACTCGCGTCCGAACGCGACCACGAGTATGCCACGCTGGAACACCTTCTCCTGGCGCTCACGGAAGACGAGCACGCCCGCGAAGTCATGGGTGCGTGCAAGGTCGATATCGAAGCCCTGGGCGGCGATCTCGTCCGCTATATCGACGAAGAACTCTCCAGCCTGATCCTTGAGGAAAGCGAAGGGCGCGTTCAGCCGACCGCCGCGTTCCAGCGCGTGGTCCAGCGCGCGATCCTGCATGTCGAAAGTTCGGGCCGCGATGAAGTGACCGGCGCGAACGTGCTGGTCTCGATCTTTTCCGAACGCGAAAGCCATGCTGCCTATTTCCTGCAGGAGCAGGACATGACCCGCTATGACGCGGTGAACTTCATCTCGCATGGTGTGGCCAAGCAGCCCGGCATGTCGCGCCCGACCAGCCCGCGCGGGGCGGAAGGCGGCGACGAGGAACCCGTCAAGCAGGGGCACGAGGCGCTCGATGCCTATTGCGTCAACCTGAATGCCAAGGCGCGTGCCGGCAAGATCGATCCGCTGATCGGCCGCGACATGGAAGTGAACCGCTGCATCGAGGTGCTCTGTCGCCGCAACAAGAACAATCCGATCCTGGTCGGTGACCCGGGCGTCGGCAAGACGGCCATCGCCGAGGGCCTCGCGAAAAAGATTGTCGACGGCGAAGCGCCGGACATCCTGGACGAAGCCATCATCTGGTCGCTCGACATGGGCGCGCTGCTGGCTGGCACGCGCTATCGGGGTGACTTCGAGGAACGCCTGAAATCCGTCATGAAGGAACTCGAGCAGCAGGAGAAAGCGATCCTGTTCATCGACGAGATCCACACGATCATCGGCGCCGGGGCAACTTCCGGCGGCGCGATGGATGCGTCGAACCTTCTGAAGCCTGCGCTCCAGAGTGGCGGCCTGCGCTGCATGGGCTCGACGACGTTCAAGGAATACAAGCAACACTTCGAGAAGGACCGGGCACTCAGCCGCAGGTTCCGCAAGATCGATGTTGTCGAGCCGACCGTGCCGGATGCGATCAAGATCCTGACCGGCCTGAAATCCCGTTTCGAAGACTTCCATGGCCTGCGTTATACCAATGACGCCATCAAGGGCGCCGTGGAATTGTCGGACCGCTACATCACCGACCGCAAGCTGCCGGACAAGGCAATCGACGTGATCGATGAAGCCGGGGCCGCACAGTGGCTACTGCCGGCGAGCAAGCGCAAGAAGCAGGTCGGGATCCGCGATGTCGAAGCCGTCGTGGCCAAGATCGCACGCATCCCCCCGAAGCAGGTATCCAGCGACGACGTCACGGCGCTGAAATCGCTCGAGAGCGACCTGAAGCGGGTGGTTTTCGGCCAGGACGAAGCGATCATTGCGCTGTCGGCGTCAATCAAGCTCGCCCGGGCGGGCCTGCGCGAACCGAACAAGCCGATTGGCTCCTACCTGTTCACCGGCCCGACCGGCGTCGGCAAGACCGAAGTCGCCAAGCAGCTCGCCTCCATCATGGGCGTCGAGATGCTGCGCTTCGACATGTCGGAATACATGGAGCGCCACACGGTCTCACGCCTGATCGGCGCGCCTCCCGGCTATGTCGGTTATGACGAGGGCGGCCTGCTCACAGATGGCGTCGACCAGCATCCGCATTGCGTCCTGCTGCTCGACGAGATCGAGAAGGCCCACCCGGACCTGTTCAACATCCTGCTGCAGGTGATGGACAATGGCGCCCTGACGGATGCGAATGGCCGCAAGGTCGACTTCCGCAATGTCATCCTCATCATGACCACCAATGCTGGTGCGTCCGATGCGTCGAAACATTCGATCGGCTTTGGCCGTGGCCGCAAGGATGACGAGCAGGAAGAGGCCCTGAAGCGCCTGTTCACGCCGGAATTCCGCAACCGCCTTGATGCGACGATCGTGTTCGCCGGCCTGACGCCGGAGATCATCGACCGTGTTGTCGAGAAATTTGTCCTGCAGCTGGAAGTGCAGCTGGAGGACCGCAACGTCGCCATCGAAATCACCAAGGCGGCGCGCGAGTGGCTGGCCAAGCGCGGCTTCGATCCGGACATGGGGGCGCGGCCGCTGTCGCGGACCATCCAGGAGCACGTCAAGAAGCCGATGGCGGAGGAACTGCTGTTCGGCAAGCTCCAAAAAGGCGGCCTGGTCAAGATCGATATCGACAAGAAGGACGCCGACAAGCTGGCCTTCAAGTACATCGCCGAAACGCCGAAAAAGCGCGCGGCCAAGAAGGACAGTACGGAAGAGACCGCCTGACCAGGCATCGGGCCCAACCAAAACGAAACAGGCCGCCCTGCATTGCCGGGCGGCCTTTTTTGTTGGGCCGAAGGGTGGGGTGTCGCCGACAGACGCCACGCCGGGCAAGTTCACCGTCCGACAGGCTGACGCGAGGGACAGTCCTGACGGACATGGACAAGTCCCGTGTGCCTGCGCACATTACGCTCTGAAACGTCCAGCGAAGGGTGCCGTCTGCGGCATGCCGCCAATGACTGGCCGGACAAGGTTCAGAGGGAGATGTGAATGCCATCCAAGGTCCAAGGGAAAAGCGACCCGAAATTTGCCGCCGTGAGGGAGGAATTCGAACGCAATTTTGCCGAGCGCGGCGAAGTGGGCGCGTCGGTCTGCCTGTCCGTCAATGGCGAAACACTGGTCGATCTCTGGGGCGGTGTCGCGGACCCGGAGACGGGCGATGCCTGGCAGGAAAACACCATCTCGATCGTGTTCTCGTGTTCCAAGGCTGCAACGGCCCTGTGTGCACATATCCTGATCGACCGCGGCGAGTTGAAGCCCGGCGCACTGGTCGCCGAATACTGGCCGGAATTTGCCAGGAACGGGAAAGAGCAGACCACGGTCCAGATGATGCTCAACCATGAGAGCGCGCTGCCCGCCCTGCGCGAACCGGTGAAGCCGGGTGGCTTTGCCGATTGGGATTACATGATCCAACGGATGGCAGACGAGGAAGCCTTCTGGGAGCCGGGCACGCGTAACGGCTATCACATGATCAATTTCGGCTGGACGGTTGGCGAACTCGTGCGGCGGGTGTCCGGCAAGTCGCTCGGCACGTTCTTCCGTGATGAAGTGGCAAGCAAGACGGGTGCAAAATTCTGGCTGGGCCTGCCGGAAAGCGAGGACGTGCATATCGCGCCGATCCGCATGTACGAGCCGAAGCCTGACGACGTGCCGTCAGAGTTCACGGTCAAGCTGATGACGGACCCGGAATCGATCCAGCACAAATCCTTCCTCAACACGGGGGGATGGGACTTCAATGATCGCAAGGGACAAGCCGCCGAGATAGGTGGCGGTGGCGGCCTGTCGAATGCTCGCGGCCAGGTGGCGATGTATACGCCACTTGCCTGCAATGACGGTACGCTCGTTTCGTCTGACCGCCTTGCCAACATGACGATGGTTTCAACGGCAACCCAGAAGGATGCGACACTGTTGATCCCGACGCGCTTTGCTTCCGGGTTCATGAAGTCCATGGACAATCGCGCGCTGAACCTGGGCCCGGGTACCAGCGCGATCATCGGAGACAAGGCGTTTGGCCATGTCGGCGCCGGCGGCTCGATCGGGTTCGCTGATCCCGAATGCGGGCTTGCCTTCAGTTATACTATGAACCAGATGGGCGGCGGCCTGCTGCTGAATGACAGGTGCCAGAGCCTGATCGATGCGGCCTACAGGGCGATCGGCTACCGTACCAACGCGCCGGGAGCCTGGATCCAGTGAAGTTCGGCCCGGAGACCTTTGGCGAACTGAATGCCGAAGACTATGATGCGTTGCATGATCCGGGCACTACGGACGAATCAGTCGAACTGATCGCGGAGATCGCTGCGGGGCGGCGTACGCTCGAACTCGCCATCGGCACCGGCCGTCTTGCTTTGCCGCTGGCCGCCACGGGCCTGGAGGTGCACGGTATCGAAGGGTCGCCATTGATGGTGGCCAAGCTTCGGGAGAAGCCGGGCGGTGATACCGTTCCGGTGACCATTGGCGATTTCGCGGACGTCGACGCGGACGGCACGTTCGGTCATGTCTTCCTTGCCTTCAACACGTTGTTCAATCTCACATCACAGGCTGACCAGGTGAGGTGTTTTGCCAATGTCGCGAAACGCCTTGAGCCGGGCGGCACGTTCCTGGTCGAGACGTTCGTGCCGGATGCCGAGCGTACCCGCAGCGACCAAAGCCTGCGTGCGATGAAAGTCGGTTTCAAGTCAGTGTGGCTCGAAGCGGCGATCCACGATCCCGTCGAGCAGGTCATCGAATTCCAGCGGATGCGCATTACCGAGCAAGGAGTGCGCCTTGTGCCACTCGTGATGCGCTATGCATGGCCTGCCGAAATCGATCTCATGGCCAATCTCGCCGGGCTTCAATTGAAGCATCGCTGGGGTGGGTGGCGGAAAGAACCGTTCACGGCCGACAGCAGGATGCATGTTTCGGTCTATGAAAAATCCGTGCCGGTCGCCTGACCTTACACTTCTCGCCATTCGCCCGGCGCGAGCCCGCCAAGCGGCCAGTGGCCGATCCGTGAGCGGACCAGCCGCAAGGTCGGATGGCCGACAGCGGCGGTCATCCGGCGAACCTGGCGGTTGCGTCCCTCTGTAATCGTCAGGCTGATCCAGCTGTCGGGCACGGATTTGCGGAAGCGGATCGGCGGGTCGCGCGGCCAGAGTTTCTCGGGTTCGGCGATGACGTCCGCCTTTGCCGGCGCAGTCTTCCCGTCCTTCAATGTGATCCCGCTGCGCAAGGCCTGGATCGCGGCGTCGTCGGGAATGCCTTCAACCTGTGCCCAATAGGTCTTGGGCAGCTTGTGCTTGGGATCGCTGATGCGGTTCTGCAGCTGGCCATCGTCCGTAAGCAGCAGCAGGCCCTCGCTGTCCCGGTCCAGCCGGCCGGCGGCATAGACGCCTGGCACGTCGATGAAATCCGACAGGGTCTTGCGTGGCGATCCGGCCGTGCCGGCATCGGTGAACTGTGACAGGACGCCGAACGGCTTGTTGAACAGGATCAGACGCGACACGGGACTTATCCCTGCACCACGGAATGGAGCGCCTTGAGTTGGGCCAGGAGGGCTTTGGCGCCCGAGAGCGGCAGGCAGCTTGGCGCGTCACACAGCGCAGCGTCGGGGTCGGTGTGGAATTCGAGGAAGACGCCATCGGCACCGGCTGCCACGGCAGCCTTCGCAATGATCGCCACGCCGTCGCGGCGCCCGCCCGTCGACGCCCCGCCTGTGCGCGGGTCGGCGCCGGGCAGCTGCACGGCGTGTGTCGCGTCGATGGTGACGGGACAGCCGAGTTTCTTCATTTCCGGAATGCCCAGCATGTCCACGACGAGGTTGTTGTATCCGAAACTGGAGCCGCGCTCGCACAGGATGACGCCGACGTCGGACGCTTCACCGATCTTGGTGACGATGTTCTTCGTGTCCCACGGCGCGATGAACTGGGCCTTCTTGACCTGCACGATGCCGCCAGCCCGGGCGGTTGCGCGGGCGGTTGCGACGACGAGATCGGTCTGGCGGCAGAGAAAAGCCGGGATCTGGACGATATCGGCCACTGCGGCGACGGGCTCGGCCTGGGTGGCGTCATGCAGGTCGGTGCAGATCGGCACGTCCAGTTCGGCCTTCACCTCCTTCAGGATTTTCAGGCCCTCTTCCAGGCCAGGGCCCCGATAGGAATGGATCGACGACCGGTTGGCCTTGTCGAAGCTCGCCTTGAACACATAAGGCAGGCCCAGCTCCGCGCAGATGGCCTTCAGCTGTGATCCGACAGTCAGCGCGAGGGCCTTGTTTTCCAGCACGTTGAGACCCGCGATCACGGCAAGCGGTTTGCCCGTGCCGATGGTCCATCCGGATGTCGCGTGGGTCAGGCTGGTCATGGTCTCGTCTCCGAAAAATCTGTGCCAAGGCAATTAGCCCTGTTTCAACCGAAACGTAACCCGCGACCTTCAGGCCCAGAATCAAAGAAGCCGCCCTGTCGAGGGGCGGCTTCCGTGAGCCCATGGGGCTAGTCAGGTCCGGGCGGCGTTGCAGCTGCCCTACCGTATCTCTAGGCGCTGATTGGAGGCTGCTCCAGCCAGACACCATAGGACACAGACCCAACGGCCTCACCTGGTTTCTCACTCGACATGGATCACCTCCTTTCAAACGTGCTGCTTGCACGGACTTTGTCCTGGACCATCCGGGACAGGGGGAAGTTAAGCATGATTTGCGCCAATTCAAAGTTAACAAGTGGCTTTTCGGGTGATCTTTTGGCGGCAGGTGCAAAAACGCCCGGACGCGAGGTCCGGGCGTGATTCGATTGCTGACAAATCAGGCAGTTGGCGATTACTGCGTGGCGATCACGCCGACCACGAGGCCAATGATGGCGCCTGTGGCGACAGACGCAAGAATGGCGTCACCGCGATCATAATCATATGCCCAGTAATAACCGCGCGGCGGCGCATAGAGGCCGTAGCGATTATAGTCATTGATATAAACCGTGTGCTGGTGCGGGTGGTAATAGCCGCCAACATTGTAGCGGGGCACGTACCGGACCCGGGGCGGCGGCGCATAGTAACGCACGGTCGGACGATAGGTGCGGTAGGAGTGGCGCGGCGGCGCATAATGCCTGCGGCTTGCGGGGCGGTAATTGCTGCGATGATTGTTGCCCCGGTGCGCGTTGCCTCGATAGTTGTGGTTCCGGTCACCGCGGTAATTCTTGCTGCCGCGGGAATCATGCCCGCGATTGGCGTTGCCGCGATAATCGTGGCCCCGATTGGCGTTGCCGCGGTTGTCGTGTCCGCGGGAATGGCTGGCGCCACGGTTGTCGTGGCCGCGTTTGCCCTGGTCAGCTGCAGCGATCGGCGCGGCCAGCAGGCCCACCGTCGCGGTTGCCGCCAAGAGGCGCGCAAGGTTCTTGAACAGTTTCATGGCGTCGTAGCCTCCTGTAGAGAGCTGCCAGACCAATGTCCGGACCAGCCGAAAGGTGCCACACATGTGTGCGACCTTAAGGCAGTTTTAGCGTCTGCGGGCTGAACTCGACCTGAACACCATGTTAAGGATCCTGCATGTCGGATTTTGGCGATCTTCGCGTATCGGGCGAGTTGACGGTCCCGGCCTGGGAACTGAGCGAAGCCTTTGTGCGCGCTTCGGGACCAGGCGGCCAGAACGTCAACAAGGTGTCGTCGGCCGTGCAGCTGACGTGGCAGGTCGAGGCGTCGTCGCTGCCGGTAGAGGTGAAGGCGCGCTTCGCGAAGCTTTTTGCCAGCCGGATCACGAATGACGGGCGCATCATGGTCGAGGCCAGCGAACATCGCAGCCAGCCGCTGAACCGGGAAGCCGCCCGCAAACGCCTGGCGCACATGATCCTGAAGGCATCCATCCGCCCCAAGCGCCGCGTCGCGACCCGGCCCACGGCCGGCAGCGTTCGCCGCCGCATCGCGTCAAAGAAGCGCCGTGGAGAGATCAAGTCGCTGCGGGGCAGCGTCGAGACGGACGACTAGCTAGCCAGTTCGGCCTTGATGGCGGCGGTCAGCTTGTCGGTATCGGCCCCTTCGATGTGCGTGTCGCCAACGAAGAAGCCCGGTGTGCCACCAACCTGCAGGTCGCGCCCAAGGGCTTTCATGTCTGCCAGTTGCTTCTGGATATCCATCGACTTCATGTCGGCGCGCATTTTCTTCACGCTGATGCCGATCTCGCTGGCGATTTCGTCGATCTTCTTCTCGGTGAGGTCATCGTTCGACTTGAGACCCATCAAGGCGACATGCATTTCGCGATACTTGCCCTGCTTGCCGGCTGCAAGCGCCGCAAGGGATGCCGTTTCGCTGATCCCGCCGAAGATCGGCAATTCCTTGAATACGACCCGGACATTGCCGTCATAAGCCTTGGGCAGGCCCTGAACCATGTCGACCGAACGCTTGCAGAAGCCGCAGCGATAATCGAAGAATTCCACGACCGTCACCTTGGCGTCGTCCGGCCCGATGGAGGGGTCGCTGGCCAGGCGGAAAAGCCTGTCCTTGTGGTCCCCGATCGCTTCCTTCTGGGCGGCGGCAGTTTCGATGCGCTGCTTTTCGGTCAGGGTGACAATCGCTTCCTCGATGATTTCCGGATTGGCGAGAATATATTCCCGGACGATCTGCTCGATCTCCGCGCGATCCGTCGTTGCCACCCGGGATTCCTGGGCACAGGCCGGGGTCAGGACAATTGCTGTCATTGCGCCTAAAGCGAGCAGGTTGCGTATCATGTGTCGGGCCTCTCAGGTGATCGTGGTCTCGCCACTCCTGTAGCCAGTATAGGGTCGGAGCGGCAAGCGTCTATCTGCGTTGACGCAAAGTTGATCAGCGCCCGGGTGACGCAAAATTCCCGAACGGCATGTCCCGGTCATTCGTCTGCACCGAAAAACGGGGTGCGCGATTGTACCGGTCGTAGAATTGCCGATTGTCCGGATTGCTGGGGTCGGTGATCAACAGGATGTCGTCGGCCCGGCGATAGGTGATCGTGCCGCGGTCCAGTTGGTCGACAGCGCGGTGAGCGAACGCATTCGCCCGCACGATATCGCCGATGGCATAGGCCGATTCCGCTGTCGCAAGCTGTGCTTCGGCGCGGCGGTCCTGCTTTTCCAGGGTGATCGCAAGCTGGGCCCAGGCAAAGGCATTCTCCGGTTCGGCGATCAAGGCGTCACGCAGCGCGGTTTCTGCAGCCTCGACATCGCCAGGTTCGTCACGGGCGTTCAGCGAGCGGGCATAGTTGATCAGCAGCAGGGGGGCGCCTGGCTTCAGTTCCAGTGATTTCCGGTGCGGCTCGACCGATTCGGCTGGCCGGCCGCTCTCGAACAGGATCTGGCCTTGCAGCTCGTAGAAATACGGATTGTCGGGTTCCCGGTCGATCAGGATGGCGATCTCTCTCAGGGCGACATCGATGTCGGATGCCTGCATCGCGGCGATCGAGCGGGCATAGTGCGCCGGGTCGCCATCGTCGCCGGGCGGGTACTCGTTGTTGACCTTGTTGGGCGTGTCGAGGAACCCGATCAGCTTGGCGCGCATCATCTCGTACTGCATCTGCTCGCGGTCGGTCGGTGGTGCGTCCATCAGGCCGGACTGTTCGGCAAGCTGGCGCACAGCGCGGATACGATCAGACGCCAGCGGGTGCGACCGGAAATAGGGGTAGCGGCGGGCGTCGGAGAGCACTTCCTGATAGCGGAACTTGTCGAAGAACGAGACGATCCCGCCGGTCGATTCATGCAGTTCGGACAGGTATTGCACCGCTGCGGCATCCGCCATGGATTCCTCGGTGCGCGTGTGGACGAAGAAGTTGAGGGCAGCGAACTGCTGCGAGCTGCCGATCAGGGCTGCGCCGGCACCGCCTTCGCCCGCAGCAATGGCCAGGATGCCAAGGCCGATCGAGACGAGGGCCGGGCGCGATGCAATGCTGGCGGCACGCTGGCGGCTGACCGAGTGGCCGCAGGCGATGTGGCAGGTCTCGTGCGCGATCACGCCCTTGATCTGGGCCGGGGAATCGGCCGCGATGATCAGGCCGGTGTGGATATGGATGTTCTGGCCGTTGGCGACAAAGGCATTCAGCGTCGGATCGTTGATGATGTAGAAGCCGACATCGGATGGATTAAGGCCCGCGACCGTGAGAATCGGGTCGGTCCATTCACGCAGGATTTCCTCGATTTCCGTATCGCGAATCAAGCTCTGCGCAGACGCGCTGAACGCAATTGTGACAGCAGCAGCCGCCATGGCAGCCAAGCGCAGAAATTTACTGGCCATAACAGGCCTCTCCCTTTTCGGACCGTTCGCATCCAAACTTAAGACCCCCGACAGCAATTGGCGAGGGGCCGGTCACAGCATGACGTATTTGTCAGGATGCACCTGACGCGAAGATGAACGCCAGTGCCGGATCGAACCGGATGCCGATCTCGGCTCCGGCGGCTGGCGCATCGAAGCGCGGGACGAGGGCAACCATGCGCATTGGCCCGGCATCGAGGACCAGGCGGGACATCGGGCCGGTCAGGCGACTGGACACAACGCGTGCCTTCACCGGCGCGGAAGCGTCAAGCAGGATGCCTTCGGGGCGCACGACGAGGGTGCTGCCGGCGGGTGGCGCAGGGGTCAGGAGGCCGGGGGGCATATCGGCCGCCGCCATGATGTTCACCGCCCCCAGCGCGGCGGCGATATCGGCCCCTTGCGGCTTCAGGTAGATGTCGCGGGCCGGGCCCTGCTGCAGGATGTGCCCGGATCTCATGATCGCGATATGGTCGGCGCTGTCGAGCGCTTCCGCCGGGTCGTGCGTGACCAGGAGGGCGGGAATGCCGGCGTCGCGGATTGCGGCGAGCGCCTCCTCGCGCACGCTGCCACGCAGGGACGGATCGAGACCGGAAAACGGCTCGTCCATCAGGATGGCGGCGGGCTTGGGGGCCAGGGCGCGGGCAATGGCGACGCGCTGTTGCTCGCCGCCGGACAGTTCATGCGGATAAGCGCCGCTGCGGGCACCAAGGCCGAGCCGCGACAGCCATTGCGTGCCGATGGCGCGCGCTTCTTCGCGGGGCATGTCGGCCAGGCCAAAGCCGATATTCTGCAGCGCCGTCAGGTGCGGGAACAGGGCGAAGTCCTGGAAGATCAGGCCGATATGGCGCTTCTCGGGGGCCAGTGTGTGGCCGGGCGAAGAGAGCACCCTGTCGCCGAGGCGTATCTCGCCACTGTCGACAGGCTCGAGGCCAGCCATCAGGCGCAGGAGGGTGGACTTGCCGGCGCCAGAGCCGCCCAGGAGGGCCGTGATGACGCCGGGTGGCAGGTCCAGCGACACGCCGGAGACGACGGCGGTGCCGTCATAGACGCGGCTGACATTGTGCGCTGAGAGGCTGGCCTTGTCGTTCATGCGGCACCGCCGGGGCGGGCGCGGGAGAGGCGCCAGGACAGGAAGATGACCGGGACGAGGCCGGCAAGGGTGATCAGCAGGGCTGGCAGGGCCGCCGCAGCGAGGCGCTCATCGACGGCATAGGCGTGG
Source organism: Hyphomonas johnsonii MHS-2 (assembly GCF_000685275.1). Classification (GTDB taxonomy): domain Bacteria; phylum Pseudomonadota; class Alphaproteobacteria; order Caulobacterales; family Hyphomonadaceae; genus Hyphomonas; species Hyphomonas johnsonii. The sequence continues at coordinate 58,965 of NZ_ARYK01000012.1, forward strand.
GCGCGGACTGCCAGCGTATCCCAGTTGAAGGGCCGCAGCATGAGGGTGGCGGGAAGCTCCTTCAGAGCCTCCACAAACAGGATGAGAGCCCCGGCGGTGGCGCCGGACAGGGCGATGGGCAGGTCGACTTCACGGGCGCGGCGATAGGGTGAGGCCCCGAGGCTGCTGGCGGCCTGGCCGAGCGATGCGGGGGCACGGGCAAGGGCGGCGACCATCGGTTCAGCCCCGGCGGCGGTGAACCGGCTGGCATAGACCCAGGCGAGGGCGATCAGGGCGGAGGCGCCGGTGAGGGTGAAGGGCAGCAGGCCCAGCACCACGAGGGCGCCCATGGCAAGCACGGCGCCGGGGATGGCGTAACCTGACGAGGCGGCGAGGCGGGCGAACTGGACCAGTGGGCCGGAGGCACGCAGCGACAGGGCGACAATGAGAGCGAGCACAAAGGCCAGCGCGGCGCCGGCGCCGGCCAGGACAAGGGTGTTCCTCAGCGCGTCCCAGATCGGTGCGATGGTCTCGCGGGCCTCCAGGCTGCGCCAGAGGAGACGCCCGACAGGCAGGCCGAAGGCGGCAAGGAAGAGCGTGGCGCAGAGGGCGGTTGCGGCGAGGGCGAGGGGGGGCGCGAGGGGTGCGCGGGCAACCTGGCGCCAGCGCCGTGAACTCTGCTGGCTGCCACGCCGGCCCCGGCTCCAGCGTTCGAACAGGATGAGGGCGAGGACGACGCCGAGAAGGATGAGGGCAAGGCGGGCGGCGGTGGCCGGCTCGCCGAAACTGGTCCAGGCGCGCACGATGCCGAAGGTCAGTGTCGGGACGCCGAGGTATTCGGCAGCGCCATAGTCGGCGGCCGCTTCCATCAGGGCGAGGGCGAGGCCTGCGGCGATGGCGGGCCGGGCGGCAGGCAGGGCGACCTGCCAGAAACTGCGGGCGGCACTGGCGCCAAGGCTGCGGGCTGCTTCGAGCGAGCAGACGGACTGGGAGATGAACGCGGCGCGGGCGGTGAGGTAGACGTAGGGGTAGAGGGTGAGGGCGAGGATGAAGGCGAGGCCGGGCAGGGAGTGCACGTCCGGGAACCAGTAGTCGCGGGCCGCCAGGCCGGTTGCGTTCCGCAGGGCCGACTGGATGGGGCCACCAACGCCGAGCAGGTCGCCATAGGCATAGGCCAGGACATAGCCTGGTGCAGCCAGTGGCAGGATCAGCAGCCACTCGAACACTGCGCGTCCGGGGAAACGGTACATGGTGACCAGCCAGGCCGTGGGCACGGCGAAGGCGAGCATCAGGAGGCCGGCCAGGGCGAGCGTGCCGAGGGAGCCGGCGACGTAGCCGGCGAGCAGGGTGTCGCGGATATGGATCCAGACGTCGCCGCCGCCGAAGATGGCCCCGGCGATGAGCGTGGAGACCACCGGCACTGCAATGACAAGGCCCGCCACGAAGGCGGGCCCGTCACTGGCCTTGAAAGTGAGGCCGCGAAGGGAAGGTAGGCCGGCCAAGCGTGATCAGTTCCAGCCGGCCCGGTCGTAGATTTCCTGCGCGTCGGCCTGGTTCACGCCAAGCTGGTCGAGCGGGAAATCGCTCTGCTTGAAGTCCGGCAGCGCGTCGAGGCCGTCTGGCAGGGGCACACCTGCGAGCATCGGGAATTCCTTCGTCTCGCTGGTCAGCAATTTCTGGCCTTCCGGCGTGGCGAGCCATTCGATGAAGCGGATGGCATTGTCCCGGTTCGGGGCGTGGGCTGCAACGGCCGCCGCGGTGACGTTCACATGCGTACCGACGGTGTCCTGCTCGGGAAAGGAGAGTTTCGTCTTCGCCGTCTTGGCCCGGTCGGAATCCGTGCCTGTGGCCATGCGGACCCAGTAATAGTGATTGATCAGGGCTGCCGAGCACTCGCCTGCAGCGATGGATTCGATCTGGGTCGTGTCGCCGCCCTGGGGCTGGCGGGCAAAATTCGCAACCACGCTGCGGGCCCAGGCCGTGGCCTTTTCGCTGCCCCAGCGGCCGATGAATTCGCCCATCAGCGACAGGTTGTAGATATTCGAGGACGACCGCATGCAGATTTCACCCTGCAGGTTGCCGTTGGCGAGGTCTTCGTACTTGTCAACCTCGTCGGGCTGGAGACGAGACGGATCGTACACGATCACGCGGGCCCGTTTGGCGAGGCCGAACCAGTTGCCGTCGGGATCGCGAAAGTGCGGTGGAATCACCGATTCCAGCAGGTCAGACTGGATGCCTTGCGTAAATCCGGCGGCCTGGAACCGGTAGAGCGTTCCGGCGTCCGACGCGATAATCACGTCTGCCGGGCTGGCGTCACCTTCGGCTTTCATGGTTTCGATCAGTTCAGGCGCACCGGACTCGCGAAAGCGGACCCGGATGCCGGTATCCTTCTCGAACGTATCGTACATGACCTTGTCGGAATCATAGTGGCGGGCGGAATACACGTTCAGCACGCCCGCCTGCGCAGGGGCAGGCGTGGCCGCCGCCTCAGCCGCGGATTCCGGCGCCGCAGGCTTTCCGCATGCGGCGGCGAACACCATGAGGGTTGCGATAAGTGCTGGAAATTTCATCGGTACGTGCCGTCCTTCGCGTGGCCTGACGGCTACAAAACATAGTTGAGAATGAATCGCAATAAACGATCTGAGCGACATTTTGCCCAAATCTTGCACAGCCTGGCCCTGATCGACGCATTTTATGGTAAGTTCCTTCCAACTGGCGCGGTTTGGCGCCTGGATAAGAACATGCTCCGGGTCAGAACAACATGGGGTGGGGAAAAGATGAACGATGTGGTGGTGGACCTGCGTTTGGGTTCGGTGGAAGAAAACACGCTGCTGACAACCGCAGTCGACGATTTTGTCGGAATGTTGAGTTCCGGGCATGAGGACACCGAAGGGGATGCGCCCGACATGATGGTGCACACGGCCTACGAGGCCGACGGGCACGTCAGCAAGCGGCTGATCTTTCAGGACCGGACATGGGCTGAGGCCTTTCTCGACTTCTGGGAAACACAGAAAACGCAATCCAGCGTCGCCTGAGCGTTTTAATCTCGCGGCAATGGGCCTAGACAGGCCTGAATGACCCCGAGCCTTTCCTCCCCGCATATCGCCATTATTGGCGCTGGTATCATTGGCCTGTCGTGCGCGTGGGAACTCGCGAAGCGGGGCGCGCAGGTGACAATCTACGACAAGAACGAACCGGGGCGCGGGGCCAGCTGGGCCGCGGCGGGCATGCTTGCGCCGGCCTATGAGGCAGCCGCAGAAGAGGGCGCACATCCGCGCCTGTTCGACCTGTGCATGGAGAGCGCTGCGCTGTGGCCGGGTTTTGCCGACGCCATCGGGCGGGCATCCGGCCGGAACCTCGGCTTCTCTGCCGGGCCATCCCTCGCGCTGGCATTTGACGCGTCGGAGGCCGCCGGTCTCCAAAACCTCAGAGATGCGCTGGAGCGCCACAATGTCGAAAGCGACATGTTGGGCGCTGACGCCATCCGCCAGATCGAACCCGCCGTTTCCCCCGACGTGGAGGCGGCACTGAACCTGCCGACGGACGGCCAGATCGACAACCGGGCGATTGTCACGGCCCTGATTGCGGCGCTGTCGGATCACGCGTCTGTTCGCTTCGTGGTGGGCCAGGCGCCACTCGAAGACCGTGGCGGGCGACTGCATCTGCCAGGCCATGACATCATTTTGGCGGCAGCAGGCTGGAGCACGGCCAGCATCAAGGTCGAACAGAATGGCCAGCTTTACAGCCTCGTGAACTGGGACACCGCGCTCGACGAAATCGATTGCTATGGCGGCCAGATGCTTTCGGTTGCGCGCGGGCCGGGCCTGCCGTCCATGACCGTGCGGTGCGGCGGCATCTATATCGCGCCGAAGCCGGACCGCATCATCATCGGGGCGACGATGGAGCAGGGCGTTGCAACCGATCATGCCGATGCCGACACGATCGCCGGCTTGCGCGCAGATGCAGCGCGCCTGTGTCCGGCGATTGCCGGTGCCACCCAACTGGAGACCTGGGCCGGTGTGCGCCCGGGCACAGCAGACCATGCGCCCCTGATTGGCAGGACGCAGGCGAAGGACCTGTTTGTCGCCTCCGGCCACTATCGCAATGGCATCCTGCTGGCGCCAGTGACGGCGCAGATCATGGCGGACATGGTGCTTGAGGGAAAAACAAGCGCGCTGGCGGCGGCGTTCAGCCCGGCGCGGTTTGCGGCTGCGACGGCCTGACGCCGGGGCCATGCTGGACGGGCGTGCGCCTCCGGCCTAAGTCTCGTGCCAACCAGGAGGAACGCATGCACCAGATCGCGCCAATGAGTGAAGACCAGATGGCCATCAAGGACGCGGTCGAGAAGACAATCGCGCCGTTCGATGATGAATACTGGCTGAAGACAGACGACACTGGCGACTGGCCGGAAGCGTTCTGTGACGCGATGGCCAAGGGCGGCTGGCTGGGCATTGCCTTCCCGGAAGAATATGGCGGCGCGGGGCTCGGCCTGACTGAAGCGGCGCTGATGATGCAGACGGTGACGCGCTCGGGCGCGGGCTTTTCCGGCGCGTCGGCGATCCACCTGAATATTTTCGGGCCCAAACCGCTGGAGAAATTCGGCACCGAAGAACAGAAGCAGGAGAACCTGCCGAAGATCATCTCGGGCCAGGAGAAGATGTGCTTTGCCGTGACGGAGCCGAATTCGGGACTCGACACGGCGTCGCTGGAGACCAAGGCCGAGCGGACCAATAATGGCTATGTCATCAACGGGCGGAAGATCTGGACGACTGGCGCGCAGCGGGCTGACAAGATCCTGATCATCGCGCGCACCACGCCGAAGGACCAGTGCGCCAAGCCGCACCTTGGCCTGTCGCTGTTCTATACCGATCTCGACCGGGGCAAGATCGAGGCGAACCCGATCCCGAAAATGGGCCGCAAGGCGGTGGAGTGCAACACGCTGTTCATTGACGGTCTGGACGTGCCGAAAGAGCACCTGATCGGCGAGGAAGGCGCGGGCTTCAAATACCTGCTGCAGGGCCTGAACCCGGAGCGCGTGCTGTTTGCGGCGGAAAGCGTGGGGCTTGGCTTTGCGGCGCTGGAGCGGGCCGCGCGCTATGCGCAGGAGCGCGTCGTGTTCGGCCGGCCGATCGGGCAGAACCAGGGCATCCAGCACCCGCTGGCCCGGTCTTGGGCCGAACTGTCGGCGGCAGAACTGATGGCCTACAAGGCAGCCGCGCTGTACGACGCGGGCCAGGATTGCGGCGCTGAAGCCAACGCCGCGAAATACCTGGGCACCGAAGCGGGCTTTACCGCGTGCGAGACGGCGGTGCTGACGCATGGTGGCATGGGCTATGCCCGGGAATACCATGTCGAGCGGATGATGCGCGAAGCCATGCTGGCGCGTATCGCCCCGGTCAGCCGCGAGATGATCCTGAATTTCATCGCCGAGCGCGTGCTGGGCCTGCCGAAGAGTTACTGATCAGAAGTTGACACCGCATGACAGGTTGATGTCGAAACGGACCGTCAAGTCGGCTGTCTCATTGCCGTCTTGCTGCGCGACATGCCCCTTCAGCGTCCCGACCATGCGGCGCACATCTGTCGAGGCTTGATGGGCATCGAGCGTCAATGTGCCCGTGCCCTCAAGCCGGACCGGCACCCGGAAAGGCGAGTCCTCCGGCAGGGTCTCAGGCCGCATCACGCCATTGTCCCATTCGAGGCTCGCGAGCGGGAATGTTCCGGTCTCGCCAGGGCCGACGACGCCTTCTGTATCGAACGCGACATTGAACCATGTCTCATTGTTGGGTGTGCCGGAATACATGGTGAGACTGATGGGGGTTTTGCCGTTGCAACCGCCAGCAAGACTCACATCCCCGGCGGCGGGAACCGGCCCGCGCATCTGCGTGCCGGTCTCCTCGAAAGCGAAGGCGTTGACCGGGCCGGCATTCGTGCCTGCCTCTGTCTCTGCTTCTGCCGAAACCGGCGCTGGCGCTGGCGTCTCGGTCGAGGCCTCGCTGCCATTGGCCGGAGCGGGTGTCACGCCCGCAGGCTTGCCGCAGGCAGACAGCAGCACAAGGGCAGCCAAACCATAGGGGGCACGTTTCAAAATCATGTCTCGTCCTCTGTCATTCGCTTCCGGGTGGCCAGGCCGCGCGTGCAAAGGCAAAACGCGCGTGCCCGGCCAGTCGCTTTAACGCAGCATGGCAGGTCGCCCCGCCACTGCGACCATTACATATCGTCCGCTTCCTTCATGTGCTGGAAGAACTCTTCCTTGCTGTTCGTGCGCGGATAAGGCGTTGCCGGCACCGGCTTTCCGAGGAAGGCACAGAGCGGTTCCCAGCCATCCCTGGCCGAGTGGACCAGCAGCCGGTCTGCCGGGATCGCGGCCTTCACGGCGGCTTCGTGGGCGTGGAAGGTGGCGATGATGGCATCCTTGTCCTTCGCGTCGCCGAAACTGCGCTCGAGCACCCTGGTGACCATCTTGAACCACTCTACCGCCGGGGCGGGCCATGTCTCTGGCGCCCAGACAGTCGCCAGGATCGTCTCCGATATGCTGTTGTACCAGCTCTCGGCAGAGCGCGTGGACAGAATGACCTTCGCGTCCGGATAGGCGTCTGCCACCTCTTTCCAGAATGCGGCGGTCGGCCAGTCGACGGCGGAATTGAATCCGGCATAGATCGCCTGGAAATCGGGATGGCCTGCCAGGGCGTCGTTCCAGAGCGGCACTTGCGCGTCGCCGTTTCCGATCACCTCGATCATGTGATGGCACGGCCCGTGGCCGAGTTCTTCCAATGCGAGTTTGAGGGACATTGTCCCCGTGCGGCCGAAGCCGGCGCTGATTACACCAATTGTCATCTGTCTTCTCCCCCCGAAACCGTCCCTTTTGACGGTAAAAACGGGACGCTAGCCCAAAGAAGCGGATCAGACTAGGCTTCGCAAAAGCCTTGGGAGGGCACGTCCATGTTATATCTGATACTCGGCCTTGTGGTGTTCTTCGGGGCGCACCTTTTCACGACGTTCCGGTCGCGTGAACCGGGCAAGGACCTCAAGGCGAAGCTTGGGTATGGCCCCTATATGGGGCTCTACAGCCTCGTGTCGCTGGCCGGTTTCGTGCTGATCTGCTGGGGCTTTGCGGCGACGCGGGATGCGGGCATCCTGTACGTTGCGCCGAGCTGGGGCCGGCATGTGAACATGGCGCTGATGCTGCCGGCACTGATCCTGCTGGTCGCGTCCCAGCTGCCGACCGGCGCGATCAAGAAAGCGGTGAAGCATCCGATGCTGGTGGCCGTGAAGTTGTGGGCATTCGGGCACCTTCTGGCGAATGGCGAGATCAATTCGGTGATCCTTTTCACCAGTTTCCTCGCCTATGCCGTGATCGACCGCATTGCGGTGAAGCGGCGTGGCGACACCGGGCCGGCCGGGGATGCGCCGTCTTCAACCGTGGCCGACATCGGCGCCGTGGTGATCGGGACGGCGGCCTATGTCGCGATCCTGATGTGGCTGCACCCGATCCTGTTCGGCGTCGCGGTCATGTGACGATGGCCGCCGCGGCCTGCTGCATTAACCATGCCGGCCAGCCGCGACCGCAGGGGCAGGGCCGATTCGGCCCCGATCCGCGGCGCGTGTGGCACAGGCCGAGTCGTCTTGCTCCGCAGGGCCTGACAGGCTAAGCCGCGCGCCATGTCGAAACAAACCACCACCCGCCGCAAGACGGTCAAGGATATTGCAGCCGCCAAGGCCGGTACGCCGCTTGTGTGCCTGACAGCCTATGATGCGCCGATGGCCGCCCTGCTGGACCCGCACGCCGATGTACTGCTGGTGGGCGACAGCCTGGGCATGGTTGTGCACGGCCTGCCGTCGACCGTGGGCGTGACCATGGAAATGATGATCCTGCACGGGCAGGCAGTGATGCGCGGCAGCGACCAGGCCATGGTCGTGGTCGACATGCCGTTCGGGTCCTACGAGACAAACAATGATTCCGCCTTCCTGAATGCCGCGCGCATCATGAAGGAAACCGGCTGCCAGGCGATCAAGATCGAGAGCGGCACCTATGCGGCGGGCCAGATCGCGCACCTTGTCGAGCGCGGCGTGCCGGTCATGGGCCATATCGGCCTTCGCCCGCAGGCCATCAATGTCGACGGCGGTTTCCGGGCCAAGGGCCGCACGTTCGGCGAGCGCGACCGGGTGATTGCCGAGGCCCGCGCGGCTGACGAAGCAGGTGCCTTTGCCATCGTGATCGAGGGCGTCGCCGAGGACCTTGCGGCCGCCATAACGGCCGAAGTCAGCTGTCCGACCATCGGGATCGGCGCGTCGGCGGCCTGTGACGGGCAGATTCTCGTCACGCACGACATGCTGGGCCTGTTCGACTGGACGCCCAAATTCGTCCGCCGCTATGCTGATCTCAGCACAAGCATATCCGATGCGGTCTCTGCCTATGCCGCCGATGTCCGTGCCCGCAAATTCCCTGGGGAGGCTGAAACCTATGCCCTGCGAAAACCTGCCCCCGAACAGCGCTGACACGTTGCAGCGCGCCCATCGCCCGTCTAGGTTCCTGACCGGACCATCAAACCCACCGGAGCGCCCCAATTGAGCGACATTTTTGAAGAAGTCGACGACAGCCTTCGGCAAGACAGGCTGGAGACGTGGTGGAAGCGTTACCGGCTGGTCGTGTATGGCGCAGTCGCGTTGTTGCTGGGCGCTGTGGCGCTCAATGAATTCGTGCTGGCGCCGCGGGCCGAAGCCGCCCGCACCGCGCGGGCCCTGAAGCTGGAAACGGCCCTGTCAGAGCTGCACAACGGGTCATACCAGGCGGCGCGGTCCGGCTTTTCCGAGCTGGCGGACGAAGAATCGAAGATGTCGCCGCTGGCGGCCCAATACCTGGCGCAGTCCCTTTACGAGGGCAGCGGAGACGCTGAAGGCGCGGCGGCCTCGCTGGCGCGAATCGGCGGCGTCGAAGGCGGCCCCTATGAGCGCCTTGCCCTGCTGAAGCGGGCCTACTTTTCCGCAGACGGCCAGTCGATGACCGAACTGGAAGCCACACTGGGCAGCCTGGTTGACGACGACAGCCCGCTTGGCGCGCTGGCGCGCGAGCTGGTCGCCGCCAAGGCGTTTGCAACCGGCGACATTGCGCGAGCCCGTACCGAATTCAACCGCCTGCGTTTTGATGCGGCGGCGCCATCCGGCGTCAAGCGCCGCGCCGAACTGGCCCTGGCAGCGATTCCGCCTGCCGAAGAGGTCGCGGTCGAGGATGTGGTGGTCGAGGACGCGGCGGCAGAGTCCGCTCCGTCCGAAACGGCGCCGGAAACGACATCCGATCCAGAGCCGGCTCCGTCGCCTGCCCCAACAGAGTCCGAGGAGACCGGCCAATGAGCCCATCGCGCAATCTCGCAGCTTCAGTTGCGCTCGGCATGGTGCTCGCCCTTTCGGCGTGCAGCAGCCTGCCGAAATTCGGCAACAGCAAGGCCAAGGAAAAATCGGCGGAAGACAAGGCCGGACGCATCACGATGGTGCTGAGCGATGAGGCCATCAAGGCGAATCCTGAACTCGCAAATGTCGAGATCACGCTGCCGGATCCTGTTCAGGTGTCTGCCTGGACCGAGGCCGGCGCGAACGCGTCCAAGGTGGTCGGGCATGTCGTGGCCGCACCGGAGCTGAAGATTGCCTGGCGCGCCAATGTGGGGGCAGGATCAGACCGCAAGTCGGCGATCACGACGCCGCCCGTCACCAGCGAGACAACCGTCTACACGCTCGACGCAGACCAGACGGTCGTGGCGACCAACCTGGCCAACGGCAAGCGCGTGTGGAGCAAGAAGCTCAAAGGCCTGACCAAGCGGGACAAGACGGCACTCGGCGGCGGCCTCGGCATTTCCGGCGACACGCTGATCGTGGCGAGCGGCTTTGGCTTCGTCGCTTCGCTGGACGCATCGAACGGCACGGAAAAGTGGAAGCGCGAACTTGGCGCCCCGATGACCGGCGCACCGACCATCAAGGACGGCCGCATTTTCGTTGCCTCCAACAATAATGAAGTGTTCGCGCTGAATTTCGCCACGGGCGAGACCGAGTGGAGCGACCAGGCGATCGCGGAATCGGCGCGCGTGCTGGGCAGTTCCAGCCCCGCAGCCGTCGAGGATTTCGTGATTGCGCCTTATTCTTCCGGCGAAATCATCGCCTACCTGGCCTCAAATGGCCGGCGCCTGTGGACGGACGCCATCTCGCAGGCCGGGCGGTTCACGCCGATTTCCGAGATCAATGATATCGGATCGCGCCCTGTCCTGGCCGGCGGCCTGGTGTTCGCATCCAGCCAGTCGGGCGTCACGATCGCGATTGACGGGCGCAGCGGGAACCGCGTGTGGGCGGTGCCGATCGGTTCGGTGCAGGCGCCTGCGCTCGCCGGGCCATACATGTTCGTTCTCGGCACGGATGACACGCTGGCGGCACTGAACGCCGCCAATGGCGAGGCCTATTGGGTGACGCCGCTGCGCAAGTTCAAGAAAGAGAAGAAGAAGAAGGGCCGGATTTCCTATTCCGGGCCGATCGTGGCCTCGGGACGGATCCTGATCGTGTCGTCGCTGGGAGAACTGCTTGCATTTTCTCCGCAAACCGGGCAGCAGACCGGCTCTGTGAAGCTGGGCTCGACGGTTTACCTTGAACCCATCGCTGTACAGGACAAACTGCTTATCCTCACGGACGAGGCCAAGCTGATCGCCATCCAATAGGGCGCACGGCCCCCAAAGCCCGCCCGTCAGCCATATGAACGGGCAGGCTCATGCCGTTGAAACTCGCCATTGTCGGGCGTCCGAATGTCGGCAAATCGACGCTGTTCAACCGGCTTGCCGGCAAGAAGATCGCGTTGGTCGATGACCAGCCGGGGGTGACCCGTGACCGCAAGCAGGCCGACGGCCGGCTCGCGTCGCTGCCCCTGATCCTGATCGATACGGCCGGTTACGAGAACGTCCACGATGACAGCCTGCAGTCGCGTATGCGCAAGCAGACCGAACTTGCAATTGCCGAAGCCGAAGTGGCGCTGTTCCTGATCGATGCGCGCGTCGGTGTGACGATCGAGGACCAGAGCTTTGCCGCGTTGCTGCGCAGGGCGAACATCCCGGTCGTGCTGGCGGCGAACAAGGCCGAAGGCAAGGCGGGGCGCGATGGCCTCAACGAAGCCTGGGAACTGGGTTTTGGCGAGCCGGTTGGCCTGTCGGCCGAGCATGGCGAGGGCATGGCCGACCTGTTCGCCGCCTTGCGTGAGGCGCTGGGCGAGGATGCGTTCGAAAAGGCGATGGAAGAGGCCGAGCCCGACTATACGCAGTTTGGCGGCGAAGACATTCTCGACAAGCTGGCGCATATTGATATCGACGACCAGACGCTGTCGGATGACGATCTCGTTGCCGCCATTGAAGAGGCCGACGTCGATGTCGAGCCCGAACCGGTGCGCCCCGACAAGCCGATCAGGCTGGCCATTGTCGGCCGCCCGAACGCGGGCAAGTCGACGCTGATCAACCAGCTGCTGCAGTCCGATCGCCTGCTGACCGGCCCGGAAGCGGGCATCACGCGGGATTCGATTTCCATCGACTGGGAATGGGAAGGCCGCCGCATCCGTCTCGTGGATACGGCGGGCCTGCGCCGCAAGGCGCGGGTGCAGGAAAAGCTGGAGCGCATGTCGACCGGCGAGACCATCCGGTCCCTGAAATATGCCGACATCGTGGCCCTGGTCATGGATGCCGACGAGGCGATGGAAAAGCAGGACCTGCAGATTGCCGAACTTACCCTGCGCGAAGGCCGGGGCATTGTCCTGGTGATTTCGAAATGGGACCTGGTGAAGGATCCCGACGCGGCGGCCAAGCATATCCGCGACCTGGCCAGCCGCCTGATGCCGAACGCCGGCGGTGCGCCTGTGGTGTTCCTGTCGGGCCTGACCGGCCGGAATATCGAAAAGCTGATGCCGGCCGTCGTCAGCGTCTATGCCAACTGGACTGCGCGGGTGAAGACCGGCGACCTGAACCGCTGGCTGCGCCACACGGTCGAGCGCCATCCGCCACCGTCGGTCCACGGAAAGCGCATCAAGCCGCGCTACATGGCGCAGATGAAGGCGCGGCCGCCGACCTTCGTGCTGATTGCTTCGCGCGGGGACCAGATGCCGGATCAGTACAAGCGCTACCTCGTGAACGGCGTCCGCGATGCGTTTGACATGAACGGCGTGCCGATTCGCCTGTTCGTGCGGCAGGGCAAGAACCCATATGCCGACAAGGCCGCGCAGCAGCGGCCGTCGAAGCGTTACAAGCCGAAACAGTAGGGCGGCGCTGGATGACCCGGCGTCACCCGCCGCGCCCTAGGTGCGAGCCGGTAAAATTACAAGACTTGGACGCGGCCCCTCGCAACGTGTAATCATGTGGAAAATCCACACCACGCAGCACACAGGGAGAAACAGATGGCGTCCAGCGTTCCGGCCAAGGGCCTGCAACTGAGATCACATGTAAAGTCGGGCGGGGAACTCGAACTCTCCCTGGTTGAAGTCGATGTCCCCACGCCGGGCCCTGATGATGTCATCATCCGCGTCGAAGCCACGCCGATCAACCCGTCCGACCTCGGGCTGCTGATTGGTGCAGCCGACATGAGCACGGCGAAAGCGTCGGGAACTGCCGACCGGCCCGTTGTCACTGCCAAGGTGCCGGCCGCCGGTATGCGCGCCATGACCCCGCGCATCGACGAGTCGATGCCGGTGGGCAATGAAGGCGCGGGCACTGTCGTGGCGGCCGGGTCGTCGCCTGCGGCGCAGGCCCTGCTCGGCAAGACGGTCGCCGGCCTCGGCGGCGAGATGTACACCCAGTATCGCATGCTGAATGTCGCCCAGTGCATGGAGCTGCCTGCCGACGCGACGGCCCGCGACGGCGCTTCCTGCTTCGTCAATCCGCTGACATCGCTGGCGATGACCGAAGTGATGCGCATGGAAGGCCACACCGCGCTGCTGCACACGGCGGCGGCCTCGAACCTCGGCCAGATGCTGAACAAGATCTGCATCGCCGACGGAATTGACCTGGTGAATGTGGTGCGGTCCGATGCCCAGGAGAAAATCCTGCGGGACATTGGCGCGAAATACATCGTCAATTCCAAATCGCTCGGCTTCATGGACGACCTGATCCGCGCGCTCGCGGCGACCGGTGCAACGCTCGGTTTTGACGCCATCGGCGGCGGACCGCTTGCCGGCCAGATCCTTGTGGCCATGGAGGCGGCAGCCAACCTGAATGCCAAGGAATACAGCCGCTACGGGTCGGCGACGCACAAGCAGGTCTATATCTATGGCCGGCTCGACATGAGCCCGACAACCCTGCCGCCGGGCGTGGGCATGGCCTGGGGCGTGGGCGGGTTCCTGCTGACGCCATTCCTGCAGAAGGTCGGCTCGGAAGGCCGCGCAAAGCTACGGGCCCGCGTCGGCAAAGAGCTGAAGACCACGTTTGCGAGCCATTACACATCGGAAATCTCGCTGGCCGAAGCGCTGCAATTGCCGATCCTGGAGGCCTATAACCGGCGTGCAACCGGTGAGAAATACCTGATCAACCCAAACAAGTAGGGGTTGTACCTGCGAAGTCTTGCCGCGTAGCGGGTGCCAGGCCCGGCATGCTAGAAAGTATTTCCTGTCGGGGGCAGGATACGCATGTTGTTACCAAAAATCGTTACGACGCTTCGGGATTACACGCCGCGCCTGTTCCTGGCCGATACGTTGGCTGGCATCAGTGTCGCGATGGTGGCGCTGCCGCTGAGCATTGCCATTGCGATTGCGTCAGGCGCAACGCCGGCGCAGGGCCTGGTCACCGCCATCATCGGCGGTTTGCTGATTTCGTTGCTCGGCGGAAGCCGGGTGCAGATCGGCGGGCCAACCGGTGCGTTCATCGTGGTCGTGTTCGGCGTCATTGCGGTGCACGGCTATGACGGGCTGGTGCTGGCGACGTTCATGGCCGGTGTCATCCTTGTCTGTGCGGGCCTGCTGAGGGTCGGCAACCTGATCAGTTATGTCCCGGAGGCGGTCGTCAGCGGGTTCACGATCGGGATTGCGATCATCATTGCGACCAGCCAGCTCGGCGATTTCTTCGGGCTGGAACCCGGCAAGGTTCCGGCGGACTTCCTGGGCAAGCTGCCGGTCTTGTGGGCCGCGCGGGAGACAGCCGACGTGGCCGCGACATTGCTGGCGCTGGTCACGCTGGGGCTGATCGTGCTGTTCCGCCGTCTGCTGCCGCAATTTCCAGGACTCGTCATTGCGGTCGGCCTGACCTCCGGCGTCGCGTATTTCCTGCAGCTGCCGGTCGACACGATCGTTTCGCGCTACGGACCGCTGAGTGGCCAGCTGCCAATGCCGGCACTGCCTGCTTTCACGCATGACCGGATCGTCGAATTGCTGCCATCGGCAGCCGTGATCGCATTCCTGGCGGGTGTCGAATCGCTGTTGTCGGCAATGGTGGCCGACAGGATGATCGGCTCGAAACACCGGTCGAATGCGGAAGTCCTGGCGCAGGGATTTGCGAATATCGGGTCGTCGCTGTTCGGCGGCCTGCCCGCCACTGGCGCAATCGCACGCACCGCGACCAATGTCCGGGCCGGGGGCAAGACACCGGTTGCCGGGATCGTGCATGCGCTGGTCATTCTCGGCGCGCTGTTGCTGTTTGCGCCGCTGGCCGGTTATCTTGCCATGCCGGCACTTTCGGCCATCCTTGTCCTGACAGCCTGGAACATGAGCGAGCCGCACAAGTGGAAGGGATACGCCGCCGCCAAGCCGTCCGACCGCCTGTTGCTGGTGATGACCCTGCTCCTGACGGTTCTGGTCGACCTGACATTCGCAATTGGTGCCGGTGTCGCGCTGGGGCTCGCCTTGCGGCTGCGCAATCGCAATATCCCGCCAGCCGACTGGAAGCCGCCGGAGCGCTGAACCCTGCACGGGCTGCGCACGCGTCGGGCGAAGTCGCTTGGTATTTTCGCCAAATAGCATGATCTGGTTTGAGTATTGCCCGAATTTGCATATTTTCGGGTGAGCTTTGGGAGCGCTGACATGTCAGTATTGGTCCGAAACCTTGTGTTCGGTGTCCTCGCGGCCGCCTTGTCCGCGTGCTCGCAAGGGCCAGCCGAGCCGACGCCCACCGAGGCCGCGGAAGCAAAGCCTGTAGAATCCACGACGTGGCGGCCGTTCAGCGATGACAGCCCGTGGAACACGCCGATTCCGAAAGAGGCGCGGACCGATCCGAATTCCGATGCCATGATCGCCGAGTTCGCGCGTGGCGGCGCCCTGTATATCAACATCAAGGAATGGTCGGTTCCGATCTTCTATATCGATCTGGAAGCGACCCCCAAACACGATGTCATCGATCTTTACGAAAACCGCATCGGGCGGGGGTTCGAACAGCCGCGCGCAATTCCGATCCCAAATGACGCAGGGCCCTCGGGCCCGGCGTCCGGTACGGGCTATATGGCCATCGTCGACAAGGATCGGCATTTGGAGTGGGACCTGAAGCAGGCTTTCCTGCGGGAAGACGGCCTGTGGTTCATGGGCTTCGGCGCCGTGACAAACCTGCGCGGATCGGGCGTTTCAAAGCCGTGGGACGAGGCAGAAAAGCCGGTCTACGCTGCGAGCGCGCTGCCGTCGGGCTTTCCGCTGTCGGCAGGCCTGATCCGGGTCGATGAGGTCAAGGCGGGACGGATCAATCACGCCTTGATGTTCGCCTATCCCGGCGTCAGGCCGAATGCCTTCGTACCGCCGGCCAGCACGGCGCTGGTTGGTGATGCGGCATCGGGTGCACCGAAGGTGGGCATGCCGCTGGGCGCCCGTATTCAGCTTGACCCGGCCTTCAATGTCGAGCGGTCCGACCTGTCGCCACAAGGCAAGGTAATCGCCCGCGCGCTGCAGGAATATGGCGCCTATCTCGGCGACGCGGCGGGCGGCAATGTCCTCTTTGCGGAGGCTGCGCCCGACAAGCTGGCAGAATGGGAGGGCATCCTGGCATCAGGCGACCTTCAGGCCGTGTTTTCTCCCCAGATGATGAAGGGGTACATGCGTGTGGTCGACATGGGCGAGGTCAGGCCGGGGCAGCCGGCGCCGTAGGAGTGCAGGTCAGCTGGGCAGCGACTTGTCGTAGGGACTGTCGAGCGAAAACACCGGGATGGTCGCGACGATCTCGAACCCGGCTTCATCCTGCAGGTCATAGGAGCCGCTCATCATGCCTGATGGGGCTGCCAGTGGCGCACCGGACGTATAGCTGAACCGTTCGCCCGGCATCAGTGTCGGCGTCTGGCCGATCACGCCTTCGCCGTCGACAGCCTGCCTGCGGCCCTGGGCATCGACGATCTGCCAGTGGCGCCGAATGATGGTCCAGGTCTGGTCGCTCTCATTCTCGACATCGACGGTATAGGACCACATGAACCGCCCGCGTGAGGGCTCTGATTCGTCGTGCATGAACTTCGGGCGAACGCGGATACGCACGCCTTGCGTGATTTCTTCGTACAGGGGGGGTGCGTGACGTCTGGCCATTATGTGAAATTGCGCATAATTCGTTCACACACTGTTAAGGGCACGCAGAAGGTCTGCTTCCAGGTCGTCAGGATCTTCCAGGCCGACCGAAAACCGGATCCAGCTGCGGTCAAGACCCATGGCGGCCTGCTGCTCGTCGGTAAGGGCGCGGTGGGTGGTCGAGGACGGGTGGCAGGCGAGCGACTTAGTGTCGCCGAGATTGTTGCTGATATCCACAAGTTCCAGTGAATTCAGGAACTTGAAGGCTGCGTCCTGGCCGCCCTTGACTGAAAGCGCGATCATCGTGCCGCCGCTCGTCATCTGGCGCTTGTGGATTGCGTAGTGCGGGTGGTCCTTGCGGTGGGGGTAGCGCACGGCGGCAATCTTGGGGTGGGCGGCAATGGCGTCGGCGAGGCGGGCGGCGCTGGCACTCTGTGCATCGACGCGCAATTTCAGGGTTTCGAGTCCCTTCAATACAACCCAGGCGTTGAACGGCGCGGCGGCCGGGCCGACATGGCGCAGGTAGGGGTCGTAGACCTCTTTCATGTAATCCGAATCACAGAGGATCGCGCCGAGCATGACACGGCCCTGGCCGTCCATGTGCTTGGTGGCGGAATAGACGACGACATCGGCGCCGAATTCCAGCGGCTTCTGCAGGATGGGCGTGGCAAACACATTGTCGACGACCAGCAGCGCGCCGGCTTTCTTGCAAAGGCCGGCCACCGCGGCGATGTCGACACCGTCGAGCAGGGGGTTCGCCGGGCTTTCGATCAGGACCAACTGGCAGCCCTTGGCGATTTCCCGCTCCCAGGCGTCGAGGTCTGCGCCGTCGACGAACACGGTCTCGATGCCGTATTTCGGCATCAGGTTGCCAATGATCCAGCGGCAGGAGCCGAACAGGGCGGTGGCGGCCACGACACGGTCGCCTGATTTCAGGGGCGCGAGAATGGCGGAGGAAATGGCGCCCATGCCACTGCCGGCGAGGCGGCAGGTCTCGGCCCCTTCGATCAGGGCGAGTCGCTGCTGCAGCATTTCGCAGGTCGGGCTGCCATAGCGGGAATAGACGAATCCCGGCGCTTCGCCTTTCATGCGGGCCATGGCCTGTTCGGCACTCTCATAGGCATAGCCGGAGGTCAGGTAGAGTGCCTCGGAGGTTTCACCGAATTCGGACCGCATCTGGCCGCCGCGTACCGCTTTGGTCGCCTCTTTCCAGCTCGCCTTGCCTGATGTGTCCGCGCCGTCCGCCATGGTGTTATTGTCCTTGTCTTTCCTGCATTGGGTCTTATGCCTGAGAGCATAAGGGGCGCAAGAGATGGTGCAGGAAACGGGCGTTTTGCCCGATCACGAAATCGAGGCACTGGTCGCCGAAGGCGCGATCCGCAGTGACCTCGCGCTGGAGACCGGACAGGTCCAGCCGGCGAGCCTCGACCTGCGCCTGGCCGAGGACGCCTACCGCCTGCGCGCGAGCTTCCTGCCGGGCAAGGACCGGTCGGTGGCCGAGATGCTGCAGGAGCCGGGCGTGCACATGCATCGCATCGACCTGACCGACAAGGGCGCCGTGCTGGAAACAGGCTGTGTCTACCTGGTGCCGCTTCAGGAATCACTTCGCCTGCCGTCAGGCATTTCGGCGCGGGCGAACCCCAAGAGCTCGACAGGGCGGATCGACGTGTTCACGCGCCTGGTGACCAATCGGGGCAAGGCCTTTGACGACGTGCCGACGGGCTATTCCGGGCCGCTTTATCTTGAAGTGTCGCCCCGCACCTTCCCGATCATGGTGCGTCCCGGCGACCGGCTGGCGCAGGTGCGGTTCAAGCGCAAGCGGCCGGCGGCGCTGAAGGAGCGGGTCGTGTCGATCAACCTGGAGCCGCCTGCGGGCCAGCCGGCGGGCTACCGGGCCAAGCTGCATTCCGGCGTGGTGGACCTGCGCGGCATCGGCGCACACGAGGCGGGCCAGTTCTGGGAACCGGTCTATCCACGCAATGGCCGCATCGTGCTGAACCCGGAAGACTTCTACATCCTGGTCAGCCGGGAGGCGGTGAAGGTGGCGCCGCTGGAAGCAGCCGAGATGGCGCCGATTGCACCGGAGCTGGGTGAGTTCCGCGCGCATTATGCCGGTTTCTTCGATCCGGGATTCGGCACGAACAAGGGCGGCAGCCGGGCGGTGCTGGAAGTGCGGTCACGCGACGTGCCGTTCATCCTGGAGCATGGCCAGCCTGTGGCGAAACTGATCTACGAGCCGATGGCGGCGAAACCTTCGGGCCTCTATGGCGGCAAGGGATCGAACTATCAGGGGCAGGGCCTGAAACTGTCGAAGCATTTTGCTGTCTGACGCATGGCGCCGCGCGCGCCGTGCCATTGCCGAATTCCGGTAGTGATGCAGCCTGCCGCGCCCCATTGATCCGATGGCGACAGGCATGTGCATGCCTGGACGCTGGAAGACGGCCAAGGAGGCGCTTTCCAGCAGTACGCCGCCACACTGGCCCCGCGACTTGACGCGCGGTGAACCCGTCCGGGGACGGATTCCTGCTTGTTGCGGGCGGCAGTTTGGCTAAGTTTCTGGCTGGAACCACAGAGAATTGGAAACAGGTCCGGCCTGCATGCGCCAGCAAGAAGCGCAACGCGGAACCTGGTGGCCCGGGAGGAACAAGATGGCAGACGATGCAGCGGCAATCGGCAGCCTGGATTTTGACGCGCAGGCGTTGAAGGCGAAATACCGCGCCGAACGCGACAAGCGCGTGCGCGCCGATGGCAACAACCAGTACGTCAACATGGCGGGCGAGTTTGCCCATTATATTGAAGATCCGTATGTCGAGCGGGTCGAACGTGCACCGATCAGCGACCATACCGACGTTATCGTCATCGGCGGTGGCTTTGGCGGCCTGCTGGCAGGTGCCAAGCTGCGCGATGCCGGTGTCACCGACATACGGCTGATCGAGAAAGGCGGGGATTTCGGCGGCACCTGGTACTGGAACCGCTATCCCGGCGCAGCCTGCGATATCGAAAGCTATATCTACCTGCCGCTGCTGGAAGAGACCGGGTACATGCCGGTCGAGAAATATTCCCGCGCGCCGGAAATCCTCGAACACAGCCGGCGCATCGCCCGCCAGTATGGCTTG
>NZ_ARYK01000013.1 GCF_000685275.1 Hyphomonas johnsonii MHS-2
GCCGGTCGACGCTCCAATAGCGCAGCGCCTGCAGCGGGATTTTCCGGCCGGTGACGGCACACACAACAAAATCACCGGGTGCAAGCACCTGCACATCGGCGTCGAGGTAACGGAGGCGGGCTTCGCCGCCGCGATTGTCTGATCGGGTCAACATCCTGTCACCATGCCTGATCGGGCGGTAAAAGAAAAGGTGCAGCAAACAGGAAGTTTCCGCTTTGTTCCCCAGAACAAATATGGTACATGCTGACTCATGGATGGCAATAGGGGGCCTTGCCAAACTGACCCCCATAGTGGACCACAGGAGACGACTCATGGCCAAAGCAGCGCTGCAACTCGTAGACAAGGAATCCGGTGTGGATAAGCAGAAAGCTCTTGAAACGGCCCTAAGCAACATTGAGCGCTCTTTCGGCAAGGGCTCGGTGATGCGCCTGGGTGATCGCAAGGTGATGGATATCGAGGCTGTCTCGACCGGTTCGCTCGGTCTCGACATCGCACTGGGCATTGGCGGCATTCCCCGCGGCCGGATCATCGAGATCTACGGTCCGGAAAGTTCGGGCAAGACGACTCTCGCCCTGCATTGTGTGGCCGAAGCCCAGAAGAATGGTGGCGTGTGCGCTTTCGTCGACGCCGAACATGCGCTCGACCCGGTCTATGCCGGCAAGCTTGGCGTAGGCCTCGATGATCTCCTGATCTCGCAGCCCGATACCGGCGAACAGGCATTGGAGATTGCCGACACGCTGGTGCGCTCGGGCGCCGTCGAACTCCTGGTCATCGACTCGGTGGCGGCGCTGACGCCGCGGGCCGAACTCGAAGGCGAGATGGGCGATTCCCTTCCCGGCCTGCAGGCGCGCCTGATGAGCCAGGCCTTGCGCAAGCTCACCGGTTCAATCTCGAAATCGAAATGTACCGTCATCTTCATCAACCAGATCCGTCACAAGATCGGCGTCATGTTCGGTAGCCCGGAGACGACATCGGGCGGCAATGCACTGAAATTCTACGCCTCGGTCCGTCTCGATATCCGCCGGATCGGCCAGATCAAGGAACGGGACGAGGTGATTGGCAACCAGACCCGCGTCAAGGTGGTCAAGAACAAGGTGGCCCCGCCGTTCCGGCAGGTCGAGTTCGACATCATCTACGGCGAAGGCATTTCCAAGACCGGCGAGTTGATCGATCTCGGCGTCAAGGCTGAAGTCATCGAAAAGGCCGGTTCCTGGTATTCCTACAAGGGCGAACGCATGGGGCAGGGCCGCGAAAAAACCCGCACCTTCCTCAAGGAAAACCCGGCCATTGCCGACGAGGTCGAGGATTCGATTCGCCGCAATGCAGGCCTCCTGGCCGACGAACTCCTCACGGCCGGCATGGATGTCGGGCACGAGGATGATGCCGAGCCGGACGCCGCCGAAGGCTGATATCCGGGCCACACACCCCGGTATCAGGCCGTTTCCCCGCAGTTTTCAACCAGGTCTCCCACCTGAACTTGTCCCTTTGTGGCGCGCCCGGCTTGGCGCGCCGCGAAGGGACCTTTATATCGCCGGTTGGACACGGCGGGAATTTGCCCTCGCCGCGCATGAATACATTCGGCTAGGACCCTGCCCATGACCGGCGTGAACGACATCCGCGAATCCTTCCTTTCCTTCTTCGAGAAGCAGGGACACACGCGCCGTGCTTCGGCGCCGCTGGTGCCGCAGAACGATCCGACGCTGCTTTTCGTCAATGCCGGCATGGTGCCCTTCAAGAACATCTTCACCGGCGCGGAGGCCCCGTTCGCGCCGCGCGCCACCACGTCGCAGAAATGCGTCCGGGCGGGCGGCAAGCACAATGACCTCGACAATGTCGGCTACACGGCCCGCCACCATACGTTCTTCGAAATGCTGGGAAATTTCTCCTTCGGCGACTATTTCAAGGAACAGGCGATCCACTTCGGCTGGGACGTGGTCACCAAGCAGTTCGGGCTCGACCCGAAGCGCCTGCTCGTCACCGTCTATTCCGAAGATGATGAGGCCGCCGCGCTCTGGAAGAAGATTGCCGGTCTGCCGGACGACCGCATCATCCGCATTTCCACGTCCGACAATTTCTGGTCGATGGGTGATACCGGCCCGTGCGGGCCCTGTTCGGAAATCTTCTACGACCATGGCGACAAGATTCCCGGCGGCCCGCCCGGAAGCCCGGACGAGGACGGCGACCGGTTCATCGAGATCTGGAACCTCGTGTTCATGCAGTTCGAGCAGGCGGCCGACGGCAGCCGCACGCACCTGCCGAAACCGTCTATCGACACCGGCATGGGCCTTGAACGCATCGCGGCGGTCCTGCAGGGCGTGCACAACAATTACGAGATCGACCTGTTCGCCAACCTGATCCGGGCCGAGGAAGACCTGTATGGCGTCAAGGCTGCGGGCGAGCACCTGGCCTCCTTCCGCGTGATTGCCGACCACCTGCGCACATCCGCCTTCCTGATTGCCGACGGCGTGCTGCCGTCGAATGAAGGGCGCGGCTATGTCCTTCGCCGCATCATGCGCCGCGCCATGCGCCACGGGCACCTGCTTGGCGCACGCGAACCGCTGATGCACCGCCTGACGCCTGCGCTGATCGCCGAGATGGGCAAGGCCTATCCGGAACTCGGCCGGGCGAAGGCCGCGATCGAATCCGCAATGGAACAGGAAGAGACGCGCTTCCAGCGCACGCTGGGCCGCGGCCTGTCGCTGCTGGACGAGGCCACGACCGGCCTCGGCGCGGGCGACGCGCTGTCCGGTGACACGGCGTTCCGCCTGTATGACACGTTCGGTTTCCCGCTCGACCTGACGCAGGACATCCTGCGCGCGCGCGGCATGTCCGTCGACACGGCGGCATTTGACGCGGCCATGGATGTCCAGCGCGAAGGCTCGCGCAGCGCCGGCTTCAGCTCCGGCGATGCTGCGACAGACGACATCTGGTTCGATGTCCGCGAGGCATCCGGCCCCACCCGTTTCACTGGCTATGCCGCGACTGACGGCCAGGGCAAGCTGGTCGCCATCGCTTCCGCTGGGGCGCTGGCCGATACGCTGGCGCCCGGCGCGGCGGAACTCGTGTTCGACACCACGCCTTTCTACGCCGAAAGCGGTGGCCAGGCCGGTGACCATGGCGAGATCACGTTCGAGGGCGGTGCCCGGTTCATCGTGCGCGACGTCCAGAAGCGCGCGGGCGATGTCCACGTGCATGTCGGTGAACTGGTCAGTGGCGCGGCCAAGCTTGGCGCGACGGCGAAGCTGCATGTCGACGTGACGCGTCGGCGGGCCGTGATGGCGAACCATTCGGCGACGCACCTGCTGCATGCGGCCTTGCGCAATGTGCTGGGCGAGCATGTCACGCAGAAGGGCTCGCTGGTCGAGGCAGACCGGCTGAGGTTCGACTTCTCGCATGGCGCGCCGGTGACACCTGCGCAGCTCGAGGCGATCGAGGACCAGGTCAATGAAGTGATCCGCCAGAACAACGCGACCGACACCAAGGTCACGACGCCGGAAAAGGCGATCGAGGCTGGTGCCCTTGCCCTGTTCGGCGAGAAATACGGTGACGAAGTGCGCGTCCTGTCGATGGGTGAAGCAAGCGGCAAGGCCTATTCGGTCGAGCTCTGCGGCGGCACCCATGTCGAACGCTCAGGCGATATCGCGGTGTTCGTGATCACGTCGGAGGGCGGTGTGTCGGCCGGCGTGCGCCGGATCGAGGCAGCCACTGGCGCCGAGGCGCTCGCCTGGCTCAAGGGCCGTGCGCGCATTGCCGAAGACCTCGCCGAAAGTCTCAAGGTTCCGCTGAAGGATGTGCCGCGCAAGGTCACGGTCCTGACCGAGGAACGCCGGGCGCTCGAAAAGGAACTCGCCGATGCCAAGCGCAAGCTGGCCATGGGCGGCGGTGGCGGTGCGCCTGCCGGGCCGGAAGAGATCAACGGCATCAAGCTGATCGCGCGTGTCGCGGACGGCGTCGGCGGCAAGGACCTGCGCGCCCTGGTCGACGAGGCGAAAGCCAAGATCGGCTCCGGCGTGGTTGTCTTTGTCGGCATTGCCGACGGCAAGGCCGGCGTTGCGGTGGGCGTCACGTCAGACCTGACAGCGACCCATTCCGCTGTGGACCTGGTCAAGGCCGCTGCAGCGGCGCTTGGCGGGCAGGGCGGCGGCGGACGGCCGGACATGGCGCAGGCCGGCGGCCCGGATGCGAGCAAGGCCGATGAAGCGCTTGCAGCTGTACGGGCGGCACTGGCGGGATAGGATCCTGACGGGGGCAAACAGCCCGACGCTTTCGGTTTGGCACTTCATCGCTGGTCCGGGTCTACCGGATCAGGAATTCCGGTGGGGCCGGACTGCAATGAAATGGTCGGAGTGAGAGGATTCGAACCTCCGACCCCCGCCTCCCGAAGGCGGTGCTCTACCAGGCTGAGCCACACTCCGAACCGAAGACCGGCGTATTTACGCTCCCGCGCAAGATTTGCAAGGGGGTCAGCCGGCCGCAGCCAGCAGCGGCTCGGCCGCGCCGGGCTGCCATTGGGCGTGCTTGGTCATGATCGCCCTGAACAGTTCGCTGGCGAGGTGGCCGGCGAGCCAGGCCTGCAGCGCCGGCAGGGATTGCGCCGAGAACCAGTCGCGGTCGGTGGCGGCGAACTGGCGCACGAAGGGGAAGATCGCCATGTCGGCGAGGGTGCGGTGAGGGGCGAGGAGCTGGCCGCCAGCGGCGGCGATGCGGGCGTCCCATTGCTGCAGGATGCGGAGGCCGTCGGCGCGATCGGCTTCAGGGTCCGCGCCATCATGGCGGTCAGGGTATTTGTAGCGGTCGAGGGCGCGTTTGAACGGGCCGTCAGACTGGGCGATCAGCGCGTCGGTTTCCGTCGCATCGGCGCCGAGCCAGCCGTCCGGGTCGTTCCGGGCGAGGGCCCAGCGCATGATGTCGAGGCTTTCGTCGACCACGCTGGCGTCCGGCAGGACGAGGACCGGCACAGTGCCCTTGGGGCTGGCGGTCAGCATGGCGGCGGGCTTGTCGCGCAGGATGACTTCGCGAATGCGGACCGGCACGCCGCTGATCGCCAGTGCCAGGCGGGCGCGCATGGCATAGGGACAGCGCCGGAATGTGTAGAGGACCGGAGCGGCGGTCATGCCTCTTCGCTCCGCCGTGCCTCCGGGCCCATGTGCTGTTCGCCGCGGGCCCTGGCGAGATCGATCTGCTTCTGGCGCTCGGCAAAGCGGGCGCGCTGGGCGTCGCTCATCTCGCCGATGCAGTGATGGCAGGAGACGCCGGGCTCGTAGGCGGCATGGGCCCTGTCGGCGTCCGAGAGTGGGCGCTTGCAGGCATGGCACAAGTCATACGAGCCGGGCGTGAGATCGTGGCGGACAGAGACGCGCTCGTCGAAAACGAAGCATTCGCCGCGCCATTTGCTGTCCTGTTCCGGAACCGTCTCGAGGTATTTGAGGATGCCGCCTTCAAGGTGGAAGACCTCGTCGAGGCCTTCGGACTTGACGAAGCTGGTCGCTTTCTCGCAGCGGATGCCGCCGGTGCAGAACATCGCGACCTTGGGCTTGCGGCCTTCGGCCTCGAGTTTCTCGCGGAAGGCGCGGAACCATTCCGGGAATTCGCGGAAGGATTGGGTGTTCGGGTCGATGGCGCCTTCGAATGTGCCGATGGCGGTTTCGTAGGCGTTGCGAGTGTCGATCAGGACGGTATCGGAGTCTGTGATCAGGGCGTTCCAGGCGTCGGGCGCGACATAGGTGCCGACAAGGGCGTTCGGGTCCGTGCCGGGGACGCCCATTGTGACGATCTCGCGCTTCAGGCGCACTTTCAGCCGCAGGAACGGCATCTCGTCGGTCCGGGAATATTTCGGCTCGAGCGCCGCGCAGCCGGGCAGGGCGCGCAGGGCGGCAAGGGCCGTGTCCACGGCATCGGCGGTGCCGGCAATGGTGCCGTTGACGCCTTCGGAGGCGATGAGGACCGTGCCTTTCACGCCGGCAGCCGAGAGGGTTTCCGCCAGCACGGGCTGGTGGGATTTGAAGTCCGGCAGGGGCACGAACTTGTAGAAGGCGGCAACGGTAAAGGTCATTTGCGCCGCTTATGGCAGATCGGGGCGCAGATTTGAACACGCAGCTGCACGTGCGGCGCCTGTGAGGGCGCTTGGCGGTGGGACCGGGTTCTGGGATCAGGAATTCGGGTCAGGTGTCGGGGAGAGCGAATCCGTAGTCCCGGCGCAGGGCGGGTTCGTGTGCAGACCGCGGAGACAGAAATGGGAGAGTCCCCGGCGTGCGCCGGAGGCATGGGGGAGGGGTGGTGTCTGTGAGGGCAAGCCGCAGCCGATCCGATACGGGTGCACGAAAACAGCCCGAACGCTGCACGGACATGTCGTCCGACAGCCGGATGAGCACGACCCGCCCGTTCCACATCACGCCCCAGAGCATTTGCGCGCCGGGATGCCCTGCCGCGCGAAACCATCTCTTCAAACGCTGGATGCGCCAGAAGATCAGCGGCCAGATCGGCAGCAGGTACCACGGCAGGCCGGGCATGGGGGTGAGGAGGGAGAAGGCTGGCATCGCCATCAGTATACGCGCAGGCCGGGAGGGGTTGGATAAGCGGCGGGCAGAAAGGATGTGCCGAGAGCGTGGTTCGGGGGTAGAGGAGAGGGATGATTTGCAGGAGCCCGTTGCCATGACTCACATTCTCGCCATTTCCGGAAGCCTGCGGAAGGCGTCTTTCAATTCGGGGCTGGTGCGCGCCGCCGAGGGCCTGGACCTGGCCGGCGTGACCGTTGCGGGCCGCACGCTGCACGGCATCCCGCTTTATGATGCAGACGTGGAAGCGGCGACCGGCATCCCTGCGGCGGTGGCCGACCTGAAGGCAGCAATCCGTGCCGCCGACGGTGTGCTGTTGGTCACGCCGGAATACAATAATGGCATCCCGGGCGTGTTCAAGAATGCGGTCGACTGGGCCTCGCGCCCGGCCTCCGATATCGGCGCGATATTCGGCGGCAAGCCGGTCGCGCTGGTCGGGGCATCGCTGGGCGGGTTCGGCACGATCCTGTCGCAGAACCACTGGCTGCCGGTGATCCGCACACTGGGCATGCGGCCCTGGTTCGAGGGGCGCCTGATGGTGTCGCGCGCCGGCGCCCTGTTCGATGCCGATGGCAACCTGACCGACGATGCGACGCGCGAGCGCCTCAGCGGGTTCGTGGCCGGGTTTGCGGCGTTCGCCGCGTCATGAAGCGGGGCGGATGAGCACTGTCTGGAAACGCTGGTAGCCGAGCTGTTTCTCGTCGGCGGTCTGGCGGTAGGCGCGGTATTCACCGATCGGCGTGGCAGCAAAGCCGGCCTGGGTAAGACGGTCGGAGACAGTGACGGCGCGCTGGTAGGCGAGGCTGCGATTGTCGAACTGGCGCAGCGCCCCAGCAGTCGAGGCATAGCCGACGACTTCGACGGATCGGGCCGACCAGCGTTCGAGGGCCCAGATACTGTCACCCAGCACCGACTCGCCGGCAGGCGAGATCGTGGTCTGGCCATTATCGAAACCGATCAGTGGCAGTTCAGTGATCGGTGGCACGATATGGATCGTCCAGTCGGGGAAGTTGGTTACAAGGCCTTCCTCCATGGTGCGGAAGGCAGAGATGGCGAGGCCGTCATGCGGGGCGGCGATCAGCGTGGCGGTCCTGTTTTCGGCATTGATGTCTGCCGCAGCGAGCTGGAACGGCACGGCGGCGCGCAGCTCGGCTTCGGACTGGCGGCGCTCGCCGAGGCTCTCCAGCCGGGAGATTTCGGCGCGCAGGGGCGCAGCGATCGAGGAATCCACCATGCGCAGGTAGGCCTCGGCCTCGAGTGTCTTGTCTTCGTCGATCAGGACCTGGCCGAGATTGACCCGGACCGGGCGGCCAAGGCGGCCCGTGAGGCTGGCGGTGAGTGCGGCTTCGGCCTCGGGCACGCGGGTGTGGGTGAGGATGGTGGCGTCAACCTTGATGTCGGCGTTCTTGGGGAAGGAGACCACGACATCGGAAATGCGGGAATCATGGTCGGCGAAGGGTTCGAGCAGGGCCGACTTGACCGTGTTGATGGCGGACGTCTCGTAGGCAATGTCGCGCAGGGCCAGGCCGAGCGGCACCGAGAGGGCGGCGAAGACGCCGATGACGAGCGCGCCCTGCCAGAGGCGGCCGCGCGCGCCGTGTGCGGCGCCGAAACTGTAGAGGCGCGACAGGACGGTGACCGACAGGGCAATCGCCAGCAGGTTGGTCATGAACAGGAAGAACGAGCCGCCGGCGACCTGCATGGAGCCGACCGCCAGGCCGTAACCGGTGACCGCGAGGGGCGGCATCAGGGCTGTGGCGATGGCCACGCCGACAATCGTCTCGCCCTTGCGCTGGATCACCGCATAGCCGCCGGCGAGGCCCGAGAAGATGGCGACGAGGAGGTCGAAGAAATTGGGCCGTGTACGGGCAATGATTTCCGGGGTAATCTCGGTGAGCGGTGACAGGCGCACGATCAGGAAGGAAATCGTGATCGCAGCGACGACGCCGCAGGCCATTGTGAAGATGGCGCGGCGCATGGCGGAGGCGTCGAGGATTGTCAGCGAGAAACCCATCAGCATGATCGGGCCCATCAGGGGCGAGATCAGCATGGCGCCGATGATGACGGCCGGCGAGGACAGCAGCAGGCCGAGCGTCGCGATGGCGCAGGACATGACCGCCATGAAGATGTAGCGGCCGGACATCTGGCCTTCCTCGCAGACATGATCGACCACGTCCTTGTGGTCGATCTTGCGGGCAAGTTGGCGCAGGAACAGTTTGACGCGGCGCTGGATGATGTTGAAGCGCGCGGGAGGGTCGGTCTTGTCGAAGGCCATGGTGCACGGGTCTCGCGGTTGAATCGCTGGGCGGGCAAGCGCCGCCGCATGCCTTTAGGACAATACCCATGCGGATTCATTAGCGTTTTACACAGAAAGCTGCCGATTGGCCATTCGTGTGGCATTCCGATGACGGATCGGGAGGCAGCCTTACTCCACGAGGACGCGGGGCAACTTGAACGTGACCGATTCACGGGCGGTCTCGACGGTTTCCATGGTGACGTCGAAACGGGCGCGGCAGGCGGTGATGACGCCCTGGACCAGGTCTTCCGGGGCGCTGGCCCCGGCAGTGAGGCCGAGCGTGGTGATGCCGTCGAACCAGGCCCAGTCGATATTTTCGGCACTGGCGACGAGTTCGGCGCGTTTCGCCCCGGCGCGCAGGGCGACTTCAACCAGCCGGACGGAGTTGGAACTGGTGCGGGCGCCGATGACGAGCACGAGGTCTGCACCGGGGGCGAAGACCTTGACCGCGTCCTGGCGATTGGTCGTGGCGTAGCAGATGTCTTCCTTGTGCGGGCTGGCAATCCCGGGGAAGCGGGCCTGCAGGGCGGCGACGATATCGGCCGTGTCGTCGACCGACAGGGTGGTCTGGGTAACGAAGGCGAGGTTGTCCGGGTCTTTCGGGACGAAGCGTTCGGCATCCGCGACGGTTTCGATCAGGGTGATGTCGCCGTCGGGCAGCTGGCCCATCGTGCCGATGACTTCCGGGTGGCCGGCATGGCCGATCAGGACCATCTCGCGGCCTTCATTGCTGTGGCGTTCGGCCTCGACATGGACCTTGGAGACCAGCGGGCAGGTGGCGTCGACATAGATCATCTGGCGGGCGGCGGCCTCGGCAGGCACCGATTTGGGCACGCCGTGGGCAGAAAAGATGACCGGGCGGTCGGTCGGGCATTCGTCGAGTTCCTCGACGAACACGGCGCCCATCGCCTCGAGGCGGGCAACGACGTGGGCATTGTGGACAATCTCGTGGCGAACATAGACCGGAGCGCCCCATTTCTTCAGCGCTTCCTCGACAATCTGGATCGCGCGGTCGACTCCGGCGCAGAATCCGCGCGGCGCGGCAAGCCGGATGGTCAGGGCGGGCCTGTCACTCATTTAATGATCTCCTGCCTCTGCGGCGTTGCGCCAAGGCGCGCAGCCCTTTAACACATGTCCACCTATAGATGGACAGGCCTTTTCCTCAGGCCAAGAAGGACACGCCGACGCATGCGCATACTTGTTACCCTTTTCGCGGCAGCCATGCTTGTCGGTTGCCAGTCCAAGGTCGCTGACGCGTTCGACAGCCGCCAGAATGCCGGGCCATGCCCGCCGGCCGGCTCGGTCTATGATGTTGCCCGCTATGTGTCCTTCAAGGACGGCAGCGAGGAACTCTACACGAATATCGAATATACCGGTGAAATCACCGATGTGCGCATGTTCTGCCGCTATGCAGACGACGACCCGCTGGTCGCCGAAATGGAAATCGATTTCGCCTTCGGCAAGGGCGAGGCCGCCAAGGCCGGCGAGCATGTCTATCCGTATTTCGTGGCGGTGACCCGGCGCAACGGCAAGGTCCTGGCGAAGGAGCATTTCGCCATCAAGGGAAATTTCGCAGGCGGCAAACGGCTCGACGGCCAGACCGCCAAGCTGATGCGAATCAAGATTCCGCGCCTCGACGAGAGCGTTTCAGGGTCCAATTTCGAGATCCTGGTCGGGTTTGACCTGACGCCGGAACAGCTGGCATTCAACCGTGCCGGCAAGCGTTACCGCCTCGACGCTGAACACTAGACCATGGCCAGCCTGACCAAAGACCTGACGGCGGCCGCTAGCGCCGCCTTCTCTGCCATCGGGCTGGAGGCGCGCTGGGGCGATGTGCGCCGTTCCGACAAGCCGGACCTGGCGGATTTCCAGTGCGATGGCGCGATGGGCGCGGCCAAGTCTGCCGGGCGGAACCCGCGCGAGATTGCCAGCGAGATTGCCGAGGTGCTGAAGGCCTATCCAGCTGTGCTGTCGGCGGAGGTGGCGGGGCCGGGCTTTATCAATCTCCGCGTATCCGACGCTGTTCTGTCGGCCCGGGCGGCAGACATTCTGGCAGACAAGGACATGGCCGGTGGTGAGCCGGCGCCCGATCCGCAGGTGACGGTGATCGACTTTGGTGGGCCGAACGTGGCCAAGCCAATGCATGTCGGGCATTTGCGCTCGGCGGTGATCGGCGACACGCTGCAAAGGTTGCTCAAATTCCTCGGCGATACGGTGACGTCGGACACGCACCTTGGCGACTGGGGCCTGCAAATGGGCCACCTTGTCACCGAGCTGTATGACGAGCAGCCGGACCTGATCTATTTCGATGAGAGCTATACCGGGCCTTATCCGGACGAGCCGCCGGTCACGATTGAGGACCTCGGGCGGCTGTATCCGGCGGCGAGCAACAAGGCCAAGGACGACCCGGCGCGCAACCAACGCTCGCAGAATGCCGTGGCCGAACTGCAGGCGGGGCGGCCCGGCTATCGCGCGCTGCTGAAGCATTTCATCAATGTGTCGGTGGCGGCGCTGAAGGTCGATTATGCCTTCCTCAATGTCTCGTTCGACCTGTGGAAGGGCGAGAGCGATGTTGACCACCTGATCCCGGGCCTGATCGAGCGGTTCTGCAAGGCGGGGCTGGCCGAGGAAAGCCAGGGCGCGCTGATCGTTCATGTGGCGCGTGAGAGCGACAAGAAGGAAATGCCGCCGGTGATGCTGCTCAATTCGCGCGGCGGCACGGGCTATCACACGACGGACCTCGCGACGATCGAGGACCGGATGATGCACATGCATCCGACGGCCGAGCGGATGCTGTATGTCGTCGACCAGCGCCAGGCGTTGCATTTCGAACAGGTGTTCCGGGCGGCTGAACTGGTCGGCCTGATTGATGAGGGGCATCTCGAACATATCGGTTTCGGCACGGTCAACGGGCCGGACGGCAAGCCGTTCAAGACGCGCGAAGGCGGTGTGCTGCGGCTGGCAGATCTAATTCTCATCACCACAGAGGCAGTGAAAGAAAAACTCTTTAGAGAAGATGCTTCCACTGGAGAATTTATCGTACACGATGGCCTCACAAGGGCGATCCAGGAACACTTTTCCTTAAACAGGAAACTTGGAAGAAGGTCTCTAGCCAAGCTCTATGTCAATTTGATGATGACCTTTCGAAGCATGCGAATGAAAGACGAATGGAATGTTAGAAAAACGTCGACTAGTTTCAATAACATTATAAGAAAGAGTACGCTCAAGAGCGAAGCCAATGCTATGCATTACTTTTATGGATTGGCGATTGATAAAACCAAGTCCCAATTAATAGACACTATTGTTGGACACTTACTCAAGTTCAATTTTAGGGCGCTTGGGGTATTTGATTCCTCGCGCTCAAGCTCAATCATTCTTAGACGTCTGCAGGAATACATTGAGGAGCTATACGCTCGGCCAATAGCTGTAGCGGCTTTGCGGTTTGCAGACTTGCAAAACACACGCACGACAAACTACGTGTTCGACATCGAGCGTTTCACGAGCTTTGAGGGCAAGACAGGGCCGTACCTTCTTTATGCCGCCGTGCGGATCAAGTCTCTGCTGCGGCGGGCCGAGGCGGACGGCAATGCGCCGGGCGAGATTGTCGTGGGCCATGACGCGGAACGCGCGCTGGTCCTGGCGCTGGACGGGTTCGGCGCGGCCCTGCTGGGCGCGCGCGAGAAGCGGATGCCGCATATATTGTGCGAGCACGTGTTCGGCCTGAGCCAGGCCTTCAGCGGCTTCTATGGCGCGCTGCCGATCGCGAATGAGAGCGATCCAGCGCTGCGGGCGAGCCGGCTGGCGCTGGCGACGGCCGTGCTGAGGCAGCTGGAAGTGGGACTCGGGATTCTCGGGATCGACGTGCCTGAGCGCATGTAGGGCATTGCGCCTGTGTGTGCCTATGTCTTCTGTATCGACGGATCGACCGCGACACAGAGGAGACAGTCATGGCGAAGGCACTCAAAGCGCAGCCCGCAGGGCCCGGCGACGGCGTTCAATGGGAACTTGCCTCGCAATGGGCGCGAGGCTGGCGCTTCGTGAAATGGTCGGCGACGGCCTTCATCGTGGTCGCCTTCCTTGTCGTGATCGGGCAGGGGTTCCTGTTCTATCGGATGTTCGACGATGTGCATCCGGTGCTGGGCTTTGCCTATGTCGTGATCTTGGCGCTGATTCTCGCGGTCATGGTCGGCAGGCCGATCCGGTCTTTCCTGGCCATGCCGGTGGCGGCGCGCCCGCCCGCGATCGTGATTGATCCGAAGGCCCCCGATCCGGCGGCGCTGGCGGCACGCCTGAAATATGACCTGAAATACCTGGACATGCTGGCCCGAAACCCTCTGGTGCAGGACGAACGCGAGGCCATTCGCGAGGGCATCGCCAAGGGCCGTGTGCTGCTGGAGCGGGCCGCGCGCGGACCGCAGGGCGAGGCGCTGACGGTGTCGGTGGAGCTTGAAGCGTTCGAGCGCGACCATATCGAAGCCCTGCTGAAGCCGCTGGATGCGAAGGTGAATGCGCTGATCCATGCCGAGGCCGTTGGCGTGGGCGTTGCGACAGCGGTGTCGATGAACGGCACGGTCGATGCCTTCATCGTGCTGTGGCGCAATGCCAACCTGATTGCACGGGTGTCGCGGATTTATTTCGGGCGGCCGCACCTGTGGGGCAGCCTGCGCATCCTGCGCGATGTCGCGGGCATCGTGGTGGTGTCGCGGGCGCTGGACGATGTCACCGACATTACAGGCGATGTCATTGGCGGCCTGCTGGGCCGGATGGGCGGGCTGGTTGCCGGTCCGCTGATGGATGGCGGTATCAATGCGATGATGACGCTGAAGCTCGGCTACCTGGCCAAGCGCCGGTGCCGCAGCTTCAAGGGCTGGTCGGCCGGACAGGCCCAGGCCATCTCGGAAGAGGCGCTGCAGGGCGTGAAGCAGGAATCCGGCTCGGTCGTGACCGACCTGCTGAAACGGTGTGGTGGGCTGACGGCGCATGCCGCGCGGGCGACCGAAAAGGCGTTCTCCGGCTCCCGGAATGCCTGGGGCCTGGTCCAGAGCTGGTTCGGGGGCAAACCGGAGGGGGCCTGACCGATCCGCAGGCAGAAGTGTGAATTGGCGGCCGGTGGCAGCAGTCGTTGCTTGCCGGACCGTCGAATCCGTTCTAGGTCGAGGTCAATTCAATCCTGTCCCGGGAGAGAGCAGCCTTCGAGGCTGCCGCCGAAGGCGCAACCGCCCCGGAAACGCTCAGGCAAAAGGACCGGACAGGGTCAACACGCTGGAAAGAGGCCTTCGGGGCCTCGCCGAAGGAGCAAGCCCGCATGCCGGGCGGAATCTCTCAGGCGCCCAGGACAGCGGGGGCGACGGTTTTCGGCCCGGTGCCGATCCGTCACCTTTTGGATTGAGGGCGCATGGCAAACCAGACCACAGAGACATTGAAGCGTACGCCGCTGTACGACATGCATGTCGACCTCGGCGCACGGATCGTGCCGTTCGCGGGCTATGAGATGCCCGTGCAGTTCCCGATGGGCGTGATGGGCGAACACACCTGGACGCGCACCCATGCCGGCCTGTTCGATGTGTCCCATATGGGCCCGTGCTTCCTGACCCTGGAAGAGGGGATCGGTGGGGGCGACGAGGCGCATGCCGCGATTTCCGCGCTGGTCGAGACCCTGGTACCGTCGGACATTGCCGGCCTGAAACAGGGCCAGGCGCGGCTGACCGTGCTGCTGAACGCCGAAGGCGGCATCCTTGATGACCTGATCATCACGCGCCCGATTGGCGATGATGCCCAGGGCAGCCTCTACATCGTCGTGAATGGCGCGGTGAAGCATCAGGACTGGGAGATTTTCGAGACAGCGCTGGCCGGCAAGGCCGTGCTGACGCGCGCCGATGACCGCATCCTGTTTGCACTGCAGGGGCCGGAAGCCGTCGACGTGATGAGCGATTTCTTCCCCGGCTGCGAAGAGCTGGCATTCATGCACCACATGCCGTTCGAACTGAACGGTACGCGGTGCATCGTGTCGCGCTGCGGCTATACCGGCGAGGACGGGTTCGAGGTGCTGGTGAGCGCCGTGGCCGGCGTGCCGCTGGTCGAGGAAATGCTGGAAGACACGCGGGTCAGGCCGGTCGGCCTGGGCGCGCGCGATTCGCTGCGCCTGGAGGCCGGACTGTGCCTTTACGGACATGACATGGATGCGACCCGCGACCCGGTCGAGGCCGGCATGGCCTGGGTGATCCAGAAGACGCGGCGCGAGGCGGGCAATTTCCCCGGCGCGGCGCGGATCCTCGCGGCGCTGAAGGATGGCCCGGCCGAAAAGCGTGTCGGCATTCGCCCGCTGGAGCGGGCCCCGGCGCGGGAAGGCACGGAAATCGAGATCGATGGCAAGACGGTGGGCGTGGTGACCTCCGGCGGCTTTGGACCAACCGTCGATCATCCGGTGGCGATGGGATACATCGCGGCTGCCCACGCGGCGCCGGGCACGAAAGTCGACCTGATGGTCAGAGGCAAGGCACGGCCGGGCGAAGTCGTCGCGCTGCCGTTCGTTCCGCACAATTACAAACGCTAGACAGGGGGAATACACATGGCGACCTATTACACAGAAGACCACGAGTGGATCAGCGTCGAGGGCGACGCCGGCAAGGTGGGCATCACGAAATACGCGGCTGAACAGCTGGGCGATGTGGTGTTCGTCGAGACGCCGGACGTCGGCAAGACCGTGAAGAAAGGCGACGACATGGCCGTCGTCGAGAGCGTCAAGGCCGCGTCGGATGTCTATGCGCCGGTCAGCGGTGAAGTGACCGAAGCCAATGCGGCGCTGGCCGACGCACCGGAGACGGTCAATGAAAGCCCGGAAGGCGACGGCTGGTTCTGCGTGATCAAGCTGTCCGATACCGGAGAGCTGGACGGCCTGATGGACGAAGCCGCCTATACTGCATTCTGCAAGGGCCTGTAATTCATGCGCTACCTTCCCCTCACGGATGACGACCGCAAGGCGATGCTGAAAGTCATCGGCGCGAAGAGCGCGGATGACTTCTACGGCGACGTGCCGAAATCCGCCCGCCTGGGCGGCAAGGTGGCCGGCCTGCCGGACCATCAGGGCGAGCTGGCGGTGGAGCGGCACTTGTCGAAGCTGGCGGCGAAGAACCGTTCGGCCTCGTCGGGCCCGTTCTTTGTCGGCTGCGGCGCCTACAAGCACCATATCCCGGCCAGCGTGGACATGGTGATCCAGCGGTCCGAGTTCCTGACGACCTACACGCCCTACCAGCCTGAAATCGCGCAGGGCACGTTGCAGACCCTGTTCGAATTCCAGACGCAGGTGGCCGCGTTGACGGCGATGGATGTGGCGAATGCGTCGATGTATGACGGTTCGACCGCCTGTGCCGAGGCCGCCGTGATGGCCTGCCGCGTGACGCGCCGGAAGAAGGTGATCCTGTCGGGCGGCCTGCACCCGCACTATGCGGCGGCGACCAAGCTGCTGTGCGAGGCGCAGGGCCTGGAGGCCGTGCACCTGCCCGTGGTGATCGATGGCGAGATCGCCCTGGCCGACATGGTGGATGACGATACCGCCTGCGTGATCGGGCAAAGCCCGAACATATTCGGCACGGTGACGGACATGTCCGGCGTGGCCGAAGCGGCGCATGGCAAGGGCGCGCTGTTCGTGTCGGTGTTCACCGAAGCGGTGTCGCTGGGCCTGGTGACGCCTCCGGGCGAAATGGGCGCTGACATTGCCGTGGGCGAGGGCCAGTCGATCGGCGTGCCGCTCGGCTTTGGCGGGCCGTATGTGGGCCTCTTTGCGTGCACGGAAAAACTGGTGCGCCAGATGCCGGGACGGTTGTGCGGCGAGACGGTGGATGCCGACGGCAAGCGCGGTTTCGTGCTGACCCTGTCGACGCGCGAACAGCATATCCGCCGTGACAAGGCGACGTCGAATATCTGTACCAATTCAGGCCTCTGCGCGCTGGCCTTCACGGCGCACATGACGCTGCTGGGCGACAAGGGCCTGCAAGGGTTGGCGCTGCTGAACCATGAAGCGGCGTGCGACCTGGCCGATGCGCTGGAAGCCGTGCCGGGCGTGGAGGTGCTGACACCGCGCTTCTTCAACGAGTTTGCGTTCCGCACACCGATGAATGCCGAAGCCGTGCTGGCCATGCTGGACGAGGCTGGCGTTGTCGGCGGCGTGCGGGCGAGCCGCCTGTTTCCGGGCGAACACCTGGGCGACGTGATCATCTGCGCCGCGACGGAATGCACGACGCCGGAAGACATCGCGGCCTATGCGGCGGCGCTGAAGGAGATTGTCTGATGACCATGAACAATCAAGGCCGCCCCACGGCGCCGACTGCTGCATCCGTTGCTTCCATCGAGACGGTCTCCGGCTCGCGTGGCCTGTTGCAGCATGCGGACCTGATCTTCGAGATCGGGACCAGTGAAACGACAGGCGTCGACCTGCCTGCGCCGCAGAACCGGACGGGGCGCCTCGGCGGTGTGGCGCGCAAGGTGCCGACCGGCCTGCCGGGCCTGTCCGAGCCGGAAATGGTGCGCCATTACATGCGCCTGTCGCAGAGGAATTATGCCATCGACCTCGGCTTCTTCCCGCTGGGCAGCTGCACGATGAAGCACAATCCGCGCCTCAACGAGAAGATGGCGCGCCTGCCGGGCTTTGGCGACATTCACCCGATGCAGCCGCAGGCGACCGTGCAGGGCGCGCTGGAACTGATCGACGAACTGGCAACCTGGCTGAAGACGCTGACCAACATGCCCTTCGTGGCGATGAGCCCGAAGGCGGGCGCGCATGGCGAATTGTGCGGCATGCTGGCGATCCGTCAGGCGCTGATTGCGCGCGGCGAAGGCGAGACACGCAAGCGCGTTCTGGTGCCGGCCTCGGCGCATGGCACCAACCCGGCGACGGCGGTGCAGTGCGGTTTCGTCGTGGACGAGATCAAGGCGAACAAGCGCGGCCGTGTCGACATGGACATGCTGCGCGCCAAGCTGGAACGCACGGATGACGTGGCCGGCATCATGCTGACCAATCCGAACACGTGCGGCCTGTTCGAGACGGACATCAAGGAGATCGCCGACCTGATCCACGCGGCGGGCGGCTATTTCTATTGCGATGGCGCGAACTTCAACGCCATCGTGGGCCGTGTGCGGCCGGGCGACCTGGGCGTCGATGCCATGCACATCAACCTGCACAAGACCTTCTCCACCCCGCATGGCGGCGGCGGGCCGGGCTCTGGCCCGACCGTCCTGTCCGAAGCGCTGGCACCCTATGCGCCTGTGCCCTTCGTGGTGAAGAACGAGGATGGCGTGTTCAGCCTTGTCGAGGAAGTCGAAGGCGAGGCGAGCGAAAGCTTTGGCCGCATGGTGGCCTTCCACGGCCAGATGGGCATGTTCGTGCGGGCGCTGGCCTACATGCTGAGCCACGGTGCCGACGGCCTGAAGCAGGTCGCCGAGGATGCCGTGCTGAACGCGAACTATATCGCGGCGAAGCTGAAGACCGTGATGACCCCGGCC
Source organism: Hyphomonas johnsonii MHS-2 (assembly GCF_000685275.1). Lineage (GTDB taxonomy): Bacteria > Pseudomonadota > Alphaproteobacteria > Caulobacterales > Hyphomonadaceae > Hyphomonas > Hyphomonas johnsonii. The sequence goes on from NZ_ARYK01000013.1 coordinate 18,349, forward strand.
TTCGAAGGCTATTGCATGCACGAGGCGCTGTTCTCGGATGCCTTCACGGCAGACGGTATCGAGACGCTGGATATCGCCAAGGCGCTGATCGACGAAGGCTATCACCCGATGACCATGTACTTCCCGCTGGTGGTGCATGGCGCGATGCTGATCGAGCCGACCGAGACCGAGAGCAAGGCCGAACTCGACCGGTTCTGTGCGTCGCTGGAAAGCATCGCGCGGCGCGCGGCGCAGGGTGACGACACGCTGAAGGGCGCGCCTTACCTGGCCCCGATGCGGCGGCTGGACGAGACCCGGGCAGCGCGCAAGCCCGTGCTGAAATGGGTGCCGGAAACTGCCAGCACGGTCGCCGCTGAATAGCGTGCGGCCGGGGCCGGGTCAGGCCGGCTGCAGCGCGACCGGCGTGCGGTGGAACAGGCGTTCGCGCAGGCGTCCGAACAGGATGATGCACGGGCGCTCGATGAAGCGGTAGGCCAGCGCAGCCGCGACGATGCTGAGGACGATTCCTGAGATCAGGAACGCGATATTGTCGAGGCGGCCCGGATTGCCGAGGTGGAACACCGGGGCGATGAAAAAATTGTTGCCGAGCATGTGGAAGACGCGGCGCAGCAGGCTGAGTACCAGCATGTGGCAGAGATAGAGCGAGAAGGACCAGTCGCCGAGGCGGGCAAGGCGGCGGCCCCAGCGCTGGAACCAGGGCGCAATGGCTAGCAGCCGGTCGGGCATCGCCTGCCCGCCGAGCCATCCGAACCAGAGCGTGATGGCCATTGTGATCGCACCAACCGTGACGGCGAGGATCGTGCCGGCCAGCCGCAGATCGTCCGGGCTGGTGTCGAGGAGGCCGTAGAGCTGGTAGACGGCGCCGCCGCAGATCGCGCCCAGGATGGCAGGCACCAGCCAGGACAGGCGCTGCACCAGGTCGAGCGTGGCGAACCCGTAGATCAGGACGGCGCAGGGCAGGCCGAACCACACGACGCGGCCCCATTGCAGCGTGGCGGCGGTCTCGATGCCCTGGTAGCACAGGCTGGCCAGCAGCCAGAGGGTCGCTCCCAGCGTGACCAGGCCGGGGCGCCAGGCGACACCGGACGTGACAACCAGGCCGACGACGGCACCGAGGATGAATTCCATGGTCATCGGGTAGAAGGCGAGGGCCGGTAATTCATTGGCAAAGGCGCCGGACAGGCCCGCCACCGACCCGGCAACGACGGCGCTGCCCCAGACCAGCAGCAGGCCCGGCCACCATCGGCGCGGCGCCAGCAGGATCAGCGAGAAGACGAGGTAGAAGTACATCTCGTGGACAAGCGTCCACCCGACGCCGAGGATCGGCATTTCCGGTTGCGGCACCAGTGCGAAGGATTTCAGCAGGTAGGGGATCAGGGGTTCGGTCCGCGAAATGGCAGCCCAGCCGCCGGCCTCCGCGTTGAGGCCATGGGCGACGATCATGTAGGCCGTCATGATGCCGGCAAAGAACCACCAGACCGGATAGATCCGCGTTGCACGGGCAAACAGGAAGTCGACGCTGGCGCGGGCGCCCGGCTGCAGGCCCTGCGTCACGTAAACCATGATGAAGCCCGAGATCACGAAGAACAGGTCGACACCGGCATAGCCATTGGTGAACAGGCCGCCGACAAAAGGCAGTTCCGTGCCGCCGTGCGCGGCGATTCCGAGCCCTTCGAGTGACCTGATGTGATAGATGACGACGAGGAAAGCAGCCAGTCCGCGCAGAACCTGTATTGACTGAAGCTTCATTGCGACCTCATGGCACCTGACCGCATTCAGCGGCACGATCTATATCAGCTGTAGCAATCCGGTAACGGTGTTGCCAGACTTTGAACACATCAGAGTGTTTTAGTTGGCTCCGACACGGATACGCCCCATATTTGCCCTCATGCCCGACGATGAAACAGAGACGATGACCGAGACCACATCCATGCCGTCGGCCAAGACCAGTACGCCCCTGCGTTCGGGATTCAACACGGCGCTGCGCCAGGTGCTGGCGATTGTGGGCCTCCTGATGATCGCGATGTCGATCCCGATCGGCATCCTGACTCCGTTGATCCCGATCGGCTTGCCGTTCGGCATTCTGGGCGTGGTCCTGCTGGGCCGCAACTCGGTCTGGGGCCACCGCTGGATGGAAAGCGTGCTGGCCCGGCACCCGAAAGTGGAGCGGTTTGCGCCCAACTGGCTGATGAAACTTGTCTTTGCCCGCGAGAAAAAGGCGATTTTGCCCCGCAAAAAGTGACGCCGGGGGCGTCAGCCCTTGCCGCCCGTGCAATTCTGGGCACAAATGGACCGTTAGAATTCACGGGCCAGCCGGGGCAAAATCACATGAAACCACTCACCCTATTGGGATGCCTTTGCATGGCGCTGGCGGTCACGGCCTGCGGCGATGACAAGAGCGACAGCAATGACAAGGTCTCGATTCCGACAGACCCGTTCCCGTCGACCTATTCCGCCTATCCGAACGAGCCGGTGGCGATCATCAATGCGACGATCATGGACGGCGCGGGCACACTGATCGAAGACGGCACGCTGACCATGCGCGACGGCAAGATCGTCGCCATCGGCAGGGACATCAAGCTGCCGCCGGACGCCATTCAGATCGACGCGGCGGGCCGCTGGGTGACCCCCGGCATCATCGACAATCACAGCCATCTTGGCGTCTATCCCTCGCCCAGCGTCAGCGCCCTGTCCGACGGCAACGAGATTTCGGCGCCGGTGACGGCCAATGTCTGGTCCGAACACGGCATCTGGCCACAGGACCCGGGATTCACGCGGGCGCTGGCAGGCGGCATCACATCGCTGCAGGTGCTGCCAGGCAGCGCGAACCTGATCGGCGGGCGCGGCGTGACCCTGAAGAACGTGCCGAGCCGGACCGTGCAGGGCATGAAGTTTCCCGGTGCGCCCTATTCGCTGAAAATGGCCTGCGGCGAGAACCCCAAACGGGTCTATGGCTATGGCAGCGGGCGTTACCCCGGTGGTGCACCCTATTCGCGCATGGGCAATATCGCCGGCTATCGCGCGGCCTGGATCAAGGCAGCCGACTACAAGCGCAAATGGGACAAGTACGAGAAGAGCGGCGGCGAGCCGCCGACCCGCGACCTGGAACTCGACACGCTGAAAGGTGTGCTCGATGGCGACATCCTGGTGCACATGCACTGCTACCGCGCCGACGAGATGGCGCAGATCATGGATGTGTCGAAGGAGTTCGGCTACAAGGTCACGGCCTTCCACCATGCCGTCGAAGCCTACAAGATTGCCGACAAGCTGGCCGAATACGGCGCCTGTACGTCGATGTGGGCCGACTGGTGGGGCTTCAAGATGGAAGCCTATGACGGCATCAAGGAAAACATCCCGATGGTGCACAAGGCCGGCGCCTGCGCCATCGTGCATTCCGACAGCGATATCGGCATCCAGCGCCTGAACCAGGAAGCGGCCAAGGCGTGGGCCGACGGCAAGAAGGTCGGCATCGACATTCCCGAGGAAGAGGCGTGGCAATGGCTGTCGCTGAACCCGGCCAAATCGCTGGGTATCGACGGCAAGACGGGCAGCCTTGCGCCCGGCAAGATGGCCGATGTGGTCGTCTGGTCCGGCAACCCGTTCAGCGTCTATACGAAAGCCGATCAGGTCTTCATCGACGGCGCGCTGATGTATGATCGGTTTGACGCGGCCCACCGCCCGGTCAGCGATTTCGAGCTTGGCCAGCCCGGCGAAGGAGACTTGAAATGAGCGCGCTTCGATTGACCGCCCTGATCGCCGCAACCGTCGGCCTCGCCCTGTCCGCGTCGGCGCAGTCGCTGGCCATTGTCGGCGGGAAAGTGTGGACAGGCACAAGCCAGGGGACGCTTGAAAACGGCACCGTGATCATTGCGGACGGCCAGGTCGTCTCGGTCGGGCCGGCGAGCGCGGCGACCGTGCCGGCTGGCGCACTCGTGGTCGACGCCAAGGGAAAATGGGTCACGCCAGGCTTCATTTCCGCCTTTTCACGGACCGGCATGGTCGAGGTTGATGCAGAAGAATCAACGGACGACACGTCGGCGTCGAGTTCCGATTATTCCGTCGCCCTCGATGCGGCTGACGGGTTCAACCCGGACGCAACCGCGATCGACGTGACCCGGATCGAAGGCATCACGCGCATTGTCGTGGCGCCGGAAGCAAGCTCGAACCTGTTTGCGGGCCAGGGCTTCATCACCGACACGAGCGGCGCAGTCGATAGCGACATCATCCGGGGGGCGTTCCTGCTGGTGTCGCTGGGCGAGCGCGGCGCATCGCTGGCCGGCGGATCCCGCTCGGCGGCCTGGGCGCAGTTGCGCGCGGCGCTGGATGATGCGGCCTCCTACCCCGCGCGCTATATCGCCAGCAATGACGGCACGGCGCTGAACCGCGTCGATGCCGGGGCATTGCGCGCGGCAGCGACCGGAGACGAACTGATCCTGATCGAGGCGCAGAAGGCCACCGACCTGCTGGCGATCATGGAATTTGCCCGGCAGAACCCGGCCCTGCGGATCGCCATTGTCGGCGCCGACGAGGGCTGGCGCGTGGCGCCGCAGCTCGCCGCGGCCGGAATCCCGGTGATCGTCGATGCCTTCTCGAACCTGCCGGCGAGCTTTGAGCAGCTGGCGGCGACTTCGGAAAATGCCGCCCGGCTGGTCGATGCCGGCGTGAAGGTCGCTATCGTGAACCTTGGCGACAATAGCCACCAGGCGCGCCTCGCCATCCAGGTGGCGGGCAATGCCGTCGCCAATGGCATGTCGCACGAGGATGCGATGAGGGCGCTGACGACCGTGCCGGCCGGGATATTCGGCATGCAGGGGCTCGGCGTGATCGGACCGGGCGCGCGGGCCGATGTGGTCGTGTGGGACGGTGATCCGCTGGAGATCACCACCAGCCCCGACGACGTGCTGATCGACGGTGTCATCCAGTCGAAGGAAACACGGCAGACGGAATTGCGCGACCGCTACCTGAAACTGGACGAGCACAACCGGCCGCTGGCCTATGTCAAACCCTGATCTGTTCAACTCCCATAAATCCCGGGAGGCCTAGACTGGCCGCCTGACCGGTCTTTTTGCCCGGATTGCCGCATCGCTGCCGCTTTTCGGTCATAGGCCTGATTTCGGATGGTATCGTTGATGTTGCTGGCTTTCCTGCTCACTTTCACACTTCTCACGGGGTCAGGACCGATGGATTCGGCCCTGTCGGCGACAGAGGCACCGAACACGCTACGGGCCGCCTTTACCGTGGAATTGCAGAGCGTGCGGGCGCGGCGGGTGTATTCATTCGACCCGCGCAAGACAGGCGACGAGCGCTGGCAGGTGATCGACTGGCAGGGCGAGGATGACGAACTGGAAGAGGTCGCGGCCAATTGGGCGGCCGAGTCGGCGCCCGATGGCCGCCTGTTCCCGGACGACCTGCGCGCCAGTCTCGGGCGCAGTGTCGAGGTCAACGACCAGGGCCATGCCTGGCAGATGTCGTTCCGGCACACACCCTCGCAGAACGATGGCGAATTCGACGTCTGGGCGGCGCAGCGGCTGCAGGCGACTGCCTGGCTGGACCCGGTCGGCGAACGGTTCCTGCGCATCGATTACACGCTGCCGCACCCCGTGGCGGGGCCGGAAGGCGGCAAGCTGACCAAGTATAACCAGAGCTATTTCCTGAAGACCGAACCGCGTTGGGGCATGAGCTATGTGTCGGGCTTCTCGATCGAACTCGAGGCACGGGCGGCCTTCCGGAAGATCGAGCGGCGCTATTCGGCCAATGTCGTGAAAGCGGAGTTCTTTTTCGCCAGCGCCGAGGCGCAGGAGGATTTTGAATCCGGGCGCAGCGCCAAACCGCAATTGATGACTGGATTGGACGGCGCAGGGCGTTAGACTCCCGTGCATGACGATTCACATGGTCAAGCTGTGCGTGGGTGCCGAAACGATCGACGACCTTGCCGACTGGCAGGCGCGGCAGCTGCAGCGTATCCCCGAACCGGTCCACCATACCCGCATGATGCCGAAACGGGCCGAGGAAATGCTCGACGGCGGCTCGATCTATTGGGTGATCAAGCGGGCGATACGGGTGCGCCAGCGCATTATCGACATCCGCGCCATCACGGACGAGGAAGGCCGTGCCATGTGCGAGCTGGTATTCGACACCGATCTCGTGCGGACCTATGCGCAGGCCAAGCGGCCTTTCCAGGGCTGGCGCTACCTGAAACCGACCGATGCACCGCGGGACCTGAAGACCGGCGAGGCGGCGCGCGATATTCCGCCTGACCTCGACGCCGCGTTGAAACAGGCGGGCGTCTGGTAGGCTCAGAGCACGAAGCGGGCGTGCTCGTTCGCGTCGAGGAATTCGATCATTTCGTCATTCGAGGCTTTCTCGAGCGCCTTCAGGGCGTCCACCTTGCGGGCCGGCGAATTGCTGGCGATGAACTGGTGGCGTGCCGCATCGACCTGCGCGGCATACAGCTCCATCCGGGCCAGCTCGCGCTGGGGGTGCAGGCCTTCCTCGACGGACCGGGTGCCGACCGCGAGAATGGCGAACATGATGCCAATCGAACCGACAACCGACTGATTGATCGAGGGGACCGGCCAGATGGCGATCAGGAGGGCCACGAAGTTCGACAGGAAGGCTAGCAGTACCAGCGCGAACATGATGTTGCCGAGCACGGCGATCTGCTTGCGCGGGAGGGACCAGAACTTGCCTTCGGCCGACAGGATGTAGTTCGTGTACTGGACCTGCCCCAGGAGGCGGGTTTCCTCGCTGGCCGAGAGGATCTCGGCGAGCACGCCTTCGGGGTCCGGCGTCAGTTTGCGCGCGGCGGCCTTCGCCCATGACGCATCAATCCAGAACGCATTCTGCTGCGACTTGCCGATTGCGGTGTGGCCCATGTGCCCGACGGCCTCGCGGCGGGTATATTTGGTGTACTCGCTGCTGATCTGGTTGAGGAAGGATCGCTGGAACCGTTCGAAGGCGAGACTTCGGGCCTCGACATAGGCGGCTTCACGCTCCGGCGATCCGGCAGCGGCGACGATGTCGGCGATATGCGCGACGATGTATTGGGCCTTCCACTGGCGCATGCGCTCGGTCATCAGGCGCATCTGCAGCCAGCGCCGCTTGCTCTGGCCAAAGGCGAGCCCGAGATTTCCGAAGATGATGGCGAGCACGCCGCACACGGCACCGACAATGGCGATTGCCGTGAAGACGGCGTCTGGATGGCCGTGCGAGCTGGTGGCCGCCCGGATCAGGGGCTCGAGCGGGAATGTCAGCAGGGAGGCGACCGCAAAGGTCAGCGTGAGGCAGCCGATCGACCGGCTGCGATTCTTGGCGCTGTTGGCAAGATGGTCGATGCGCTGGAACTCGGCGCGCAGTTCCGGGTGATCGAGGGCGAAGAAGACCCGCGGGTACTTCTTCTGCGCAAGGGCGAGATCCTCGGCCTTGAGCAGCAATTCGTCATTGAACCTGAACATTCGCCCCACCCCTCGTCGCGCGCCCCGCCCCTTTGTGCATAGCGCCGCCACGTTGGCAACATTGGGGTTTCAATCAGTTTTGGAAAAGAAAAAAACTGTGCAATCGTACTGGCTCAGCGTGTTTGGGACCAGTGGGACGAGCATTGCGAGGGGGGCACCGATGGCGAACGTTTTTCTTTCCTACAGCAGGGCAGACCGGCCGAAGGCCCAGCAGGTCGCCGCAGCGCTTGAGGAAGAAGGCCTGACGGTCTGGTGGGACAAGGTCCTGCAGGCCGGCCAGACCTATGATGAAGTCACCGAAGGCATGCTGCGCAATGCCGATGTGGTGGTGGTGCTGTGGTCGACTGTTTCGGTGAAATCGAAATGGGTGCGGGCCGAGGCGACGCTGGGCGAGCGCTATTCGGCGGTCATTCCCGCGATGATCGAGAATGCCGACCGGCCGATCCTGTTTGAATTGACCCAGACCGCCGACCTGATCGGCTGGGACGGCGACCGCGCCGAACCGCGCTGGGCCGGGTTCGTCACCGACCTGCGCCAGGCCGTCGACCGCAAGATCGCGCAGAAGGCAGCCAAGGCCGAGCCGGCACCCGTTCCACCCGTGCAGGTGCCCGCCGCGGCGGCGCCTGCCGCGCCCGCAGCCGCGCCGCAGAAGCCGGCTTTCAATGACGCCACGATCGAGACGACGTTCTGGACATCGATCCAGTCGGCGACCGATCCGGCAGACTACCGGGCCTATCTGAAGCGGTACCCGGAGGGGCATTATGCAGACCTTGCACGCAACCGGCTTGCCGCGCTGGAGCAGAAGCTCGCTGCGCCGCCGCCCCCACCGCCGCCCGGCCCCAGCCCTTCGCCGGCCCGTGCCGCCGCGCCGGCACCCGCCAAACGGCCTGTCGGTCTGGTACCGATGGTGGCCGGAGGGCTGGTCCTGCTGCTGGGGGCCGGATGGGGCGTCAGCAAGCTGATGCCCGCCGCCGACACGGTTGAACTGGCCGAGACGGAATTGCCACCGGAACCGGACGCCACGCCTGCCGCCGAACCGGACGTACCCGCCATGGTTGTCGAGGCTGACACGGCGGGCGTCGCGCCTGCCAGTCCATCAGCGCTCGATGTGCCTGAAGCGCCTGAGCCGGAGGCAGAAGCAGAGCCGGAGCCTGAACCGGTTGTCCCGGCAGGGCCGGCGGCCGATTGCGAGCTTTGCCCGGTGATGGCGATTGTGCCGGAAGGCAGCTTCATGATGGGCTCGCCGGAGTCCGAATCCCAGCGGGTCGGCAATGAGGGGCCGCAGCGCGAGGTCACGCTGAAACCCTATGCCATCAGCGTGAACGAGATCACCTTTGCCGAGTGGGACGCCTGTACCGCAGATGGCGGCTGTGGCGGCTACCGGCCGGGTGATGCCGGAACGCGCGACGACATGCCGGCCCAGTCGATTTCGTGGCGGGATGCGACCGCCTACACGACATGGCTGAGCGGCAAGACCGGCAGGACATACCGCCTGCCGACCGAGGCGGAATGGGAGTATGCCGCGCGGGCCGGGGCGGCCACGCCGTATTGGTGGGGGGCCGCTTTCGACCGCAGCATGGTTGCCTCCGGCGCGCCGAAGCCCGTCAGCTCGCTGGCGGCAAATGCATTCGGCCTGACCGGCACGCTCGGCAATGTGCGCGAATGGGTGCAGGACTGCTATGTGAACAATTACACAGCCGCGCCGCTCGACGGGTCGGCCGTGCTGAACGGCGATTGCGACCGACGGGTCGTGCGGGGCGGTGCCTGGTCGGACAATGCGGCCACCCATCGCGCGGCAAACCGGGCGCGTGTCTCACGCGGAACACGTGACCGGAAGATCGGATTCCGGGTGGTCAGGGACGAGCCCTGACGGTCAGGTGAATATCCCGGCAATGCGTTCGATGACCCAGTAGAATCCGGTGATGCCGATGGCATAGGCGGCCAGCACGCGGGCCGGGCCATGCGGCAGGCGGACAAGCCGCGTCGCGAGGAAGACGAGCGCCAGAACGACGGCGACGAACGCCACCTGGCCGGCTTCGACCCCGAGATTGAACAGCAGCAGCGCTGTCACTTCGGCGCCCTTGGGCAGGCCGATCTCGGCCAGGGCGCCGGCAAACCCGAAACCATGGACAAGGCCGAAACCAAAGGCGATCAGCCAGGGCTTGCGCTGGCTCAGCGTGTCGCGTCCGCGTGTCCGGTAGATCGCTTCGGCGCCGAGCAGGGCGATGCTGAGCGCGATCGTGATTTCGACCGGCGGGCCGGGAAGGCGCATGCCTCCCAGTGCGGCGGCGGCGAGGGTGATGGAATGGGCAAGCGTGAAGGCCGTGACGGTGGACAGCAGCTGGCGCGGGCGGACCAGAAGGATGAGGCCGAGCACGAAGAGAAGGTGGTCGTACCCGAACAGGATGTGCTCCACGCCGATACGGAAGTAGGCGAGAACTGGCGCGCCGGTGGGTGTGGACAGGTCCAGCGCGAGGCTGCCGGGACGCAGGACGGCGGACAGGTCGTCGCCCTGCAGGCGGTTGAGGCGTACGAAGGCATCGGTGAGCGTGCGATCGAGCCCGGCAATCGAGAGGGTGCCGGTGGAGAGGTCGCAGGTCACGTCCCAGCGCCGGACCAGCGTGCCGCCGGCGATTTCGGAGCGCTCGCGCGCCGGTTCGCAGCCTTCGGGGAAAACCGGGTCGAGCTTCAGCCTTCGCCCGTCGAGCAGGGGTTGTTTCCAGGTGACGGCAAACGTGCCCGGGTCGGTCTCGGTGATCTCGAGATAGGCGGGGCGCACCTCATGGGCGCTGGCCGGGTCGGCGATGGCGAATATTGCCAGCAGGAGCAGCAGGGCGCGGATCATTCGGCGCCTTCGATATGCACCTTGTAGCGCTGCACGATGTCGTCGACGGCCGCTTCGTTGGCGGCGCGCAGGGCGTCTTCCCGCCAGTCGGCCTCGACCTTGGCGCGGACCGTCTCGAAGGGTTCGACATGCGATGGCGTGCTGGCGATGACATGCACGAGGTGAAGGCCGAACGCGGACTGCACGGGGCCTTGCCATTCATCCATTTCCGCCAGTCCGGCGAGTGTGCCTGCGAAGTCTGCCCCGAACAGGCGAACAACTTCGCGTATCGGGAGATCGCCATAGGCACGCTGCAGGATGAACGGGTCGCCGAGCGTTTGCCAGTCGGGCGCGGCGGGCGCGTTGAGCGTGGCAAGCAGGGTGGCGGCGTCACGGTCCAAAGTGTCGCCGTGGCGCTCCGGGCTGAGGAAGACATGCTCGAAGGTCACTTCCGGCGGCCGGGTATAGGTGTCGACATGGGCGTCGTACCAGGCGCGCAGCGTGGCCTCGTCCGGCTCGGGCGTCTCGGCGAGGTCGGAGATCATGAAGGTCATCTTCTGGGCCAGCCGGCGTTCGACGATGGTGTCGTCCCGGTCGAGGCCGAGCCGGCGGGCCTCACGCGACAGGGCCTCGTCGCGGATCCGGTCGGAGACCATCGCTGCCATGTCGGCCTGCGAGGGCAGCGCGCCGGATTCAGAGGCGTAGAGCGCCGCCATGCGCTGGAGATCGGCCCGTGAGATGGTGATCGTACCGTCCTGGCGCGCGACATAGGTTGTCCACACGCCATGGACAGCAAAGACCAGGAGCGCGGCGACGGCGAAGTGGACGAGCGGCTCTCGCAGCAGGGACTTCATCTAGGCGGGCGGGATGTACCAGATCGGCGACGTATAGGCGCGTTCCTGGGTCGTGGTGGGCAGGGCAGGGTTTGGTGGCGTACCGTTGCGGTTCGCTTCCCAGGTCGACCAGCGGCAGGTCGGGTTCTCGAGCACACGGACATAATAGGTGGCACGCTGGCCGACGGTGAAGTCGGGATCGGTCCACAGTGTCTTCAGCTCGCCCGCGCCGGTGCCGGGGCGGGTGTCGCAGGTCGTGATGTCGACACTGGCCCCATTGTCGGGGCAGCGATGCGTGGCGGCATCCGGTGTTGCGCCACCGGAACAGGCAACGTCATAGACCGTTTCGCCCGAGCTGGTGACCTTGACCACCTGCACACGCTGGAGCGGGGCAGAGTTTGCATCCTGGATGGCCCAGGCGATGAAGCGCGGGGCTTCGCCGGTGCCGACAAGGTCAGCACCCATGGGGACACCTTCAGCATAGGCTTTCCGGGCGAGGTCCGGCGCATCCAGCATGTCGGCGGTATAGCCGAAGCTGCCGAAGAAGCGGACCTTCATGCGGGGCCCGGTTGTGGCGAAGGTTTCCTTGCGGCGGAAGGCATCGAAGATGGCGTCGCGCGTGTTCTCTTCAGCCCAGACACCGGTCAGGCCGGACGCAGCCCAGCGCGAGAACCAGTGTTTCGCGTTGTTCGTTATCTGGTTCTCCGGCTGGTCGGCCCAGTCGGTGATGCCAGGCATCGGCACAGAGCCGCGCTGGAAGGGCAGGCCATCGACGATGCCAACTTTCGACCAGAACTCCTTTTCCGAATAGGCACCGCCAGCGACGTGGCTGTCGGAGCCGCCGACAAGCCCGAAGTGGAAGGGATCGAAACCCTGGTCTTCCTGGAGTTTCAGGCCGTTCTGGTAGGCTTCCCGGACATAGGAACCGTTGGTCTTGGAGACGACATAGCTGGCCAGCAGTTCGTCATAGATTTCGAAATTGGCCCATTCGTCATTGGGCGAGAGGTCCGGATGGGTTTCGGACGTGCCCTTGACCTGGGTGACCTCGACCAGCGGTTCGTTGCGCATGCGCTGTTCGGCATAGGCGGCATCGAGCGGGTCGCCATTATAGGTTTCGAGGCGGAACATCTGGCCGTCGGAGACATTCGAATTGTGCGGAATGGCGATGGATTCGCGGCCCTCGGCGCGCTGCTCGTCCATCCAGTCCCACAGGTCTTCCGGATTGGTGGAATCGAGTGTCGAGAAGGCGCGCTCGGGTGCCTCGTTGCGGAAGAAGACGTTGCGGTGCAGGTTGCCGCCGCCGAACCCGCCACTGTCGTCCGGTGAGGTCACGGAGGTGAATTCGTAGGCCGAGAACGTCGTGAAGACGCCGGGCTCGTTGTACTTTTCGGCAGCTGCGACATTTTCCTGCCACGCAGAATTGATCACCGGGATGTCATACAGCTCCTCGAGCTTTTCGCCCGAACGCACCGAGGCGCCAACACCCTGGAAGGCTGCGAGGATCTTGTCCGGATCCCGCGAGAACATGTCGGCGGCGCGCGGCAGTTCGGACAGTTTGGTGCCCTTGGTGTTCATCGCGGGCAGGATGCCGAGATACTCGGCATGGTCGGTGACCGTGTAGAAATCGAGCGGGCCGCCGGCGACGGTCATGTCGAATCCGGAGGGGTGCTTGATCGTCTCGCCCTTGGCAAAGCGGTAGGCATCATCGGCGGTGCGGCGGACGTTGAAGATATAGGCGTCGAAACTGTTGCGTGTGTGGATGTGCGTGTCGCCGAAATAGGCATTGCGGTCGGCATTGTAGCCGGGCGTCGCGCCCTCCGGGGCAGCAGGCGCTGCTGGCGCGGCCGTCTCGGTGTCAGCCGGTTTTTCGGTCTTGGCGCCATTGCAGGCGACAAGTGCGAGAGTGGCGCTCGCAAGCATCAGATGTTTCAACATGTCAGTTATTCCTCCCGGGCGCTGTTGCCGCGCCTGCAGGCTCCAGTTTCTCCGGGATCGCTGGCGATGTCCAGCTTTACGCAAAGTCAGGGTGTCAGCCCCGCCAGAACCGCCGGGTCAGGACCACGAACACGGCGACAAATTCCAGTCGGCCGAGCAGCATGGCGATGGCGCAAATCCATTTGGCTGCGTCCGGAAGGGTCTGGAACGTGCCGGACGGTCCGATGATCGGACCGAGGCCGGGACCGACATTCGAGACGCTGGTCGCCGCACCGGAAATGGCGGTCATCGCGTCGAGCCCGCAGAGCGACAGCAGGGCGGCGGCGAGAAGGAACGTGGTCAGGTAGAGGAAGACAAACACCATCACCGACTGGAGGGTCTCCTCGTCGACCGTCTTGCCGGCGTACCGCACGGGCGCGCGGCGGTGGGGCATGGTCATGCGTTGGGAATAGGCAACGATTGCCTTGGCCGTGATCTCGAGACGGAACATTTTCAGGCCGCATGCCGCTGACCCTGCACACCCGCCGACAAAGGTGGCTGCCAGGAAGATCGCCATCACCGGCTCGCCCCAAGTGTCGTACGGCGCCGAGGCATAGCCGGTGCCGGTCATCACGGAGATGATGTTGAACAGGGCGTCCTTGAAGGCATGCGCGGCGGTTTCGAAGATGCGCGGATCCACCACCGCTTCATGGTAGGCCACGATGATGAGGGAGAGCGTGACCGCGATGGCCAGATAGAGCCGTGGCTGCGGATCGCGGAGCATCGGCATGATGCGGCCCTGCAGCAGCAGCATGGCGAGCAGGCTTTGCGGCAGGCCGGCAATGAACATGAACACGGTCGCGACATAGGGCGCGTTGGTATCGTTGAAATAGCCGAAGGAGAGGTCATGGGTGGAATAGCCACCGGCCGACATCGTGGTCATCGAGTGGGTGATCGCATCGAACCAGTTCATGCCGGCGAGCGAATAGAGGAATGCGCACAGCATGGAGATCAGGAGATAGGTGAAACCGAGATAGGCGGCGATATCGGCGACGCGCGGCAGGAACTTGCCCGACATGTCGGAGCTTTCCAGTTCGAACAGCTGCATCCCGCCGACGCGAAGCTGGGGCAGGATGGCGATCGCGGTGACGATGATACCGATGCCGCCGAACCATTGCAGGATGGCCCGCCATAGCAGCAGGCCGCGCGGCATGTCGTCGAGACCGGTCAGGACGGTGGCACCGGTCGTGGTGAGGCCGGAGATGCATTCGAAGAAGGAATCCGTCAGGCTCATGCCGGAGGCCAGGAACGGGATCGAGGCGATGGCGGGCAGGAAAACCCAGACCAGCACGGTCAGCAGGAAGGCTTCCCGCTGGCCGGTACGCTGGTCGCCGCCGCGCGCCATGACCCAGAGGCAGATGCCAATGAAGATCGACCCGAAGGAGGATACGGCAAAGACGTGGGCTTCCGGCCGCTTGTCGGCAACGTCCATCAACGCGCACGGGATCATCGCCGCGCCGAGCAGGACGGTCATGATGCCGATCGCGAGGAGGATAGGACGCAGCTGCATTTTAAGCGGGGAACTTACGCCGCAAATCCTGCGAAGGAGTCAATTTTCTGAAAGTTAACAATATGTTTCCAGCTTGGCCCGGACTGAGGTTGGCAGCCGGCGAACGGGCTGGCCCGTCGGCGTATCGCGCCTTTGCCGGTGCAGCAAGGCAAGCATCGGGCCATGCGGGGCCTCAAACCGTCCAAACGCATTGACCGGGCAGGGACAGGAACCTAAACGCTGGATATTGTTTCATTGGTAACCAACGGCGTTTTCCATGTTCGACCACCCATCCTACGATGCCCACGAGGGTGTCCATATGTTCCATGATGCGCCTAGCGGCCTCAGGGCGATTATCGCGGTGCATTCGACCGCGCTAGGCCCGGCCGCGGGTGGGTGCCGCATGATGAAGTACGCGACCGGCGAGGCCATGCTGAAGGACGCGCTGCGCCTCAGCCAGGGCATGAGCTACAAGAATGCGATGGCCGACCTGCCGCTTGGCGGGGGAAAGGCCGTGATCTGGGGCGACTCGAAGGCCGACAAGTCGCCGGACCTGTTCCGTGCGTTCGGACGCGCCGTGGCGAGCCTGAACGGCACCTATTACACGGCTGAAGATGTCGGGATCGACGTCGCCGACATGGAGATCGTCCGGCAGGAGACGGAGTTCGTCGCCGGGCTGGACCATGGCGCGGCGGCGAGCGGTGACCCGTCGCCAATCACGGCGACCGGCGTGTTCCGCGGCATCCTTGAAACGGCGCGCCGGGCATTCGGCACGGATGACCTCACCACACGGACAATCGCCGTGCAGGGCGTCGGGTCGGTCGGCGCGCATACGTGCGACTTCCTCGCCAAGGCGGGCGCCACACTGGTGATCACCGACATCGACCAGGCCGCCCTGAAGGCCGTGGCCGCGCGCACGGGCGCCCGCATCGTCGCGCCGGATGACATCTACGATGTCGAAGCGGACATCTTTTCACCCAACGCGCTCGGCGCGGTGGTCAACGAACAGACTCTGGAACGGCTCAAGGTGAAGGCGATTGCCGGCGCCGCGAACAACCAGCTGGTCATGCCGGAAATGGGCGAACTGCTGCGCCGCAAGGGCATTCTGTACGCCCCCGACTACGTGATCAATGGTGGCGGCATCATCAATGTGGCGGCCGAGATTTCCGGCAATTACTCGCGCGACTGGGTGGATTCCAAGCTGGACCGGCTGATGGAGACGCTGGGCGCCGTGCTCGACGAGGCCCTCGCCCAGGACAAGCCGACCAATGAAGTGGCCGACCGGATTGCGCGCCAGAGGATCGCAGACGCCCGTTAGGTGATTCTGGTCAATTCGCTATCGTCCGCTGAAGTGGTAAGGTGGCTGGAATTGGAACCGAACCAACCAGAACAGGGATGTACGATGTCAGTTGTTGCGATGCTTCAGGGAACCGAGGCGGCGGATCGGGGAACCCTGCGAACGGCGCTGGCCATCGGCCGGAAAATGAATGTCGGCGTGACCGGGCTGTTCGCCCTGCCGGACCCGGACAGTGCCTTCATGATTGTCGGCACGCCGGAAGGCGCCGGCCTGACGGCGCAGGCATCGCAAAGCATCATCGACATGCAGGCGGAGATGAAGCGGACGGCCGAAGCGGTGTTCGCCGAAGTGATCGGGAACGACGATCATGGGGTGCAGAGCGCATTCCTGCACGAAGTGAACCTTGTGGAGCGCGCAGCGGCGAATGCCGCGACGCTGGCGGAAGCCGTCGTGTTCCCGCGATCGTCTGCCAATGCCACAGCGCCACTCTACATCGCGTTTGAACATGTACTGATGGATGCCCGCCTGCCGCTCGTGCTGGCTGGCAGCGGAGACCCGGCGCCCGGACCTGCAGTGATTGCGTGGGATGGCAGCAATGGCGCCGCACGGGCAGTGCGCTTCCACCTGCCGCTGATCCGGGCAATCGGGGATGTGATCATTGCGCAAAACCGCAAGGACCTGGGGCGCGATACGGCCCGGCCGGTGGCCGAGCCCGACACGCTGGCCCGCTGGCTGAAACGCTACAACGTGACCACCAGCGACGCTGCCATCGAGGAAGATGTCGGTGCGGGCCTGCTGGCGCTGGCGCAGGGAAGCGGTGCATCAATGATCGTGGCCGGCGCCTATGGCCATTCACGGCTGGGGGAGCGCCTGTTCGGCGGCACCACGCGGACATTGCTGGCCGCCGACACTGCGCCTGCCCTGGCGCTGTCGCACTAGGCTCAAAGAAAACCAAGGAGAATACGATGGCGTTGAAGCGCATAACGATCCAGCTGGCCCGCAATCCCGGCCTGCCCGGCGGCGACCCCGGCCAGGGCTATACAATCATCGCGCCCCTGACGGCTGAAGGCTTGCTGGATGTCGAAGCCTGGCGCGACGTGCGCAAGCAATGCCGGGTGGTGCGGTTCTCGCCGGACGAATCCGAGGTGGCCGATGGCTGGCTGACGCATCATGGCAGCCACTGGTACTTCCACTATGACGAGGATGACGAAGGCGACGACGAGGCCGGATACCGCCTTGGCGAACATGTCTTCAAGGAAGGCGAGTACGTCACGGTTGCCAGCCACGGTGAAACGCCCCTGACCTACAAGGTGACCGACGTCTCGCCGGTGTGAGGAGGCCGCCGACGTGCAGGGCCGTTAACCTAACTTTCTCGATTTGCGTCGCTCTAGTAGCGCATGTTGGAAAAAGTGATGATCCCGCTGACACTCATATTCGGGACCGTGCTGTATTTTACGCGCGATGCCGGGTTTGACTTCAATGCGGCATCAGTTGAGCAACGGGCAGGATTCACCGAGCGGCAGAGCCGGGCCTGGGTCACGCAGGCCGGGCTGGCACCCGTGCTGCGATCGCAGGTAAAATCGGTCGAGACACGCGATGGCGGCATGATCGCGATTGTCCGCATTCATCTCAATGATACGAGCCTGGTGACCCGGAAGCGGACGGAGACCTATGCCCGCGGCTGCACGGCCTACATGAAAAGCCGCCTGGCGGAATTCGGCATTGCCGAATCCGTACGCATCGAGAGCGATACCGGTGCCCTGGTGGCCAATTACTCGTTCAAGCCCGGCACCTGTTCGCGGTACGCACCGAAGGCCGATTGAACCGGGCCGTGGCGCTCCCGCCCCGTTCAATGGCATGCCTTGCTGTGCCTAGAAGTCCCAGCGCAGCTGGATGCCCCATGTCGCTGGTTCATTGACGAAGCCTGTCAGGTTGTTGAAGTCGATGGCGCCGGTGAGGGCGTCTTCATCCATGATGTTGCGCCCGAAGACCGACACGTCATAGCCCGCATCTGCCTTGTAGCCGACTTTCAGGCCGCCTTCCCAATAGCCGTCCTGGCCGTATTCGAGGCTCTCATACAGGAAGAAGTTGGAGTCGCCCTTGTAGGCCCAGTCGGTGTAGCCGTAGAACTCGCCGCTGCGGAACGGAATGGCGTAGCGCGCCGTGAAATTGGCGATCCATTCCGGCGCGTTCGGGAATGAATTGCCGGAGATGTCATAGCCGAGCAGGGTCGTGCCATCGGCGGCATAGACGGCCGGGTCGGTGACGGTGCACCCGCCGCCGCAGCCGGGCGCGAGCAGGACATCGTCCTTGAACTCTGTCTTGTTGTAGGACAGACCACCCGTCAGCAGCAGGTGTTCGATCGGGGTCGCTTCGATATCGGCTTCGAAACCGTAGCCTTCGCTCTTGTCGGCATTGAACAGCGCGACCGTGTTGTTGGTGCCGCCGACGATTGTCAGCTGCTGGTCGCTGAAATCGTAGAAGAAGACGTTGGTGTTCAGACGGACGCGATGGTCGAAGAGCTCCGATTTGACACCGGCTTCGTAGGACAGGACCGTTTCGGTCCCTGCGCTGGACACCGTGTCGCCGAAGACGAGGCGGCCCTGGGTGGAGGGGCCGCGGAAGCCCTTGGCGATGCGGGCATAGAGGTTGATGGCATCGGTTGCCTGGTAGGCGGCCGAAACGTCCCAGCTGACCTGGTCGTCACCGACCGAGCCGGTGATCGGGCCGAGCGGCGGCGCACCGAAGGGGCCAAGTGTCCGTTCGACCGCGAAGTCTTTCGATTCATCCGTCCAGCGGGCCCCGCCGGACAGTGTGAGACGGTCGGTCAGGTCATAGGCCAGCGATACGAAGATGCCCGTACTGTCGGTCTGGTTCTCGCGGGTCGCGATGCCGTTGACGGGCCGGCCGGGTGCCAGCGTGTCGAAGCTTTTCGACGTGATGGAGACTTTCTCGTCGAACACGAAGACGCCGGCCTGGGCCCGCACCGGGCCGCCATTGTCAAAGGCAACACGGATCTCGTTCGTGGTCTGGTGCAGGGCGTCGACCGCGCCGGAGCTTTCAGACGGGAAGGGGATCGGCCCGGGGCCGTAATTGCCGGCCCCGAGGAAGGTGGCACCGAAGCCGCCATCGATGTCGCCGCGGCTGGCGATGGTCGCCTGCTCGTTGCCGAACACGTAGGTGACATTGATCGCGTCCGTGAGGGCCTGGTCGAGGCGAAGCGTGACGCCGTGGGCGTCCTGGGTCAGGAAATTGTCCCCGTCGAAATAGACCGTGTCCCGGTCGAAATTCGAGCCGACACCGTTCGAACCGGGATCGATGATGTTGGCGCGGAAGAGGCGCGCGTCACCGTCATTGGTTCGGCCATGCAGGTTGAGCAGGGCCGAGAAATCCGTACCGGTCGGCGTGAACAGGACCTGCGCGCGGCCAGCCACTTCCTTGAACCCCTCGTAGCGGTCTTTCTCGCTGGTGAAGGCATTGTCGACATAGGCGTCGCGCTCCTGGTAGAGGCCGGACAGGCGCACGGCGAGCTGGTCCTTGAAGACCGGCAGGTTGATCGCCCCTTCCAGGTCACGGGTGTTGTATGTGCCGTAGGATGCACGGGCGTAGCCTTCGAGTTCATGTACTGGCCGGGCCGAGTCGAACTTGATGATGCCGCCGGGCGTGTTGCGGCCGAACAGTGTGCCTTGCGGGCCGCGCAGGACTTCGATGCCGGCAAGGTCAAAGACCGGAAATCCCTTCAGGATCGGGCTTTCATACGGCACGTCGTCATACACGAGCGAGACCGGCTGTGACGAATTGAGATCGAAGTCGATATTGCCGATGCCGCGGATGTAGAATCGCGGGAAGGCACGCCCGAACGAGCTTTCGGCGATGACGCTGGGCACGCGGGCCGACAGGAAGCGAACGTCGGCGCCGGAGGCCTTGAGGACGTCGAGCTTTTCGTCGGCAACAGTCGTGACCGAGATCGGGACATCCTGCAGGTTCTGCTCGACGCGCTGGGCGGTCACGGTCACCTGGGGCAGGCGGGCTTCGGTCTCGGCTTCCTGGGCCATGCCGGGCAGGGCAATAAGGGGAGTGGCACTCAGGCCGGACGCAAGAAGGAGCGCACGCAGCGCGGGTCTGTATGGCATGTTGAAATCATCCTGATTTGCATGGAAGACAGCCCGTCTGTGTGCGGGATCTTATGCGTCAGCATGTGTCACAGTTTCAGGACGCGCGAAATCTCGCCGGACAGGGAAACAAGCTGGAAGTGGACATCCCTTTGCGGTTGTTGCTGCACCGCCACAAATGACCGGGCCGGAGGTGGCAGAATGTCCGGAAAATCGGGCTTTCCGGTCCGTCGGTGATCAGTTCCAGGGATTGAACCGTTTGGGCACGGACACCGGGCGCGGTTCATCCGCGTCGACCGTCACTGATTCGGGCTCGCTTTCGACAGCGGGCGCTTCGAACGCAGCTTCTTCGGGACGGGCGCGGACATCTTCCGGTTCCGCCTCTTCAGGTGCCTCGGACTCCGCCTCTGCCGGCTGCGGGGTGAATTCGTCGGGCAGGTCGATTGTGCCGTCGATGACCTTGTGGGCCGGCGCACTCTCCCGGCTTGGCGTCGCTGCGGGCTCACTATGGGCTTGTGGCAGCGGCCGGCCAGCCGATCCGAGCCCAAATCCGGACGAAATGCCGGACAGGCTGAACCGGCGCGGTTCCGGCGCGGGCTCGGGAGCTGGTTCGGGCTCGGCCTCGGGCGCAGCAGCTTCAGGTTCGGGCTCAGGGTCCGCTGTGGCGGCAGCGGCGACGCCGGAGAAGATATCCGGCACGACCGGCTCGTCGTCCGCCGGGCTGGCCGTGGCGTCAATCTCCGGTTCAGGCGCACTGTCCTGCTCTGCGGCCGATGGCTCGAAAATCGCGCCGCTGAATATTTCTGCAGGCTCGGTTTCCTGTTCGGGCGTGGTGTCCGGCACGATATCGGCCTCGGCAGGCGTGTCCGACGCGATGGCCGCGTCGGCGTAGAACGGTTTGTACGTCAGGCCGCTGCCGAGGGGAGGCTCTGCCTCGGCCGAAGTTTCCAGCACCGGCTCCGGGTCGGGCGCAGTGTCGGGCATCGACGGCGTATCGTTCCAGCTGGACTCGTCGGATGCGTCATCGGTGTCAGGTGCGGCATCGATGTGGATAAGGGGCTCTGGGTCTGCTTCGGGCGCGGCCTCCGGCGCGAACGCGCTGGGGGCTTCAGGTTCCGGCGCAGTGTCTGCTTCGGCCGCGTGTGTGCTGTCGTCAGCCGCCTCTGGCACAGCGTCGAATGCGGTGATCGGCTCAGGCTCAGCGTCCTCCGTGACGTCCGGATCTGCCGAAAGCCCCAGCGGATCGGCGCTGTCGGGGGCTTCAGGCTCAACGCCATTGTCCTGCAGGACAAATTCGGAGGCGATATCCTCGATCGGGGCCGGGGCCTCCAGGGGCGTGTCCTCTGCGGTTTCTGGCTCCGGTTCGTAACTTGCTGATTCCACTTGGAAATCTTCTGAGGCGCCCGGGTCATCCTGCGGCGCGGCATCAGGCTCTGCATCTGCCATGCCTGCGAAGATATCGACCTCCGGCTCGGCTTCGGTCGCTTCGTCGGCTGACGCTTCAGCAGGTTCGGCGACATCGTCCATGTCGATCACCGGGTCTTCGGCGCCTGGTTCGTCGGCCATATCCGCAGCGATGTCAGCAGTTTCGGCCTGATGGGTGATGTCAGGATAGGCTTCCGGCAAGGCGTCGGTATCGTCGCCCGGATCTTCGACGAGGTCCGCAGGGTCGACAGCAGGATCGGCGTCCAGGACAGGTGCCGGCGTGTCACCGGATTCGAGGCCCTTGAGCAGCGTGCTGATCGCGCGTTCGGCGCCGCGGGCATGGCGGTGGGCTTCGCGGTAAAGGTCAGCAATGAAAGCAGTGTAGGGCCGGCCTGAACTGTCCTGTTCGTCGATGAAGTCTTCGGCGGGGCAGGTTTCGATTTCCTTGCCGAGCGCATCGGTGAGGAGAACGGCGTGCGGTTCCGGCGTCAGCACCACCCGATAGCCTTCGGTGTCGTGCATTACGGTGCCGTCATCGCCCTCGACCCAGGCGACGCGCTGCTTGCGCGTCATTTCGCTCAGTTTGTCGATCAACCGTTTCGTCGATGGGTGCAGCATAGGCTCGCCTTTCCCGGAAGTTAGCGGTGCACTCTACCCAATAGCGGCTGACAGGCGAACATTCAAACTCTGGTTCCCCCAATCCGCATGAAATGTCGTTTAATCAGGCGCCGTGGTGCCAAAAGGACGGCGATTGTCGGCCGTCGCGCTATTTTTCGCTGGCCGGGGTGTCCGGGACGTATTTCATCTCCAGCAGGACGGCTTCTTCGCGGTAATCTGCGTCGGCATCGGCCAGTTTGCCGTCGAAATCAGCACCCGCGCCGAAAGCCCGAATGAAGTGGGCCGTGTCAGGGGAGTCCGGGCACAGGAAGATCGTGTCGATCGGCCCCTCCTGCAGTGTGCACAGCGCCCGGTCGGCCTCTGTGAGGTCCTTCAGCTTCATGCTGCCGACACGCCCGCCATCGGGGCCCGGCACGTCCGGATTGCGCGTGACCACGGCGGAGACGTTGCCAAGTGTCCAGTCCGGCTCGACGACATAGACCAGGCGCGAGGGCACATTCCCCTCGGCAATCGTCTGCACGAGAAAGACCGGATAGGCGTCTTCGCCGGAAAGCGCCCGGTCGGTCAGGATTTCATGCCCGGGAAAGGCGGCCTTCATGGCGTCCAGCGTGAACGGAGTCGGGCCTGTCAGGCCCATCGTGCCTTTCGGACCGATGGTTGCGGGCAACGCGGGCCCGCCGAACTCGGCCTTGCGCACGTCAGCCTTCACCCGGGCGACGTCCTTCAGGAAGTCCTTCACGGGCTCGCCGCCGGCCGCCGAGAGGTCACTGCGGAAACCGCGCACGACGCCGTCAGGCGAAATCAGCAGGTAGCTCGGCGTCCAGCTGATTTTCAGGGCATTACGCACGCTGGCGTCGGAGTCGATCACGGTCGGGTAGCTGTAGCCTTTTTCCGCGAAATAGGCCTCGACGGACCCGTATTTGCCGTAGAGTTCGGCGTCGCTGGTACGTGCGGCGCTGGCGGGCACGTGGATCGACAGGAAATAGAGGTCCGGATCCTGCTCGATCGCGGCGGCGAGGGCGGCCACATAGGGCGCGTCGCGCATGCAGTCGCCGCACCAGATGCCCCAGACGTCGATGACCATCCAGCGGTTCAGGACCGACGAATCGAAATTCTGGCCATTGGCCATGGTCGCCGTGAAGTGCGGCAGTTTCTGCCCCAGCAATGCGTAGGTGAACGGGCGGCCGTAGGAATCGCGTGGTACGTCGTCACCATCGGACATGTCGGCGTCCGGTGGTGCGGGCAGATTGCTGGTGAAGAAGGCCGTCGCGGCGTCGGCGGCAGGCGCATCCGCCGGCGCGGATGTCTCCGCTGAGCAGCCCGCAAGGAACAGTGCGAGAGCACCGAACGTGAAAACTCGAAACATGATTGGGTGCCTTCCCGGCAAGAGACGTTGCATTGCGCGATTCAAGGGGCGCGGGCCTTTCCCGTATATTAGGGGACCAGATGGCCTGCATTCAAGCGGGGCGAGCCATGAACCGGCAGGTTGATTGTTCACAATTATTTGGGGCGGCCCTGCCGATGCCTTGCCGGCGGGGGCGTCGATGGCGTGGGGGCGCCTGGTGCCGGGCCTAGAAATCGGCCTGCAGGCGGAGTGTAAAGCCGGTCACCTGGTCGCTGCGGACACCGGCCCGGACGGCGTCGGCAAAGGCGGGGTCGAGCCCGGACGTCGATGTGCCGAGATCACCGTCCGACTGGAACAGGCTGAGGCCGATGCGGGTTTTCGATGTCGGATACCAGGACAGGCCGAGCCGCACAGTATCCATCGAACCGCCGTCGACGCCGGAATCGCTGAGGTCGAGCGTGTCAAAGGCGGCCGAAACGGCGAGGGCACCATAACCGCCCTCGGTGACTGGCTGGTCGACTTTCGGCCGGTCGAACTTGCCGCCCCTGTAGGTACGTTCCCCCCCGAAGACATAGCCTGCCTCGATGCTGCCGCCGCCAAAGGTCGCGTCGCCGCCGGCAGCGAGATCGGAGGTGAGGGTGGCGTATTCCGAACTGAGCCAGAGCGGGCCGCGCAGCACGGCGCCCTCGATCCCCAGCAGCGTGTCCGATTCCCCGACCGAGCCGGTCGAGATCATGCGGCCCGGAATGTGTGCGAACGGGCGCTGGCGATAGCGCAGGTTCGCCTGGTCGTCGCCCTTTTCGCGGTAGCGGACAGACGTGCCGAGGTGGACGATCAGGGCGTCGGTGTGGATCGGTGTGTAGGTGCCGCGCGCGGCGAGTGCAAAGCCTTCATTTCCGGGTGTGTCGTTCAGGTTGCCGCCGAAGGCGCCGGCCATGAATGTCCAGGCCTGGCCCTTCGTGTGGGCGGCAATACCGACGCGGCGATCGAATTCGAAAGCGTCCGTGAAGGCGGCGCGTTCCGCGAAGGTGGTGAAGCGACCGGACGTTTGCTCTTCTAGCGAGTTCGGCGTCTTGAACTGGCCGACACGGAATTTCCAGGATGTCCCCTTGGGGGCAAGGTCTGCATAGGCGTCAGTGGCGGCAATGTCGCCGGCTTCGTCGGTTTCCAGTTCCACCTTGAAGGATACGATCCCCGTCTTGCCGGACACTGCGAGACGGGCGCTGCGCAGCTCGGCCTCGTCCACGTCGAATGCCGCCGTATCGGCATCGGCCTGCGTATAGTCATAAAGGACACGGCCCGACAGCTTGAGGTCCCAGGGGGTGTCGGCCGATGCGGGGAGGGCGGGAAGCAGTGCGACCAGCAAGAGCGCCGAGGTGCCACCGAAAATGCTGAACTGATGCAACGCGATTCTCCTGTCTGGATGCTGAGCGTGGGCTGTAGGTAGGTTTTGTGACGTTCGAGCCGCATTTATGTGACGAATTCGTAAAATCGTCACACAGGCTACGTGAACCGGTACGCCGGTTTGCGGGCAAAAAAATGCCCCGGTCCTGCGAGGGCCGGGGCATTCCTGCGCCGCTGATGGCGGCTATGAAACGGGCCTAGCTGTAGATTTCGAACAGGCCGGCAGCACCCATGCCGCCACCGATGCACATGGAGACGACGCCCCACTTGGCGCCACGGCGCTTGCCTTCGAGCAGGATGGAGCCGGTGCAGCGTGCGCCGGTCATGCCGAACGGGTGACCGATCGAGATCGAGCCGCCATTGACGTTGTATTTCTCGGGATCAATGCCGAGACGGTCGCGGCTGTAGAGGCACTGCGAAGCGAACGCTTCGTTGAGTTCCCAGAGATCGATGTCGTCAACCGTCAGGCCGTGACGCTCGAGCAGGCGCGGGATGGCGAAGACAGGACCGATGCCCATTTCGTCCGGATCGCAACCGGCGACGTTGAAGCCGGCGAAACGGCCGAGCGGTTCGATACCACGCTTGGCAGCTTCCTTGGCTTCCATGACCACCACGGCTGCAGCACCGTCAGAGAGCTGCGACGCGTTACCCGCGGTGACATATTTGCCTTGCTTGACGACCATGCCGCCGGAGAAGACGGGCTTCAGGCCAGCCAGCGTTTCGTAAGTCGTGCCGGGGCGGTTGCATTCGTCCTTGTCGCAGACGACGTCCTGGTAGGTTTCTTCGCCGGTTTCCTTGTTGACCAGTTTCATGCGGGTCTTCAGGGGGGCGATTTCCTCGGCCATGTAGCCTTTTTTCTGGAATTCGGCGGTGCGGCGCTGGCTTTCGGCGGAGTAACGGTCCTGGTCTTCGCGCGACACGCCATAGCGGTCAGCCACGATCTCAGCCGTTTCGATCATGGACATCCAGATCGCAGGCCATTTTTTCATCAGTTCTTCTTCGGTGTAGCGGTGCAGGTTCATGTGACCCGAGCGCGACACCAGCGAGAGGCTTTCCACGCCGCCGCCGATCGTGACCGAAGCGCCTTCATTCATGATCGTGTGCGAGGCATTCGCGATGGCTTGGAGGCCCGACGAGCAGAAACGGTTGATGGTGGCGCCGGACGTCGTGGACGGGCAACCGGCCCACAGCGCAGCGTTGCGGGCGACGTTGTGACCTGTCGCGCCTTCGGGTTGCGCCGAACCGAGGAAGACATCTTCGACGGCAGCAGCTTCGACGCCAGCGCGCTCGAGGGCGTGCTTGATGGCGTGGCCGGCGAGGGTGATGCCATGTGTGTCATTGAGCGAACCACGGCTGGATTTGCCCATGCCGGTCCGTGCGGTGGATACGATGACTGCTTCACGCATTTAGAAAGTCCTCCAGAGAATATGCGACGTTTTTGCGATGTTGCGGCGCACACTAACGGGCTGACGCCCCTGGCGCCAGCCTTCCCTTAACGTCAAGGTCAAGAAATCGCAGCCTCAGGCAGGAGTCTTCGCTTTTGGGGCGCTGGCCCGGACCGTTTCATCGACATAGGTCTCGAACTTGGCAAAGTTTGCCACGAACATGTCGGCAAGCTTGGCCGCCTGCTTGTCATAGGCGACCGGATCGGCCCAGGTTGACCGCGGATCGAGGATTTTCGCGTCGACGCCGGGCACGGCGGTCGGCACGAGGAATCCGAATGTCTCGTCCTTGCGGAAGGTTGCCTTGTTGAGCGACCCGTCGAGGGCGGCGTTGAGCAGGGCGCGCGTTGCCTTGATCGGCATACGGTTGCCCTGGCCGTACGGGCCGCCGGTCCAGCCGGTCGACACCAGCCAGCAGTCGACATCATACTTGCCAATGAAGTCGCGCAGCAGGTTTCCGTATTCGGATGGATGGCGCGGCATGAACGGACCGCCAAAGCAGGTCGAGAAAGTGGCAGTCGGTTCGGTGACGCCTTTCTCGGTTCCGGCGACCTTGGCCGTGTAGCCGGAGAGGAAATGGTACATGGCCTGTGCCGGAGTCAGCTTGGCGATGGGCGGCATGACGCCGAACGCGTCTGCCGTCAGCATGATCAGGTTCTGCGGCTGGCCGCAGCGGCCGGACAGCGATGCGTTGGGGATGGCGGAAATCGGGTAGGCGCCACGTGAATTCTCGGCGAGCGTGCCGTCGTCAAGGTCCAGCTCGCGCGTGAGCGGGTCCATCACGACGTTTTCGAGCACTGTGCCCCACTGCCTTGTGGTGGCGTAAATCTCAGGCTCGGCTTCGGGCGACAGCTTGATCATCTTGGCGTAGCAGCCGCCTTCGAAGTTGAAGAGGCCGTTTTCCGACCAGCCATGCTCGTCGTCGCCGATCAGGATGCGGCTGGCATCGGCCGACAGGGTCGTCTTGCCGGTGCCCGACAGGCCAAAGAAGATCGCCGCGTCGTTTTTCTCGGACGTGTTGACCGAACAGTGCATCGGCATGACGCCCTTGGTCGGCAGGTAATAGTTGAGGGCAGTGAAGACCGATTTCTTGGTCTCGCCGGCATAGGACGTGCCGCCGATCAGGACCATGCGTTTGGCAAAGTTCACGGCGATGACGGTCTCGGAGCGGGTGCCGTGGCGCGCCGGATCGGCGCGGAAGCTGGGGCAGTTGATGATGGTGAATTCTGATTTGAACGCGGCGTATTCGGTGTCGGTGGGAATGCGCAGGAGGTGGCGGATGAAGAGGGACTGCCAGGCGAACTCGTTGACCACGGTTACCGGAAGACGATGGTCGAGATCCGCGCCGCCAAATAGTTCCTGTACGAACACATCCTGTTTTTCCAGGTGCGCTTTGAAATCGCCGAGCAGCGTATCGAAGTGGGCAGGCGTCATCGCGGCGTTATTGTCCCACCAGACGGTGTTTTCGGTGGTGGCATCGCGAACCGTGAACTTGTCCTTGGCAGAGCGACCGGTGTGCTGGCCCGTTTCGACGACCAGGGCGCCGCCGTTTGCAACGCGGGATTCCCCATTCGCTACAGACGTTTCGTAGAGCAGCGGCTCGTTCCAGTTCTTCCGGATCGACTTCGGCCTGATTCCAAGTTCTGCAAGGATTGCTACGGTATCGCTCATTATTATTCCCCGTCATTCTCTACGATGTTCGCTGAGCCATGTGATCTGTACAGCCGGCCCGGCAGAAAATTCTGCAACATTCGTGCCCACCGGATTGTTGCGCCGACAACGCACAATTGGGTCTGCCACCCGGCTGAGAGACTGAATATGAACGCACCCGTCAAGCACCACGATGCATGATAACGGTACCATTCCGGGTTGTGGCGGGCGGCGCGGCGAGGGGCCGTGAGAATTGTGCCGTCAGGGGCCTGTTTGAGTCCGGCTTGCGGCCTCGGGAACGCTCTTGCGGCTAGGGCGCAGAATCGCCCTGTGGCCCGCCACGCAGACGGTCGAGCACAGTGTTCCGCCAGCTTTCCGGCAGGATGTACACGACCCATGCGCCTGCCTCATAGTGGGCGCGCTTCCAGATATCGACCGGATTCCGGCTAACCCTGGCGCAGGCCGACCGGGCCCTGGGACCGCCATGCGACAGCGAGTGATAGATCGTCTTCGCGCGCAAAAGGTGCATGCAGTTGGAAATGAACACGAGCTGGCTGGCATCGGCGAGCGCGCGCTGTTCGTGCAGGCTGCGAAGGCCCGATATCGTATCGCGCGAGGTGACGTCGGCGCTGATCCGCGCGCCCTGGCCGGACCGCCGGATCGCCGCCAGCGCCATGTCCTGGCTGCCGACGATTCCTTCCTGCGGACGGTGGCCGCCGACCATGAAGAGACGGTCGACCTTGCCGGCTTCGAGCAGGGCGATGCCCTTGTCGATGCGTGAATCGGCCTCTTCGGCGGAGTCGGAATAGAAAACGATTCCGGCGCCGCCTTCGATGCTGCTGGTCTGGTCCTGAAACCGGGTCAGGCCGAAGAAGACAAGCGTGGCAACAAGGTCGGCAACCAGCAGCCGGACAAGCAGGATTCGAGCGCGTTTCATGAAATTCCAATAACAGAATTCAGGCGTCGGACGAGAGTGTGGGTGCGGTTTTCACAGTTGCGAGCAGTGCCCGTGTCGGGCTGGTCAGCGGGGCGGGCAGGGCGTCGAGCGCGTACCAGCCAAAACCTCCATGTTTTTCAGGCTCCATCAGCCGGGGTGTGCCCGAAACGACCCGCCCGAAGAAAATCGGTGACACCCAGTGGCGTCCGTCTCCGCCATCGATGATTTCGGACATGCAGGCCAGGCCGGTGATGGCGATTTCGATGCCGAGTTCTTCTGCGACCTCGCGCCGGGCCGTCTCGCGGGCTGGTTCACCGAAATCGATCTTGCCGCCCGGCAGGCCCCAGGCACCGGCTTCAGGCTCGCGCAGCCGCTGGATCAGCAAGAGGCGGCCTGACTCGTCAAAAATCGCGGCACCGCAGCCGGCTTCGGGCCTGTCGGTCATGCGCGGTCTCCCGCCAGCCAGCGGATCACGTCGACATAGTCGAAGGCGAGCGAGATGAGCAGCACGCTCACGGCCGTGACGATCCACTTGCCGGCCCATGTCTCGCGCACCCGCCAGTGCGCGCGGCGGAGCAGAAGGTAGGCAACCAGCGGCGTCCACGGGATGATGTGGCCGAACCCGAGGACGCGGCTGTAGCCGAACTGGCTGTAGAGCGACATCACACCTGCCACGCCCAGGACGAGGCCCAGCAGTGTCCATCGCGCCTCGATACGGACAAAGCTGAAGGGGACCGAAAGCGCGAGCACGCCAACCAGGATTTTCAGCCAGACCTGGATCCATTGCGGTTGGGTGGCGACCTCGGCGTCGAATGCGGAAAACAGCTCGAGCATCGCCCTATAATTCCCCGAAGGCTTTCAGCGCCGCCGTGGCAATCGGTTCGCCCCACTCCTGAACGAAATGCCCGCCGTCCGCGACGATCATCGGTTCCGGGCAGTTGCGGATCGTCTTGCGCAGGTGTTCCATCTGGTTCGGGCCGAGCACCGGGTCCTGGGCGCCGACTGCCATGAACGTGTCGCCGGACCAGTCCTTCGACCACCATTCGGCGGCGCGTTTCGAGATGTCGACGCCGTCCATGCCGGGTTCGACCATGACGAGTTCCGGAAAGCGTCGCACGCCCGCCTTGTAGGTCACGTCCGGGAAGGGCGCGGCATAGGCGGCCGCTTCCGCATCCGACAGGATTGGCGTGCCGCGCTTCATCAGGCCGGCAATGTCCATGTCCGGTTGGCTGCGATTGTATGCCTTCCACTGGTTGAAACCGTCGCCCGGCGACTGGCCGGTGGCGATGGCCGTGTTCATCACGATCAGGCGCTCGAACCGCTCTGGCATCTCCATCGGAATGGTGAGGCCGAGCAACCCGCCCCAATCCTGGCAGACCAAGGTGACCTGCTTCAGGTCCAGCTTCCGGATCAGTTCGAGCATCATGTTGCGGTGGAAGCTGAAAGTGTAGACGGCGTCGTCGACCGGCTTGTCCGAGCGGCCGAAGCCGAGCCAGTCCGGCGCGATAACGCGCGCGCCGCTGTCGAGAAAGACCGGGATCATCTTGCGATAGAGATAGGCCCATGACGGCTGGCCATGCAGGCAGAGATAGGTGCGCACGGCGTCCTGGGGCCCTTCGTCGACATAGTGGACGCGCAGGCCTTCATAGCCGGGCAGGTCGTCGACATAATGCGGGGCATAAGCGTAGCCCGGCAGGTTGTCGAAGCGGGCGTCGGGCGTGCGTTTGGCGTCGAGCGGCATTGGGTATCCTCTGGTCTGTCTTTGCATGTACCATGCGTTAGGCAGTGGTGAATGCCAACAGGGCGGCATTTTTGATCCATGTCCTGATCCTGCCGGGTGAATGTGCTAGGGTGACGGACGCGGGGTTCAGCCAGAACCAGAGACACTCGATTGGAGAACACGATGGCTTACACGCTCAACCGGACCATCGCGGGCGCCGCCTTTGACGCGGTCGACCAGCGCACGCGACAAGCCCTGGCGGGAAAGGGATTTGGTGTGCTGACCGAGATCGATGTCAGCGCGACGATGAAAAAGAAGCTGGGTGTCGAGATGGCGCCGTATCGGATACTCGGGGCCTGCAACCCGGAAATGGCTTATCGTGCCATCGGGATAGAGCCGCGTGTCGGCGCGATGCTGCCGTGCAATGTCATCCTGCGGCAGGTGGGCGACAATGTCGAAGTGAGTGCGGTCGATCCGGTAGCGTCGATGCAGGCGATCGACAATAATGAACTCAAACGTGTCGCTGGCGACGTGCGGGACCTGCTCGCCGACGCCATCGCAGCTATCTGAAGAGGAGGGATATCAATGGCAAAAGTCATCGGCCTGGGTGGGCTGTTTTTTCTGTGCAAGGACGTTGATGCGACGCGCGCCTGGTATGGCCGGGTGCTGGGGATCAATATCGACGATTATGGCGGCAGCAGTTTCAACCATGGCGCCGCGGCTGCGATCTTTCCCAAGGGCGCACAGACAATCTGGGCGCCGTTCAAGGCCGAGAGCGACTATTTCAAGCCGTCCGACAGCGATTTCATGATGAACCTGATGGTCGACGACCTCGACGGCATGATCGCACGGATCGAGGTGGAGGGCTGTGCGATGGAAGGCGAGCCCATGCGGGAAAGCTACGGGCATTTTGCCTGGGTGATGGATCCTGACGGGCGCAAGGTCGAACTCTGGCAGCCGGTCGAGCCGGCTGAAGATTGAAGCGGCGCTTCAGGCAAAAAGCGGCCGCCCGGTTTCCCGTGGCGGCCCGAGGAGAGACTTTTCAGTCAGGGAAGGTCTAGCTCTTGGCAGCCGAGCGGCAGGCTTCCAGTTCGTCTGCAGTCAGTTCCGACTTGTCGTTGCGAAGCGCGGTGATGACACCGACTTCCTTCGCGATCTTCTTGCAGATGCGGACGGAGGCTTTCTTGCGGTCGAGTTCGCCAAAGCACTTGGTGTCTTCACAAGTCCAGACAACGCTTTCAGCGATGACGTGGCGGTCGGAAACGGGGTTGGCTGTTTCGAAAACAAAGGTGCCTGCGATCGCAGGGGCGGAAAGCGCCAGGGCGGCGGCGCCAAGGATGGCTGAACGGAGCATGGGAGGGTGCCTTTCGTTCGGGGTTTGATGTGAGCGTACAACGCGGTGGAGAAGGGGAAATTGACCCCCTCATGCGAATGACTACCAAACGCTGAATAGTTGGTCAAGCGTTCAGTGTCCAGATTCTGGTGAAAGTTCTGCGGCGGAGATTTCAAGCGTCCGGCAGCGCAATATGACTCGTTCAAGCAGTTGCCGCCACGGCACAAATTGCCCCACCCGCAAGGCAGGGTAAGATGGCGCAAAAGCAGAATGATACCGGGAGAGAGACGCTATGGACTTCAATATTCCGCAGGATATCGCCGACTACCTTGTCGTGCTCGACCAGTTCATCGAGGACAAGATCAAGCCGCTCGAGCAGCAGGATGACAATATCCGCTTTTTCGACCACCGGCGCGAATGGGCGCGGACCGACTTCGAGAACCAGGGCCTGCCGCGCAAGGAATGGGAAGAGCTTCTGGGCAAGGCGAAACGGCTGGCTGACGAGGCCGGGCATTTCCGGTTTGGCCTTCCCAAGGAATATGGCGGCCAGAACGGGTCGAACCTGGCCATGGCGATCATCCGCGAACATCTCGCACGCAAGGGCCTTGGCCTGCACAATGACCTGCAGAACGAACACTCCATCGTCGCCAACTATCCGCAGATACTGATGCTGCGCGACTTTGCCCGCGAGGATCAGAAGCACCTCGCGACAGCCGCCCTGGAAGGCAAGTTCCGCGCGACCTTCGGCCTGACCGAGCCGGACCACGGTTCTGATGCAACGCACATGGAAACCCGCGCCGTGCGCCACAAGAAGGACGGCCAGGATGGCTGGCTGATCAATGGCGAGAAGATGTGGATCACCGGCATGCACCATGCCACCCACATGATGTGCTTTGCCCGTACCAGCGGCGAGGACGGCGACGCGCGCGGCATTACCTGCCTGCTCGTGCCGGCCGACGACCCGGGTATCGAGATTGTCGAATACATGTGGACGTTCAACATGCCGACCGATCACCCGCGCCTGACCATCAAGGATGTGTGGGTGCCCGACAGCGCCGTGTTCGGCCCGCCCGAAGGCGGCCTCGCCCTTGCGCAGCACTTCGTGCACGAGAACCGCATTCGTCAGGCCGCCAGCTCTGTCGGGGCGGCGCTGTTCTGCATCGATCAGTCGATAGACTATGCCAACACGCGCGCGCCGTTCGGCAAGAAATTGTCAGTCAACCAGGCGATCCAGTTCCCCATCGTGGAACTGGCGTCGGAAGCCGAAATGCTTCGTTTGCTGATCTTCAAGACAGCATGGGAAATGGACCAGATGTCGAAGCCTGATGTCGCGATCAAGCTGTCGGACAAGGTGTCGATGTGCAATTACCGGGCAAACCGGCTGTGCTGTAACGCCGCCGACCGGGCGATGCAGATTCATGGCGGCATGGGCTATTCACGCCATACGCCGTTCGAGCATATCTACCGCCACCATCGCCGCTATCGCATCACCGAGGGCTCCGAAGAGATCCAGATGCGCAAGGTGGCCGGCCACCTGTTCGGCTTCATGGGCGCGCAGAAACATGGCCAGGCCAAGGGCGAGAAAGACGCCAGGGGCAAGAGCGCCGAGCCGACAGACTTCGCCGTCAGGTAAGCGTAGCCACCCATCTGGCGGCCCCGGGATTTTGTGATACCGTTGGCGCCGGTCCGGCAAACGCATGCTGGCAAGGGGACGGCAAGACGATGTTGAAACGCCTGAAGCAAGCCGGCCTTGGGCTGGTGGTGCTCCTGACTGCGATGATCCTTGTGGGTAGCCTGGTTGCGGCGCTGTTTCCGGCTGACTGGCATGCCGTGCAGGCGACTGTGCAATCGACGCGCATCGAGAGTGTCCGGAATGGTGTTCCCGAGTGGGCGGTTCGCGTTGAGGCGACCTATGAAATGTCCGGTCGAACCTACGATACCCAAAAGGATGTCTTCACCAACACAGACCGAGATCTGTCGGTTGCCGAACTCGAAAACTGGCCGCAGGGGCGTGACCTCACTCTCTACGCCAACGTGAAGTCTCCCGGCACGACGTCGCTTAGCCCTGATGGTGGGCGGGAAGCGGCCGTGGTGGTCGCAGTGATGCTGACACCCGCGCTGACCTTCTTCATCTGGCTCGTCGCTTTTGTCATTTTCCGCCGCCGCCGGAATGCGCGCGAAGCGGCCGGTTGAAGGCGCGTTACTGCCTGAAATCAGCATCAATCGCAGTTTCTTGACGCCAGCACGGTGCAGTTAATCCGGCGGTAACCCTGGAAGGTAAATATTCCGACTGGTTTCATTAATTGTCCGGAGGCCGCGATATGTCCCTGCTTGAAAGGGTGATCCGTGCGCACCGGTGCACGTCGACGCACCATCATATCGCGTTCAATGCGCTGGACCTGATCGAAGGCGACGAGGCCGATAGCTGGAAGTCGCTGTTCCTGGTGCATCACGAACACCTGCTGAAGGGTGCCAAGGCGCCGGACACGACATTCAAGGATTTCCGCAATCACGTCCTCCACATCTCGGAGGGCGAGTGGGGTGGCGCGCGCGGCAAGGCGACCGAATGGTATGCCAAAGCCGTCGACCTGCTGGCGAGGAAGAAATGGAGCGAGGCGGCTTATGCGCTGGGCGTTCTGAGCCACTACTATGCCGATCCGCTGCAGCCTTTCCATACTGGCCAGACGGAAGAAGAAGGCGCCATCCACCGTGCAGTCGAGTGGAGCATCGCGAAATCGCACGACACGATTGCCGAGCGTATTGCCGCCAATGGGTATCCTGACATCGCAGCGGGCGACGGGCCGGGATTCGTCTCTGACATGGTGCGCGCAGGCGCCGAGCGCTCGCACCCGCACTACCAGACCTTCATCGCGCACTATAATCTCGATGCCGGCGTGAAGGACCCGCCCGCAGGGCTCGACGACACGCTGCTCGACATCATCGCCGACCTTGTCGCCTATGCCACGGCCGGCCTTGGCACGCTGATGTCGCGGGCGATTGCCGAAGCGGCTGTTGCGCCGCCCAAGGTGAACCTCACGATCCAGGGCTATATCGAGACGCTGGATATTCCGCTCCGGTACATTTCGAGGAAGCTGGCCGATGCCGGCGACCGGCGCCAGGTGGCGCGCATGTATGCGGAATTCAGCAAGACCGGGAAAGTGATCCGCTCGCTGCCGGCCGACGACAAGGCGATCCGCAAACTGCATGCGAGCCAGGTGCTGCGGGTACCGCTGAAAGTGCTCGACAAGCAGGAACTGAAACGCATCGGTACGGCCCACGTGGCCCGGGACGAAGCCACGGCTGCGCCTGAAGCGGAGGTCGTAGCGGCCAAGCCCAAGCCGAAAGCGGAAGCGAAACCAAAAGCCGAGACCAAGGCCAAGCCGCAGCCTGTTGCGGCGCCCGCGCCCAAGCCTGCACCGGCACCCAAGCCCGCGCCCGAACCCGTCATTGCCGAAACGCCGCCACCGGCGGAGTCGAATGTCGTGGACTCCGAATTCGGGCAGGGGCGGCTGACGCGGGAATCCCCGATTGTCGATGCACCGTCGATCGGGCGGAAGACTGCCCGGCGGCTGGGCAAGGCGGGCCTGACACGGGTCGGCGACCTGCTCGACTGTGATCCGCACGAGACGGCCTTCTATCTCGACGTGGCCCATATCGACGCCGACAAGCTCGCCGACTGGCAGGACCAGGCACGGCTGATGATGGATGTGCCGGGCCTGCGGGTGCACGATGCGCAGATCCTGGTTGGTGCCGGCATACGGTCAGCGGACGACCTGGCGGAGTCTTCGGCGCGGGATGTGTTCCTGTCGGCGATGGACTTCCTGGCGACGCCGGAAGGCGACCGCGTCCTGTGGGACGACGCCGTCTTTGCCGAGGATGAGGTCGAGGGCTGGATCGACATGGCGCAGGCCAGCAAGGCCTGACACCACGGGCGTCAGAGCCCGCGCGGCTGCAGGCCTGCGGCCCGGTAGATTGCGTCAATCGCCATCATGTTTCCAACCGCGTCAGTGCCGCCAGTGAGCGCCGTGGTGCGCCCCGCCAGCACGTCCATGACATGGGCGAGCTGGTGGTCGTAAGTGGTTTCGCCGGGGACGGTAAGGGTGTGGTCGGTGCCGTCTACATGAGTGGTGATGGCGTGGCCGCGGTGGGGATGGATCGGGTTCCTGATCTCGAGGCGCCCGCGCGAGCCTTCGACACGGATCCATGCCTTGAAATCCGTGCCCGGCGCCATGTTGGTCGCTATGTGCCCCGTCACGCCCCCCGGAAAGCTGAATTCCGCCTCGGTTATCGTGTCGACTCCCGGTCGGTCGCAATGGGCGGTCGCGGACACGACCTCCGGCTCCGCGCCAGCCAGGGTGCGTACCCAGTGGACCGGGTAGCAGCCAAGGTCCATCAGCGCGCCGCCGCCAACGTCCAGCGTGTGGCGCAGCTCGCCGGGCCGATAGGGAATTGCAACATCGAACGCCGCCTCGATCCGGGTGACCTGCCCGAGGTCGCCGCCACGGACGATGTCGAAGACACGCTGGAATGCGGGATGGAAACGGTAGTGGAAGGCTTCGATCAGGAGGCGGCCCGCGGCGCCGGCTGCCTCGACCATGCGCGCGGCTTCGGCCGCATTCATCGCGAAGGGTTTCTCGCAGAGCACGGCCTTGCCGGCCTGGAGCGCGGCGATGGAGAGGTCGGCGTGCCGGTGCGGTGGCAGCGCATTGTAGATGAGGTCGATGTCGTCGCGTGCGAGGAGGGCGTCATAATCGGCTGCCGTCTCCGGGATGCCGTGCGCGGCCGCGTAGGCCGCCGCACGACCGGGGTCGCGGGCAGCGACGGCGACGACCGTGCAGTCATCGCGGCGGGACACCGGGGTGAGCAATGCGGGCGGGGCGATCTTTGCTGCGCCGAGCAGGCCGATCCTGATCATGAAGACTCCTGACTGCGGGCGACCTGGCCCGACCTGTGGACAGGGAGTAAACGAAAACGGCCCGCCTGTTTACCCCACCCTAACGGCGCTTAACGCTCTTTCCTGAAATCGACTGCGAAAGCGGGGTGGCGGTAACGAAGGAGAAAGCATGTGGGAGGTTAATGGGGGTTCCGGAGCCATTAATCCTAGGAGTGCCACGCTAATGCTGAATGATCTCATTGCGCACATCGCTAAAATCAATGGACTCCCGGAACAGACGGCCAAGACCGCGCTGGGAATTGTCTTGAATTCAGCTGAGCGACAGGATTCACCCTTCGCACTGGCGATGTTCAAGACCATTCCCGGCGCGCGTGCCCTCGCTGCCCGCACGGGGTCGGAGATCGGCGCCGCTACCGGCATCATCGCCCGCCTGATCGAGCAGACGCCCGGCGGCAAGCGTGTTGTTGCCCAGGGCATGATCGGCGCGCTGCACAAGATTGGACTCGACCACAAGGCGATCGGGCACCTGTTGCCGTCGATTTCGACTTTCATGGAAGAGACCTATGGCATGACCGGCTTCGGTCATCTCGGCGACCTGATCGGTTCGGACCTCGACGCCGAAATCCGCGCCGCCAAGGCTGCCTGACACCAATCGCGCTGCACGCAAGCGCAACCCGGCCGCCCTTCACGGGCGGCTTTTTTTGTTTTGCGACATTCCCGCCAGCCGCAAGCCGTGGCATCCGCCGCCGACCGGGCCGCCCGCCTGTGACGCTTTCGCGGCAGGCTTGGCCCTTTTCTTTATGGGCTGGCGTGGCTACAGCGGGGCGAACAGGTCATGCGAGGGTTACAGATGCGGACGGAAAGCGGAATGCGGGCGGATGAACGACTGGCGCTGGACCTGATGGCGGCGATTCGCGCGGATGCCGAGGCCCGTTGCGCGCCGGACACGGTCGAGCTTGTCTCCGTGACCATCGATGTCACCGGCGCCGACGTGACGGGCGTGCCGGTATTTTCCCCGCGCGTGGACCGCAAGACCCGGACGATCCTGTTTTCGGGCGGCTCGGCGATGTGCGGTGACCAGACCGTGATGAACGCGACAGCCGTCTACCGGATCGTCAGCGCCTGAGTCGGTTCAGCTGCCGCTGAACGGGTGGAGCTGCTGCTGGACCAGGCTCTTGGGCGGCTCGCCATGCACGACACCGTAGGACTCCGGCCAGGCTTCCGGCCAGGCTTCCGGCCAGGCTTCCGGCAGGTAATAGGTGCCGAACAGGCGATCGCGATCATTTCCGCCCCGTACAGACGATCATTACATCGGTGTGTCACGCAGTTTCAGCAGGTCGGGGAATTCCGCGGCGCGCTTTTCGGCGCGGGCGGCGAAGGCTTCCTGCATGTGCGGTGGCGGGATCATGGCGGCGTTCCAGACGCCGATATAGTCCAGCGTGTCGGCTGTGTTGTGGTCACGGCCATAGTTGATCAGCGTCTTGCAGCCGGTGACGGTGAGCGGGTCCTTGGAGGCGATCTCGCGTGCAGTTTCCAGCACGTGGGCCACGCACGCATCATGCGTCTCGAAGATGTCGTTGACGAGGCCGATCTCCTTGGCCTTGGCAGCGTCGATGCGCCGGCCGGTATAGGCCATTTCCTTGACCCAGCCTTCGGGGATGTAGCGCTGCAGGCGGGGGAAGGTGCCGACATCGGCGGTCATGGCGATATTGGTTTCCATGATCGTGAAGAAGGCGTCCTGCGTGCACCAGCGGATGTCGCCGGCAGTGACCATGTCGATCGCGCCGCCGATGACGCCGCCCTGCAAGGCGAAGAGGACCGGTACGCGGGCCTCTTCAAGGGCGTTGAAGGAGGACTGGATCTGGCGGATGTTGGAGCGGAATGCCTCGGCGGCGACGTAGCGGTCGACCTTGCCGCCACCCTCGCCCGAGCCGAAGACGGCAAGGTCCATGCCGGCCGAGAAATGCTTGCCGGTCGAGGAGATGACGATGCAGCGGGCCCGCGCATTCATGTCGATGTCGCGGACGATGGCGGGCAGTTCGTTCCAGAAGGCCTTGTTCATCGTGTTCA
The DNA here is from genome assembly GCF_000685275.1 of Hyphomonas johnsonii MHS-2. Taxonomy (GTDB): domain Bacteria; phylum Pseudomonadota; class Alphaproteobacteria; order Caulobacterales; family Hyphomonadaceae; genus Hyphomonas; species Hyphomonas johnsonii. Next base: position 57,170 of record NZ_ARYK01000013.1, read on the forward strand.
TCGCCTCGGGGCGATTCATCTGGATGTGGGCGACCTTGTCTTCGATCGTGACAGCGAAGGCTTCGTATTTTTTCTGCAGCATGGGGCGTCTCCTGAATTTGACCGGAGACTAGCACGGGCCGGGGGACAGGCCAGATGTTACGCCGGGGGAAGCGCTAGACGAGCACACTCTCCGCCCTGTTGGGCCGCATCAGGAGGGTGGTGATTGCCTCGTCGACGCTGATTTCACCCTCGATGATCGCCGCAACTGCATCGCAGATCGGCATGTCGACACCCTTTTGCCTGGCGAGACGGCGCAGCACGGGGGCAGTGGCGACGCCTTCGGTGACGGCATTGCGGGCGGCCATGATGCTGTCCAGCGTTTCGCCGCGCCCAAGCGCCAGGCCGCAGCTCATGTTGCGCGAGGTTTCCGACGAGCAGGTCAGCACCAGGTCGCCCAGGCCTGACAGGCCGGCCATGGTTTCGCGTTCGGCGCCGAGGGCGAGGGCAAGGCGTGTCATCTCGGCGCTGCCGCGCGCAATGAGGGCGGCATGGGCAGAGCGGCCGAGGCCCTTGCCCAGCGTGATGCCGCAGGCGATGGCGAGGACATTCTTCACCGCGCCGCCGATTTCCGCGCCGAGCAGGTCACTGGCCAGATAGGGCCGGAAGGTGGGGGTCGAGATCGCAGCGATCAGTTCATCGCCGATGGATTCGTCTTTCACGGCGAGGGTCACGGCGGTCGGCAGGCCCTTGGCGACGTCGATGGCAAAGCTCGGGCCGGACATGACGGCAGGGCTGGCCTCGGGCAATTCGTCGGCCAGCACCTCGGTCATGAACTTGCCGGTGGCAAGTTCGATGCCCTTGGAGCAGAGCACGACCGGCGTGCCGGGGCTGATATGGCCCTTCAGTGCGGCCAGTGTGGTGCGGGTGTGCTGGGCTGGCGCAACGGCGAAGAGGGCATCCTGGTCGTAGAGGTCGGCGACGCTGGTCGTGGCGCGCAGGGCGGGCTTGAGCGGCACGCCGGGCAGGAAAACAGTGTTCTCGTGCGTCGAATTGATCGCATCGGCGACCTCGGCCTCGAGGCACCACAGGATCACGGCCTGCCCCTCGCGACACAGCATCTGGGCGATGGCCGTGCCCCATGCGCCGCCGCCGATCACGCCTATCCTGTGGAAATGTTTCGTCATGCCGCGACATTGGGACATGTTGTGATTCCGGGCAAGTCCGGGCGGCCTAGATGAAATCGAACGTGCCGACTTCGTCCGCGACGGTGATGGCCACCTTGCGGCCGACCGGGCTGGTCTCTTCGCGCAGGATGGCGAGGGCGGCAGGCGTTGCGCGGGCCAGCGCGCGCCGGCCGTCGGCGAGGCGGGCGAAGATGATGCCGCTTTCCGGCCCCTCCCGGCCATGCGTGACGGTGAATGTTTCCAGCGTGCCGTCGCAATCGGTGTCGCACAGGGTGACCTGGTCCTTCGCCTTGGCGGCGGGTGCGGCGGGCGTGAAGGCCTTTGGTGCCGTCGCCGAGTAGATGCCGACGGCTTCCTTGGTCATCCAGCCGCCATTGGCGAGGACGAGGCCGAGATCGCCCGGCGCGCTGCGCAGCTTGTGAACCATCTCGGCGATTCCGTGGAGGGAGTAGTTGTTCCCGGGGCCGCCGAAGAAGGGCAGGCCGCCGGTCAGCGTGAGGGGGCGGGGATCGGTTTTCCAGTCGATGCCGAGGGCAGCGGTGGACGAGAACACGGCGCAGGGAAAGCACGAGTAGAGATCGAAATGGCGAATGTCCGCCGGTGAGACACCGGCCTGTTCCAGCGCCCGCGACGCGGCGACCTCCATGGCCCACGAGCCGTCAAGGCGGGGGCGTACGGAAATATGGTCGTCGCCGGCCTCTCCGCCGCCTTGCAGGTAAATGCGCTTTGCCTGTGGTACGCCGAGGGTATCGGCCTTCGAACTGCTCATGATGATTGCCGCGGCGCCCTGGTTCACGGCGTCCTGCGCGATGAACCATTTCAGGAACGGATCGGCGTATTCGTAATTCTCGCGTGACGCGGTCGCGAGAAAGTCGACGCTGTGCTCGACCGGGAATTGCGAGAACGGGTTCCGGGCCGCGATGGCGGAGAAGGGCTGGAAGAGTTCGGCCATGGCGCGCCGATGCTGGCTGCGCGTCCGCCCCTCGCGGGCGGCGATGGCGTTTTCGAACAGGCCGTAGAAATAGGCGGCCGCGACGAGGCCATGCTTGATCTCCGTGCGGCTGAGCAGCATCGGGCCCATGCCGCGATCCTCAAAGGTTGCGTCGTCACCATCCGTCCAGTCGATCTCGACCCCGTGGCGGCGGGCGCCCTTAGAGGCCCGGTTCGCTTCGGAGCCGGAAATCAGGGCGCATTCGATCTCGCCGGCGTGGATGCGGCCGGCCATCTCATTGACCAGGGCCTGTGGGCTCTGCCCGCCGACCGCTTCGTAGATCAGGTGCGCCGGCCTGGCGCCGAGATCGCGGGCAAGCGTGCCGGGCAGGTTCGAATTGTGGCCATGAGGGTGGGAGGCCCGACCAATCGAGTCTTCGAAGATGCGGACCACTGCCAGCGCGTCGATGGCCTCTGCGAGGCCTGCCACACCGACATCGTCCAGCGCGGCGCGCGATGCATCCGTCATGAGGGAGAGTGGCGACGGCGCATCTGCAGGGCCGGCGGTTCCGTCCCACTGGCTGAGGCTCTGGCCGACGCCGACGAGGACGGGCATGTCTCCCTTGGCCATATGATCGCTCCTGTTTCGATTGGCTTGTACCGCGACGAGTCTAGCGTGCCCGAATCCGGATTTCGAGACGGGACGTTGGGGAAGGTCGGCCCCGGAACGGCTGCGTGGGCCGAAGGTGCGCAATAAGGTCAATCAATACAAAAAGTTATTTGCGCCTTACATGCGCCACGGTGATACCCATATGTAGGGTGAAAGTGCCATTCCCGGTATTCCCCGCACGTTCTCGCAGATTACGGCCAAAGCGGCCTGCCTGTCCGGTTTGGGGCCAGTATCCATTTGCTGCGCTGTTCCTTCAAAACCGAAAGTTCCCTCATGCTGTCTGTCCTGTCCTGTCTTCGCGCCCTGATGGCGGCCGCAACCGCGGTTGTCATGGTTTCAGCCGCCGCGCCTGCCGCGTCTGCGGAGAACGTGGCGACGACGCCGGCAAACGCCTCGGCGCGCGTCTACGGCTCCGGCTGGGCCTGTAATGAGGGCTTCCGCGAACAGGGAACCGGCTGCGTGGCGATCGTCCTGCCTGCCAATGCCTACCTGACCGACGGAATCTACGGCACCGGGTGGGATTGTTCCTACGGGTTCACGGCCGAACGCGGCGCCTGCGTTCAGGTCAAGGTGCCGGCGAATGCCCACCTCAATTCCTACGGGACACGCTGGGCCTGCGATCGCGGGTACCGGTTGGAGAGCGATACGTGCAACCTGGTCACGCCGCCCAAGCATGGTTATCTGACCAACAGCTCCTACGGCGACGGCTGGGCATGTGAACGCGGCTACGCGATGAGCGGCGAAGAATGCGTCAAGATCGTGGTGCCCGCGAATGGCTATCTGGTCACGTCGAGCACCGGCTTTGGCTGGAAATGCGAACGCGGTTACCAGGAAGCGGCAAGCGCCTGCATCGAAGTCGTCGTTCCGGTGAACGCGCACCTCAACAGTTCCGGCGATGCCTGGGACTGCAACCGGCCGTTCATCCGGTCCGAAAAGGTCTGCATCATCCGCTGACGGATCAGGCCATTTGCGTCGCGCCGGTCAAGGCAAAGCCTTCATACGCATTGGCCACGACCTCATCGCATTTTTCCCGATAGACACCGACGCCGCCCGGATAGGGCATGAAGACGCGCGGCTTGCCGGGAACATTTGCCCCCAGATACCAGGAATTGGCCTGCACGTAGAGCGTCTGGTCCGCGATCTCGTTGACATGCGCGACCCAGGCCTGCTCGGCCTCCGGCGTTGCCTCGATCGTGGTGAGCTGGTGATCCCCCAGGTGGCCGATGCAGTCGGCGATCCAGTCGACATGCTGTTCGATGGACACCATCATGTTGGACAGCACTGACGGGCTGCCCGGCCCGGTGACCATGAACAGGTTCGGGAAGCCCGACGCCATCAGGCCGAGATAGGTGACCGGCCCGGCCGCCCATTTGTCGCGCAGGCGTTCACCGCCACGGCCGCGAATGTCGATCCGGTCGAGCGCGCCGGTCATCGCGTCAAAGCCGATGGCGTAAATGATCGCATCGAATTCGTGGTCCTGCGCGGTGGTGCGGATACCGGTGGGCGTGATCGCCTCGATCGGGGTTGCGATGAGGTCGACCAGCGAAACATTGTCCCGGTTGTAGACCTCGAAATAGCCGGTATCGACGCACAGGCGCTTGGACGCGATCGGGTAGGTCTTCGGCACCAGCATCTCGGCCGTCTCCGGATCCTTCACGATGCTGCGGATCTTGTCGCCGACGAATTCGGCGAGGGTGTCGTTGGCGGCCTTGTCGACGCCGAGATCGGCGTAACCGGCGGCAACGCAGAAACCGCCGCGGGCCCAGCGCTCTTCGTACACGCGCCGGCGCTCCTCGGGTGATGCCTCCAGCGCCAGGGCCTCGCCGGGATCGAGCGCCCGGATGCCAATGCCGGATTCGCGCTCTTCCTGCCGGTAGGTGTCGCGGTTGGCTTTCCAGTCGGCAGCGACAGCGGGATCAATCGGTCCGTTGTGGGCGGGCACGCTGAAATTCGGCGTGCGCTGGAACACGGTGAGCGTGCCGACCTCGGGTGCGATGGTCGTGATCGTCTGGATCCCTGAAGAGCCAGTGCCGATGATGCCGACCCGCTTGCCGGAAAAGTCGACACCGTCGCGCGGCCAGCTTGCCGTGCTGTAGGTTTCGCCCTTGAAGCTGCCTGCTCCCGGAATGTCGGGTTCCTTGGCGGCCGAGAGGCAGCCGGTTGCCATCACGCAATAGCGCGCCGAGATGCGCTCGCCCCGGTCGGTCAGAATGCGCCAGCGATCGCGGGTCTCGTCATAGACCGCTTCGGTCACGCGGGTGTCGAGCTGGATGTCGTGGCGCAGGTCGAACCGGTCGGCGACGTGATTGATGTATTTCAGGAGTTCGGGCTGGGAGGCATAGCGCTCGGTCCATTGCCAGTCGAATTCCAGTTCGTCGGAGAAGGAATACGAATATTCCTGGCTCTCGATGTCGACCCGTGCGCCGGGATACCGGTTCCAGAACCAGGTGCCCCCGATATCACTGCCCGCTTCATAGATGCGCGCCGACACGCCCATGGCGCGGAGCCGGTGCAGCATGTACAGGCCGGCAAAGCCAGCGCCGACGATGACGGCGTCTATCATGTCCGGGGCCTTTGCGGCCTCCTCGACGGGTCTGCTCTTTGGCATGACCGGTTTCCTCCCAATCTGCTTTTCTGTCATCAGAATAGCATGGATTGGAATTTCACAAGCCGGTTCCGCCGGGTCAGGCCCGCATGATCAGTCGGACAGGAAGCCCTTTTCCTGGAGGTATCCGAGGATTTCCTCTGCGGCGTCTTCCGGTGACTGGCCAACCGTGTTGATCCGCACTTCGGGATTGAGCGGTGGTTCGTAGGGGCTGTCGATGCCGGTGAAGTTCTTGATCTCGCCGGCGCGGGCCTTCTTGTAGAGGCCCTTGACGTCACGGCTCTCGGCGACGCCCAGCGGCGTGTCGACATGGATTTCGACGAACTCCCCGTCAGCCATCAATCCGCGAGCCATCTGGCGCTCGTTGCGGAATGGCGAGATGAACGAGACGAGCGTGATCAGCCCTGCATCGGCCATCAGGCGGGCGACATTCGACACGCGCCGGATGTTCTCGACCCGGTCGGCATCGGTGAAGCCGAGGTCGCGGTTGAGACCGTGGCGGACATTGTCGCCGTCGAGGATGAAACTGTGCTTGCCGAGCGCGAACAGGCGTTTCTGCAGGGCATTGGCGATGGTCGACTTGCCGGACCCCGACAGCCCCGTGAACCAGAGCACGGCAGGCTTCTGGCCCTTCTGCTCGGCGAGTGCGGAGCGGTCGATGTCGATGGCCTGCCAGTGGATGTTGGAGGCGCGGCGGAGGGCAAAGTCGATCAGGCCGAGAGCGACCGTGTCATTGGTCTGGCGGTCGATCAGGATGAACCCGCCCATTTCCCGGTTCTCGTCATAGGGGTCGAACGCGATCGGCTGGTCCAGCGAGAGCGTCGTGACGCCGATCTGGTTGAGTTCGAGCGTCCTGGCCGAAACATCGTTCAACGTGTTGATATCGATGCCGTATTTCGGCGCATTGATCGTGGCGGTGACGGTCTTGGCGCCTATCTTCATGAGATAGCGGCGGCCGGGCAGGAGGGGCGTGTCGCTCATCCACAACAGGCGGGCCTGGAACTGGTCCGACACTTCGGCCGGATCGTCGGCGGAGACGATGACGTCGCCGCGGGAGGAGTCGATTTCATCGGTGAGTGTCAGCGTCACGGACTGGCCGGCAATCGCCTCATCAAGGTCGCCAGTGGCGGTGACGATGCGACCGATCGTGGACTGGCGGCCGGAGGGAAGCGTCTTGACCCGGTCTCCGGGCCTGATCGAGCCGGCGGCGATCTGGCCCGAGAAGCCGCGGAAATCGAGATTGGGGCGGTTGACCCACTGGACCGGCATCCGGAACGGGGCGCCGAGGCGCTTGTCGCCGATCGGTACGGTCTCGAGGTATTCCATCAGGCTCGGACCATCATACCAGTCTGTCTCGTTGGAGCGTTCGGTAATGTTGATGCCCGCAAGCGCCGACATCGGAATGGGCTGCACTTCAAGGTCGGTCGCCAGCTCGTCGGCGAAAGCGTAGAAGTCGTCGACAATGTCATCGAAGACCTGCTGCTTGTAGTCGACGAGATCCATCTTGTTGACCGCCAGCACCAGGCGGCGAATGCCCAGCAGTGTGGTGATGAAGCTGTGGCGGCGCGTCTGGGTCAGGATGCCCTTGCGCGCGTCGATCATCAGGATGGCGACATCGGCGGTCGAGGCGCCCGTTGCCATGTTGCGCGTGTACTGTTCATGGCCGGGCGTGTCGGCCACGATGAACTTGCGCTTGTCGGTGGCGAAGAAACGGTAGGCGACGTCAATCGTGATGCCCTGTTCGCGTTCGGCGGCGAGGCCGTCGACGAGGAGGGCGAAGTCGATATTCTCACCCTGCGTCCCGACCCGCTTTGAATCGGCCTCCAGCGAGGCGAGCTGGTCCTCGAAGATCATCTTGGAATCGTAGAGCAGGCGGCCGATCAGGGTCGACTTGCCGTCATCCACGCTGCCGCAGGTGATGAAGCGCAGGAGGGACTTGTTCTCGTGCTTTTGCAGGTAGGCGCCGATGTCGGAGCCGATAAGGTCGTCGGTGAGGCGCATCTAGAAATAGCCTTCCTGTTTTTTCTTTTCCATCGAGGCGGCCTGGTCGGCGTCGATGACGCGGCCCTGGCGCTCTGACGTCGTGGTCAGCAGCATTTCCTGTATGATCTCTTCCAGGGTCGCGGCGGTGCTTTCGACCGCGCCGGTCAGCGGGTAGCAGCCGAGCGTACGGAAACGGACGGATTTCATCACGGCGGTCTTCGCCAGTTCCTCGGGCACGCGGTCGTCGTCGACCATGATGTCGACGCCATTCCAGCTCACCACCGGGCGCTCCTTGGCGAAATAGAGCGGTACGATCTCGATCTGCTCACGGCGGATATATTGCCAGATGTCGAGTTCGGTCCAGTTCGACAGCGGGAACACGCGGACGCTCTCACCGGGATGGATCCGCGTATTGTAGAGGTTCCACGGCTCCGGGCGCTGTTTCTTCGGGTCCCAGCGATGCTCGGACGAGCGGAACGAGAAGACGCGTTCCTTGGCGCGGGATTTCTCTTCGTCGCGCCGGGCGCCGCCAAAGGCCGCATCGAACTTGTACTTGTCGAGCGCCTGCTTGAGCGCGGCGGTCTTCATGATGTCGGTGTGCATGGCCGAACCATGCGTGAAGGGGCCGACGCCATCGCGCACGCCCTCTTCGTTGACGTGAACCAGCAGGTCCATGCCCATTTCGGCGGCCTTGCGGTCGCGGAATTCGATCATCTCGCGGAATTTCCAGGTCGTATCGACATGCATCAGTGGAAAGGGAGGGCGCGAGGGATAGAACGCCTTCATCGCCAGGTGCAGCATGACGGCGGAATCCTTGCCCACCGAATAGAGCATCACGGGGTTTTCACACTCCGAGGCAACCTCGCGCATGATGTGCAGGCTTTCGGCTTCCAGCCTGTCGAGGTGGGTCATCTTGGCCAAGTCGGTTTCGTCCTTCATTGTCTTGTGGCGTCCTAGTCGCCCTGAAGTGGGGATGGAAGCGTGCGTTGTGCAGGAAACGCACTTGTAAGCGTTACTATACACACGGCATGAATGGGGGCACTGCAGTTTCTATCATGCCCGATGTCCCTGTTAATGCTAAAAATACCCTCAGATTGTCGCAATTCCCAACAAACTGTCATTATTCAGACCGAAAGCCCGGGTCTATTTACGCGATCAGATTCGCGGAGGTAGATTATGTGCGGGATTGTTGCAATTGCAGGATCGGAACCGGTTGCGGGACGCCTGATTGATGGCCTGAAGCGCCTGGAATATCGCGGCTATGACAGCGCGGGGATCGCTATTTCGGCGGGCGGCTCCATCGACCGTCGCCGTGCAAAGGGCAAGATCGTCAACCTGCAGGCCCGCCTGGACGCCATGCCGATGGACGGGACCACCGGCATCGCGCACACGCGCTGGGCCACGCATGGCAAGCCCAACGAGGTGAACGCCCACCCGCACATGTCGGGCAAGGTGGCGATCGTCCACAATGGCATCATCGAGAATTTTCGTGACCTGCGCACCGCGCTGGAGGCGGCCGGCCGGGTGTTTGAATCGGAAACCGACAGCGAAGTCATCGCCCAGCTGATCGACCAGAAAATGAGCGAAGGCCTTGCTCCGGTCGATGCGTTCGCGGCCACGCTGGACCAGCTTTCCGGCGCATTCGCCCTGGCCGTGATCTTTTCCGGCGACGAGACGGTGTTGATGGGCGCCCGCAAGGGCAGCCCGCTGGTGCTCGGCTATGGCGAGGGCGAGATGTATCTCGGTTCCGATGCCATCGCGCTGGCGCCCCTGACCCGCGACGTGACCTATCTGGAAGAGGGTGACTGGGCCGTCCTGCATCCCGGCAGCGTCGACATCCGCAATGCCCGCGGCGACCGGGTGAACCGCCCGCGCGTCAAGTCTGCCGTCAACGACGCCCTGATCGAGCGCGGCGAGTATGACCATTTCATGCTGAAGGAAATCCACGAGCAGCCGGAATCGCTGGCCCGTTCGATCCTGCCCTATATCGACCAGGCCACACAGACGATCCAGGCCGGCGAGACGGCCGACCAGATCTTTGGCGATGCCGACCGCGCCGTCGCGATTGCCTGTGGCACCGCCTATTACGCGGCCCAGACGGCCAAATACTGGTTCGAGCAGATTGCCCGCCTGGCCATGGAAACCGACATCGCGTCGGAATTCCGCTACCGCAAGCCGGTGCTGCCGGTGACCGGACCAGCCCTGTTCGTCAGCCAGTCGGGCGAAACGGCCGACACGTTGGCGGCCCTGCGCTATTGCCGTGAGAACAAGGCGCCCGCGATTGCCGTGGTCAATGTGCCGGAAAGCTCGATCGCGCGTGAAGCCAAGGCGATCGTGCCAACCCATGCCGGGCCGGAGATCGGCGTGGCATCGACCAAGGCGTTTACCGCCCAGCTAGCGGTTCTGGCAGTGCTCGCGCTGTCTGCCGCCAAGGCCCGCGGTCACCTCAAGGCCGGCGACGAGGCCCGTTACGTGAAAAGCCTGCTGTCCTTGCCCCGCAAGGTGTCCGAAGCGCTCGAAGCGGAGGCCGATATCAAGGCGATTGCACAGTCTCTGGTGAAGGCACGGGATGTTCTGTTCCTGGGGCGTGGCCGCTATTTCCCATTGGCCCTCGAAGGCGCACTGAAGCTGAAGGAAGTGTCGTACATCCACGCTGAAGGCTACGCTGCCGGCGAACTGAAGCACGGGCCGATTGCCCTGATCGAGCAGGACCTGCCGATTGTCGTGGTCGCACCGTATGACGCCCTGTTCGAGAAGACGCTGTCGAACGTGGAAGAAGTGCGGGCGCGGGGCGGCCGGATCATCCTTGTTTCCGATGACAGGGGCATCAAGCTGGCCGGCAACCGCGCCGATCACGTGATTCGCCTGCCGGACGCCGACGAGATCGCGATGCCGATCCTGGCGGCAATCCCGATGCAGCTGCTCGCCTATTTCGTCGCCGTCGCCAAGGGCACGGACGTCGACCAGCCGCGCAATCTCGCCAAATCCGTCACCGTCGAATAGGCGGCGGAACACACGGCACTGGAAATCCTCGCGCACAGGTGCGAGAAGTTGGCCGAACCCGTTCCGCCAACGCCAGAAAGCTGATGGATGCCCGTTCCCGATATTGCCGAACTCGAGGCCGAGATCATCGCGCTGCTGGCCGAGCATGGGCCGATGACCGGCAAGGAGCTGGCAGAAATGCTGCCGGACAAGCCGAAGCTGTCCCTGTGGCAGGCCTGTTACCAGAGCCGGTCGCTGCACGTGTCCCACTTCGCGAGCTATTACCTGCGGTTTGATATCACGCGGGAAGACCAGGTCCGGCTCAGCCCGTCGATCCTGCGCGATTTCCTGTCCTTCTCGCTGTTCGGCCTGCCGGGACAGCGCGAGCAGCTGATCGAGCGCCAGGGCACGCTGTCGAACATGCACCGCGAGATCAGCCGCGAGAAGATCGGCCTTGCACAGCAGGTGATGAAGTCGCTGTTCCTGGACCTTCCCCGCGAGATCCGCTCGTCGATGTGCGCGTTCATCGCGGGCGACCTTGCGTATTTTCTCGCGCACAACGAGCCGCGCGAGCACATGGTGTCGGGCGAGATGGTCAAGGGGTCCGACATTGATATCGTCATTATACTGAGTGATGACTTGCCGGAATCGATCCAGCGCAAGATCGACACCGACATGATCGCGCTGAAGAACTACTACCTGCGCCATCCCCAGTATCGTCACGAGATCGACTTCATCACCAAGCGCAAGTCGACCATGGAGCGCCAGCTCCAGTACACCGATATCCACGACAAGATCGCCAGCAAGATCGCCTATGAATCCATGTTTCTCGGCGGCTCGCTGACGCTGTACATGGAAGTGCGCGACGCGATGATCGCCACCGGTGTGGACCGCCTGATCGAAGCGGACTTCGATCACGCCCTGAAGGACCGCAAGCATGCCATGCAGACGCTGTTGCAGGTCTCAAGCGAAGATATCGACGATGAGACGCGCTCGCTGTTCTACTTCTCGCAGGAGCGCGTGGAGTTTACCTGAGCTGCGTCAGTAGCGATCCGTCAGGCCGCGAGCTTTCAGGGCATCGATGACCAGTTTGACATCCTGGGCGCGCGATTGCGACATCACCAGGACTGACCCATCCCGGACCGCGATGACGAGGTCTTCGACCCCGAGCGCCGCGACGAGGACTCCGTCATCCGAATGCACGGTGCAGTTTTCGGCATCGATCAGCACCGGCGGGACCGGCCCGCTCGAGGCCTGGAGGTGGCCGACGGCGGGCCATGTGCCGACATCATTCCAGGCGCAGGAGAGGGGGCCGACCACGGCGGCGGCCTGCGTGTGTTCCATTACGGCATAGTCGAACGATATCGACCGGGCTGTCGAAAAGGTCGCTTCGTCGATCCGGTGCACCACGCCGGTAATGTCGGCCAGGCGCAGGGCTTCGGTTGCCGTTTCCAGCAGGTCAGGGGCGTGCTGCTTGAGTTCTTCGCGCATCAGGCGGGCCGGGAACAGGAAGATGCCCGCATTCCAGGTGTACGCGCCGTCTTCCAGGTAGGACATCGCGGTTTCCCGGTTCGGTTTCTCCCGGAATGCGTCAACCGTATGCGTGTCGTCCGCGATCCTCTTGCCGGCCTTGATATAGCCGAAACCGGTCTCCGGCCGGTCCGGCGAAACACCGAATGTCACGATATGGCCGGCGGCCGCGACAGCGGTCGCGCCGGTGACGGCTTTGCGGAACGCGGCCGGTTGGCCGATGAAATGGTCAGATGGCAACAGGATTACCAGTCCGTCCGGGTCGATCTTGTCGATGAATTCCGCTGCGACGGCGGCAACGGCGCCGGTATTGCGGGCGCAGGGTTCCAGCAGGATGGCCAGAGGCGACACGCCGATATTGGCCAGCTGGGCCTCGATGAGATCAAGGTAGCGGGCATTGCTCACGATCGTCGGCGGGGCAAATTCCGGGGCATCGTCAGCCGGCAGCATCCGCCGGATGGTCTGCTGGAACAATGATTCCTCCGACAGCAGGGGAACAAACTGTTTCGGATGGCGGGAGGTCGACACGGGCCACAGGCGCGTGCCCGAGCCGCCGCACATGATCACGGGGTAGATTTTCATGAAAAGAGGCCGCTCCCGGGGAATTTGTTTCAGAGACGCTTAAGCAAGAATCAAACCGACAGTGCATTTATTCCAGACCTGCGCGCAAGTTTCCATCCGCCCCTTGAGCCTGAGTGCCCGGTGGAGGGCCCGGAGGCCTACGTCAGCACACCCCGTCACTTGACACTCAACAGGGGCCAAGCAACGCTCCCGTTTACACGGTCGCGCCATCCGATCCGGCGTCAAAACCGTACACCAGATCAAACCGAGGAGTGCCGCGTGACCGGAAAACCCAGGAATTGCAGCACGTCCCTGCGTCTCGTGCTGACAGCTGTCTTGCTTGTGCCCGGCGGGGTCATGCTTGGTGCGTGTGCGGGCGGTGGTGGAGG
>NZ_ARYK01000014.1 GCF_000685275.1 Hyphomonas johnsonii MHS-2
CGGGATAGGGTTGGGCAAGGGTGGGGAGAGGGGGCTTTTGGAGGCGCTGGAGCAGCGTGGCGTCCGGCCCCGCAAAGGCGGGCAGCAAATGCCTGCAAATTCCCCGTTTCGTCTGTTGACGCAGCCGATTCCTTCCCATAGAAGCACCAATTCGCCGGGAAGGCCGCGCTTGATTAGCGAACGCTCCCTCGAAACTGACAATTTAACCTCCACCCAACCCGGGCGCTCGATGCTGACGAGCCATCGCCCTGGGCTAAAGTGTTTTGTGCGGACGGACGAGAACGATGGAACGACAAAATATCCGGATCAGGCTGAAAGCCTTCGATCACCGCGCCCTCGATATGTCGGCGAAAGAGATCGTGAACACGGCCAAGCGCACCGGCGCAGAAGTGAAGGGCCCGATTCCACTCCCGACCCGTATCGAGCGCTTCACCGTCAACCGCTCACCGCACGTCGACAAGAAGTCGCGCGAGCAGTTCGAGGTCCGCACTCACAAGCGCATCCTCGACATCGTGGACCCGACCCCGCAAACGGTCGACGCCCTGATGAAGCTCGACCTGTCGTCGGGCGTTGGCATTGAAATCAAGCTTGAGGGAGCTCGCTAATGGCTCTTCCAGCCCCCCGTTCCGGCGTGCTGGCCCGCAAACTGGGCATGACGCGCGTATTCGATGAAAACGGTCGCCACATTCCCGTGACGGTCCTGTCTCTCGATGGTTGCCAGGTCGTTGGCCTGCGCACCGAAGACGAGCGCAAGGTCACGACGAAGAAGGGTGGCGAAGTCACCCGCACGGACGGCTACAAGGCTGTCATCCTTGGTGCTGGCGACAAGAAAGCCAAGCGCACGAACAAGGCTCTTCGCGGCCAGTTCGCAAAAGCCGGCGTGGCGCCGAAAGCGAAGCTGAAAGAGTTCCGCGTCTCGGGCGACCTGCCGGAAATCGGCGCCGAGGTCCTTGCTGACCATTTCGTGCCCGGCCAGAAGGTCGACGTATCGAGCAACGCGATCGGCAAGGGTTTTGCCGGCGCGATGAAGCGCTGGAACTTCGGCGGCCTGCGTGCCACGCACGGCGTGTCGATCTCGCACCGCTCGCACGGTTCGACTGGTATGAACCAGGATCCGGGCCGCGTGTTCAAGAACAAGAAGATGGCCGGCCACCTCGGTACCGACCGTATCACCACCCAGAACCTGACGGTTGTGCGCACCGATGTCGAGCGCGGCCTGATCCTCGTGAAGGGCGCTGTGTCCGGTCACGATGGTTCGTTCGTGGAAATCCGCGACGCCGTGAAGAAAGCCCTGCCGGCCGATGCGCCTGCAGCCGGTTCCTTCCGGTCGGCAAACGCTCCTGCCCAGACAGAGGGTGCTGAATAATGGAACTCGCAGTCAAAACCCTCGCCGGCAAAGCCGCCGGAAAGATCACGCTCGATGACGCGATCTTCGGTATCGAGGACATCCGCAAGGACCTCCTTCACCGCACGGTTCGCTGGCAGCTGGCCAAGCGCCAGGCCGGCACGCACAAGACCCAGTCGCGGTCTGAAGTGTCCGTGACCACGAAAAAGTCGATCCGCCAGAAGGGTTCGGGCGGCGCACGCCACGGCTCGCGCAACGCTCCGATCTTTGTCGGCGGCGGCGTGGCCCACGGCCCGCGTGTCCGCAGCCATGCGCATGACCTTCCCAAGAAGGTCCGCAAGCTGGCGCTGGCTCACGCCCTGTCGTCGAAAGTTGTGACCGACTCGATCCTGGTGATCGACATGGCATCGCTCACCTCGCCGAAGACCAAGGAACTGGCCGCCCAGTTCGCTGGCCTCGGTATCGAGAATGCGCTGATCATTTCCGGCATCACGGTTGATGAGAATTTCGCCAAGGCCGCACGCAACATCCCGAACGTGGATGTCCTGCCGGTCGCCGGCCTGAACGTGTACGACGTCCTGCGCCGCAAGACGCTGGTCATCACGAAGGAAGCAGCTGAAGGCATTCAGGCCCGCTTCGACGGCACGCTGGCCCAACCCGCAATCGCAGCAGAGGCTGAATAGTCATGGCTGACCCGAAACAACACCATTACGACGTCATCCGTCGCCCGATCATCACCGAGAAATCGACGCTGGTCGCGGAAGAGAACAAGATCGTCTTCGAAGTGTCCATGGACGCGACGAAGAAGTCGATCAAGGAGGCCGTCGAGGCCCTGTTCAAGGTTGATGTCACCAAGGTCAACACGCTGCTCCAGAAGGGCAAGACGAAGCGTTTCAAAGGCCATCTCGGTCGTCGTAATGACGTCAAGAAGGCTGTTGTCACGCTTGCCGAAGGCCAATCTGTCGACATTTCGACAGGCCTGTAGGGGAAGGACGTAGAAAATGGCACTCAAGACATTCAACCCAACTTCCCCAGGCCGTCGCCAGCTCGTGCTGGTCGACCGCTCGGACCTGCACAAGGGCAAGCCCGTCAAGGCGCTGACCGAAGGCCTGTCCAACAAGGGTGGCCGCAACAACCGTGGCCGTATTACCGCCCGCCGCATCGGTGGTGGCGCCAAGAAGCTTTACCGCAAGGTCGACTTCAAGCGCACGCGCTGGGACATGCCTGCTGTCGTCGAACGGCTGGAATATGACCCGAACCGCACGGCGTTCATCGCGCTGATCAAGTACGAGGACGGCCTGCTGTCCTACATCATCGCGCCACAGCGCCTTGAAGTGGGCGATACGGTTGTCACGTCTGCCACGGCCGACATCAAGCCGGGCAACACGCTGCCGCTGAAGAACATCCCGGTCGGCACGATCATCCACAATATCGAGCTGAAGCCCCAGAAGGGCGCACAGATGGTCCGCTCCGCCGGCACCTATGCCCAGCTGGTTGGTCGCGATGGTGGTTATGCCCAGATCAAGCTGACGTCCGGCGAGCTTCGCATGGTGCTCGACACCTGCCTGGCCACGATCGGCGCCGTCTCGAACCCGGACAACATGAACCAGGTCTTCTCGAAGGCCGGCCGCAGGCGTCACATGGGCAAGCGCCCGTCTGTCCGCGGTGTTGTCATGAACCCTGTCGACCACCCGCACGGTGGTGGTGAAGGCAAGTCGTCCGGCGGTCGTCACCCAGTGACGCCATGGGGCAAGAAAACCCGCGGTCCCAAGACCCGCACCAACAAAGCGACGGATCGCCTGATCATCCGCCGCCGTAACGCGAAACGCTAGAGGAGCCGCGAGACATGTCACGTTCTGTCTGGAAAGGCCCATTTGTCGACGGCTATCTGCTGAAGAAGGCCGAGGAAGCGCGCGCCGCTGAAAAGCGCACGGTCATCAAGACCTGGTCGCGCCGTTCGACAATCCTGCCAAACTTCATCGGCCTGAACTTCCAGGTCCATAACGGCAACAAGTTCATCCCGGTCACGGTCTCGGAAGAGATGGTCGGCCACAAGTTTGGCGAGTTTGCACCGACCCGTACGTTCTACGGTCACGGCGCGGACAAGAAAGCGAAGCGGAAGTAGTCATGAGCAAGGCTAAAAATCCTCCGAAGCAGGCTGCCAACGAATCGCGCGCCGTTCTGCGCATGTATCGTTCGAGCCCACAGAAGCTGAACCTTCTGGCCCAGCAGATCCGCGGCATGCCGGTCGAGCGGGCGCTTGCCCAGCTGCAGTTTTCGCCGAAGCGTCCTGCCAAGGACGTTCGCAAACTGCTGCAGAGCGCGATCGCGAACGCAGAAAACAATCACGGCCTCGACATCGACAGTCTCATCGTTGCCGAAGCCCACGTCGGCAAGAACATGGTGATGAAGCGTATCCGGGCCCGTGCACGCGGCCGGGCAGCGCGCATCCTGAAGCCGTTCGCGCAAGTTACAATTGTCCTTCGTGACACAAGCATGGAAGCGGAGGCTGCCTGATGGGCCAGAAAGTCAACCCGATCGGTTTTCGTCTCGGCATCAACCGGATGTCCGACAGCCGCTGGTACGCAGATAGCGCCGAATTCGGCCACCTGCTGCACCAGGACCTCGCGATCCGCAAGGCGATCCGCCAGAAGCTGAAGCAGGCCGGCATTTCGAAGATCATCATCGAGCGGCCGCACAAGAAGTGCCTGATCACGATCCACACGGCCCGTCCGGGCCTGGTGATCGGCAAGAAGGGCGGCGACATCGAGGTGCTCCGCAAGGAACTGTCCAAGATGACGACGGATGAGGTTCGCGTGAACCTCGTCGAGATCCGCAAGCCGGAAATCGACGCCACGCTGATCGCCGACGACATCGCACGCCAACTGGAGCGCCGGGCATCGTTCCGCCGCACCATGAAGCGGTCGATCCAGTCGGCCATGCGCCTCGGCGCCCAGGGTATCCGCGTGATGGTTGCCGGTCGCCTCGGCGGCGCGGAAATCGCCCGCACCGAGCAGTATGCAGAAGGCTCCGTGCCGCTGCACACACTGCGCGCCGACATCGATTACGGCACCGCTGAAGCCCAGACGACCTACGGTATCATTGGTATCAAGGTCTGGGTCTACAAGGGTGAGATCATGGAACATGACCCGATGGCCCAGGACAAGCGCCTGGAAACGTCCGGTCAGTCCCGTGCCCGTGCCAATGCAAACCAACGCGGACCGGCGACCGGTACGCAAGCCGCCGGAGCGTAAGAGATGCGTCAACCGAAGCGAACCAAGTTCAGGAAGGCCTTCAAGGGCCGGATCAATGGAACGGCCAAAGCCGGCTTCACGCTGGCATTCGGCGAGTTCGGCCTGAAGGCGCTCGAGCCCGAGCGTGTGACGGCCCGCCAGATCGAAGCGACCCGCCGGGCCGTGACGCGCTACATGAAGCGTCAGGGCAAGGTATGGATCCGCGTGTTCCCGGATGTGCCTGTGTCGGCCAAGCCGATCGAGGTCCGGATGGGTAAGGGCAAGGGCTCGGTCGACCGTTGGGTTGCCCGTGTGTCGCCCGGCCGGATCATGTTCGAGATCGATGGTGTTCCGGAAGATATCGCCCGCGAGGCGCTGCGCCTCGGTGCTGCCAAGCTTCCTATCAAGACCAAAGTGGTCAAACGGATTGAGGGGATCTGATCATGAAAACCTCTGATGTCAGAAACAAAAGCGCTGACCAGCTCAAAGACGAGCTCGTTAAGCTGAAAAAGGAACAGTTCAACCTGCGTTTCCAGGCGGCCACCGGCCAACTGGAAAAAACGGCCCGTGCCAAGGAAGTCCGCCGCGACATCGCTCGCGTGAAGACGATCCTTCGCGAACAGGCCCTGGCAGGCAAGGCTTAGGAGAGAGAGCATGCCAAAGCGTATCATGGAAGGCGTCGTTGTCTCGACCAAGCAGGACAAGACCGCCATCGTTCGCGTCGAACGTACCTTCACCCATCCGGTGATGAAGAAGATCGTTCGTCGTTCGAAAAAGTATCACGCCCATGACGAAGGCAATGTCGCCGTCGAGGGTCAGATCGTAACCATCCAGGAATGCCCGCCGCACTCCAAGCTGAAGCGTTGGGAACTTGTTTCCGGCCAAGGGAGTGACGCATGATCCAGATGCAATCAAATCTCCGCGTTGCCGACAATTCCGGCGCGCGCCGTGTCCAGTGCATCAAGGTGCTGGGCGGTGCCGGTCGTCGTTACGCGTCGGTGGGTGACGTCATTGTCGTCTCCATCAAGGAAGCGATCCCGACGGGCCGCGTGAAGAAGGGTGACGTCCGCAAGGCCGTCGTCGTTCGCGTCGCCAAGGACATCAATCGTGCGGACGGATCGACCATCCGTTTCGACTCCAATGCCGCCGTGCTCATCAACAATAATGGTGAGCCGATCGGAACCCGCGTTTTTGGTCCGGTCCCGCGCGAACTTCGCGGCAAGAACCAGGTCAAGATCGCCAATATGGCGCCGGAGGTTTTGTAGTCATGGCTGCGAAGATCAAAAAAGGTGACACGGTTGTCGTGATCGCAGGGCGGAACAAGGGCTCGAAAGGCGAAGTACTGAAAGTGCTCGTCGACGAGAACCGGGTTGTCGTCCGTGGCGTGAACGTCGTGAAGCGTCACCAGAAACCAACACAGATGGACCCGGGCGGCATCAAGAATTTTGAAGCGCCGATCCATGTGTCCAATGTCGCAATAGCCGATCCGCGCGATGGCAAGCCCGTCCGCGTCGGCTTCAAGATTGATGAGCATGGCCGCAAGACGCGGTTTGCCAAGCGTTCAGGGGAATCCATCGATGTCTAAGGCATACGAACCCCGTCTCAAAACGAGATACCGCGATGAGATCCGGGGCAAACTGCAGGAGCAGTTCAGCTACTCGAACCCGATGCAGGTTCCTAAACTCGACAAGGTCGTGATCAACATGGGCGTGGGCGAAGCCGTCTCCGACTCCAAGAAGATCAAGGCGGCCCTGGCCGAGCTGGAACTGATCGCGGGCCAGAAGCCTGTCGCCACCAAGGCCCGCAAGTCGATCGCCGGCTTCAAGCTGCGCGAAGGCATGCTGATTGGCTGCAAGGTCACGCTCCGTCGTGACCGGATGTTCGAGTTTCTTGACCGCCTGACCAACATTGCGCTTCCGCGCGTGAAGGACTTCCGCGGCCTGAACGGCAAGAGCTTCGATGGCATGGGCAACTATGCCATGGGTCTCAAAGAACACATCGTTTTCCCGGAGATCGCCTACGATCAGGTGGAAGACATTCGCGGTATGGACATCATTGTCTGCACCACCGCCGCAACCAACGAAGAAGCCAAGGCACTCCTCGCGGAGTGTGGCTTCCCGTTCCGGAACTAGCGCCAGGAGATCTGCTGATATGGCAAAGAAGAGCGCAATCGAGAAGAACAAGCGGCGCCAGAAGCTTGTTGCCCGCTATGCGGACAAGCGCGCCGAATTGAAGGCTATCGCGATGGACGAGAACCTGTCGCTTGAGGAACGTTTCAAAGCGCGTCTCAAGCTGGCTGAGTTGCCTCGCAATTCCGCGCCCAGCCGTGTTCGCAATCGCTGCGAGGTTACCGGGCGTCCGCGCGGTTACTATCGTAAATTCAAGATGTCGCGGATCGCGCTTCGGGACCTTGGGTCCACGGGCATGATCCCCGGTCTCGTGAAATCCAGCTGGTAGGGAGGAGAAGCTAAATGAACCTTTCTGATCCCCTCGGCGACATGTTGACCCGCATCCGGAACGCCCAGATGCGCGGCATGTCGAAAGTAGTCACCCCGGCGTCGAAAATCCGCGCCCACGTCCTGGATGTCCTCATTGAAGAGGGTTACATCCGCGGCTACGTGGAAGTGGAAAAAGACGGCCACAAGAACCTTGAAGTCGAGCTCAAATATTACGAGGGCCAACCGGTCATCTCGGAGATCAAACGGATCTCCAAGCCGGGCCGCCGCGTGTATTCTTCGGTCTCTGACATTCCGCTCGTGCGCAATGGCCTTGGCATTTCAATCCTGTCGACTTCGCAGGGTGTTATGTCGGACAATGCTGCCCGGACGAAGAATGTCGGCGGCGAAGTGCTCTGCCGGGTATTCTAGGAGAGCGCTGATGTCACGTATTGGAAAACTCGCAATCCCGGTTCCGAACGGCACGACGGTCTCCGTCGATGGCCAGACGATCACGGCGAAAGGCCCGAAGGGCGAAATGACCTTCACGGTCGCTGAAGTGATCACGCCGAAGCTCGAGGATAACGAGCTTACGGTGTCGCCACGCGCGGACCTGGTGAAGGCGGCCGAAGACCGCATCGCCCAGGAAAAGGCACGCGGTCGTCGCCTGCCGACATTCGCCGAAGCGCTCGATTCGACGGCACGCACCCAGTGGGGAACCGCACGGGCCCGCGCTGCCAACATGGTGCACGGTGTGTCCGAAGGCTTTACCAAGTCGCTGGAACTCGTCGGCGTCGGCTATCGTGCACAGATGCAGGGCAGTGACCTGAAACTGGCGCTCGGCTTCTCGCACGATGTGATCTACAAGGCACCGCACGGCATTACGCTGGCTTCGTCGAAGCCGACAGAAGTCGTGATCACCGGCGCTGACAAGCAGTCCGTTGGCCAGGTTGCCGCTGAAATCCGCAAGTATCGTCCGCCAGAGCCGTACAAAGGCAAGGGTATCCGCTACACCGGCGAATATGTCCGCCGCAAGGAAGGCAAGAAGAAGTAAGCCGATGAAAAGTTCACGCGAAAAAATGCAGCGCCGCGCCCAGCGCGTCCGTGCCAAGCTCCGCAAGGTCGCCGAAGGGCACCTGCGCCTTTCGGTTGCGCGCAGCCACAAGAACATCTCCGCCCAGATCATCGATGACGAAAAGGGCGTAACGCTCGCTTCGGCTTCGACGCTGGAGAAGGATGTCCTGGGCAAGGCCAAGACCGGCGCAGACTCTGCTGCCGCGGCCCTCGTTGGCAAGGTGCTCGCCGAGCGCGCCAAGAAGGCCGGTATCGAGGACGTCGTGTTCGATCGCGGCGGCTACATGTTCCACGGCCGGGTGAAAGCCCTGGCAGACGCCGCCCGTGAGGGCGGTCTCAAATTCTAAGGAGAGGCCCTATGGCTGAAGAAAGAGGACGAGGCCGCCGTCGCGATCGTGAGGAAGAATCTTCCGAGATCGTCGACAAGCTGGTCGGCATCAATCGCGTCGCCAAGACGGTGAAGGGCGGCAAGAATTTCGGTTTTGCCGCGCTCGTCGTGGTTGGTGACCAGAAGGGCCGCGCCGGCTTCGGCAAGGGCAAGGCTCGCGAAGTGCCAGAAGCAATCCGCAAGGCGACAGAAGAAGCCAAGCGCAACATGGTCCGCGTGCCACTGCGCGAAGGCCGTACGCTGCATCATGACGGCAAGGGCCGTCACGGCGCTGGCAAGGTCGTGCTGCGTGCAGCGCCTCCGGGAACGGGCGTGATCGCCGGTGGCCCGATGCGCGCCGTGATGGAAGTGCTCGGCGTCCAGGATGTCGTTGGCAAGTCGATCGGTTCGTCGAACCCTTACAACATGGTTCGCGCCACGTTCGACGCGCTCAAGGAACAGGCCAGCCCCCGTACGGTGGCGTCCAAGCGCGGCATGAAGGTTCAGGATGTTGTCGGTCGCCGGACCGATGGCGCGTCCGAAGCCGGCATGGCTGACGCGGTCAACTAGAAGGGCAGATCCACATGGCTAAGAAAATGCTCACCGTCCGCCAGAAGGCCAGTCCGATCGGCCGTGACCCCAGCCAGCGCCAGACGCTGATGGGACTCGGTCTGAACAAGATCGGCCGGACGAAGGAACTTGAAGACACGGCGCCGGTTCGCGGCATGATCCGCAAAGTGGCCCACCTGGTCGAGGTGGTTGGCGAGTAGCGATTTGCGCCGCCGGCCTCCTCAAACAACAGAATATCGGAAGATAGAGCGATGAAACTCAACGATTTGTCCCCCGCAGAGGGCTCCACCAAGAACCGCATGCGTGTTGGTCGCGGTGTTGGCTCGGGTAAAGGCAAGACAGCCGGTCGCGGCGTCAAGGGTCAGAAGGCGCGTTCCGGCGTGGCCGTGAATGGCTTCGAAGGCGGCCAGATGCCGATCTACATGCGTCTGCCAAAGCGCGGTTTCACCGCTCGCAATTCCAAGTCCCACGCCTGGATCAACCTCGGACGCCTGTCGAAAGCGATCGAAGAGGGCAAGCTGGACGCAAAGAACGTGACCGAGGAAACCCTCATGGCTGCAGGCCTGGTCAACAAGCTTGGCGACGGTGTTCGCCTGCTGGCCAAGGGTGATGCGCCTAAAAAGGTCAACATTACAGTGACGGGTGCCTCGAAAGCGGCCATCGAAGCGGTCGAAAAGGCCGGCGGATCCGTCACCGTGACCGGGCCCAGGAAAGACACAGCTGAAGTTTAATCAGCTGATTTTTCCGGATACCCCTTCACAAACATAGTTTCGCCGCCGATTTTGGCGGCGAACGCTTTTTCAGGGAGGCTCTCCAGCCGATGGCGAATGCAGCAGAACAAATGGCTCGGAACGTCAATTTTTCGAGCTTTGGAAAGGCCAAGGACCTGCAGGGACGTCTCCTGTTCACCCTTGGTATCCTCGTCCTGTTCCGCCTCGGTACGTTCATCCCGATCCCCGGGCTCGACCCGGGCCAGTATGCCAGCCTCTTCGCCAGCCAGTCGGGCGGCATTCTCGGCTCGATGAACCTGTTCTCCGGCGGCGCTGTCGAACGGATGGGCATATTCGCGCTCAACGTGATGCCCTACATCACGGCGTCGATCATCATCCAGATGATGACCTCGGCCTCGCCGACACTTGAAAAGCTCAAGAAGGAAGGCGAATCGGGGCGCAAGCAGATCAACCAGTACACGCGCTACCTGACGCTGGGTTTCGCGCTGGTCCAGTCATTCGCGATTGCCGGTGGCCTGTCGGCCGTGCGGCTGGAAGGCATTTCCGCGCCCTTCTTCATCCTGACGGGCGTTGTCACGCTGACCGGCGGCACCATGCTGCTGATGTGGATGGGTGAGCAGATCACCGCCCGCGGCATCGGCAACGGCATCTCGCTGATCATCTTCGCGGGTATCGTGGCAGAGCTGCCGCGCGCCATCTTCAACCTGGTCACGCAGGCCCGGACGACATCGGTGAACGTGGCCTTCGTGGTCGGCATCGCGGTCATGGTCCTGGCCCTCGTGATGTTCATCGTGTTCATGGAGCGCTCGCAACGGCGCCTCCTGATCCAGTATCCCAAGCGCCAGCAGGCCCACGGATTTGCACAGGGCCAGCGCAGCTTCCTGCCGCTGAAAATCAACACATCCGGGGTGATTCCCCCGATCTTCGCGTCGGCCCTGCTGATGCTGCCGATGACGGCCATCGGTTTCCTCGGTGGCAATGCGGCCGATGCGGGCGCCAGCGGCATGCTCGGGTTCCTGGCGACTCACTTCTCGCCGGGCTCGTGGACCTACATCATCACGCAAGCCGTTCTGATCGCCTTCTTCTGTTTCTTCTACACGTCGATCATGTTCAATCCGGAAGAGACGGCCGATAACCTGCGCAAGTATGGTGGCTTCATTCCGGGCATCCGGCCGGGGTCGAATACCGCCGCCTATATCGACTATGTCCTGACGCGCCTCACTACGATCGGTGCCATCTACCTGGTCTTCGTTTGTATCCTGCCCGAACTGCTGCGTCGCTATTACCCAGAGATTCCCTTCTATATTGGTGGGACATCCCTAC
The DNA here is from genome assembly GCF_000685275.1 of Hyphomonas johnsonii MHS-2. Taxonomy (GTDB): domain Bacteria; phylum Pseudomonadota; class Alphaproteobacteria; order Caulobacterales; family Hyphomonadaceae; genus Hyphomonas; species Hyphomonas johnsonii. The sequence goes on from NZ_ARYK01000014.1 coordinate 11,079, forward strand.
TCATTGTGGTTTCTGTCACGATGGATACGGTAACGCAGATTCAGTCCCATTTGATCGCGCATCAATATGAGGGCATGATCAAGAAATCGAAGGTCGGGGGCCGCAAGAAATGAATTTGATACTGTTCGGCCCGCCAGCGGCCGGCAAGGGCACGCAATCGAAACGCCTGGTCAGGGAGCGCGGATTCGTCCAGCTGTCGACTGGCGACATGCTGCGGGCGGCCCGTGCGTCCGGCTCTGAACTCGGCCAGCGTGTTTCCAAGATCATGGATGAAGGCGGCCTTGTGTCGGACGAGATCGTGATTGCCCTCATCGACGAGCAGCTGGAGGTCCAGGCGGGCGCTCCGGGGTTCATTTTCGACGGCTTTCCACGCACGGTTGGCCAGTCCGAAGCGCTCGACATGCTGCTGGAATCGCGCGGCTGCGCGGTGGACCGTGTCATCCGCCTCCTGGTGGATGATGACAAGCTGCTGACGCGCGTCACCAAGCGGTTCAATGAAGAGGGACGCAAGGACGACAATCCGGAGACTTTCTCCCGCCGACTGGAAAAATATTACGAAGATACAGCGCCCTTGCTGCCGATTTATGCCGAACGGGGCATCCTCGTGGAAATCGACGGAATGGGAACTGAAGACCAGGTCGCATCGGAAATTGATGCGGCCCTGAAACAGACCGCCTAAAGCTGGGATTCCGCTGTTGACGCGGAAGTTTGTGAGGTTATAAGCCTCACTTCTTAGCTTAAGGCTTAATCGCCAGTGCGCGACGGGGCGGAATCCGCCCCCTTGCGCTCTTTTATGTTTGAACTATCGCTCCAGGAGTAACGGCTTTGGCCCGTATTGCAGGCGTTAACATCCCGACCAATAAGCGCGTGGAAATCGCGCTGCGTTATATTCACGGCATTGGTCCAGCCATGGCGCGCGAAATCATCGAAAAAGTGGGCGTTGAGCCTGCACGCCGCGTCAGCGAGCTGTCCGACGCCGAAGTCATTCGCATCCGCGAAGCGATCGACGCCGACTACATGGTCGAGGGCGACCTTCGCCGCGACGTGTCAATGAACATCAAGCGCCTGATGGACCTGGGTTGCTACCGTGGCCTGCGCCACCGTCGCAAGCTGCCGGTTCGCGGCCAGCGTACCCATACGAATGCCCGCACCCGCAAGGGCCCGGCGAAGCCGATCGCCGGCAAGAAGAAATAGGATCAGACCGACATGGCCCGCGATACAACCACACGAGTCCGCCGCAGAGAGCGCAAGAACATCACCTCGGGTGTTGTTCATGTGAACTCGAGCTTCAACAACACGATGGTCACGATCACCGACGCGCAGGGAAATGCGATTTCCTGGTCGTCTTCGGGCGTTGTCGGCTTCAAGGGCTCGCGCAAGTCGACGCCTTATGCGGCGCAGATGGCCGCTGAAGACGCTGCCAAGAAGGCCCAGGAGCACGGGCTCCAGACGGTCGAAGTCAACGTGCGCGGCCCCGGTTCGGGCCGTGAGAGCGCCCTGCGTGCATTGCAGGCTGTCGGCCTTACCGTGACGTCGATCAACGACACGACGCCGATCCCGCACAACGGGTGCCGCCCGCCGAAGCGCCGCCGCGTCTGAATTAACTCAAATCCTGCGGCGCACTTTGCGCCGCTTGCCGCTTTCAAGGAACGTCGCCCATGGCTGACAAAGAGCTTATCTCCGTCAACGACCGCAACTGGAAAGAGCTGATCCGTCCTAACCGTCCTGTTGTTCAGGCCGGATACGACACCAAGCGCAAGGCCAAGCTGGTCATCGAACCGCTTGAGCGCGGCTACGGCACGACGCTCGGCAATGCGCTGCGTCGCGTCCTTCTCTCCTCGCTCCAGGGTGCTGCGATCATCGGCGTCCAGATCGACGGCGTTGTTCACGAGTTCTCCGCGATCCCGGGCGTGCGTGAAGACGTCACCACGATCGTGCTGAACCTGAAGCAGGTCGCCCTGTTCATGGAATCCGATACGCCCAAGCGCATGGTGCTGAAGGCGAAAGGTCCGGGCGAAGTCAAGGCTGGCCAGATCGAGACGCCGGCCGACAGCAAGGTTCTCAACCCCGACCTCGTCATCTGTACGCTGGACGAGGGCGCAGAAGTCCGCATGGAATTCACTGTCGCAACCGGCAAGGGCTATGTGCCTGCCGACGCGCACCGTCCTGAAGACGCCCCGATCGGTTATATTCCGATTGACGCGATCTACAGCCCGGTCCGCCGCGTCGCCTACCTGGTCGAAGACACGCGTGAAGGCACCGTGCTGGACTATGACAAGCTGACACTCGACATCGATACGGATGGATCGGTCACGCCGGAAGACGCGGTGGCTTATGCCGCGCGCATCCTGCAGGACCAGCTCCAGCTGTTCATCAATTTCGAAGAGCCGACCCTCGAAGTGGGCCAGGCTGCAGAAGAAACCGACCTCGGCTTCAATCCCGTCCTCCTCAAGAAGGTCGACGAGCTGGAACTGTCCGTGCGTTCGGCGAACTGCCTGAAGAACGACAATATCGTCTATATTGGCGACCTCATCCAGAAATCCGAAGCAGAGATGCTGCGCACGCCGAACTTCGGCCGCAAGTCACTGAACGAGATCAAGGAAGTCCTCGCTGGCATGGGCCTGCATCTCGGCATGGAAGTGCCGGATTGGCCGCCTGAAGATATTGAAGGCCTTGCCAAGAAATACGACGACCACCTATAGGACCCGATCAATCTGATTACGGAGGCTTGATCACCTCCAGAGGACACGACAATGCGCCACGGAATAGCCCATCGCAAACTGAACAAGACGAGCTCGCACCGCAAGGCGATGTTCGCCAATATGGCGGCGAGTCTGATCACGCACGAACAGATCACGACGACCCTGCCCAAGGCCAAGGAAATGGCCCCCCTGATGGACAAGCTGATCACGCTTGCCAAGAAGGGTGACCTGTCTGCACGCCGCCAGGCCATCTCGAAAGTCCGCGACGAGGATGCTGTCCGCAAGCTGTTTGACGTGATGGGCGACCGTTACAAGGACCGCAGCGGTGGTTACACGCGCGTGATGAAAGCCGGCTTCCGCCAGGGCGATAACGCGCCGGTGGCCGTGCTCGAACTGGTTGACCGTGACGAGACAGCCAAGGGCGCTGCCGACAAGGTGCGCCATCAGGCCGAACTGGATGCGATGGACGAATAGTCCCGCTGAAGTTTGTCAGAAAGATCAAAAGCCCCGGACGGTTTCGTCCGGGGCTTTTTGCTTTTTTGCTTGACGGGTCCCGGGACTTCCATCATACGGCGCATCCCTTCAGCTACGGAGATACCGATGACCCGGTGTACCAATCAGCCAGAGACCAAGTTCGGCGCGCAGGATCTGCGCGGCGAATGCGTTCGCATGGAGGAAGCTGGATAGGACTGGGTGTCAGTCCGCAGATCGGGAAACCGGTTTTTGTCCGCCCTCCGCGCTTGTCGCCCGGAGGGTTTTTTATGTCTTTCACCCGAAGGGAACCGCGGAGGGCTTGTCAGGAGGAGCCTGGAGACCCCAGACTTTGGAACGATGAGTGAATTTGACGTTTTCGAAACCAGCGCCGGTGGGCGCATCAAGGCCTGGGTGAAGGGTGTGCCTGTCGAGGATGGCGCCCGGCGCCAGCTTGAGAATGTGGCGGGCCTGCCGTTCATTCACTCGCACCTGGCCGTGATGCCCGACGTGCATTTCGGCCGCGGCGCGACTGTCGGGTCGGTCATTCCCACACGGGGAGCGATCATCCCGGCAGCGGTCGGCGTCGATATCGGCTGCGGCATGATGGCGATCGGGACCAGCCTGACGGCGAGCGACCTGCCGGACGGCCTGGCGGCCATTCGCAGCGAGATCGAGCGCAAGGTGCCGGTCGGCAACGGCCCCCGCGGGAACCACAAGGACACCCCGGCGCGCGCGGCAACGGCGCTGCGCAAGTCGGGTCTTGTGGAACGGCTGGAGGCCATCACGGCCAGGCACACGCGCATCCGGCGCACGGCATTCGCCCAGCAGCTCGGCTCGCTCGGGGGTGGCAACCACTTCATCGAGCTCTGCCTCGACGAGGTGGACCGCGTCTGGGTGATGCTGCATTCCGGCTCGCGGGGAACCGGCAACGTGATCGGAACCTACTTCATCCAGGAAGCCCGTGAGGCGCTGGAGAAGCGGGTGCTCGGCTACCATGTGCCGGACAAGGACCTCGCCTTCTTCGTGGAAGGCGAAGACCTGTTTGCCGATTATGTGGACGCTGTCGGTTGGGCGCAGGACTATGCGCGTCTCAACCGGGAAGTGATAATGGACCGTGTACTGATGGTGCTTCGCGACATGTTTCCGGCGTTCACGCTGGATAAGCAGGCGGTGAACTGCCACCACAACTATGTGGAGTGGGAGCATCACTTCGGCGCTGACATCTGGGTCACCCGCAAGGGCGCCGTGCGCGCCGGCGAGGGTGAGCTGGGCATCATTCCGGGGTCGATGGGGGCGAAGTCCTTCATCGTTCGCGGGAAGGGCAACGCGGAGTCGTTCTGCTCGTGCGCGCACGGTGCAGGGCGGGCGATGTCGCGCTCCGAAGCCAAGCGCCGGTTCACGCTGGAAGACCATGTCGCGGCAACCGCGGCCGTCGAATGCCGGAAAGATACCGGCGTGATTGACGAAACGCCGATGGCCTACAAGGACATCGACGCCGTCATGGCGGCGCAGGGCGACCTGGTGGAGATTGTCCACACGCTTCGCCAGGTGGTTTGCGTCAAAGGTTGACAGTTAACCATCAGTGGCGTTATACGCCGCACCTCGTTGCCGGGCCGTCCGTGAAGGGATGGCCCGGCAACCCAACCGGAAGAGACCTGAGATGAAGCTGAGTTGTACACACACGCCCAGCTCCTCGCGATTGCGGGGAGCGCTGTCAGCCTCCCCCGCGCTTTGGCCGGTGGACGCCTGACCTCGCATTGAAACCTTGAATCGGTTCCGGCGCAGCCCTGCCTGCGCGGAGCGTTTTGAAAGGAGGTGGATCATGGGCGCGCCCATGACCCTGCTGCCTGCGTATCCGAAAGGACGCGCAGCAGTGCAGACGCCATTGCTCGGCTACCTGGCCGGGCCGCACGCAGGCCGCATCGCTGCTGCCTGGCCCGCGCCGCACGCCGGGTTCCTGACCCTGCCTGCAGCCCGACGCCATGCTGCAGCCATCCTGCTCGGTGATGGCGCTGGCGTTCGCAGCGCGGACATTGTCCGCCTTGTCGAGCGGGGCCGTGACCGGGACGTCGCGCACCTCCTGGTGAGCGGCGAAGCACCGGGTGGCCTGATGAAGGCGCTCGGCCGGCTCGGGGAAGTGCTCTGGAAGGCGGGCGACTATGCCCGCTTCCTCGCCCTCTTCAGCGAGGACGAGGCCGGGCGTGTGCTGCGTCACATGCCGGTCATTGCCGCCGACAGGCTGCAGCTGATTGGTGTGTTGCCGGCCGCGCTGCGCCAGGCCGGGATCATCTCCCACCTGCCAAGCGATCCGCTTGCAGTGGAAGATCTCGCCGAAGCGTTCGGTCTTGCGCTCCGCATTCACGGAGCCGGGGCTGCGGCGAGCATTGCCCAGCGCTGGAACCGCGCAAGCGACATGCCTGGCCTGTTCCAGATGGCTGCCGACGCGCTGGAGCCGGTGCAGTTCGGGCAGGTTCTGCCTGTGCCGCGCCTGCCTGAGGCGTTCGTGCCTGTCGCGGACAGCAAGTCGCTGGTCCGTGTCGCGTTGGACTTCCGCAACTGCCTGCGGGATTTCGCGGGCGACCTTGCCGCCGGGCGCATGGCCGTGTTCACGCTCCGCGAGGGGATGGAACCGGTGGCCATTGCCCTGCGGCAGGACCCGGCCGGTTGGCGGCTTGCGGAGGTGAAGGCCCGCCAGAACGAGGACGTCAGCGATGAAGCGTTGCGGCGCATCATTGCTGCGCTCCGCCCGGCGGGTGTTCGCACCGGCGAATCGACCTGGGTCCTGGCTCGCCGGCTGTGCGGACATGAGTACGAGCGGAGCGGGGCTTCCGATCCGCTCGAATGGCCGACCTGGCGCGACCGGATCGCGCTTGGTTCCCTCTGGGACTGAGGCGTCTGACGGAAAGCCCCTTCTCCAATCGGAGGAGGGGCTTTCTTGTTTCAGCGCCGGATGACTTCGCCATCTTCCTTGGTGAAGGTGGCGGGCGGGGTGTCGAGCAGGTCGTAAACCCGCTCGGACGGACGGCACAGGCGGGTACCTTTGGGGGACACCACAATGGGCCGGTTCACGAGGATCGGGTGTTCAAGCATGGCATCGATCAGCGCCGCATCGCTGACAGCGGGGTCCGTGAGGCCCAGGTCTTCCGCGGGGCTCTTGGAGGTGCGCAGCACGTCGCGCGCCGTGAGGCCCATATTGGCGAGCAAGGTGCGCAGGAGGTCTCGTGTCCAGCCGGTGTCGAGATAGGGCACAATTTGCGGCTCGACACCGCTGGCGCGGATCATGGCGAGCGTGTTGCGCGACGTTCCGCAGGCGGGGTTGTGATAGATGGTTACGGTCATGCGGGGGCCCTCCTGAAAAGCCATGAACAAAGCGGTACAGCGGTGATTGCGGCAGCGACCTGCGCCGTGATGAACCCGGGACCTGACGCTGGTTCAATGCCTGCGAATGTGGCGTTGCAGGTGCGGGCGAGACTGCCGGCGGCGGATATATTCCTGCCCGGCATGGCTAGCAGCACGCTGCGCGGGCGACCGCATCGGCGATCGGCGCGCAGATATCGGGGCGGCCAGCGCAGCAGTCTTCGAGCAGGTAGACGATGAGATCGCTCATCGCATCCTGATTGGCTGCGTAGACGATCGAGCGTCCATCACGCCGGCGCGTCAGCAAGCCGGCCTGGGCGAGCAGCGTGAGCTGGGCGGAGAGCGTGTTCGGCGCGACGTCAAGCAGGCGCGCGATGTCGCCGGCGGGCAATCCGGCGGGGCCGCAGCGGATGAGGCACCGGAACACGGCCAGGCGGTTCGGCTGGGCGAGGGCGGAGAGGCGCTGGACAGCAAGATTCGATTCCATATTTCAACGAATATGGAAGTATGGCCGCCTGTCAACAACCTGCCCTTTGCGCCGGCGCCGGGGCGGGTTACACTGGACGCAAACGATCAGGGAGAGACACGGCATGGCCGACGGACAGGATATGGGCGAACGCGCGAAGTTCCGCGAAATGCTGGAAGGCACGCAGGAAGACTGGGGCATCATTGCCAGCCACGCGAAGGACTTCAACAAGGGCCTCGCCAAGCGGGTGCTGGACCATCTGCGCCTGCTGGACGGCGATTATGGCGGCTTCCCGGTCGATCGGCTGACGCATTCCCTGCAGACTGCGACGCGCGCACATCGCGACGGGCGGGACGAGGAATACGTGGTCTGTGCGCTGCTGCACGACATCGGTGACACGCTGGGCAGCTATAACCACCCGGACGTCGCGGCCGCGATCCTGAAGCCGTTCGTGTCGGAGGCCAACCTGTTCATGGTGGCCAATCACGGCGCGTTCCAAGGCTACTATTTCTTCGAATACCTTGGTCTCGACAAGAACATGCGCGAGCAGTTCAAGGACAGCCCGCACTACGAATACTGCGCGCAGTTCTGCCACCTGTATGATCAGGCCGCCTTCGATCCGGACTATGAAAGCGAATCACTGGAGTTCTTCACGCCGATGGTCGAACGGGTCTTCTCCCGTCCGGTGAATTCCATGTACCTGAAAGCCCTGCAGGAAAAAGCCTGACGGCCTAGCCCGTACAGGCACCCTTCGTGGCAACGCTCGTGCCGTCGGCATGGGCTTCGCACGTATTCGGATAGGTCTTGCCGTTACAGCCGCAAACCGGCGCGTATTCCCGCGTGCAGAAGGGCGTGATTTCCGCGCAGACGCCTGCGGCATCAGCCGTGGTGACGCAGGCGCCGTCTTCGAACTTGCAGAAAAAGCCCTCTTCGCACTGCAGCCCGGCAATGCCGCCGCAGGTTTCACCTTCCGCACTGATCGGCAGTGCCTGGATGGCGGGTTCGACGGCATCGACATTTGTCTCGGAACTGGACGGCGCGCTGCAGGCAGACACGATCAGAAGTGCAGAAATCACAAAGGCTGGAACAGTAAGACGCATTGATTACCCTTTATAGCGTATGAGGGGAAACCTGCCCTTTAAACTCGCCTGGGGCAAGCCTCTCAGGCTGTCGTCCCTGCGGCAACCAGCGCGAATATGTTCTGGCCATGCTCTGCGCCGGACTGGAAGGCCGGGCGGGTCTTGGACGTGTCGGTGATCTGGTCCCATTTGGCGGCGACCGCCTCGGCTGTCAGGGCATCGCCGTGGCCGACGAAGGCACCTTCGGTTTCGACGATCCGGGCCATCGAGAAGGCACCGGCACCGGCCGACAGGATCAGGCCCGACGGCGCGTCGTCCTTCACAAGGTTCATCACGCCGGGCGTGACATATTCCGGCTTCAGCTGGTCCAGAACCGCTTGCGGCATCAGGCCTTCTGTCATGCGGGTCGCGGCAATCGGGCAGACCGCGTTGATCTTGATGTTGTTCTTGGCGCCTTCGATCTTCAGCGTGTTCATCATGCCGACGACACCCAGCTTGGCGGCACCGTAATTGGCCTGGCCGAAATTGCCGTAGAGCCCGGTTGACGACGTGGTCACGACGAGGCGGCCGTAATTCTGTTCCTTCATGATGTTCCATGCCGCATGGATCGGCATGAACGAGCCGCGCAGGTGGACGTCGATCACCAGGTCGATATCGGCCTGGGTCATCTTGGAGAAGGACTTGTCGCGCAGGATGCCGGCATTGGCGATCAGGATATCGATGCGGCCGAATTTCGACATCGTGTCGTCGATCATTTTCTGGACGCCCTTTTCGTCCGCGACGGACGAGCCGTTGGCGATGGCTTCACCGCCGAGCGCTTCGATTTCCTTGACCACGGCCTCGGCTGCGGCCGAATTGCCGCCTGTGCCATCCATGCTGGCGCCGAGATCGTTGATGACCAGTTTCGCGCCGCGGCGGGCAAGCTCGAGCGCATGGCACCGGCCAAGGCCACCGCCGGCTCCGGTAACGATAGCGACGCGGCCGTCAAAGCGAATATCGGACATGGGAATACTCCTGCATTTGCAACAAATCGATCTGGGCGGTTCACAACAGACGTTCACGTAAACGTCAAGGTGCCGCCGCTGCGTCATATCTTGCCCTGACCCAGCGTCCGTGATTGCGTACCAAAACAGAACGCACGCAAAAGGAGGAATCGACATGCTCGCGTATGTGACACTTGGATCAAATGACAAGGAGAAGGCACTGGCCTTCTACGACGCTGTTCTCGGCGAATTGGGCGCCAAGCGGTTCTTCGCCAATGACCGCCTGCAATTCTACGGCGTCGGCCCTGGCCAGCCGATGATCGCCATCGGCGATCCCTTTGACAAGGACGCGGCCACCTGCGGCAATGGCGTGATGCCGGCCCTCGCGGCGCCCGACAATGCCACCGTCGACCGCGTCTACAACAAGGCGATCAGCCTTGGCGCGGTGGACGAAGGCGCACCCGGCAACCGGACGCCGAACTTCTACGGTGCCTATTTCCGCGACCCCGACGGCAACAAGCTCTGCGTCTGCAAGCTCGGCTGAGTCCGCTTCAGGAGTGTCCCCGGGCAACGGTGCCGGGGGACACTTATGCCGGCGCGATCTAGTCGAGCCGTGCGTCTGCGAGATTGCCAGCATAGAAGGCCCGCACGTCGGCCACCAGCGTCTTCAGGGCATCCTCGTTCAGGTACATCATGTGGCCGGCCTGGTAATAGGTCATGGCCACCCGGTCCTGCGGGATGCCATAGCGAGCGAACGTGATCTCCGCGTCGAAGAAGGGGCAGATCATGTCGAAATACCCGCTCGCGACCATCACTTTCAGCGCCGTGTTGTGACGCATTGCCGTGGTCAGCTGGCGACCGGCATTCACATAATGCGGTTCCCAGTACTCGCCCTCGGGCACGTCACGGAAATTCCACTGCTCCCCGGCATCCGCGCTGGACACCATGTAGGGCCGGTCCATCGCAACGCCGAGATCTGACGCCAGGTACTGGTTCAGCAGGGCCGAATAGGCCGAGCTGATGGCGTAGCTGGCGACATCGTCCTCGGGGGTTTCGGCGGCATCATCGGCTTCGTCACCCAGGTAGCGGCCATCCAGCCGCCCCAGTGCCACGCCCTTGTCGCGCAGCAATTCCTTCTGGAACCGGGGCATCAGGATACGCAGGTTCGAGGTTTCGATATAGGCCGGGTCCAGCCCGGTGAAGTGGGCCAGGCGATCGCGGATATGGATGCGTTCCTGCGGGCTCAGCCGGTCGCCCTTCATCAGCGCGGGGCCGTATTCGTCCCGGGCGAAGGCGCGCGCCTCGGCCAGGAAAGCCGCCTGCGACACGCCCTGGCCGGCCTTGCCGTGATACTGCGCGGCCGCCGCCATGCTGGGCAGGTAGGTGATGTAGGAATACATGTTGTCGTGGACCGAGGTGGAGCCCTCATAGTCCAGCGCCTGCGAGATCAGCACGATGCCGTTGAGGGCGATATCGACATCGCCGGTGGTCAACGTGTTGGCGAGATAGGCCGCCCGTGTCGTGCCGAAGCTTTCCCCGATCAGGTATTTCGGTGCGTTCCAGCGCTTGTGCTGCGTGATCCATATCCGGATAAATTCGGCAATCGAGCTGCTGTCGCCCTTTTCGTTCCAGTAGTCCTTGTTCTCGCCCTTGCCGATGGCGCGGCTGTAGCCGGTACCCACGGGGTCGATGAAGACAAGGTCGGTGACGTCCAGGATGGACAGGGGATTGTCGACCAGTGTGTAGGGCGCGGCGCCATCATCACTGTCGGCGTTGCTCGCCACCTGCACGCGCTTCGGGCCGAGCAGGCCCATGTGAAGCCAGATCGACGCCGAACCGGGCCCGCCATTGAACACGAAAGTCACCGGGCGCGCGCTGTCGGCAGAGTCGCGAATGTAGGAGGTGGTGAACAGGCTCGCGGCCGGTTCGCCCTCTTCATTCCGGATCTGCGTCTCGCCCGCCTCGACCTTGTAGGTGACCTTCGTATTGCCGAACGTGCCGGAATGCTTGCTCTCGAACATCACGGGATCGGGAATCGGCCTGGCCTCTTCCGTCTTGGCTGTGTCGGGTGTTTCCGGGTCTGCGAAGGCTGGTGCGGCCACAGCCATCACCAGCGCCATGAACAAAGCGCGCATCTTCATTTCTCCGTGTGGGCGCCCTGGATTCGGCGGGGCACGCTGACCACGGGGAAACCAAGCGATTGATTATAAAGGCAAAAACTAGCGGCGATCCCCGTCCGCGTCAAACGGTCAGCGAAGGTGGCGAAGGTGCGCCACCCCCGGCGCCCGATTCCACGCCTGCGGTCGTGGCAATACGGCCCGGAACGCATGCCTCGGCAACTGTCTGCTTTCCATTCGGGTCTGTCACGGCTAAGTCATAATGCTCTGGAATCGGGCTTGGGAGCGTGTGGATGCTGGCAGGGTATGAATGGGGCTGGGACAATGCCCGGGCACTTGTCGGGATCGCCATGATCTATGGCGTTTGCTGGCTGCTCTCGGAAAAACGCGGCCTGTTCCCCTGGCGGATCATCATCGGCGCAACCGTGATGCAGTTTGTCTTCGCGCTGCTGCTGTTCGGGGTGCCTGTTGTCCGCGGCGTTCTCTTCCACGCCAATGACGTGGTCGACGGCCTGCAGGCCGCGACCCGCGCGGGCACCGGTTTCGTGTTCGGGTATGTCGGCGACAACACGGCCGGCGCCGAACTGATGGATGGCACGCCGCCGCCGCTGTTCTTCTTCCAGATCCTGCCTATCGTCATTGTGGTTGCGGCCCTGTCGGCGATCCTCTGGCACTGGCGTATCCTGCGCTGGGTGACCAATGGCTTTGCCTATATCTTCCAGCGCACGATGGGGCTGGGCGGGGCGACCTCGCTGGCCGTGTCGGCCAACGTGTTCATGGGCATGACCGAGGCGCCGGTGCTGATCCGGCCCTACATCAAGGGCATGACGCGCTCGGAACTGCTGATCATGATGACGGCGGGTTTCGCGACGATCGCGGGCTCGGTGCTTGTCGTCTACGGCTCGTTCCTTGAGGGCAAGATGGCGAACCCGCTGGCCCAGCTGCTGACCGCCTCGATCATGGCCGCGCCGGCGGCGGTCGCCGTGGCGCTGACCATGATTCCGGAGACGACCGAGGGCACCGAACGGATGCAGGAGCCGGACTTCAACTACGCCTCGACGATGGATGCCTTCTCGACCGGCGCCACGGATGGCCTCAAGATCGTACTGAACATCGCGACCATGCTGATTGCCGCGCTGGCACTGCTCTGGCTGGTCAATGCCGGGCTTGGCGTCTTTCCGGACGTGTTCGGCGCGCCCCTCTCGATCGAACGGGTCCTCGGCTGGATATTCGCACCGCTGATGTACATGATCGGCGTGCCGATGGGCGAAGCGGCACAATCGGGCTCCCTGATGGGCGTGAAGACGGTGCTGACCGAATTCGTCGCCTTCCTGCAGCTCGCCGAAGTTCCGGCCGACGGCATGGACCCGCGCACGCGGATCATCACGGCGCATGCGATCTGCGGCTTTGCGAATTTCGGCTCGATGGGCATCCTGATCGGCGGCCTGTCGATCATCGAACCGGAACGCCGCGACGACTTCCTGTCGCTGGCCTGGCGCACCTTGCTGGCGGGCACGCTGGCGACCTGCCTGTCGGGCGCGGTCGTGGGCGCATTGCCATACCAGTTGTTCGCGGGTGCGGCGGGCTGACCTGACGCTTGGAGAGGGCTCGTCAAGTGGCGGTCTTCACCGTAGGACTGGGGCCAGCCTAGCCGAAGGAGGCTCCATGCTTCACCGTCTGATCGCGACGTCTGCCAGCCTTGCAGTGTTGGCCGCGTGCCTTGCCGGGCAGGCGAGCGGGCAGGAAGATGCGTCGCGGGCGCTCGAACCCGTCACAGTCTTCGGCGACCGCACGCCGGACCAGCCGGGCTCCAACGCTGTCGCGGACGCTGCGACGATCGCCGACACGCTGGCCGACCACCCCGCCGAAATCCTCAATACGCTGCCGGGTGTGAACGTGCAGATGAATTCCGGGCAGGAACACCTGATCGCCATTCGCTCGCCGGTTCTGACCGGCGGGGCCGGGCAGGGCAGTTTCCTGATCCTCGAGAATGGCGTGCCGACGCGCTCGCCCGCCTTCGGCAACGTCAACAGCCTGATGGAACCGCACCATGAAGTGGCGAGCGCCATCGAGGTGGTGCGCGGGCCGGGCAGCGCCAAGTATGGTTCGAATGCCGTTCATGGGCTTGTGAATGTCATTCTCGGTCAGCCGGGCGATGGCAGTTTCGCAAGCGCAAGCTATGGCACGCTTGGGCGCTATCGCACAGACATGGCGCTCGACGAGGGACGCCATGTGCGCCTCGGCCTCTCGCTGCAGCACGATAGCGGCTGGCGCGACAATACCGGCGTCGACCAGCAGAAACTGTCGGTCGTCGGGGCTTATGATCTCGCCGGATGGCGCGTCACGCCGTGGCTGTCCGCCTCGAACCTGAACCAGGAATCGGCTGGCTATGTCGGCGGCACGGACAGTTACAAGGACCGCGATCTCTCGAAAATGAACCCGAACCCTGAAGCCTATCGCGATGCCTGGTCGGCGCGCATCGGTGCGCGGGCAGAGCGGGCAATGGGGCCGGGCACGCTGGTGCTGACGCCTTATGCGCATTCGCAGGCGATGATCTTCTCGCAGCATTTCCTGCCGAATGGCGGCGTCGAGAAAAACGGCCACACGGGCGGCGGTCTGATGGCGCGTTACGGCTGGCAGGCGAGCGACGCGCTGGACCTGCGTCTCGGCGCTGACGTCGATGTCGCGAGCGGATACTTGCGTGAAATCCAGCCGGATCCGTTCGGCTTCTTCCCCGGCGACACGCGTTTCCCGCAGGGCGTCCACTATGACTTCACGGTGGACACGACGATGCTGGCCCTGTGGGGCGAGGCGGAATGGGCGCTTGGCAACGATGTCAGCATTCTCGCCGGCCTGCGTGGCGAGACGCATGAATACGACTATGCCACCGATGCGCCGGTCGGCATCAATGGCCGTTTCAATGTGGCCGCCAACCGGACCGACGAATTCGATCTCCTGACGCCGAAGCTCGGCCTGATCTGGTCGCCGAGCGATATCAGCTATTACATCAACTATGCGCGGGGCGAACGCGCGCCGCAGGCGTCGGACCTCTACCGGCTGCAGAGCCTGCAGGTGGCGGGTGAGGTCAAGACCGAGGCGCTGGACAGTATCGAGATCGGCGTGCGCGGAAGTGCCGCAGACGGACGGCTCGTGTTCGACGTTGCTGCCTACTGGATGGACAAGGAGAACTTCTTCTTCCGTGACAGCGATGGCCTCAACGTGCCGGACGGTTCGACGCGCCACGTCGGTGTCGAAGCGACCGCCGCGTTCGGCATCACGGACACGCTGGTGCTGAACGGCAATGCCAGCTGGTCTGACCAGACCTACACGTTCGACCGCATCGTCGGGTCGGGCACAGAGACAATCCGCGACGGCAACGAGATCGACACGGCGCCGGAATGGCTGGCCAATGTCGCGCTCGACTGGCAGGCGACAGAGGCGCTCCGGCTGTCGCTTTCTGCCGAGCATGTCGGCGAATACTACATGGACCCGGCCAACACGGCGACCTATCCCGGCCACACGATCCTTGCGGCCCGCGGGGCGTACACGTTCGACGCAGGAACCGAAGTGTTCCTGATCGTGCGTAACCTGACGGATGAAGCCTATGCGGACCGCGCCGATCTCGCCTTCGGCAACGGACGGTATTTCCCCGGCGAGCCGCTGAACGCGACGCTGGGATTGAGAAAGACATTCTAGGAGAAAACCGATGAAACTGTACCAGAGCCCGATGGCGCCCAATCCAGACCGGGTCGTCTTTTTCCTGCGCGCGAAGGGCAAGCTTGATGCCGTCGAGATGGAGGAGGTCTCGATCATGAAGGGCGAGCACAAGCTGGACGCCTACCGCCAGCTCAGCCCCTATTCGCAGGTGCCCGTCCTGGTCCTGGACGATGGCACGGCGATCACCGAAAGCCGCGCGATCTGCACCTATCTCGAAGGCATTTTTCCGGAGCCGAACCTGATGGGCAGCGACCCGAAGGAAAAGGCCCTGATCGAAATGTGGGATCGCCGCATCGAGCTGATGTTCTTTATCCAGTTCGCCGGCTGGTTCCGCAATGCCCACCCGGCAATGGCGCCGCTGGAAGTGCCGCAAAGCCCCGAAGCCGCTGCCAAGTCCGAGAAGGCGGCGCGGTCCATGGCGAAAAGGCTCGATGCGCACCTTTCGACACATGAGTTCGTGGCCGCTGACCGGTTCTCGATTGCCGATATCACGCTCTATGTCGGTTGCGGATTTTGCCGCGTGATGAAGTGGGAACCGCAAAAGGAGCACGCGCACCTTGGCCGCTGGTACGATGCCATGACAGCGCGTGGCTTTGCGAAGGCCTAGAGCCTGGCCATTGCCCGCGCGATGAGTTCGTAGCTGCGTATGCGGGCGTCCAGCGATTCCGTGATGGTGAGCAGGAAGACCTCGTCGGCGGCCGCAGCCTGGGCGGTGCTGACCAGTTGCCCGGCCACCCTGTCAGCCTCGCCGACCATGCCGTGGGACGAGGCGGCGGTGATCGCCTCCGGCGAGGCGGTGGCGAGCTGTTCGGCTGCCGTGTCCATTCGCGGGAACGGCTCGAAGGCCCCGGCAGCCCGTGTGATGTTCCATGCGACGCTGGATCGGGACAGGCGATGCGCATCCGCCTCGGTATCGGCGGCAAGGCCGACAAGGCCGAGCGCGGCATGCGGAATCGCCGCGAAGATCGAAGGCTGGAAACTGGCACGGTAAGCCGCAATTGCCGCTGGCCCGCCGCCTGGCGCGAGGAAGTCTGCATAGGCGAGCTTCAGGCCCATCGCCCCGGCGAAGGCGGCGGATTCCGTGGACGATGACAACATCCAGACATCCGGCCTGTGGCCAAGCGGGCCGACACGGATGCCCCGCGCGCGGTGATCTGCCGGCAGCGGCACCTCGCCGGTGGCGTCCAGCATCCAGTCCATCAGCAGACGCAGCATGCCGGGAAAGCTGTCCGCGCCGGGCCCGAGCAGGGCGGCGGCGGTGCGCGGGTCCGACCCCGTGGCCCGGCCGAGCCCCAGTTCGATCCGCCCCGGCGTCAGGGCCGACAAGGCACAGAATTGCTCGGCCACTTTCAGCGGTGAATAGTTCGGCAGCATGACGCCGCCCGACCCGATCTTCAGGTGCTGCGTGCGCTGGGCGAGGGCTGCCATCAGCACTTCCGGCGCCGTTCCGGCAAAGCTCGCCGCATTATGGTGCTCCTGCACCCAGAAGGCCCTCCAGTCCGACCCGTCGAGCGCTTCTGCCAGTGCAACGGTCTGGGCGAAGGCATCCGCCGCGTCCCAGCCCTCGAAGAGGGGGGACGGGTCGAGCACGGAGAGGACGGGCTTCATGGGCGCAGTGCGGCGTCAGGCATTCTTGATGGACATGCCACCATCGACGGGGATGTGAACGCCATTGAGGAAGGACGCAGCCGGCAGGACCAGCGACAGCGTCATGTTGGCGACCTCTTCGGGGATGCCGTAACGGCGCAGCGGCACGCGGCGCTTGGCGTAGATTTCCTTGTGCTCGTCAGGAATGCCTGCGGTGATGCCGGTAATGATCGGGCCGGGGCAAATGCAATTGACCGTGATGCCTTCGCGGCCAAGGTCAACGGCCAGACCGCGCGTCAGGCCGATCACGCCATGCTTGGCGGCGACATAGGGGCTGTTGCCCGGCGTCGCGCCGAGACCTTCGGTCGAGGCGATGTTGACGATGCGTCCCCAGCCGTTCTTGCGCATGTAGGGCAGGGCGGCGCGGATGGCGCGCTGGTGGGACGTCAGCATGACATTGATGCTGGGATTCCAGCTGTCCTCGTAGCTCTCCTCGCCGACATCGCCGGCTTTGGCGAAACCGGCATTGTTCACGAGGATGTCGAGACCGCCGAAATGAGCGGCTGCATTGTCGATGACGCGCTTGATGGCGGCGGGATCGGACACATCCAGTTCCCAGCCTTTGACAGTGTCGAACCCTGCGGCCCTGATCTCGTCGACCACGATGTCGACATTGGCCTGGTTCAGGTCGGTGACGGCGACATTGGCGCCTTCGCGCGCGAACAGGTGCGCGGTGGCGCGGCCCATGCCGCTGGCGGCGCCGGTAATCAGCGCGGTCTTGCCTTTGATCGAGCGGGAAAGTTCCTGATAGGGGGGCTGGCTCATGTTTTCGGCTTTCTGAATTTGATCGTTCCGGAGAAGTTGAGGACGGGGCGCCCGTCAGCGGTGATGATGCCACGGACGAATGTGATCGAACGGCCCTGGCGCAGCACTTCACCGCGCGCCTCGATCAGTTCGCCTTCGATTGCGCCATCGAGGAATTCCGAATTGAAGGCGACCGTCACGCCATACACGCCTTCCATGCCCTGATGGGCGATGGCGAACAGGGAAAAGTCGGCGAAGGTCATCAGGCAGCCGCCATGCATGACCCCGCCCGCATTCATGTGCTTGCGCTCGGCACGGAACGCCGCCACGGGGCCTTTCTCGTCGGTGCGCAGGTAGAATGGCCCTGCCGCCTCGTACTCGAACGGCTCTTCCGGCCACGTCTTCCAGCCCTTGAATTCGCCCTCTGTGACCTCGGTCGCAATCATTTCCTGCTTGTTCCTCCGTTTTCGCCTTGATACCGCACGGTCACCCTTCGACAAGCATGCCGCAACGGCATATCATGAATCCGGACAAGAAATTACGGGAGCTTCCAGATGGCCTTCGACGCTGAGATCCGCGCCGCCCTGATCGAGCAGGTGCGCCGGTTCGTGACCGAAAAATGCGTGCCGATCGAGGCCCAGGTGGCCGACGATGACGCCGTTCCGCAGTCCGTCGTGGACGAGATGAAACAGCTCGGCCTGTTCGGCATTGCGGTGCCGGAAGAATATGGCGGCCTGGCCCTCGACATGGAAACCGAATGCCTGGTGGCGTTCGAACTCGGCCACACCTCGCCCGCCTTCCGGTCCGTCGCCGGCACCAATATCGGCATTGGCAGCCAGGCACTGGTCCTGTTCGGCACCGAGGAGCAGAAATCGAAATGGCTGCCAGGCATTGCCAGCGGCGACCTGATCGCGAGCTTTGCCCTGACCGAGCCCGAAGCGGGCTCCGACGCTGCCAGCCTGACAACCAAGGCGATCCGCGACGGCGACCATTACGTGTTGAACGGCACCAAGCGCTACATCACCAACGCCAACAAGGCGGACCTGTTCACGGTCATGGCGCGCACGGACCTGTCCAAGCCGGGCGCCAAGGGCGTGTCGGCTTTCGTGGTCGAGCGCAACACGCCCGGCGTGTCAGTCGGCCAGCCCGAGAAGAAGATGGGCCAGCAGGGCGCCCACATCTGCGACGTGATCTTCGAGAATGCGCGCGTGCCGGTGGCGAACCGGATCGCGGGCGAGGGTGAAGGCTTCAAGGTGGCGATGAGCGTGCTCGACAAGGGTCGCCTGCACATCTCCGCCGTGGCGACCGGTGTCTCCGAGCGCCTCATCAAGGAAATGGTCAACTACGCCCTGGAGCGGAAGCAGTTCGGCAAGCCGATCATGGACCACCAGCTGATCCAGGCCATGATTGCCGACAGCCAGGCTGAGACCTATGCGGCCCGCTGCATGATCCTCGACGCTGCGCGCCGGCGCGATGCGGGCGAGGATGTCACCATGCTCGCGTCATGCACGAAACTGTTCGCCACTGAGGCGTGCGGCCGCGTCGCGGATCGCGCGGTACAGGTATTCGGCGGGGCCGGCTATGTCACTGACTACGGCATCGAGCGCTTCTATCGCGATGTGCGCATCTTCCGCCTCTACGAAGGCACGAGCCAGATCCAGCAGATCATCATCGCCCGGGAACTCGCCCGGGCTGCCAAGGCAGGAAACCTGTAAATGTTCGAACACGACCCCACCGACCCGCACGAAGTCGGCCTCAACCCTGACCGGCTGGCCGCCATCCCCGCCTATTTCAAGACGAGCTATCTCGATACCGGCAAGCTGCCCTGCATGGCGACGCTGCTGTCGCGCGGCGGCGAGATTGCGCTGGAGGATTATTCCGGCACAACGCACCTCGGCAGCGGCGAGCCCATCGGGCCGCACACGATCTTCCGCATCTATTCGATGACCAAGCCGATCACATCGGTGGCGGCGATGATGATGTTCGAGGAAGGCAAGCTGCGTCTCGACCATGATGTCAGCCGCTACATTCCCGAATTCGCCGACGTCATGGTCTATGACAGCGGCGACAAGGACAATATCAAGACCCGCAAGCCCGACCGCCCCATGAAGGTGCTGGACCTGTTCACGCACACGTCCGGCATCACCTATGGCTTCATGATGCAGCATCCCGTGGATGCGATTTACCGCAAGGAGAAAATCGGCCGGCCGGACGAGACATTGCAGGCGATGTCGAAGCGCCTCGCGAAGCTGCCGCTGATTTGCTCGCCGGGCGCCGAATGGTGGTACGGCCATTCGATCGACGTGCTCGGCGCGATCGTCGAGATCGTATCCGGCATGGAACTCGATGAATTCTTCCGCCAGCGCATCACCGGCCCGCTCGGCATGCACGACACCGAGTTCTGGGTGCCGGAAGAGAAGATCGATCGCCTGATGGCCTGCTACCAGAAGGACGCCGAGACCGGCGAAACCACGCTGGCCGATGGCGCCGGCAAGGCATCCAAGCTCTACACGAAACGTCCCGCGCTGCTGAATGCCGGCGGCGGGCTCGTGTCCACGCTGCGCGACTATCATCGCTTCTGCCTGATGCTGCTGCGCGGCGGCACGCTGGATGGTGAACGCATCCTCAGCCCGAAAACGGTCGAGTACATGCGCCAGAACCACCTTCCCGGCGGCCAGACGATGCGTGACATGGGCAAGTCCACATTCACCGAGGTCATGGCTGACGGCGTCGGGTTCGGGCTTGGCGGGTCCGTCAATACCGACACGATTGCCATGCAGCAGCCCGGCAGCGAAGGCACGTTCAGCTGGGGCGGGCTGGCATCAACCTTCTTCTGGATCGATCCGGAAGAGGAACTGATCGGCATCCAGGCGACACAGCTGATGCCGTCATCGACCTATCCGATGCGTCCGCAGTTCCAGCAACTGGCCTATGCGGCGATCGACTGGTGAGCGAGCCCGGTCACAATGCGGTGCGCGAGGCGATCCTCGCGCTGACGGCTGAATGCGGTGTCGGCAAGACGATCAGCGCCGAACAGGCCGCGCGGGCCGTCAGCGAAGAGAACTTCCAGCGCGTGCTGAAGGATGTCCGCGCCGAAGCTGTCCGCCTCGCCAAGGCGGGCACGATCTCGATCTATCGCAAGGGCAAGCCGGTCGAGAACCTGGACACGTTCAAGGGCGTCTACAGGCTCGGCCTGCCTCAGGGCTGATAGGGCGCGCCATAGCGCAGCAGTTCGGTGTCGACCTCGCTGCCGCGAATGCGCAGGACATAGAGCCGGTCAAATTCTGCGGCCTCGTCGATCAGTGTTCCCGGAGCGCCGCCAAGTTCGGTCACGAGGTCGGGTGTCGTGTTCGAGTGCCCGACAACCAGCGTCGGGCCGGGCGTTGCCAGGAGCACGGTGGCGAACGCGGCAAGATCGCCTGGATCGTATGTTTCGATTTCAAGACCGGTCGCCGCGGCAATCGGGGCGGCGGTCTCGCGTGTGCGGGCAAGATCGGTCGAGTAGATATGCGACAGGCCTGCGTCATCCAGCTCATCGGCCAACTGCGCTGCCCGGGCATGACCACCCTCGGTCAGTGACGGGTTGTCACCTGCCTCCTTCTCGGCATGGCGCACGAGATAGATCACGTTTTCAGGGGCCGGCGCCACGGGCGTGCAGGCGCCCAGCACCAGGCAGGCCAGCACGAAGGCCGACAGCCAGCGGAGTGGTGCGCTCATGCCACGTTCGGACGAGCGAGCGGCTCGTCCAGCGAGAAGGCATAGGTGCTAGAGCCGAACCGGCGAAGGTGCATCAGCCTTTGCCAGCCGTCTTCCATCGTGAACCGCTCATGGCGGGGGGCCCACCACATCACGAATCCGGGGCCCTGGGTGCGGTCGAGCTGGTCCTGCAGCCGGCGCATGCCGGGCGCGTGGGTCTTGCCGGAATAGGTGAAAGTGCGCATGTCCTCGATCGATTTCCAGCCCGCCATCGTGCACACGTCCGGTGCAGCAAGTTCTACAGGATAGGGGAAGGCTTCGAACAGGTCACGCCATTTTCCGGTCGGTTCGCGCAGGCCGTGACGGTGCCAGTGAAGCCCGTCAAATGTGTCAGCGTCGCTGAATATGCGGGGCAGGATACCGAGGAAAACCCGAACGAATTCATTCTCAAATGTAAACGCGCCCAACGGGCGCGCACAATTGAAATGGACCAATCGGTATTCCATGAACCAGTCGCCCCCCAGCCTGAATCTGATGGGCGGACAGTGCCACGTATGGCTTACCCTATTCTTAATATTTCAAAGATCCTTCAATCTGTGCGTGATTATTTGCCTTTGAACTGGGCCTTCCGCTTTTCGAGGAATGCCTTCACGCCCTCGGCAAAGTCCGACGTACGGCCCGCCGTGCGCTGGGCAAGGCGTTCCGCCCGCAAGGCGCCCTTGAAGTCGCCGTCGCAGGCGTCCCAGACAAGCTTGCGTGTCAGTGCCAGCGCCCGTGTCGGCCCGGCGGCAAGCTGGGCTGCGAGCTGCAGGGCGGTGTCCATCAGGGCATCATCCTCGACGACGCGGTTCACCAGCCCCCAGGCCAATGCCTGTTCGGCATGGACCTTTTCGCCCAGCAGGGTCATTTCCATGGCCCGCGCGCGGCCGATTGTTCGTGCCAGCAGGTAGGTCGAGCCACCATCCGGCACCAGGCCGATGCGGCGGAAGGCCTGGAGGAAATAGCCGCTCTTGCCGCAGACCACGAGATCGCCCATCAGGCCGATCGCGCAGCCGATTCCGGCGGCCGGCCCGTTGACCGCGGTGATGACCGGATGAGGATGGTCCTGGATGGCCAGGATGAGGGGGTTGTAGTGGGTGTCCAGCGCGCGCCCGGCGTCCGGGCCGGATACAGGCAAGGTCGGCGCGGCGCCGCCGCCCGGGTTGGCACCGAGATTGGCGCCCGAGCAGAACCCGCGGCCCTTGCCGGTCAGGATCGTGCACCGGGCTTCGACGCTGGCCCGGTCGAAGGCGTGCAGCAGTTCCTGGGCCGTATCGACACCGCAGGCATTCATCGTGGCGGCGTCGTCGAAACTGATGATGGCTGTATCGCCGTTGAGTTCATAGGCAATCTTCTCGTAGGCCATCGTGTGCACTCCCTGACATGTGAGGCGCCAATCTAGTTGGATTGTCCCAGAAGTGAACGCCTCACGCAGCGGCAATTCAAACGCCTTTGTTAAACGGTGAACGCGCGCTACAATCATCACAACCAGAACAAGCACACCGGGAGAAAATGGAAATGGCCCTCGACAGCACAGCCGGCAGCGGCATGAGCACCATCCTCGACAGGCAAAAGGCCGCGCATCTGCGCGACGGCATTCCATCCGCCGCCCGGCGCATTGAATGGCTCGACAAGGCCATCGACCTCCTGGTCACCCACGGCGATGCGTTCAATGACGCGATGTGCGAGGACTTCGGCCACCGGTCGAAGGACCAGTCCGGGTTCACGGATATCGCCTCGTCGATCAGCGCGCTCAAGTTTGCCAAGAAGAACCTGCACAAATGGATGCGCCCGGAAAAGCGCAAGGTCGAGTTCCCGCTTGGCCTGCTCGGCTCGAAGGCGGAAATCCAGTACCAGCCGAAAGGCGTGATCGGCGTCATCAGCCCGTGGAATTTCCCTGTGAACCTGACCTTCACACCGCTGGCCGGTGTGCTGGCTGCCGGCAACCGGTGCATGATCAAGCCGTCCGAATTCACCGAAGCGACATCCGAACTGATGAAGTCCGTGATCGCACAATATTATGACGCCGACGAGATTGCCGTGATTACCGGCGGGCCGGATGTCGGTGCGGAATTCACCAAGCTGCCATTCGACCATATCCTGTTCACGGGTGCGACCTCGGTTGCGCGCCATGTGATGCGGGCTGCCGCTGACAATCTCGTTCCGCTGACGCTGGAACTGGGTGGCAAGAGCCCGGTCATCCTGGGCCGCTCGGCCGACATGCAGAAAGCGGCCAACCGCATCATGGCGGGCAAGACGCTGAACGCCGGGCAGATCTGCCTGGCGCCCGACTATGCATTCGTCCCACGCGAGAAGACGGCGGAATTCACGGCGGCGGCGACAAGCGCGGTGGAGAAAATGTTTCCGACGGGGCTGAAGGACAACCCGGACTACACGTCCATCGTGAACCAGCGCCACTATGACCGCATCATGGGCTATCTTGAAGACGCCCGTGAAAAGGGCGCCGAGGTGATCGAAATCAATCCGATGAGCGAGAATTTTTCGCAACAGCCGCATCACAAGATTGCGCCGCATATCATTGTCGACCCGACCGACGACATGCGCGTCATGCAGGACGAGATTTTCGGCCCCATCCTGCCGATCAAGTCGTATGGCGAGACGGCTGATGCGATCGGCTACATCAACGCCAATGCGCGCCCGCTCGGTCTCTATTATTTCGGCGAGGATTCCTCGGAACGCGATACGGTGTTGAACAACACGACCTCCGGCGGTGTCACCGTGAACGACGTCATATTCCACGTCGCGCAGGAAGACCTGCCATTCGGCGGTGTCGGGCCATCGGGCATGGGCAGCTATCATGGCCGCGACGGCTTCTACGAGTTCAGCCACAGGAAATCCGTCTACACACAGACCGGCAGCGAAATGCTTGCAATGATCCGGCCGCCCTATGGCGACACATATCGCAAGCAGGTCCAGTCCCGACTGAAGCGCTAGGCGATCATCCATCGCGAGCGGCGACAGGGTGCGTTCCCGGATAACCATTCGATTGACGAAGACAGGCGGGTAGATGCTGAGTTCAATTGAAGGGTTCAAGTCTGTCGTTCTCGACCAACTCGGCGAAGGCGTCATCGTGGCCGATGCGGACGGCCGCATTATCAGCGTCAATCGCGCTGCGGAGGAAATTCACGGCCGGGTGCGGCTTGATGTGCCGACCGTGGAATATACCCAGACCTATGAATTGCTGACGATGGACGACCTGCCATACCCGCCGGACGAACTGCCGCTCGCGCGGGCCGTGAATCGTGGCGAACTGGTTATTGAGGAACCCTGGAAGATCAAGCGGCCCGACGGGTCCGTGGTGATCGCTGTCGGTACGGCGCGGCCTGTCCTCAATGCCGAGGGAAAGCAGATCGGGTCCGTTCTCACGATGCGCGATGACACCAAGCGCGTTCAGGCGGAGCAGGCGCTGGTCAGCGCACTGGAGATGAAGGACATCCTGCTGTTCGAGGTCAATCACCGGGTCCGCAACAGCCTGCAGATCGTGTCCTCGATCATCTCGCTGCCGCTGCACCGGATCGAAGACGAGGTGGCGCGCGAAACGCTGGCCCTGACCCAGCAGCGCATCGAGGTGATTTCAGCCACGCACCGCAGCCTCTACGAACTGGGGCTGCACAATGAGGTCGATTGCGTCATCCTGCTGCAGGACCTGTGCGAGAATATCGTCGAGACCTATTCGCTGGACAGCGCCGTCAGACTCGAATGGGACCGGCGCGGATCCATCATCCTGCCTGTCAGCAAGGCGGTATCGGTTTGCCTGACAGTCACCGAACTGATCACCAATGCCTGCAAGTATGCTTTCAGGGGGCGAGATGCCGGCACGATCAGGGTGCTGCTCGACGGCGCCGACGAAAAGATCACGATCCGTGTCGAGGATGATGGCGTGGGGATGCCGGAACCGGAATCGGATCGGCGTTCGTCTCGCGGGATCGGCATGATCCTGGTTGAATCGCTGGCCAAATCCGTCGCCGCAGATGTCAGGATCGACTCCGGTGAATCAGGCACCCGTTTCACGATCACGTTCGATCGTCCGGAACCGGAATCCGATCTGTCCGAAGCCCTCGTGCTCAAGCGCCGGGCACGCCGGGGCGTCGACTCCCTGCCGGAATGATCGCTAGCGCTTCAGGAATGCCGGGACGTCGTCGCCGAACCCTTTGACGCGTTCCGGGGCCGGCGCCAGGATCGGGTCGTCATCCTTGCGCTTGTGGTCCCTGGCTGGCCGGTCTTCACGCCCTGCGCGCGGTGCACGGGCCGGTTTTTCAGCTCGCTCCGCACGCGGTGCACGCTCGCGCTTCGGTTTCTCGGCCGGGGCCGGCTTTTCGGCTGGCTCCGGCTTGGCAGATTCAGCTGCGACCTTTGCCTTCGGGGCTTCGACTTCGGCTTTTGGCGTTTCGGCTTTTGCTTTCGGGGCGTCGGCCTCGGCGGTGTTCCGCGAACGGCCTCGTGCGGGGCGTTCACCGCGTTCGCGGCTGCGGCTGCTGCTGGCCGTGCGGCCACCGCGGCCGCCGGAACGGCTGGACCGCTCTTCGGGCGGAAGCGTCTCGAGTTCTTCAAGCAGGCCGTCGGGCATGTAGTCCGCGACATCCTGCTGGATCATCTTGAGCACGAAGCCCCATGATTTCTCGTCCGCGGGAGAGACGATCGTGAAGCTCTCGCCGGTGCGTCCGGCCCGGCCAGTCCGGCCGATCCGGTGGACATAGTCTTCATCCTTGGGCGGCGGCGAATAGTTGAACACCTGGCCGACATCCGGGATGTCGAGCCCGCGCGCTGCCACGTCAGAGGCAACGAGCAGCTTCAGGTCGCCATCGCGGAAACGCTGCAGGACTTCGGTGCGGAACGCCTGCGGCAAGTCGCCATGGATGGCGGCTGCGTCGTGCCCGTGCTTTTGCAGGGATGCCGCGACAACATCGACTTCGACCTTGCGGTTGCAGAAGACAATGCCGTTCTTGACGTCACGGGATTCGATCACACGGCGCAGGGCCGTGCGTTTGGCCTTCGCATCATTGGTCGGGATGTGGACCACGTATTGCGTGATTGTCTGGGCCGCATCCGTCGGGCGGGCGACCTCGATCTTGACCGGGTCGATCTGGAAGCTCTTGGCAAGCCGCTGGATGTCGGTCGGGAAGGTCGCTGAGAACAGCAGCGTCTGGCGCTTGGCCGGCAGCTTGGAGACAATCTTCTCGATATCCGGAATGAAGCCCATGTCGAGCATGCGGTCGGCTTCATCAATGATCAGGTAGTCGACGCCCATGAGCAGCAGCTTGCCGCGCTCGAACTGGTCCATCAGGCGGCCCGGTGTCGCGATCAGCACGTCGACGCCGCGCTGCAGCAGGCCTTCCTGCTCCTTGAAGCTGACGCCGCCGATCAGCAGCGCCTTGGTGAGCTTCAGGTACTTGCCGTATTTCTCGAAGCTTTCCGATACCTGCGCCGCGAGTTCGCGTGTCGGGCAGAGGATCAGGCAGCGCGGCATGCGCGCCCGGGCCCGTCCGCGGGCCAGGCGAAAGATCATCGGCAGCACGAAGGCGGCCGTCTTGCCGGTGCCGGTCTGGGCGATGCCCGTGACGTCGCGGCCGGCGAGGACGAGGGGGATGGCTTCCAGCTGGATCGGGGTCGGGATTGTATAACCCGCCTCTTCCACAGCCTTCAGTACGTTCGGCCCGAGGCCGAGATCTGCAAATGTTACGTCGTTCAAAGTGTTTCCAGTCCAAGGATTGTTGATATTACCCGACGCTGCCCGAATGGCAGCCTTGCCGGGCGAATCCTGAGCCCGGAGCGTCTGTTGCGCTGCACATAGTGCAAAAATGCCGCCGCGTATAGAGACGCAGGTCAGGCACGCATCAGCCATATTTGGCCCTGCGCGCGTCTGATACAAGTCCTGCCGTGTTTCGGGTGCCCGGCGAAGGCCCTGGCTGGCGGTTCGCGTGCGTGTTGTGCGCCACCCAAGGTTCGCATACAGTCCACCGATATTCCGGGGGGCGTGGAATGTCGGACGTATTTGTATCCTACAATAGAGAAGACCTGCCGATTGCTCAGCGGATCGTGGATGGCCTTCTGCAGGAAGGGTTCGATGTCTGGATGGACATGAACCTGCAGGCTGGCGAGAATTATGACGAGATCACCGAAGAGCGCCTGCACAAGGCGCGCGCTGTGGTCGTGCTCTGGTCCAGCCGGTCGGTAAAGTCGCGCTGGGTGCGCGCCGAGGCGACCATCGGCGCCCGCAAGAACACGCTCGTGCCGCTGATGATCGAACCCTGCGATCGCCCGGTAATGTTCGAACTCATCCAGTCAACGGACCTGTCGGGCTGGACCGGTGACCGCACGGATCCCAGCTGGTTGGCCTGTGTCGAGGTCATCCGTCACCGGCTTGAAGTCGAGCCCGTCGAAGGCGGCGGCAGTTTCGCGCACAAGGGCAAGACCAAGGCTGTTGCGAAAGCGGCGGCCAGGGCGCGCAAGCATCGCGAGGCAAAGGGGCGTTCGGGCAAGGCCGTATTGGTCACGCACCTGATGGCCTTTTCATTCGGGCTGATGACGGCCGTCGGCGTCTATGTGCTGCGACCGGACCTTGTCCAGCCGCTGCTGGCGATGCTGCCGGCCTATCCGGGAGACCAGGTCGCCAGCGCCGCCGCGCCGGCCGACCCTGTTGCGGCGGAACTTGTCGTCGCTGCCGTCGTCGAACCGCCGCCACCGGTCATCGAGCCGGTGGTCGAAGCCCCGCCCGAGGCGGTCGCCAATCCAACCTTCCGCGAATGCGACATGTGCCCCGACATGGTGAACATTGCCGGCGGCACGTTCATGATGGGCGCGCCCGACGACGAGCTGGCCCGCAACGCCTGGGAAGGGCCGGTTCGCAAGGTTGCGATGGCACCGTTCGCGATTGGCGCAACCGAGGTGACGTTCGACCAGTGGGATGCCTGCGTCGCCGATGCCGGGTGTGCGGCCTATTCCCCGCCCGCCGGCCTGCTCGGTCGCGGATCGCAACCGGTGGCCAAGGTGTCCTGGAAGGATGCGCAGGGCTATGTGGCCTGGCTGTCGGCCAAAACCGGCCGCACCTATCGCCTGCCGAGCGAAGCCGAGTGGGAATACGCGGCGCGCGCCGGCACGGTGACGCCATTCTGGTGGGGGGCACTCTATGATGCCGGCAAGGCGGCGTCCGGTCCGGACCTGAAACCGGTGGGCGACCTGGAGGCCAACGCGTTCGGCCTGCGCGGCGTGTCGGGCAGCCTGCGCGAGTGGGTTCAGGATTGCTACGTCAACACGTTTGCGGATGCGCCGCTGGATGGCCGGGCCGTCGAAGGGGCGCCGTGCAAGCAGCATGTCGTGCGCGGTGGGTCGCACATATCCAGCCCGGCAGACCTGCGGATCGCTGCGCGCGGGCGGAACGATACCGCCTTTCGTGACGAATTGACGGGTTTCCGCGTCGCGGCAGCTCCCTGATACGTCAGCTTGATTTCAGGATGGGAGGGCGTGTCCCCCGGCCACGCAGGGCCGAGGGACAGACACCGGGTCAGGCCTAGCCAAGGTTCTTGTTGGCAAAGTCCCAGTTGATCAGGTTGTTGATGAACGCGTCCATATAGTTCGGACGGCTGTTCTGGTAGTCGAGATAATAGGCGTGCTCCCAGACATCCATGGTCAGGATCGGCGTTGCGGCCGGGTCTGTCAGGGGTGTTTCAGCGTTCGGGGTCTTGGTGATGGCAAGCTTGCCATCCTTCAGGACGAGCCAGGCCCAGCCGGATCCGAACTGGCCGCCGCCGGCTGCCTTGAAGTCCTTCACGAACTGGTCGTAGCCGCCGAGGTCGCTGTCGATCATGGCCGCCACCTTGCCGGTTGGCTTGCCGCCGCCGCCGGGCTTCATCGAGTGCCAGTAGAACGTGTGGTTCCAGACCTGGGCCGCGTTGTTGAACAGGCCGGCCTTGGCCTTGTCGCCAGCAGCTTTCTTGACGATCTCTTCAAGCGACGCGTTGGCAAGGTCAGTGCCTTCGATCAGGCCGTTCAGGTTGGTCACGTACGCCTGGTGGTGCTTGCCGTGGTGATAGTTCAGCGTCTCCTCGGAAATGTGCGGCGCGAGGGCTCCGCGTCCATAAGGAAGCTCGGGAAGGGAAAATGCCATGTCAGTGTCCTTTCTTGCATATGATTGACTGGTGTATCAGCGCGTCTTCCCACATATGGGTTCCATGTCCAATGAGACCAGCCCCTTGAGCAAAACACAGTGGAAGGCAATCGATGCCCGTGTAAAGCGCGTCGACGAGGATCGGTGGATCTCGAGCCGTTTTGCGCCCGAGCAATATCGCCACAGCCTGATCGCCCTCTATGCCCTGGCTTACGAGCTGGCGCGCGTCCGGCTTGCGGTCTCTGAAGACACGCTCGGCGCCATCCGCTTCCAGTGGTGGCGCGATGCCCTGCAGGAGATCGAGGCCGAACAGGCCCCCCGGGCCCATGATGTCTGCCTTGCCCTCTACGAGGAAGTGGCCTGCCAGCGGCTGAAGGTCGGCGCGCTATTGAAACTGGTCGACGGGTACGAAGCCGCCTTCCACGCCGAAGACCGTGCACGCGAGCCGGAAGCCTGGCTTGCCGCCGTGGCCGCCAGCGTCCTTGCCGGCACGCACGGTTGGGGAACCGAGATTCAGGACGTGGCCCCGGCCTATGCCGCCACCCGGCGCAGCGACACCAAGGCCTTCGGGCCGCATGTCGCCCCGGCACCGAAGCCCATTCGCCCGGCCATTGCGCATTTCCGCCTGCGCAAGTTCTATTGCGAGGGGCGCGACCCGAATCCGGTCACCAAGCGCCTCAGCATCATGAAGGCGATGAATACCGGGCAGGTCTGAAAAGCCTCTATTCCGCAGGCACCAGCGCGGCTTCGCCGGCCAGCCACGCATCAACATCTTCCAGCGCCCGTACGGCCTGCGCCCGCTTCTTGGCGCGGCCCTTGTCCTTGCCGCGCAGCCGTTTGCCGTCTTCGCCGACCTTGGGATAGTCGGCGATGTCCGGGAACAGGCCGAAATTCACGTTCATCGGCTGGAAGGTCTGTTTGCCCTGCAGGTGGCCGCCGGTGATGTGCAGCACCAGCGAACCGAGCGCCGTGGTCGGCGGCGGCGGGGCAAGACTGCGGCCGAGGCGTTCGGCAGCGGCAAAGCGCCCGGCCAGCAGGCCCATCGCGGCGCTCTCGACATAGCCTTCCACGCCGGTGACCTGACCGGCAAAGCGCAGGCGCGGCATGGATTTCATGCGCAGCTGCGCGTCCAGCAGTTTCGGCGAATTCAGGAACGTGTTGCGGTGAATGCCGCCCAGGCGCGCGAACTCGGCCTTTTCGAGGCCCGGGATCATCCGGAATATCTCGGTCTGCGCGCCATGTTTCAGCTTGGTCTGGAAGCCGACCATGTTCCACAGCGTACCGAGCGCATTGTCCTGGCGCAGTTGCACCACGGCGTGCGACTTGACGGTCGGGTCGTGCGGATTGGTCAGGCCAACCGGCTTCATCGGGCCAAACCGCAGCGTTTCGCGCCCGCGTTCGGCCATCACTTCGATCGGCAGGCAGCCTTCGAAATAGGGCGTGTCCTTTTCCCAGTCCTTGAACTCGGTCTTCGGCGCCGCGATCAGGGCATCGAGGAAGGCGTTGTACTGCGCTTCGGTCATGCCGCAATTGATGTAGGCGGCCGTGTCACCGCCGGGGCCCGGCTTGTCATAGCGGCTCTGTTTCCAGGCGACGTTCATGTCGATCGAGTCGAAATAGACGATTGGTGCAATCGCGTCGAAGAAGGCCAGGTCGCCTTCGCCGGTATGCGCGTGGATCGCTTCTGCCAGCGGCAGCGACGTCAGCGGGCCGGTCGCGATGATCACGCTGTCCCAGTCTTCAGGCGGAATTCCGGTGATTTCCTCGCGCACGATGGTGACCAGCGGGTGCGCTTCCAGCTTCGCGGTGACGGCTTGGGCAAAACCGTCCCGGTCGACCGCCAGCGCGCTGCCGGCCGGCACCTGGTGGTCGGCGGCGGTGGTGATGATCAGGCCGTTCGCCCGGCGCATTTCCTCGTGCAGAACGCCGACCGCGTTGGTCGTATGGTCGTCCGAGCGGAAGGAATTGGAGCAGACAAGCTCGGCCAGATGGTCGGTCTGGTGGGCTTCCGTGCCCTTCACGCCGCGCATTTCGTGCAGGATGACAGGCACGCCGGCGTTTGCCGCCTGCCAGGCTGCTTCCGACCCGGCCATGCCGCCGCCGATGATATGTATGGGTTTGATGCTCATGGAGGGGACATGCGCAGGCCGGTCCCGCGCGTCAAGATGGTGTTTGCGGCCCGCCAACTTGCGGGTTAGGTGTCTGGGCAGTGAGGAGCCGGACGATGGCGGACAGATTGCCGGTAACAGGATTGGTCGCCGAGGCCTGGCGGCTTGCGGCGCGGTCGTTCGTGCCGGGCCTGCGCTGGCTCGGCGCTCTCGTCCTCGCGTCCGGCCTTTACACGGTCGCGCTGGAGTCGGCATCCGGTGGCGGGTCTGTCCTCGCGCTGGCCTTGCTGGCGGCGGTCTTCTGCGCCGGCGTGGCCTGGTCGCTCAGCATCTATCGCACGATGCTGGGACAGCAGACGGGCAGCTTCCTCTCGCTCGCACACGCCAATATCTCGATCTATACCGCGTTCCTGTTCGTTAGCGTGTTCATCGTCTTCTTCCTGGGTATCCTTCCGGGCATCCTGCTCGAAGTCTCCGGCCGCACCGATCTCGGCGCGGAGACGGATCCGGCCATTGTGCAGGCCGCCATCCGCGACATGCTGCCAACGCCCTATGGCGCCGTGCTGCTGATTGCCTGCGCGCTGGGGCTGTGGGCGCTCTGTTTCTTCGCCATTCGCCTGCTGCTTGTCGGCGCTGCGACGGTCAGGTCCGGCGAAACGCTTGTCTTCCGGACATGGCCGTGGACGAAGGGCCATGCCCTGCGCCTTGGCCTCGCGGCGCTGGGCACCCATGTATTGCCGTTCGCCGTCGCCGTCGGCCTCAATGCCGCGCTGGCGGGTGTGCTCGGCGACGGATCCGTTGCCGGTTTCCTGCGCGGCAGCATCGGCGCGCTCCTGTTGGCGCCGTTCATTCTGGCGGGTCACGGGCTCGCAGTCAGTGCCCTGCCGCGCCTGGCGCCGGCGCCCGGTCCGACCGAAGAGATTGCGTCTGCCGCCTAAATCGCTCTAGTCTGCAGGGAATCGGAGTTGGGGGGCGGGACGATGCCAACGAGATTTTCCTTTGAAGGGGCGTTGGCGAACCCGTTTCGCGCTGCCTATGCGCAATCTTTTCCGTGGCTGTTCTCGGCCGCCTACGCCATCGTCTTCACACTGTTCTTCGGGGTGATGGTCCTCCTGACCCGGAATACGTTCGGCGATGTGATCGAGTCGATCGGGGCGCTGGACAGGTCCGGCATCGACCGGGACGCTCCGGGATCCATCACCGCGACATTGTCCGGCATCTTCAAGCCGCTCGTGCCGTTCCTGGTTCTCTCCATCGTCGGCAGCTGGGCGCTCTGGGCGATGTTCGAGGCCGCCTCGCAGCGCCGCTACATCCGCGATGAGGGGTTCACGCTGCGTTTCGGCGGCGACGAGCTGCGCATGATGGTCGTCGCCCTGCTCTGGAGCCTCATGTACCTGGTGTTCATCAGCCCGATATTGTTCGTCATGCTGGGCGGCATCGCATCACTGCTCAGCGCGTCTGTGTCCAACAGCCCGGAAGACGTGATTGCGCGGCAGGCCTTTTCCATGATCGGCAGCCTGTTCGGGCTGATGCTGCTGGTATTCCCGGTCTATGTCTTCTTCGCGACCCGGCTTGCGCCCTGTTTCGCCATGACGATCAAGGATCGCAGGATCGTCTTCTTCGATGCCTGGAACGTGTCGCGCGGCCGGTTCTGGCCCATTCTCGGAGCCTACCTGATCCTGGCCGTGAGCGGTGGCATCATCGTCAGCGTGATCGACCAGGTGCTTCAGATGGCCCTGATGACGACATCCATGCCGAGTCTGGAAACGGTCGAGTCGGCAGACGACCTGACCGCCGTGCTGACGTCGACGGCCTTTGTCATTCCTCTGTCAATCTACGCGCTGCTCCGGCTGTTCCTGTCTGGGCTGCTGCAGCATTTCACCGGCGGTCCGGCCGCCTTTGCAGCCCGGCACGATCCCCGCGGCGGCGTCGACGACGCCGCCCAGATGGCAGTTTTCGATTAGGCAAGAGGAGCCAAGGATGCCGAATCTCGAGTTCAATTTCGACAATGCGCTGTTCCATTTCCGGCGCACGGGCGGCCCGAAGGGGTTTCTGCTCAAATTCGGCGCCACCTATGCGGTCCTGTACCTGGTGATGTCGGCGGTGAATCTCTGGCTGCAGTGGCCGATGTTCGGGATGATGTTCAATCCGGACATGATGAACGACCCGGTTGCCATGGAAGCGGCCATGACGGGGCAGGTGGGCCGCATGCTTCTGGGCTACCTGCTGATGTTCCCGCTCGGCCTGGCCTTCTGGATGCTGTTCGAAGGTGCCAACCAGCGCCGGTACATGCGGGCGGAAGGTTTTCGCCTGCAGCTGGGCGGCGACGAGTGGCGCCTGCTGGTTGTCGGCCTGATCTGGTTTGGCCTGTTCATCGCGCTCTATCTGGGCATCTTCCTCGTGATGGCCCTGATTTTCGGCGTTGTGGCCGCGATAGGGTCGAGCGAAAGCGCCATTCTCGCCGGATTTCTGGTCTTCATCCTGTTGATCGCCTACATGGTTTTCGCACTCTGGGTGGCGGCGCGGTTCTCTCCGGCGGCGGCACTCACGGTTCGCGATCGAAGCATCCAGTTCGGGCAGGCCTGGCGCGTGACGAAGGGCAAGGCCTGGGCCATTGTCGGCAGCTGGATCGTGCTCATGCTGATCATGATGGTCGTATTCTTCGTGTTCTACCTGATCTTTGCCGTTGTCATGGTCGCATCGCTGATGCCGGTGATGAGCGGCATCGAGGATGATCCGACAGCCATCTTCTCGGCGATGGCGGCGCCCGGTATCATCATCCCCGGAGGCATCCTGATGGTGGGCTTCATTTTCCTTCAGGCCTGCTGGATGCACATTTTTTCGGGGCCTGCCGCACTGGCGGCGCGGGCCGATCCTCAATGGGCCAGCAATCCGGCAATCGACGAGACGTTCACCTAGACCGGAGGCTTGAGCGCCAGCCCCTGCGGAATGCGCAAGGGCTGGCGCGAAGGCCCCTATTTGGCGGCGCTGGTGGCACCCGACTTGCGCTTGGCCGCCGGCTTGGACCTGGCAACCGTTTTCGGTTTGGCCGCGGCTTTCGGTTTGGCGGTGGCTTTCGGTTTTGCGGCCTTCTTCGGCGCGACGGCCTTCGCGGCAGCCGCAGGCGTCTTCGCCCGCTCGCGCTTGTTGCGGGCGGCGCGGCGCTCGTCCTGCCGGCGGAAGGTCTCGGCCAGGAACTTGCCGGTCCAGCTTTCCGTGTTGGCGGCAATGTCTTCCGGCGTCCCGGCTGCCACCAGCCGGCCGCCGCCATCACCGCCCTCGGGCCCGAGGTCCAGCACCCAGTCGGCGGTCTTCACCACGTCGAGATTGTGTTCGATCACGACCACCGTGTTGCCGGCATCGACCAGCTCGTGCAGCACTTCCAGCAGCTTGCGCACATCATCGAAGTGCAGGCCGGTCGTCGGCTCGTCGAGGATGTACAGCGTCCGGCCCGTCGCACGCTTGGCCAGTTCCTTGGCCAGCTTCACGCGCTGGGCCTCGCCGCCTGAAAGGGTCGTGGCCTGCTGGCCGACTTTCACATAGCCGAGGCCGACACGTACCAGTGTCTCCATCTTTGACGAGATCGCCGGAACGGCCGTGAAGAATTTCGCTGCGTCCTCCACTGTCATGTCCAGCACGTCGGCAATCGACTTGCCCTTGAACAGCACTTCCAGCGTCTCGCGATTGTAGCGTTTGCCCTTGCAGGTCTCGCAGGTGACATACACGTCCGGCAGGAAGTGCATCTCGATCTTGATCACGCCGTCGCCCTGGCAGGCCTCGCAGCGGCCACCCTTGACGTTGAAGCTGAACCGCCCGGCCTTGTAGCCGCGCGCCTTGGATTCCGGAAGGCCGGTGAACCAGTCGCGGATCGGCCCGAAGGCGCCGGTATAGGTTGCCGGGTTCGAGCGCGGCGTGCGCCCGATCGGGCTCTGGTTGATGTCGATCACCTTGTCGAGATATTCGAGGCCCTCGAGGCTGTCATAGGGCTGTGGCGGGCTCGAGGCGCCGTTCAGCTTGCGGGCCAGCGCCTTGTACAGCGTCTCGACGATCAGCGTTGACTTGCCGCCGCCCGACACGCCCGTGATGCAGGTGAAGCTGCCCAGCGGGATCGTCGCGGTGACGTTCTTCAGGTTGTTGCCGGTCGCACCCTTCAGCGTGACCTTGCGCTTGGATTTTTCCACCGGCCGGCGTTTCGGGATCGCGATCTCGCGCGTGCCGTTCAGGTAATCGGCGGTCATGCTGTTGGGGTTGGCCAGCACCTGCTCAGGCGTGCCTTCGGCAATGATCTCGCCGCCATGCACACCGGCCGCCGGGCCCATGTCGATGACATGGTCGGCGGTCAGGATTGCGTCCTCGTCATGCTCGACCACGATCACGGAATTGCCGAGATCGCGCAGCCGCTTCAGTGTCTCCAGCAGGCGGGCATTGTCGCGCTGGTGCAGGCCGATTGACGGTTCGTCCAGCACGTACAGCACGCCCGTCAGGCCGGACCCGATCTGGCTCGCCAGCCGGATCCGCTGGCTCTCGCCCCCCGACAATGTGCCGGACCCGCGGCTCAAGGTCAGGTATTCGAGGCCGACATCATTGAGGAAGTTCAGCCGGTCATTGATCTCCTTGAGGATGCGGCTCGCAATCTCGTTCTGTTGCTTGGTCAGCGTCTTCGACACCTTGCCGAACCAGACGCCGGCATCCCGGATCGAAAACTCGGCAGCGGTCGAAATATCCAGCTTGGCAATCTTCACCGCCAGCGCCTGCGGCTTCAGGCGCTTGCCGCCGCAGGCCGGGCAGGGCGCAGCGGACTGGAACTTCGCGACTTCCTCGCGCACCCAGGCGGAGTCGGTCTCGCGATAGCGTCGCTCGAGGTTCGGGATCACGCCCTCGAACGTCTTCTTCACCTCGTAGCGGCGCATGCCATCGTCATAGACGAACTTGATCTCTTCCTCGCCGGTGCCGTGCAGGATCATCTGCTGCACGGCGTCCGGCAGCTTGTTCCACGGCTTCTTGAGGTCGAACCGGTAATGCGTCGACAGGGCCTGCAGCGTCTGTGTCTGGTAGGGCGAGGTGGACTTGGCCCAGGGCGCGATGGCGCCGTTCAGCAGGTCGAGGTCCTTGTCCGGCACCACGAGATCGGGGTCGACCTTCAGCTGGTTGCCAAGGCCGTCACAGGTCGGGCAGGCGCCGAACGGATTGTTGAACGAGAACAGGCGCGGCTCGATCTCGGAAATCGTGAAGCCTGAAACCGGGCAGGCGAAATTGGCGCTATAGGTGATCCGCTTGGGCTCGGTCTCGCCCTCTTCGAGGTCGGCATATTCGGCCAGCGCAATGCCCTGCGCCAGGCCCAGCGCCGTCTCGAAGCTCTCGGCGAGGCGCTGCTCCATGCCTTCGCGCACGACCACGCGGTCAACCACGACATCGATGTCGTGCTTGAACTTCTTGTCGAGCTTGGGCGCGTCTTCCAGTTCGTAGAACTCGCCATCCACCTTGACGCGCTGGTAGCCGTTCTTCAGCAGTTCGGCGAATTCCTTGCGGTATTCGCCCTTGCGGCCGCGAATGATCGGCGCGAGCAGGAACAGGCGCGTCCCTTCCGGCAGGGCCATCGTCCGGTCGACCATCTGGGTGACCGTCTGGCTTTCGATCGGCAGGCCCGTGGCGGGCGAATAGGGAATGCCCACACGCGCCCACAGCAGGCGCATGTAGTCATAGATCTCGGTCACGGTGCCGACCGTCGAGCGCGGGTTGCGGCTGGTCGTCTTCTGCTCGATCGAGATTGCCGGCGACAGGCCCTCGATGCTTTCCACGTCCGGCTTCTGCATCAGTTCCAGGAACTGGCGCGCATAGGCCGACAGGCTTTCGACATAGCGCCGCTGCCCTTCGGCATAGATCGTGTCGAATGCCAGCGAGGATTTGCCCGAGCCTGACAGCCCGGTCATCACGACAAGCTCACCGCGCGGGATATCCACGTCGATGTTCTTGAGGTTGTGTTCCTTTGCGCCGCGCACGCGGATGAAAGGCGATTCTAGTCGGGCCATGCAGGAAGCTCGTTACGGTGACGAAACAGGATTGGGAGTGTTGCTAGGCTCTATGTGTGGCGTGAGTCCAGCTTGACCACAAGAACAAAATGTGAACATCTGCGCCGTGCTGCTTTTTTGTCCTCACCTGTGGAAATACGGCTGGGCAGGCGACAGGCGGGGTCAGTCGCGGTAGAAGAGTACAGATTCGATAATGAAACAAGCTTGAGCGGAGATGGATACATGGCAGGATCAGTGAACAAGGTCATCCTTGTCGGAAACGTTGGGCAGGATCCGGAAATCCGCCAGTTCCAGAATGGCGGCCAGGTCGCCAGCTTCACGCTCGCAACGTCCGAGACGTGGAAAGACAAGGCGACCGGCGAACGCAAGGAAAAGACCGAATGGCACAGGATCTCGATCCTGAGCGAAGGCCTTGTCCGCATCGTCCAGAGCTATGTGAAGAAGGGCTCCAAGCTATACATCGAAGGCCAGCTGGAAACCCGCAAGTGGCAGGACAAGGAAGGCCAGGATCGCTACACGACCGAAGTCGTCCTGCGCGGCTTCGGCAGCACGCTCACCATGCTCGACAGCGCTGCTGACCGCGGTGCCGGCGGCGGTGCCCGGTCCGGCGGCAATGATTTCGGCAGCCAGCAGGGCAGCGCCCGCAAGATGACCGGCCCGGCCGAAAGCTTCAGCCAGGACCTCGACGACGAAATTCCGTTCTAGGGAGGGGCCATGATGCGGCGCAGGCACGCGTCTCCCCCACCGGTCGCCGGAGGGGTCCTGGCCGCCCTCCTGGCGCTCGTGCTGGCCGCCTGCGCGACTATGTTGCCACCTGCGCTGGACGAGAGCGTGGCGGCGGCAGGCGCTGATCCGGCCACTGCCACGCTGGTGATCTACCGGCTGGAAGACGAGCGCACATGGATCAGCAATCCGGCCCGCTCTGCTGAACAGTTCACCCCGGCCTCGACGTCCAAGATACCGCACACGCTGATCGCGCTCGAAACCGGCGCCGTGTCCGGCCCGGACGAGGTCTTCGAATGGGACGGCGTGAAGCGCTGGGCGAACTCCTGGAACCAGACGCAGGATTTCGCGGCGGCCTTCAAGCGGTCGACGGTCTGGATCTACCAGGCGCTGACGCCCCGCATCGGCGCCCCGGCCCTGCATGACTGGCTGGACCAGTTCCACTATGGCAACGCCGATGTCGGCCCGCCCGAAAACGTCACGCAATACTGGCTGGCGGGCCCGCTGGCGATCTCTGCGCAGGAGCAGGTCGCCTTCCTCGCCCACCTGGCCCGGCGCACGTTGCCGCTGTCGGCGCGGACGTACGAGCTGGGTGTGCCCATGATGGCGGCCGATTCCGGCCCGGGCTGGACCCTCTACGGCAAGACAGGCTGGAAAACGGTCGCCGGCGAAACCGATATCGGCTGGTATGTCGGCTGGCTCGAGCAGACTGGCGGCGAGGCGCCCGGCACCTATGTTTTCGCCTTCAACATGGACATGACCGATCCGGGCGCCGACGTGCCGAAACGCAAGGCCGTCGTCATGCGCGCCCTGTCCGATCTCGGGGCGCTGAGGGCCGCCGAATAGACAAATTTCGTAAAAGCGGATGGGCGTGAGCTCAAATTCATGTTGGCCCGATGCTTGCTTTCAAGTTGAAAAGTAAGAACCACTGACGTTGAGTTGAGCGCATTGGTTGAGGCAAAACGTGTTTGGAGTTGGTATGAAACGTCTTCTGGTCGTGGCATTTGGCGTGATGCCTCGGAAAGTTCGTCATAAACTCGGCGCGAATTTCGTTCGAACCGGCGAATTTCTACAGGCATTGCGAGGAGGCAGCGGCTGGAACGTCCAGTCTGAAAAACGCGCTATCTCAAAGCTCGGCCTGCCGAACGATGCCATCATTTTCGATGTCGGCGCAAACAACGGGGAATGGACGGCGCTCGCTTTGGAAATCAAGCCATCCGCCACGGTTCACCTGTTCGAGCCACAACCCGCACTCGTCCGGGAACTGGAGAACAAATTTTTGCAATCTGACCATGTATTCATCCATGGCGTAGGGCTTGGCGACATGCCGGGGGAACTCAAGCTCTACAACTACGGCGATGACCATCTGGCATCATTTCATGCGCGTCAGGAGAGGAGTTTCGAAACCGCGACCGAGACAACGGTCCTGGTCGATACAGTCGATGATGTCGTGAGCCGTCTCGGCATCAAGGAAATCCATTTGCTCAAGATGGATGTCGAAGGCCACGAATTCAGCGTCCTGCGAGGGTGCGAGTCAATATTTGCGCGCCGGGGCGTCCGCTCTGTCCAGTTTGAGTTTGGCCCCTCGGACGTGAACTCGAGCGTCATGTTCCGCGCTCTGTTCGAGTTGCTCGTGTCGCACGGTTTTGACATTTCCCGAATTGATATCGATGGCAACCTGTACAAGATCGGTGCCTACAAGCCAGAATTGGAATCCTATTCCGGTGTGGCCAACTATGTTGCCACTCTGTCGGGCTGAGTCGAACAGTTTCGGCCTGTTTCCGGGCAATATCCGGGCTTTTTTCGTGCATATGTTCGGGCTGTTTTTCGTGTCGGGCCGGTCACCGTCGCCAACTGCCAAAATCCCGCCAAAAGGGTGGCTTTCGTCCCCTCCGCCTGCTAGTGTTTTCTCAATAAATATAGGCGATTCGGGCACTGCCCCCGCCCCAAGCGACCGGATACACAGAAAGCCTCCCAATGAGCGACGATACGACCCCGCCGGACGAGCCGGAAACCCCCGAGAATGCGGGTGGTGCCGGTCCAATTCACGTGGACGGCATTGAGCCGATTTCCATCGAATCGGAGCTGAAGAGCTCGTATCTCGACTATGCGATGAGCGTGATCGTCAGCCGCGCGCTGCCAGACGTGCGCGACGGCCTCAAGCCGGTGCACCGGCGCATCCTCTACGCCATGCATGTCGGCGGCAACACGCCGGACAAGCCCTACAAGAAATCGGCCAATATCGTCGGCGCCGTGATGGGTAATTTCCACCCGCACGGCGACAGCGCGATCTATGACGCGCTTGTGCGCATGGCCCAGCCGTTCTCGCTTGGCCTGCCGATGGTCGACGGGCAGGGCAATTTCGGCTCGATCGACAATGATCCGCCAGCCGCCATGCGTTACACCGAAAGCCGCATGACCAAGGCGGCGACCTACCTGCTCGCCGATATCGACAAGGATACCGTCAACTTCCAGGACACGTATGACGGCTCGCAGCAGGAACCCACGGTCCTGCCGGCCCAGTTCCCGAACCTCCTGGTCAATGGCGGCGGCGGCATCGC
Source organism: Hyphomonas johnsonii MHS-2 (assembly GCF_000685275.1). Classification (GTDB taxonomy): domain Bacteria; phylum Pseudomonadota; class Alphaproteobacteria; order Caulobacterales; family Hyphomonadaceae; genus Hyphomonas; species Hyphomonas johnsonii. Next base: position 51,646 of record NZ_ARYK01000014.1, read on the forward strand.
GGTCGGCATGGCCACCAACATCCCGCCGCACAATCTCGGCGAAGTCGTCGATGCCACGCTGGCGGTGATCGACGACCCGATGATCGACGACGAGGCCCTGCTCGACATCGTGCCTGGTCCCGACTTCCCCACCGGCGGCCTGATCATGGGCTATGCCGGCAGCCGCAAGGGCCTCACCACCGGCCGCGGCTCGGTCATCATGCGCTCGAAGACGAATATCGAAGAGGCCAAGAACGGCCGCCAGGCGATCATCATCACCGAGATTCCCTACCAGGTGAACAAGGCGGCGATGATCACCAAGATTGCCGAACTTGTCCGCGAAAAGCGCGTCGAGGGCATCTCCGACCTGCGCGACGAATCCGACCGCAACGGCATCCGTGTCGTCATCGAACTGCGCAAGGATGCGAGCGCCGAAGTCGTGCTCAACCAGCTCTTCCGGTTCAGCCAGCTGCAAACCAGTTTCGGCGTCAACATGCTGGCGCTGAACGGCGGCCGGCCAGAATTGATGAACCTGCGCAAGGTGCTCGATTGCTTCATCGCCTTCCGGCAGGAAGTGATCGTCCGGCGCACCAAGTTTGAACTGAACAAGGCCCGCGACCGGGCTCACGTCTTGGTTGGTCTTGCCCTCGCTGTGGCCAATATCGACGAAGTCATCCGCATCATCCGCCATGCGCCGGATCCGGCCACCGCCCGCGAGCAATTGCTGGCAAAGGCCTGGCCGATCATGGACATGGGGCCGCTGCTCGAACTGATCGCGGACCGGCGCACGCGCTGGTCCGGCGGCGACACGATCTACCTGTCCGACGAACAGGCGCGCGCCATTCTCGACCTGCGTCTGCACCGGCTTACCGGCCTTGGCCGCGACGAGATCGGCAACGAGGCGAAGGCCCTGTCCGACAAGATCGCCGACCTGCTCGACATCCTGCGCTCACGCCCGCGCATCCTTGAGATCATCAAGGCTGAGCTGGCTGACGTGAAGGAAAAGTTTGCCGTGCCGCGCCGCTCCGAATTCGCCATGGGCGGAATCGACATGGAAGACGAAGACCTCATCGAGGTCGAAGACATGGTCGTCACCGTGACGCATGGCGGTTACGTCAAGCGCACCCCGCTCTCGACCTACCGGACGCAGCATCGCGGCGGCAAGGGCCGCTCCGGCATGTCGATGAAAGACGAGGATTTCGTGGTCAAGCTGTTCTCGGCGACGACCCATACCGAGATCCTGTTCTTCTCGTCGGCCGGCATGGTCTACAAGGAAAAGGTCTGGCGGCTGCCCGTCGGCGGGCCGAATTCCCGTGGCAAGGCGCTGGTCAACATCTTCCCGCTGGCAGCCGATGAACGCATCGAGAGCGTCATGCCGCTTCCGGATGACGAAACGGCGCACGAAGTGCTCGACCTGATGTTCGCCACCCGCTCCGGCACGGTGCGCCGCAACAAGCTGGCGGACTTCACCCGCGTGAACCGCAACGGCAAGATCGCGATGAAGCTCGACGAGGGTGATGGCATCGTTTCGGTCAAGATCTGTTCCGAGCATGACGACATCCTGCTCACCACCGCGCTTGGCCAGTGCATCCGTTTCCCGGTGACCGACGTGCGCGTGTTTGCCGGGCGCAACTCGACCGGCGTCCGCGGCATTCGTCTCGGTGCGAAGGACGAAGTCATCTCGATGGGTATCCTGCGCCACGTCGAGGCGTCGTCCGAAGAGGCGCGCGCCTATCTCAAGCACGCCGCTGCGATGCGTCGTGCCGCGACAGGCGAGGAAGAGGAAATCAGCGAGGATGATGCCGACGAGGCCGTCGCTGACACTGCACTGAGCCCCGAGCGTATCGCCGAGCTGGGCGCTGCCGAGGAATTCATCCTCACGATCGCTGATGACGGCATGGGCAAGCGCTCGTCCGCCTACGACTACCGCACCACCGGGCGCGGCGGCAAAGGCCTTGTCGCCCAGAACATCTGGGGCCGCGACAAGAAGGCCGGGCCAACCAAGCAGGTGTCACAGTCCTTCCCTGTCGATGATGGCGACCAGGTCATGCTCGTCACGGATGGCGGCCAGCTGATCCGTACACCGGTTGACCAGATCCGCATCGCGGGCCGCTCCACGGCTGGCGTCTGGGTCCTGCGGACAGCGGAAGGCGAGCACGTTGTTTCCGTCGCGCGCCTTGTGGAAGACGCTGAAACCGATATGGATGGGGACGAAGGCGGGCCAGCAGAAGCCGGGTCGCCAGAGACGTCGGAATAAGCGAGAGGGTCTGCCAGTGCATCGAATAGGTCTTTATCCCGGAACCTTCGATCCCCCCACCAATGGGCATATCGACATTTTCGGGCGGGCCATGAAGCTGGTCGATACGCTGGTCATTGGCGTGGCCGTCAATGAAGCCAAGAAGCCACTGTTTTCGCTCGAGGAGCGTGTCAGGATGGTGAAGGCCGAATGTGCCCAGTTTACCGGGCCGGGCATGGCGGAAATCAAGGTCATGCCCATGCACGGCCTGCTGATGAAATTCGCCGAGGCCTGCGGCGCGCAGATCATCCTGCGCGGCCTGCGGGCGGTTCAGGATTTCGAGTACGAATTCCAGATGACGGCGATGAACGAGCAACTGAATCCCGACATTGAAACAGTCTTCCTGATGGCGGATGTTAAGCATCAGGCCGTCGCGTCCCGGCTCGTGAAGGAAATTGCGAGCCTGGGCGGCGATATCTCGCCTTTTGTGAGCGCTGACGTAAAGCGCGCCCTGATGGAGAAATACGGTAAATGAAATTCGCATCCCTGGTGATTGCAGCCTCGGCCCTGGCCGTGGCGCTGGCGGCTGGCGCCGATACAGACACGAATGAGGAAGCTGTTCCGGCGGTCACCGCCGCGCAGGCGAAGGCCGATCCTGACCATTGGCGCGCTGTGGACCCCGAACGCCTGTTCGTGTTCGAAACAACCAAGGGCCGCATCCTGATCGAGGCCTTCCCCGATGTCGCGCCGAAGCATTTTGCGCAGTTTACCACGCTGATCCAGTCGGGTGAGCTCGACGGCACGAGTTTCCATCGCGTGATCAACGGGTTCATGGCCCAGGGTGGTGACATTTACGCCCTGAAGGGCCGCGAATCCGGGCTGCCGAACATCCCGGGCGAATTCACGTTCCGCCGCGACCCCGCAGAAATGCCGCTTCAGGCCGCAATCGGCCCGGTGGATTCGGCGAAGGGTGGCTATGTGAACGGATTCCCGGTCGAGACGCAGGCCTCGTTCTTCGCCGAAATGTCGCTGGACGGCCTGGTCACCAGCTGGATCCCGCATTGCCGCGGCGTGGTGTCGACGGCGCGCACTTCTGATCCCAATTCCGCAAATTCACAATTCTTCCTGATGCGCGCTACCTCCCGCCACCTCGACAAGGAATACACCGCCTGGGGCCGGGTCGTCGAAGGCGAGGACGTTGTGCTCGCCCTCAAGCCCGGCAAGGAATCCGAGGGCGGCGAAGTGGTCAACCCCGACGTTCTGATGTCTGCCAAGATCGCCGCCGACCTGCCGGTTGCCGAACGCCCGGCTGTCTGGGTCATGCGTACCGACACAGCAGAGTTCAACGCCGAGCTTGCCGAAAAAGGTGAGGACGTGACCGTTTGCGACCTTCCCTCCGTGGCCAGCGTGGTTGAGCAGTAACGCCAGGCTGGCGCTGCCAGGACGGGCGCGCCCATGAATCTCGACGCTTTCCAGTTCGACCTGCCCGAGCGCCTCATCGCGCTTCGTCCGGCCGATCCGCAGGATTCCGCGCGCCTGCTGGTCGTGCACGGTGACGGGCGGCTCGAAGACGCCCACGTGCGTGACCTGCCGCGCTACCTTGCCCCCGGTGATGTGCTTGTGTTCAACGACACGCGGGTCCTGCCCGCTGCGCTGAAAGGCGTTCGCCCGGCGCGTGACGCCGTCGGCGCGGATGTGGCCTGTGACGTCAACCTGGTCGAGCGTGTCGACGACCATACATGGCAGGCCTTGGCGCGGCCGGGCAAACGCCTGAAGCCGGGCGACACGATCCGCTTCGCCGAAGGTTTCCACGCCGTCATCACGCAGCGCTTCGAAGGGGGCGAGATCGAACTCGCCTTCTCGCAGTCCGGCGCCGCTTTGGAGCGGGCGCTCGACGCCCACGGCGCCATGCCGCTGCCGCCCTATATCGCCCGCCGCCGCCCCGCCGATGCGGCAGACCGCGATACCTACCAGACAGCCTTTGCCGGCGAGGACGCGGCATCGGTTGCCGCCCCGACCGCCGGTCTCCACTTCACGCCGCGCCTCCTGTCGGAACTGGATGCTGCGGGCCTCCGCCGTGAGACTGTCCGCCTGCATGTCGGTCTTGGTACGTTCAAGCCGCTCGAAGAGGCGCAGATCGAGGCGAACCGCCTGCATGCCGAGTGGCGGCG
>NZ_ARYK01000015.1 GCF_000685275.1 Hyphomonas johnsonii MHS-2
ACCCTATGTCCGCCCGGCCTGGCTGACCGTCTAGGCGGGCCCTCGCGGTCCCTGAAAAGGAAAGGCGAGGACCGGAACTGAACAACGAAAGCCCGCACCTGCACGTGCGGGCTTTTCAGTGTTCAGGACGGAACTCTCCGCTTTCGATGCCGAACCTGTCAGGATGGGCAAGCGCGACCAACGGCACATGCTGCCCAAGCGCAGACCTTTGAGATCTGCCTTACGTGGATTATGGATGACCGCGGGACCGGAACCGCCTTTAAAGAGTTGTACAAAAACGGGGATTACAATGACAGCACGCCTTTCGAAGAGCGCTTCTACAATAATGCGTTTCAGTTTGGCCGCTGTTGCCATGGCAGCCATGACGGTGGGTTGCAGCGCCCCTCAAAGCGACGAGACGGAGTCTGCCAGCGCTTCTGAAGACATTTCAGATATTTCATGGCCGCAAGAAGACTGGGAGTATTCGACCCTTGAGGCGGAAGGCTTCGATCCGGACCCCGTCAATCGTTTCATGGAAGATCTGGTCGCCGAGAAATACGGTCGCGTTGATCATTTTCTACTCATTCGACACGGTCGCATCGTCGCGGAACAGCAGATCGAGCGGGACTACGCAGCATTGGCCGCGAGCCTCGATCAAGACGACCGATTAACGCCGAACTTCAGCAATCCAATTTATAATTACGACGATGCTGATTTGCATCCTTATTATCAGGGAACGGATTTACATACAGTTCAGTCGGTTACGAAGAGCATCAATTCCGCGGTTTTGGGCATCGCGATTGATGAAGGATATATCGAAGGAACCAACGCGCCAATACTCCCCTTTTTTGACGCTTACGAAGTTGATGAATCCGACCCACGCAAAGAGCGAATAACGATTGATGACCTTCTGACAATGCGAACCGGCATTGCATGGGATGATGAAGGGGGTTTCGGATCTGAAACCGACAGTACGTACGCACTTGAAAACTCCCAGACGTGGATTCAATTCATCCTTGACCAACCGATGTACGAGGAGCCTGGCGCAGTCTTCAAATATAATGACGGCGCGAGCGTCCTCCTGGGCAAAATCCTGCACGAAGCGACCGGCCAGCGTGTTGACGCCTGGGCGCAAGAAAAGCTGTTCAGCCCAATCGGTATCGATGAGTTCTATTGGAAAATCACGCCAGATGGCGAGGCGGATACCGAAGGCGGGCTTTACCTTTCGGCCCATGATATGGCGCGGATTGGGTACCTGTTCTTGCGAGATGGACTATGGGACGGCGAGCGCGTCATTTCGGAAGATTGGGTGCGTCGTTCCGTGGCCTCGAACGTTCCGTCTACCTCAACAGGAGATAATTCCTCGCCCTTTGGCTACGGCTATCAATGGTGGGTGCCTGAGGACGGAGAGGGGCGCTCACTCGGGTTCGCCGGATATGGACTTGGGGGACAGCGGATCATGGTGTTCCCGGAGTATGATGTCGTGGCTGTGTTCCAGGCTTGGGACCCTGCTGGCGAGTTCTGGAAAGCCAGCAATGCCTTCAGGACAACCGTATTGCCTGCGTCGATTTCGGAGCCGGAATAGCTCGCTGGACCCGTATGTCTCCTCCTGACCAAAAGCAGCCATCCCGAGCGGCTTTCTTTGGGCGGATCGGGACACTGACGTCGTGTTCCTCGAACGACAACAATGGGCCAATAATGATCATTGTGCGCTGCGTGTCCAATGTCCGCCGTTTGGCCACGGGCGACGTTCGTATTGGGGCACAGTCCACCACGCACGAAGACCCGATCTATGATGTCGACGGCATCCTGCATTATTGCGTC
>NZ_ARYK01000016.1 GCF_000685275.1 Hyphomonas johnsonii MHS-2
CCCTCAGCAGAAACCGCCCAATCGGCGGACGATGCGCATGGTCACTCACACGCGCCTGATGGGTCCCATCAACTCTCCGGCGACGCAGCGGCTGAGATTCGTGATGCTTACGTGGTCCGGGCGACCAATCTGGCACCTGAATATGTTCAGCTCGCTAACAATGTCGAGATCATTGAGAACGTCTCGGCTGCGTCGATGGGCGGCAGCCGGACATTCACGCATGAGGGCTATTTTGCGCCCTTGCTGTTCGGCGAGCAGTTGCGTGCCTACACGCTGCGGCTTGAGCCCGGCATGTTCCTGTCAGAGCATCCGCATCCGACCGAGAGCATCGTTTACACAATGAGCGGTCGCTGGGTTCTCTGCAGTGAGGGCAAGCGCCAGGTCATGGAAGCTGGTTCGATCTTCCACTTCGGCTCCAACATGCCGACTGGCTGGGAAGCCGCGTTCCCTGAAGGCGCCGATGTCCTGATCTTCAAGATGAAGCGGGAAGGGGAAGACTACAAATCCTTCGCCGAAGGCATGGCTGCAACGGCTGCATCGATTGAAAAGCAGCTGAAGGAAGGCACGTCCTTCTACTATCACCAACTTGCCGCCGATCACCCTGCCATCGTATTCGCAAAGCAGCACAATCCCGCATTCGACCAACTGCTCGAAGCATCGAAAACGAC
>NZ_ARYK01000017.1 GCF_000685275.1 Hyphomonas johnsonii MHS-2
AGGCCCGCCTCGCCGAGGCCGAAGCCGCCCGGGTCGCCGAAGCTGAAGCGAAGCGCCTGGCAGACCTCAAGGCCGAGCAGGATGCCGCTGCTGCTGCCGAGGCAAAGCGCCTGGCCGATATCGAGGCCCGGCGGGTTGCCGCTGCAGAGGCCGAGGCCCAGCGCGTCGCCGCCCTGAAGGCGAAGGCCGCGCGCGAAACCGAACAGGTCCGCCTCGCCTCGATGGCTGCCGCAGAGACCATCCGCCCGGCCACCGTCGCCCCCACCCCCACCCCCAC
>NZ_ARYK01000018.1 GCF_000685275.1 Hyphomonas johnsonii MHS-2
CTTCCACGCCGGGCGGCAGCGGGGCGGGCGGCGTGGCCGCGCGGGGACGCACGGGCGCAAGGCGCAGGCCGAGCGCCAACAGCAGCACCAGCCGCCGCACGATGGTCTCCAGCATCCTGAGCCGCGCCCGTGCCCGCCGCGCCGTGCCGCGCCGGAGCGTCACCGGCGCGCGCACCATGTCGGTCAGGTTGCGCACGTTGAGCAGCGCATAGCGCGCCTGCTCCAGCCCCTGGGCAATGAAGGC